>NZ_QRGC01000001.1 GCF_003448965.1 Oceanicella sp. SM1341
CTGCTCTGGATCGCGGGGGCGCAGCTCGCGGGCAGCCGCGGGCCCGGGGGCGCGCCGTTGGGGCGGCGGGAGCGCGCAGGGCGGGCGTCCGCGCTCCGCCCCGCCTGCGCGGCTGTTCGTGGGGCGGGCGGTCAGCCGCGGCTGTTGCGGTGGGAATCCTCGATCACCGGGTCGGGGTCGTCGGGCAGCAGGATGCGCTGCGCGTCGCCCTCGATGTCGCGGTACTGGCCGGAGCGCAGGGTCCACAGGAAGGCGCCGAGGCCGCAGAGGCCCAGGAAGAGCGAGATCGGGATGAGCAGGGCGAGAATGGTCATGAGGCGGGGCCGTCCCTGCGCCCGGGGCGCAGGGCATTGAGGGTGACGAGGACCGAGGAGCCCGACATGGCGAGCGCCGCGATGAGCGGGTTCACCAGGCCGAGGGCCGCGAGGGGCACGGCGATGACGTTGTAGACCGCGGCGAGGCCGAAGTTCTCCAGCGCGCGGCGCCGGGCGAGGCGCGACTGGGCGTGGCTCAGCAGCACCGGGGCCAGCCGGTCCTCGGGGAAGACGAAATCCGCGGCCACGCGGGCGATGTCGCTGCCCGAGGCGGGGGAGAGCGAGACATGGGCGGCGGCGAGGGCGGGGGCGTCGTTCAGCCCGTCGCCCACCATCGCGACGCGCCGGCCCTCGGCCGCGAGGGCGTGCAGGGCGGCGAGCTTTTCGGCCGGGGTGAGGCGGGCCTGCCACTCGGCGATGCCGGTGGCACCGGCCGCATGGGCCACGGCCTCCGGCGCGTCGCCCGAGAGCAGGAGCACGCGCAGGCCGCGGGCCTGGAGCCCGGCCACGGTGGCGGCGGCGTCGGGCTTGGGGTTGTCGGCGAAGCGGAACACCCGCGGCGCGCCGAGCCCGGTGAGCCAGACCTCGGTGCCCGCGCCGCCGTGCACGCCGCACCACTCGGCCCTCCCGAGCCGCACCCGCGCCTCCCCGATGCGCGCCTCCACCCCCTGGCCGGGGATCTCGGCAAGGCCGGCGGCCTCGGGCAGTGCCGCGCCGGCGGCCGCATCGCGCAGGCCCGCGTGGCCGGCGATGGCGCGCGAGAAGGGATGGCGGCTCGCCTCGGCGAGCAGGCGCGCGGCGGCGGCCTGATCGGGCGTGAGCCCGGGCGGCAGGGTGACCTCGGGGCGCCCGGTGGTGAGCGTGCCGGTCTTGTCGAACACCACGGTGTCGACCTCGGCCAGCCGCTCGAGCGCCGAGCCGTCCTTCACGTAGACCGCGGCGCGGAACAGCCGCCCGCTCACCACCGCCTGCACCGCCGGCACGGCGAGGCCGAGCGCGCAGGGGCAGGTGACGATGAGCACCGCGGCCGCGATCATCACCGCCTCGCGCAGCGGCAGGCCGGTGGCGAGCCAGAAGGCGAACACCAGCGCCGCGGCGATGTGCACGGCCGGCGCGTAGATGCGCGCGGCACGGTCCGCCAGCCGGGTGTAGCGGTTGCGCCCGGCCTCGGCGGCGGCGACCATGCGGGTGATCTCGGCGATCAGCGTCGCCTCGCCGGTGGCGCGCACCTCCACGGTGAGCGCGTCGGCGAGGTTCATCATGCCGGCATGCACGGGCGTGCCGGGGCGCGCGGGCTCGGGCAGGCTCTCGCCGGTCACCATGGCGCGGTCGATCTCGCTCTCGCCGGCAAGCACCACGCCGTCGGCCGGCAGGGTCTCTCCGCGGGCGACGAGGATGCGGTCGCCCGGCCGCAGGTCTTCGACATGGACATGGGCGCGGCCCTCGGGCGTCACCAGAAGGGCGGTGCGGGCGGTGAGCGTGGCGAGCTGTGCCGCGGCCGAGCGCGCGGCGCGGCGGGTGTGATGGTCGAGCACCCGGCCCAGCAGCAGGAAGAAGGTGAGGCTGACGGAGGCGTCGAAATAGGCCTCCGCCCCGCCCTGGATGGTCTCCGACAGCGAGACCCCGGCGGCGAGCAGGATGGCGAGGCTGATCGGCACGTCCATGTTCAGGCGGCCGGCGCGCAGCGCGCGCAGGGCCGAGCGGTGGAAGGGCATGCCGGAGAAGATCACCACCGGCAGCGCGATCATCGCCGAGATCCAGTGCAGCAGGTCGCGCGTGGCGCCGTCCGCCCCGGACCAGATGGCGACCGAGAGCAGCATGATGTTCATCGCGGCGAAGCCGGCCACGCCGAGCCGGGCGGTGAGGTCGCGCCCGCGCGCGTCGGAGGCGATCTCGCCCATCGCGGCACTGTCGCAGGGGCGGGCGGAATAGCCCAGTTTCGCGAGGGCGGCGATGATGTCGTCGGCCGAGACGCGCCCGGGCTCGAAGCTCACCGCCAGCCGGTGCAGCGACAGGTTCAGCCGGGCCGAGGCGACGCCGGGCAGGCGGCCCAGCCCGCGCTCGATGGTGCCGATGCAGGCGGCGCAATGCGCCTCGGGCACCAGCAGGTCGAGCGCGAGGCGGCCCTTGCCGTCGGGCCGGGCGAGCCGGGCGGCGGCCGAGCTGCCGCCCGCCAGGTCCATCGCCGCCCCGGTGGGGCAGCAGGCGCCGGCAGGGGCGGGGCCGCTCTCGTAGTCGGTGGCGCTCATGACGGGTCTCCGGCGCGGGGCTCCTGCGCGAAGGGCACGGCCGGGGTGCCGGCCTCCGGCGCGGCCGGGCCGGGTGCCGGGGCAGCGCCGGGCTCGGGCAGCAACATGTCGCGCAGCCGGCGGGCGGCGCAGGGCGTGGCACAGGTGCAGGGCTTGTCGCTCATTCCCGTGCCTCCGGCACGAGTGCCGCAGGCCGCGCCTCCGGCACGAAAACCCGTGCCTCGCCCTGCCAGGTAGCTCCGCCCTCGCCGGCGAGGTGGAGGTTCACCCGCCACAGGCCCGGGGGCAGGTCGAAGCGGGCGCGATAGGCGCTGCCGTCGTCGAAGAACTCCAGCTCCCGCGCTCCCTGGTCGGTGGAGGGCCGGGCGGCATGGGCGGTGAGGGCGAGCCGGTGCACCGGGGCGCCGGCGGCATCGGTGATGCGCGCCACCACGCCGCCCGCGTCATGCTCCATGCTCACCGTCCAGCCCAGCGCCTCCTGCTCGGCGCGGTTGCGGTCGAACTCCTGGCTGGCGATGTAGGAATTCTCCACCACCAGCCCGGGGAAGGTGCCCGTGGCGAACGAGGCCATCAGCAGGTTCACCGCGATGATGATGCCGAAGCCTGCGACGAAGATGGCGAGAACCATGCGGCCCGTGAGCGGTCTGGTCATGCGTCTGGTCCCTTGAAGAAGCTCATGGTGCGGGCGCGGGCGGGGCTGTCCTCCTCCGCGACCCAGACTTCCATCGGCACGTCGCCGGTCAGTTCGGCGCCGGGCTGCGAGCTCACGAAGATGCGGATCTCGCGGATCTGGTCGGGGCCGACCTCGACGAGCGTGCCCTCTTCGCCCTGGATCTGCAAGTCCAGCGCCGCTTCCGAGACGAGGCCGAGCTCGTAGTTGCGCGCGTCGCCGTTTCGGTTTGCGATCTTGACCGTGTAGCCGTTGCGGATCGCGCCCGAGGACAGGGTGACGTAGAGCGGGTTGCGGTCATGCGCGACCGTGAGGTCGACCGAGCTGCGCACCATCAGCATCACCACCATCGCCACGCCGATGCCGGCCCAGAGCGCGGTGTAGAGCAGGGTGCGCGGCCGCACGATGCGGGTCCAGACCGGCGGCGTGGGCGCGCCCTTCGCCGCGGCCTCGTCATCGGCGAGGGTGACGTAGTCGATCAGCCCGCGCGGCTTGCCGATCCTGGCCATCACGTCGTCACAGGCGTCGATGCACAGCGCGCAGGTGATGCATTCGAGCTGCTGGCCGTTGCGGATGTCGATGCCCATCGGGCAGACGTTCACGCAGCCCATGCAGTCGATGCAATCGCCCGTGGTGCCCTCGTGCTTCTTGCCGCGCGGCTCGCCCCGCCACTCGCGGTAGCTCACGGTCAGGGTGTTCTCGTCCATCATCGCGGCCTGGATGCGCGGCCAGGGGCACATGTAGATGCAGATCTGCTCGCGCATGAAGCCGCCGAAGGTGAAGGTGGTGGCGGTGAGCAGGGCGATGGAGATGTAGGCCACCGGGTGCGCCGCCCCGGTCACGAGGTCGCGCGCCAGCGTGGGTGCATCGGCGAAGTAGAACACCCAGGCGCCGCCGGTGGCGAGGCCGATCAGCGCCCAGACCGTCCATTTCGTGAGGCGCAGCCGCGTCTTGCGCGCGTCCCATTTCTGCTTGAGCAGGCGGATGCGGGCGTTCCTGTCGCCCTCGATCCAGCGCTCCACGAGGATGAAGAGATCGGTCCAGACGGTCTGCGGGCAGGCATAGCCGCACCACACGCGCCCCAGCGCGGAGGTGAACAGGAACAGCCCGAGCCCCGCCATGATCAGCAGGCCGGCGACGTAGTAGAATTCCTGCGGCCAGATCTCGATCCAGAAGAAGTAGAACCGCCGGTTGGCGAGATCGACGAGCACCGCCTGGTCGGGCAGGTTCGGCCCCCGGTCCCAGCGGATCCAGGGGGTGATGTAGTAGATGCCCAGCGTGATCGCGAGGATCCACCACTTGAGATTGCGGAACCACCCGTGCACCCGACGCGGAAAGATCGGGATGCGGGCGGCGTAGAGAGGTTGGGGCTCGACACCCCCGTCGGGACCGTGACTCATCGGGACCTCCTGTGATGAGCGACGCCCCCTCGATAGCGGCTGCGCCGGGGCAATTCCTTGATCGAGGTCAACCATCGCGCGCGGCGGGGCTCTCGCCGGCTCGCGGATCCGTGCTAGGTTGTGACCAACCAAAGGGCGCCGTGCCCCCGAACGGACTGCGCCCGCCAGAGGGAGGTGCAGGCATGACGGACGGGCAGGGCAAGCGGCAGCGTGAGGAACAGGGCGCGGAGCGGGGCAGCACCGGCGTGTCGGGACCCGGCGCGGCGGAGCGGCCGGCCGAGGGTCCCTCCGGGCAGGGTGCGGGCCAGGTTCCGGCCGGCGACGGCGCGGGGGGCGGCAGTGTCGCCACCGGGCGCGGCGAGGGGCTGGGGCCGATCGAGGCCTGCCCGCCGGCCCGCCAGCCCTCGGCGCGGCGCGAGTTCACCGCCGCCGAGCTCGGCGCCATCGCCCATCTCTACCGGGCCGAGATCTACCGCTCCACCACCTGGCGCACCCGGCTCGACACCACCACCAACTGGTCGGTGGTCACGCTGGGCGTGGCGCTGTCGATCACCTTCGCCGCCCCCGAGGCCTCGCCGCTGCCGCTGGTGCTGGTGGGGGTGCTGATCCTGCTCTTCCTCGCGCTCGAGGCCCGGCGCTACCTCTACTTCAACGTCTGGCGGGCGCGGGCGCGCTGGATGGAGACGCATCTCTACGCCCCGATGCTGCATGACGGGAACCTGCATCTCGACGAGAACTGGCAGGAGGTGCTGGCGCAGGACTACTGGGCCCCCGGCTACCACATCAGCTTCATGACCGCCTTCGGCCGGCGCATCCGGCGCAACTACCTGTGGATCCTCGTCATCCAGTCGCTGGCCTTCGTGGGCAAGATCATGGTGCACCCCAAGCCGCTGGAAAGCGTGGACCAGCTGTGGGACCGCGCGGCGGTGGGCCCGATCCCGGGCGTGGTGATCATCGTGCTCGGGCTGCTCTACATCGGCTCCTGGTGCGGCATCGCCATCTGGTCGGCCAATGCCGACCGGCGGAAATTCGGCGACGAGCGCAGCCGCGGCTCGATGGGCTGAGCGGGGCTTCGGGGCGGCACTGTCGTCACCGGGCAGCGGAGCATCGCGGCGGACAGCAGGCACCAGCGGCCGCGCCGGGCGGACGCCGCCGGTGGGCCTGCACGCGGTGCTGGACAGGGGGGCCGGGCTGCGGGATGATCGCGCCTGCAGCTGCGCCGTCCCTCGGGCAGATGCAAAAAGGCCCGCCGGCGAGGTCCCGTTCGCCGGCGGGCCAGGTCCCCGGAGCCGGAAGGGGCCGGCTCCGGGTATGCCTTCGCGCTACTCGCCGCCGCCCAGCGAGTGGACGTAGAGTGCGACTTCCTTGATCTGCTCCTCCGTCAGGCGCGGGCTCCAGTTCGGCATCATGCCCGAGCGGCCGTTCACCACGGTCTCGGTGATGGTCGCGCGGTCGCCGCCGTAGAGCCAGATCGCGTCGGTGAGGTTCGGCGCGCCGAGTTCGCGCAGGCCGGTGCCGTCCTCGCCGTGGCAGGTGGCGCAGTTGTCGGCGAAGACCGTGGCGCCGGTCTCGGCCAGCTCGGGGTCATGATCCTGCCCGCTGAGCGAGAGCACGTGTTCCACCACCGCCGCGATGTCGGGGCGCTCCAGCAGCCCGTCGCGGCCGAAGGCCAGCATGTCGCCGATGCGGGTGTCGTCGTCATCGGGCGAGCGGATGCCGTGGGTGATGGTGGTCTGGATCGCGTCGAGGTCGCCGCCCCAGAGCCAGGCGTCGTCGAGCAGGTTGGGGTAGCCGGGATGGCCCTGCGCGCCCGCACCGTGGCACTGGGCGCAATAGGTGCGGAAGGTGGCCGCACCCGAGCCCATGGCGAAGCGGGCCAGCTCGGGGTCGTTCTGCACCTCCTGCAGGTCCATCGAGGCGATCTGCGCGCGGTAGACCTCGCGCGCCTGGTCGGCCGCGGTCATCTCCTCGGCCACCTCGATGCGCTGGTCATGGCCCAGCAGCCCCTGCGTGGCCTGGCTGATCAGCGGCCAGGCCGGGTAGGCGATGGCATAGACCAGCGCCCAGAAGATGGTGGCGTAGAAGGTCCACAGCCACCAGCGCGGCAGGGGGTTGTTGAGCTCGCGGATACCGTCCCACTCATGGCCGGTGGTCATCACGCCGGTCGGCTTGTCGAGTTCGGGGTCTTTGCCGGCCATGGTCAGTCTCCTTTCCCGGCGGGGAAATCGTCGTTGCGCAGCGGGATGTTCGCGACGTCCTCATGCACCTTGCGCGCGCCCGGGCGGAAGGCGAAGGCGACGGCCCCGACGAAGAAGCAGGTCATGAGCAGCAGGAACCAGCTGTCGGCGAAGTGGCGGAGGATGGTGTAGGTGTCCATCAGCGGGCCTCATCGACTTCGAAGGTTGAGAAATCGACCAGCGTGCCGAGCATCTGCAGGTAGGCCACGAGGGCGTCGAGCTCGGTGATCGGCTGCAGCCGGTCGAAGTTGCGCACCTGGGCGCCGGGGTAGCGCTCCAGCAGACCGTCCACGCCGTCGGAGTCCGGGTTCGCCTGGGCGCGCAGGTCGTTGGCGGCGGCGGTGATCATCTCGTCGGTGTAGGGCACCCCGGTCACCCGCAGGGCGGCGAGATCGCCCTCGATGGTCCGGTAGTCGAGATGGCGCTGCTCCAGCCAGGGGTAGGCGGGCATGATGCTCTCGGGCACCAGGCTGCGCGGGTCGCGCATGTGGTCGCGGTGCCAGTCGTCCGAGTAGCGGCCGCCGACGCGGGCGAGGTCGGGCCCCGTGCGCTTCGAGCCCCACTGGAAGGGGTGGTCGTACATGCTCTCGGCCGCGAGGCTGTAGTGGCCGTAGCGCTCCACCTCGTCGCGCATCGGGCGGATCATCTGGCTGTGGCAGAGGTAGCACCCCTCCCGCATGTAGATGTTGCGCCCGGCGAGCTCGAGCGGGGTGTAGGGCCGCATGCCCTCCACCTTCTCGATCACGTTCGAGATGTAGAACAGGGGCACGATCTCCACGATGCCGCCGATGGTCACCACCAGGAAGGAGAGGATCAGCAGCAGCGTGGCATTGCGCTCGATGAAGGCGTGCTTGCCGATGAACCACGAGTGGTGCGGCAGCTCGTTGGGGATCTTCTCCGGAAAGTCGGACACGGTGGCGACCTTCGGGTCCTCTTCCGGGCTCGGGATCTTGTCGTTGTCGTTCGTCATTGTCCTGTCCTCATTCCGCGGCGACGGTGGCGGCGGCGACGGGGCGCTGCGCGCGCACGGTCATCCACAGGTTCCACGCCATGATCACGCCGCCCGCGAGGTAGAGCACGCCGCCCAGTCCGCGGATCACGTAGTAGGGGTGCAGCACGGCCACGGTGTCGGCGAAGCTGTTCACCAGGAAGCCGAGGCTGTCATACTCGCGCCACATCAGGCCCTGGGTGATCCCCGACACCCACATCGAGGCCGCGTAGAGCACGATGCCGATGGTCGCGAGCCAGAAGTGCCAGCTCACCGCGCGCACCGAGTAGAGGCCCGGGCGGTTCCACAGCCGCGGCACGAGGAAGTAGAGCGCGCCGAAGGTGATGAGCCCGTTCCAGCCCAGCGCGCCCGAGTGCACGTGGCCGATGGTCCAGTCCGTGTAGTGGCTGAGCGAGTTCACCGCCTTGATCGACATCATCGGGCCCTCGAAGGTCGACATGCCGTAGAAGGCGATCGAGGCGACCATCATGCGGATGACCGGGTCGGTGCGCAGCTTGTCCCAGGCGCCCGAGAGGGTCATCAGCCCGTTGATCATCCCGCCCCAGCTCGGCATCCACAGCATGATCGAGAACACCATGCCCAGCGTCTGCGCCCATTCGGGCAGGGCGGTGTAGTGCAGATGGTGGGGGCCGGCCCAGATGTAGAGGAAGATCAGCGCCCAGAAGTGGATGATCGAGAGCTTGTAGCTGTAGACCGGCCGCTCGGCCTGCTTGGGCACGAAGTAGTACATCATGCCGAGGAAACCGGCGGTGAGGAAGAAGCCCACGGCGTTATGGCCGTACCACCACTGGGTGAGCGCGTCCTGCACGCCTGCGAAGAGCGAGTAGCTCTTCACCCCGAACACCGACACCGGGATGGCGAGGTTGTTCACGATGTGCAGCATGGCCACGGTGACGATGAACGACAGGTAGAACCAGTTCGCCACGTAGATATGCGGCTCCTTGCGCTTCAGGATCGTGCCGAGGAACACCGCGAGATAGGCCACCCAGACCACGGTGAGCCAGAGGTCGACGTACCATTCCGGCTCGGCGTATTCCTTCGCCTGGGTGACACCCAGCACGTAGCCGGTGGCGGCGAGCACGATGAAGAGCTGGTAGCCCCAGAACACGAACCAGGCGAGGTTGCCGCCCCAGAGCCGGGCGGCCGAGGTGCGCTGGACCACGTAGAACGAGGTGCAGATCAGCGCGTTGCCGCCGAAGGCGAAGATCACGGCGGAGGTGTGCAGCGGGCGCAGCCGGCCGAAGCTCGTCCAGGGCAGGTCGAGGTTCAGCGCCGGGAAGGCGAGCTGGAAGGCGATGTAGACGCCGGCCAGGAACCCCACGATCCCCCAGAAGGCCGTGGCGATGACCCCGGCGCGGATCACGTCGTCCATGTAGCCGGCGGGCGTGGCCGGCACCGGCTCGCCCACGCGGCGCAATTCGCGCAGGAACAACCCCAGCGCGACCGCCGCGACGATGATGCCGTGAACCGACATCGCCGTATCCGGTGTGAGATTCGCCGTCAGCGCGGCGAGGAAGCCTATGGCTCCCAGCACGATCAGTTTGGCCGCAGGCAACATGCGCCCCCTCCTCAAGATTCTTGCAGGACCATGCGAAGGGGTAGCGGCATCAGGCGGCTGCGGCCTTGATCTGCGTCAAGGGGCGGGCCGCGCAATTCGCCGTGAGCGGCGCGCGAGCGGCCGGGAGGGGAGAGGGGGGGAGTGGAGGCTCAGACGACGTCGTCGCCCGCCTCCGCGCTCAGCGCGTCGAGATCGGGGATCACGAGGTGGCGGGCATCGGTGAGGATGATGAGCCCGTCGCGCTTCAGCGCGCCGATCTGCCGGCTCACGGTCTCGATGGTGAGGCCGAGATAGTCGGCCATCGCCTCGCGGGTGAGGGGCAGGGCGATGTGCAGCCCGTCTGCCGATACCGGCGCGCGCGAGCGCCGGGCGGTGAGGGCGATGAAGCTCGCGATCTTCTCGCGCGCGGTCTTGCGGCCGAGCAGCACCATCCACTCGCGCGCGGCGTCGAGCTCGTCGAGGGTCATGTCGAGCAGGCGGCGGTTGAGCGCCGGGCTGTCGCCCAGCATCTTCTCGAAGCGCCGGCGGTCGAACTGGCACAGGGTGACCTGGCCCACGGCAATGGCGTCGTAGGGCGCGGTGTCGCGCGTGGCGCGGCCGAGAAAGTCGCCGGGAAACAGCAGGCCCACCATCTGCCTGCGCCCGTCGGGCATGAGGCGCGAGAGCGAGACGATGCCCTCGACAACCGAGCCGACATGGGCCGCGGCCTCGCCGGTGGACTGGATCTCCTCGCCCGGCAGGTAGGTGCGGTAGGACTTGATCGCCTCGAGCAGCGACAGCTCGCGCGTGGTCGAATAGCTGCAGACGGCCCGGTCGGCGATCGGGCAGGCTGCGCAGCGAATCACCGGCTTGCGCCCTTCCGGATTGGTTGAATGCAGTGTCATGCGTGAATGATCCCGGTTGAGTTGATCTGAGTCAAACACTCCATAATTTCACCGCCCTGCATCGGTGTCGCAGTCGTCTTGGCCGGCGCGCCTCCGGAAGGCCGCCACAGCGGGGTGCCTCTTGCATTGCCCGGCGCGGAGAGGCAATGAGAAAGGGCGCAACATCGGAGCCTCAATGTCCATACAGCGTCTATTTCACCAGAAACTGTCGCCTTTCTGCCGCAAGGTCCGCCTGGCACTGGCAGAGAAACGCATCGAGGTCGCCCTCGTGGAAGAGAAGTTCTGGGAGCGGCGCATCGACTTCCTGCGGCTCAACCCCGCGGGCCAGGTGCCGGTGCTGGAGATCGACGGGCTGGTGCTCTCCGATTCCACCGCGATCTGCGAGTATCTCGAGGAAACCCGCCCCGAGCCCGCGCTCCTGCCGCAGGGCGCCGCCGCCCGGGCCGAGGCCCGCCGCCTCGCCGCCTATTTCGACGACAAGTTCCACGGCGAGGTGACGGTGAACCTGCTGCACGAGCGGGTGACCAAGCGGCTGATGAAATCCGGCTATCCGGATTCGTCCAACATCAAGCTCGGCCTCTCCGCCATCCGCTACCACCTCGACTACATCGACTGGCTCTCCGACCACCGCCGCTGGCTGGCCGGCGACACGATGACCATCGCCGACCTCTCCGCCGCCGCCCAGCTCTCCTGCCTCGACTACGTGGGCGACGTGGACTGGAACCGCGTGCCCAACGCGAAGAACTGGTACGCGCGCATCAAGTCGCGCCCCAGCTTCCGCTCGCTGCTGGCCGACAGCCTGCCCGGCTTCCAGGTTCCCGCCCACTACGCGGACCTCGACTTTTGACCGAGGCGCTGGCCCGCGCCGTGAAGGCGCAGGCGAGCGAGACCGGCTTCTCCGCCTGCGCCATCACGCGGCCCGACGCCATCCCCCTCGCGGCCGGGCGGCTGGCGGCTTTCGTGGGGCAGGGGCGGCACGGCGACATGGGCTGGATGGCCGAGCGCATGGGCTGGCGCGGCGCGCCCGATGCGCTCTGGCCCGAGGCGCGCTCGGTCATCATGCTGGCCGAGAACTACGGGCCGGAGGAGGACCCCCTGCCGCTGCTGGAGCGGCGCGAGGGCGGGGTGATCTCGGTCTACGCCCGCGGGCGCGACTATCATGACGTGGTGAAGAAGCGGCTGAAGCGCCTCGGCCGCTGGCTGATCGAGCAGGCGGGCGGCGAGATCAAGGTGTTCGTCGACACCGCGCCGGTGATGGAAAAGCCGCTGGCGGCGGCCGCCGGGCTCGGCTGGCAGGGCAAGCACACCAACCTGGTGAGCCGCGATCTCGGCAGCTGGTTCTTCCTCGGCGCGGTCTTCACCACGCTCGATCTGCCCGCCGATTCGCCGGAGGCCGACCATTGCGGCTCCTGCCGGCGCTGCCTCGACATCTGCCCCACCGCGGCCTTCCCCGCGCCCTACCAACTCGACGCGCGGCGCTGCATCTCCTACCTCACCATCGAGCTCAGGGGCCCGGTGCCCGAGCCGATGCGCCCCGCCCTGGGCAACCGCATCTACGGCTGCGACGACTGCCTCGCCGTCTGCCCCTGGAACAAGTTCGCCGAAACCGCCTCCGAGGCGCGTTACGCCGCGCGCGAGGGCACGGTGGCGCCGCCGCTCGCCGAGCTCGCCGCCCTCGACGACGCGGCCTTCCGCGAGCGCTTCTCCGGCTCCCCCATCAAGCGCATCGGCCGCGACCGCTTCCTGCGCAACGTGCTCTACGCCATCGGGAATTCCGCCAGCCCGGCCCTTGCCGCCGCGGCCGCCCCGCATCTCGACGATCCCGACCCGGTGGTGCGCGACGCCGCCGGCTGGGCCCTGCACCGCCTGCGCGGAGGCTGAAGGCCGCGCGCCGGGCGCGGGGCCGGCCAGCGCGGAGCGGGTGGTGCCCCGGGCAAATGCGGAGGCCATCTGCACCCTCCACGCGACCGGGCGGTCTCATGGCCGCGTCTCGCGACACGGGTGCGCCTTTTGCCGGGCTGTGCCGACGCCCCGAGGGCAGGGCCGTTCTCCCATCCCGGAGCCTGGAGGTGCACCGGACCCGGCTGGCGCGGGCCGGGATGCGCTGACGCGATGGCAGAGGCGACCGGCGGCGCGCCCCACGCGACCGGGCGGTCTCATGGCCAGATCTCGCGACACGGGTGCCGTATGTCGGTCAGTTCCGGTGCCGCGAGGGCCGGGGGCCGCTCGCGCATGCAACATCATGAAGCCAGTCGGAAGCCGGCCAGCGCGGGCCGGGTGTCGGCCCCGACGAAGGCAGAGGCGGCGAAGCCGATGCGACCGACTGGTGTCATTGACAGGTCCCGCGACCCGAATGCGCCTTGCGCAGGGCCGCCCCGGTACCGCGGGGGCCGCTCGCGCGTTTCTGATCGTGAAGGCAAACTGGCCGGAACTGGCCGGCGCGGGCCGGGCGGTGCCCCGGCCGGCGGGGCGCGCCTTGCCGTGATTGCAACCGGGGGCGTGCTTCGCGCCATCGCCGGCGGCGTGGCGCGCTCCGGGCCTCAGTTGCCGCTCAGCCGCTGCATGTTGCGCTGCGCAAGCTTCGCGAGCTGGCTCTCGGGGTCGAGCTCGATGAGGCGGAACCAGACGTCCAGCGCCTCGGGCATGCGGCCGAGCACGGCGAGGCTCGCACCCTTCTCGAACAGCGCCTCCGGCAGGTCAGGCTGCAGCTCCAGCGCTGCCTCCGCGTCCTCCAGCCCGCCGGTGGGGTCTTCCGACTTGCGGCGCGCGGCGGCGCGCAGGGCGAGGATGTCGGCCCGGTTCGCGTCCTGCTTCAGGGCGCGGTCGAGGTCGGTCATCGCCGATTGCCAGAGGCCCAGCCGGCCCTGGGCCTCGGCGCGCAGCACCAGCGTGTCGGGGTCGCTTCCGGTGAGCTGGATGGTGCGGGTGAAGGTCTCCATCGCCAGCCGCGGCTGGTCCTCGTCGAGCCAGAGCCGGCCCGCGTCGCGCATCAGCCGCGCGCGGCTGGCGGCGGGCAGGCCGTTATTGCGGTCATCCGCGGTGGCGGTGAGCATCTGCGCGGCCGAGGTGCGCGCGCCGAGCGCGATCAGCGTCTCGGCGGTGCAGACCCGCGCCTCCGGCCCGCCGTCGAGCGTGAGCCATTGCGCTGCCTCCTCGCGCGCCATGGCCGGGTCCTCGGTGATGCGCGCCCGGCACTCGGCCATGGAGCGGATCTCGGCGGCAGCGCCCTGGCCGAGCAGGGAGAGGCACACAAGGGCGAGGGCGGAGACGGTCAGGGGTCGCATTCGGCACCGGTATCGTTATGGTCGCGCGGACCATAGCGAAGCCGGGGGGGATGTGAAATGGCCCAACACAGTCTTTTGAGTTTCGGGCACGGCTATTCCGCCAGCCGGGTGGGCCGGGCGTTGTTGGCGCGTGGCTGGGAAGTGCTCGGCACCACCCGCTCGCAGGAGCGCGCCGAGGCGATGCGGGCGGAAGGCGTGACGCCGCTGATCTGGCCGCTCACCGATCTCTCGGTGCTCGATCGGGCGACGCACCTGCTGGTCTCCGCCGGGCCGGACGAGGCGGGAGACCCGGTGCTGGGCGCCCTCGGCCCCGAGATCGCCCGGCGCAGCTATGCCTGGGCGGGCTATCTCTCCACCACCGGCGTCTACGGCGACCGCGCGGGCGGCTGGGTGGACGAGACCTCGGTGCGCCGCCCCGCCACCCGGCGCGGGGCGCTGCGGGCGGCGGCGGAGGACGCCTGGCTGGAGCTGTTCCTCGCCCATGGCCTGCCGCTGCACATCTTCCGCCTCGCCGGCATCTACGGCCCCGGGCGCGGGCCCTTCGAGAAGGTGCGGCGCGGCACCGCGCGGCGCATCGTGAAGCCCGGGCAGGTTTTCTCGCGCATCCATGTCGACGATATCGCCCAGGCCGTGCTCGCCTCCATCGACCACCCCGAGCCGGGCGGCATCTACAACATCTGCGACGACGATCCCGCCCCGCCCGAAGCGGTGATCGAGGAGGCCGCGCGCCTGCTGCGCGTGCCGGTGCCCGAGGCGGTGCCCATCGAGGCGGCCGAGATGTCGCCCATGGCGCGCAGTTTCTACGCCGAGTCCAAGCGCGTCTCCAACGCGCGGATGAAGACCGAGCTGGGCGTGGCGCTGAAATACCCCGACTACCGCGCCGGCCTGCGCGCCCTGCTCGCGGAGGAGGAGGGCGGGGCGGGCTGAGGCCCTGCGCGCGGGCGGCGGCGAGGGAGAGTGGCCCTGACGGGCGGTGGCCGGCACCGAAGGGGGCATCGAGCCCCCTTCGGCGCCTGCCGCCGGCCTGTGCCGGCGGCCCTGGCGGCCCGGGCGGCGCGCGGGGCCGGGCCGGGGCCTTCGCCGGGCCCGGGGGCCCGCGGGCGGGATTGCCCGGCGCGCGGATCGGCCCTAGCCTTCGCGCATCACAAGTCCGGCAGAGAGGTTCTCCATGGCCAGGCAATACCCTTCCATGACCGAGGCGCACCGCGATTTCATCGCCCGCCAGCACGTGTTCTTCACCGCCTCCGCGACCGCGGGCAGCCGGGTGAACGTCTCCCCGCGCGAGACCGGGGCGCTGCGCCTGCCCGATGCGCAGACCGCGCTCTACATGGACCGCACCGGCTCGGGCAACGAGACCGCGGCGCACATGCGCGCCGACGGGCGGCTCACCCTGATGTTCTGCGCCTTCGAGGGCCCGCCGCAGATCCTGCGGCTCTACGGCCGGGGCCGGTCCATCGGCTGGGAGACGGAGGAGTTCGCAACCCTCGCGGCGGCGCATTACGGCGGCGAGGTGCCGCTGGGAGCGCGCCAGATCATGCGGCTGGAGATCGACCTGGTGCAGACTTCCTGCGGCTACGGCGTGCCGCTCTTCGGCTACGAGGGCGAGCGCGCGGCCATCGACAACTGGCATGACGCCAAGGGGCCGGAGGGCCTGCGCGCCTACTGGGAGGAGAAGAACCTCACCAGCATGGACGGCCTGCCCACCGGCCTCAGCCTCGCGGCGGAGTGAGGCCGGGACAGCAGGGCCGGACCGGCCGGACCGGCCGACAATGGCGGGACAGGCCCCGGCCGGCGTGCACTCAGCGGGTCACGGGGTCGATGGGGCGGTGGCCGAAGCCCACCGCCTGCTCGAGCACGCGGGCGGCGGCGAGCAGGGCCGCCTCGCCGCGCGGCTGGCCGATGAGCTGGAGGCCCATGGGCGTGCCCGCCGCGGTGAGGCCGATCGGCACGCTGATCGCCGGCAGGGTGCACATGGTGGCGAGATAGGCAAAGCGCAGCCAGTCGACGTAATCGGCCATCGGCCGGCCGTCGACGCTGCGCGGGTATTCCACCTCGCAAGGCTGCGCCGGCAGGCCCACCACCGGGCAGGCGATCACGTCGTATCGCAGCAGGAACTCCCGCGTGCGGTGGTAGATGAGCGAGCGCGCGCGGTTGGCCCGCATCACGTCGTCGACCGTCAGCGCGCGGCCGGCGGCGATGTTGTCCCGCAGGGTCTGCTTGTAGTGCGCCTGCACCGCTTCGGGCATCTGGCCCGGGCCCGAGGCCTGGCCGAAGGCGCGCAGCGTGGTGTAGGTCTCGTAGAGGCCCGAGGTGTCGGGAGCGGCCTCCTCGATCAGGGTGCCGGTGCCTTCCAGCGCCTGCATCGCGGCGGCGAGCATGTCGCGCACCTCCGCCTCCACCGGGGCGAAGCCGCCGAGATCGGGCGCGAAGGCAACGCGGAAGCCCGGCCGGGCCTCCTGCACCGCGGCGCGGAAAGGGTGCGCGGGTTCGGCGATGCTCAGCGGCTGGCGGGGGTCGAAGCCGGTCATGGTGTCGAGCAGCAGGGCGCAGTCCTCCACCGTGCGGGCCATCGGACCGTGCACGCCCTCGAGCCCGAAGGCGGCTTCCCTGGTGCCGCCGCCGGCGCGGCCGGGCGAGGGGCGCAGGCCGACGATGCCGCAATAGGCGGCCGGCGTGCGCAGCGAGCCGCCATGGTCGGAGCCCTCGGCGAGCCAGACCTGACCGGCCGCGAGCCCCGCCGCCGCCCCGCCCGAGGAACCGCCGGGGTTGAGCCCCGTGTCCCAGGGGTTGCGCGTGGGGCCGAAGACGGCGTTGAACGTGTTGCCGCCGGCGCCGAACTCGGGCGTGTTGGTCTTGCCCATCACGATGCCGCCGCGCGCCTCCATCCGCTCGACCAGCGGGTCCGACTCCGCGGGCACGAACCCGGCCAGCCCCGGGGTGCCGCAGGTGAGCGTCACACCGGCCACCGCGGTGAGGTCCTTGATCGACACCGGCAGGCCGTGCAGGCAGCCGGGGCCGGCCTCGGCCGGGGCCGTGCGCAGGCGCTCCGCATGGGCGCGGGCGCGGTCGGGGCAGAGGGTGGGCATGGCGTTGATCGCCGGCTCGGTGTCGGCGGTGCGGGCGAGGGAGGCCTCGATCAGCTCCTGCGGGCTCACCTCGCGGCGGGCGAGCAGCCCGGTCACCTCGCAGGCGGTCATGGCGGCGAGATCGGATCCGGTATAGGGCGGGCGCATGCGGGAGGGCTCCTCTGCTGGTGCTTTCAGGGGATCGTGCAACGCCGGGCCCGGAAACGCCAGAGCCCTTGAGGCACAAGCGAAATCCGGATTTCGTATACGATGAGCCCCGCCCGCTGCCGTCCCCGCGCCCCGCTGCCCCGGCCTTGCGCCGGGGCCTCGCTGTGTCCCGCGGCGGGCTCAGAGGAAGGCCGTCTCCTCGAAGCTGCGCAGCTTGCGCGAGTGCACCCGCTCCTCGGGCGTGTCGCGCAGCAGTTCGAGCGCCCGGATGCCGATCTGCAGGTGCTGGGCCACCTGGCGCTTGTAGAACTCGGTGGCCATGCCGGGCAGTTTCAGCTCGCCGTGCAGCGGCCGGTCGGAGATGCACAGCAGCGTGCCGTAGGGCACGCGGAAGCGGAAGCCGTTGGCCGCGATGGTGGCCGATTCCATGTCGAGCCCGATGGCCCGGCTCTGGCTCAGCCGCGCCACGGGGCCGGACTGGTCGCGCAGCTCCCAGTTGCGGTTGTCGATGGTGGCGACCGTGCCGGTGCGCATGATCTTCTTGAGGTCGTAGCCGGTGAGGCCGGTCACCTGCGCCACGGCCGTCTCGAGCGCCACCTGCACCTCGGCGAGCGCGGGGATCGGCACCCAGATCGGCAGGTCGTCGTCGAGCACGTGGTCCTCGCGCACATAGGCATGGGCGAGCACGTAATCGCCGAGCGACTGCGAGTGGCGCAGGCCGGCGCAATGGCCGAGCATCAGCCACACATGCGGGCGCAGCACCGCCACATGGTCGGTGATGGTCTTGGCGTTCGAGGGGCCGACGCCGATGTTGATCATGGTGATGCCCGAGCCGTCGGCCCGGGTGAGGTGATAGGCCGGCATCTGCGGCAGGCGCGGGGCGGCGAGCCCCTCGGCGCCCGCGGCGGTGGTGATGAGGTTTCCGGGCTCCACGAGGCTCTCGTAGCCGCTCGCGGGGTCGGCCACCGCGGCGCGGGAGAAGGCGAGGAACTCGTCGATGTAGAACTGGTAGTTGGTGAACAGCACGAAGTTCTGGAAATGCGTCGGGCTGGTGGCGGTGTAATGCGCGAGCCGGGCCAGCGAATAGTCGATGCGCTGGCCGGTGAAGGGGGCGAGCGGCAGGGTGCCGGTCTCGCCGGGCTCATAGGTGCCGTTCACGATGCGGTCGTCGGTGTCGGCGAGGTCGGGCACGTCGAAGACATCGCGCAGGGGCCGGCGGATGCGCTCCTCGATCGAGCCCTCGACATGCGCGCCCTCGGGCAGGGCGAAGTGCAGCGGGATCGGGGTGCGCGAGGCGCGGATGGTCACCGGCACGCCGTGGTTGGCCATCAGCAGGCGGATCTGCGCCGTGAGGTAGTTCCCGAACAGGTCGGGCCGGGTGATGGTGGTGGTATAGACGCCGGGCGCGGTGACATGGCCATAGGCAAGGCGGCTGTCGACCTTGGCGTAAGTGTCCGTGGTGAGGGAGATTTCCGGGTAGTAGGCGCGGTAGCGGCCCTCGACGCGGCCGGTTTCCATCACGCCGGCGAAATGGCTGCGCAGGAAGCCGGTGGCCTGGTCGTAGAGGGCGCGCAGGGCGGCCACGGCCTCGGCGGCATCGGTGAAGGCCCTCGCCTCGGGCGGCTCGGGGGTAAGGAGGGCGAGCTCGCTGCGCCCGGTGCTTTCAGTCCGCATTGTCACTCCTGCGGTTCGGGGAAGAGGCCGACCTTCTCGAAACGGGTGACGTCGATCAGCCCGAGGTCGGAGATGCGCAGCTCGGGGATCACCACGAGCGCGAGCAGCGAGTGCTGCATGTAGGCGTTGTTGAGGCTGCAGCCGCAGGCGCGCATCGCGGCACCCATGGCCTCTGCCGCGGCGGCGACCTCGGCGGCCGGCGCGTCGGACATGAGCCCGGCGATGGGCAGGGCGACGGAGGCGAGCTCCGCCCCCCCGCGCCACACGGTGATGCCGCCGCCCAGGCGCCGCAGGTGGTTCGCCGCCGCCGCCATGTCGGCCCGCGAGGTGCCGACCACGATCATGTGGTGGCTGTCATGTGCCACGGTGGAGGCCATGGCGCAGGGCACGTCGTAGCCGAAGCCGGTGACGAAGGCGTTCGTGACACCCCCCGTGGCGCGGTGGCGCTCGACGAGGGCGATCTGGCAGACCGCGCCGTCGGCCTTCATGAGGCCGCCTTCCACCGGCAGCGTGGCGGTGAGGGCCTGCGTGGGCGCCTGGTTTTCCACCACGCCGATCACCCGGGCGGTGACCTCTGCGGCGCCTTCGGGGGCGGGGATGGCGAAGTCATCGGCGGTGAGGTCGCGCTTCATGTTGACGGTGGAGCGCGACTCGGCCGGCCATCGGAAACCACCCCAGTCAGACGCGATCGCGCCATCCTGCGCCACCACCCGCCCGCGGGCGATCACCGTCTCGACGGGCAGGGTGGCGAGGTCGGAGGTGAGGATCAGGTCGGCGCGGCGGCCCGGCGCGATGGAGCCGATCTCGCGCTCCATGCCGAAATGGGTGGCGGTGTTGATCGTGCACATCTGCAGCGCCACCATCGGGTCGGCGCCGCAGGCGACCGCGTGGCGGAAGACGCGGTTCATGTGGCCGTCGTTCACCAGCGTGCCGGAGTGACAGTCGTCGGTGCACAGGATGAAGTTGCGCGGATCGAGCCCGCGCTCGGTCACGGCGGTGATCTGGCGCTCCACGTCGTACCAGGCCGAGCCGAGGCGCAGCATGGCGCGCATGCCGAGGCGCACGCGGGCGATGGCGTCTTCCTCGCGCGTGCCCTCGTGGTCGTCGGCCGGCCCGCCCGCGGCATAGGCATGGAAGGCGGGGCCGAGATCGGGCGAGGCGTAGTGGCCGCCGACCGTCTTGCCGGCGGCTTGTGTCGCGGCGATCTCGGCGAGCATCTTCGGGTCTGCGTTGATCACGCCGGGGAAGTTCATCATCTCGCCCAGGCCGACGATGTTGGGCCAGGTCATCGCCTCGGCCACGTCCTCGGGGGTGATCTCGCGGCCCGTGGTCTCCAGCCCCGGGGCGGAGGGGGCACAGGACGGCATCTGCACGAAGACGTTCACCGGCTGCTCCAGCGCCTCGTCATGCATCAGCCGCACGCCCTCGAGCCCGAGCACGTTCGCCACCTCATGCGGGTCGACGAACATGCTCGTGGTGCCATGCGGCACCACGGCGCGGGCGAACTGGGTGACCGTGAGCATGCCGCTCTCGATGTGCATGTGCGCGTCGCACAGGCCGGGCAGGGCGATGCGCCCCCCGGCCTCGATCACCTCCGTCCCCTCGCCGATGCAATGCGACGCATCCGGCCCGCAATAGGCGAAGCGGCCGGCGGCGATGGCGATATCGGTGTGGGGGATGAGCTCGCGGCTCTGCACATTCGCCCAGGTGGCGCCGCGGATGACCATGTCGGCGGGGGCGCGCCCGGCGGCGACGGCGATCAGCCGCGCGGCACTCTCGGGCCAGCTGGAAAAACTCATGCGCAACATCCTCCTTCGGAGCGGTTGCAACCCCTTATCGGCCGGTTTCGTGGCGGGATCAAGACAGGGCAGCCTGCGCTGACGCAGGGACAGGGCGCGGGCGCGACCGCGACCGGGCGGGGCGCCGGGAGCATCGGCAGCCGGGTCGTGCCTTCGCCCGGCAGGGCGGGGTGCGGCGGACATCTGGTCGGTGCGTGCTGGCGGGCTGGCCTTTCCGGGGCATGCGGGTCCGCCGATTCCGGATCCGATCCGGGGGCGGCGGGGCGGTGATGCCGCATCCGGCCCGGCTGCGGAGAGGGCGGCGCTGCAGGATCCGGACCGGCCGCGCGCGGGGAGCCGGGGGGGCGCAGCCGTGGCTGGCCGGGGCGGGAATGCGGGCCGGATGGTCTCGGCGCGACGCGGCCCGAACGCAAGCGCCGGCCTCGGCGCAGGGCTACACCCCGTGGTAGTCCCGGTACCAGTCCACGAAGCGGCGCACGCCTTCGTCCACCGTGGTCTGCGGCCGGTAGCCGGTGAGGCGCTGCAGCAGCGCGGTGTCGGCCCAGGTGGCCGGCACGTCGCCCTTCTGCATGTCCATCATGTTGCGGGTCACCGGCACGCCGAGTGCGTCCTCGATCGCGTCGATGAACCCGGTGAGCTGCACCGGCGCGCCGTTGCCGATGTTCACCAGCCGCCAGGGCGCCACGGGCGAGAGCGTGTCGCCCTCCACCGGCTCCTCGCCCGGGGCGGTGTCGATCAGCAGGCGGATGGCGCGCACCAGGTCGTCGACATAGGTGAAGTCGCGCTTCATGTCGCCGTGGTTGTAGACATCGATCGGCCGGCCCTCGAGCGTGGCGGAGACGAACTTGTAGAGCGCCATGTCCGGCCGCCCCCAGGGCCCGTAGACGGTGAAGAAGCGGAACATCGTGGTGGGGATCTTCCACAGATGCGCATAGGCGTGGCCCATCAGCTCCGTCGCCCGCTTGGTGGCGGCGTAGATGGTGAGCGGGTGCTCGGCCCGGTCGCCCTCCTCGAAGGGCATCTTCTCGTTCGCGCCATAGGCCGAGGAGGTGGAGGCCATCAGCAGGTGGCGCACCGCGTGCTCGCGCGCGATCTCCATCACGTTGAAGGTGCCGGTCACGTTGGCGTCGACATAGGCGCGCGGGTTCTCCAGCGAATAGCGCACCCCGGCCTGGGCGGCGAGATGCACGATCACGTCCGGCCGGGCGGTATCGGCGATCTCGCGCAGCCGGGCGGCGTCCTCCAGCATCACCTCATGGGCGGTGAACCCGGGGCTCTGGAGCAGAACCTGGTGCCGCCGGCGCTTCAGCGACACGTCGTAGTAATCGGTCATCCCGTCGATGCCGGTGACATGGTGACCCTCCGCGATCAGGAGCCGCGCGAGGTGGAAGCCGATGAAGCCGGCCGTGCCGGTGACGAGAAACGAGGTCATGCCCGGAGTGATAGGCCCTGGCGCCGGTACTGGCAATCTCCCTGAGCGCCTGCCCGGGCGCAGAGGGCCGGTGAGCGATACGATCACGGCTGGGTGAGACCCCGGCAGGCCCGGGGGCGGAGGCAGGCGTGGCGCCTGCCTCGTCGGGCAGGCCCGCCCGGCCGGGCGCGGAGCCCATGAGGAGCTGCGCGCGGTGCCTTGCTGTCGCGTCAGAGAGGCTCAGGGGCGCGAAGCGTCCTGCGGTCGTGTCCGTTCGCGGCGGTGCGCCGAAGCTCCGGAGTGTCGCAGAGCGCTGCTGCCATGCGGCCGGAAAACCCTCCGGCGTCCCGGCTTCGCCGGGGCTCCCGCACCGGCGAGGAGCCCCGGGCAGGATCGCAGCCGGCCTTCGGGGCAGGGCGCGCCGCGCATCAGGCGGGGCGCTCTCCCGTGCCGGGCGGCCCGGAACGGGCCCGGCGGCCGAGGGGGCTCGATGCCCCCGAGGCCGCCACCCCCCGCGGTGTCGCCGGGGATCAGGCGCGGGCGAAGACCTCGGTCATCAGCGCTTCCAGCGCCGCCTGGTCCTGCGCGTCGAAGGCCGCGGGTGTGTCGCTGTCGATGTCGAGCACGCCGAGCAGGCTGCCATCGGCCCGGCGCACCGGCACCACGATCTCCGAGCGGGTGGAGGAGGCGCAGGCGATATGGCCGGGGAAGGCGTCCACGTCCGGCACCAGCTGGGTCTCGCCGCTGCGCGCCGCCGCCCCGCACACCCCGCGCGAGAACGGGATCACCAGGCAGCCGTGCCCGCCCTGGTAGGGCCCGATCTTCAGCACCTCCGGCCCGGTGACCCGGTAGAAGCCGGTCCAGTCGAAATGCGCGAAACTGTGGTGCAGCTCGCAGGCCACGGTGGCCATCAGTGCCACCTCGTCGGCCTCGCCCTCGGTGAGCGAGAGGATGCGCGCGCGCACCTCGGCATATCTGTCGGACATCGGGGCCTCCCGGCGATCACCGCCCGGCGGCCGCCTGGCCCCGGTGCGCTCCCGCAAATGGCGCGCCGGCGCCTGCGGGTCAAGAGCCGAGGGGGTCTGTCTGCCGTGCGGCAGGCCCGCGTCCGCCGCCGGCCGCTCCCGGCGCGCGGCCGCAACGGGGGCGGCGGAGGGTCGGAACGGGTGCGGGAGGAGGGCGCAGGATGCCGGCCCGAGGGCAAGCGGCGGCGCCTTTGCCGCAGGCTGCGCGACGGCGGTGCCGGGCCCGCGTCCTCGCAAGGGCCGGGCGCGCGCCGAGATGCCGCCCGGCCGGACCGGCCGGCAGGCGCGACGGGCGATGGCTGCACCCGCGCGGCGCGCCGTGGGCCCCGTGATCCTGCGGTCCCCGGCGGCCGCGCCCGGCGCGCCCCCGCTCAGCTGCCGAGGATGCGCTCCACGATCTCGCGGGTGTTCTTCGACAGCGTCGGCACGGCGGCCATGCGCTCCAGCTCGGCGCGGATCAGCGCCTGCCGGCCGGGCTCGTAGCGCGCCCAGGTCTCGAAGCAGCCGGCCATGCGGGCGGTGGTCTGCGGGTTGATCGGATCGAGCTTCAGCAACCAGTCGGCCACGAAGCGGTAGCCGGCCCCGTCGGCGCGGTGGAAGGCGGTGGGGTTGGCGGCGAAACCGCCGATCAGGGCGCGGAAGCGGTTGGGGTTCTTCCACTCGAAATCCCCGTGCCCGGCAAGCTGCTGCACCCGCTCCAGCGCCACGCCTGAGGGTGAGGTCATCGCCTGCAGGGTGAACCACTTGTCGATCACCAGCCGGTCGGCCTGCCAGCGGTCGTAGAAGGTGGCGAGCGCGGCGGTGGCCGAGGGCGCGTCCTCGCGCACCAGCAGGCCCAGGGCGCTCAGGCTCTCGGTCATGTTGGTCGCGGCCCCGAACAGCGTGCCGGCGGCGATGCCGCGCGGATCGAGCCGGGTGATGTAGCCCAGCGCGGTGGCGCGCAGGGCGCGGCGCGCGGCGTCGCCCGCCTCCGGCGAATAGGCGCCCGGCGTCTCGTAGCGGGCGTAGAGATCGGCGAAGACGTCCGCGCCGCCCTGCGCCACCGCGGTGGCAAGCTCGGTGAGCGCGCGCTCGATCGCGTCGGGGTCGGCCTGCGTGCCGCGCTGGTAGCTCTCCTGGGCCAGCGCCTCGCGCGAGGGCAGGGTGAGGGCGAGGGCGCGGAACGCGGGGTCTAGCGAGCCGTCCGCCGCGAGCGCCACGAGGGCCGAGACGAGGCCCTCGTCGGCCGACAGCTCCGGGTCCGCCGCCATGGCGAGTGCCGTGTCGGTGGCGAGCGTGCGCGCCGCCTCCCAGCGGTTGAACGGGTCGGAGTCATGCGCGATGAGGAAGGCGCGTTCCTGAGGGCTGCGCGCCATCTCCAGGATCACCGGCGCCGAGAAGCCGCGCAGCAGCGAGACCACCGGCTGCTCCGGCATCTCGAAGGTGAACACCTGTTCCGCCTGCGTGAGCTCGAGCACCTGCGCCGGTGCCGCGTCCGAGCCGTCGGGCGCGAGGAAGCCGGTGGCGACCGGGATCACCATCGGGGCCTTCTGCGGCTGGCCGGGGGTGGGCGGCACCTCCTGTGACAGGGTGAGGGTGAGCACGCCCTCCGCCCAGTCGGTGCGGGCGCGCAGGCGCGGCGTGCCGGCCTGGGAATACCACAGGGCGAACTGCGCGAGGTCGCGGCCCGTCGCGTCCTCGAACACCTTCAGCCAGTCCTCGATGGTGCAGGCCTGGCCGTCATGCCGCTCGAAGTAGAGGTCGAGCGCCTGGCGGTAGAGCGCATCGCCCACCAGCAGGCGGAGCATGCGGATCACCTCCGCGCCCTTCTCGTAGACCGTGGCGGTGTAGAAATTGTTGATCTCGACGTATTCCGTGGGCCGCACCGGGTGGGCGAGCGGCCCCGCATCCTCGCGGAACTGGCGCGCGCGCAGCATCAGCACGTCGGCGATGCGCTTCACCGGCTCCGAGCGCTGGTCGGCGCTGAAGCACTGGTCGCGGAACACGGTGAGGCCTTCCTTGAGGCAGAGCTGGAACCAGTCGCGGCAGGTGATGCGGTTGCCGGTCCAGTTGTGGAAATACTCGTGGGCGATGATGCCCTCGATCAGCTCGTAGTCGCGGTCGGTCGCGGTGTCGGGGCTGGCGAGCACGTATTTGGAGTTGAAGATGTTCAGCCCCTTGTTCTCCATCGCGCCCATGTTGAAATCGTCCACCGCCACGATCATGAACAGGTCGAGGTCGTATTCGCGGCCATAGGCGCGCTCGTCCCATTCCATCGAGCGCTTGAGCGCGTCCATCGCGTAGGCGCAGCGGTCCTCGTCGCCGGGGCGCACGTAGATCTTCAGCGCCACCTCGCGGCCCGAGGCGGTGGTGAAACTGTCATCATGCGAGATGAGGTCGCCCGCCACGAGGGCGAAGAGATAGGAGGGCTTCGGCCAGGGGTCTTCCCACTCGGCCCAGCCCTCGCCCGCGCCCACGGGATTGCCATTGGAGAGCTTCACCCGCTGCGGCCCCTCGATGCGCACGCGGAAGCGGGCCATCACGTCCGGCCGGTCGGGGTAGTAGGTGATCTTGCGGAAGCCCTGGGCCTCGCACTGGGTGCAGTACATGCCGTTCGACATGTAGAGCCCGTCGAGCGAGGTGTTCTCGGCCGGGTCGATCTCGGTCACCGCCTCCCAGGTGAAGCCCTCGGCCGGCAGGGCGGCGGCGGGGAGCGACAGGCCCTCGGTCGTCACATCGGGCTGCACGGGCGCGCCGTCGATGCTCGCGGAGACCAGCTCGAGGTGTTCGCCGTCGAGCCACAGGCCCTGGCCGGGGGCCGCGGCGGGGTTGGGCCGGAAGCGGATGCGCGCGGTCACCCGCGTGGCATGGGGGTCGAGCGCGA
Source organism: Oceanicella sp. SM1341 (assembly GCF_003448965.1). GTDB lineage: Bacteria > Pseudomonadota > Alphaproteobacteria > Rhodobacterales > Rhodobacteraceae > Paroceanicella. The sequence goes on from NZ_QRGC01000001.1 coordinate 25,611, forward strand.
AGGTCAGCTCCACCGTTTCCACGTTCCACGGCGCGGGCGCGTAATCGGTGAGGCGCACAGCCCCGTGCATCGCATCTCTCATGGCCATCGCTCTCCTCGTCCGGGCGTGTCCCGGCCTCCGTCGATTGCGGGGCGGGAATGTGAACCTTTGCGGTGATCGGGACGTTAGCCCTGATGAGAGGGGCCTTCAACCGCCGGAGGGCCCCTGAACAGCAACACACCGAAAGGAAGAGGAAATGAGCGCCCCCGACACGAACCTCGAGCGGCAGAAGAAACAGCACCGCTGGCCGCTGATCGGCATGGCCCTCGCCGTCCTGGTGGGTGTGGGGCTCATCGTGGTGTGGTTCTTCGAGTTGTCCTACAAGGGCAACGAGCCTGGAGAACCCGCCGGCGTGACCGCCCCGCAGGCCGAGCCGCCCGCCACGACCCAGTGATCTGCCGGGCCAGCGCCCGCCGGGCCAGCGCCCGCCGGGCCAGTGACCTGCCGGGCCAGTGCCCGCCGGGCCAGTGATCCGCAGAGGATGTGAACCGCCGGCCCCTGCGGCCGGCGTTTCCGACAGGTGGAAACGCCATCCATGACCGCTTTACGTTTCCGATCGGAAACGTCATCTCTTGCCGCGGAAACAGAGTTACCCTGTCCCGGAACGAGACACTTCATGGAGGCTGCGCCGATGACCGAGAGACTGGCCGAGAGACTGGACCGCCACGGGCTGCAGGTGGCCCGTCCGCTGTGCGAGCTGATCGAGGCGCGCGCGCTGCCCGGCAGCGGTGTCACGCCCGAGGCCTTCTGGGCCGGGCTGTCGGAGCTGCTGCACGATTTCGCCGATGACAACCGCCGCCTGCTCGCCCGCCGTGCCGAGCTGCAGGAGCAGGTGGACGCCTGGTCGAAGGCCCGCCGGGGCCAGCCGCTCGATGTCGCCGAGGAAGAGGCCTTCCTGCGCGAGATCGGCTATATCGTGCCCGAGGGCGGCGCCTTCGAGGTGGAGACCGGCAACGTCGACCCCGAGATCGCCACCATCGCCGGCCCGCAGCTGGTGGTGCCGGTGATGAACGCGCGCTACGCGCTCAACGCCGCCAACGCCCGCTGGGGCAATCTCTACGACGCGCTCTACGGCACCGACGCGCTCGGCTCCACGCCCTCGGGCAAGGGGTACGACCCCGCCCGCGGCGCGGAGGTGATCGCCTGGGCCAAGGCCTTCCTCGACCGCGCCCTTCCGCTCACCCGCGGCTCGCACGCCGATGTCACCTCCTGGTCGGTGGGCCCGGAGGGGGTGAGCCTCACCTCCAACGCCGGCGAGACGGCGCTGGCCGAGCCCGGCCGCTTCGCCGGCGCGCGCGAGATCGGCGGCGGGCTGGGCCTGTTGTTCCGCAACAACGGCCTGATGATCGAGATCGTGGTCGACCGCAACGGCGCCATCGGCAGGACGGACCCCGCGGGCATCGACGCCGTCTGGCTCGAGGCCGCGGTGACCGCGATCATGGACTGCGAGGATTCCGTCGCCGCCGTGGACGCCGAGGACAAGGCGCTGGCCTACGGCAACTGGCTGGGCCTGATGCGCGGCGACCTCTCCGAGACGGTCACGAAGGGCGGCGAGACCTTCACCCGCACCCTCAACCCCGACCCCGAGTTCACCGCGCCCTCCGGCGGCAGCTTCACCGTGAAGGGCCGCTCGCTGATGCTGGTGCGCAACGTGGGCCACCTGATGACCACGCCCGCCGTGCTCACCCGCGACGGGGCGGAGGCCTTCGAGGGTCTGCTCGACGCCATGTGCACCGTGCTGTGCTCCCTGCACGACCTGAAGAAGGGCGAGGGCGCGCGCAACACGGTCTGCGGCTCGGTCTACGTGGTCAAGCCCAAGATGCACGGGCCCGAGGAAGTGGCCTTCACCGACCGGATCTTCACGAAGGTGGAGCAGGTGCTCGGCCTCGCGCCGAACACGGTGAAGATCGGCATCATGGACGAGGAGCGCCGCACCACGGTGAACCTCAAGGAATGCATCCGGGTGGCGAAGGCGCGGGTGGTGTTCATCAACACCGGCTTCCTCGACCGCACGGGCGACGAGATCCACACCTCGATGGAGCTCGGCCCGATGATCCGCAAGGGAGACATGAAGGCCGAGCCCTGGATCTCCGCCTACGAGGACAACAACGTCGACGTGGGCCTCGCCTGCGGCCTCTCGGGGCGCGCGCAGATCGGCAAGGGCATGTGGGCGGCGCCCGACCGGATGGCCGACATGCTGTCCCAGAAGATCGGCCACCCGAAATCCGGCGCCAACACCGCCTGGGTGCCCAGCCCCACCGCCGCCACCCTGCACGCGACGCATTACCACGAGGTGGACGTCTTCGCCCGGCAGAAGGAGATCGCCGCCGGCGGCCCGCGCGCGAAGCTCTCCGACATCCTCACGGTGCCGGTGGCGAGCCCCGGCCACAACTGGTCGGAGGAGGAGATCACCGCCGAGCTGGAGAACAACGCGCAGGGCATCCTGGGCTACGTGGTGCGCTGGGTCGACCAGGGCGTGGGCTGCTCCAAGGTGCCCGACATCCATGACGTCGGGCTGATGGAGGACCGCGCCACCTGCCGCATCTCCAGCCAGCACATGGCCAACTGGCTGCACCACGGTGTCGCCACCGAGGACCAGGTGATGGCGGTGATGAAGCGCATGGCCGAGGTGGTGGACCGCCAGAACGCCGGCGATGCGCTCTACACCCCGATGGCGCCCGGCTTCGACGGCCCGGCCTTCCTCGCGGCCTGCGACCTCGTGTTCCGCGGGGTGGAGCAGCCCTCGGGCTACACCGAGCCGGTGCTGCACGCCCGGCGGCTCGAACTCAAGGCGGCCCGGGCCTGACGCGCGTCGCCCCGGAGGGGCGCCGGTGCGTCTCCCCGGAGGGGCGCTGATGCGTCGCCCCGGAGGGGCGCTGATGCGTCGCCCCGGAGGGGCGCCGATGTGTCTCCCCGGCGGGGTCGCCGGTATGCCGCCACCGGAGGGGCGCTGATGCGTCGCCTCCTGGGGGGCGCCAAGGAGCCGTGACGTCAATACCGGCGAAACACTGTTTTGCCGGTATTTTCTCCCCGTGACATCTCGACGCGCGGGATTCCCGTGACTATTCTGCATTGCAGCAGGAAGGAGTGCGGCATGGCGCGTCCGGTCATCGGAATCATCGGGAACCACCACCTCATCAACAATGACTACCGCACCCAGGCGGCGGGAGAGATGAACATCGCCGCGGTCGCCGACGTCTGCGATGCGGTGCCGCTCATCGTGCCCTCCATGCCCGAGGCGGTGGCGGTGGCCGACCTGGTGGAAGCCTGTGCGGGCTTCGTGTTCACCGGCGGGCGGCCCAACGTGCACCCCTCGCTCTACGGCCACGAGGAAACTCCCGGCCACGGCCCCTTCGATCCGCGCCGCGACGGGCTCACCCTGCCGCTCATCCGCGCCTGCGTGGAGCGCGGCATCCCGATCCTCGGCCTGTGCCGCGGCTTCCAGGAATTCGCCGTCGCCTACGGCAGCACCCTCCACCCGGAGATCCGCGACCTGCCGGGCCGGATGAACCACCGCATGCCGCCCGACGGCACGCTGGAGGAGAAGTTCGCCCTGCGCCACCCGGTGAACCTCACCCCCGGCGGCAAGTTCGCCCAGCTGTTCGGCTCGGACGTGATCCAGGTGAATTCGCTGCACGGGCAGGGGGTTATCGACGCGGGCTCACGCGTCGTGATCGAAGGCTACGCGCCGGACGGCACCGCCGAGGCGCTGCATATCGCCGGGGCGTGCAACTTCGCGATGGCCGTGCAGTGGCACGCGGAATGGCGCGCGGGCGACGATCCGGTGTCCCGCGCGCTCTTCACGGCCTTCGCCGAGGCGACCCACGGTCGCCTCAAGTCCGCCGCAGCCTGAAGGGCGCGCCCGTGGCGCTCGGGTGCGGCGGGGCGCCTTCAGCGCATGGTCAGTTGCTGGCCGGGGCCTCGGCCGGGGGAGCATCGTCCTCGATCCGCGTGCGGCCCTCGTAGAGCGTCCTGAGCTTGTTGTAGGCCTCCTGGCAACTGTCCTCGTCGCCGTCGACCAGCGCCTGCTCGGCACCCCGCAGCCCCACCATGAAGCTTTCGCGTTCGCCCGCGTCGTCGAACCAGCTTTCGAGGGGCTGCGACACCTCCTCCTCGCCACGCAGGTCGCGCAGCGAGCCGTCGGACATCTGCACGATGAGGTTGTTCGGCTCCTGGTCGCGCAGCGCCGCCTGCTCCAGCCGGAACACTTCCTGGCGCAGCGCGCCCACCTCGTCGGAACAGGCCGCCTGGGCGGCCTCGCCGGCGGCGAGGGCGGCAAAACCCAATGCAATGGTCTTCATCGGCATCGTCACGTCCTCCTTTGCGGAGCGAACGCGGCCGGGCGGGGTTCAGTTCCCTGCCACCGCGCCCTCGCGGCGCGGATCGGCGGCGCCGATCAGTCCGTCGGGGGTGACGAGGATCACGTGCAGGCCCGAATTCAGGTTGGCCGGTTCCGGCGCGTGGCCGAGCGCGCGCAGCCCCTCGGCCAGCGCCTCGGCGCCGGTGCCGCTCTCCAGCTCCACCCCCGAGCCGCGCTCGACGACATGGCCGGCCGAAACCGCCTCGGCCGGGTCCTGGCCGAGGTCGAGGATGCGGATCACGTTCTCCGCCACGTATTCGATGATGCGCGAGCCACCGGGCGAGCCGGTGAGCAGCACCGGCCGGCCGTCTTCCAGCACGATGGTGGGGGCCATGGAGGAGCGCGGGCGCTTGCCCGCCTCCACCCGGTTCGCCACCGGCTTGCCGTCTGCCTCCGGGCGGAAGCTGAAATCGGTGAGCTCGTTGTTGAGCAGGAAGCCGCCGACCATGAGGCGCGAGCCGAAGCCGGTCTCGATGCTCGAGGTCACCGAGGCCATGTCGCCGTAGCGGTCCACGATCACGAAATGCGTGGTGCCGGGGCGCTCGGGCTGGGTGTCGGGCGCGCGCAGGCGGGTTTCCTTCCAGGGCGGGCTGCCGGGCGCCGCCTCGGCCGCGCGGGCCGCGGGGTCGATCAGCTTCGCGCGGGCGGCGAGATAGGCGGGGTCGAGCAGGCCCTCGGGCATCCCGGTGAGGTCGCTGTCGGCCATGTAGAGCCCGCGGTCGGCATAGGCGAGGCGCGAGGCCTCGGCGAAGAGATGCCAAGTTTCGGCACTGTCGCCGGAGGCGGCGAGATCGAAACCCGAGAGCAGCATCAGGATCTGCCCCACCGTGAGCCCGCCGGAGGAGGGCGGGCCCATGCCGCACACCTCCCGGGCCCGGTAGGGCGCGCAGACAGCCGGGCGCTCCACCGCCTCGTAGGCGGCGAGATCCTCGCGGGTGAGCAGGCCGGGGTTCATCGGCGCATCCCGGGTGGCGGCGACGATGTCGCCGGCGATGGAGCCCTCGTAGAAGGCGTCCGCCCCCTGTGCGGCGACCAGGCGGAAGCTGCGCGCGAGATCGGGGTTCGCCAGCCGGCTGCCGGCGGGGCGGGGGGCGCCGGCTTCGGTGAAGAAATACGCCTTCGCGGCCGGGAAGGCGTCGAGCACCGGCGCCTCGGCGATGGAGGCGGCCATGCGGGGCGACACCTCGAACCCCGCCTCGGCGGCCGCGATCGCCGGGGCGAAGGCATCGGCCCAGGGCAGGCGGCCATGTCGGGCGTGCAGCTTCTCGAAGGCGCGCAGCGTGCCCGGCACCCCCACCGAGCGGCCGCCCGGCACGGCGGAGAAGAAGGCGAGCGGCGCGCCGTCCTCGCCCAGCCAGTAGTCCGGGCCGGCGGCGCGGGGGGCGGTCTCGCGGCCGTCGATGGTCACGAGGCCCTGGCCCGCCGCGTCCCAGTAGAGGATGAAGCTGCCCCCGCCTATCCCCGAGCTCTGCGGCTCCACGAGGTTGAGCATCATCTGCACCGCGATGGCCGCGTCCGCCGCCGAGCCGCCCCGCTCGAGCATCGCCATGCCCGCCGCGGTGGCTGCCGGGTGGGCGGCCACCACCATCTCGCGCCGGGCCTCGCCGCGCGCGGCCGCCACGGTCTCGAAGGTGCGTTCGGGCTGGTCGCCGGCGGCGGGAAGCTCCTGTGCCGCGGCGCTCGCGGCCAGGAGCGCGGTGGCGAGAAGTGCGGTCAGCGGGGCGATCGGGGCGCGGGGCAAGGTCTGTCCTCCTCGGAGAGTGTGTCCCGGGTGCTTCGCTCGGGAGTTGAGCACGGATCGGCGTCAATTGCCAAGAGTACCGGGTTGCCAAGGGGCGCCGGATAGGGCACCTCCGCGCCATGACACCCGCAGCCCGACTCTCAGCCGCCATTGAAATCCTCGACGACGTGCTCTCCGGAGCCGCAGCCGATCGTGCGCTCGCGGCCTGGGGGCGAAGCCGGCGCTTCGCCGGGGCGAAGGACCGGGCCGCCATCGCCGACCATGTCTACGACGCCCTGCGCTGCCGGCGCACGCTCGCCCGTCGCGGCGGGGCGGAAACCGGGCGCGGCCTCGTCGTGGGCCTCGCGGGCGATGACGAGACGCTGTTCGACGGCCGTCCGCACGGGCCGGCTCCGCTGAGCGCGGCCGAGCGCGGGGCCCTCGCCGCCGCGCCTGCGATGCCCCTCGCCGAGCGGCTCGACTTCCCCGACTGGATGGAGGAGCCGCTTGCCCGCGCCCTGGGCGACGAGCTCGAGCCGGTGATGGAAGCCCTGCGCCACCGCGCGCCGCTCGATCTGCGGGTGAACCTGCTGCGCTGCACGCCGGAGGAGGCGCTGGCCGCCCTCGCGGCGGAGGGCCTTGGCGCGGTGCCGCTCGCGGCCGAGCCCGCCGCGCTGCGCGTGCAGGCCGGTGCCCGCGCCCTGCGCCGCGCCGCCGCCTACCTCGACGGTCGGGTGGAGATCCAGGACCTCAGCAGCCAGCGCGTGGCGCGTTTCGCCGGGGCGCGGCCCGGGCTCACCGTGCTTGACTATTGCGCGGGCGGGGGCGGCAAGACCCTGGCGCTCGGCATGCACATGGCCGGGCAGGGCCGGCTCATCGCCCACGACGTGGCGCCGGCCCGCATGAAGGATCTCGCCCCCCGCGCCGCCCGCGCCGGGCTCACGGTGGAGACCATCGCCCCCGAGGGCCCCTCCGGCGGTCGCGGCCCGGCGCTCGGCTGCGACCTCGTGCTGGCCGACGCGCCCTGTTCGGGCACCGGCGCCTGGCGGCGCAACCCGGACGCGAAATGGCGCTTCACTCCCCAGGACCTCACCGCGCTCACCCGGCTCCAGGACCGGGTGATGGATGCCGCCGCCCGCCACGTGCGCCCCGGCGGCAGCTTCGTCTACGCCACCTGCTCGCTCCTGGCGGAGGAGAACGACGACCGGGTGGAGGCCTTCCTCGCCCGGGCCCCGGAATTCACACCCGGCGAGACCCTGCGCCTGACCCCGCAGGACGGGGGCGACGGCTTCTTCGCCGCCCGCATGACCCGCCGGGACTGATCCTCCCCGCCTGACGCGAGGCGGGCGGGAGGCCTCGGCGCGATGCACGCAACAGTCGCGTCCCGCGCGAACATGTGTTCTGTTTACTATTCCTTAAGCATGGACGTGGGATGCGGATATACGCATCGGTCCGGACGGGGAGGGCGGGACGTTTCGCATGGTCAATCGGGCGCAGCCGACCGAACACAGGCAGGCAATCGGCGAGATGCCGCGACTGCCGCTCATCCTGCTCATCGTCGGGGTCGGGGCGATCCTGCTCAGCCTCGCCGCCCGCGGTCCGGGGTCGACCCCGGGCCTGCACATGGCGCTGGTCTCCTTCGGCGGCGGCCTGCTGCTGGTGGGCGGGCTCTCGCTGGTGCTGCGCTCGCAGACCGGGCGCAACGAGCGGCGCCACCCGGCGGCCTTCCAGCTCCTCTACGGCCAGGTGGCCGATCCGATGGCCCTCACCGACCTGTCCGGCAGGGTGCTCTCGTGCAACCTGGAGATGCGCCGCCTCGTGCGCCGGGCGGACCGGCACGAGATCGGCCGCTGCCTGCGCCACTGGGGCCAGGCGGCGGACGGGCTGGTGCCCGGCCTCGCCCGCCGTGCCGCAGCCGGCAAGGAGGCGACGGCCGTGCTCGACCCCGGCGCGGGCGGCTACTCGCGGGTGCGCGTGGCCCGGCTGGGCAGCGACCTGCTGGAATGGCGGGTGATGCGCACGCTCGCCATCGATTCCGCCGCGGCGCCGGACTATCGCTCCGCGCCCTTCCTCCAGGTCTCGCTCGGGCATGGCGAGCGCATCGTGCGGATGAACCGCCGCGTGCTCGGGCCTGACGGCAAGGTGCCCACCACGCTCTCCGAGCTGCTGGGCGACCCGCCTCTGCGCCCCGGCGGCGTGCACACGCTGCGCGGCCGGCCGGAGGAGAGCCTGCGCTGCCTGGTCAAGGAGCTGCCCGACGGCACGCGCGAGCTCTTCCTCTTCCCCACCGACCCGGCGGAGGCGCATGGCGTCACGCCCGACCGGTTCCTCGACCATCTGCCCGTGGGCCTCGCCCGCCTCACCATGTCGGGCGAACTCGTGTTCGTGAACCGCGCCGCGCGCGCCCTGCTGGGCGAGCGCGCGGTGCCCGGCCTGCCGCTGAGCGACCTGGTGGAGGGGCTTGGCCGCTCCATCCCCGACCGGCTGATGGAAGTCTCGCGCGGCCGGCGGCTCGCCCGCTCGGAAATCGCGCGCTCCCGCGGCGGCGACCGAGACCTCTTCCTGCAGGTGGCGCTCAACCGGCTGGTGGTGGAGGGCGACATCTCGGTGATCGCGGTGATCTCGGATGCCACCGAGATGAAGGCGCTCGAGGCCCAGTTCGTGCAGAGCCAGAAGATGCAGGCCGTGGGCCAGCTCGCCGGCGGCGTGGCGCATGATTTCAACAACCTGCTCACCGCCATCTGCGGCCATTGCGACCTGCTGCTGCTGCGCCACGAGGCCGGTGACGCCGACCACGGCGACCTGCTGCAGGTGCGCCAGAACGCGAACCGCGCCGCGGCCCTCGTGCGCCAGCTCCTCGCCTTCTCGCGCAAGCAGACCCTGCGCCCGAAGGTGCTGAACATGGTGGAGACGCTCTCCGAGCTCACCCACCTGCTCAACCGCCTGCTGGGCGAGCGCGTGACCCTGCGCATCGAGAGCGACCGCGACATCGGCCCGGTGAAGGTCGACGAGCGCCAGTTCGAGCAGGTGATCATGAACCTCGTGGTGAACGCGCGCGACGCGATGCCCCAGGGCGGCGAGGTGTTCATCTCCACCCGCAACCTTCACCTGCGCCACGACGTGGAGCGCGACCGGGCCACCATCCCGGCGGGCGACTACGTGCTGATCGAGGTGGCCGACACCGGCTGCGGCATCCCCGAGGACCGGCGCAACAAGATCTTCGAGCCCTTCTTCACCACCAAGCGCCCGGGCGAGGGCACCGGGCTCGGCCTCTCCACCGCCTACGGCATCGTGAAGCAGACCGGCGGGTTCATCTTCGCCGCCAGCGTGCCGGGCCGGGGGTCGACCTTCTCGATCTACCTGCCGGTCTACGAGGGCGAGCCGGCGGGCGACGCGGTGATCGAGCTGCCGAGCGAGAGCGGGCGCGATCTCACCGGCAAGGGCACGGTGCTGTTGGTGGAGGACGAGGCACCGGTGCGCTCCTTCGCCGCCCGCGCCCTGCGCCTGCGCGGCTACACCGTGCTCGAGGCCGCCTCCGGCGAGGAGGCCCTTGAGATCACCGGCGACGCCGAGCAGCGCATCGACCTGCTGGTGTCCGACGTGGTGATGCCCGGCGTCGACGGCCCCACCTGGGTGCGCGAGGCCCGCCGCACCCGGCCGGACATCAAGGTGATCTTCGTCTCGGGCTATGCCGAGGAGGTGTTCAAGGAGGATGGCGACGCCCTCGCCGGCGCCGTGTTCCTCGCCAAGCCCTTCTCGCTCAACGATCTCACCGCCAAGGTGAAGGACATGATCGAGGTGGGCGAAACAGTCTGAGCGTGGGGAGCTTTCGCTTGCCGGCGCATTGGTCTCCATCCTTGCGGGAGCGCCCCGCCGCCTGCTCCTTCAGCCTCAGGCACGACCACGAGCAAGGACACCGCCCGGGAAACTGCGTACCCCGCGCGGGCGTGATGGCAAGGCCTTTGGCCTCACGGCCCGTGCCCGGAGATTTGCGGCGAGAGGCCAGGCTCGGGCCTGCCTTGCGGTGTTCCGCAGGGTTCGGCGTTGCACTCCGGTGTCGGGGCCAGGGGTGGTCTTGCCCCCGAGCGGTTGGTCTCGCTTTGCGGCCCGGCGGCCCCGGTCTCCACGTCATCCTGTCGCCCGGGCGACCAGCCCGGGCCGCGCCCGACCCTCCCCCGGGAGGGCGCGATGGCGATGTCGCTTGCCGTTCAGCCGTCGTCCGGGGCTTTCACGATAAACCGCTGACCACAGGCGTATCTGCGCCCACCCAGGGTCGGGCGCGACCCTCCGTGCCTGGTGGTGAGCGGGGTGCGGCGGGTAGAATGGCCGGGAAACCGCTGGTCCGCATGAGCCCTCCGGACGCGCCCGCCCGGGCCATCCGGTGGGTGATGGCGGCTCGTCCGGATGATTTCCTGCGCGTGCGGCCCGCCCCCCTCAGCGCGGCGGGATGGAATAGGTGAGGCTGGCGCGCGCGACCGGGGCCTCGATGCCCTCGGAGCGGATCAGCACGTCGCCCACGCTCAGCACCCGGCCGAGCTTGAGGATGCGCGCCTCCGCCGTGAGCCCGGCCGTGCCCGGCTTGCGCATGAAGTCGATGGAGCAGCTCGTGGTGACCGCCAGCGCCTTCGGCCCGATCATCGACAGGGTGGCGAGGTAGTAGGCGCAGTCGGCGAGGGCGAACATCGTGGGGCCGGAGACCGTGCCGCCCGGCCGCAGGTCGGCCCCGGTGACGGCCATCGCCACGTCCACCCGCATCGGCGCGACCGCAGTCACCCGGAAGCGCGGGGCCATCTGCGGAAACTCCTCTGCCATGAACCGCTCCAGCGCCGCGGCATCCATCACCGGCTGCATCCGCCGTTCCTCCCCGTTGTCATTCGTTTCCCATTGCCTAAGCTGGCGGCGATGCCGAGGCAAGAAAAGGAACACCGGGGATGGAAGATCTGCTCACGCGCGAGGATGCGGCCGGGGTCGCCACGCTCACCCTCAACCGGCCCGAGCGGCTGAACCCGCTCTCCGACGCGATGCTCGACGCGCTGCAGGCCGCACTCGATGCGCTGGAGCAGGACCGCGACATCCGCGCCGTGGTGCTGCGCGGCGCCGGCCGGGCCTTCTGCGCCGGGCACGACCTGCGCGAGATGAGCGCCGCCCGCCAGGCGCCGGACGGCGGCGCCGAGGCCTTCCGCGCGCTCTTCGCCAAGTGCTCGAAGGTGATGACCTCGATCACCCTTCTGCCGCAGCCGGTGATCGCGCAGGTGCAGGGGCTGGCGGCGGCGGCGGGCTGCCAGCTCGTCGCCACCTGCGACATGGCGGTGGCCGGAGAGGGGGCGCGTTTCGGGGTGAACGGGGTGAACATCGGCCTGTTCTGCTCCACGCCCATGGTGGCGCTCACCCGCAACATCCCGGCGAAACACGCTTTCGAGATGCTCACCACCGGCGCGTTCATCGACGCTGCGCGGGCGCGCGAGCTGGGGCTGGTGAACCGCGTGGTGCCGGAGGCCGGGCTCGACGCGGCGGCGCAGGAGCTGGCCGCCACCGTGGCCGCCAAGCTCGCCACCGCGGTGCGCATCGGCAAACGCGCCTTCTACGAGCAGGCGGAGATGGGCCTGCAGCAGGCCTATGCCCACACCGGCGAGGTGATGGCGCTCAACATGATGGACGATGACACCGCCGAGGGCATCACCGCCTTCCTTGAGAAACGCGCCCCCCGCTGGCAGGGCTGAGCGCGTCAGGCCCGGCCGCGGATGCGCTCCTCGGCCGGGTAGGCGGCCTCGAAGCGCGCGCGCAGGATGAGGCAGAACAGCACCACGGCGCCCACCTGGTGGAGAAGCGCGAGGCCCACCGGCGCCGCGTGCATCACCGTGGCGATGCCGATCACCACCTGCAGCACCAGCATGGCCGCCATCGCCGAATAGGCCCGCCGCACGCCCGAGAGCGCCGCGCGCCGCGCCCGGGCCCAGAGGAACAGCCCGAACACGAACACCACGTAGCCCAGCATGCGGTGGTTGAACTGCACCAGCGCGGGGTTCTCGAAGAAATTGGTCCAGAGCGGCTGGTAGTCGAAGCTCTCGGAGGGCAGGAACTCGCCGTTCATCATCGGCCAGTCGATGTAGCCGCGGCCCGCGTCGATGCCGGCCACCAGCGCGCCGAGCAGGATCTGTGCGAAGGCGAGCGCCACCAGCACGCCGGTGAGGCCCTTCAGCCCGGCCTGCGCCTGCCGGCGGGCCTGCAGCAGCGTGGCCTCGTCACGCCGGAGCTGGAAGACGAACCAGGCGATGAGCCCGAGGATGAGGAAGGCCAGCCCGAGATGCGTCGCCAGCCGGTAGCTCGCCACGCTCACCATCTCGCCGGTGAGCCCCGAGGAGACCATCCACCAGCCGATGGCGCCCTGCAGCCCGCCCAGCAGCCCCACGCCGAGCAGCCGCGGGGTCCAGCCGGTGGGGATCTTGCGGCGCAGCAGGAACCAGAAGAACCCCAGCGCCCAGACGAGCCCGATGGCCCGGCCGAGCTGCCGATGGCTCCACTCCCACCAGTAGATGGACTTGAATTCGTCCACGGTCATGGACTTGTTGATCAGCTCGAACTGCGGGATCTGCTGGTAGAGGGCGAATTCCGCCTCCCAGTCCGCCTGCGAGAGCGGCGGCAGCGCGCCGGTGAGCGGCTTCCACTGGGTGATCGACAGGCCGGAATCGGTGAGCCGGGTGAGCCCGCCCACCGCGATCATCGCCACCAGCATCACGAAGATGAGCATGAGCCAGACCGAGATCTGCCGGCGCGCGCGGCGCTTCGCCGCCTGGGCGGCGCCGGGCACCGCGGCGGGCTTGGGCCCGGTGTCGGAGACCTCGACGAAGATGCTGCGCTTCTGGCTCATGGGGTCGGTCCTCAGCTCTCGCGCGGGCGGCTGCGCTCGGCAAGCGCGCGCACCACGCCGTAGAATGTCCGCAGGTCGGTGTCGGTGAGGGGCGCGCGCGCGAAGATGTTGCGCAGGTTCGCCTCCATCGACGGGCGCTTGTGCTCGGGCCAGAAGAAGCCCGCCGTCTCCAGCCGCTCGGTGAGGCTGTCCACGAAACGCTCCACCTCGCCGGTCTCGGCCATGCGGGTGCGACCCAGCTCGAGGGTCTCGCCCTCGGTCTCGGTCACCTGCCGGCGCCACTCGTAGGCGGTGAGCAGCACGCATTGCCCGAGGTTGAGCGAGGCGAAGGCAGGGTTCACCGGCACGGTGATGATGGCGTTGGCGCGCACCACGTCCTCGTTCTCGAGGCCGGCGCGCTCGGCGCCGAAGAGCACGCCCACCTTCTCGCCGGCCGCGATCTTCTGTGCCGCGAGGCGCATGGCGTGCTCGGGCGTCATCACCGGCTTGATCATGTCGCGCGGCCGGGCGGTGGTGGCGAAGATGTAGTTGAGGTCGGCGGTGGCCTCGGCGCTGGTCTCGGTCACCATCGCCTCGTCGAGCAGCCGCCCGGCGCCGGAGGCCATGGCCACGGCGCGCGAGTTCGGCCAGCCGTCCCGCGGGGCGACGATGCGCATCCGGTCGAGGCCGAAGTTCCACATCGCCCGCGCCGCGGCACCGATGTTCTCGCCCATCTGGGGCTTCACGAGCACCATCACCGGGCCGGGTCCGCCGGCGGGATCTGCCTCGTTTCGCTCGGTCGCGCTCATGTCCACTCCTCGGCCGCCTTGCGTGACGGGTGATACTGCGCGCCCCCGGAGAGTGCAACGGGCGAGGTGCCGCGCCCGGGTTCATGAAATGTATACGGTTGCATACAAAAATGCGCCGCACCATCTTCCCCGGTGGCAGGGGATGGGCTAAGACGGCCCGGACCCCATCACGGACAGGAGCCCGCACATGACGAAGATCAAGGTTGAAAACCCGGTCGTCGAGCTCGACGGCGACGAGATGACCCGGATCATCTGGGACTTCATCAAGCAGAAGCTGATCCTTCCTTACCTCGATATCGACCTGAAGTATTACGATCTCGGCATCGAGGAGCGTGACCGCACCGACGACCAGATCACCGTCGACGCCGCCAACGCCATCAAGCAGTACGGCGTGGGCGTGAAATGCGCCACCATCACGCCGGACGAGCAGCGGGTGGAGGAGTTCGGGCTCAAGCAGATGTGGCGCTCGCCCAACGGCACCATCCGCAACATCCTCGGCGGCGTGATCTTCCGCCAGCCGATCATCTGCCAGAACGTGCCGCGGCTGGTGCCGGGCTGGACGCGGCCCATCGTCGTCGGCCGCCACGCCTTCGGCGACCAGTACCGCGCCACCGACTTCCGCTTCCCCGGCAAGGGCAAGCTCACCATCAGGTTCGTGGGCGAGGATGGCGAGACCATCGAGCGCGAGGTGTTCCAGGCCCCCTCCGCCGGTGTCACCATGGCGATGTACAACCTCGACGACTCGATCCGCGATTTCGCCCGCGCCTCGATGAACTACGGCCTGTCGCTGGGCTGGCCGGTGTATCTCTCCACCAAGAACACCATCCTCAAGGCCTATGACGGTCGCTTCAAGGACCTTTTCCAGGAGGTGTTCGAGGCCGAGTTCGCCGACAAGTTCAAGAAGGCCGGCATCACCTACGAGCACCGGCTGATCGACGACATGGTCGCCTGCGCGATGAAGTGGAACGGCGGCTACGTGTGGGCCTGCAAGAACTACGACGGCGACGTGCAGTCCGACACCGTGGCGCAGGGCTTCGGCTCGCTGGGGCTGATGACCTCGGTGCTGATGACCCCCGATGGCAAGACGGTGGAGGCCGAGGCCGCGCACGGCACCGTCACCCGCCACTACCGCCAGCACCAGGCGGGCAAGGAGACCTCGACCAACTCCGTCGCCTCGATCTACGCCTGGACCGGGGGCCTCAAGCACCGCGCCAAGCTCGATGGCAACGCGAAGCTCCTCGAGTTCGCCGAGACCCTCGACAAGGTGACCGTGAAGGCGGTGGAGGACGGGTTCATGACCAAGGACCTCGCGCTGCTCGTGGGCCCGGACCAGAAGTGGCTCACCACCATGGGCTTCCTCGAGAAGGTCGACGAGTATCTCAACAAGGCCCTGGCCGGCTGACCGGCCGACACGGCGGATGACAAGGGCCGGCGCAGCAATGCGCCGGCCTTTTCATCGGGTCGGAGCATCGCGCGAGAGCGCGGTGCGCGCCGGCATCTGTGTGCCGTGATCCGGGGGCTGGCGTTCCGGGAGCCGAAATCGGCCCGTGATGTGAGCCGATGCGAGAATGAGTCACCTCGCGTTTTCAGCGTGCTGTCTGCCTGACTTCACGCGCGTTGTGTGGTGCGGGCCGCGGCGATGCGTTGGAGGCTGAGACGGGCCGTCGCCGTGCATGCCAGCCTGAAACAGGCGCCATATCAATATCTTGTGGGTTAATCTTCAGGCCCTGCGTCAGGCGTTCCGGCCGTTGGCGGCGCGAGGTTGCGCAGGGGCACCCAGCCCTCGGCGCCGGCGGCGCTGCGGCACCAGCCCCAGCCATGGGTGCTCTCGAGCATCTCCAGGGCCTCGCCCGTGCGGCAGGTCAGTTCGAGGGCGGAGTAGGTGCGCAGGGCGCGGGGGTGGTCGTCTTCGGGGGCGATGAGCGTGTCGGGGATCCAGCCGCCGCGGCCCCCGGGGTCGGTGGCCCAGAGCCAGCGGCGGCCGTCCCAGATGTCCTCGCGGCCGTCGAGCCGCAGCGCCGCGCCGCGGGCGATCCGGAACGGGTCCGGGTAGGTCGCGACATGGTCTGCGCGCACGATGCGTCGGGTCATGGCGGGCCTCCGTGGGGCCGGGCCGCGCGCCGGGCGCGGCCCTGGCCGAAGGCAGGGGGTGCTCAGCCGCGCAGGGTGCCGCCCGTGGCCCTGGTGACCGCGGCCACCACCTTCGCGGCCACGGCGTCGATCTCCTTGTCGGTGAGCGTACCCGATTTCGGCTGCAGGCGCACCGAGATCGCGAGCGACTTGCGGCCTTCGCCGAGCTGCTCGGACGCGGCCTTGCCGGCGAAGATGTCGAACACCGAGACCCGTTCGATCAGCCCCTTGTCGGCGCCGCGGGCGGCTTTCAGCACCGCCTCGGCCTCCACCGTGTCGTCGAGCACGAAGGCGAAGTCGCGCTCCACGGCCTGGTAGTCCGACACTTCCAGCGCCGGGCGGGTGGTGCCCTTGGCGCGCGGGAAGGGGATGTTCTCGAGGAAGACGGTGAGCGCCACCGCCGGGCCCTTCACGCCGAGCGCGGAGAGCACCCTGGGGTGCAGCTCGCCGAACATCGCCAGCGGGGTTTTCGGCCCGAGCGACAGGCAGGCCGAGCGGCCCGGGTGGTACCAGTCGGGCAGGGCGTCGCGCAGCACCATCAGCCGCTCCACCGGCGCGCCGCAGGCCGAGAGCACGGCCTCGGCATCGGCCTTGGCGTCGAAGAGGTCGACCGGGCGGCGGCTGCCCCAGGCGTTGCGCGGCGCGGTGTGGCCGGTGCGGATGGCGGCGGCGACCAGCTTCTGCTCGCCCGGCTCGCCGCCCTCGAAGAGCGGGCCGATCTCGAACAGCCCGATCTCGCCATGCCCGCGGGCCTGGTTGCGCGCCGCGGCGGAGAGCAGCGCCGGCAGCAGGCTGGGGCGCATGTTGGTCATCTCGCTGGAGATCGGGTTCTCCAGCCGGCGCGCCGGCTCGCCGCCGCCGAAGAGCGCCGCCTCGGTGTCGGAGACGAAGGTGTAGGTCACGCATTCGTTGAGGCCGAGCATGGCGAGGGTGCGGCGGGCGCGGCGCTCGCGCATCTGCATCGGCGTGAGGGTGGGGCGGGTGACCCCGGTGGTGACCCGGGACATCGGCTTGCCGACGAGCTTCGAGAGCGAGGCCACGCGGGCGATCTCCTCCACGAGATCCGCCTCGCCGTGCACGTCCGGGCGCCAAGGGGGGACGGCGGCCGAGAGCCTGTCCCCGGTGCGGGTGACGGCGAAGCCGAGCGCCTCGAGCGTGCGCACCTGCTCCTCCTCGGCGATCTCCATGCCCACGAGGCTCACCACGCGGGCGGGGTCGAGGCCGTAGCTGCGCGCGGTCTCGGGCACCGCGCCGGCGGTGACGATCTCGGAGGCCTCGCCGCCGCAGAGCTCGAGGATGAGGCGCGTGGCCATCTCCAGCCCGGGGCGGGTGAACTCGGGGTCGACCCCACGCTCGAAGCGGTAGCGGGCGTCGGAGTTGATCTTCAGCCGGCGGCCGGTGGCAGCGGTGGAGACCGGCTCGAACCAGGCGGCTTCCACGAAGACATCGGTGGTGTCGGGCTCGCAGCCCGAGCCTTCGCCGCCCATGATCCCGCCGACGGAGGAGGGGCCGTTCGCGTCGCACACCAGGGTCTCGGTACCGTCGAACGTGTGGACACGGCCGTCGAGCGCGGTGAGGGTCTCGCCCGGGGCGGCCTTGCGCACCAGGATGTCGCCGGCGACGTTCTTCGCGTCGAAGACGTGCAGCGGCCGGGCGCGGTCCATGGTCATGTAGTTGGTGATGTCGACGAGGGCCGAGATCGGGCGCAGGCCGATGGCGCGCAGCTTGTCCTGCAGCCATTTCGGCGAGGGGCCGTTCTTCACGCCGCGGATATAGCGGCCGAGGAAGAGCGGGCAATGCGCCTGGGCCGAGGCGTCGATGCTGACCCCCACGGGGGAGGTGAAGCTGCCCGGCACCGGCTCCGGCGCGGGCGTGATCAGCCGGCCGAGGCCGCGGGCCGCGAGGTCGCGCGCAATGCCGGCCACGCCGAGCGCGTCGGGGCGGTTGGGGGTGATGGCGATGTCGATCACCGGGTCGTCGAGCTTGGCGTAGTCGACGTAGCGCTGGCCCACCTCGGCATCCTCGGGCAGCTCGATGATGCCGTCATGCTCCTCCGACAGCTCCAGCTCGCGCTCCGAGCACATCATGCCGAAGCTCTCCACGCCGCGGATCTTGCCCACGGCGATGGTGGTGTCGAGCCCGGGGATATAATCGCCCGGCCGGGCGACGACCACGCGGATGCCGGCGCGCGCGTTGGGCGCGCCGCAGATGATCTGCTGCAGCCCGTCGGCGGTCTCGACCTTGCACACGCGCAGGCGGTCCGCGTCCGGGTGCTGCTCTGCTTCGCGCACGTAGCCGATGCGGAACGCGGCCAGACGCGCGCCGGGGTCCTCCACGCCTTCCACCTCGAGGCCGAGATCGGTGAGCGCGTAGGTGATCTCTTCGAGGCTGGCCTCGGTTTCCAGATGCTGCCTGAGCCAGGAAAGCGTGAATTTCATCTCGATCGGTTCCGCTGCTGTCGGGTTTGCGCGCTTGTCTAGCAACGAAAGCCGGGTGATTGAAGCGAAGATTGCGCTGCCCCGCGGCACCGGCGGGCGGGGCTTTCGCCGCAGCCGTTCGTGCTGCGTTGCGAAAGGTGCGGGAGGGTGCTAGGCGAAGGGCCGCAGGGAGGGGATTCCGCAACGCGGCGCGGGGCCCCCGGAATTGCTCCAGCACCCGCGTGACGCGATGTTCCGTCTTGATCGCGCGGGGAGCGGAGCCTAAGGTTGAAGGAGGGCCCCTTGGTGCGGTCTGGGGTAACGACAAGCGTTTGTGCGGTGTTTGAAGACAAACCCTTTTATCCTTGCCGATACCAAGCCTCCTTTCACGGCGAGAAAAGTGCCAGATCATGAAAGATCACAGTTTCCGATCCCGTGAGATCGTGGTCGCGCTCGTATGTTCGGAGATACTGGGCCCCTATCTGGGGGGTGGAATTGCCACCTCGGTGTTCGGGCTCACGACGCTGCTTGCCCGCAAGTACCGGGTCTGCGTCATCTACCTGGGCAGCTACTCCGGCGGTTGGGACGTGGAGAGGGCCAGGGCCTACTACTCCGACCTGGGTGTCGAATTCATCGATCCGCGCGCGAGCGTCGATCCGGACGTGGTCGACCTTTCGGATGTGCGCACCAGCTCGTGGCTGGCGCTCGAGGCGCTGCGCGAGCTGCGCCCGGAGCTGGCGGTGTTCCATGAATACGGGGCACTGGGCTATTATCCCGCCCTCGACAAGGCGCAGAACGGTGATCTCGCGGGAACCCGCATCCTGACCGTGCTGCACGGGCCCGCCCGCTGGGCGCGGACCATCAACGGCGACCTGACGCCGAGCAAGCAGACCTACGTGCAGGACTTCATGGAGCGCCGGGCGGTCGAGCTGTCGGACCATGTCTCCTCGCCCTCGCAATACATCTACGACTGGTGCCTGCGCGACGGCTGGGCGCTCGACGCCGCCCGCCACACGGTGGAACGCAACATCGTGCCGCTGCACCCGATCGAGCACTACCTCACCCACCCGGTGGAGGAGGACGTGGTGGCGCCGCGCCCGGCCGGTGCCCCCTGGGCGGACGTGGAGGAGTTCGTGTTCTTCGGCCGCCTCGAGCAGCGCAAGGGCATCGTCTCGTTCTGCAACGCGCTCGACAGGCTGGTGCAGATCGGCCTCCACCAGCCGCGCAAGGTGACCTTCCTCGGCCGCGGCTCGGTGCTCAACGGCATGGACAGCACCGCCTACGTGATCGAACGCTCGCGCAAGTGGCCCTTCGAGATCTCCTTTCTCGAGACCTGCACCCAGTCGGAGGCGCTCGACTATCTCACCGGCCCGGGCCGGCTGGGGGTGATGCCCTCGGTGGAGGAGAACGCCCCCTGCGTGGTGGTGGAATGCGTGAACCGCGGCGTGCCGATGCTCTGCTCCACCGCGGGCGGCACGCAGGAGCTGCTGCGGCCGGCGGATGCCGAGGCCATCGCCCTGCCGCTGCAGCGGGCCGCCATGGCGGACCGGCTGATCGAGGCGCTCACCGACGGCGTGCCCACGGCCCGGCTGTCCTACACCCATGCCGAAGCGATCGAGGCCTGGTCGGAGCGCATCGACGCCCTGCTGGCGCAGCCCGGCGCGCCCGCGGCGGCGCCGGACGCGGCCGACCCGCAGGAGCCTCCGCTCGTCTCGGTGGTGATCACCCATTACAACCGGCTCGAGATGCTGCGCCTGGCGCTGAACTCGGTCTTCGCGCAGGACTACCCCGAGATCGAGGTCGTCATCGTCGACGACGGTTCGCGCCCCGGTGTGCAGGCCGAGCTGGTCAAGACCTGGGGCAAGCACCCGAAGGTGCGCATCGTGCGCCAGGAGAACGCCTACCTGGGCGCGGCGCGCAACGCCGGTGTGCGCGAGGCCCGCGGCACCTTCGTGAAGTTCATGGACGACGACAACATCTCGCTGCCCGACGAGATCTCGCAGATGGTGCGCGTGGCCTTGCACACCGACTCCGACATCGTCACCTGCTTCGCGCAGTGGTTCCGCAACCCGCGGCCGAAGGGGCGCGAGGACATCACCGGCTACTACCTGCCGCTGGGCGGCGGCGAGACCGCGCAGCTCTTCGACAATTTCATGGGCGATGCGAACGCCCTCGTGCGCCGCTCGATGTTCGAGGAGATCGGCGGTTTCACCGAGGAATACGGCCAGGGCTTCGAGGATTACGAGTTCTTCGCCCGGGCGGCGCTCATGGGGCGGCGCACCACGGTGGTGCCGCGGCCGCTGTTCTGGTACCGGCTGGCCGAGGATTCGATGCTGCAGGGCGGGCAGGGGCCGGAGCTGCTGCTGTTCAACCGCAACCGCGTGGCGCGGATGATCCGCGCGCATGCCGACCGCCTGCCGGTCTCCACCGTGCAGGACCTGGTCGAGATGTCCTCCGCCGCCGTTCTGGCGCAGCAGACCGCCTATGCCCGCGAGCAGATCTGGCGCTCCTCCGAGGTGCCGGACTACATGAAGCGCCTGCGCACCGGCGGCTCCTGGGGCGAGCAGCGCCGCGAGGACCTGGTGCGGCTGATGATCGCCTGCGGGCGGCTCAAGGAGGCCGTGCGCTACATGGGCGGCAACATCCCCGGCACGCTGGTGGAGTCCTTCTCGCGCAAGCTGGTCGACGGCACCAGCTTCATCACCGGCGCGAGCATCCTCTCTGAGAACCGCCTTGCCAACCAGACCTTCGAGGGTGTGCAGGAGGCGGCCGAGATCGAGCCCTACGGCCGGCTCTGCGAGGGCTGGTACGTGCCCCAGGCCAATGCCGGGCCCACCCAGGCCTTCTCGCCGCTCGAGGAGGGGGGGCTGCGCATCGCGGTGAGCGACATGCCGGAGAGCTGGGCGCCGGGCAGCTACCGGCTGCTGCGCACCGACGTGCCGGTGCGCGGCTTCGACATGCTCGAGGGCACCAACCTCGATCTCCTGGCCCGGGCCGACGGCGACTATTTCCGCCTGAAGTACTTCCTGCGCATCCACAAGGGCGGCGAGTTCACCGACTACTGGTCCGAGGTGTCCATCGGCCGGGAGTGGGGGCATGTCTCCGACCTGCTGCGCTTCGACGAGGCGGCGGTGGCGGTGCCCGAGCGCATGGAGCTGTTCCTGCAGCTCTATTTCGACTTCGAGGCCGCGCTGGAGATCCGCCAGATCGGGCTGCAGCTCTGCGGGCGCGCGGACTGGGCCAGGCCCGGCCAGGTGCTGCGCAACGGCGTGGTGAGCGCCTGATCCTGCCGCGCCGGGGGCAGCAGCGCCCCCGGTGCCGCGTCTTTACCCCGTCTCCGCCGAACGGCTTGCGCCGCACTCGCGAGTGCTCTACCGACTAGGCGTTGGATACGGAGATAGACGATGTTCTCGAAGCTCACGGCGCAGGCCCCGGACAAGATCATCGCCCTCATCGCCCAGTTCGCCGCGGACCCGCGCGGCGGCAAGGTCGACCTGGGGGTGGGCGTTTACAAGGATGCGGAGGGGAAGACCCCGATCGTCCGCGCCATCAAGACCGCCGAGCAGCGGCACTGGGAAACCGAGACCACCAAGACCTACAAGGCGCTGATCGGTGACGGCGTGTTCATCGGCGCGATGCGCGAGCTGGTGCTGGGCGAGATCGAGCCCGGCCGGGTGGCCGGCGCCCAGAGCGTGGGCGGCACCGGCGCCATCTACACGCTGCTCGACCTGGTGCGCATGGCCGACCCGAACGTCACCATCTGGATGTCCGACCCCACCTGGCCGAACCATGCCGCGATCGTGAAGCACCTCGGCCTCGCCGCGCGCAACTACCGCTATTTCGACGCCGCCACCCGCGAGGTGGATTTCGAGGCGATGCGCGCCGATCTCGCCGCGGCGGGGCCGGGCGACATCATCCTGCTGCACGGCTGCTGCCACAATCCCACCGGCGCGAACCTCACCCTCGCGCAGTGGGAGGAGATCGCCGAGATGGCGGTGGCGCAGGGCTTCCTGCCCTTCGTCGACTTCGCCTACCAGGGCTTCGGCGACGGGCTGGAGGCGGATGCCGCCGGCGTGCGCGCCATGGCCGCCAGGGTGCCGCAGATGATGATCGCGGCCTCCTGCTCGAAGAACTTCGGCCTCTACCGCGACCGGGTGGGGGCGGCGATGGTGCTCTGCCAGTCGCCCGCCACGGCCCGCATGGCGCGCGACACGATGGAGACGCTGAACCGGGTGCATTTCTCCTTCCCGCCCGACCATGGCGCGGCGCTGGTCTCCGGCGTGCTCACCGACGACGCGCTCAGGGCCGGCTGGATGGCCGAGCTCGAGGGCATGCGCCTGCGCATGCTGAAGCTGCGCGAGGGCCTGGCCGATGCGCTGCGCCGCGAGGCCAACGACGACCGGTTCGACTTCCTCGCCCGGCACCGGGGCATGTTCTCGCGCCTCGGCGCCAGCCCGGAGCAGGTGGAGCGCCTGCGCGCCGAGCACGGCATCTACATGGTCGGCGACAGCCGGATGAATATCGCCGGCCTGCCCGAGGACCGGCTGGGCGATCTCGCCCGTGCCTTCATCTCCGTGGGGCTGTGAGCGATGGTCGTTCCCTTCATCACCGCCGCGCGTGTCGGAAACCGCATGAGCTGGGTGGATCTGGTCGAGGCGCTGGCCGCCGGCCACAAGGGCGCCGAGGCGCAGATCGACGACACCTTCCTGCACCGCGGCGAGGACGTGCTGCTCTCGCGCTCGGCCTGGATCGACGGCAAGGGCGTGGCGGTGAAATCGGTCACCGTGCTGCCGGGCAACGCGGCGAAGGGGCGGCCCAGCGTGCAGGGCGCGCTGGTGCTGTTCAACGACGAGACCGGCGCGGTGGAGGCGGTGATCGACAGCGCCCTCGTCACCCGCTGGAAGACCGCGGGCGACAGCGTGCTCGGCGCGCGGCTGCTCGCGCGGCCCGACAGCCGGCGCCTGCTGATCGTAGGGGCGGGCGAGGTGGCCCGCTCGCTGGTGGAGGCCTACACGGCCGTCTTCCCCGGCCTGCGCCAGGTGCGCATCTGGAACCGCAACCCGGACCGTGCGGCGGAGCTGGTGCGCGCCATGTCCGGCCGCTACCCGGTGGTGCAGGCGGGCCCCGACCTCGCGACGGAAGTGCATGACGCCGACATCGTGAGCACCGCGACCATGTCGATGGAGCCGGTGGTGTTCGGCGACTGGCTGAGCCGGGGCACGCATCTCGACCTGATCGGCGCCTTCACCGCCGACATGCGCGAGGCCGACGACCGGGCGCTGCAGCGCGGGCGGCTCTTCGTCGACTCGCGGGCGACCACGATCCACCACATCGGCGAGCTGATGAAGCCGCTCGCCGCCGGCGCCATCACCGAGGCCGACGTGCTGGGCGATTTCAACGACCTGTGCAAGGGCATGCGCGGACGGCTCTCGCCCGACGACATCACCGTGTTCAAGAACGGCGGCGGCGCGCATCTCGACCTGCTGACCGCAAGGGTGATCCTCGCGGCGGCGCGCGGCGCCTGACCCGGCGCATCCGGCGGGGGGGCAGGCGCGGTTGCGCTTGCATTCCCCCCGCCGAGGGCCTATAGGCCTGCCATCGAAACCACAGGCGGGGTTTCGGGCCGTCGGGGGAGACATCCCCGCGCGGTCCACCGGTTGGGGCAGCCGCCCCTCACCCCCGCCGAGGATGAAACCGGAAAGGAAAACGCAGATGGCTCTGCCCGAATTTTCCCTGCGCCAGCTTCTCGAAGCCGGTGTGCACTTTGGTCACCAGACCCACCGCTGGAACCCCCGCATGGCCCCGTACATCTACGGTGAGCGCAACGGGATCCACATCTTCGACCTCACCCAGACCGTTCCGCTGCTCGATGCCGCGCTGAACGTGGTGCGCGAGACCGTGGCCAAGGGCGGCCGCGTGCTGTTCGTCGGCACCAAGCGCCAGGCGCAGCGCGCCGTGGCCGAGGCCGCCGAGAAGTCCGCGCAGTATTACATGAACCACCGCTGGCTGGGCGGCACGCTCACCAACTGGAAGACCGTGTCCAACTCCATCGCCCGCCTGAAGGCGATCGACGAGCAGCTCGGCGCCGGCGCCGTGGGCATGACCAAGAAAGAGCGTCTGCAGATGGACCGCGAGCAGGCCAAGCTGCAGGCCTCCCTCGGCGGTATCCGCGAGATGGGCGGCATTCCGGACCTCCTGGTGGTGATCGACACCAACAAGGAAGACCTCGCCGTGCTCGAGGCCAAGAAGCTGGGCATCCCGGTGGTGGCCGTGCTCGACTCGAACTCCTCGCCGGAAGGCGTCGACTACCCGATCCCGGGCAACGATGACGCCGGCCGCGCCATCGCGCTCTACTGCGACCTGATCGCGCGCGCCGCGCTCGACGGCATGGCGGCCCAGATGGGCTCCGCCGGCTTCGACCTCGGCGAGCTCGAAGAGGGCCCGGTCGAGGACGTGCTGGTCGAGGAGACGCCCGCACAGGGCTGATCTTTCTGACAGTCCGATGACGCTCGCGGCGCGTGACGCGCCCGGGCGTCATCGTCTATGAAAGCCCCGCGAGCCGGGCCCGCCCTCCGCGGGCTCCCCGGGGCGACAGGTTGAGGAGAGAGACATGGCGATCACCGCGAGCATGGTGAAGGAACTGCGCGACACCACCGGCGCAGGCATGATGGATGCCAAGAAGGCACTGACCGAGAACGACGGCAACATGGAAGCGGCCATCGACTGGCTGCGCACCAAGGGCCTGGCCAAGGCCGCCAAGAAGGCCGGCCGCACCGCGGCCGAGGGCCTGGTGGGCGTGGCCGTCGAGGGCGGCGTGGGCGTCGCCGTCGAGGTGAACTCCGAGACCGACTTCGTGGCGCGCAACGCCGAGTTCCAGAAGATGGTCGGCGAGATCGCCGCCACCGCCGTCGGCGCCAAGACCGTCGAGGAGCTGCTGGCCACCAACATGGGCGGCAAGCCGGTCTCCGAAGTGGTGACCGACAAGGTCGCGACCATCGGCGAGAACATGTCGGTGCGCCGCATGGCCCGCGTCGAGGGTGACACCGTGGCCGCCTACGTGCACAACGCCGTGGTCGACGGCATGGGCAAGATCGGCGTGCTGGTCGCGCTCAAGGGTGCGGACAACGGCATCGGCAAGCAGATCGCCATGCATGTCGCCGCCACCAGCCCGGCCTCGCTCTCCGAGGCGGATCTCGACCCGGCGCTGGTCGAGCGCGAGAAGGCCGTGCTCACCGAGCAGGCCCGCGAATCCGGCAAGCCGGACGCGGTCATCGAGAAGATGATCGTCGGCCGCATGAAGAAGTTCTTCGAGGAGGTCTGCCTCCTCGAGCAGAAGTTCGTGATGAACCCGGACGTCACCGTGGCCCAGGCCGCGAAGGAAGCCGGTGTCGAGGTTGTCGGCTACGCGCGTCTTGCCGTGGGCGAGGGCATCGAGAAGGAAGAAGAGGATTTCGCCGCGGAAGTGGCGAAGACCATGGGTTCCTGAGCGGGCGCCACGCGTCCTTCGACTGAAAATGCCAGGCGGGTGTCCCTTCCGGGGCACCCGTTTGCATGCCGGCACCCTGGCGCTGCGACCCGACATGGTCTTGACCGATCCTGCGGGTTTCGGTAGCGAGTTTTGCCCAAGGTACGGATTGAATTAGATGATCATCTCGCCACAGCGCAATTTCGTGTTCGTGCATATCCGCAAGACGGCCGGAACGGCGGTCACGCGCGCCTATGACAAGGTGGCGCTCTACGACGACATCATCCTCGGCTCGACGCCGCATGGCGATGCCGTGGAGGCCTATTACCGGGAGCGCTACAACCTGCGCAAGCACTCCGGCCTGCTCACCCTCGCCGAGGTGATGGGCATCGACCGGCTGGAGAATGCCTTCACCTTCGCCACGGTGCGCAACCCCTGGGCCTGGGTGGTGAGCTACTACACCTCGGCGCGCAAGCGCGACCAGGGCGGCAACGGCATTTCCGACGCCGCGCGCAGCATGGATTTCTCGCAGTTCCTGCAATCGGACGAGCTGGTGAACCTTGCCCAGCGCCATCCCCAGTACAAGTACGTCTGCGACGAGATGGGCGAGCTCGCGGTCGATCTGCTCATCCGCCAGGAAAATCTGGGCGCGGATTGGGCCGAATTGTGCGATAGATTGGGTATTACCGGCGTTTCGCTTTCGGTGGAAAATCGCTCCACCGAGGGGGACTGGCATGATTTTTACAAGTCCAAGGCCGATATCGAGCGCGTACAGGAGCTCTTCGGCCGGGACGCGGAAATGTTTGGCTATCGGTTCGAGTGAGCCGGCCCTCGCCCCCTCGGGGCAGTCCGTCTCGGCACTTGATTGCGTGGCCGCTATTGGACAGTTTGCACGCGGTCAGCAAGGAGAGTCGCGCATGGATGATGTGTCACGAAAACAGGGTGAACCCACATACCGGCGCGTGCTGATAAAGATCTCCGGCGAGGCCCTGATGGGCAGCCAGGGCTTCGGCCTGCACCCGCCCACCGTCGAGCGCATCGCCGGCCAGATCAAGCAGGTGGTCGGCATGGGTGTCGAGGTCTGCATGGTGATCGGCGGCGGCAACATCTTCCGCGGCCTGCAGGGCTCGGCCCAGGGCATGGAGCGTACCACGGCCGACTACATGGGCATGCTCGCGACCGTGATGAACGCGCTCGCCATGCAGGGCGCGCTCGAGTCGATCGGCGTGTTCACGAGGGTGGTCTCGGCCATCCCGATGGACCAGGTCTGCGAGCCCTACATCCGCCGCCGCGCCGTGCGGCACCTGGAGAAGAAGCGGGTGGTGATCTTCGCCGCCGGCACCGGAAACCCGTATTTCACCACCGACACCGCCGCCACGCTGCGCGCCTCGGAGATGTCCTGCGAGGCGATCTTCAAGGGCACGCAGGTCGACGGGGTCTATGACAGCGACCCCAAGCAGAACCCGGACGCGAAGCGCTTCGAGCGCATCAGCTACGACGAGGTGCTGATGCGCAACCTCAAGGTGATGGACGCCTCCGCGATCGCGCTCGCCCGGGACAACAAGCTGCCCATCGTCGTGTTCTCGCTCGCCACCGAAGCCGGTCTGGCAGGCGTGCTGCGCGGCGAGGGACAATTCACGACAGTGGGGCAGGCCTGAGCGCCCCCAAGGAGAACAGAGCATGGCCGAGGACATCGACATCGACATCACCGCGCTGCAGAAGCGCATGGACGGCGCGCTCACCTCGCTGCGCCAGGAATTCCTGTCGCTGCGCACCGGGCGGGCCTCCGCCTCGATGCTGGACCCGATCATGGTGGAGGCCTACGGCTCGTCCATGCCGATCAACCAGTGCGGCACGGTGAACGTGCCCGAGCCGCGGATGATCACCGTGAACGTCTGGGACAAGGGCATGATCGGCGCCGTCGAGAAGGCGCTGCGCAACTCGGGCCTCGGCATCAACCCGGTGGTGGACGGCCCGATCATCCGCCTGCCGATCCCCGAGCTGAACGAGGAGCGCCGCCGCGAGCTCGCCAAGCTCGCCGGCCAGTATGCCGAGCACGCCCGCGTGGCGGTGCGCAACGTGCGCCGCGACGGCATGGACCAGATCAAGAAGGCCAAGGGCGACGGCATGAGCGAGGACGATTCGAAGATCTGGTCGGACGAGATCCAGGAGCTCACCGACACCGCGATCAAGAACATCGACAAGGCCCTCGAATCCAAGCAAGAAGAAATCATGCAGGTATGAGAACCGGAGATCGGCGGCAGGGAGCGGAGTATCCAGATGCGTGACGAGGCGCGGGACCAGCGCGGAAGCATGCCGGCGCATGTTGCCATCATCATGGATGGCAACGGCCGGTGGGCCGAACGCCGCGGCATGTCCCGGCTCAACGGCCACCGCAAGGGGGCCGAGGTGGTGCGCGAGGTGGTCCGGGCCTGCCCGGAGCTCGGCCTGCGGCATCTCACGCTCTTCGCCTTCTCCACGGAGAACTGGAAGCGCCCGGCGCGCGAGGTGCTGGGGCTGATGGCGCTGTTCCGCCGCTACATCCGCGCCGAGGCCGACGAGCTCGCCTCCAAGGGCGTGCGCGTGCGCTTCATCGGCGAGCGCGGCCGGCTGCATCCCAGCCTGCAGAAGCTGATGGCGGCACTGGAGACCCGCACCGCGGGGAACGACGAGCTGGTGCTCACCATCGCGCTGAACTACGGCGGGCGCGACGAGCTGGCCCGCGCCGCCCGGGCACTGGCCCGGCGCGTGGCCGCCGGCGAGATCGAGGCCGACGCGGTGACCGGCGACAGCCTGGCCGCCGAGCTCGACACCTGCGGCCTGCCGGACCCCGACCTGGTGATCCGCACCTCCGGCGAGATGCGCATCTCCAACTTCCTGCTCTGGCAGGCCGCCTACGCGGAATACGCCTTCATCGACGCGCTCTGGCCGGATTTCGGCGCGCCGGAATTCGAACGCGTGCTGGCCGAGTTCGCCAAGCGCGAACGCCGCTTCGGTGCGGTCACGGCGTGAGCGGGACCCGTTTCGCAGATCTGCGCACCCGGACCCTCGCGGGACTGGGGCTGGGCGCCGTCGCCCTCGCGGCCATCGCGGCGGGGGACTACTGGTCGGCGGCGCTGTTCGCGCTCGCCGCCGGGGCCATGGCCTGGGAGCTGCGGCGGATGACCGGGGCAGGGCGCGGCCTCACCGAATGGGTGATGGTGGGGGCGGCCGTGCTCTCGGTCTTCGCCACCGAGGCCATGCGGCTGCGCTGGGGCATCGGTGTGCTGGGGATCGGCGCCCTGCTGCTGCTGGTCTTCGAGCGCCACAAGACCGGCTGGCAGATCTTCGGCATGGTCTACATCGGCCTGTGCATGTCGGCGGTCGACGGGCTGCGCAACGACCCGCTCTACGGGTTCGACGCGGTGCTCTGGCTGTTCCTCACCGTCATCGCCTCCGACGTGGGCGGGTATTTCGGCGGCCGGCTGGTCGGCGGGCCGAAGCTCTGGCCGCGGGTGAGCCCGAAGAAGACCTGGGCCGGCACCATCGCCGGCATGGCGCTCGCCGCCATCGTGGGGGCCTTCTTCTCGCGCTGGACCACGGGCACGCTGGTGGAGGAGGTGGCCACCGTCTCGGCCGTCACCGCCCTGATGAGCCAGGCGGGCGACATCGGCGAGAGCGCGGTGAAGCGGCATTTCCGGGTGAAGGACAGCAGCAGCCTGATCCCCGGTCACGGCGGCGTGCTCGACCGGCTGGACGGGCTGATGCTGGCGGGGCTGTTCAGCGCCCTCGTCACCTTCGCCCGCGGCACATCGCTGTTCATATGGTGACAGGCATGCATCGAAGCGTATCGATCCTCGGGGCCACCGGCTCCATCGGCTGCCAGACCGTGAAGCTGCTCGAGGCCCAGGGCGGTGCGGAGCGCTATGCCGTGCGCGCCGTCACCGGCAACGGCAACATCGCGCTGCTGGCGCAGATGGCCCGCAGCCTGCGCGCCGGGATCGCGGTGACCGCCGACCCCGCCCGGGGCGCGGAGCTGCGCGACGCGCTCGCCGGCTCCGGCATCGAGAGCGCCGCGGGGCCCGAGGCGCTGGTCGAGGCCGCCGCCCGGCCGGCGGACTGGACGATGTCGGCCATCGTGGGCGTGGCCGGGCTCGCGCCCACGCTGGCCGCGGCGGCGCGCGGCGGCACGCTGGCGCTGGCCAACAAGGAGAGCCTCGTGTGTGCCGGCGCGCTGCTGCATGCCACCGTGGCGGCCTCCGGTGCGGTGCTGATCCCGGCCGACAGCGAGCATTCGGCGATCTTCCAGGTGCTCGAGGGCGGGCGGGGCGACATCTCGCGGCTGATCCTCACCGCCTCGGGCGGCCCGTTCCGCGACTGGGACCGCGCGCGCATGGCCCGCGCCACCCCGGCCCAGGCGGTGGCGCATCCGAACTGGGAGATGGGCCGCAAGATCTCGGTCGACAGTGCGAGCATGTTCAACAAGGCGCTGGAGATGATCGAGGCGCATGAATTGTTCACGATCTCGCCGGAATGCATCGACGTGCTGGTGCATCGTCAATCCATCGTGCATTCTCTGGTGGAGTTTGCCGACGGGGCGCAGCTCGCGCAGCTCGGCGCGCCGGACATGGTCGGGCCGATCGGCTACGCGCTGAACTGGCCCGAGCGGGCGCCGCTGCCGGTGCCGCGGCTCGACCTCGCGGCCATCGGCGCGCTCACCTTCGAGGCGCCGGACCCGGAGCGGTTTCCGGCCCTGCGCCTCGCGCGCGAGGCGATGAAGGCGGGCGGGCTCACCGGTGCCGTGTTCAACGGCGCCAAGGAAACGGCCCTCGAGGCGTTTCTCGAGGGGGAGTGCGGGTTTCTCGACATGGCCGACCATGTGGAGCACGCGCTGGAACGGCTGGGCGCCTGGGGCGCGCGCGACTGCGCGACGGAAGGGCTGGAGGCGGTGCATGCCGCCGATGCCGAGGCGAGGGCGCTCACCGCCGAGAGGATCAGGCGCCGCGTGGCGTGAGGAGAGAGGAACAGAATGGAGTTCGCCGCCGAGCTTGCCGACAAGCTCTACTACCTGTGGTTCATCGTCGTCCTCGGCATCGTCGTGTTCGTGCACGAATACGGCCACTACATCGTGGGCCGCTGGTGCGGCATCCACGCCGAGGTGTTCTCCATCGGCTTCGGAAAGGAGCTGGCGGCCTGGACCGACAGCCGTGGCACGCGCTGGCGCATCGGCCTGCTGCCGCTGGGCGGCTACGTGAAGTTCCTCGGCGATGCCGACGGCACCTCCAGCGCGCCCGACGAGGCGGCCCTGGCGAAGATGGACCCGCGCACCCTGCGGCACAGTTTCCACGGTGCCGCCGTGTGGCGCCGCGCGCTCGCGGTGGCGGCGGGGCCGGTGTTCAACTTCATCCTGTCCATCGTGGTCTTCGCCGGGCTTGCCATGTGGCAGGGCCAGGCGGTGCCGGGCGCCGTCGTGGGCTCGGTCACCACCGTGGAGGGGCATGACTTCGGCCTGCGCGCGGGTGACGAGATCCTGAGCGTGAACGGCGCCGAGGTGACCGGGCTCGGCGGGCTCTACTCCACCGCCGCCGCCATGCCGGAGCCGGGGCCGATGCAGGTCACGATCCTGCGCGACGGCGCGCGCCTCACCGAGGAGATCCCCTACGTGAACCCGCCGCTGGTGGGCTGGGTGGCGCCGATGTCTGCCGCCATGGGCGCGGGCCTGCGCGAGAACGACCTCATCACCGCCATCGACGGCACGCCGATCTCCTCGTTCCGGGAGCTGCAGAGCATGGTGATGGCCTCGCAGGACAAGCCGCTGAGCGTGAGCCTGCTGCGCGACGGTGCCGCGCGCGAGGTCACGCTCACCCCGGTGATGACCGATATCGAGGACGGGCAGGGCGGCTACGTGCGCCGGCCGGTGATCGGCATCTCGAGCGGCGTGCCGGTGATGCCGGAGCTGCGCACCCCGATGCCCTGGGAAGCGGCACAGGTGGGCGTGGAGCGCACCTGGGCGGTGATCGCGGGTTCGGTGAGCGGCATCTACCACATCATCGCGGGCGACGTGAGCGCGCGAAACCTGCAGGGCCCGCTGGGCATCATGCAGGTGTCGGGTGACACCGCCCGCTCCGGGCTCGACGATCTGGTGAACCTGCTGGCGGTGATCTCCACGGCCATCGGCTTCCTCAATCTGATGCCGGTTCCGGTGCTGGACGGCGGGCATCTGGTGTTTCTGGGCTACGAGGCGGTGCGCGGGCGCCCGCCGGCCGACAGGTGGGTGGAGTATGCGTCTGGTCTCGGGCTTGCAATGGTCCTCATGCTCATGCTTTTTGCTACCTATAACGACGTCCTGCGACTCATAGGGCTGGCATGACCGGACCAGGCGCAGCGAAAATTCACGGGCAAGGGGCAAGAGGTAGGAACATGACCATGGTGAACGACCGGGTGGCGCGGCCGCGGGGAATGGTGCGCGCGCTCTGCCTTGCGACATGTGCCGGCCTGATGACATCCACCGTGCCCTTCTGGCCGGTGAACGCCCAGTCGATCCAGAGCAGCCAGCGCTTCGACAGCATCGACGTCCGCGGCAACCGCCGCATCGAGGCGGAGACCGTGCGGCTCTACTCCGGGCTCGAGGCCGGCCAGTCGCTGAGCGCCGAGGATCTCAACCTCGCCTCGCGCAAGATCTTCGCCACCGGCCTGTTCTCCGACGTGAACGTGCGCCCCGAGGGCAGTGCCGTGGTCATCGAGGTCACCGAGAACCCGACGATCAACCGCATCTCCTTCGAGGGCAACGACATCCTCGACGACGAGACGCTCAACACCATCATCAACGAGCGTCCGCGCCGCGCCTATACCCGCGGCAGCGCCGAGGCCGACGCCCAGCTCATCATCGACGCCTACCGCCAGTCCGGCCGCTACGGCGCCGAGGTGAAGCCGGTGATCATTCAGCAGCCCGACAACCGCGTCGACCTCGTGTTCGAGATCTTCGAGGGCGAGGTGACGGAGGTGGAGAGCATCACCTTCGTGGGCAACGAGCATGTCTCCGACCGCCGCCTGCGCCGCACGATCCAGACCCAGGAAGCCAACCTGCTGAGCTTCCTCTTCACCTCCGACAACTACGACCCCGACCGGCTCGAGCTCGACAAGCAGATGCTGCGCCGCTACTACCTCGAGAACGGCTTCGTGGACTTCACGGTGCTCTCGGCCGCCGCCGAGCTCTCGGTCGACCGCACGGGCTTCTACGTCACCTTCGCGGTGGACGAGGGCGAGCAGTACAGCTACGGCCCCTCCACCGTCAGCACCCAGGCCGCCGGCCTCGACGTGTCGCAGTTCGAGCCGCTGATCCAGACGCAGGAAGGCGACACCTACAACATCCGCGAGGTGGAGCGCACCGTCGACGAGATGACCTTCCTCGCCGGCCAGCAGGGCTACGCCTTCATCCAGGTGCGCCCGCAGGTGGTCAAGGACGAGGTGAACAACACCGTCTCCATCGACTACCAGCTCGTCGAGGGGCCGAAGGTCTACATCGAGCGCATCGACATCCGCGGCAACACCTCCACGCTCGACCGCGTCATCCGCCGCCAGTTCGACGTGGTGGAGGGCGACGCCTTCGACAGCCGCGCCCTGCAGCGCGCGCGCCAGAACATCTCCGACCTCGACTATTTCGAGACCGAGGAAGTGAACGTGGAGCCCGGCTCCGACGATGATCGCGCCGTGGTGGTGGTGGATGTCGAGGAGAAGCTCACCGGCTCGCTGTCCTTCGGTGTCGGCTACTCCTCGTCCGACGGGCCCATCGGCAGCTTCGTGATCGCGGAGGACAACTTCCTCGGCCGCGGCCAGCAGGTCTCCACCCAGTTCGTGATCTCGGGCGACTACCAGTCGGTCGCCTTCGACTTCTTCGAGCCCGCGCTGCTCGACCGCGACCTCGGCGCCGGCTTCAACGTCTACTACCGCCAGACCGACCGCACGGACGAGAGCTCCTACAACGAAACCAACATCGGCTTCGAGCCGCGCATCGTCTTCCCGCTGTCGGAGACCGGCGATCTCGAGGTGCGCTACCGCATCTCGCAGGACGAGATCGACCCGATCGACCGTCGCGGCACCC
Organism: Oceanicella sp. SM1341; assembly: GCF_003448965.1. GTDB lineage: Bacteria > Pseudomonadota > Alphaproteobacteria > Rhodobacterales > Rhodobacteraceae > Paroceanicella. The sequence continues at coordinate 59,479 of NZ_QRGC01000001.1, forward strand.
AGCACACCTCGGAGTTCATCAAGGCGGAGGCGGGCACGCGCCTCACCTCCTCGATCGGCTACACCTATACCTGGGACTTGCGCGACGACCCGGTGGAGACCCGCGAGGGCTGGCTGATGAAGCTCAGCCAGGATTTCGCCGGCCTGGGCGGCGACAGTTTCTACGTGAAGAACGTGGCGAGCGCGAAGGCCTTCACCAGCTTCTTCGACGGCGACCTGGTGTTCTCCGCCGAGGTCGAGGGCGGCGCGCTGATCAGCTTCTCCGACGACACCACGGTGACGGAGCGCTTCTTCCTCGGCGGCGACACGTTCCGCGGCTTCACCTACGGCGGCTTCGGCCCGCGTGACCGCGGCACCGATTTCTCCGGCGCCGGGGTGGACGACGCGCTCGGCGGCAACTTCTACGCCGTCACGCGGCTGCAGGCCTCCTTCCCGCTCGGCCTGCCGGAAGACTACGGCCTCTACGGCGGTTTCTTCACCGACATCGGCACGCTCTGGGGCCTCGACAGCACGAGCGTCACCAGTGCCAACGGCAACCAGACCCGCACGGTGGATGATTCGGCGCAGCTGCGCGCGGCCGTGGGCGTGTCCCTGTTCTGGGACAGCACCTTCGGCCCGCTGCGCTTCAACCTCGCCTATCCCGTGGTGTCGGAGGACGGCGATGACAAGGAATACTTCCGCTTCACGGCCGGCACGCGCTTCTGAGCGGGCAGGGCCGGGCCGGCGGCTCGGCGCCGCGGCCCTGCTGGCGGCGTTCCTCGCCGCCGGTGCCGTCGCCGCGCCCGCCGTGGCGCAGGACCGGCTGCCGGTGGTGATCATCTACCAGGAACAGCTGCTCGAGAAGTCCCTCGCCGGGCAGGAGTTTCGCCGCAAGGAGGAACAGCGCACGGCCGAGCTGGTGGCCGAGCGCAAGCGCATCGACGCGGAGTTCGAGGCAGAGGAAAAGCGCCTCGCCGCCCTGCGCCCGGCGGTGAGCCGAGAGGAATTCTCGCAGCTCGCCAAGGCCTTCGACCAGAAGGTGCAGGCCGCGCGCGAGGCCCAGGACCAGAAGGCGGCGGAGGTCGCGAAGGAGTTCGACGACAACCGGCGGGCTTTCTTCGAGGGGCTCCAGCCGGTGCTGGTTGAGGTGATGCAGACCTTCGGCGCGGGCGTGATGCTCGACGGCCGCTCGGTGCTGCTGGCCGATCCCGCGCTCGACGTGACCGGCGATGTCATCAGCCTGATGGACCAGCGCTTCGAGGAAGAGCAGAACAGCGGCGGCGGCCCGGCCGCCCAGCCCCGGGGCAGCGGGCCCATGGACAGCTACCCGCTGCCCGGCTTCAAGGTGATGCCACGCGACGCGCTGCCCGAGGGCGAGGGGGCGTCCGAAACCGGCCCGGTCACCGCGCCGGGCACGCCGGAAGTGCCGGGGGCCGGGCCGGTGCCCCCGCAGTGAGTGCGTATCGGGCTTGACGCGCGTCGCCGCCCCCTGTCTAACCGGCGCCGAATTCATCTCGTGAGGACAAAGACAATGGCAGGCGACGAGGACGTCACGGAACTGGGCTACGCGGATCTCGAGACCATCCAGCGGATGATTCCCCATCGCTACCCGTTCCTGCTGATCGATGCGGTGAAGGACATCAGGCGCGGCGAGAGCGCGGTGGGCGTGAAGAACGTCACCATCAACGAGCCGCATTTCCAGGGCCATTTCCCCGCCAAGCCGGTGATGCCCGGGGTGCTGATCGTCGAGGCGATGGCCCAGACCTCCGGTGTGCTGGTCGTCGACACGCTGGGCATGGCCGACCAGGGGCTGCTGGTGTATTTCATGACCCTCGACAAGGGCCGTTTCCGCAAGATCGTGGCGCCGGGCGACCAGCTCGAGCTGCACGTGAAGATCCTGCGCGGCCGCGGCAAGGTGTGGAAGTTCTGGGGCGAGGCCAAAGTGCGTGGCGAACTCGTCGCGGAAGCCGAGTATTCCGCGATGATCATCACCCCCGACGACGCACGCGCGAAAGGCTGATCCCCCGTGAGCATTCACCCCGAGGCCCGCATTCACCCCAGTTCCGTCATCGAGGACGGGGCGACGATCGGAGCCGGCTGCGTCATCGGCCCGTTCTGCACCGTGGGCGCCGATGTGCGGCTGGCCGAGCGGGTGGAGCTGGTCTCGCATGTCGCGGTGGCCGGCCATACCGAGGTCGGCACCGAGACGCGCATCTGGCCCTTCGCCTCCATCGGCCACCAGCCGCAGGACCTGAAGTACCGCGGCGAGGCCACCCGCCTCGTGATCGGCGCGCGCAACATGATCCGCGAACATGTCACCATGAACCCCGGCACCGCCGGCGGCGGCGGTGTCACCCGCATCGGCGACGGCGGGCTGTTCATGATGTCCGCCCATATCGGCCATGACTGCATGGTGGGCGACGGCGTGGTGCTGGCCAACAACGCCACGCTCGGCGGCCATGTGCAGATGGGCGACAACGTGGTGATGGGCGGGCTCTCCGCCGTGCACCAGTGGTGCCGCATCGGCCGGGGCGCGATGATCGGCGGGGTCTGCGGCGTGGTGCATGACGTGATCCCCCACGGGCTCGTGGTGGGCGACCGGGCGCGCCTGCAGGGGCTCAACCTCGTCGGGCTGAAGCGCCGCGGCGTGCCGCGCGACGAGCTGCACGCCCTGCGTGCCGCCTACAAGGAGCTGTTCGAGGGCGAGGGCCCGCTGGCCGAGCGCGCCCGGGCGGTGTCCGAGCGCTGGCCGGAAAACCCGCTGGTGGCCGAGATCGCCGGTTTCATCCTCGCGGACAGCTCGCGCTCCTTCTGCACGCCATGAGGCTCGGTATCCTCGCCGGCACCGGCGCGCTGCCCCGGCTGATCGCCGAGGAGGAGCGCCGCCAGGGCCGGCCGCCGCTGATCGTGACCTTCGAGGGCACCGAGATCGACTGGCTGGAGGGCTATGAGCATGTCCACCTGCCCTTCGAGAAGGCCGGCCGGCTGTTCCGCGCCCTGCGCGCGGGCGGCTGCGAGACGCTCACCTTCGCCGGGGCCATGCAGCGCCCGAAACTCAACCCGCTGCGCTTCGACATTCCCGCCGTGCGCATCGCCGCGAAGGTCTTCCAGCTGCTGAAATCCGGCGATGACGCCATGCTGCGCGGCTTCGCCTCGGTGCTCGAGGCCGAGGGCTTCACCGTCGCCGCCCCGCACAGCTTCCTGCAGGGCCTGCTCGCGCCCGGGGGCGTGCTCACGCAGGCGCAGCCCTCGGAGGCGGACCGTGCCGATGCCGCCCGCGCCGCCGTGCTCGCCAGCAGCCTCGGCGGGCTCGACGTGGGGCAGGGCGCGGTGGTGGCCCAGGGGCTCTGCCTCGGGCTCGAGACCCTGCAGGGCACCGATGCGCTGCTCGACTTCGTGGCCCGCACCGGCGCGGGGCTGAGGCCGGACCCCGATGGCGGCCGCGGCGTGCTCCTCAAGGCGCCCAAGCCCGGGCAGGACTGGCGTGTCGACCTGCCGGCAATCGGCGTGCAGACTGTGCGCGGTGCCCATGCCGCCGGGCTCTCCGGCGTGGTGGTGGAGGCGGGCGGCGTGCTGCTGCTGGGTCGGGACGCGGTGGTGGCCGAGGCCGACCGGCTGGGCCTGTTTCTCTGGGGCCGGCCGCGCGAGAACTGAGACGACGGGCGGGGAGGGCCTATGGCGACGCGGATCATCTACATCGTGGCGGGCGAGCCCTCGGGCGACAGGCTGGGCGCCGAGCTGATGCGCGCCCTGCGCCGTCGCTCCGCCGACGAGATCCGCTTCGAGGGTGTCGGCGGGCCTCTGATGGAGGCGGAGGGGCTGCGCTCGCTGTTCCCGATCTCCGACATCGCGGTGCTCGGCGTGTTCGAGATCCTGCCACGCCTGCGCCTGCTGCTGCGCCGCATCGACGAGACCGCCCGCGCCTGCGTGGCCAGCGGCGCCGAGGCGCTGATCACCATCGACGCGCCGGGCTTCTCGCTGCGTGTGGCGCCGAAGGTGAAGGCGGCGCGCCCGCAGATCCGCACCATCCACTACGTGGCGCCCTCGGTCTGGGCCTGGCGGCCGAACCGGGCGAAGCTGATGGCGCGGCACACCGACCACGTGCTGGCGCTGCTGCCCTTCGAGCCGCCTTACATGACCGAGGTGGGCATGGGCTGCGATTTCGTCGGCCACCCGATCGCGGAGCTGGAGCCGCCGGCGGCCGAGGCGGTGGAGGGGTTCCGCGCCGGCTTCCCCTCGCGCCCCATCCTGCTGGTGCTGCTGGGCAGCCGGCGCTCGGAGGTGGCCCGCCTGGGCCCGATCTTCGGTGAAACGGTGGCGCGGCTGGCGAAGGTGGTGCCGGGCCTGCAGGTGGTGGTGCCCGCCGCGGGATCGGTGATCGACGAGGTGGAGGCGATGGTGGCGGGCTGGCCGGTGCCGGTCACGCTGCTCGACCCCCGCGGCATGGCGCCGGGCGAGGCGGAGGCGCGCAAGTTCCTCGCCTTCGCCGGGGCCGACGCGGCGCTCGCCGCATCCGGCACGGTGGTGATGGAGCTCGCCGCCATGGGCTGCCCGATGGTGGCGGCCTACCGGCTCAACGGGCTCACCGCCTTCGTGGTGCGCCGCCTGCTGCGGGTGAAATCCGGCAACCTGGTGAACCTGCTCACCAGATCCGAGGCGGTGCCGGAATTCTACCAGGAGGCCTGCACGCCCGAGGCGCTCTCCGGGGCGCTGCTGCCGCTGTTCATGCGCGGGCCGGAGCGCGCGGCGCAGCTTGCGGCCGAGGCCGAGGCGATGCGCGCCATCGGCCGGGGCGGCGAGCCGCCCTCCGACCGCGCCGCAGCCGCCGTGCTGCGCGTGCTCGGCGCGCCCCAGGACGCGGGCTTCATCCCAGCGGTGTGACCACGGCCCCGGTGGCCGCCACCAGCGCCGCCGGTGCGACGCGGAACACCGCGTTCGGCGCGCCTGCCGCGGCCCAGACCGTGTCGAATCCCATCAGCGTGGGGTCCATGAACACCCGCGGCGCCTCCAGGTGGCCGATGGGCGAGACGCCGCCGATGGCAAAGCCGGTGCGCCGGCGCACCTCCGCGGGGTCGGCGCGGCCGAGCGCGGTGCCGCAGGCGGCGGCGGCGATCTCGGGGTCCACCCGGTTTCCGCCCGCCACCAGCAGCAGCACCAGCGTGCCGTCGGCGCCACTGAAGATCAGCGATTTCACGATCTGGTTCACCTCGCAGCCGCAGGCCGCCGCGGCCTCCGCGGCGGTGCGGGTGCTCGCCTCCATCTCGCGCAGCTCGATGTCGAGGCCCAGGCCCTCCGCCGCCGCGCGCACCCGATTCACGCTCTTGCCCATGTCTTTTCCCTCTCCCGGACATGAAAAGGGCCGGGGCATCGCCGCCCCGGCCCGGATCCTTCACGAAGCGCGTCTGGCTCAGCGCTTCTCGACGTCCACGTAGTCGCGGAAGTCGGACCCGGTGTAGAGCTGGCGCGGGCGGCCGATCTTCTGCACCGGCTCCTCGAGCATCTCCTTCCACTGCGAGATCCAGCCCACGGTCCGCGCCAGGGCGAAGATCGGGGTGAACATCGCGGTCGGGAAGCCCATCGCCTCCAGGATGATGCCGGAGTAGAAGTCGACGTTCGGGTAGAGCTTCTTCTCCTTGAAGTACTCGTCCTCCAGCGCGATGCGCTCCAGCTCCTGCGCGGTCTGCAGCAGCGGGTTGTCGGCGACGCCGAGCAGGTCGAGCACCTCTTTCGCGGTCTGCTGCATCACCTTCGCGCGGGGGTCGAAGTTCTTGTACACGCGGTGGCCGAAGCCCATGAGGCGGAAGGGATCGTTCTTGTCCTTCGCGCGGGCCACGTATTCGGGGATGCGGTCGACCGAGCCGATCTCGCGCAGCATCTCGAGGCAGGCCTGGTTCGCACCGCCATGCGCCGGGCCCCAGAGGCAGGCGACGCCGGCCGCGATGCAGGCGAACGGGTTTGCACCCGAGGAGCCGGCGAGGCGGACGGTGGAGGTGGAGGCGTTCTGCTCATGGTCGGCGTGCAGGGTGAAGATCCGGTCCATCGCGCGGCTCAGGATCGGGTTCACCTCGTAGTTCTCGGCCGGAACCGCGAAGCACATGTGCAGGAAGTTCGACGCGTAGTCGAGGTCGTTGCGCGGGTAGACCATCGGCTGGCCGACGGAATACTTGAACGCCCAGGCGACGATGGTCGGCAGCTTGGCGATCAGGCGGATGGTCGCCACTTCGCGCTGCCAGGGGTCGGAGATGTCGGTGCTGTCGTGGTAGAAGGCCGACATCGCGCCGACCACGCCGCAGACCACGGCCATCGGGTGCGCGTCGCGGCGGAAGCCCGAGTAGAAGTTCTTCATCTGCTCGTGGAGCATGGTGTGATGGGTCACACGGCTCTCGAAATCTTCCATCTGCGCCGCGGTGGGGAGCTCCCCGTAGAGCAGCAGGTAGCAGACCTCGAGGTAGTGGGACTTCTCGGCGAGCTGGTCGATCGGGTAGCCGCGGTACAGGAGCTCGCCCTTGTCGCCGTCGATGAAGGTGATGGCGGATTCGCAGGAGCCGGTCGACGTGAAGCCGGGGTCGTAGGTGAAGACGTCCATCTGGGCGTAGAGCTTGCGGATGTCGATCACATCGGGCCCGAGCGTCGGGCTCAGGATCGACAGATCCATCTCTTTGTCGCCGATCGTGAGCTTCGCGGTCTTGGCGGACTCTGTCATAAGTCGTTCCCCTGTCTGAAAGCGCCGGCGCCGGAGCGGCCGCCGGGAGCTGATGGCGTGGTGCCGCGCGGGGCGCGACACCTGAAAATTCATTCCGCGGTGGCGTCGGCCAACCGGGCCAGACTTTCCTCGCGCCCCAGTGTTACCATTACGTCAAACACAGAGGGGGACACGGTGCGCCCGGTCAGCGCCACGCGAAGCGGTTGTGCAATCTTGCCGAGCTTGATGTCCTCGGCTTCCGAGAATGCCTTGCATTCTGTCTCAAGATCATCGCGGCCCCAGCTAGCATTTTGCAAACGCTGCGTCAATCTTGACAGTATACCACGGGATTCCGGTGTCATTTGCTTCGCCGCCTTCTCGTCGGGAACGAAGGGACGGCTGCCGAGGAGATAGTGTGCCATGTCAATGAGTTCAAGGAGGGTCTTCGCCCGCTCCTTGAGCCCCGGCATCGCCTCCAGCAGCTGCGCCTGCACCGCCTCGGAGGGCGTCTCGCGGCCCTGCACGGCAAAGAGAGTGAGCAGGTGCCGCAAAAGCTCGGCATCCTCGGCCGCGCGGATGTGCTGGCCGGAGAGATTCTCCAGCTTCTTGAAGTCGAACCGCGCGGCGGACTTGCCGATCTGCGGCAGGTCGAACCACTCCACGGCCTGCTCCGTCGTGAAGAATTCATCGTCGCCATGGCTCCAGCCGAGCCGGGCGAGGTAGTTGCGCATCGCCTCCGGAAGGTAGCCCATGTCGCGGTAGGCATCGACCCCGAGCGCGCCGTGGCGCTTGGAGAGCTTCGCGCCGTCCGGCCCGTGGATGAGCGGGATATGCGCGAAGGCCGGAACCTCCCAGCCCGCGGCCTGGTAGATCAGCGTCTGCCGGGCGGAGTTGGTGAGGTGGTCGTCGCCGCGGATCACATGGGTGACGCCCATGTCATGGTCGTCGACGACCACGGCCAGCATGTAGGTGGGCACGCCGTCGGAGCGCAGCAGGATCAGGTCGTCCAGCGTCTCGTTCTTCCAGGTGACCGAGCCCTGCACCTTGTCCTCCACCGTGGTCTCGCCCTCCTGGGGGGCGCGCAGGCGGATGACATGCGGGGCGCCGGCGGGGGCGGTCGCGGGGTCGGCGTCGCGCCAGGGCGAGCGGAACAGCGGCGGGCGGCCCTCGGCCTTCGCCGCCTCGCGGAAGGCGTCGATCTCCTCCTTCGTGGACCAGCAGCGATAGGCGGTGCCGCGCGCCACCATCTCCTCGGCCACCTCGCGGTGGCGCGGGCCGCGCTCGAACTGGCTCACGGCCTCGCCGTCCCAGTCGAGCCCGAGCCAGCGCAGGCCCTCGAGAATCGCGGCCGTCGCCTCGGGCGTGGAGCGGGCGCGGTCGGTGTCCTCGATGCGCAGCAGGAAGGTGCCGCCGCAGTGGCGGGCGTAGAGCCAGTTGAACAGCGCCGTGCGCGCACCGCCGATGTGCAGGAAGCCCGTCGGCGAGGGTGCGAAGCGGGTGACGACCTTTCCGGTCTGTGCGTTCATGTTTGGTTAATCCTCGGGTCGTTCAGTTGGGGGTATATGGCCCCTTTTGGCCGGGAAGGACAAGGCCGCCGGTGGCGTTGACGATGCGTTGGCTGGAGGAGGAGCGGCCGCAATGGCCGCTCTGGCTGCCCGTGCTCTTCGGGGGCGGCAGTGCCGTCTATTTCATGCTGCCGGCCGAGCCGCCGGGCTGGGCGGTGCCGCTCGGCCTGCTGGCCTGCCTCGGGCTGCGGCTGCTGCGCCTGCCGCTCTGGCCGGTCCTCGTGCTGCTGGCGGGGTTCGGCGCGGCGCAGGTGCGCGCGCATGCGGTGGGCGCGCCGGTGATCGGCTGGTTTTCCGAGGCCACGGTGGAGGGTCGGATCATCGACGTGTCGGATTCGCGCTCCGGCCGCACCCGGCTGCTGCTCGACGACATCGTGATGCATGACTGGTCGGGCGGGCCTGCGCCCGAGCGCCTGCGGGTCACGCTGATGGAGGCGGAGGCGGGGCGGATCTTCCTGCCCGGCACGCGGGTGATGGTGCTCACCGGGCTGATGCCGCCGGGCGCGCCGGTGGAGCCGGGGGGCTTCGACTTCCGCCGCAAGGCCTGGTTCGAGCGCATCGGCGGCATCGGCCTCGCGCGCGGGCGGGTTGTGAGCGCGGGAGAGGCGCCGCCGGAGGGGCTCATGGTACGGGTGGCGCGCTGGCGCCAGCAGATCGGCGAGGGGCTGCGCCGCGCCCTGCCGGGCGAGACCGGCAGCTTCGCCGCCGCCATCCTGGTGGGCGAGCGCGACGGCATCCCCGAGGACACCCAGGCGTCGTTGCGCGCCTCGAACCTCTCGCACCTGCTGGCGATCTCGGGGCTGCACATGGGCCTGCTCACCGGCTTCGTCTTCGCGGTGCTGCGCATCGGGCTCGCGCTGGTGCCGCGGCTGTCGCTGGTCTGGCAGACCCGCAAGGTGGCGGCGATGGGCGCCATCCTGGCGGGCACCGCCTATCTCGCGCTCTCGGGCGCCGCGGTGGCCACGCAACGCTCCTACGTGATGGTGCTGGTGGTGTTCGGCGCGCTCTTGCTGGGGCGCGCGCCGATCAGCCTGCGCGGGCTGGCGCTGGCGGCGGGCATCATCCTGGTGATGCGGCCCGAGAGCGTGGTGGAGATCGGCTTCCAGATGAGTTTCGCCGCCACGCTGGCGCTTGTGGCGACCTATGACGCGCTGCGCCGGCTGGGCCGGGCGCCGATGGCGATGGGGCCGGTGGGCGTGGTCTGCGGCACGGCGCTCACCTCGCTGGTGGCAGGGCTGGCGACCGGACCCTTCGCCGCGGCGGCCTTCAACCAGGTGGCGCGCTACGGGCTGCTGGCCAATGTGCTCGCCATGCCGGTGATGGGCTTCTGGGTGATGCCGCTGGCGGTGGTGGCGGCGGTGCTCGCGCCCTTCGGGCTGGCGGGGCCGGTGCTCACCGCCATGGGCGCGGGCATCGACGTGATCCTCGCCATCGCACATTGGGTGGCCGGGCTGGAGGGTGCGCTGCGCTACGTGAGCGAGCCCGCGGCCGGCGTGATGGCGCTGATCGCGCTCGGCGGGCTGTGGCTGTCGCTCTGGCGCGGCCGGGTGCGGCTGCTGGGCGCGCCGGTGCTGCTGGCGGGCCTGGGCTGGTGGCAGGTCTCGGTCGACCGGCCGGAGCTCATCATCTCCGACTCGGGGCGCCAGGCCGGGATAACCGGGCCGGAGGGCAGGGCCATCCTCAGCGCGCGGCGCGAGAGTTTCGCCACCACCGAATGGCTGCGCTCGGATGGCGAGGCCCCGGACCCGGAGCGGGCCGCCGCCCGCCAGGGCTTCGCGCCGCTGGAGGGGGCCGGGCCGCTGGAGCCGCGCCATGTCTCGGCCGCGCGCCTCGGGCCCTGGGACATCGTGGTGGTGACCGCGCCGCGCCCCGATCCGGAGGCGGTGGCCAAGCTCTGCGCCGAGCACACGGTGCTGGTGAGTGCCGCCCTGCGCGCACCGCCCGACGGCCCCTGCCTGTTCTACAACCGCAGCCGACTGGCGCGCAGCGGGGCGGTGGCCTTCGATCTCGTGGGGGAGGAGCTGCGCCCGCGGGCGCCGGGCCAGGCGCGTCTGTGGACACGCCCGGCCGGGAGGGACGGCGACAGGGATATCGCCGACGAGTAGGAGGCCGGGGCCGGGCCCGGCACGTGCCGTGGCCCGAACCGCCCGCCTGCGCCTCAGTAGGTGCGAATGAGCCCCACCATGCGGCCCTGGATGCGCACCTGGTCGGCCGGGTAGACCCGGGTCTCGTAGGCCGGGTTCGCCGCTTCCAGCGCCACCATGCCGCCCTTGCGGCGCAGGAACTTCAGCGTGGCTTCCTGTTCCTGCACGAGGGCCACCACGATGTCGCCGCTCGAGGCCTCGTCCTGCCGGCGGACGACGACGATGTCGCCGTCATGTATTCCGGCGTCGATCATCGAATCGCCCTTGACCTCCAGCGCGTAATGCTCGTGCCCGCGGCTGAGCATGCTGCCCGGCACGCCGATGTGCTGGCTGGGCTGCTGGATGGCCTCGATGGGCACGCCGGCGGCGATGCGCCCCATCAGCGGAACCGAGGTGCCGCTGGGGGCCGCGTCGAACGCGCCCTCGGGCCCTTCGGCGGCGGGGCTCTCCTTCTGCGCGGCGGGGGCCGGCGCCTTCTTACCGCTGCCGCCCCGCTCGGGGAAGTTCTCCGGCATGCGCAGGATCTCGATGGCCCGGGCGCGGTGGGCGAGGCGGCGGATGAAGCCGCGTTCCTCCAGCGCCGATATCAGCCGGTGAATGCCGGATTTCGACCTCAGGTCCAGCGCGTCCTTCATCTCGTCGAACGAAGGCGAAACTCCGTCGCGCTGCACGCGCTCGTGGATGAACACCAGCAGGTCGTATTGTTTCCTGGTCAGCATGCTCGCTCTCGGCTCCTCCATGATCGTGCCATGCAGGTGTTCTACAAAAGTTCGCGTTTTGTGTCAATGCTTCCCGGAAAGCCCTGCAAATCAGAGCGGAATGTATTCCATCCGTTCCCCCGCGTCACGCGGGCCGTCATGCGGCGGGCGCACCATCAGGGCCCCGGCCTCGGCGAGCACGCTCAGCAGCGAACTGTCCTGCCGGCTGGCGGGGATGAGCCGGCCGTTCTCGAGGCGTGCGCGCATGTAATGCTCGCGCGGGCCGTTGGCGGAGATGGCGATGCCGAGCGGTGCGCTGAGGCGCGGCAGCGGCCCGGCGGGCAGGCCCAGCATCCGGTCCACCGCCGGGCGCAGGAACACGTGGCCGCAGACCATGGAGGACACCGGGTTTCCCGGCAGCCCCACCATCACCATGCCGCGCAACCGCCCGGCCATGAGCGGTTTTCCCGGCCGCATGGCGATCTTGTAGAAGGCGAGGTCGAGCCCTTCCTCGCGGAACACCTGCTGCACGAGGTCATGGTCGCCCACCGAGGCGCCGCCCAGCGTCACGAGCATGTCGCAGCCCGCAGCGAGGTCGAGGGCTGCGCGCAGCGCCTCCGCCCGGTCGCGCGCCACGGGGAGCAGCCGCGCCTCGGCACCCTGGGCCTCCAGCAGCGCCTTCAGGCCGAAGTTGTTCGACGAGACGATCTGGTCCGGCCCCGGCTCCTCGCCGGGCCAGACCAGCTCGTCGCCCGTGGGCAGCAGGCCGATCACCGGGCGGCGCGCCACCGGCACGCGGGCGACGTTCATCGCCGCGAGCAGCGAGAGCAGGGCCGGGGTGATGCGCATCGGCGCGGGGACCTCGGTTCCGGTGGCGAAATCGCCGCCGGCGGGGCGGATGTAGCGCTCGGTGTCGCGGCCCTCGCGCACGGTGATCGTGTCGCCCTCGCGCGTCGCGTCCTCCTGGATGAGGATGCTGTCGGCCCCCTCGGGCACCGGGGCGCCGGTGAAGATGCGCACCGCCTCGCCGGGGCCGAGGGCGCCGGCAAAGCGCCGGCCGGCGGCGGATTCGCCGATCACCCGCAGCGCCATGCCGGGCTGCGCCTCGGCCTCGCGAACCGCGTAGCCGTCCATCGCCGAGGAGGCGAAGGGCGGCTGGGTGCGGCGGGCGCGCACCGGCTCGGCGAGCACGCGGCCGGCGGCATCCTCGAGCGCCACGGTCTCGGTGCCGAGCGGGCCGACGAGCTCGAGAACCCGGCCGATCGCCTCTTCGGTGCTGATCATCACTTCGCCTCGTAACGCCCGGATTTACCGCCATCTTTCAGCACGAGGCGGATGTCGGTCACCTGCATCGCCTTGTCCACCGCCTTCACCATGTCATAGACCGTGAGGGCGGCCACGCTGACCGCGGTGAGGGCTTCCATCTCGACCCCGGTCTGGCCGGTGGTCTTCACCGTCGCCTCGATCTCCACCCGGTCGGCGCCCAGCGAGAGCTCGAGCGAGACCTTGGAGAGCGCCAGCGGGTGGCACAGCGGGATCAGGTCATGCGTCTTCTTCGCGCCCATGATGCCGGCGAGGCGGGCGACGGCGAGCACGTCGCCCTTCTTCGCCCGGCCCTCGGCGATCATCGCGAGGGTTTCGGGCGCCATGGTGACCGCGCCGCGGGCCACGGCGACGCGCGCGGTGACCTCCTTGGCGGAGACGTCGACCATATGGGCCGCGCCCTTGTCGTCGAAATGGGTGAAGCTCATGCGGGCACCGGGTTCTGCAGCAGGGTTCGGGTGGCGGCGGCGACATCGGCCTCGCGCATCAGGCTCTCGCCGATGAGGAAGGAGCGGCTGCCGCAGGCGGCGAGGCGCGCGAGATCGGCGGGGGTAAAGAGCCCGCTCTCGCCCACGATCATCCGCTCCGCCGGCACCAGCGGCGCGAGGCGCTCGGTGGTGGCGAGGTCGGTGGTGAAGGTGCGCAGGTCGCGGTTGTTCACGCCCAGGAGCTGCGATTTCAGGCGCAGGGCGCGCTCCAGCTCGGCCTCGTCATGCACCTCGATGAGCGCGTCCATGCCCCAGTGGGTCGCGGCATCCTCCAGCTCGGCGGCGAGGCTGTCGGAGACGCTCGCCATGATGATCAGGATGCAGTCGGCGCCGATGGCGCGGGCCTCGGTCACCTGCCAGGGGTCGTAGAGGAAGTCCTTGCGGATCACCGGCAGGGCGCTGGCCGCGCGGGCGGCCACGAGGAAGGCCTCCTCGCCCTGGAAGCTCGGCGCGTCGGTGAGCACCGAGAGGCAGGTGGCGCCGCCCGCCTCGTAGGCGCGGGCGATGGCCGGCGGGTCGAAATCCGGGCGGATGAGCCCGCGCGAGGGGCTGGCCTTCTTGATCTCGGCGATGAGCCCGTAGCGGCCCGCGGCCTCGGCGGCGGCGAGAGCGGCGTAAAAGCCGCGCGGGGCGGAGGCGGCGCGGGCCTCCTCCTCGAGGGCGCTCAGCGGCCGCGCGGCCTTGCGCGCGGCGATCTCTTCGAGCTTGTAGGCGCGGATGCGCTCCAGGATGTCTGACATCAGCTTGGCCTTCCGGTCACCTCGGCGAGGGCGCGCACCTTTGCGAGTGCCGCGCCGCTGTCGATGCTTTCGGTTGCGATTTCAACGCCTTCCCGGAGGGAGCTCGCACGCTGCGCGATGAGGAGAGCGGCAGCGGAATTGAGCAGGACGGCGTCGCGATAGGCGGATTTCGCGCCCTCCAGCAGGGCGCGGAAGGCGGCGGCATTCTCGGCCGGCTCGCCGCCGAGAATGGCCTCGAAGGCATGCTGCGGCAGCCCGGCCTCCTCGGGATGGATCTCGAACTCGCGCACCGCGCCATCCTCCAGCGCCGCCACCGCGGTGGGGCCGGCGATGGAGATCTCGTCGGTGCCGTCGGAGCCATGCACCAGCCAGGCGCGTTCGGAGCCCAGCGCCAGCAGCGTCTCGGCCATCGGGCGGATCACCTCGGCGTTGAAGGCGCCGGTGAGCTGGCGCTTCACGCCGGCGGGGTTGGTGAGCGGCCCGAGGATGTTGAAGATCGTGCGGGTGCCGAGCTCGGAGCGCGCCGGCATCACATGGCGCGTGGCCGGGTGGTGCATCGGCGCCATCATGAAGGCGATGCCGCAGGTTTTCAGCGCTTTCTCAACCACTTCCGGGCCGACCATCACGTTTACGCCCATGCCGGAGAGCGCGTCGGCAGAGCCGGATTTGGAGGAGAGGTTGCGGTTGCCGTGCTTGGCCACGGTGACGCCCGCGCCCGCCACCACGAAGGCGGTGGCGGTGGAGATGTTGAGCGTGCCCTTGCCGTCGCCCCCGGTTCCGACGATGTCCATCGCGCCTTCCGGCGCGCGCACCTTCGCGCATTTCGCGATCATCACCGCGGCTGCGGCGGCGTATTCGTCGACCGTCTCGCCGCGCACGCGCAGCGCCATGAGCAGCCCGCCCACCTGCGACGGCGTGGCCTGACCCTCCATGATCAGCGTGAAGGCCGCCTCCGCCTCGGTGCGCGTGAGGGCGCGCTCCGCGGCATGGGCGATGAAGGGTTTCATGGCGTCGGACATCAGGCGGCCTCGGTCAGGTTCAGGAAGGTGCGCAGCATCGCGTGGCCATGCTCGGAGGCGATCGACTCGGGGTGGAACTGCACGCCGTGGATCGGCAGTTCGCGGTGGCTCAGCCCCATGATGGTGCCGTCCTCGAGCTCGGCCGTCACCTCCAGACAGTCGGGCAGGCTCTCGCGCTCCACCACCAGGCTGTGGTAGCGCGTGGCGCGGAAGGGCGAGGGCAGGCCGGCGAACACGCCGCGCCCGGCGTGGCGGATCTCGGCGGTCTTGCCGTGCACGATCTCGTGACAGCGCACCACCCGGCCGCCGAAGGCCTGGCCGATGGTCTGGTGGCCCAGGCACACGCCGATGAGCGGGATGCGGGCCGCCGCCGCCGCCTCGGTGAGCGAGAGGCAGATGCCGGCCTGGTCGGGGTCGCAGGGGCCGGGGGAGAGCAGGATCGTCTCCGGCTTCAGGGCGAGGGCGGCCTGCACATCGATCTCGTCATTGCGCTTCACGAGGCTTGAGACCCCGAGCTCGCCCAAATAATGTACGAGATTGTAGGTGAAGCTGTCGTAGTTATCGATGAGCAGCAGCATGGCAGTCCGTTTCCTCGCCTGGGCGGGCGGCAGACGTGCTGGCGCGACCCGGTTCGGGCGTATACATGCTCGGGTGACTGTCCGAGGTCAAGCGCTGCAGCGGCGACGGCGCCGGGAAGGTGAGGCGAAATGAGCAGGCAAGACGGCCGGGGCAACGGATTCGGACGCGGGCTGGCAACGGGAACGGTGCTGAGCCTGGTGCTGGCCGGTGCGCTGGCGGTGCTGGGCCCGCCGCCCCCGGCGGAGGATGCGGCGGGGGACGGCACAGCCGAACGCGGGCCGGCTCCCGCGCCGGAAGCCTCGCAGGCCGGGGCGGCGGGGTCTGAGGCTGTATCACCCGCGCCGGAGACGCAGCAGGCACCGCCCTCGCCGGCGACCCAGGCCGGATCCGACGCCGCGCCGCCGCAGGTGGCCGCGGCGCCTGCCGGGCCCGCACCGGCGCCGGCCGAGGAAGCACCGCCCGAGGCCGCGGCCCCGGCCGACAGCCTCAATGCCCGCGCACCCGCGCCCGAGCTTCCCGGCGCGGATGCCGGCGCACAGGCGCCCGTGGCCCCTGGTGGCATGGACCGGGCGTCCGCTGCCGCGCCTTCGGGCGCGCAGCATGCCGCCGCCCCGGGCACGCCGGCCTGGCAGGCCTACGCCGCCGAGGCAGACGCCGCCGCCCCGGATGATGCGCCCGTGCTCTCGATCCTGCTCGAGGTGCTGCCCCAGGGCGGGGTGGCGCTGGAGGACCTGGCCGGCATGGGCCTGCCGGTGAGCTTCGTGCTGCCCTCCGACCTGCCCGGGCTCGCGGAGCGCGCGGCGCTGCTGCGCGGGATGGGTTACGAGCTGTTCCTGCGCCCGGCCGGCGGCAGCGCGAGCGACGGCACCGATGTCGCCGTGGCCCGGCTGGAGACCGCGCTTTCGCGGGCGCCCGAGGCGGTGGGCGTGATGTTGCCCGCGGGACAGGCCAGCGCCTTGCGCGGCCCTGTCGCGCGCCGCGGCCTCGCGCTGGTGGTGCTTGGTCCGGAGCGCGGGTCCGAGCCCGCCCAGGGGCCGGAGCTGGAGGTGGCGCGGATGCTCGACGCCGCCAAGGCCGGCGGGACGCAGGAAACCGGCGCCGTGCTCGAAGACGCGGCCCGGGAGCTCTCGGCCGCCACGGCGCGGAAGGGTGTCGTGCTGCTGGGACACACCTGGCCCGACACCGCGCGGGAGATCCTCTCCTGGGCGCTGGCGGGCAACGAGGGGCGGGTGGCGCTGGCCCCGGCCACGGCGCAGCTCCCGCGCTGAGCCAGCGCGCGAAACCGGGCCGGATTGCGCGGCAGGAGCGAGGGACCACAGGGGAGCGGAGCCACGGAGCTGCACCGCAGGAGCGAGGCCCCGCGACCGTGCGGCGGGCGCGCGGGGCCGCGCCATCGCGCCGGGAACTCTCCGGGAAAGAGCGGGCCCGCGGCGAGGGCGGGCCCGGGGCGCTCAGCGGTTGCCGCGGCCGGTGAAGCGCACGGCTTCCTCGGCGGCGCGCATCAGGGCGCGCGCCTTGTTCACGGTTTCCTGGTACTCGGCCGCCGGATCGCTGTCATGCACCACGCCGCCGCCGGACTGCACGTAGAGCGTGCCGTCCTTCACCACGCCGGTGCGCAGGGCGATGCACACGTCCATCTCGCCCGCGGCGGAGAAATAGCCCACGCCGCCGCCGTAGACGCCGCGCTTCTCCTTCTCCAGCTCGTCGATGATCTGCATCGCCCGCACCTTGGGCGCTCCGGAGACCGTGCCCGCCGGCAGGCCGGAGAGCAGGGCGGCGAGGGCGTCGGTATCGCTCCGCAGCCGGCCGCGCACGTTGGAGACGATGTGCATCACGTGGCTGTAGCGCTCGATGATGAACTGCTCGTCGGGGTTCACCGTGCCGATCTCGGCCACGCGGCCCACGTCGTTGCGCCCGAGGTCGAGCAGCATCAGGTGCTCGGCGCGCTCCTTGGGGTCGGCGAGCAGCTCGGCCTCGAGGGCGGCGTCCGCCTCGGGCGTGGCGCCGCGGGGGCGGGTGCCGGCGATGGGGCGGATGGTCACCTCGCCGTCGCGCACCCGCACCAGGATCTCCGGGCTGGCGCCCACCACCTGGAAGCCGCCGAAGTCGAAGTAGAACATGTAGGGCGAGGGGTTGGTGCGGCGCAGCGCGCGGTAGAGCGCGAAGGGCGGCATCGGGAAGGGCACCGACCAGCGCTGGCTCGGCACCACCTGGAAGATGTCGCCGGCGCGGATGTACTCCTTCGCCTTCGCCACGATCTCGTGGTACTCGGCCTCCGAGGTGTTGGAGACCGGGGCGAGATCGAAGGTCTCGGCCGACCAGTCGCGCCGCTCGGCGGCGGGCGAGCGGTCGAGATCGGCCACCACGTCCTGCAGGCGCTCGGCGGCGCGGGCATAGGCGGCGCGGGGCGAGAGCCCGTCCGCGGCCCAGACCGGGGCGACGATGGTCACCTCGTCCTTCACCCCGTCGATGATGGCGATGATGGTGGGGCGCAGCATGATCGCGTCGGGCAGGCCGAGCGGGTCGGGGTTCACGTCGGGCAGGTGC
The DNA here is from genome assembly GCF_003448965.1 of Oceanicella sp. SM1341. Classification (GTDB taxonomy): domain Bacteria; phylum Pseudomonadota; class Alphaproteobacteria; order Rhodobacterales; family Rhodobacteraceae; genus Paroceanicella. Next base: position 77,242 of record NZ_QRGC01000001.1, read on the forward strand.
TCGACATGGCGCACCATGTCGTAGCCGAGATAGCCGAAGATGCCGGCGGCCATCGGCGGCAGGCCCTCGGGCAGGTCGATCCGGCTCTCCTCCATCACCGCGCGCAGCGAGGCGAGGGGGGCGCGGGTGTCGGGCTCGAAGGCGTCCGCGTCGTAGCGCGCCTGGCGGTTCACCTCGGCCTGCGCGCCCGCGCAGCGCCACACCAGGTCGGGTTTCATGCCGATGATGGAGTAGCGGCCGCGGATCTCGCCGCCGGTGACGGATTCGAGGATGAACGTGTCCTTGCGCCCTGCCGCGAGCTTGAGCATGAGCGAGACCGGCGTGTCGAGATCGGCCGGCAGCACGGTCCACAGCACCTGGTTCTCGCCCGCCGCGTGCCGGGGCTCGAAGGCGGGGTATCCGGGAAACAGCTCCATGGTCAGCGCATCTGGCTCAGCACGGTGTCGACGGCGTTCATGTCGACCCGCAGCCCGTCCTCGGCGTTCTCGAGCGCGTAGACATAGGCCTGCATCACGTCCTCGGTCATCGACTGGTCGATCTGCGTCTGGGCCTGGGTCATCATCGCCTGGGCCTGAGGGGCGCCGGGGTCGAAGCTCGTCACGTTGCGCAGCTGCAGCACGTAGGAGCCGGTGTCGTCATCGGCCACCGCGACCCCGTTCGGATCGAGGGTGAAGACGGCGCTCACCGCCTCGGCCGGGAGGTTCTCCACCTGCTGGCTGCGCGTGACCGGGCCCGCGTCGCCCGGGGTGATGCCCAGCGAGATCGCGGCCCGGCTGAAGGCCTCGCCGCCGGAGATGCGGTCGGCCAGCGCCTGTGCGGCGGCGTGGGCGGACTGGCGCTTCTGCTCGGCCGTCCAGTCGGCCAGCACGCGGTCGCGCACCTCGTCGAGCGGCTGCACCGCCTCGGGGCGGATGCTGTCCACGCGCAGCACGAAGTAGCGCTTGTCGGCGGTCTGGGTGAGGTCGGATTCGACCTTCTCCTGCGCGCCGAGCGCGGTCTGGCGGAAGTTGGTGTCGGTCGCAAGGCCGGTGCCGGAACCGTCGGCCGGCACCTCGAGGGTGGCGAGCTCGAAGGGCGTCTCCTGCGCGATCTCCTCCACCGTGGCGCCGCCGGCGACGAGATCCTCCACCTCGGTGGCGATCCCGGTGGCCCGCTCCACGGCATCGCGCGTGGCGAGCGCCTCGTGGATCTCGGCGCGGGCGTCCTCGAAGCTGGTGTGCTGCGGGGCGAGGATGGCGGAGATCTCGAACAGGGCGGGGCCGAGATCGGTCTCGACCGGGCCGACCACGCCGGGCGCATCGGTGCCGAACACCGGGCCGCGGGCGCTGGCGGCAAGCTGGGTCTCCGCGCGCTCGCCGAGGTCGATGTCCGAGGGCTCCAGCCCGCGCTCGGCGGCAAGGGCGGTGAGGGTGGTCTCGCCCGCGTCGATGGCGGCCTTCGCGGCCTCGGCATCGGCCTGGCTCGCGAAGGCGAGGCGGCTGAGGCTGCGGCGCTCGGGGATGTCGTACTGGGCGGCGCGGCGCTCGTACTCGGCGCGCAGGGCGTCCTCCGGCACGTCGACATCGGCGGTGAGCTTCGCGGGGTCGAGCAGCGCGTAGGTCACTTCCCGGGTCTCGGGCAGGGTGTAGTCGGCGGAATGCTCGTCGTGCCAGGCCTGCAGGGTGGCGTCATCGGGGGCGTCCGGCGCCTCGCCGAAGCGGTTTGCCGGCAGCTTCACCCAGGTGAAGCCGCGCTGCTCGTTGCGCCAGGCGAAGATGGTCTGCAGCAGGCCCTGCGGCGCGGTGATGCCCGAGGCGACGGCGGCGGCGAGGATGTTCTGCTTCACCTCCGAGCCCACGTCCTCGCGCAGGTCCGCCTCGTCCATCCGCGACTGCTGCAGCACGAGCCGGGCCTGCTGGGCGTTGAACGTGCCGTCCGGGCCCTGGAACTCGGGGATCATCGAGATGCGCTTCTGCACGGTGGCCATGTCGGCGCCGATGCCGAGGCGCTCGGCCTCCGCGTCGAGTGCCGCACGGCGGGCGAGCTCGGCCAGCACCGCGCGGTCGATGCCGAACTGGCGCGCCTCGGCGATGGTGATCTGCCGGCCCGCGCGCTGCGACAGCCGCTGAAGCTGGGCGTTCATCGCGTTGGCATATTGCTCGCGGGTGATCTTCTGGTCACCGATGCTGCCGATCTCGTTGGAGATCCCGCCGCGCAGCATGTCCGAGATGCCGAAGCCGGCGAGCCCGAAGATCAGGAGCACGAGGATGATCCAGACCAGGATGTTCGTCGCCTTGAAGCGCATGGAGCCGAGCATGTCTTTCCCTTCACCGTTTCGCGGCTGCTTTTAGGGCCGCGTCCCGGCCCTGTCCAGTTACGCTTTGTTCAGCTTGCCGGCGCGGGCGTGCGCGCCGCGGTGAAGGCCGCCAGCCGGCGGATCATCTCGCCCAGGCCCGCCACGTCGGCATTGGCGAAGGCGATGCGGAACTGCCGCTCGCCGCCCGCACCCTCGGGGGTGAACATGGTGCCGGGCAGCAGCAGCAGAGACTGCTCCTCCACCAGCGCCTCGGCCAGCGCGAGGGAGCTTTCGGGAAACGGGTGCTCGGCATAGGCGAAATAGGCACCGCAGCCGAGCAGCTTCCAGCCGGGCAGGGCGGCGAAGCCTTCCTCCACCGCGGCGCGGCGGGCCAGGATCTCGCGCCGCTCGCCGGCCACCCAGTCCTTCAGCGTGCGCAGCCCGTGCAGGGCGGCCATCTGGCCGAGCTGGGCGGGGCAGATGGTCATCGAGTCGAGGAATTTCTCCACCTGCGCGAGGCGCTCCGGGCTCGCCACCATCGCCCCCACCCGGTGCCCGGTGAGGCGGAACACCTTGGAGAAGGAGTAGAGGTGCACCAGGTTCTCGCGCCAGCGCGGGTCGGTGAAGAGGGCGTGGGGGGCGCCGGAGGCGGAGTGGAAGTCGCGGTAGGTCTCGTCCACCACCAGGGTGATGCCGGCCTCCTGCGCGAGCTTCAGGAACGCCGCGAGCACGCCCGCGGGATATTCCGCCCCCGTGGGGTTGTTGGGGGTGACGAGCACGATGGCCTTCACCTTTGCCGAGATCAGCGCGCGGGCCATCTGCGGGTCGGGCACCATGTCGGGGCCGCAGGGCAGGGGCACGGCCTCGATGCCGGCGGTGTCGAGCCACATCTTGTGATTGAAATACCACGGCGTGGGCAGCATCACCGCCTCGCCGGGCGCGGCGATGGTGGAGATGGCCGCGCAGAAGGCCTCGTTGCAGCCCGAGGTGATGCAGACGTCCTGTGCCGCGATGCTGCCGCCATAGGCCGCCGACCATTGCGTGGCGATCTCGGCGCGCAGCTCCGGCAGTCCCAGCACCGGGCCGTAGAGATGCGCCTGCGGGTCTTCGAGGGCCGCGCGGGCGATCTCCTCGCGCAGGGCCAGCGGCGGGCGCTCCACCGGGGCGGCCTGGCTGAGGTTCAGCAGGGGGCGTTCCGCGGGAAAGCTGCGCCCCGCGATCCAGCGCCGCGCCTCCATCACCGGGGGCGGGAAGGTGGCGTCGATGGTGCGCGAGAACGGGGCGGTGGGCATGGTCACTCCTGCGTGTTTTTCCGCACCCTACGCGCCGTCACGGCGAATGCAACGAGGATCGGGCTCCGCGGGGCCACGCCCCCCGTTGACCGCGCCGCGCCGCCGCGCTACGGCCTTGGCGCATGAACAGGCCACCGCTCCTCACCCTCGCCGACATCTCGCTCACCTTCGGGGGCAACCCGCTCTTCGAGGGGGTGCAGCTTTCCGTGCAGCCGGGCGACCGTGTCGCCCTCGTGGGCCGCAACGGCTCCGGAAAGTCCACGCTGCTGAAAATCATGGCCGGGCTGGTGGAGGCCGACCGCGGCACCCGCTTCGTGCAGCCCGGCGCGCTGGTCGACTACATGGCCCAGGACCCCGACCTCTCGGGCTGGGAGACGCTGGGCGATTACGCCGCCTCCGGCGTGCCCGAGGCCGAGCGCTACCGCGCCGACATCGTGATGGAGGGGCTGAAGCTCAACCCCGCCACCCGGCCCGAGGCCGCCTCGGGCGGTGAGCGGCGCCGGGCGGCACTGGCGCGCATCGTCGCGGCCGAGCCCGAGCTGATGCTGCTCGACGAGCCCACCAACCATCTCGACATCGAGGCGATCGGCTGGCTCGAGGAGCACCTCGCCCAGACCCGTGCGGCCTTCGTGCTCATCTCCCATGACCGCGCCTTCCTGCGCCGCCTCACCTGCGCCACGCTCTGGGTGGACCGCGGCGAGGTGCGCCGGCAGGAGCGCGGCTTCGAGGGCTTCGAGGAATGGCGCGACAAGACCTTCGAGGAGGAGGAGCAGAGCCGCCACAAGCTCGACCGCCTGATCAAGGCCGAGGCCCGCTGGGCGGTGGAGGGCATCTCCGCCCGCCGCAAGCGCAACATGGGCCGGGTGCGCCGCCTGCAGGGCCTGCGCGAGGAGCGGCGCAACCAGATCGCCCGCACCGGCGTGGCACGCATGGAGATCGACAGCGGGCCGAAATCCGGCAAGCTGGTGGTCGAGGCCACGGATGTCGCGAAGGCCTTCGGCGAGCGCAGCATCATCCGCGATTTCTCCATCCGGGTGATGCGCGGCGAGCGCGTGGCGCTGGTGGGGCCGAACGGCGTGGGCAAGACCACGCTGCTCAACATCCTCACCGGCCAGGTGGCGCCCGACAGCGGCACCATCCGCATCGGGACCAACCTCTCCGCGGCACTGTTCGACCAGAACCGCGCCCAGCTCGCGCCCGAGAAGAGCCTCTGGGCCAGCCTCACGGAGGATCCCGAGCTCGGCGTCTCCGGCCGCTCGGACCAGGTGATGGTGCGCGGCACGCCGCGCCACGTGGTGGGCTACCTGAAGGAATTCCTGTTCGACGAGCGCCAGGCCCGCGGCCCGGTCTCCGCCCTGTCGGGCGGCGAGAAGGCCCGGCTGCTGCTGGCGCGCATCATGGCGCGGGCCTCCAACCTGCTCATCCTCGACGAGCCGACCAACGATCTCGACGTCGAGACCCTCGACCTGCTGCAGGAGATCCTCGACGATTACGACGGCACCGTGCTGCTGGTGAGCCACGACCGCGACTTCCTCGACCTCGTGGCCACCACCACCATCGCGATGGAGGGCGACGGCCGCGCCACGGTCTATGCCGGCGGCTGGACCGACTACCGCTCCCAGCGCGCCGAGGGGCTGGCCGACGCGCCCGCCGCCGCGGCTGCCGCAGCGAAGCCGAAGGCCGCGGCGCCCGAGCCCGCGGCGGCGCCGAAGCCGCAGGACCGGCTGAGCTACAAGCAGTCGTTGCGGCTCGAGGCCCTGCCGGCGGAAATGGAGCGGGTGACCGCCGAGATCGCCCGGCTGGAGCAGTTCCTCGCCGACCCCGAGCTGTTCACCACCGCGCCCGCGAAGTTTCAGAAGGCCACGGACGGGCTGGTGGAGCGGCAGGAGCGGCTGGCGGCCATGGAAGAGGAATGGCTCGAGCTCGAGGCGCTGCGCGAGGAACTGGAGGGCTGAGCCTCAGCGCTGGTCCTCGCCCTTCGAAAGCCCCATGGCGCGGAACAGGGTGCGCAGCGAGCGGGTGATCGCCTCGCCGTCGCCGGCCGCGACCTTCTTTGCCACCATGTAGCCCGAGAGCAGCGGCTTTTCCTCGCGGCACACCACTGCGTGCACGGCATAGCCGGTCTCCTCCGCCGGCCGCGCGTCGAGCGGGCCCTCGGCCGTGCAGGCGCCGCGCAGGGCGGAGGCGCCGGCGCTGCCATTGAACACCAGCACCAGCCGGAACGCCTGGTGGGGGCCCGCCTGCCCGGGGCCGACGAGCGGCATGCGGATGCCGCTCGCCATGCTCTCGGGCAGCGCGATCAGTCCCGCCACCTCGCCCTCGCTCATGCCGGCGAAGGGCGTGTTGTGGATCTCGAGCGCCACGCCGCCGGCCCGGAAGATGCTCGGGTCGTAGCCCGCCTCCCGGGTGATGTGGGTGACGACCGTGCCGTCGGGGTCGTCACAGCCGGCGAGGAGCAGGGCGCAGGCGAGGAGGGCGCGTCTCAATAGCGGCGCCGCACGCCGTCACCATCGTCGGGCGAGTCGTTCGGCGGGGTGAGCAGCGTGTACATCAGCTGGTCGATCTGCGGCTGCAGCGGCTTGTCCGGCGTCATGCGCAGCGAGGCGCGGCTGACCTGCACCGGGCCGTTGCACAGCGACATGGCGAGCACGTCGGGGTTTCCGCCGGGGGCGGCTTCCTCGCAGAGCGCGGTGTTCTGATCACGCCCGAAGGACACCACGAAGCGCCATTCGCGGGGCCCGGGGTTTGCCGGGGCGAAGGTCGTGGCCTGCATGCTCGGCGGGGCGCGCATGATCTGGGTGAACTGGACATCCGTGAGCCCGCGCGGCGGCGTGCCGTGCATCTCCACCGGCTGGGTGCCGCCGAGCGGAACCATGCCGGCAGCAGCGAAGCTGGGGCGGTAATCGGTGTTGTAGACGAGGCTCTGCCCCGAGCAGGCCGCAAGGCCGAGAGCAGCAAACGTGGCCGCGAGATAGGCTTTCATGTTCATCTCCACCTTCTGTGGGGGGTGCGGAGCGGCAGGATGGCCACCCGCTGGCCGGGGGCACCCGGTCCGGACATTGAGTGACTTAATATATATCCGGAGGTTCGCGGAAGCCCCTCATTTTCTCGCGCCGGTTGTGCACCGGTGCCGCGGTGCCCGCACGCAAGCGCGCCCCCGGGGGATGGCCGGGGGCGCGGGGCTTGCGTGGCGGGCCCGTGGGGCATGCCCTGCGGGCAGGTGGCGTGGGCGGTTGCCCGCCGCGCGCCGCCTGCCGGCGGGGAGGGTGCCTCAGTGGCGGGGGTTGGCCATCTCGGTCTGGTCGGGGGTGAGCAGGGCCTGCATCAGCGTGTCGACCTGGGGCTGCAGCGACTCCTCGGGGCTCACGCGCAGCGAGGCGCGGCTCACGGTCACCGGGCCGTTGCACACCGCCACCGAGACGAGATCGGCCGCACCGCCGTCCACCTCGCCGCCGCAGTAGTTTTCCGGGGCCTGGCCGCCGAAGCCGACGACGAAGCGGAAGGCCTCCGGCCCGGGCTTCGCCGGCGCGAACCGGGTGGGCTGGTAGCTCGCCGGGGCCGACATCATCGCGGCGAACTGCGCGTCGGTCATGCCCTCGGGCGGGGTGCCGTGCATCTCCACCGCCTGGGTGCCGCCGAGCGGCAGGCTGCCCGAGCTGGCAAAGGCGCTGGCGAAGTCCTTGTTGAACACTTCGCCCACCGGCAGGGAGAGGGTTTCCGCGCTGGCAACGGAGGCGCCGGCGAGCAGCGCGGCGACGGCGAGGGAGGCGAGGATGTTGCGTTTCATGTCTTCACTCCATGGTTAAGTCCATGCAGTGGGATATGGCCCGGCCACCGGCCAACTACTTGTACGCGTTTCCGTATTTTGGCCATGGCATGCCGCGCCGGCGCGGGCCGGCGCGGCCGTGTCAGACGTCTACAACTTCCGCGAAACGGGCGTTCTCGGAAATGTACTGGAAGCGCATCTCGGGCTTCTTGCCCATCAGCCGCTCCACGAGATCGCCGGTCTCGCCCGGCTCGTCCTCGTCGATGGTCACCCGGATGAGCTGGCGCTTCTCCGGGTTCATCGTGGTCTCCTTGAGGTCCTTCGCGTCCATCTCGCCGAGGCCCTTGAAGCGCGAGATGTCGATCTTGCCGCGCCCGCCGAGGCCCTTTGCCATCAGCGCGTCCTTCTCCACGTCGTCGCGCGCATAGACCGACTTGCCGCCCTGGGTGATGCGGTAGAGCGGCGGGCAGGCGAGGTAGAGATGGCCGTGGTCGATGAGCGGGCGCATCTGGGTGAAGAAGAAGGTCATCAGCAGCGAGGCGATATGTGCGCCATCGACATCGGCATCGGTCATGATGATGACCTTGTCGTAGCGCAGGTCGTCGATGCGGAACTTCGAGCCGGGGGCCACGCCGAGCGCCTGGCACAGGTCGTTGAGCTCCTGGTTCTGGGTGAGCTTCGAGGAGGCGGCGCCGAGCACGTTGAGGATCTTGCCGCGCAGGGGCAGCAGGGCCTGGGTGCGCCGGTCGCGCGCCATCTTGGCCGAGCCGCCGGCGGAATCGCCCTCCACCAGGAAGAGCTCCGTGCCCTCGCGCGCGGAGGTGGAGCAATCCACCAGCTTGCCGGGCAGGCGCAGCTTCTTGGTGGCGGACTTGCGGGCCGTCTCCTTCTCGGCGCGGCGGGCGAGGCGCTCCTCGGCCTTGAGCACCATGTAGTCGAGAATGGCGCCGGCGGATTTCGGGTCCCCCGCCAGCCAGTTGTCGAAATGGTCGCGCACCGCGAGCTCGACGAGGCGCTGCGCCTCGTTGGTGGCGAGGCGGTCCTTGGTCTGGCCGACGAACTCCGGCTCGCGGATGAAGACCGAGATCATCGCGCAGCCGCCGCCCATCACGTCGTCGCGGGTGATGTTGGCCGCCTTGCGGTTTCCGGTGAGCTCGCCGTAGGCGCGGATGCCCTTGAGGATGGCCGACCAGAAGCCGAACTCATGCGTGCCGCCCTGCGGCGTGGGGATGGTGTTGCAGTAGGAGTTCACGAAGGCGTCGATGGAGGGGGTCCAGTTGATCGCCCATTCCACGTAGCCCGCGGTGTCGGCGCCGAACTTCTCGGCGAACTGCACCCGGCCCGCGAAGGGCTTCTCCGAGTAGGTGGAGGCCTTCGCCAGCCGCTCGCCGAGATAGTCCGCGAGGCCGCCGGGGAAGTGGAAGGTGGCCTCGGCCGGGATCTCGTCCTTCTCCGAGAGCAGGGCGGGCGCGCATTTCCAGCGGATCTCGACGCCGGAGAAGAGATAGGCCTTCGAGCGCACCATGCCGATGAGCCGTCCGGGCTTCAGCCGTGCGGTCTCGCCGAAGATCTGCGCATCGGGGTGGAAGGTGACGGTGGTGCCGCGGCGGTTGGGTGCTGCTCCCACCTTCTCCACCGGGCCCTGCGGCAGGCCGCGCGAGAAGCTCTGGCGGTAGAGCTCGCGGTTGCGTGCCACCTCCACCACCATTGAGTCGGAGAGGGCGTTGACCACCGAGGCGCCCACGCCGTGCAGGCCGCCCGAGGTGGCATAGGCCTTGCCGGAGAACTTGCCGCCGGCGTGCAGGGTGCACAGGATCACCTCGAGGGCGGATTTCTGCGGGAATTTCGGATGCGGGTCGATGGGGATGCCGCGGCCGTTGTCGCGCACGATGCACGAGCCGTCCTCGGTGAGCTCGACCTCGATGCGGTTGGCGTGGCCGGCCACGGCCTCGTCCATCGCGTTGTCGAGCACCTCGGCCACGAGATGGTGCAGCGCACGCTCGTCGGTGCCGCCGATGTACATGCCCGGGCGCTTGCGCACCGGCTCGAGCCCCTCGAGGACCTCGATCGACGAAGCGTCATAGGCGGTCTGTGCCGCGTCGTCCTGGAAAAGGTCTGCGGGCTCGGGGCTGCCTGCCATACTGTCCTCGAATCGTTCTTGCCTTGAGGGCCCATTAGAGCAGAGAGGGCGGAGGAGGTTCAATATCCGGTATGACCGCCCGCCCGGCACCGCATGTGCTTGGTGGCGCGCGCCGCCGCGGCAGTTGACATCGCCCCCCGGCGCGTCGGATGAGAGGGCCCGAGGCAGCAGCACCGCCCCCCGGCAGGCGGGGCCAGCGAGAGCAGGCATGGACCCGGTATCCGAACAATACGAGACCTATCCCTATCCCGAGCGCGACCCGGCGGACGAGACGCGCCGGCTGGTGACAGGCTCGCCCTCCGCACCGCGGGAAATCGACCACTTCCTGTTCCGCGGCGCGCGCGACTGGAGCCAGCCCTTCCGGGTGCTCTGCGCCGGCGGCGGCACGGGCGACGGCACCATCCAGATCGCGCAGCTCCTCGCCGATGCCGGCTGCCCGGCCGAGATCACCTGGCTCGACCCCTCGCGCGCCGCGCGCGGCATCGCGGAGGAGCGGGCGCGCATCCGCGGGCTCGACATCCGCTTCGTCACCGGCCCGCTGGAGGAGGCGCCCGCCCTCGGCCAGTTCGACTACATCGACTGCTGCGGCGTGCTCCACCACCTCGAAACCCCGCAAGCCGGGTTCGACGCGCTGGCGAAGGCGCTCGCACCCGAGGGCGGCATGGGGCTGATGGTCTACGCGCCTTACGGGCGCACCGGGGTGTATGCGCTGCAGAGCGCCTTCGGCCGGCTGCTGGGGGCCGACGCGGCCTCGGAAAAGCCCGCGCTCGCCCGCGAGGTGCTGAAGGCGCTGCCGGAGGCGAATTGGTTCCGCCACAACCGGTTCGTGACCGACCACCAGCAGTCCGACGCCGGGCTCTACGACCTGCTGCTGCACTCGCGCGACGTGCCCTTCACCGTCTCCGCCCTGGGGGCTGCGCTGGAGGAGGCGGGGCTGGGCCTCGTCTCGATGCTCGAGCCCGCGCGCTATGACCCGCTGCGCTACCTGCCCGAGGGCGAGGCCTTCGCCGCGCGGGTGAAGGCGCTGGCCCCGCTCGAGCGCATGGCGCTGGCCGAGGAGTTGGCCGGCGACATCCGCCTGCACGTGGCCTATGCCACCCATGCGGAGCGGGCGGGCGCGGTGAGCGCGAAGGTCACCCCCGACGCGGTGCCGCGCCTCGTCGGCCTGCCGCCGAAGGCGCTGGCCGAGACGGTGGCGAAACGCGGCGGCATCACCATCGACTATGCCGGGGTGAAGCACAGGGTGCGCCTGCCGCCCTCGGCCGCGCGGCTGATCGCGCTGGCTGACGGCCGGCCGCTGGGCGAGATTGCCCGCGCCGCCCGGCTCGACTGGTTCGCCTTTGCGCAGGCCTGGGCGCCGGTGCATGCCGGGCTCACCGGCTTCAACAAGCTCAACTACTCGCGGACCTTCCGATGAGCGCGCGCGCCCGGGCCGGATGGGTGCTCGGAGCGCTGGCGCTGGGAGACGTGGCGGCGCTGTCGCTCGGCTTCCTGGGCCACCTGCACCCGGCCTTCGACTCGCTCTCGGTGTTCCGCATGCAGGGCGGGCTGGCGGCATTGCTGCTGCTCGCCGCCGCGATGATGCTGCGCGCGCGCACGCCCGGGCTGATCGCCGCCGCGGCCTTCGTAATCTCGCTTGCCGGGGTGCTGCCCTATGCGCTCAACGGCGCGGGGGAGGATGCGGGCTCGGCCGCCACCGGGCGGCTGAAGCTGCTGAGCTTCAACCTCAACCTCGCCAACCGCGCGCCGGCCGAGGTGGAGGCCTGGATCGCCGCCGAGAGCCCGGACGTGATCGCCCTGCAGGAGGTCTCGACCGACAATGACCGCGTGCTCGCGAACCTCGAGGCGCGCTACCCGGCGCAGTTCGTCTGCCGCTTCACCGGCTACATCTCCACCGCCGTGCTCACCCGGCTGCCGCTGAAGCAGGGCAGCTTCGGCTGTGCCGAGCAGGAGGGCCTGGCCTGGGCCCGGGTGGAGGGGCCGGACGGGCCGGTGACCATCGCCTCAATCCACCTGCGCTGGCCCTGGCCGTATGCGCAGGAACAGCAGCTCGACGCGCTGGAGCCGCTGCTCGAGGGGCTGGAGCGGCCGGTGCTGATCTCGGGTGATTTCAACGCCCTGCCGTGGTCGGAGGCGGTGGCGCGGGTGGCGCGGGCCAGCGGCACCCGGCGGGTGGGCGGGCTCGGCTTCACGCTTTTCAAGCCGCACTTCCTTCTTCCCTTGCCCATCGACCATGTGCTGGCGCATCCTGATCTCGCGGTCGGGGGAGTGTCGGTCGGTCCGGATCTGGGGTCCGACCACCGCCCGGTGCGCGCCCTGTTCCGCTGAGCGTCCGCCGGGGGTGGCGGCGCTCCCTGTCCGAAGGTCTCCGCAATGGATCCCACGCATCTCGACCGCCTGCCGATTCTGCCCTTCATGGAAGCACGCACCGCCACGGCCCCGGGGGTGCAGCCGCTCGACCCGGCGGAATGGCTGCGGCGCGACGCGGCCTTTGCTCCGCAGATGGCGCTGCGCGACGGGCTGGTGACGGGCGCGCGGCGCGACGAGGTGTACCAGCAGGCGGATTGGGGCCGGCCTGCCTCGGAGGAACTGCTCGCAACCGTGCTCGGCGCCATCGCCGCCGACCCCGGCTATGCCCGCGAGGGCGACGTGGTGACCCGGCCGGACGGGGTGACCATCGACGTTACCGCCGATGCGCCGCTCGCCACGATCGGCCGGCTGGTGCAGGAGGACTTCCTGGTGCTCGAGCGCCGCGAGGGCGAGGAGGAGCACCACCTGGGCGGCGGCATCCTGTGCTTTCCCTCGCGCTGGTCGTTGCAGGAGAAGATGCGGCGCGGGCTGCTCGCCATCCACGGGCCGGTGCCCTTCTACGAGGAGAGCCTGTCGAAGCGGGTGCAGCGGTTCTTCGACGCCATCCGCCCCGGCCGCCCGCTGTGGCGGGCGAACTGGGTGCTGCACACCTACCCGGAGCTGTTCCAGCCGATCTCCAAGGCCAACCGCCAGCGCAACTACGACCAGCCCGACCTCTGGCTGCGCGTCGAGCGCCAGACCCTCAGCCGCCTGCCGCAGAGCGGCGCCGTGATCTTCACCGTGAAGACCGATGTCGCGCATATCTCCAGCGTGACGCCGGAGGAAGGCACGGTGATGCTGGCCGAGTTCCGCAAGCTGCCGGAGAAGGAATTCACCTACAAGGGCGGCGCGCAGATGATCGCGAAACTCGCCGATCTCTTCCCCGAGGAAGCCCGCGTAAACGCGTGATTTCAATTGCATGGCGGGTGTTCTTCATCCGCCGTGCGAAGTGATCAGAAGAAGCCGGCTCCGCTGCGCGCGGCAGGCTCGCCGCTGACGGGCTGCGGCCTGGTGTCCAGCAGCCGCGGGATGTCGAGCGCGCGGATCGGCACGTCGGTGTCGGTGTGCAGCCGGGCGCGGACGTTGCGCGCGCTGCCGCGCAGGGCGGCGCGAAAGGCCTCGACGATCTTCCAGCGCTCCTCGGAGAACATGTCCTCGAGCTGGTCGTGGAAGCGCTCCACCCAGAGCGCGGCGGCCGCGGCCACCTGCGGCGTGGCGTAGGAGGTGCCCGAGGGCTCGCCCGCATCGGCGCGCGGGTCGTCGGCATAGGCGGGCACCGGCGGGTCGGTCTCCGGCAGGTAGCCGGCGCGGTTCAGCCGCTCGGCCCGGGCCCAGATGTCGACTCGGCTCGGCTCGGCGTAGCCCGCGGGCGGGTAATGGTCGTAGAGGCCGCCGCGCCTGTCGAACCCGCCCACGGCGATGGTGCGCGGGTAGCGGGCGGGGTAGATCACCCGGTCGATCACCTGTCCCGCGGCGCAGCACAGGATGACGCCCGCCTCGTAGGCGCGGTCCACCGCGCGGCCGGTGACGCGCGACATGCCCACGCCGCCGCCCGCCAGCCGCACCGCGAGATCGAACGGCCCCAGCCAGCCGGGGTTGCCCATCGAGATGGTGATGACCCGGATGGCCGGGCCGAGGCGCACCGCCTGGTCGATGGCGAGGCCGATCGCCTCCGTCGCCTCGCGCGAGCGCATCATCGGCCCGTCGCCGTTGCGGAACAGCGGGCCGTTCGACACCCGGTAGGGCACCACCTTCGCCCCCGGCGCCACGCCGCGGAAGGCCGGCTCGTGGCCGAGGATGACCGAGAGGGTCTTCACCCCGTGGTCGGGGAACTCGAGATAGCCCGCCAGCGGGTCGGAGCCGGTGCGCAGCGAGGTGAGCGGGCTGGGGTCGTTCTCCGGGTCGTAAAGGTTGGCGCCCTCGTCGATGAGGATGTTGGAGGGGGCGATCTCTCCGGCGAAGCCCAGCGAGGGATGCGGGGCGATGCCGGCATCGACATGCCCGATCATCACCCGCGTGGAGCGCCGGAGGGCGGCCACCGCCTCCGGGTAGGCACCCTGGGGGTCTTCGGGCGCAAGATCGTGGATGTAGTCGATGGGGGCCATGTTTCGCTCTCCGTCCCGAGGGGGGCCTCTGCCGGGCCGCGTCCCGCCTGCAGCATGGCAGACCGGGCCGCCCCGCGCCAAGCGCAACTCTGCGTGATCCGGCCCTGAAACGAGAAACGGGGCCCGAAGGCCCCGTTCCGTCCGCATGATCCGCGCGGGATCAGCAGGAGTAGTACATCTGGTACTCGACCGGGTGCGGGGTGTGCTCGTAGGCGTACACCTCTTCCCACTTCAGGTCCATGTAGCCGGCGATCTGGTCGGCGGTGAACACGTCGCCCGCGGTGAGGAAGTCCATGTCCGCCTCGAGCGACTGCAGGGCCTCGCGCAGCGAGCCGCAGACGGTCGGGATCGCGGCCAGCTCCTCGGGGGGCAGGTCGTAGAGATCCTTGTCGGAGCTCTCGCCCGGGTCGATCTTGTTCTTGATGCCGTCGAGGCCGGCCATCAGCAGCGCGGAGAAGGCGAGGTAGGGGTTCGCGGACGGATCCGGGAAACGGGCCTCGACGCGCTTGGCCTTCGGGGACTCGGCCCAGGGAATACGGATCGCACCGGAGCGGTTGCGGGCCGAGTAGGCCAGCAGCACCGGGGCCTCGAAGCCCGGGATCAGGCGCTTGTAGGAGTTGGTGCCCGGGTTGGTGAAGGCGTTGAGCGCCTTCGCGTGCTTCAGGATGCCGCCGATGTACCACAGGGCTTCCTGGGAGAGGTCGGCATACTTGTCGCCCGCGAAGAGCGGCTTGCCGTCCTTCCAGACCGACATGTTCACGTGCATGCCGGTGCCGTTGTCGCCCTTGATGGGCTTGGGCATGAAGGTGGCGGTCTTGCCGTAGGCGTGGGCCACGTTGTGGATCACGTACTTGTACTTCTGGATCGCGTCGGCCTGGGCGGTCAGCGTCCCGAAGATGAGGCCGAGCTCATGCTGCGCGGAGGCCACCTCGTGGTGGTGCTTGTCGACCTTCATGCCGATGCGCTTCATGGTCGAGAGCATCTCGGAGCGGATGTCCTGGGCCGAGTCGGTCGGGTTCACGGGGAAGTAGCCGCCCTTGATGCCCGGGCGGTGGCCCATGTTGCCCATCTCGTACTCGGTGTCCGAGTTCCAGGCGCCGTCGATGGCGTCGACCTCGTAGCCCACCTTCTGCATGGTGTTCGAGAAGCGGACGTTGTCGAACAGGAAGAACTCCGCTTCCGGGCCCCAGAAGGACTGGTCGCCGATGCCGGAGGCCTTGAGGTATTCCTCGGCCTTCACGGCGGTGGAGCGGGGGTCGCGGTCGTAGGCGGCGCCGGTGTCGGGCTCGACCACGTTGCAATGCACGCAGAGGGTCTTCTCGGCGTAGAACGGGTCCATGTAGGCGGAGGCCGCGTCAGGCATCAGTTTCATGTCGGACTGGTCGATGGACTTCCAGCCGGCGATCGACGAGCCGTCGAACATGAAGCCTTCCTCCAGGAAGTCCTCGTCCACCTGGTCGGACATCACCGTGACGTGCTGCAGCTTGCCGCGGGGGTCGGTAAAACGGATGTCGACGTATTCGACGTCCTCATCCTTGATGGTCTTGAGCACGTTCTTCGTGTCGCTCATGTCCTGATTTCCCTTATTTTCATTACGTTCGGGGACTGCGCCGGTCGTCAGAGAGCGTCTCCGCCTTCCTCGCCGGTGCGAATGCGGATCGCCTGCTCGACGCTGGAGACGAAGATCTTCCCGTCGCCGATCTTGCCGGTCTTGGCGGCGGATACAATGGCCTCGATGGCCGCATCCACCTGGTCGTCTGCCAGCACGACCTCGATCTTGACCTTCGGCAGGAAGTCGACGACGTATTCCGCTCCGCGGTAGAGTTCGGTGTGGCCCTTCTGGCGCCCGAATCCCTTGGCTTCGATCACGCTGAGACCCTGGACGCCCACTTCCTGCAGCGCTTCCTTGACCTCATCGAGCTTGAACGGCTTGATGATCGCTTCGATCTTTTTCATTGTCTGTCGAGCTCCCGTGACAATTCGGTGCGTCAGCGGCCCGGCGCGTCCGCACAGTTCGATGGAAAAGCACTTCGCTCCGGGGCTTTCAAATGGTTAAGCCGGGCGGACGCGGAAGGAAACGCATAATTCCGCGGACGTGCCGATTTTCTGTGCAGGATGCCCGAGCCTCGGGCAGAGTGTAAAGGTAACGACAAGGTATCGATATGGAACTGCTGACCGCGGCCCGCATGCGGGCCGTCGAGGAGGAGGCCATCGGCCGGGGAACCGTGACCGGCGAGGCGCTGATGGAGCGGGCCGGGGCAGGCGTGGTGGCGGCCATCGCCGCGCGCTGGCCGCAGGGCGATGTGCCGGGGCGCGCGGCGGTGCTCTGCGGGCCGGGCAACAACGGCGGCGACGGGTTCGTCATCGCGCGGCTACTGGCGGAAAAGGGCTGGAACATCGACCTGTTTCTCCTTGGAGATGAAGGGAAACTTCCCCCCGATGCAGCGCTCAACTGCGCGCGCTGGCGCGCCATGGGCGGCACGGTGGCCGATCTCGCCATGCTCGATCTCTCCGGCATCGCGGCGGCGGGGCTGGTGGTCGACGCGGTGTTCGGAACCGGGCTGTCGCGGCCGATCTCGGAACATCTCTCGGGCCTTGCCGAGGGGCTCGCGGCGCTGGGGCGCGGCAAGCACGTGGTGGCGGTGGACATGCCGAGCGGGCTCTGCTCGGACAGCGGCCGGGCGCTGGGGCGCGTGCCGTTTCGCGCCGATCTCACGGTGAGCTTCCACCGTCCGAAACCGGGCCATTATCTCGACCTCGGCCCGCAGCTCTGCGGGGCACTCGAGGTGGTCGATATCGGCCTGCCGCAGCTCCCGGTGGAGGGCGCCGAACGGCTGGCGCGGCCCGGCGGCGCGCAGGGCCCGGAGCGGCTGGCGAAGCGGCACGGCGCGCACAAGTACACCCACGGCCACCTGCTGGTGCTGGCCGGCGGAGCCGGCCGCGGCGGCGCGGCACGGCTCGCGGCCCGGGCGGGGCTGCGCGCGGGGGCCGGGCTGGTCACCCTCGGGGTGCCGCCTTCGGCGCTGCAGGAGAATGCCATGCGGCTCGATGCCATCATGCTGCGGCGGCTGGCGGACGCGGAGGCACTGGCGGCGCTGCTGGAGGACGCGCGGGTGAACGCGCTCTGCCTCGGCCCCGGTCTCGGCACCGGCCCCGAACGGGCGGAGGGTACGCGCGCCCTGGTGGAGGCCGCGCTCGGCGCCGGCCGTGCCGCGGTGCTCGACGCCGACGCCCTCACCGCCTTCGAGGACGCGCCCGAGGTGCTCTTCGCCGCCATCGCCGCGGGGCAGGGCGAGACGGTGCTCACGCCCCATCCCGGCGAGTTCGCGCGCCTCTTCCCCGACATCGCGGCGCGGTTGAAGGGGGCGGCGGAGCGCGGCCCCGCCTTCTCGCGCATCGACGCGGTGCGGGAGGCCGCGGCGCGGGCCGGGGCGGTGGTGCTGCTGAAGGGGCCGGACACGGTGATCGGCGCGCCCGATGGGGCCGTTGTGGTGAACGACGCGGTTTATGCGCGCGCCGCACCCTGGCTCGCCACCGCCGGGGCGGGCGACGTGCTGGCCGGGCTCATCGCCGGGCTCATGGCGCGCGGGCTGCCCGCACCGGCGGCGGCCGAGAGCGGTGCCTGGCTGCACGCGGAGGCCGCGCGCGGCTTCGGGCCCGGGCTGATCGCGGAGGACCTGCCGGAGCGGCTGCCCGCCGTTCTGGCCGCGCTGGGGCTCTGAGGCGGGCCTCGGGCGGGGCTGCGCGCGTCATTTTCCGCTTACTCTCGCGCGAAAGCTCTGTTAGAAGGCGCGCGGAATTCACCGGCAGGTTCGCCTGCCGGCAGGGCTGCGGGCGTGGTGGAACTGGTAGACACGCGAGATTTAGGTTCTCGTGCCGCAAGGCGTGGGGGTTCAAGTCCCTTCGCCCGCACCAGCTCCCGGGCCCCGATGCACTGATGTGAGGCCGGTCCTCCGGGATCGGACGGACGCAATCGCCGGCCCCGCGCCGGACCAGAGGCAAACCGGCCCCCGGTCGGACGAGACGAAGAAAAAGGGAACACTTATGCAGGTCACCGAGACGCTGAACGAAGGTCTGAAGCGCGGCTATTCCATGACCCTGACGGCCGACGCGCTGGAGGCCAAGGTGAACGAGAAGCTCGACGCGGTGCGCGCCGACTTCCAGATGAAGGGCTTCCGCAAGGGCAAGGCCCCCGCCGCGCTGATGAAGAAGATGTTCGGCAAGTCCGTCATCGGCGAGGCCATGCAGGAAGTCGTCGACGAGGCGATGAAGTCGCATTTCGAGGCGTCCGGTGATCGCCCGGCCCAGCAGCCGGACGTGAAGGTCACCAACCAGGAGTGGAAGGAAGGCGAGGACCTCACCGTCGAGATGTCCTACGAGAAGCTCCCCGAGATCGAGCAGCCCGATTTCTCCACCCTCAAGCTCGAGCGGCTGGTGGTCGAGGTCGAGGACGGCGCGATCAACGAGGCGCTGGAAAACCTCGCCAACTCCGCGCAGAACTTCGCCGCCCGCGAGGAGGGTGCCGCGGCCGAGGACGGTGACCAGGTGGTGATCGACTTCGCCGGCTCCATCGACGGCGAGCTGTTCGAGGGCGGTTCCGCCGAGGACTACCCGCTGGTGCTGGGCTCCAACTCCTTCATCCCCGGCTTCGAGGAGCAGCTCGTCGGTGCCAAGGCCGGCGACGAGGTCGAGGTGAAGGTGTCCTTCCCCGAGGAATACGGCGCGCCGAACCTCGCCGGTAAGGAAGCCTCCTTCGCCTGCAAGGTGAAGGAAGTGAAGGCCCCCGAGGCCGCGGCGATCGACGACGAGCTGGCCAAGAAGTTCGGCGCCGAGTCGCTCGACGACCTCAAGGCCCAGATCACCGAGCGCCTGGGCGCCGAGTACAAGGGCGCCGCGCGCTCCGTGCTCAAGCGCCAGCTGATGGACTCGCTCGACGATCTCGTGTCCTTCGAGCTGCCGACCGCCCTGGTCGATGCCGAGGCCCAGCAGGTCGCGCACCAGCTGTGGCACGAGGAGCACCCGGAAGTGCAGGGCCATGACCATGGCGCGGTCGAGGTGACCGACGAGCACAAGAAGCTCGCCGAGCGCCGCGTGCGCCTCGGGCTGCTGCTGGCCGACACCGGCGCCAAGGCCGGCGTGCAGGTCTCCGAGAACGAGCTGAACCAGGCGGTGATGCGCCAGGCGATGCAGTACCGCGGCCAGGAGAAGCAGTTCTTCGACTTCGTGAAGAACAACCCCCAGGCCCTGCAGTCCATCCAGGCGCCGATCTACGAGGACAAGGTCGTCGACTACATCGTCGAGCTGGCCGAGGTCTCCGACAAGACGGTCACCAAGGAAGAGCTGCAGAAGACCATCGAGTCGCTCGACGAGGAGTGATCCCGTCGCCGGCGCCTCCGGGCGCCGGGCCATGAGTTCGGAGCCCCGTGCCGGCCGGCGCGGGGCTCCTTTCGTTTCGCCTCAGAACGGCTTGACCTCGACCAGGATCGCCACGATGGCGACGAGGCCGACGATGATCCGGCCGCCATGGCGCTGGATGGCGGAGAGCGGGCGGCCCTCGCCTCCGGCCGCGCGCCGCATGCCGGCCGAGAGCATGCCGTGCACGGCGGAGAGGATGACGACCAGCAGCAGCTTGCCGTGCAGCCAGCCGGCGACGAACCATCCGCCGTCCCAGGCCATCCACAGCCCCAGCACCCAGGCCGCGGCCATGGCGGGGTTGAAGGCCGCGCGGTCCCAGCGATGCACCCTCTGCGCGGCCTCGCGGGCCCGGCCCGCCACCGGCATGACGACGGCGAGGGTGAGCATGCCGCCCACCCAGAGCAGGACGGAGAAGATATGGGCTGCCTTGGCGATATCGTAGAGCATTCGGGGGCCTTTCCGCGGCGGGGCCGCACGGGCCCGGGGCGGGCAGGGCGACCGGTTGTGGTGTGCCGCTTATGACACGCGGGGGCTGCGGGCGTCCATTGCGGCCGGCGGACGCGGCGACAGCGGCACCGCTCGCCCCTTGAACCCCCCCGAGTCAGCCACTAAACCTTGTGGTAACCCCAAGGTGGTCCAAAGGACTTCCGGCACAGTCAGAAGGCAGGCGGCACGATGAAAGATCCCTACGACGTTTACATGAATACCCTCGTGCCGATGGTCGTCGAGCAGACGTCGCGCGGCGAGCGGGCCTACGACATCTACTCGCGCCTGCTCAAGGAGCGCATCATCTTCCTCTCCGGCCCGGTGCATGACGGGATGGCGACCCTGATGGTCGCGCAGCTGCTGTTCCTCGAAGCGGAGAACCCGAAGAAAGAGATCGCGATGTACATCAACTCCCCCGGCGGGGTGGTGACGTCGGGTCTCTCGATCTACGACACGATGCAGTACATCCGCCCGGCGGTCTCGACGCTCTGCATCGGCCAGGCGGCCTCGATGGGCTCGCTGCTGCTCGCCGCCGGCGAGAAGGACATGCGCTTCTCGCTGCCCAACAGCCGCATCATGGTCCACCAGCCCTCGGGCGGGTTCCAGGGCCAGGCCTCGGACATCGCCCTGCACGCGAAGGAAATTCTCGAGCTGAAGGACCGGCTGAACCGCATCTACGTCGAGCACTGCGGCCAGGACCTGCAGACGGTTGAAAACGCCCTCGACCGCGACAATTTCATGACCGCCCAGCAGGCCAAGGAATGGGGTCTGGTCGACAAGATCGTTGAGAAACGCGATTTCTCGAGTGAGGAAAGCTGACACACAGAGGTCATTTTTTGGCGAGGAATCGCTCAATTCCGGGCTTTGAGCTTGTCAGGGCAACCATGACCGTGCTCCAATCGGGGGCGCGGTCTGAAGAGCGCAGGGCCATCGGCTCTGCCAAACAGGGAAGGGCCCCAGGCCTTTCCGGGAGTGTTGAATGAGCAAGTCGGGCACAACCGATTCCAAGAACACACTGTACTGCTCTTTCTGTGGAAAGTCGCAGCACGAGGTGCGGAAGCTGATTGCGGGTCCGACCGTTTTCATCTGCGATGAATGCGTCGAGCTCTGCATGGACATCATCCGCGAGGAGAGCAAGAGCACCCTGGTCAAGTCGACCGAGGGCGTGCCCACCCCCCGCGACATCTGCAACGTGCTCGATGACTATGTCATCGGCCAGGACACGGCCAAGCGGGTTCTCTCCGTCGCCGTGCACAACCACTACAAGCGCCTCAACCACGCGGCCAAGAACGCGGATGTGGAACTCGCGAAGTCCAACATCCTGCTCATCGGCCCCACCGGCTGCGGCAAGACGCTGCTGGCGCAGACGCTGGCGCGCATCATCGACGTGCCCTTCACCATGGCCGATGCCACCACGCTGACCGAGGCCGGCTACGTGGGCGAGGATGTCGAGAACATCATCCTCAAGCTCCTGCAGTCCGCCGAGTACAACGTGGAGCGGGCACAGCGCGGCATCGTCTACATCGACGAGGTCGACAAGATCTCGCGCAAGTCCGACAACCCGTCGATCACCCGTGACGTGTCGGGCGAGGGCGTGCAGCAGGCGCTGCTGAAGATCATGGAAGGCACCGTGGCCTCCGTGCCGCCGCAGGGCGGGCGCAAGCATCCGCAGCAGGAATTCCTGCAGGTGGACACCACGAACATCCTGTTCATCTGCGGCGGCGCCTTCGCCGGGCTGGACCGGATCATCTCCCAGCGCAACAAGGGCACCGCGATGGGCTTCGGCGCCGACGTGAAGTCGAACGAGGACCGCCGGGTGGGCGAGCTCTTCGCCGAGCTCGAGCCCGAGGACCTGCTGAAGTTCGGCCTGATCCCCGAGTTCGTCGGCCGCCTGCCGGTGATCGCGACCCTCACGGACCTCGACGAGGATGCGCTCATCACCATCCTCACCGAGCCGAAGAACGCGCTCATCAAGCAGTACCAGCGGCTGTTCGAGATGGAGGACACCAAGCTCACCTTCACCACCGAGGCGCTGCGGGCCATCGCCCGCCGGGCCATCGAGCGCAAGACCGGTGCGCGTGGCCTGCGCTCCATCCTCGAGGACGTGCTGCTCGACTCGATGTTCGAGCTGCCGGGCCGCGAGGGGCTGGAAGAGGTTGTGGTGAACGAAGAGGCGATCCGCGGAGAAGCCAAGCCCATGCTCGTCTACTCCGAGCAGAGCAGCGGAAAACCGGCGTCAGCCTCCTGATGGAGGCTGGCGTTCGGCCGCCGCAGGGGGCATAACCCCCCGCATAACCACCGTACGGAGCGTCGAGATGAGCTTGCTTGCGCAGATTTTCACCTGGTGGAACGGCCAGACCGTCGGAACCCGCCTCTCCACCTGGAGATCGGGGGAGAAGGTAGGGACCGACGACCAGGGCAACACCTTCTACCAGAGCGGTGGCGGCAAGCGTCGCTGGGTCATCTACAACGGCCCCGTGGAAGCCTCGCGCATCTCGCCGGACTGGCATGGCTGGCTGCATTTCACCTATGACGAGGCGCCGACCGAGGCGCCTCTGAAGCACCGGGCCTGGGAGAAGCCGCATCTGCCGAACCTCACCGGCACCGATGCGGCCTACCACCCGCCCGGCAGCATCCTGACGCCGAGCCCGGCCCGCCGGCCGGAGTACGAAGCCTGGGCGCCGGAGGGCTGACATGGCCAGTTCCGCAGCGGAAACGCTGATCGGCGCGGTTGTGCTGGTCGCGGCCGGAGGCTTCCTTGCCTTCGCGTCGCAGAATGCCGATTTCGGCCGTGGCGGCGGCTACGAGGTCGTGGCGAAGTTCCGCAAGGCCGGGGGGCTGAATGTCGGCTCGGATGTGCGGATCTCCGGCGTGAAGGTCGGCTCGGTGACCGGCATCACCCTCGACCCCACCACCTACCAGGCGGTCACGCACATGTCGGTGCGCGAGGGTGTGGAGCTGCCGGAGGATTCCGACGCCAAGATCGATTCCGAGGGCCTTCTGGGCGGCAACTATGTTGCCATCACCCCCGGCGCCTCGGAATTCATGCTCAACCCCGGTGACGAGATCACGATGACCCAGGGCTCGGTCTCGCTCATCGACCTGCTGCTGACCTTCGCCGGCGGCAGCGGCGGCAGTGGCGCAAGCCAAAACTGACCAGGCCGTGGGCCGGGCGAAGATCCCGGCCGCGGCCCCGTTTCTGGAAGACGAGCAGTGACACAGACCCTTCCCCGCCTCGCGCGCGCCTCCCAGCTGGCGCTGGCCGCCTGCATGGTGCTGTCTGCCGCCCTCGGCCCGGCCGTGACTCCGGCAGGGGCGCAGACCATCCAGATCACCCCGCTCGACGACCTGCCCGGCGAGGGCGAGACGCCGGGGGCGGATACCGGCACGCCGGCCGAGGGCGCCACCGAGGAGCGCGCGCCCACGCGCGAGCTCACCAACGAGATCCCCTCCGTGCGGCCGCCGGTGACCTCGGTTGCCGCCGATATCGCGGTCTTGCGCGGGCTCGACAAGATGACCGGCGCGATCACCACCTTCGAGATGAAGGTGGGCGAGGAGCGCGAGTACGAGCGCCTCGACCTCACGCTCGAGGCCTGCCGGCGCCCCGCCGAGGGCGATGGCGAGGACGCCTACGCCTGGCTGCAGATCCGCGACCTGCGCCAGGAAGAGCCGGATTTCCACGGCTGGATGTTCGCCTCGAGCCCGGCGCTCTCGGCGCTGGACCACCCGCGCTACGATGTCTGGGTGCTGAGCTGCAGGATGGCCTCGGAGGAGGCGTCGACGGGCAGTTCCCAGAACTGAGCCGTGCGCTCCAGCGCCGAGTCGAGCATGCGGTGATAGGTGTCCCGGCTCACCTCCACCGCGCCCATGCGGGCGAGGTGGTCGGTGACGAACTGGGTGTCGAGCAGGGTGAAGCCGCCGGCGCGCAGCCGGGCCACCAGCCACACGAGCGCGATCTTCGAGGCATCGGGGCGGTAGGAGAACATGCTCTCGCCGAAGAAGGCCGCCCCCAGCCGAACCCCGTAGAGCCCGCCCGCCAGGCCCTGCTCGTCGTAGACCTCGATGGAATGCGCGTAGCCCATGCGGTGCAGGGTGATGAACAGGTCGCGGATCTCGGGGTTGATCCAGGTTTCCTCGCGGCTGGCGCAGCCGGCGAGCGTGCCGGTGAAATCCTCGTCGATCCCCACCCGGAAGCGGCCGCGGCGGATGCGCCGGCGCAGCGAGGCGGAGACGTGCAGCGCGTCGAGCGGCAGGATGCCCCGCTGCTTGGGATCCACCCAGAACAGGCTCGTGGCCCGTGCCGACTCGGCCATGGGAAACACGCCGGCCGCGTAGGCCCGCAGCAGCAGTGTGGGAGTGATTTCCAAGGGGTCCTGCGGTTTCGACATGGCCCTGACAGTGACACACTGCGCGCCCGCTTGCCAGATGAACCGTGGTAGCATCGGACCGACCGGACAGAGGCTTGATCCGCGCCGCACGCTTCGCCAGAGTGGCGCCGCAACCGGAGGATCTTTCATGCAATTTACCGTAATCGCCCGCGACGACACCGCCCCGGGCACGCTCGACCGCCGCATGGCGCACCGGCCGGAGCATCTCGAGGGGCTGTTCGCCGGCAAGAAGGACGGCTCGGTCATCGACGGCGGCGCCATCATCGGCGAGGACGGCAACATGGCCGGCTCGGTGATGGTCTACGAGGCCGAGGACCGCGCGGCGCTCGACGCCATTCTCGCGGCCGAGGTGTTCTACCGCGAGAAGGTGTGGAAGGACATCGAGATCATCCCGATCCGCCGGGTGCCCTGGCCGGAGTGAGCCGGGCAGGGCCCGGGCCTCACACCGGCTCGGGCGCGCGCAGCGCGGCTTCGGCCGCGGCGCGTATGGCGCGGATGTTGGCGCCGTAGGGGGCGGGGTTTGCCACCGAGCCGCCGCGGAACACCGCGGAGCCCGCCACCAGCACATCGGCCCCCGCCGCCGCCACCAGCGGAGCGGTCTCGGGGGTCACGCCGCCGTCGATCTCGACATGCACCGGGCGGTCGCCCAGCATGGCGCGCAGATGGCGGACCTTCTCGAGCTGCGAGCCGATGAAGCCCTGGCCGCCGAAGCCGGGGTTCACCGTCATCACGCAGACGAGGTCGATGTCGTCGAGCAGGTACTCGATGGCCTCGGCCGGGGTGGCGGGGTTGAGCGCCACGCCGGCCTTGCAGCCAAGCGCGCGCACCGCCTGCAGCGAGCGGTGCAGGTGCGGCCCGGCCTCGACATGGACCGTGAGCACGTCGGCGCCCGCTTCGGCGAAGGCGGCGAGGTAGGGGTCGGCCGGCGCGATCATCAGGTGCACGTCCATCACGGTTTTCACATGCGGGCGCAGGGCCTTCACCATGGCGGGGCCGAAGGTGAGATTGGGCACGAAATGCCCGTCCATCACGTCGACATGCACCCAGTCGGCGCCCTGCGCCTCGATCGCCTCGCATTCCGCGCCGAAGGCGGCGAAATCGGCCGAGAGGATGGAGGGCGCGATGCGGATCCGGTCAGTCATGGGGTCTCTCCTGGTCGAGCCCGCCGGAGAAGACCCGGCTGGCGCGGATGTCCTCCGCCTCGATGGTCGAGAGGGTGGCGGCGTTCACCCGGCCGCCGGCCTCGAACAGCCGGCTCGCCTGGCGCAGGCGGGCGCGGTCGAGCGCGTTTCTGAGCGAGCGGGCATTCGCGAAATGCGGCTGGGCGCGGCGCAGGGCGATGTACTCGGTGACCGCCGCCCGCGCCCCGGCCGAGAGGCGGTAGCTCTGCCCCTCCAGCATGCGCTCGGAGATGGTGAGCAGCTCGGCGTCGGAGTAGTCCGGGAAGTCGATGTGATGGGCGATGCGTGAGCGGAAGCCGGGGTTGGAGCGGAAGAACAGGTCCATCCGGTCGGCGTAACCGGCGAGGATCACCACGAGGTCGTCGCGGTTGTTCTCCATCACCTGCAGCAGGATCTCGATGGCTTCCTGGCCGTAGTCGCGCTCGTTGTCGGGGCGGTAGAGGTAGTAGGCCTCGTCGATGAACAGCACGCCGCCCATGGCCTTCTTCAGGATCTCCTTCGTCTTGGGCGCGGTGTGGCCGATGTACTGGCCCACGAGGTCGTCACGCGTGACGGAGATGAGGTGGCCCTTGCGCACGTAGCCCAGCCGGTGCAGCAGGCCGGCCATCTTCAGCGCCACCGTGGTCTTGCCGGTGCCGGGGTTGCCGGTGAAGCACATGTGCAGGGTGGGCGTGTCCTGCGCGAGGCCGAGGCTGCGGCGCGCGCGGTCGACCAGCAGCAGGGCGGCGGTCTCGCGGATGCGGGCCTTCACCGGCTTCAGGCCGGTGAGCTCGCGGTCGAGATCGGCCAGCACCCCGGCGACGCCGGAGCTTTCGAACTCGGCGCGCAGGTCTATATCCCCGGGGGGGGCGGTCTCGGCGGTGTCCAGGCTCATCGGGATCTCCTCTCGCAAAAACGGTTCAGGGGAGGCAGTCGCATGGAACTTGAGACGATCGCGATGCTCGATCGGATGGAAACCCCGCTCGGCACGGCAGTGGTGCGGCTGGGCATAGCGGCGGCCCTCGGCGCGGTGATCGGCATCGACCGGGAGGCGCGGCAGCATTCGGCCGGCCTGCGCACCCATATCCTCATCTGCCTCGCGGCCTGCCTGTTCACCCTCATCAGCGCCGAGCTCTTCGCGCGCTTCGCCGATGCGGGCGGCAACATGGACCCCACGCGCGTCATCGAGGCGGTGACGGCCGGGGTGGCCTTCCTCGCCGCGGGCACGATCATCCGCGGCGAGGGAGGGGTGAAGGGGCTCACCACGGGCGCGGGCATGTGGCTTGCGGGCGCCATCGGCTGTGCCACCGGGGTGGGGCTGTACCTGCTCGCCATCATCGCCACGGTGCTCGCGGTCATCGTGCTCTCCCTCGTCAAGTTCTTCGAGCGGTGAGCGTGTAGTTCATTCTCCGCCCGGCCACCTCGGTGCGGGTCATGAGGAAAGTGGGCTCCACGGTGGGCCGGTTCACGATGAAGGACATGGTGACCGTCTCGAGCCCGCGGGTGCTGTCGAAGGCGTTGAGGCGGATGTAGGCCTCGGGATGCGCCTTGCGGCAGTCCTCCAGCTCCATCATCACGCCCTTCGCGTCGCGCAGGTCGAACATCGGGTTGCCCCACATTTCCCAGTAGGTGTTCCGGGGGTGGGGGTCGTCGGTGTATTCCACTCCAATGGCCCAGTCGCGGCCGAGGCAGTATTCCACCTGGGCGGTGATCTGCTCGTCCGTGAGGTCGGGCAGGAAGGAAAAGCAGCCCTGGGTGATGCGCATGGTCTCTCTCCTCGTGTCGCGGGGTCAGATGGCGGGGGTCATGTCGGGCACGAAGTCCGACGTGTCGGTGGGCGTGTAGTTGAAGGAGATGTTGCCCCAGGTATCGAGGGCGGCCTCCAGCGGCTTGCACCATTTCGCCGCGGCGCGGAGGATCTCCGGGCCCTCGGATGCGATGTCGCGGCCCTCGTTGCGGGCGAGCACCATCGCCTCCAGCGCCACGCGGTTTGCCGTGGCGCCGGCCTGGATGCCCATCGGGTGTCCGATGGTGCCGCCGCCGAACTGCAGCACCACGTCATCGCCGAAGAGGTCGAGCAGCTGGTGCATCTGGCCGGCGTGGATGCCGCCCGAGGCCACCGGCATCACCTTGCGGATGTCGCCCCAGTCCTGGTCGAAGAAGATGCCGCGGGCGAGGTCGACCTCGTTGCGGATCTCGCGGCAGACGTTGTAGTAGCCCTGCACGGTGGGCGGGTCGCCCTCCAGCTTGCCCACGGCGGTGCCGCAATGCAGGTGGTCCACCCCCGCCAGCCGCAGCCATTTCGCGATGACGCGGAAGGAGATGCCGTGGTTCTTCTGCCGGGTGTAGGTGCCGTGGCCGGCGCGGTGCATGTGCAGGATCATGTCGTTCTGCCGGCACCACTCGGAGATCGACTGGGTGGCGGTGTAGCCGATGATGAGGTCGACCATCACGATCACCGAGCCCAGCTCCTTGGCGAACTCGGCGCGGCGGTACATCTCCTCCATCGTGCCGGCGGTGACGTTGAGGTAATGGCCCTTCACCTCGCCGGTCTCGGCCTGGGCGCGGTTCACCGCCTCCATGCAGTAGAGGAACCGGTCGCGCCAGTGCATGAAGGGCTGCGAGTTGATGTTCTCGTCGTCCTTCATGAAGTCGAGCCCGCCCTTCAGCCCCTCGTAGACCACGCGGCCGTAGTTCTTGCCCGAGAGGCCGAGCTTGGGCTTGGTCGTGGCGCCCAGCAGCGGCTTGCCGAACTTGTCGAGCCGCTCGCGCTCGCCCACGATGCCGGTGGGCGGGCCCTTGAAGGTCTTCACATAGGCCACCGGCAGGCGCATGTCCTCCAGCCGCGCCGCCTTCAGCGGCTTGAAGGAGAACACGTTGCCGATGATCGAAGCGGTGAGGTTGGCGATGGAGCCTTCCTCGAACAGGATCAGGTCATAGGCGATGTAGACGAAATACTGCCCCGGCGTGCCCGGCACCTCGTCGACCCGGTAGGCCTTGGCGCGGTACTGGTCGCAGGCGGTGAGCCGGTCGGTCCAGACCACGGTCCAGGTGGCGGTGGAGCTTTCGCCCGCCACGGCCGCGGCGGCCTCGATCGGGTCCACCCCCTCCTGCGGGGTGATGCGGAAGAGGGCTATCAGGTCGGTGTCCTTGGGGGTGTAGTCACCGTCCCAGTAGCCCATCTGGGCGTATTTGAGCACGCCGGCGCGGTAGCGTTCCTTGCCGCGCAATTCGGTTTTCTTGTCGTCGAGCATCTTGGCCTCCTTCAGGCTGCCTTGCGGGTGCGGGTTTCGGGGGCGAGCGCGCCGGATGCATAGGCGCGCGCCATCTCGTCCATCTCGACCACGCGGATGGCGTGCGCGTGGCCTGCTGTGCCGAAGGCCTCGAAGCGCTCGCGGCACAGGGCCTCGAGCTCGGCCATGGCGGGCACGAGGAACTTGCGGGGGTCGAACTCGGCGGCCTTCTCGGCCGCCACCTTGCGGAACTGCCCGGTCATCGCCATGCGGCAGTCGGTGTCGATGTTGACCTTGCGCACGCCCATGCGGATGCCGCGCACGATCTCGTCGACCGGCACGCCCCAGGTCTGGGGCATCTCGCCGCCATGGGCGTTGATCAGGTCCTGCAGCGCCTGCGGCACCGAGGAGGAGCCGTGCATCACCAGGTGGGTGGCGGGCAGGCGGGCGTGGATCTCCTCGATCACCGACATGGCGAGGATCTCGCCATCGGGTGCGCGGGTGAACTTGTAGGCGCCGTGGGAGGTGCCGCAGGCGATGGCGAGCGCGTCGACCCCGGTGCGGGTGACGAAATCCACCGCCTGGGCGGGGTCGGTGAGGAGCTGGTCATGGCCGAGCTTGCCCTCGGCGCCCGAGCCGTCCTCCGCCGCGGCCTCGCCGCTCTCGAGGCTGCCGAGCACGCCCAGTTCGCCCTCCACCGAGGCGCCCACCCAATGCGCCATGCGCGCCACCCGCTCGGTGATGGCGAGGTTGTACTCGTAGCTCGCCGGCGTCTTCATGTCCTCCATCAGCGAGCCGTCCATCATCACCGAGGTGAAGCCGTGGCGGATGGCCGACATGCAGGTGGCCTCGTTGTTGCCGTGGTCCTGGTGCAGGCAGATGGGGATGGCGGGGTACATCTCGGTGAGCGCACTCACCATGTGGCGCAGCATGATGTCGCCGGCATAGGAGCGCGCGCCGCGCGAGGCCTGCAGGATCACCGGCGCGTCGCAGGCGGAGGCGGCGCGCAGGATGGCGAGGCCCTGCTCCATGTTGTTGATGTTGAAGGCCGGCACCCCGTAGCCATGCTCGGCGGCATGGTCGAGAAGCTGCCTCAGGGTGATGAGGGGCATTGCGTGTCTCCTTCAGCTGCGGGTGAGCAGGGCGCGGGCGGCCTCGGCCACGCGCGCGGGGGTGAGGCCGAAATGGCGGTAGAGCTCGGGGGCCGGGCCGGAGGCGCCGAAGCCGGTCATGCCGGCAAAGCCGCCCTCGCAGCCGATCAGCGCCTCCCAGCCCTGGCGCACCGCGGCCTCCACCCCGAGGCGCGGGGCGCTGCCCAGCACCTCGGCGCGGTAGGCCAGCGCCTCCTCCGCGAAGCGCTCGAAACAGGGCGCGGAGACCACGGCGACGCGGATGCCCTCCGCCTCCAGCACATCCGCCGCCTCGAGCGCGAGCGAGACCTCCGAGCCGGTGGCGATCAGCGTGAGGTCGCGCGGGCCGATGCTCTCGCGCAGCACGTAGGCGCCGCGGGCGGTGAGGTTTTCCGCCTCGTGGTGGCGCCGCACCGTGGGGAGGGACTGGCGCGACAGGCAGAGCACCGAGGGCGTGCGGGCCGAGGCCATGGCAAGCTCCCAGGCCTCGGCGGTCTCCACCGCGTCGGCCGGGCGGTAGACATGCAGGTTGGGCATGGCGCGCAGGCTGGCGATGGTCTCCACCGGCTGGTGGGTGGGGCCGTCTTCGCCGAGGCCGATGGAATCGTGGGTCATCACGTAAGCCACCGGCACGCCCATCAGCGCGGAGAGGCGGATGGCCGGGCGGCAATAGTCCGCGAAGGCGAGGAAGGTGCCGCCGTAGGGCCTGAGCCCGCCATGCAGCGCGATGCCGTTCATCGCCGCGGCCATGCCGTGCTCGCGGATGCCGTAGTGGATGTAGCGGCCGGAGAAATCGCCCGGTGTCACCGGCGCCATCCCGGCCGAGCGGGTGTTGTTCGAGCCCGTGAGATCGGCCGAGCCGCCGACCGTGTGGGGCAGGGCGGCGTTCACCACCCCGAGGGCGAGCTCGGAGGCTTTTCGCGTGGCATGCGCGGGCTCGGCCGCACTCACCTCCGCCTTGAAGGTGCAGAGCGCCTCGCGCAGGGCGGCGAGATCGCCCGGGCCATGCGCCTCGGCGAAGGCCGGGCCGCGGGCGTCGCCCGCCAGACGCGCCTCCCAGTCTGCCCGTGCGGCGGCACCGCGCCGGGCCACGGCGGCCCAGGCGGCGCGCACATCGGCCGGGATCTCGAAGGGCGGATGCGGCCAGTCGAGTGCTGCGCGGGCGGCGGCGATCTCCTCCGCCCCCAGCGGCGCGCCATGCACCTTGTGCGAGCCGGCGAGCGTGGGCGCGCCGCGGCCGATCTCGGTGCGGCAGGCGAGCAGCGAGGGGCGGGGGTCGGCCTTCGCGGCCGCAATGGCGGCGGCGATCGCCTCCGCGTCATGCCCGTCCACCCGGGCCACGTGCCAGCCGAGGGCGGCGAAGCGCGCGCATTGATCGGCGGAGGAGGAGAGCGAGACCGGCCCGTCGATGGTGATGCGGTTGTCGTCCCACAGCACGATCAGCCGGCCGAGGCCGAGATGCCCGGCGAGGTCGGCCGCCTCGTGGGAGATGCCCTCCATCAGGCAGCCGTCGCCCGCCATCACGTAAGTGTGGTGGTCGACCAGCCCGTCGCCATAGCGGGCGTTGAGCATGCGCTCGGCCAGCGCCATGCCCACCGCCGTGGCGATGCCCTGGCCGAGGGGGCCTGTGGTCATCTCGATGCCGCTCGCGTGGCCGTATTCCGGGTGGCCGGCGGTGCGGGCGCCGAGCTGGCGGAAGGCCTTCAGCTCCTCCAGCGTCATGTCCTCGAAGCCCACGAGATGGTGCAGCGCGTAGAGCAGCATCGAGCCATGGCCGGCCGAGAGCACGAAACGGTCCCTGTCCGGCCAGTCGGGGCGGGCGGGGTCGAGGCGGATGAAGCGGTTGAACAGCACCGCCGCCACGTCCGCCATGCCCATCGGCATGCCCGGGTGGCCCGATTGCGCCGCCTCCACCGCGTCCATCGCCAGCACGCGCAGGGCGGTGGCCATGGCGGTCTCTGCGCTGGTGGCGGGGGCGATCTTCTCCATGGTGGTCATGTCTGGGGTCTCCTCTCAGGCCCGGCGCGCCTGGTCGACCAGCCGCAGGATGAGCGGCGTGAGGATCAGCTGCATCGCGAGGTCGAGCTTGTTGCCGGGGATGACGATGGAATTCGCGCGGCTCATCCAGGAGCCGTGGATCATCTGGGTGAGGTAGGCGAAATCTATGCCGCGCGGGCTGCGGAAGCGGATCACCACCAGGCTCTCGTCGGCGGTGGGGATCCACCGGGCGATGAACGGGTTGGACGTGTCCACCACCGGCACGCGCTGGAAGTTGATGTCCGTTTCGGTGAACTGCGGGCAGATCACGTGCGCATAGGCGTGCATGCGGCGCAGGATGGTGTCGGTGACGGCCTCGGTGGTGTAGCCGCGCAGCGCCCGGTCGCGGTGGATCTTCTGGATCCATTCGAGGTTGATCACCGGCACCACGCCGATCTTGAGGTCGGCCTCGCCGGCGATGTCGAGCGTGTCGGTCTTCACCGCGCCGTGCAGGCCCTCGTAGAACAGCAGGTCCGAGCCCTCCTCGAAGGGCGCCCAGGGGGTGAACTCGCCCGGCGGGGTGCCCCAGCGCGCGGCCTCCTTGTCGTCGTGCACGTAGTGGCGGGTGCGACCGCTGCCGGTCTCGCCGTATTCGCGGAAGATCGCCTCCAGCTCGCCCAGCACGTTGGCCTCGAGGCTGAAATGGCTGAAGGTCTCGTCGCCGGCGGCGAGGCGGGCGGCCAGCTCGGCCTTCATCTCGGCGCGGTTGAAGCGGTGGAAGGCGTCGCCCTCGATGGTGACCGGGGTGATGCCCTCGCGGCGAAAGATCTGGTCGAACGTGTGCTTCACCGTGGTGGTGCCCGCCCCGGAGGAGCCGGTGACCGAGATGATGGGGTGTTTTCTGCTCATGGTGTCGCCCTTCAGGTCTTGAACAGGCCGCGGATGCCGAAGAGCGGCGAGATCTCGGCCTCCGGCAGGTCGTGGTAGGCGGCCACGCGGGCCACCTTCTCGGCGCTGCCGAACACGAAGGGGGTGCGGTCGTGCAGGCCGGAGGCGGCGAGCGACAGGATGGGGTCGGCGCCGTCGGTGGCGCGGCCGCCGGCCTGCTCGATCAGGAAGGCGATGGGCGCGCATTCGTAGACCAGCCGCAGCCGGCCGTGCTGGTAGCCGGGGCGCGCGTCGGCGGGGTAGAGGAAGATGCCGCCGCGCATCAGGATGCGGTGCGTCTCGGCCACCAGCGAGGCGATCCAGCGCATGTTGTAGTTGCGCCCCAGGGGGCCCGCCTCGCCGGAGAGGCAATCGTCGATATAGGCGCGCACCGGCTTGCTCCAGTGGCGGAAGTTGGAGGCGTTGATGGCGAATTCGGTGGCGCGCGGCGGCACGCGCACCACCTCGTTCACCAGCAGGAACTCGCCGCTCGCGGGCTCGAGCACGTAGTGGCTCACGCCCGCGCCGCAGGTGACGAGCAGGGCGGTCTGCGGCCCGTAGATCACGTAGCCGGCGGCGAGCTGGTTTCGCGCGGGGGCGAGGAAACTCTCCTGCGGCGTCTCCCCGGCCGGGCGGATGGAGAAGATCGTGCCGATGGAGACGTTCACGTCGATGTTGGACGAGCCGTCCAGCGGGTCGATGGCGAGCGCGAGGGGGCCTCGCGGGTCGATCTGTGTCGCCCCCTCGCGCTCCTCGGACGCCAGCCAGCGGACACCCTTGCCGGGGAGGATGGCGGCAAAGGCCTCGTCGGCGATCACGTCCAGAGCCTTCTGGCCGTCCCCGTCCGAGTTGCGCCCCACGGCGGCCCCGAGGGGAGAGCCGATGCCGCCGCGGGCGATGAGCCGGGAGATCTCCGCCGCCACCTCAGCCAGGGCGCCGATCAGCCCGGCCACGACGGGCTCGGCCCCGGTGAGCAGCAGATGCTCCTGCAATCTGGTGATGTGGATCATGGTTCCTTCCCGGCTGCGGCTTGGTTGCGCAATAATCTTTCATTGCGGGAGGGCGGCGTGAAAGGGAATTGAAAAGTTTTGTGTATCCGTTAAGAAAAATTATGGCTCATGAAAACGCGATCACCCTCAAGCAGCTCCGCGCCCTGGCCGCGATCGTGGAGGCGGGAACCCTCACCGCGGCGGCCGAGCGGCTGAGCGTCACGGCGCCCGCCGTCTCCACCCAGTTGCGCACGCTGGAGGGGCATCTCGACGTGCGCCTGCTGCACCGCAACGAGGGCGGCCCGGCGCTGCCCACGCCCGAGGGGCGCGAGGTGCTGCTCGCGGTGCAGGAGGTGGAAAGCGTGCTCGCCCGGTGCTTTGCTCGTATCGCCGCCATCCGCGCCGGCAAGGCGGGGCAGGTGGCGCTGGGGGTGGTGAGCACGGGGAAATACTTCGCCCCCGGCATCGTTGCTGCAGCGCGGCAAGCGCTGCCGGACATCGAGGTGTCGCTCTTCGTGGGCAACCGCGAGGAGGTGATCGAGGCGCTGCGCCGCCGCTCGGTCGACCTCGCGATCATGGGCCGCCCGCCGCGCGAGCCGGCGGTGGAGGCCAGCATACTCGGCCCGCACCCGCATGTGCTGATCGCGGCCCCCGACCACCCGCTGGCCGGGCGCTGCGACATTACGCCCGAGGCGCTGCTGGCCCAGACCTTCCTCAGCCGCGAGCCCGGCTCCGGCACCCGCATCCTCGCGGAGCGAATCCTCGACCGGATCGGCGACGGCCAGCCCTATGCCACGGTGGAGATGAACTCGAACGAAACCATCAAGCAGGCGGTGATCGCGGGGCTCGGCCTCGCCATCATCTCGCGGCACACGGTGCTGCACGAACTGGAGGCGGGCCGGCTGGTGACCCTGAGCTTCGCCGGCCTGCCCATCGAGCGGCAATGGTTCCTCATCCATCGCGCCGGAGCGGCATTGTCACACCCCGCGGCGGCCGTGCACCGATTTATCCTGCAGAGCAAGGGCCTGCTGCCCGCCTGATCGGAGGCAGTTTCCGTTCCAAAGCGACAAAAATCATGCAAATCCGCCGCAGTGCGATGGTATGTATCTGCCGTTGCACGAAAAAAATTGACCGGCCCCGCAAGCGCGGTAACCTGAGGAAGCGCAACATTTGCAGAAAGGTAACAATTGCATGAGTCATCCGGTTGCGGATCCGTCAAGGCTTCGTCTCGGGGCGCTGTTCGACCAGTGCCACGCCCTTGTCTCCTCGGAAATGTTCCGGCGGATGACCGACGACCAGCGCGGCCTCGAGCTTTCCTTCAGCCAGATTCATGCCCTGATGCATCTCAATCGCCATGGCGCCGTGATCATCGCCGACCTGGCGGAGGCGGTGAAGCTCAGCTCCACCGCCGCCTCGCGCATGGTCGAGCGCATGGTGCGCGCCGGCCTGGTGCAGCGGCGCGAAAACCCGGAGGACCGGCGGCAGAAATACGTCGAGCTCACGCCCGCCGGCGTCTCGCATGTCGAGGAGCTGCGCAGCTCGATCACCCAGATCTACTCCGAGCTCTTCGTGCACGTGCCCGACAAGATGGTTCACCAGCTGATCGACACGCTGGTGAAGGCCCGCAGCTACATGCCGCCGGCCATCTGCACGCTGAACTCCCGGCCCGCCGAAACGGAGGGCTGAGGCAGGCGAGGGGCGGGCCCGGGGGCCCGCCGTCTCAGGCGCGTACCGTCTCGGCCACGCCGCGGCGGGCTTCCTCGAACACCTCGAGCTGGCCGCGCGTCCAGGCGCCCACGTCGAAGCGCTTGGAGGATTTGCGCAGCAGCGCCATGCGGCCGCGGGCTTCCTCGTCGTCCATGTCGAGCGCCTGGTCGATGGCCGAGTTCATCGAGGCATGGCTGAACGGGTTCACCGGGATGGCGCCGTTGAGCAGGATGGCGCAGCCGGCGAACTCGGAGAGGATCAGCCGGCCGGCGCCATCGGTGCGCGCTGCGCAGTATTCCGAGGCGACGAGGTTCAGCCCGTCGCAGAGCGGGGTGATCCAGCACACGTCGGCCACCCGGTAGTAGGCGATGAGGTCGCGGAAGGGGATGGCGGTGGAGATCAGCGACACCGGCTGCCACTCGAACGAGCCGAAGCGGCCGTTGATGCGGCCGGAGATCTCCTCGATCGAGCGCTGCACCTCCTCGTAGGCGGTCATGTTGCGGTTCGCGCCCACCGAGACATGCATCAGGCGGATCTTGCCGTGCAGCTCCGGCCGCCGCTCGAGCAGGCGCTCGTAGGTCTCGAGCTGCTCGATGTTGCCCTTGGTGTAGTCGGTGCGCGCGACGGAGATGATCAGGCTCAGATCGCCGATCTCGGCGCGGATCTCCTCCACCTTGGCCTGCACGTCCTCGGCGCTGGCGCATTCCTCGATATAGTCGAAGTTGGTGCCCACGGGGTTGGAGTGGATGATCACCTCGCGGCCCTCGTGCTCGAGGCGGATCGGCACGGTGCGCTCGGAGAGGGCGGTGCCCACGGGGGTCATCTCCTCGCCCACCTTCGCGTTGGCGGTGACATCGGCCGAGGTGAGGCTGCGCGCGGCGGAGGCGAAGTTCGCCGCGTAGCGCGGGATGTGGAAGCCCACGATATCGCACGACAGCAGGCTGCGCAGGATCTCCTCGCGCCAGGGCAGCACGTTGAACAGGTCGGCCGATGGGAAGGGCGTGTGGTGGAAGAAGGCGATCTTCGCGTTCGGCTTGAGCTGGCGCACGTAGCCCGGCACCAGCCACAGGTTGTAGTCGTGGATCCAGATGACCGCGTCGTCATCGGCCTCGGCGGCGGCAGCCTCGGCGAAGGCCCAGTTCACCTCGCGGAAGGCCGGCCAGTCCACCGGGTCGTAGTTGTACTTTTCCTTGAAGGAGTGGAGGATGGGCCAGAAGGCCTCCTTCGAGCTCACGTGGTAGAAGCTCGACACCTGCTCCGCGCGCAGCGGCAGGCGCGAGACGCGGTACTTCCCGTAGCTGTCCTCGATGGTGACCACGCGCTCGAAATCCGGGTTGGCGGTGTCCTCGGCCAGTTTCCACGCGATCCACGAGCCGCTCGACACCTGCCCGAAGAAGCTCTTCATGGTGGGCACGATGCCGTTGGGGCTCTTGTTCTCGCGGCGGACAATCTGGCCGTCGATCTCCACCTCCTCGTAGGGCTCGCGGTGATAGACGATGACGAGATCGGACTTCACATCAATTCTCCAGATTTGTGAGGCCGAAGCGCTCCAGCGCCTCGGTGATGCCGC
Source organism: Oceanicella sp. SM1341 (assembly GCF_003448965.1). Classification (GTDB taxonomy): domain Bacteria; phylum Pseudomonadota; class Alphaproteobacteria; order Rhodobacterales; family Rhodobacteraceae; genus Paroceanicella. The sequence goes on from NZ_QRGC01000001.1 coordinate 114,151, forward strand.
CGGCGCCGATGCGGCGGCAGGCCAGTGCGTTGGGGAGCTTGTCGGTATGGGCGGTGAGCGCGGGCTCGGCGCCGCCCACCACGGCGCCCTTGAGGCCGGTCTGGAACATGCTCAGGTCATTGAGCGTGTCGCCGGCCACCAGCACCCGCTCGGCGTCCAGGCCGAGATGGTCGATGAGCCGCAGCAGCGAGGGGCCCTTCGAGACCCCCTTGGGCAGCACGTCGAGATACTTGTTGTCGGAGATCAGCACGTCGACGCCGTGTTCCTCGATCTTCGGCACCCAGGTGTCGTCGAAGGCCTGCGGGTCGTAATGGAAGCTCTGGCGGTAGCGGAAGGGGGTGGCCTGCGGCTCGAGCCCCGGCGCATCGGCCAGGAGCTCGCGGAAGAAGGCGCCGCGGTCGTCCCAGTTCTCGGCGATCTCGCGCTCCAGCTCCTCGATCATCTCGATGCGGCCGTCCGCCACGCGGGCGATGGTGGTGCCCACGTCGCCCACCACGTAGAGCGGCCAGGGCACGCCGCCGTCGCACAGCTCGCCGATGAACTTCGGGTCACGCCCGGTGACGAAGATCAGGCCGAAATGGCGGCGGTTGGCCTCGATGTAGTCGTAGAGCTCACGCCGGTCCGCCTCGGAGCCGCCGAGGAAGGTGCCGTCGAGGTCGGTGGCGAGGATGCTCTTCCAGCCGGTGATGGCGGTGGCGGGGTTCAGGGTGTCGGTGGTCAAGGCAGTTCGCTCCCGTAATGGGTGAAGGCGGCTTCGGCGGCAGGATGGGCGATCTCGATGTCGAGGGCGCGCGGCTCTGCCTGCAGGGGCGAAGCCCAGTATTCGGCGAAGGCATGGCCGATGGGCACATCGTCATGCAGGATAGACCGGGTCATCTCGCAGATCGGCATGAACACGCCGAGCGCGCGGGCGAGGTCGGTCACGGTGAGGGCGTTGCCATGCCCCTCCACCACCACGGGCTTGCCGTCGAACACCGCGTCATGGGCGATGCCGGAGCCGCGCTGCTTGCCGTAGGAGAAGTTGCGCGACTTGGTGGAGGAACAGGTGAGCATCAGGTCGCCCATGCCGGCGAGGCCGGTCACGGTCTCGCGGGTGCCGCCCATGGCGACGGCGAGTTCCTTGATCTCGGAGAGGCCGCGGGTGATGAGGGCGGCGCGGGCGTTCATGCCGAAGCCGGCACCCTCGAGGATGCCGCAGGCGATGGCGATCACGTTCTTCACCGCGCCGCCGATCTCCACGCCCACCATGTCGTTCGACACGTAGGGGCGGAAGCTGTAGGTGCCCATCGACAGTGCCATGCGGGCGGCCGCGTGGCGCTCGATGTCCTTGTCCCACTCCGGCTCGTTGGAGGCGATGGTGACGGCGGTGGGCGCGTCGGCGGCCACTTCCACGGCGAAGGTCGGACCGGAGATCACCCCGATCACCCGGCCGGGGGCTGCATCCTCGGCGATGCCGCTCATCAGCAGGTGGGTGCCCTTCTCCACGCCCTTTGCGCAGATGAACAGCGGCACCTCGGGGGCGGCAAGCGCATGGGCCTGCTCGGAAATCTCGCGGATCGAGGTGGAGGGCGTGACGATCAGCACGGCTTCCGCGCCCGCCATGGCCTCGCGCATGTCCGACACGGCGCGCAGCCGCTCGGGCAGGGGGATGTCGGGCAGGTAGCGCTGGTTGCGGCGGGTGGAATTGATTTCCTCGGCCAGCTCGGGCCGCCGCGCCCAGAGGGTGACATTGCGCCCGGCCCGCACCAGGACGGACGCCAGCGCCGTGCCCCATGCACCGGCGCCGATCACGGCCACGTTTTCGTATGGCCCCGTGTTCGAAGACTGAGAGAACTCGACTGAGCGGTCCTTCATACTGGGAACAAACTCCTGTTTTACTTATCGCGGACTACAGATGCGCCGCCCGTAACGTAAGTAAAACGAAGCGGTGCACACTGTATGCCCGGACCTCCCGACAGCATCGGCTCCTTGCCGTTGCCGTCTGTCCGGGGCAGGATATGTAACGGTACGGTGCAATGTCAATGTTGCATCGCACAACATTCTGTGCATTCTTGGCCGGAACACCCCGGCCGCCCCCGACATATGCCGCGCACAGCAGGCCGGTTAACGATATGGAAAATTTTTGTATTGTTTTTCGGAGCAAGCCTTCTACCTGCTGATCGGCGAAGGCCGCTCCCGCGCCGCAGCAGGGGGCCGCGAAGACAACCCGTTCGCGTGGTAGATGTGGCCGAGTGAATGAAAGGAAAGTGAGAATGGCAGACATGGCGACGAAACGCATCCGTACCGCGGTATTCCCGGTGGCGGGGCTCGGCACGCGCTTCCTTCCGGCGACCAAGTCGACCCCGAAGGAGCTGCTGCCGGTGCTGGACACGCCGCTGATCCAGTTTGCCATCGACGAGGCGCGCGCCGCGGGCATCGACCGCATGGTCTTCGTCTCGCACCCCGACAAGGGCAGCATCGAGGATTACGTGCGCCACGACCCCGAGCTCTGCGCCCACCTGCGCGCCGCCGGCAAGCACGACTTCGCCGACAAGCTCGACACGCTCTCGCTCGACGAGGGCGACCGCGCGCATTTCGTGATGCAGACCGAGCGCCTCGGCCTCGGCCACGCGGTGCTGCAGGCCCGGCCCTACGTGCAGGAGGAGGCCTTCGCCGTGATCCTGCCCGATGACCTCATCCTGGGCGAGAAGGGCTGCATCGGCGAGATGATCGAGGCGCATGCGCGCTGCGGCGGCCACCTGGTCGCCACCATGGAGGTGGATGCGGACCGCATCTCGAAATACGGCGTGCTGGTGCCGCGCGGCGGGCAGGGCGAGCGGCTCACCCATGCCACCGGCATGGTGGAGAAGCCGAAGGCCTCCGAGGCGCCGTCGAACCTCGGCGTGGTGGGGCGCTACGTGCTCGACAGCGCGATCTTCGACCAGCTCGCCGTGCAGCAGAGCGGCCATGGCAACGAGATCCAGCTCACCGACGCCATCGCCGCCACCACCGGGGCCGTGGGCCTCGCCGGCTACCGCTTCTCGGGCATCCGCTTCGACTGCGGCTCGCAGGAGGGCATGCTGCAGGCCACCCTGCACGTGGCGAACATGCGCGGCCTGATGGCCGAGCGCCGCACCCCCGCGCTCGCTCTCGTGGGCTGACGCCGATGCAGGCGGGAATGCCCTTCGGCGCCATGAGCGCCAGCCCCGTGCAGACCGGACAGCTCGGCGGGGACCCGGACTGGTGGCGCGGCGGGGTGATCTACCAGATCTACCCGCGCTCCTTCGTCGACCTCAACGGCGACGGGGTGGGCGATCTCGCCGGCATCAACTCGCGGCTCGACCATGTGGCGGGCCTCGGGGTGGACGCGATCTGGATCTCGCCGTTCTTCCCCTCGCCGATGGCCGATTTCGGCTACGACGTCTCGGACTACCGGGGCGTCGACCCGCTGTTCGGCACCATCCAGGATTTCGACAACCTGCTCTCCTCGGCGCATGAGAAGGGCCTGCGGGTGTTGCTCGACCTCGTGCTGTCGCACACCTCCGACCAGCACTCCTGGTTCCAGGAAAGCCGGGTGGACCGCACCAACTCCCGGGCGGACTGGTATGTCTGGGCCGATCCCAAGCCCGACGGCACGGCGCCGAACAACTGGCTCTCGATCTTCGGCGGCCCGGCCTGGGAATGGGACACGCGCCGGCGCCAGTACTACATGCACAATTTCCTCGCCGCCCAGCCGGACCTGAACTTCCACAATCCGCAGGTGCAGGAGGCGATGCTCAACGTGGCGCGCTTCTGGCTCGAGCGCGGGGTGGACGGCTTCCGCCTCGACACGGCGAACATGTACGCGCATGACCCCGCGCTCACTGACAACCCGCCGCGCAGCCAGCCGGCGGTGCCGGGCGTGCCGGAGCAGAACCCCTACGCGATGCAGGAGCCGATCCACAACATCAACCGCCCCGAGACGCTGGAATTCCACGAGCGGCTGCGCAAGCTCACCGACGAGTTCAGCGCCACCACGCTGGTGGGCGAGCTGGGCGTGGTGCCGGACATGTATGCCTCGCTCACCGAGTATACGGCCCCGGGGCGGCTGCACATGGCCTACTCGTTCGATTTGCTGGGCGGTGAGTTCAAGGCCGGGTTCTTCCGCCGCACCGCCGAGCGGATGAGCCGCCGCGCCGGCGATTGCTGGCCCTCCTGGGCGCTGTCGAACCACGACGTGGCCCGGGCCATCTCGCGCTGGCGGCTGGGGCACAATTCCCAGACCGCGGCGCCGCTGCTGATGGCGGTGCTCTGCTCGCTGCGCGGCACGCCCTGCATCTACCAGGGCGAGGAGCTGGGCCTCACGGAGGCGACCATCCCCTACGAGCTGCTGCAGGACCCCTACGGCAAGCGCTTCTGGCCCGAGTACCAGGGCCGTGACGGCTGCCGAACCCCGATGCCCTGGGCCTCCGGCGCAGCACATTACGGCTTCTCCGACGCGACCCCCTGGCTGCCCACGGCGCCCGAGCACGGGCCGCTCTCGGTCAACGACCAGGACATGAACGAGGGCTCGGTGCTCAACCGGGTGCGGCGCTTCCTGCGCTGGCGCGGCGGCTTCGACCAGCTGCGCAAGGGCGACATCCGCTTCCTCGACTCCGACCCCGACGTGCTGGCCTTCCTGCGCCAGGGCGAGGAGGCGGACATGCTCTGCCTGTTCAACATCTCCGATCGCCAGCGCTCCTTCGAGACCGGGGAATTCACCTCCGTCGCCCCGCTCACCGGGCACGGGTTCGCGGGCGAGCTGCTCGGGCTGGGGGTGATCCTGCCGCCCTTCGAGGCCTTCTTCGGCACCGTTCCCTCCCGCAACTGGGACTGACCGACCGGACGGCACCCGGGCGGGCGCGTGTGGCAGGCGGGGCGCGCCCGGGCCCCGCGCTTGACCTTGCCGGGGCGCTCCTGTCCTCATAGAAGCCTCAGCGAGTTGAGCGAGGAGGCCGGGCGGAACGCCGATGCTGGAGCTTCAGATCCCCGGGCTGCGCGAGCGGTCGGTGCCCATCCAGTCGGCGCTGCGCCAGGCGCTGGTGCTCGCCATCGGCGAGGGCCGGCTCACGGCCGGGCAGAAGCTGCCGCCGCCGCGCGCGCTCGCGGGCCAGCTCGGCGTGGCGCGCAACACGGTGACGGCGGCCTACGACGAGCTGGTGGCCCGCGGCTACGTGAATTCCGTCGAACGGCGGGGGTATTTCGTGGCCGAGGGGCTCGATGCGCGGCCCGCTGCCGCTGCCGCCCCGGGGGTGGACTGGGGGGCACGGCTGCGGATCGCGCCGGGCGCCCTTCCGCAGATCGAGAAACCGGCGGACTGGCAGGCCTATCCCTATCCCTTCATCTACGGCCAGGTCGACCCCGGGCTGTTCCCGATCTCGGTCTGGCGCGGCTGCTCGCGCGCGGCCCTCGGCCGCTCGGCGCTCGATTACTGGGCGGCGGACCGGGCGATGGAGGACGACCCGATGCTGCTCGAGCAGATCCGCCGCCACGTGCTGCCGGCGCGCGGCATCTTTGCAGCGCGCGACGAGGTGATGATCACCCTTGGCGCCCAGCACGGGCTCTACCTGCTCTCGCGCCTGCTTGCCGGGCCGGGCACCGAGGTCGGCGTCGAGCTGCCCGGCTACCCCGATACGCGCAACGTCTTCCAGCTCGGCGGCGCGCGGTTGCGCCCGCTGCCGGTGGACGGCGAGGGGCTGCGGATGGACGACGCGGCGATGCGCGGCCTCGCGGCGCTGGTGGTCACGCCCGCGCATCACTGCCCCAGCATGGTGACGCTGAGCGACGCGCGCCGGGCGGAGTTGCTGGCCCTCGCCCGACGACACGACACGGTGGTGATCGAGGATGATTACGAGGGCGAAATCTGCTTCGGCGCGCCGCGCCCGGCGCTGAAGGCGGCGGACCGGGACGGGCGGGTGGTCTATCTCGGCACGCTCTCCAAGATCCTCGCGCCGGGGGTGCGGCTGGGCTACATGGTGGCTCCCGCGCCGCTGCTGGCCGAGGCGCGGGCGCTGCGCCGGCTGATGCACCGCTCGGCGCCGCTCAACAACCAGCGCACGGCGGCGATCTTCCTCGCCGAGGGGCATTACCTCGGGCTGGTGCGCAGCATGCGCGCGGCACTGGAGGAGCGCTGGCGGCTGGTGGATGCGGGGCTCGACCGGCTCCTGCCGCGCTTCCGCCGGGCGCCCGCCACCGGCGGCACCGCCTTCTGGCTCGAGTGCCCGGTGGATGCGCGGGCCTTCGCGGCGCGGGCGGCGGCACACGGGGTGATGGTGGAATCCGGCGATCCGTTCGTGGGTGCGGAGGCGCGGGGCCGCTTCATCCGCCTCGGCATCTCCTACATCGACAAGGCGCGCATCGGGCCGGGGCTGGAGCTGCTGGCGCGCGCGGCCGCCGAGCTCGGCGCGGGGTGACGGCCGGGGAACCAGCGCCTCAGGGGGCATCGAGCCCCCGTTCGGCGCTCGCCACCGCGCGGGGCGCGCGGCGGCGCGCTGGCCCAGCCGGTCAGACCCCGCTGGCCCTGTGCGCCGGGCCCGGCCAGGCCTAAGGTGCGGGCCTGCCGGTGCAGTCGGGCCCCGGCACGGGCGGTCAGGGCGCGGGCCATACCGGCGCGGGTAAACACGGTGCAAGCAAATACGATGCAGGCGAAAGCGGGGCAGGCGGTCACGGGGCGGGCAACTGCTGGCCAGCCGGTCAATGCGCGGGCCGGAACGCGGTCCAACGCGGTGATCGGGGGCCTGCGTCGGCGGGTCGGGTGCGCGGACCGGGGCGCGCCGTGCGGGGGCTGCACGTGCTGAGCCTCGGGACGCTCGCGCTGATCGCCGTCGCCACCTTCCTCGCCGCGGTGCTGCGCGGCATCACCGGCTTCGGCTTCGCAATGGCGGCGGTGCCGATGATCGGGCTGGTCCTGCCCCCGGAGCGGGCCATTCCCATCGCCATCCTGCTGCAATGCCTCGTGGGGGTGCGGGACTGCGTGGCCATGCGCCACCAGGTGCACCGCGGTTCGGTGGCGATGCTGTCGGCAGGCGCGCTCGTCGGCACGCCCTTCGGCCTCGCGGTGCTCGACCGGGCGGACCCCGCGACCATGCGGGTGCTCATCGCTCTGATCGTGAGTGCGGCGCTGGTGTTCCTCGTGCGCAAGCCGGCGCTGCCGGTGATGGGCGGGCGGCGCGTGGCGCTGCCGGCGGGGTTCCTCTCCGGCCTGTTCTCCGGCATCGCGGCCATGCCGGGGCCGCCGGCGGTGGCCTATTACCTCAGCGCGCCCACGCCGCCGGCCACGGCGCGCGCCTCGCTCATGGTGTTCTTCTTCATCACCTCGCTCTTCGCGCTGCCCGGGCTCGCCTGGCAGGGGCGGATCGACCGCGAGGCGCTGATCGAGACGGCCGTGGCGCTGCCCTGCCTGCTGGCCGGCACCGCGCTGGGGGCCTGGATCTTCCGCCGCACCTCGGACCGGGGCTACCGGGCCGCCGCCCTCGGCATGCTGGGCGTGATGGCCGCCGCCACGGGGGTGAAGGGCGTGCTGGAGCTGCTCTGAGCCCCTCACATGCCCAGCAGGCGGCGGGCGTTCTCCTTCAGGATCAGCGGGCGCACCTCCTCGCGGATGTCGATCTTCTCGAAATCGGCCAGCCAGCGGTCGGGCGTGATCACCGGCCAGTCGGAGCCGAAGAGCATCTTCTTCTTCAGGATCGAATTCGCGTATTGCACGAGGATCTTCGGAAAGTATTTCGGCGACCAGCCGGAGAGGTCGATGTAGACGTTCGGCTTGTGCTGCGCCACGGAGAGCGCCTCTTCCTGCCAGGGGAACGAGGGATGCGCGAGGATGATCTTCATGTCGGGAAAATCCACCGCCACGTCGTCGAGATACATCGGGTTGGAGTACTTCAGCCGCATGCCCATGCCGCCGGGCATGCCGGAGCCGACGCCGGTCTGGCCGGTGTGGAACAGGCAGATACCGCCTTCCTCCACGATCGCCTCGTAGAGCCCGTAGGCCATGCGGTCGTTGGGGTAGAAACCCTGCATGGTGGGGTGGAACTTGAAGCCCTTCACGCCGAATTCGCGCACCAGCCGCCGGGCCTCGCGGGCGCCGAGCTTGCCCTTGTGCGGGTCGATGGAGGCGAAGGGGATCATCACGTCGGAGTTTTCCGCAGCGATTTCCGCCACTTCCTCGTTTCTGTAACGACGGAACCCGGTCTCGCGCTCGGCGTCGACCGGGAAGATCACGCAGCCGATGCGCCGCTCGCGGTAGTAGCGGGCGGTTTCGACCACCGTGGGAGGATGATCGTACCAGGTCTTGAAATACTTCGACATTCCGGCCTGGAAGTCGTCGTAGCCGTCATCGGGGTGACAGCCGCAGGGCTCCTCGGCATGGGTGTGGATGTCGAGGGCGATGATGTCGTCGAAATTCATGGGGTCTCTCCCTGCGTGCCGGCGAGCTTGCGCAACAGGCCGAGCAGCGTTTCTCGTTCGTTGTCAGTGAGTTCCGGGGAACTCTCGTCATCATGCGCGAAGAAGGCGCCCTCGCGAGCGGCCACGAAGGCGGCGCCCTCGGGGGTGAGGTTCAGCTCGATCGCGCGGCGATCATCCTCCGGCACATGGCGCGAGACGAGGCCGCGGTCGACCAGCGCGCGCACGATCTTGGCCATGTTGGCGCGCTTGATCATCAGAGCGTTCGCGAGCACGCCCTGGCGCAGGCCGGGGTTGTCGCGCAGCGCGAGCAGGATGGTGAAGGCGCCGGGCGTCAGGTCGAGCGGGCCCAGCGTGGCGAAGAAGCGCGCGAAGATCTTCTGCTGCGACAGGCGCAGGAGGAAGCCCAGGCTGCTCTCGAAGCGCGAGAGGTCGACCCCGGGCGCGGCCCCGCTCATGCCGGCCGGTCGAGCTTCGCCGCGCGTTTCTCGAGGAAGGCGCGCAGGCGCTCCTCCGCCTCCGGGCTGGTGGCGGTGAAGGAGGAGATGAAGCTCTCCACGAAGAGCCCGTCCTCCTGGCTCATGTCCTGGATGCGCGGCAGGGCGTTGATGACCGCGTAATTGGAGAGGAAGGCGTTGCCCGCGGCCTTGCGGGCGAGCTCGGTGGCCTTTTCCAGCGCGCCGCCCTCCGGCACCACGTATTGCACCAGGTTCCAGCGTTCGCCCTCGGCGGCCGAGAGCACCCGGCCGGTGAGCATCAGGTCTGTCATCCGCGCCACGCTCATCAGCCGGGCGATGCGCACCGAGCCGCCGCCGCCCACGTAGATGCCGCGCTGGCCCTCGGGCAGGGCGAAGAAGGCGCTCTCGTCGGCCACGCGCAGGTGGGTGGAGGCTGCGAGCTCGAGCCCGCCGCCCACCACCGCGCCGTGCAGCGCCGAGACCCAGGGGATGGTGCCGCGCTGGATGAGGTCGAACACCCGGTGCCAGCGGCGGGAGCCGTGCACGCCCTCGATGGGGGTTTTCTTCGCATGCTCCGAGAGGTCGAGCCCGGAGCAGAAATGCTTGCCGTGGCCGAAGATCACCGCCGCCTTCGCCTCCGCCTCGGCGCGCAGCGCGGCCTGGGCGATGGCCTCCACGAACCGGTCGGAGATGGCGTTGCGCTTCTCGGGGCGGTTGAGCCCGACGAAGGCGATCTCGCCCTCCAGCGCATAGGTGAGAAACTCGTCCGACATGGGGCCTCCGGCAGGTCTGGTCGCGGCGGTTGGTGTCTGTTTCCGCGTGGATTGTTTCCATGTAGACAAAATAGCGGGCGCATGTCAACGTCCCTCGCCAGGGAAACGCGATGCGGGAGAGGGCCGGGATGTCCTTTGCAACACAGCTCGAGACCACATGCCTCATGCTGCGCCACACGCCGGGCTGGGCCCGGGTGGCGGCGCTGCACGGCGAGGTGGATGACACGCTGGCCGAGGCGGTGATCGGCGAGGCGGCGAAGCTGGCGGAGGCGGTGATCGCCCCGCTCGACGCCGTGGCGGATCGCGAGGGTTGCCGGCTGGAGCAGGGCCGGGTGCGCACGCCGGCGGGCTTTCGCGAGGCGTTCCGCGCGCTGGGAGAGGGCGGCTGGATCGGGATGGACGTGCCGCAGGCGCTCGGCGGGCAGGGGCTGCCGCTCACCCTGCAGACCGCCTGCCAGACCTTCTTCGACCGCGCCTGCCCGGCCTTCGTGATGGCGCCGGGCCCGAGCCGCTGCGCCGCGGTGCTGCTGGCCGAACACGGCTCGGAGGCGCTGCGCGATGCCTGGGTGCCGGGGCTTGCGGCGGGAGACCGGGCGGCGACGATCTGCATCTCGGAGCCGGACGCGGGCTCGGACGTGGGGCGCATCCGCACCCGGGCGCGGCGCGGGCCGGACGGCAGCTGGCGCATCAGCGGCGAGAAGATCTGGATCAGCTTCGGCGACCATGACCTCGCGCCGCGCATCGGGCATTGCCTGCTGGCGCGGGCGGAGGGCGCGCCGGAGGGCACGCGCGGGCTGTCGCTGTTTCTCGTGCCCTCGGTGCGCGAGGACGGCAGCCGCAACGGCGTGGTCACCCGGCGGATCGAGGAGAAGCTGGGCCTGCACGGCTCGCCCACCTGCGCGCTCGGCTTCGAGGAGGCGGAGGGCTGGCTGGTGGGGGCGGAGGGGCGCGGGCTGGCGCAGCTCTTCACCATGATCGAGCGCATGCGGCTGCTCACGGCGAACCAGGGGCTGGGCATCGCCACCTCCGCCTGCGAGACCGCGCGCGCCTATGCCGCCGAGCGCCGGCAGGGCGGGCGGCCGGAGGCGCCGGCGGTGCCGATCGACACGCATCCGGACGTGCGCCGGCAGCTCGCCGGCATGGGCGCGCGCACCGAGGTGCTGCGCGCGCTGGTGCTCGAGCTTGCCACCACGCTCGACCTTGCGCGGATGGAGCCGGAGCCCGGAGCCCGGGCCGAGCGGGCAGCACTGGCCGGCTGGCTGCTGCCGCAGGCCAAGACCTTCGGTGCCGAGACCGGCTTCGACGTGGCCTCCGCCGCGATCCAGGTGCTGGGCGGGGCGGGATATACGCGTGAGTGGCCGGTGGAACGGGGCCTGCGCGACAGCCGGATCTTCGCGATCTACGAGGGGACGACCGGCATGCAGGCGCTCGATCTGCTCACCCGCCGGCTGTGGCGCGACGAGGGACGCGGCCTTGCGGCCTTCCGGCGGGCGATGGAGGCGGAGATCGCGGCCGCGCCGCCGGGGCCGGCCGCGCAGGCCCGGGCGCTGCTCGACGGGGTCCTGGCGCTCGCGGCCGACATGGACGCGCTGCGCGAGTGTCCGCGCGACGCGGAGGCGGGAGCCGACGGCTTCCTGCGCGCCGCCTGGTGTGCGACCTCGGCCTGGATGGCATTGCGGCTCCTGCGCCTCGGGGGCAGGGCGCCGCGGCTCGCCGCGCTCGGGGCGGTGCGGCTGGCGGCACTGCCGGGCGAACTGGCCCTGGCGGGCGCGAGCGCGCGCGGCGGCGCGGCGCTGGCCGACGCGGCGTTCGGCCCGCCCTGACCCGAAGCGGGCGCGGGGGGCACCAGCGCCGAGGAGGGCATCGAGCCCTCCCCGGCGCTCGCCACCGGCCGCGGGGCGGCCGGCGGCCCTGCGCGTCACCCGAGGTTGTCGCCCCCGGCGCCACGACGGCGGGGGGCGGCCGCGCTGCGCAGGAGAATCGACCGCCGTGCGCCGGGCGCCGGCGGCGTCCCTCCGGTGAGCAGCGGCTGGGGGCGGGCCCGGGGGGAATGACCGGAGGCCGCTGCGCGGCCCCGGAAGTGCTCGCCGGAGCGGCCTGCCGCTCGGCCCGAGGCTGCCGGGGGGCAGGATTCCGCCCGCGGGGACGCCGGGACGGACATAACGGGCTGGACAACGGTCACATTCAGGTCATCTTTCTGACCTAAGTTCGAAGCGCGCGGCATACCGTTCGTGCAGGGCCCGGCAGCGGGCGCCGCGATCTCGTGCCGGAGCAGGTACCGGCGTTGCGCAGACAAGGACACTGACAGACGAGGCTGCTTTTCCATCCATGTTCCACCGCCTGATCTCCCTCCTGAAAGCGATGATCTCTCCCCGTCCGCCTGCGCTGCAGGTGGCCGCCCTGTGTCATCGCGGCAGCGGAGCCGAGACCGAGGTGCTGCTGATCACCAGCCGTGGCACCGGGCGCTGGGTTTTGCCGAAGGGGTGGCCGATCAAGGGGTTGAGCGGCGCAGGCGCGGCACTGCGCGAGGCCTACGAGGAGGCCGGGGTGCAGGGCATCGCGCTGGCCGAGCCGGTGGGGCGCTACGGCTACGACAAGATCCTCGACAGCGGCCTGCCGCTGCCCTGCGAGGCGGCGGTCTATGCCGTGCAGGTGACCGGGATGCTGGAGAGCTACCCGGAGGCGGGGCAGCGCCGGCTTGCCTGGCAACGGCCCGCACGGGCCGCGGAACTGGTGGCCGAGCCGGGGCTGCAGGCCCTGCTGCGCCGCTTCACCGCGCCGCCCGCGGCCGCGGCGCAGGAGCGCGGGAGCGGGCCGGGCGCCTTCACCGGGCCGGGCCCCGGCACAGGCGGGACAGAACCGCCGGCCGCACTCGGGGCGGTGTCCTGACCCCCGCCGGGGGGGCGTGTCCGACCTTGCGCCCGGCGCGGGCGACACGCGGAAGCCGGCGCCCCGCCGGGGGAGGCCGCCATGGCTGACCCCAGGCGCACGCGCCCGCCCGCCGGCCCCGACGACAAGATCCTGACCGTGGACAAGGACCTGCGCCGCATCGGGCGGCTCGAGCAGGCGACGCTCTACCTCTCGCGCCCGCTGGTGGCGCCCAGCATCGCGCTGGTGGTGCTGCTCTTCGCGGCCCTGGGGGCGATGGTGGTGTTCCAGGGGTCGGCCCAGGGGTTGCTGCTGCCCGTGGCGGTGACGCTGGGCGCCTTCCTCGCGCTCAACATCGGGGCCAACGACGTCTCCAACAACATGGGGCCGCTGGTGGGCGCGCGGGTGCTCTCGATGGGCGGCGCCCTGGCGCTCGCGGCAGTGTGCGAGGTGCTCGGCGCGGTGCTGGCCGGGTCGGACGTGGCGGCGACCGTCGGCTCGGGCCTGGTGCGCGCGCCGGTGGGGGCCGACCCGCAGGTCTTCACCCTCGCGATGATCGCGGCGCTCGCGGCCTCGGCGCTCTGGCTCAACATCGCCACGCTGCTGGGCGCGCCGGTCTCGACGACCCACGCGGTGGTAGGCGCGGTCACCGGCAGCGGCTTCATGATGGCCGGGGCCGGGGCGGTGCACTGGGGCGCGCTGGGGCTGGTGGCCTCCGCCTGGCTCGCCTCGCCGCTGCTGGGCGGCGCCGTGGCGGCGGGCATGCTGCTCTTCGTGCACGCCGTCGTCCTCTCGCGCGAGGCGAAGATCGCCGCCGCGCGCTTCTGGGTGCCGGTGATGACGGGGGTGACGCTGGCGAGCTTCGCCGCCTTCCTCGCCGCAAGGGGGCTGCTGGCGCCGGGCGGTGGCCTGCGCGCCGTGGCACTGACGGGGCTCGGCTTCGGCGCGGCGGGCTTCCTGGGCATGCTGCCGATAACCCGGCGCCAGTCCCGGGGGCTGGAGGACCGCAACCGCGATCTCGCCCGGCTCTTCGCGCTGCCGCTGGTGCTGGCGGCCGCCCTGCTGTCCTTCGCGCACGGGGCCAATGACGTGGCCAACGTGGTCGGCCCGCTCAACGCCATCCTGCGCAACGCCGGCGAGGGCGGCAGCGCGGTGCTGCCCGGATGGGCGATGGCCGTGGGGGCCGGGGGCATCTCGGTGGGCATGCTGCTGTTCGGGCCGCGGCTGGTGCGGCTGGTGGGCCACGAGATCACCCGGCTGAACGCGGCGCGCAGCTTCTGCGTGCTGCTGGCCTCCTCGCTCACCGTGCTGGCGGCCTCCTCGCTCGGGCTGCCGGTGAGCTCGACGCATACGGCCATCGGCGCGCTCTTCGGCGTCGGCTTCTGCCGCGAGTGGTTCCTCGGGCGCGGCCGGCGGCGCAAGCAGGGCGGCAAGGGCGCGGGCCGGGAAGCCAATCTCGAGGACATGCACAACCGCCGGCTGGTGCGCCGCTCGCATGTGGTCACCATCCTCGCCGCCTGGGCGGTCACGGTGCCGGCCTCGGCACTGCTCTCGGGGCTGCTCTTTCTGCTGCTGCGCGCGATCGTGCTCTGAAGCCCGCCCGGGCCGGGCCGGCCCGCGCGCTTGCACAGTTTCCGGAAAGGTTCTACAGAGCATCCTGTGGCGATTTGGATGACCGGATTGCGGGCCACGTTAAACATGCCGCTAAAGAGGTCGAGGCGCTTCAGCCCCGATCCGACGGTCGGGGCTTTTGACTATGAAAGGCCGGGCGCGTGCCCGGTAACAGCGCGATGACCAACAGCTGGAACACCCGCACCAACCTCGTCCACGCCGGCACCCGCCGCAGCCAGTATGGCGAGACCTCCGAGGCGATCTTCCTCACGCAGGGCTATGTCTACCCCGATGGCGAGACCGCCGAGGCCCGTTTCAAGGGCGAGATCGAGGAGGAGGGCTTCGTCTATTCGCGCTACGCCAACCCCACGGTGCGGATGTTCGAGGAGCGTGTCGCGGCGCTGGAGGGGGCGGAGGACTGTTTCGCCACCGCCACCGGCATGGCGGCGGTGAACGGCGCGCTGTTCTGCCAACTCAGGGCCGGCGATCACATCGTCTCGGCGAAGGCGCTGTTCGGCTCCTGCCTCTACATCGTCGAGACCCTGCTGCCGCGCTTCGGCGTGGAGGTGACGCTGGTCGACGGCACCGACATCGAGGCCTGGCGCGCCGCGGTGCGCCCCGACACGAAGCTGGTGTTCTTCGAGGCGCTCTCCAACCCGACGCTGGAGGTGATCGACATTCCGGCGGTGGCCGAAATCGCCCATGCCGTGGGCGCGCGGGTGGTGGTCGACAACGTCTTCGCCACGCCGATCTTCCAGCGCTCGCTCGCGCTCGGCGCCGACGTGGTGGTGTACTCCGCCACCAAGCACATCGACGGGCAGGGCCGCTGCCTCGGCGGCGTGGTGCTGGGCACGCAGAAGTTCATCCGCGAGGAGCTCGAGACCTATCTCAAGCACACCGGCGCCTCGCTCTCGCCCTTCAACGCCTGGGTGATGCTCAAGGGGCTGGAGACGCTCGATCTGCGCTGCCGTGCCCAGGCCGAGGGCGCCGCCGCCGTGGCCGAGGCGCTCTCCGCGCATCCGGCGGTGGCGAAGGTGCTCTACCCGGGCCGCGCCGACCACCCGCAGAACGCCGTCGCCGCGCGGCAGATGAGCGCCGGTGGCACCATGCTCTCCTTCGATCTCAAGGGTGGCAAGGCGGCGGCCTTCCGCTTCCTCAAGGCGCTGGAGCTGGTGCTGATCTCCAACAACCTCGGGGATGCGAAGAGCCTCATCACCCATCCCGCCACCACCACCCACCAGCGGCTGAGCGAGGAGCTGCGCGCCGAGCTCGGCATCACCCCGGGCCTGCTGCGCCTCTCGGTGGGCATCGAGGCGCCGGAAGACCTCGTGGCCGACATCACCCGCGCGCTCGACGCCGCCGCCGGCTAAGCAAGTAACGGCAGGCGGGTTCGGCCCGAACGCCCCGACGTCACGCGCCGACTTCTTCGACAGTCGGCGCGATTGAGGGGTGTTCGCGGATCACGGATCTGCTAACTCTGGCTGGCAACCTGTCGTTGAGCTTATTCGGCGGGTGAACCGGAAGAGGTGAGCCTGCGTAGTCATTGGGGCGATGTCGTGCATGGCTGCGGCTTGCCCAAGGGGATTGAGAATGAATGTACAGCATGCCGGGATAGACCCGGATCAGGAAGGGGCGACGCAGGAGCGTCCGTCCCGCGAGGAAGCCGAGGCCGCCGTGCGCCTCCTGCTGCGTTGGGCCGGGGACGACCCGACCCGGGAGGGGTTGCTCGACACGCCCGGCCGCGTGGTGCGGGCCTACGAGCAGTGGTTCCGCGGCTACACCGAGGACCCGGCGCTGATGCTCAAGCGCACTTTCGAGGAGGTCGAGGGCTACGACGAGATGGTCGTGCTGCGCGACATCCGATTCGAGAGCTACTGCGAGCACCACATGGCGCCGATCATCGGCAAGGCCCATGTCGGCTACATTCCCACCGACCGGGTGGTGGGCATCTCCAAGCTCGCCCGCGTGGTGGACGCCTTCTCCAAGCGCCTGCAGGTGCAGGAGAAGATGACCGCCCAGATCGCCACGACGCTCTACGAGGTGCTGCGGCCCATCGGTGTCGCGGTGGTGGTGGAGGGCGAGCATCACTGCATGTCCACCCGCGGCGTGCACAAGCCCGGCGTCTCGATGGTGACCTCCACCATGCTGGGCATCTTCCGCGAGGATGACCGCACGCGGAAGGAATTCCTCTCCATCATCGGCAACCCGACCAACCGGATGAGCTGAGACCGGGCAGGGCGGCCGCACAGGCCGCCCGCCTCCCGCCCGCCGCCCGCCGGGGCGGCGCGCATGGCTTCTCCACCCCCCCTCCGCACCGGCCCGGTTTGGCGGCGGGGTCCGCGCACAGCCTTGCGCGAATCGCCCCCCGCCGGCCCCCGCGCGACCCTCGGGCGCAACCGCGGCTGCTTGACAGGCCGGGGCCCTGCCGCCAAGGCTGCCGCATGATCGACCCGCGCCCCGTTCTCTTCGTCATCGGAATCCTGATTGCGGGCCTCGGGGCCGTGATGCTGCTGCCGATGCTCGCCGACCTGCTGGCCGGAAACGGCAACTGGGGCGCCTTCGCCATCTGCGGCTTCCTGACCATGCTCACCGGGGCGGGGCTGATCCTGGGCTGCCGCGAGGCGCGCCGGCCGGGGCTGAGCATCCAGCAGACCTTCCTGCTCACCACGCTCACATGGGTGATCCTGCCGATCTTCGCCGCCATGCCGATGATGGCGGGCGCGCCGGGGGCGAGCTTCACCGATGCGTATTTCGAGGCGGTCTCGGGCCTTACCACCACCGGCTCCACCGTGTTCACCGGGCTCGAGGCGCTGCCGCAGGGCACCCGGCTGTGGCGCGGGCTGCTGCAATGGCTGGGCGGTATCGGGATCATCGTGGTCGCCATCGCGTTCCTGCCCTCGATGAAGGTGGGCGGCATGCAGTATTTCCGCTCCGAGGGTTTCGACACCATGGGCAAGATCCTGCCGCGCGCGGCGGAGATCGCGGGCTCGGTGTTCTGGGTGTACCTCATCTTCACCTTCGCCTGCCTGCTGGCCTACGAGGCGGTGGGGATGAGCTTCTTCGACGCCACCGTGCACGCGATGACCACCATCTCCACCGGCGGTTTCGCCAATTACGACGCCTCCTTCGGCGTGTTCCAGGGCCGGCCGGAATACGTGGCCTCGGTGTTCATGCTGCTCGCGAGCCTGCCCTTCGTGCGCTACGTGCAGATCCTGGCCGGCACCGCGCGGCCGCTGTTCCGCGACCCCCAGGTGCGCGCCTTCCTCGGCATCGTGGCGGGGCTCGTGGTGGTGGTGGCGCTCTACCGCATGATCACCCTGGGCGACGACCCCGAGCCCGCGCTGCGCGAGGCGCTGTTCAACATCACCTCGATCATCTCGGGCACCGGCTTTGCCTCGGTCGACTACATGCAATGGGGCAACTTCCCCGTGGCGCTGTTCTTCTTCATCGGCCTGCTGGGGGGCTGCACCGGCTCCACCTGCTGCTCGATCAAGATCTTCCGCTTCCAGATCGCGCTCTCGGCCATCTCGAGCCAGATCCGCACCATCCACTCGCCGCACGGCGTGTTCGTGCCGCGTTACGACGGCCGGCCGGTGCCGCGCGACGTGATCGACTCGGTGATGGCCTTCTTCGTGCTCTTCGGCTTCACGCTCGCGGCACTCTCGGTGGTGCTGGGCCTGCTGGGCCTCAACACCATCACCGCGGTCTCCGGCGCCGCCACGGCACTGGCGAACGTGGGCCCGGGGCTGGGCAGCATCATCGGGCCGGCGGGCAATTTCGCCACCCTCGACGCGCCGGTGAAATGGGTGCTCTCCGCCGCCATGCTGATCGGGCGGCTGGAGATCTTCGCGGTCTACGTGCTCTTCACCACCCGGTTCTGGCGGGACTGAAGCGCGCCCCCCCCGGCGCGCCCGGCCCGCCCGGCGCGCAAGTCCGATTGACCCCCGGGGGCGGCACGCCTATGGTCCGCGCGCCCGAGACAGGCCCGAGACACGGGGGGCAGGAGGCCCAGACCATGACCACGACCGCACCGCGTTCCTTCCAGGAAATCATCCTGCGACTGCAGACCTACTGGGCCGGCAAGGGCTGCGCCATCCTCCAGCCCTACGACATGGAAGTGGGCGCCGGCACCTTCCACCCGGCCACCACCCTGCGCGCGCTCGGCTCGAAGGCCTGGGCGGCCGCCTACGTGCAGCCCTCCCGCCGCCCCACCGACGGGCGCTACGGCGAAAACCCCAACCGCCTGCAGCACTACTACCAGTACCAGGTGCTGATCAAACCGAGCCCGCCCGACCTGCAGGCCCTCTACCTCGGCTCCCTCGAGGCGATCGGCATCGACATGGCTCTGCACGACATCCGCTTCGTGGAGGACGACTGGGAGAGCCCGACGCTCGGCGCCTGGGGCCTTGGCTGGGAGGTGTGGTGCGACGGCATGGAGGTCTCGCAGTTCACCTATTTCCAGCAGGTCGGCGGGCATGACTGCAAGCCGGTCTCGGGCGAGCTCACCTACGGGCTCGAGCGCCTCGCCATGTACGTGCTGGGCATCGACCACGTGATGGACATGCCCTTCAACGACCCCTCGGCGCCCATCCCGCTCACCTATGGCGACGTGTTCCGCCAGACCGAGCAGGAATACAGCCGCTGGAACTTCGACCAGGCCGACACCGACACGCTGCTGAAGCATTTCGAGGACGCCGAGGCCGAGTGCCGCCGCATCATCGAGGCCCCCGCGGAGGATCCCAAGACCGGCCGGCGCATCGTGATGGCCCACCCGGCCTATGACCAGTGCATCAAGGCCAGTCACCTGTTCAACCTGCTCGACGCCCGCGGCGTGATCTCGGTGACCGAGCGGCAGGCCTATATCGGCCGGGTGCGCGCGCTCGCCAGGCTCTGCGCCGACGCCTTCGTGACCACCGAGGCCGGCGGCTTCGACGGGCAGGCGGCCTGAGGCGGCGATGAACCTTCTCGGCTTCCTCTCCTGGTTCGGGCTCTGGGTGCTGCTGCCGCTGGCGGTGATCGTGATCAGCGTGGTGACGCTGATCTCCCTCACCGAGCGGCGGCGGGCAGGGCGCCCGGAGGGGCGTTCCGCCTCGCTCTCGGGGCGCACGCTGGCCATCGGCCTGTTCGGCTTCGCGCTCATCTTCGGTGTCGCGCTGTGGTGGAACCAGACCCATGCCTGGTACGAGGAGGTGACCGGCGTGGACCTGGTGCGCGCCGATGGCCGGGAGATCCCGGTCTCGGGCTACCAGGGCCTCGACGGCAACAGCCCGCTGAAGCTGCGCGCCTGCTTCACGGTCGACCCCGCCGATTTCGAGGGCGTGCCCGTGGCGACCGACGCCACCCCCCTCGGCACCCCCGACTGGTTCGGCTGCTACGACGAGGCGGCGCTGACCGACGATCTCGCCGCCGGCCGCGCCACCCCCTATCTTGCCGGCAACAACGAGCCGCAGGACTTCGAACGCATCATCGCCGTCTACCCCGACGGCCGCGCCTATCTCTGGCGCCAGCTCAACGAAAAGTACCGGGACTGACCCCATGGCTGACCTTCTGATCGAGCTCTTCTCCGAGGAAATCCCCGCCCGCATGCAGGCGGGCGCCGTCGCCGACCTGCGCAAGCTGGTGACCGATGGTCTCGTGGAGGCCGGCCTCACCTATTCCTCGGCCGCCGGTTTCGCCACGCCGCGCCGGCTCACGCTCGCCCTCTCCGACCTGCCCGCCATGACCCGCGCCACCCGCGAGGAGCGCAAGGGCCCGCGCGTGGACGCGCCGGAGAAGGCGCTGGAGGGCTTCCTGCGCTCCACCGGCCTCACGAAGGACCAGCTCGAGGCGCGGGACGACAAGAAGGGCCAGGTCTGGTTCGCCGTGATCGACCGCCCCGGCCGCGCCGCCGAGGAGGTGATCGCCGAGGTGCTCGAGGCCGCCATCCGCAACTTCCCTTGGCCGAAGTCGATGCGCTGGGGCGCGGGCAACCTGCGCTGGGTGCGCCCGCTCCACTCCATCCTGTGCATCCTGACCGATGAGGCCGGCGCCCGTGTGGTGCCGCTCGAGGTCGAGGGCATCACGGCGGGGGACAGCACCGAGGGCCACCGCTTCATGGCGCCGGGGCGCTTCTCCGTCACCTCCTTCGAGGATTACGCGGCGAAGCTCTCGGCGGCGAAGGTGATGCTCAACCCGCAGGACCGCGCCGAGCACATCTGGTCCGACGCCACCTCGCAGGCCTTCGCCCAGGGGCTGGAGATCGTCGAGGACAAGGCGCTGCTCGCCGAGGTCTCCGGCCTCGTCGAGTTCCCGGTGGTGCTGATGGGCGAGATCCGCGAGGAGTTCCTTGGCCTGCCCCCCGAAGTGCTGCAGACCTCGATGCGCGAGCACCAGAAGTTCTTCTCGGTGAAGAACCCCAAGACCGGGCGCATCGAGAAATACGTCACCGTCGCCAACCGCGAGACCGCCGACGGCGGCGCCACCATCCTGCACGGCAACGGCAAGGTGCTGGCCGCCCGCCTCTCCGACGGCAAGTTCTTCTGGGAGAACGACCTGCGCACGGTGGAGCGGCAGGGCATGGAGGGCATGGCCGCCCCGTTGATGAACGTGACCTTCCACAACCGGCTGGGCATGCAGGGCGCGCGCGTGGAGCGCCTCACCGTGCTCGCCCGCGCCATCGCCCCGCTGGTCGGCGCGGATGCCGACATGGCCGCCCAGGCCGCAAAGGTGGCCAAGGCCGATCTCTGCTCGGAGATGGTCTACGAGTTCCCCGAGCTTCAGGGGTTGATGGGCCGCTACTATGCCCGCCATGCCGGGCTCGACGAGGCCGTGGCCGCCGCGGCGCAGGAGCATTACTCGCCCCTCGGCCCGTCCGACGCGGTGCCCACCGCGCCGGTCTCCGTCGCCGTGGCGCTGGCCGACAAGATCGACACGCTCGCCGGCTTCTGGGCCATCGACGAGAAGCCCACCGGCTCGAAGGACCCCTATGCCCTGCGCCGCGCCGCCCTCGGCGTGATCCGGCTGATCCTGGAGAACGGCGTCTCCGTGCCGCTCGACGCGCTGGTGAACATGGCGCGCGACGCCTATGTCGGCGTGTACCAGCGCATCGGCCGGCCGCGGCTTATCGAGCAGATCCGCGCCGATCTCGCCAGCGCCGCCGACCTCTCGCACTTCCTCTCGGAGGAGGACAAGGCCGAGCTGGAGACGCTGGAGGCGAGCTACGAGCAGGCCGAGTTCATCGCCGACCGGCAGATGGGCCTGCACAATTTCAAGCTCGACGCCCGCTTCGAGGCGGTGCGCGCCGACCTGCTCTCGTTCTTCGCCGACCGGCTGAAGGTGCACCTGCGCGGCGAGGGCGTGCGGCATGACATCATCGACGCCTGCTTCCAGCTTGGCGGGCAGAACGACCTCGTGCTTCTTGTCAAGCGCGTCAAGGCCTTGCAGGCGGTTCTTGAGACGGAGGAGGGGGCAAACCTGCTCGCCGGCTACAAGCGCGCCAACAACATCCTCACCGCCGAGGAGAAGAAGGACGGGGTGGAGTATTCGCTCGACCCCAACCCGAAATTCGCCGAGGGCGACGAGGAGAAGGCGCTGTTCGCCGCCCTCGATGCCGCCGAGCCGAGTATCGTCGAGGCGCTCGCCGCCCAGGATTTCACCGCCGCCATGGGCGCGCTCGCCACCCTGCGCGCGCCCATCGACGCCTTCTTCGACAAGGTGGTGGTGAACTCGGACAACCAGATCGTGCGCCGCAACCGGCTCTGCCTGCTGCACCGGGTGCGCAAGGTGATGGAACAGGCAGCGGTGCTCTCGGCCATCGAGGGCTGAGACCGGCCGGCGCCCGGCGCGCCGGCCCGCGCGGCGCGAAACCCGGCCCCGGGGGCCCGACCATCGTCGGGCCTTCACGCGGGCGGCTTTCCCCCTTATGCTGCACTGCAATGAAAACAAGCCCGGGCAAGCCGGGATGGGGAGCCGACCGTGACTGACAGAACCCTGAACCTGCGTGACCCCGAGGCCCGCGACCCCGAGCGCACCGGTGAGCGCGGCGCGCGGCTGGCGCGCATGGCTCAGCTCGGCCTGCCGGTGCCCCGCGGCGTGGTGCTCCCCTTCGACGTGGTGGCCGACATGGGCCGCGAGGGCGCCGACGCGGTGCTCGAGCCGCACCTGAGTGCTGCCCTCGAGAGCCTCGGGGCCGACACGCTGCTCGCCGTGCGCTCCAGCCCCCTCCAGCAGGACTGGGGCGGCCCGCAGGCCATCCTCAACATCGGCATCACCGACACGAACCTGCCCGCGCTCGCCGCCCGCGTGGGCCAGCGCCAGGCGCTCGACCTCTACCGCCGGCTCATCCAGTCCTGGGGCGCCGGCGTGGCGGGGATCGACGCGGAAGACCTCGAGAACATCCTCTACGACCGGCTGAAGCTCGCCGGGGTGGAGAGCGAGGAGGCGCTTTCCGTGGGTGACCTGAAGGTGCTGCTCGACGATTACCGCGCCTTCTACCTCGAGGAGGTGGGTCAGCCCTTCCCGCAAGACCCCGCGACCCAGCTCAAGGCGGCGCTGGAGGCGGCGGCGAAGGGCTGGAACCGCCCCTCGGCGAAGCTCCTGCGCCAGGCCAAGGGCGCGCCGCCCGAGGCCGGGCTCGCCCTCATCGCGCAGCGCATGGCCCTTGGCCTTTGCGCCGGCAACTCGGGCGCCGGCATCGCGCATTTCATCGAGGAGAAATCCGGCAAGCCGGGGCTGAACGGCCGCTACCTCGCCCAGGCGCAGGGGCTCGACGCCATGATGGGCCTGCGCACCCCGATCCTGCTCTGCAAGGCCGAGCGCGAGGCGCAGGGCTTTGCCGGCCTGTCGCTGGAGGAGAGCTGCCCGGAGGCGACCGAGGCGCTGCACGCCGCCGGCCGTCTCGCCGCCCAGGGGCTGGGCGACGTGTTCGACTTCCAGTTCACCATCGAGAACGGCGCGCTGCACGTGCTCGACGCCGTGCCGGCCCGCCGCTCGGCCCGCGCCGCGGTGCGCGTGGTGGTCGACCTCGTGGAGCAGGGCGCCATCACCCGCGAGCAGGCGCTGCTGCGCATCGACCCGCGCTCGCTCAACGAGCACCTGCACCCGCAGATCGACCCCTCGCACCGGCGCGACCCGATCGGCCGCGGCCTCGCCGCCAGCCCCGGCGCCGCCTCGGGGCGCATCGTCTTCACCCCGGAGGCCGCGATGTCGCTGGCGGCGCAGGAGGTGGAGGCCATCCTCGTGCGCGTCGAGACCAGCCCGGAGGACATCCGCGGCATGCACGCGGCCTCCGGCCTGCTCACCGTGCGCGGCGGCATGACCAGCCATGCGGCGGTGATCGCCCGAGGCCTCGGGCTGCCCTGCGTGGTGGGGGTGACCGACATCAGGCTCGACCTGAAGGCTGGCACCCTGCGCTGCGCCGATGGCCGGGTGTTCCACGAGGGCGACGTGATCACGGTTGACGGCTCGCGCGGCGAGGCGCTGGCGGGCGCGGCGGAGATGATCCAGCCGGAGATCTCGGGCGCCTTCGGCACGCTGATGGGCTGGGCCGACGAGATCCGCCGCATGCGGGTGCGCGCCAATGCCGACACCCCGCAGGACGCCCGCACCGCCCGCGCCTTCGAGGTGGACGGCATCGGGCTGTGCCGCACCGAGCAGATGTTCTTCGACGAGGCGCGCATCAACGTGATGCGCGAGATGATCCTGGCCGAGACCGCCGAGGAGCGTCGCCGCGCGCTCGACCGGCTGCTGCCGATGCAGCGGGGCGACTTCGTCGAGCTGTTCGAGATCATGGCCGGGCTGCAGGTGACCATCCGCCTGCTCGACCCGCCGCTGCACGAGTTCCTGCCGCACTCGCGTGACGAGATGCGCGAACTTGCCGAGCAGATGGACCTGCCGGTGAGCCACATAATCCACCGCGCCGAGCAGCTGCAGGAGTTCAACCCCATGCTCGGCATGCGCGGCGTGCGCCTCGCGGTCACCATGCCGGAGATCTACGAGATGCAGGCGCGGGCGATCTTCGAGGCGGTGCTGGAGGTGAACTCCCGCGCCGAAGCCCCTGTGATCCCGGAGATAATGATCCCGCTGGTCTCTGCCGCGCGGGAGGTGGAGCTGGTGAAGGCGCGCATCGAGGCCGTGGCCCGCGACGTGGAGCGCGAGACCGGGGCGCGGCTGGAATACCGGCTGGGCGTGATGGTGGAGACCCCGCGCGCCGCCCTGCGCGCCGGCGATCTCGCGCGCAACGTGAGCTTCATGAGCTTCGGCACCAACGACCTCACCCAGATGACCTACGGGCTGAGCCGCGACGACGCCGGCCGCTTCATGCGCGACTACGTGAACCAGGGCGTCTACCCGGAAGACCCGTTCCATGCGCTCGACCTCGAGGGGGTGGGTGAGCTGCTGCTCATCGCCTCGCGGCGCGGGCGCAAGGCGAGCCCGGAACTGGTGCTGGGCATCTGCGGCGAGCATGCGGGAGACCCCGCCTCGGTGCGTTTCTGCGAGCTGCTGGGCTTCGACTACGTGTCCTGCTCGCCGTTCCGCACGCCCATCGCCCGGCTGGCCGCGGCGCAGGCCGCCATCCTGGTGCGGGACACGAGATGACCGCCGAAGCGCTGGAGGCCCTGCGCGGCGCCGGCAAGGCCGGGCTCGCACGCGCGCTCTCGCGCATCGAGAGCGCGCCGGAGGCGGAGGACACGGTAGCACTGCTCGATGCCGCCTTCGCCGCGCCGCGCGGCGTGTCGCTGGGCATCACCGGCCCGCCGGGGGTGGGCAAGTCGACGCTGGTGAACGCACTGGTGCCCCGGGTGCGGGCGGCGGGGCTGACGCTCGGCATCATCGCGGTCGACCCCTCGTCGCGCCGCTCCGGCGGCGCGCTGCTGGGCGACCGCACGCGCATGACCCATGACCCCGAGGACCAGGGCGTGTTCATCCGCTCCATGGCCGCGCGCGACCGGCTGGGCGGGGTGGCGGAGGTCACCTTTCCGGCCATGGTGCTGATGCGCGCGCTCTTCGATATCGTGATCGTGGAGACTGTCGGGGTGGGGCAATCCGAGACCGAAGTTTCGGAACTCGCCGACCTCACGCTGCTCTGTTCCCAGCCCGGTGCGGGGGATGCGCTGCAGTTCATGAAGGCCGGCATCATGGAGACCCCGGACCTGGTGCTGGTCACGAAGGGCGACACCGGGGCGCCGGCACGGCGCACCGCCTCCGACCTTGCGGGAGCGCTCTCCCTGGTGGCCCGGCAGACCGGTACTCCGGCGCCGCGGGTGGTGATTGTTTCCGCAAACGACGGGAGTGGTCTGGACGAGGCGCTGGCCATTGTTCGTGAACGTGCATCGCAGTGCAGCGACACGCATCGGGGGCATGCAGCGGCGGCATGGCTGCAATCGCAGATTCGGACGGATTGGGGGCGATTCGGACTTCAACTCCTCTCCGGAGGCCTCGGTTCCGCCCCCGAACGCCCGTTCGAGGCCCGTGCGGCACTTTCGGCCAGCTTGTGGCAGCGTCTTCAGCCTGCCCGGTAACCGGCTGAATTGGCGGTTGTTTCAGCGACAATCTCACGGCCCATCACGATCGCGAAACCATGCGTGGCGAAACGACCGTTTACACGGCGGACGCGATGGCTATGGTCTCGAGGCGTTTAATAATAGCGATAGGTGGTGCAGCGGCCATTCAGTTGGCGCATTGAGCACTCCGGACGACGGTGGGAATGACCATGAAAGCACGATCACTCGGAGGGCCCCACGGGGCCCGCATGAGGAGTCTCGTCTGTGCTGTCGCCATGACCTCGAGTACCGTAATCTGTGCGGCAGGTGTGGCAGCGGGCGAGACGGGCGATGCGACGCCCCCGGGGGGCGGTGACCAGATTGCCCTTCAGATCGCCTCGGTGATGGCACAGGAGCGCACGGCGCTCACGGCGCTGAACGCCGACCGGCTGGTCGAGCTCGGCGGCGCCGGGTCTCCGGCGACCGGCTCCAGCCGCCCGCGCGGCACCCGCCTGCACGCCGAGGTGTCGGCGCTGAACCGGGCCGACGCGGAGGCCTCGATGCTGGTCTCCAGCGCCCAGCAGCGCGCGATCTCCGCCGAGGACCGGCAGTCCATCCTGTCCTTCACCCCGGACGAGATCGATCTGCTGCCCACCGCGAAGGGCGACGAGCAGTTCAAGTGCCTCGCCCAGGCGCTCTACTTCGAGGCCCGCGGCGAGTCGATCGCCGGCATGGTGGCGGTCGCGGAAGTGATCCTGAACCGTGTCGAGAGCTCGGACTTCCCCGACACGGTCTGCGGCGTGGTCAACCAGGGTACCGGCAAGCTGCACCAGTGCCAGTTCAGCTACACCTGCGACGGCCGGTCCGACCGGGTGCGCAACCAGGCCGCCTACGAGCGTGTGGCCAAGGTCGCGCGCATCATGATGGATGGCCAGCCGCGCATGCTCACCGGCGGTGCCACGCATTATCACACGCTGCAGGTGCGCCCGCGCTGGACCAGGAGCCTCGCGCGCACCGCCCGCATCGGCGCGCACGTGTTCTACCGCAACAACGCCTGAGCGCCGCGCGGCGCCAGGCATCGCCCGGCCGGCGCGCCGGGCGGCCCCCGCCGGCGAGGCGGTATCCCTTCATCCCCGAAATCCGGCCGATCGCGGCACGCGGCGCTGAGCGGCCCTCCAGGGGGCCGGGCTCGCGCGCCGCTGTCGTCCGGGTGGCGGCGCCACGGCTTCCCGGCTCAGCGCGCCGCTCCGGCGCTCTCCGGCGCTCTCCTGCGCTCCGAGGTAACGGAATATTAACCTCTGGTCGATCGAGGGTTCCGGCGCGGCCGCAGGAGGCCGCCGCGGCCGGGCAGGGGCGTTCGAAGCCGGCGAGCCGGGGGCTGCCACGCGCTCGGGGCGAGGCCGCGCCGTGCCGGCGCAAGCCCGGCAGCGGGAGGGGCCGGGCCCGGGCGGCTCAGAACATGAAGTAGCGCTGTGCCATCGGCAGCTCGGTGGCCGGCTCGCAGGTCAGCAGCTCGCCGTCGGCCCGCACCTCGTAGGTCTCGGGGTCGACGTCGATGTGCGGGCAGGCGTCGTTGAGCCGCATGGAGAACTTGCCGATGCCGTCGCGCGTGTTCTCCACCGGCACCGTCGCCTTGGCGAGGCCGAGCGAGCGGCCGATGCCCGCGTCATGCGAGGCGGCGGAGACGAAGCTCACCGCACCGGAAGTGCGCGAGCCGCCGAAGGCGCCGAACATCGGCCGGCTGTGCACCGGCTGCGGCGTGGGGATGGAGGCGTTGGGATCCCCCATCTGCGCGGCCACGATGGTGCCGCCCACCAGCACCAGCTCCGGCTTCACCCCGAAGAACATCGGGCTCCACAGCACCAGATCGGCGCGCTTGCCCACCTCGAGCGAGCCCACCTCCTTCGAGATGCCATGCGCGATGGCGGGGTTGATGGTGTATTTCGCGATGTAGCGGCGCACCCGAAGGTTGTCGTTGTCGCCCTGTTCCTCCGAGAGCCGGCCGCGCTGGCGCTTCATCTTGTCCGCGGTCTGCCAGGTGCGGATCAGCACCTCGCCCACGCGGCCCATGGCCTGGCTGTCAGACGCGATGATCGACATCGCGCCCATGTCGTGGAGGATGTCCTCGGCGGCGATGGTCTCGCGGCGGATGCGGCTCTCGGCGAAGGCCACGTCCTCGGGGATCGACTTCGACAGGTGATGGCAGACCATCAGCATGTCGAGATGCTCGTCGATCGTGTTGGTGGTGAAGGGGCGCGTGGGGTTGGTGGAGGAGGGGATCACGTGCTCCACGCCGGCGAGCTTGATGATGTCCGGCGCATGGCCGCCGCCCGCGCCCTCGGTGTGGAAGGCGTGGATGGTGCGGCCCCTGATGGCGGCGAGGGTGTTCTCCACGAAGCCGCTCTCGTTGAGCGTGTCGGTGTGGATCATCACCTGGATGTCGTAGGCATCGGCCACGGTGAGGCAGCAGTCGATGGCCGCGGGCGTGGTGCCCCAGTCCTCGTGCAGCTTCAGCGCGCAGGCGCCGCCGAGGATCATCTCCTCGAGGGCGGCGGGCAGCGAGGCGTTGCCCTTGCCGGCGATGCCGATGTTGATCGGGAAGGCGTCCATCGACTGCAGCATCCGCCCGATGTGCCAGGGGCCGGGGGTGCAGGTGGTCGCCATCGTGCCGTGCGAGGGGCCGGTGCCGCCGCCGATCAGCGTGGTGACGCCGGAATGCATCGCGTCGTCGAACTGCTGGGGGCAGATGAAATGCACGTGGCTGTCGATGCCGCCCGCGGTGAGGATGCGGCCCTCGCCGGCGATCACCTCGGTGCCGGGGCCGATGATGATGTCCACGCCGGACTGGGTGTCGGGGTTGCCCGCCTTGCCGATGCCGGCGATGCGGCCGTCCTTGATGGCGACATCGGCCTTGATGATGCCGGTCCAGTCGATGATCAGCGCGTTGGTGATCACCGTGTCCACGGCGCCGTGGGCGCGGGGGGTCTGGCTCTGGCCCATGCCGTCGCGGATCACCTTGCCGCCGCCGAACAGCACCTCCTCGCCGTAGAGCGTGAGGTCCTTCTCCACCTCGATGATGAGATCGGTGTCGGCGAGCCGGACCCGGTCTCCCACCGTCGGTCCGTACATCTCGGCGTAATCCGCGCGGGGAAGGCGATAGGGCATGGCGTGGCTCCTCCTCAGACTCTCCGGGGGATGAGGCAATTTCTGGCAGCGAAAGTCAAAAGGAAACCGGGTGTTAGCGCGGCTGCCGACAGCGGAGCGGCATGTTGCATGCACGGATCGACATGTCGAGTGATGATTCTCACATTCTGGTGCATTCTGGCCTGATACTCAGCGCTCGGTTTTCACGATGCACGCATGTGCCATTTCGGGAGGTCGAAATTAAACCCTTGATCCAGACGCTTTTCCTGCGCTCTCTCGCTCCGGGCGGCATGGCCCTGCTCGGGGCCCTGGTGCTGGCGACGGTCGCGTCGCCGCCCGCCCGCGCCGCGGCGGATCTCGCCCGCGGCGCCTATCTCGTCGAGGCGATAGGGGCCTGCGGCAACTGCCACACGCCCTTCGGTCCGCAGGGGCCGGACCAGGCGCGTGCGCTCTCGGGCCGGCTGGTGGAGGACAACGCCGCCTTCACCGCCTATGCGCCGAACATCACCCCGGCCGGCCCCTCGGGGCGCTGGAGCGACGCGGAACTGGCCCGCGCCATCCGCGAGGGCATCCGGCCCGATGGCTCGCTGATCGGGCCGCCGATGCCCTTCGCGCTCTACCGCGGCCTGTCCGACGAGGACCTCGCCGCGATGGTCGCCTACCTGCGCAGCGTGCCGGCCGTGGAGAACGCGGTGCCCGCCTCGGACTACCGCATCCCGCTGCCGCCCGCCTGGGGGCCGCCGGTGGAGCATGTGGCCGCCGTGCCCGAGGGGGTGACCGTGGCCTACGGCGCCTATCTCGCCGGGCCGGTGGCGCATTGCATCGAGTGCCACTCGCCGATGACGCCGCAGGGGCCGGACCATTCCCGCCCCGGGGCCGGCGGCGCGGTGTTCGCGGGCCCCTGGGGCGAATCCGTCGCTTCCAACATCACGCCGCACGAGGATGGCATCGCGCGGTGGAGCGACGCGGAGCTTGCGCAGATGATCACCACCGGGCACCGGCCGGACGGCACGCCGATGCTGCCGCCCATGGGCTACGGATATTATGCGCATGCAAAGCCGGAGGACATCTCCGCCATCATCGCCTACCTGCGCGCGCTGCCGCCGCTGGCGACACCCGAGCAGCCCTGAAAAACGCAACAGGCCCGGCCGTTTACCGGCCGGGCCTGTTGCTGTGGATAAGGTCGGGCAGGGCGCTCAGAGCGCGCCCATCACCTTCGCGTTGAAGCCGTAGACCTTGCGGTCGCCGGAGAAGGGCACGAGGGAGACCTCCCGGGTCTGCCCCGGTTCGAAGCGCACCGCGGTGCCGGCCGGGATGTCGAGCCGCTTGCCGCGCGCGGCCTCGCGATCGAACTCCAGCCCGCTGTTCGCCTCGGCGAAATGGTAGTGGCTGCCCACCTGCACCGGCCGGTCGCCCGTGTTGGCCACGGTGAGCACGGTCACTTCCGCGCCGGCGTTGAGCTCGATCTCGCCGGGCAGAGGGAAGATTTCTCCGGGAATCATGCGGGGTCCGATCTGCGTCCGGTCTGCGGGAATGTCAGCGGCGCCCGGGCCGGCGGCGGCCGTCGTTCACGCGGACGGGGATGGGCTGGGGCTGGGGCTGGGGCTCGGGAAGCAGGGCCCCGACCAGTTCCTTCAGGTAATCAAGCAGTTTGTTCATGCGCACGGCCTCCCTACCGGATCGGCTGGTGGACGGTGACGAGCTTCGTCCCGTCCGGAAACGTCGCTTCAACCTGCACTTCGGGAATCATCTCGGCGATGCCCTCCATGCACTGGTCCCGACGAATGACTTCGGCACCACTGGACATGAGATCGGCGACCGTCCGGCCGTCGCGCGCACCTTCGACCACGAAATCGGTAATAAGGGCAATGGCCTCGGGGTGATTGAGTTTTACCCCCCGTTCCAGCCGTTTCCGGGCGACCTCTGCTGCCATGGACACCAGAAGCTTGTCCTTTTCCCGCGGGCTCAGATTCACGCTGTTCCTCTCCCATTCAGTTCCGTCTACATTTGGGGGGTTTTCGGGCAATGTCAAACCCCCGTTTTGCAGCAATCGCGCGGCACATGGTGGCAGGGGCGCGGGGCAGACACCACATGTCGCGGGCGGGGCACGAGGTGTCGGCCCGCGCCTTGTCTCCCCCTGCCGCGGCACGTATCAGGGGGCCGATCCGAAGCTGAAGCGCGAAGGGCAGCCCATGACCGAAGATCCCGTCCTGGCCTATGAATCTCCGCAGGCGCGGCCCGCCGCGGGGCAGCCGCTGGACCGCATTTCGGTGCGCGACCACGTGCGCTCGGTGGAGATCGGCGCCTTCCGCTCCGAGCGCGGGGTGGAGCAGCGGCTGCGCTTCAATGTCACGCTCGAGGTGTCGCACCACACCGCCGCGCAGGACGACGACGTGGACAAGGTGCTCTCCTACGACACCATCCTCGAGGCGCTCGATGCCGAGCTCGCCGCCGAGCGCATCAACCTGCTCGAGACCCTGGCCGAGCGTCTCGCCGCGCGCTGCCTCGCCGACCCCCGCGCCGTGCGCGCCTTCGTGCGCATCGAGAAGCTCGACCGCATCCCCGGCTCGCTCGGGGTGGAGATCGTCCGCGGCACGCTGCCGGCCGACGCGCCGATGCTGCGCCCGGTCCGCCGGGAGCGACCGGCGCCGCAGGCGGCTGCCGCCCGCCCGCTGGTGCTGCGCCTCGGCGCCGGTTTCGCGACGGCCCCCGAGCGCGAGGCCTGGCTCGACGCGCTCGCCGCCTGCGGGCTGCCTGTGCTGCTGCTGGCCGAGGCGGAGGCGCCGGACACGGCGGGAGCCGGCCCGGAAGGCGCGCTGCGCATCGGCCTGCTGGCGATGGAACAGGCAGCCTGGAGGCTGGCGGGGGCCGATGCGCGCCTCACCGTCACCGAGACCCGCACCGAGATCGACCATGCGCTGAAGACCGGCCTGCTGGCGGTCTGGGCGCCGGCGCGCCTGGTGATGGCGGCGCGGCCGGTGCCCTCCGTCGGCGCCGCCCCGGCACTCGCCGCCTGGGCTGCCGGGCAGCTCGGGGCGCGCGGGCAGGCGGCCCTGTGGACCGCGCCCGCGGCGGGCGAGGAACCCTTCGCGCCCTGCGACGTTTCCCGGTTCCTGTCCTGGGCGGAAGCCCGAGCGGACACGACTACTTAACAAGTTCCCTGCAAGGTGCTAGGCCGAACCCGGATGGCCGGGAGACCGCGACCCGCGGAAGGTGAGGCGGGGAAGGTGAATCGGACAAGGTGAGTCGGACAAGGTAACCCGGGGAGGGTGAGGCGGGGCGGAGAATCCGCCCTCGCCGGTGCCGGAATGCGGCCCGGAGCCGGGCGGCCGAAGGGCCGCAGCAGATCAGAAGGACCCCGATGTGAAACCGGGCCTGGCGAAAGCGCTCCCCTTCCTGGGCTGGATGCGGGGCATGACCCGCACGTCCCTGCGGGCGGATCTCGTTGCCGGCTTCACGGGCGCCGCCGTGGTGCTGCCGCAAGGGGTGGCCTTCGCCACCATCGCCGGGCTGCCACCGGAATACGGCATCTATACCGCCATCGTCGCGGCCCTCGTCGCGGCGCTCTTCGGCTCCTCCATGGTGATGGTGAGCGGGCCGACGACGGCGCTTTCGGTCATCATCTTCACCACGCTCTCGCCGCTCGCGGAGCCGGGCACGCCGCCCTACATCGAGCTGATGCTCCAGCTCACCGTGATGGTGGGGGTGGTGCAGGTGGCCGCGGGCTTCGCGCGCATGGGCTCGGTGGTGTCCTTCGTCTCGCATTCGGTGATGACCGGATTCACCGCCGCTGCCGCCATCCTCATCGTGGTCAGCCAGCTTCCCGCGGCGCTGGGGCTGGTGCTGCCCGGTGGCGGATCGGTCTTCGAACGCATGGAGCGGGTGCTGCTCGCCCTGCCGCAGACCAACCTCACGGCGCTGCTGCTCTCGGGCGTCACGCTGGGCTCGGTCATCCTGCTCCAGCGCTACTCGCGGGTGATCCCCGGCTTCCTGCTCGCGCTCGTCATCGGCTCGCTGCTGGGCTGGGTGCTCTCGGCCGACGCGCTCGGGGTGAGCATGGTGGGCGCGCTGCCCGGCGCGCTGCCCGATTTCCGCATCCCCGCCTTCAACAGCGCCGACACGCCCGACCTCGCGAAGGGCGCCTTCGCCATCGCGCTCATCGGCCTGCTGGAGGCGGTGTCCATCGGCCGGGCCATGGCCATCCGCCGGCGCGAGCGCTTCAACCCCACGCAGGAGATCTTCGGGCAGGGCATCTCCAACATCGTCGGCGGCTTCTTCCAGAACTACGCCTCCTCCGGCTCCTTCACCCGCACCGGGGTGAACGTGGAGATGGGGGCCCGCACGCCGATGGCCACCATCCTCGCCAGCGTGTTCCTCGCGGCGATGATGCTGCTGGTGCTGCCGCTCATCGCCCATATCCCGCGCCCCGCCATGGCCGGGCTCATCCTCTATGTCGCCTACCGGCTGATCGACCAGCGCGAGATCCGCCATGTCATCCGCTCCTCGCGCGGAGAGAGCGCGATCCTCGGGGTCACCTTCCTCTCCGGCCTGCTCATCGAGCTCGATTTCGCCATCTACGTGGGCGTCATCGCCTCGCTCCTTCTGTTCCTGCACAAGTCCTCGCAGCCCGCGGTGATGGTGGGCGCCCCCAAGCTGGTGAACGGCGCGCGCAAGTTCGTCGGCGCGAAGGACGCGAACCTCTCCGAGTGCCCGCAGATCACCATCATCCGCATCGACGGGCTGATCTACTTCGGCTCGGTCGAGCATATCGAGCGCGAGTTCCGCAAGGTCGAGCGCGAGCACCCGCAACAGCGCATCAAGGTGCTGATCCTCAAGTCGGTCGGCGACATAGACCTCGCCGGCGCCGACCTGCTGATCGACGAGATCCGCACCGCGCGGCGCAAGGGCGGCGACTTTCACCTCATCGCCCAGAGCACGCCGATGCTGAACCGCCTGCGCCGCCTGCAGGTGATCGAGGAGCTCGGCCCCGACAAGCTGCACGCCAACAAGGGCGAGGCCATCGCCGCCGCCGTGGCCGATGCCGACAACGAGATCTGCCGCGGCTGCCGCATCCGCCTGTTCCACGAATGCGCCACCAAGCCCGGCGCCCATGCGGCAATGCGCGAACTCGGCTACTGAGCCCGCCCCGGCTATCCTGGGTCCAATCAGAACAACAGGAGGAAGAACGCCATGGCCTCGCTCAACCCGCCTGTCTGCGATTTCGGCGCCCCGCTGCCGCGGTTCACGCTGCCGGACACCACCGGAAGGCTGCGCGGCAGCGCGGATCTGATGGGGCCGAAGGGCCTGCTCATCGCCTTCATCTGCAACCATTGCCCCTACGTGCGCGCGGTGATCGACCGTTTCGTGCGCGACGCGGCCGAGCTGCAGGGCCTGGGGATCGGCGTCGCCGCCGTGATGTCGAACGACTGGGACACCTATCCGGCAGACGCGCCGGAGAAGATGGCCGGCTTCGCCGCGGATCACAGCTTCACCTTTCCCTATCTCGTGGATGCCGACCAGTCGGTGGCCCGGGCCTTCGGCGCGGTTTGCACGCCCGACTTCTTCGGCTATGACGCGGGCGGGGGGCTGCAGTACCGCGGCCGCCTGGACGCGAGCCGCAAGGAAGCCGGCCCGCCGGATCTGCGCCGCGACCTCTTCGAGGCCATGCGCGGCGTGGCCGAGCGCGGCACCGGCCCGGCCGAGCAGGTCGCCTCCATCGGATGTTCCATCAAGTGGCGGGCAGCATGAGCGCAAACATCATCTTCGATCTCGACGGCACGCTGGTCGACAGCGCGCCCTCGCTCTGCGCGGCGGGAAACCGGCTGACGGAGGAGCTGGGCCGCGCCCCGGTCGACGTGGAAACCTACAAGCGCTTCGTCGGCCGCGGCATCCCCAAACAGGTCGAGGGCCTGCTGGAACACACCGGCGGCGTGCCCGGCGACCTCTCCGCCCACGTGGCGCGGTTTCGCGAGATCTACGATGAAAATCCGCTGGTTGCGACCCGACCTTACGAAGGCGTGGCCGAGGCGCTCGCGGCCCTGCGCGCCGCCGGCCACCGTCTCGGCATCTGCACCCAGAAACCGACCGAGCCGGGGCGCCGGGTGCTCGGCGGGCTCGGCCTCTCGCCGCTCTTCGACGGCTTCACCTTCGGCGACACCATCGCGGTGATGAAGCCCGACCCGGAGATGATCCGCAACACGCTCAAGGACATGGGCCCCGGCCCGGTGGTCTTCGTGGGCGACAGCGAGACGGACGCGGCCACCGCGGCGAATTTCGGCTGTCCCTTCGTCATCCACGAGCACGGCTACCGCAAGCGCCCCTGGGCCGAGATCGCCCACGCCGCGCATTTCGCCACCTGGGCGGAGGCGGTGCCGCGCATCCTCGCCGTGCTGGCAGCTCCCCAGGCCGGAGCGGAGCCGCTGCGGCTGGGCTGAGGCCGCAAGGTTTCGTTCATGTTTCCATGCTTCAGTGGATGCCTGTCAATCTCACTGGCGGGAGGTCCGGAATGCTTGCAGTGCCTTCCCTTGCCCCGTCGTTGACGGGGCTCAGCTCACCCGGCCGAAGCGCCGCGCTGCAGATCGGGCGCGCGAGCGATGTCGCGGTGGTGAGCTTCTCACGTGAACCGGTGACCGAGCCCGTGCGGGTCGGCCGCGCCGCGCCCTGGAAGGAGGGGTATGGCCAGCCGCTGCTCGCGCGCGACGGCATGTTGCCCGACGGGGCGGCGCTGCGCGCCTTCCTGCTCGACCAGGCGCAGGCCCGGATGGAGCGGCAGCTTGCCCGGGTGGAGACCAGCCTGCGCCGCACCTACCGGCTCACCGGCGGGCCGGCGCTCGGCGCCGACCAGCCGCTGTCCACCCTGCTCGAGCCCGAGCGGCTCTCCGCCCTGCCGGAGAAGCTCGCGGCGGCGCTCAAGGCCTGGTCGAAGGCGGTGGAGACCGCCTCCGGTCTCGCCCCCTCCGCCGAGGCCGAACCGCCCGGGCCGGAGGAGACGCGCGCGCTGATCGAGCGCGCGGTGATCGACCAGGTGGATGCAAAGCTCGCCGCCGAAACCGCGATGGACGAGGCGGAGTTTGCCCGGCGCATGGCGGTGCTGGCGCTGTTCGGCGATGCCGGGCGGCAGATGGCCGGGACGGAGCGGGCAGTGATGCTGGGCCGCTTCGCGGAGCGGCTGGGCCGGCGCGGCGAGATGATTTCCCAGATGAAACAGGATATTGCCAGCGGCGCGATATCGGTGACCGTCACGGCACACCGGCTGCCGGGCGGTCCGGGCCGGGTGGCGGTGGATGCCCCGCCGGGGGTGGAGGTTTCAGTTCTGGCGCGCAGCCAGTATCTCGGCGCTGTCTCCTGGACGCGCGCCGAGCCGGCCGAGGGCACGCTGCTCGACGTCAGCAGCTAGGCCCCGCGCGGCCTCCGGATATGCGAAAGCCGCCGGCTCGGAGAGCGGCGGCTTTCGGAATTGCGCAGGGAGCCGGGTAGCCGGCAGGGCTCACATGAAGGAGGCGACAACGCCTTCGTGCTCGCGCTTCTGCTCGCGCACCACCTTGCCATCCACGATGTGGATGCCGCATTCCACCTTCTCGCGGCCGCGCCAGCGCCCGGCGCGCGGGTCTTCGCCCGGGGCCACCGGCGTGGTGCAGGGCGCGCAGCCGATGGAGGGGAAGTTCTCGCTCACCATCGGGTGCAGGGGCAGCTGGTGCTCCTCCATGTAGGCGCGGATCTGGTGCGCGTCCCACATCGCCAGCGGGTTCACCTTGATGCGCCCGTCGGCATCGGCGTCGAAGAACTCGAGTTCGGCCCGGCTGGAGGACTGGTAGCGCTTGCGCCCGGTGATCCAGGCCGAGAAGCCCTCCAGCGCCCGGTTCAGCGGCAGGGTCTTGCGAATGGCGCAGCAGCTGTCGGGGTCCTCGCGGTGCAGGTCGCCCTTCGGGTCGGCCTCCAGCAGGTCCTCGCGCGCGGGGCGGATGACGCGGACATTCGTGAGCCCCAGCGCCTCCGACAGGTCCTGCTGGTAGCTCAGCGTGGCCGGGAACAGCATGCCGGTCTCAAGGAACAGCACCGGCGTCGACTTGTCGATCTGCGAGACCATGTGCAGCAGCGGCGCGCTCTCCGCCCCGAAGGACGAGACGAGCGCGATGCGGCCCGGAAAGTCGCGGGTGAGCGCGGTCTGCAGGATCTGCTGCGGGGTGCTGCCCTCGGCGAGGCGCGACAGCGCGCGCGCCACGGTGGGCGCCGGCAGCGAGACGAGCTTGTCGCCCTTCACGGAATTCGGATCTGTCATCACACGCCTCGCGCCTCGCGGCGCGCCTCCAGGATGTTTCTCCGCCCGGCGTAGCCGCGCTGGTAGTTGAGCGTCACGGCATCGGCCGCGCGCTCCCACTGCTCCTGCGGCTGGCGCGCGGCCAGCGCATCGGGCACCTCGACCTCGTCGAACCCGCATTCGAGCAGGTAGCGGAACTGGTCGGCCAGCACCGGCCCGGTGGCGCGCAGCCGGCCGGTGTAGCCCGCCTCGCGCAGCCGGCGGCCGATGGAGAAGCCCCGCCCGTCGGTGAAGGCCGGGAAGGCGACCGAGATCAGCGACACGCGGTCGAACATCGGCACCACGCTCTCCGGGTCCACGTCGTTGGCGATATGGATGCCGGTGAGCGCGGGGTCGTTGCCGGCCACGTCGCCCGGGAAGGGGTAGATCGCCGGGCCGGCGGGGGCGTCCGCGCCCTCGTCGAGCCGGGTCCAGGCATCCTCGAGGATGCCGGTGATGTCACGCAGCGTCGGCATAGAGCGCCTCCTTGAACGGGGCCATTCCGACCCGACGGTAGGTCTGCAGGAAGGTCTCGCGCGGCTCGCGCAGGCCGAGATAGGTCTCGACCAGCGTCTCGATCACGCCGGGCACCTGGTCGTAGGAGAAACCGGGGCCGGTGCGCTCGCCGAGGCTCGCGTCATTGGCGGGGTCGCCGCCAAGGGTGATCTGGTAGCTCTCCACCCCGGCCTTGTCGAGGCCCAGGATGCCGATGTGGCCCACGTGGTGGTGGCCGCAGGCGTTGATGCAGCCGGAGATCTTGATGGCGAGCGGCCCGATATCGGCCATGCGGGCCGGGTCGGAGAAGCGCTTCGAGATCTCCTGCGCCACGGGGATGGAGCGGGCAGTGGCCAGCGCGCAGTAGTCGAGCCCCGGGCAGGCGATGATGTCGGTCACCAGCCCCTTGTTCGGCGCGTCCAGGCCCTGGCTTTTCAGCAGGGTCCAGAGGGCGAAGAGCTCGTCCTTCTTCACGTTGGGCAGCACCACGTTCTGCTCGTGGGTGATGCGCAGCTCGTCCATCGAATACTGCTCGGCGGCCTCGGCCAGCACGCGCAGCTGCTCGGAGGTGGCATCGCCCGGCGCGCCGCCCACCGGCTTCAAGGACACGGTGACCGCCATGAAGCCGGGCACGCGATGCGCGAAACCGTTCTGCTCCACCCAATGGGCGAAATCCGGGTGTGCCTTCAGCGCGCGCTCGAAGATGGCGCTCTGCTCGGGCAGCTCCGGGTAGGCGGGCGGGGCGAACTGCTCGGCGATGCGGGCAAACTCCGCCATGTCGGCCGCGGTGTTCGAGCGGTCGATGCGGGCGTACTCGGCCTCCACGTGCTCGCGGTAGGTGTCGATGCCCAGCTCGTGCACCAGGATCTTGATGCGGGCCTTGTACTTGTTGTCGCGCCGGCCGTGCATGTTGTACACGCGCAGGCAGGCCTCGAGGTAGGGCAGCAGTTCCTCGCGCGGCAGGAAGGCGCGCAGCTCCTTGCCGATCATCGGCGTGCGGCCCAGGCCGCCGCCCACGAGGATGCGGTAGCCGGTCTCGCCGGCCTCGTTCTTCACGATCTCGATGCCGATGTCATGCACGCGGATGGCGGCACGGTCGCTCGAGGCGCCGGTGACGGCGATCTTGAACTTGCGGCCCAGGAAGGTGAATTCCGGGTGCAGCGACGACCACTGGCGGATGAGCTCGCAGGTGGCGCGCGGGTCCTCGATCTCGTCGGTGGCCACACCGGAGAACGGGTCGGACGTGGTGTTGCGGATGCAGTTGCCCGAGGTCTGGATGGCGTGCATGCCGACATCGGCCAGCGCGTCAAGGATATCGGGGATATCCTTGAGCTTGGGCCAGTTGAACTGGATGTTCTGGCGGGTGGTGAAATGGCCGTAGCCACGGTCCCATTTCTCGGCGATGGTGCCGAGCATGCGCATCTGCCTGCCGTTCATCGAGCCATAGGGGATGGCGATGCGCAGCATGTAGGCGTGCAGCTGCAGGTAGAGGCCGTTCATCAGCCGCAGGGGCCGGAACTCCTCCTCCGTCAGGCTGCCGTCGAGGCGGCGGGCGACCTGGTCGCGGAACTGGGCGACACGCTCACGAACGAAGCGTTCGTCGAATTCGTCATAGCTGTACATGGCTGGCCTCAGGCGGCTTCGCTGACCTTGGAGGTCGGCAGGTAATCGAAGGTCGGGCGGCGTTCGGCGCGGATCTGTTCGCGCCGCAGGGTGGGGAAGGGCGCGCCGTCGCGCATCTCCACTTCCACGCGCACGATGCCCACGGTACAGGCCGCGTGCTCCGGCGTGTTCAGCGCGGCTTCGGCAGCCTCGGCGGCCTCGGGTGTGTCGAAGACTTCGGCGTCGGACACGTCGCGGCTCCAGACCGCTCCGGTCCACCAGACGACATCGCCCTCCACGAGGTCGTTCGCGGTGAGGACAACGGGGCGGAATGCACGGGCCATGGCGGGACCTCCTGCCTGTCGGTGCGCGGAATCGTCCCGCACCCTGGGTGACTGATTGCATTGCAATATGGAGGAAGCCGCCGTGGATTACAATAATTCACACAGCGAAAAACTCTCACGAAAGATTACACGCATGTGGGTGTGAAATAGGGTGCAACGTTAATTGGATTGAAGCCGGCCCCCGGCTTCTTTACCAGCCTCAATACCATGACAGACACCCGACATACCCTGCGCCCGCTGGTCTGCGACCCGGCGACCCCCGGGGCACTGCCGCTGGCCGGCGGGCCGTTGTGCTTTGCCCATGTCGAGACGGCGGATGGCGTGGTGGCGGCCTCGGCGCTTGATGCCGCCGGGCGCGCCGCACTCAGCGCGCCGCGGCCGGCGCTCTGCGGGCTCGACCTGCGTCGCCCCCGGGTGATGGGCATTCTCAACGTCACGCCCGACAGTTTCTCCGACGGCGGTCAGAATTACGGCACCGCGCGTGCGCTGGCGCGCGCGCAGGAGATGGTGTCGGCAGGGGTCGACATGATCGACATCGGCGGCGAGTCGACCCGCCCCGGCTCCGTCACGGTGCCGGACGCCGAGGAGATCGCCCGCGTGGTGCCCGCGATCGAGGCGATCCGCGCCGCCGGCATCACAATGCCGATCTCGGTCGACACCCGCAAGCCCGCCGTCTTCCGCGCCGCCCATGCCGCGGGGGCGGATCTCTGGAACGACGTGACCGCGCTCACCTGGGCCCCCGGGAGCCTCGAGACCGCCGCCGCCCTCGACGCCCCGGTGTGCCTGATGCATTTCCGCGGCACGCCCGAGACGATGACCGGCCTCACCGATTACGATGACGTGCTCGGCGAGGTGGTGGACTGGCTGGGCACCCGCGCCGAGGCCTGCCGCGCCGCCGGCATCCGCCGCGAGAACATCCTGCTCGACCCCGGCATCGGCTTTGCCAAGACCGCGGCACAGAACCTCACCCTCATCCGCGGCCTCGCCGCCTTCCACGCGCTCGGCTACCCGCTGCTGCTGGGCGTGTCGCGCAAGCGTTTCATCGGCAGCATCGGCCGCGCGGAGCGGGCGGAGGAGCGCTTCCCCGGCTCCATCGCCGCCGGGCTTGCCGGGCTCGGGCAGGGCGCCCAGATCCTGCGCGTGCATGACGTGGAAGCCACCATCCAGGCCCTGCGCCTCTGGCGCGCCAGCACCTTGGGAGAGACAGAATGACCCGCAAGCTGTTCGGAACCGACGGGGTGCGTGGCCGCGCCAACTCGGGCGCGATGACCGCCGAGATGGCCATGCGCCTCGGCATGGCCGCCGGGCGCTACTTCCGCAACGGCCACCAGGAGCACCGGGTGATCATCGGCAAGGACACCCGCCGCTCGGGCTACATGCTCGAGACCGCGATGACCGCCGGCTTCACCTCGGTGGGCATGAACGTGTTCCTGCTCGGGCCGATGCCCACGCCGGCGGTGGCCATGCTCACCCGCTCGCTGCGCGCCGACCTCGGGGTGATGATCTCCGCCTCGCACAACCCGTTCGAGGACAACGGCATCAAGTTCTTCGGGCCTGATGGCTACAAGCTCTCCGACGAGGCGGAGGCCGAGATCGAAGGCTACCTCGCCGAGGACCCGACCCTCTCCGAACCCTCCGACATCGGCCGGGCCAAGCGCATCGACGTGGCCTACGGCCGCTACACCGAGTTCGCCAAGACCACCTTTCCGCGTGGCCTGCGCCTCGACGGGCTGAAGATCGTGGTGGATTGCGCCAACGGCGCCGCCTATCGCACCGCGCCGGACGTGCTGTGGGAGCTGGGCGCCGAGGTGATCACCCTGGGCACCGCGCCGGACGGGTTCAACATCAACGCGGGCGTGGGCTCCACCCACCCCGAGGCCGCGCAGGCGATGGTGCTCAAGACCGGGGCGGACATCGGCATCGCGCTCGACGGCGACGCCGACCGGGTGCACGTGATCGACGAGACCGGCCGCATCATCGACGGCGACCAGATCATGGGGCTCATCGCCTCCCGCTGGGCGGCCGAGGGCCGGCTGCGCGGCGACGCGCTGGTGGCCACCGTGATGTCGAACCTCGGGCTGGAGCGCTTCCTCGCCGGCCGCGGCATCGGCCTGCGCCGCACGAAGGTGGGCGATCGCTACGTGGTGGAGGAGATGCGCCGCGCCGGCTGCAACCTCGGCGGCGAGCAGTCCGGCCATATCGTGATGTCGGATTACACCACCACGGGCGACGGGCTGATCGCCGCCCTTCAGGTGCTCGCCTCGCTGGTGGAAACGGTGAAGCCGCTCTCCGAGATCGGCCAGATGTTCACCCCCGTGCCGCAGCTGCTGAAGAACATGCGCTACACGCCGGGCACCGAGCCGCTGGAGACGGACGCCGTGAAGGCCGAGATCGCCGCGGGCGAGGCCCGGCTGGCCGGCACCGGCCGGCTGGTGATCCGCCGCTCGGGCACCGAGCCGCTGGTGCGGGTGATGGGCGAGGCGGAAGACCCCGTGCTGCTCGAGGAGGTGATTGACGGCATCTGCGCCGCGGTGGAAAAGGCGAGCTGAGCCTCAGCGTTTCGGCTTCGCCCGCCGCAGCCGGGTGATGCCGAGCCCGCCAAGGATCAGCACCAGCCCCGCGGCCTCGGCCCAGCCCAGCCGCTCGCCCAGGAACAGCCAGCCCAGCACCAGCGCCCAGAGCGGCAGCAGGAAGCTGGTGGAAGAGGCGAACACCGCCCCCGAGCGCCGGATGAGCACGAAGCGCAGCACCTGCGCCGCCCCGGTCTGCGCCAGCCCCAGCACGCAGACGGCGATGAGCGCGGGTGCCGGCGGCACGCCCTGCGGCAGATGCGCGAGGGTGAGCGGCAGGTACATCACCGCCGAGGCGACGAGTGCCGCCGCCGTGGCCTGCAGCGGGTGGTAGCCGGGCATGAAGCGCACGGTCATCGAGCCGAGGGCAAAGCCGAGGCCGGAGGCCGCGCAGGCCAGCGCATGCCACAGCGAGGCCCCGCCGGAGGCATCGCGCAGAACCAGCAGCCCCACGCCGAGAAAGCCGGTGAGAAACCCCGCCACCCGCAGCCCGGTCATCCGCTCGTCGCCCGCGAGATGGCTCAGCAGCAGCACGAAGAGCGGCGAGGCGGTGATGAACAGCGCCACCACACCGCTCGGCACCTCCTGCTGGCCCCAGGTGTAGAGCGAGAAGGGCAGCGCGAGGGCGAGGAACCCGTAGAGGCAGGACCAGAGCCAGAAGCCCGCGCCGCGTGGAAACGGCCCCGTGACCGCCCGTGTGAGCGGCCAGGCCACGGCCGCGGCCAGCGCCAGCCGCGCGCCGGTGACGAACCAGGGGCTGAGGCTCTCCAGCGCCAGCGAGATGAACAGGAAGGACGAGCCCCAGACCACCACCAGCACCGCCATGGTGGCCCAGCTCTTCGCGTCGATCACGGTGTCGCGGCCGGCGGGCCGGGCAGGGGTGTCGGACATCCCGGGCTCAGGCGATCAGGTCGGGCGGCGGCTCGCGCAGCAGCGCGGCGACACGGGTGAGCGCGTGCTCCAGCCGCCGGCGGTTCGGCGGGCCGGAGAGTGCGATGCGGATCGCGGCCGGCGCCTTGTCCTCCGAGGCGGTGAACACGTCCGAGCCCGCCACCAGCACGCCGTTGCGCTCGCAGGAGGTGACGAAGGCGGTCACCCGCCAGGCCGGCGGCAGCGGGATCCAGATGAAGTTCAGGCCGCGGCGGGAGTGGAAGTTCAGCCCCTGCAGCTTCTCCGCCGCGATGTTGCGCCGGGCGTCGAGCTCGGTCCAGACCTGGTCGCGGATACGGTCGGCCTCGCCGGTGGTGATGAGGTTCTCCACCAGCCCGGCGATGAGCAGCGAGGTGGAGAGGCCGATGCCGCGCAGCGCGCGCGGCGCGTGCTGGCCGCGCCCCGGCGGGCAGCACAGGAACCCCATGCGCAGCCCCGCCGCCACGCATTTCGACAGCGAGGTCGTCACCCAGGCGCGCTCGGGGCAGAGCCGGTCGAAGCCCGGCAGCCGGCCGGGCACCGACACGCCGTAGACATCGTCCTCGATCACCTGCACGTCATGGCGGCGGGCGATCTCGGCGATGGCCTCGCGCCGGTGCATGGGCGTGTGCACGGTGGTGGGGTTGTGCACGTTGGCCGAGAGCAGGATGGCCTGTACCGGGTGGCGCGCACAGGCCTCCTCCAGCGCCTCCGGGATCAGGCCCTCCGCGTCGCTCGGCACCGCCACCGGCCGGCCGCGGCAGCCGCGGATGGCACGGCGGAAGCCGGGGTAGGTGAGCTGCTCGGTGAGCACCACCGGGTCGCGCCCCTCCAGGATCATCTGCAGCGCGCCGAAGATGCCGTTCTGCGCGCCCTCGGTGAGCACGAGGTTCTCCACCGTGGCATTGATGCCCTGGGCCACCAGCCAGTCGCAGGCGGCCTGCTTGCAGGGCAGCAGGTCGGTGGGCTCGGCGGCGTAGCGGATGAAGGAGATGCCCGAGGTCGCCACCTGCGCCGCGCGCTCGCCGATCACCGTGCTCTGGCCCACCTCCACCGCGCGGCTGGCGAGCAGGTCGTACATCCCGGGCGCCTCGGGCTCGGGCATGATGAGGATGCTCGAATCGGCCTCCTCGTGGCGGGTGCCGCGCACGAAGGTGCCGCGGCCCACCGTGGCCTCCAGCAGCCCGGCGTCGGTCGCGATCTGGTAGGCGCGCGCCACCGTGCCCGGAGTTACGTTCAGGCGCCAGGCAAGGTCGCGCACCGGGGGCAGGCGGGTTCCGGGCTCCAGCGTGCCCTCGCGCACGTCATGGCGCAGGGCGTCGGCCAGGGCGCGGTATTTCGGCCCTTCGGCGCCCTGGATGTCCGGAAGCCATTTTGTATCCGTCACAATATACCTCTGGCGGTGGGTGATGGCGGCATTGTATCAATCATTCATCCCACAAACGGGACCCGATTGCAACATTGTACCATGACAAAGGAGGCAGCCATGCCTTTGCAGTCTTCCGAACTCCTCGTGCTCGACCGGCAGACCCGTCTGCCCGCGCTGGCGGATGTGCTGGTGCGATTTGCCCGACTCACTCTCATCTGGTCCCATCGTGCCCGAACCCGCCG
Source organism: Oceanicella sp. SM1341 (assembly GCF_003448965.1). Classification (GTDB taxonomy): domain Bacteria; phylum Pseudomonadota; class Alphaproteobacteria; order Rhodobacterales; family Rhodobacteraceae; genus Paroceanicella. The sequence goes on from NZ_QRGC01000001.1 coordinate 158,691, forward strand.
CGCACTGTCACAGCTCGACACCGCCCGGCTGGCCGACATCGGTCTCACCCGGGAGATGGCGCTGGACGAGGCCGCGAAGCCGTTCTGGCGGGCCTGATCGGGGCGCCGCGACACCGCGCGGGGCAGGGGTTTCCTATCGGAAATCCGCGTCGCTGAATTCGCGCAATGTGTCGCAATTTCCATATTGACCGGCCGGGGAAGCAGGAGTACCTCCACTCCCGGGCCGGTTCCCGGGTTATGGGTGAGCGGGGGCAGGCTCAGGAATTTCACCCTGACGACGGAGCCGTCCATGAGCCTCCCCTCGCAGCCGCAGGTCAAGCCCGCGCGCCCTGAATTCTCCTCCGGTCCCTGCGGCAAGCGCCCCGGCTGGACGCTGGAAAGCGTCGCCGCGAAGGCCTTCCTCGGCCGGTCGCACCGCGCCTCGAAGCCGAAGGCGCAGCTGAAATCCGTCATCGACCGCACCGCGAAGTTCCTCGGCGTGCCCGAGGGCTACCGCGTCGGCATCGTGCCCGCGTCCGACACCGGTGCCGTGGAGATGGCGCTGTGGTCGCTGCTTGGCCCCCGGCCGGTGGACGTGCTGGTCTGGGAAAGCTTCGGCGCCGGCTGGGCGACCGACATCCAGAAGCAGCTCAAGCTCGATGACGTGAACGTGCTGAAGGCCGAGTACGGCGCGCTGCCCGATCTCGCCGCCGTCCGCAAGGACGCCGACGTGGTGTTCACCTGGAACGGCACCACCTCCGGCGCCCGCGTGCCGAACGCCGACTGGATCGCGGCCGACCGCGAGGGCCTCGCCATCTGCGACGCGACCTCCGCCGCCTTCGCGCAGGACCTCGACTGGGCGAAGCTCGATGTGATCACCTTCTCCTGGCAGAAGGTGATGGGCGGCGAGGGCGCGCACGGCATCCTCATCCTGTCGCCCCGCGCGGTGGAGCGGCTCGAGACCTTCACCCCCGACCGGCCGCTGCCGAAGATCTTCCGCCTCACCAAGGGCGGCAAGCTCATCGAGGGCGTGTTCAAGGGCGAGACCATCAACACCCCCTCCATGCTCTGCGTGGCCGATGCCGAGGACGCGCTCGACTGGATGGAAGAGCTCGGCCCCGCGACCATCCGCGCCCGCGCCGACGCGAATTTCGCCGCCCTCCAGGCCTGGGCCGACGGCCGTGACTGGATCGCCAACCTGGTGGAGGCGCCGCAGGCGCGCTCCAACACCTCCGTCTGCCTCAAGATCACCGATCCGGAGGTGGCCGCCCTCGACGACGCCGGCCAGCGCGCCTTCGTGAAGGAGATGGTGAGCCTGATCGAGAAGGCCGACGCCGGCTACGACATCAACGGCTACCGCGACGCCCCCGCCGGCCTGCGCGTGTGGTGCGGCGCCACGGTGGACACCGCCGATGTCGAGGCGCTCACCGCCTGGCTCGACTGGGCCTATGAGGCCGTGAAGGCCGAACGCGCCGCCGCCTGAGGCAGCCCCTCACATTCCGGCCGGCCCGCGGGCCGGCCTGCCGCAGAGGCCCCGGGTCATGGCCCGGGGCGCCGGTTCACATCATTCCAAGGATGCCCCAGATGGCCAAGGTACTCATCTCCGACAAGCTCTCGGACGCCGCCGTGCAGATCTTCCGCGACAATGGCGTGGAGGTCGACTTCCAGCCCGACCTCGGCAAGGACGCCGCCAAGCTCGCTGAAATCATTGGAAACTACGATGGTCTCGCCATCCGCTCGGCCACCAAGGCCACCGCGGATCTGATCGCGAAGGCCGACAACCTCAAGGTCATCGGCCGCGCCGGCATCGGGGTCGACAATGTCGACATCCCCGCCGCCTCCGCCAAGGGCATCGTGGTGATGAACACGCCCTTCGGCAACTCGATCACCACCGCCGAGCACGCCATCGCGATGATGTTCGCCTGCGCGCGCCAGATCCCGGAGGCCGATGCCTCCACCCGGGCCGGCAAGTGGGAGAAGTCGAAGTTCATGGGCTCGGAGATCACCGGCAAGACCCTGGGCGTGATCGGCTGCGGCAACATCGGCTCGGTCGTGGCCTCGCGCGCCATCGGCCTGCGGATGAAGGTCATCGCCTATGACCCGTTCCTCTCCGCCGAGCGCGCCACCGAGATGGGCGTGGAGAAGATCGAGGACGTGGAAGACCTGCTGGCCCGCGCCGATTTCGTCACCCTGCACCTGCCCAAGACCCAGACCACGGCAAACCTGCTCAACGCCGACCGCATCGCCAAGATGAAGAAGGGCGCGCGCCTGATCAACTGCGCCCGCGGCGGGCTGGTCGACGAGGCTGCGGTCGCCGAGGCGCTGAAATCCGGCCATCTCGCCGGGGCTGCCTTCGACGTGTTCGCCGAGGAGCCGGCGAAGGACAACGTGCTGTTCTCCGCTCCCAACATCGTCTGCACCCCGCATCTCGGCGCCTCCACCTCGGAAGCACAGGAGAACGTGGCGCTGCAGGTGGCCGAGCAGATGTCGGACTACCTGATGAAGGGCGCGATCTCCAACGCGCTCAACGCGCCTTCGGTGACCGCCGAGGAAGCCCCGGTGCTCAAGCCCTGGATCACGGTGGCCGAGATGCTCGGCGGCTTCGCCGGCCAGGTGACCGAGAGCGCGATCAAGGAAATCGAGATCGAGTTCGTCGGCCGCGTGGGCCAGCTCAACCTCAAGCCGCTCACCGCGGCACTCACCGCCAACCTGCTGAAACCGCTGGTGGGTGAAGGCGGGGTGAACATGGTCTCCGCCCCGGTGGTCGCGCGCGAGCGTGGCATCAAGATCGCCGAGACCCGCAAGGACGAGCAGGGCGCCTACGGCACCTACATGCGCCTCGTGGTCACCACCGAGAACCAGACCCGCTCGGTGGCCGGCACCATCTTCTCCGACGGCAAGCCGCGCTTCATCCAGATCAAGGGCATCGGCCTGGAGGCGGAGCTGCAGCCCACCATGCTCTACACCACCAACACCGATACGCCGGGCTACATCGGCGCGCTCGGCACCACGCTGGGCACGCTCGACGTGAACATCGCCACCTTCGCCCTCGGCCGGTCCGAGAAGGGCGGCGAGGCGATCGCCTTCCTCGGCATCGACGGCGAACTCGACAAGGAGACGCTGGCGCGCATCGAGGCCCTGCCGCAGGTGCGCCAGGCGAAGTTCCTGCGCTTCTGATCCCGGGCACCTCTGCGCCCCTCGAACCTTCCGCGGCCCGCCTTCTGTCCCGAAGGCGGGCCGCGCGACCATTTGGAGGTTTCACCCGCGCGCCCCGGGCGGTATAAGGCGGCGGTTTTTCCGGCAGGAGAGAGTCATGGCCAATGTAGTCGTTGTCGGCGCCCAGTGGGGCGACGAGGGCAAGGGGAAGATCGTCGACTGGCTCAGCGAGCGCGCCGACGTCATTGTCCGCTTCCAGGGGGGGCACAACGCGGGTCATACGCTCGTGATCGACGGGAAGGTGTACAAGCTCTCGCTGCTGCCCTCGGGCATCGTGCGGCCGGGCAAGCTCTCGGCCATCGGCAACGGCGTGGTGCTCGACCCCTGGGCGCTGGTCTCGGAAATCGAGAAGCTGCGCGGGCAGGGCGTGGAGATCACCCCCGAGAGCCTGATGATCGCCGAGAACACCCCGCTGATCCTGCCGCTGCACGGCGAGCTGGACCGCGCGCGCGAGCAGGCGAACTCGACCGCCAAGATCGGCACCACCGGGCGCGGCATCGGCCCGGCCTACGAGGACAAGGTCGGCCGCCGCACCATCCGCGTCGCCGATCTCGCCGACGAGGAGACGCTCGACACCCGCCTCGACCGGCTGCTCACCCATCACGACGCCCTGCGCCGGGGCCTCGGCCTCGAGGAGATCGACCGCGCGGCGCTCAAGGCCATGCTGCTCGAGATCGCCCCGCAGGTGCTGCCCTACGCAAAGCCGGTCTGGCGCGTGCTCGATGCGCACCGCCGCAAGGGTGACCGCATCCTCTACGAGGGTGCGCAGGGCGCGCTGCTCGACGTCGATTTCGGCACCTATCCTTACGTGACCTCCTCCAACACCATGTCGGGCATGGCCGCGACCGGCTCCGGCATGGGGCCCAACGCGATCAGCTTCGTGCTCGGCATCGTGAAGGCCTACACGACCCGCGTGGGCGAGGGGCCCTTCCCATCTGAGCTCACCGACGAGACCGGCCAGCGGCTGGGCGAGCGCGGCCATGAGTTCGGCACCGTGACCGGGCGCAAGCGCCGCTGCGGCTGGTTCGATGCGGCGCTGGTGCGCCAGACCTGCACCACCGGTGGCGTGACCGGCATTGCCCTCACCAAGCTCGACGTGCTCGACGGGTTCGACACCCTGAAGATCTGCACCGGTTACGAGCTCGACGGCAAGTTCATCGACCACCTGCCCACCGCCGCCGCCCAGCAGGCCCGCGTCAAGCCGGTCTACGAGGAGCTCGAGGGCTGGTCGGAGAGCACCGAGGGCGCGCGCTCCTGGGCCGACCTGCCGGCCGCCGCCATCAAGTACGTGCGCCGCATCGAGGAGCTGATCGGCTGCCCGGTCGCCATCCTCTCCACCAGCCCGGAGCGGGACGACACCATCCTCGTCACCGATCCGTTCGAGGGCTGAGATGGCCCTGTCATGGCGCACGCGCAGACGTCTTGCCCTCCTGCTCCTGCTGGTGGGCATGCCGGCCTATGTCGTGGTGGCCGTGACGGTGATGTCGCTGCTCGACCGGCCGCACTGGGCGGTCGAGCTCGGCATCTACGTGGCGCTCGGCGTGCTCTGGGCGCTGCCGTTCCGCTTCGTCTTCAAGGGGGTCGGCCGGGAAGACCCCGACGCCTGAGCCGCGCGCGTTGCCGCAATTTCGCCCCGATCGCGCCGATGCGACTTGGCAAGTCCGCCGGCCCGGCAGCATCCTTGCGCCAGCCGACTCGGAGCCCGGCACCACGCCGGGCAGACCCGACCGCCCGCCTGCAGGAGGCACCGTCCCCGTGACCAGCGATCCGTCAACCCCCTTGCCGCGCCTCGGTGACCCGGAGGCGATGGTCACGCTCGTCGGTGGCGGCGAGCTCCGCGAGCCCACGCTCGCGGCCGCCGAGGCACTGGCACCGCGCCTGTTTGCCGCCGATGGCGGGGCCGACCGGCTGCAGGCCTTCGGCCGCCTGCCCGAGGCGATCATCGGCGACATCGACTCGCTGGGCCCGCAGGAAGGCTTCCGCGCCGCCGGGGTGGAGATCCGCGCCGTCGCCGAGCAGGACAGCACCGATTTCGAGAAATGCCTCGCCCATGTCGCCTCGCGGCTGGTGATCGCGGTGGGGTTCACCGGCGGGCGGGTCGATCACATGCTGGCCGTGCTCTCGGCCATGGCGGCGCGGCCCGCGCGCCGGGTGCTGCTGCTCGGCCCGGAGGACCTGTGCTTCCTCGCCTCCGGCCCGCTGTCGCTCGACCTCGCGGCGGGCACGCGGGTATCGCTCTGGCCCGTGGCGCCCACGCGGGTGACCGAGTGCGAGGGGCTGGTCTGGTCGGCCCGCGGCATGGAGATGGCGCCGGACGGGCGCATCGGCACCTCGAACGCGGCGAAGGGCGGGCCGGTGCGCCTCGCCTTCGCCAACCCCGGCATGATGGTGTTCCTGCCCGCCTCCGAGCTGGGCCAGGCCGCCGCCATGCTGCGCTGCGCCCCCTGGTAGGCGGCCCGGGCCCTCAGCATTCCGGGATGTTCACCGCGAGGCCGCCGAGCGAGGTTTCCTTGTAGCGCGCATCCATGTCGCGCCCGGTCTGGCGCAGGGTCTCGATGCAGGCGTCGAGCGGCACGAAATGCGAGCCGTCGCCGCGCAGCGCCAGCGAGGCCGCCGCCACCGCCTTCACCGCCCCCAGCCCGTTGCGCTCGATGCAGGGCACCTGCACGAGACCGCGCACGGGGTCGCAGGTCATGCCCAGGTGATGCTCGAGCGCGATCTCGGCGGCGTTCTCCACCTGCTCGGGGCTGCCGCCCAGCACGGCGCAGAGCCCGGCGGCCGCCATCGCGGCGGCGGAGCCCACCTCGCCCTGGCAGCCCACCTCGGCGCCCGAGATCGAGGCATTGGTCTTGATGATGCCGCCCACCGCCGCGGCGGTGAGCAGGAAGTCGCGCACCCCGCGGCCCTGCGCGCCCGGCACATGGTCGAGCCAGTAGCGGATGACGGCGGGCACCACGCCGGCGGCGCCATTGGTGGGGGCGGTCACCACCCGGCCGCCGGCGGCGTTCTCCTCGTTCACCGCCATGGCATAGACCGAGATCCAGTCGTTGGTCACATGCGGCGGCGCGAGGTTGAGGCCGCGCTCATGCTCGAGCTGGGCGCGGATGGCGCCGGCGCGGCGCTTCACGCCGAGGCCGCCGGGCAGGGCGCCGGTGCCTTCGAGCCCGCGCTCGATACAGTCGCGCATCACCTCCCAGATCCGGTCGAGCTCGCGGTCGAGCGCGAGGCCGGGGGTGGCGGCCATCTCGTTTGCCCGTTTCATCGCCGCGACGGAGAGGCCGGAGGCGGCCGCCATCTCCAGCATCTCGGCGGCGGAGCGGAACGGGTAGGGCACCGCGCGCGGCGCCTCCTCGGCCGGGCGCTCCAGCTCGCGCTCGGTGAGCACGAAGCCGCCGCCCACCGAGTAGTAGGTCTCGCGCAGGGCGAGGTTTCCGGCGGCGTCCATCGCCTCCAGCACCATGCCGTTGGCATGGCCGGGCAGGGGCGGGCCATAGTCGAACACGATGTCGCGCGCGGGGTCGAAGGCAAGCTCGGGCAGGCCCTCGGGGGTAAGGGTGTGGCTCTGGGCAAGCGCCGCCTCCGCCGCCGCGGCCTGCGATGCGTCGAGCGTGGCGGGCACGTAGCCCATCAGGCCCAGGGTCACCGCGCGGTCCGTGGCGTGGCCCTTGCCGGTGAAGGCGAGCGAGCCGTGCAGCGTGCAGCGCAGCGCCGCCGGCGCGCCCGCGCCGGGGATGCGGTCGCGCCCGCCGCGCAGCGCCTCGAGAAACCGCGCCGCGGCCAGCATCGGCCCCATCGTGTGCGAACTCGACGGCCCGACCCCGATCTTGAACATGTCGAACACGCTGAGGAACATCCCGCACTCTCCCTTGCTGGCCTGGCCCCGGATCATAGCGCCCGCGCCCCCCGCCAACAGTCGCGGAGCGACACTCGGTGGCCGAAACGGGACAGAGCGACGCGGGCATTTCGTCTCGCAACCGGGTGCGGTAACCAGTATAGAGACCTGCGGACCGGGACGCCCCCCGGGCCGGCAGCCCAACGCGCCGAGGTTGACGATGAGCCGCGAACTTTCTCCGCCCGACCGGGCCAAATTCCTGGCCGCGCGCCAGGCGCTCACCTTCGTGGAAGACGGGATGCGGCTGGGCCTGGGCACCGGCTCGACCGCCGCCTGGTTCCACCGGCTGCTGGCCGAGCGCATCCACCGCGAGGGGCTGAACGTGATCGGGGTGCCCACCTCCTCGCGCACGCGCGACCTGTGCCTGAGCCTCGGCGTGCCGCTCACCACGCTCGACGATGCCGGCTGGCTCGACCTCACGGTCGACGGGGCCGACGAGCTCGACGAGAACCTCACCCTCATCAAGGGCGGCGGCGGGGCGCTGCTGCTCGAGAAGATCGTCGCCACCGCCTCCGACCGCATGCTGGTGATCGCGGACGGGGCGAAGCGCGTCCACACGCTGGGCGCCTTCCCGCTGCCGGTGGAGATCGTGCCCTTCGGCTGGAAGACCACCAAGGCGATCGTGGAGGAGGCGCTGGCCGATCTCGACGTGGACGGCCGCAACTCCACCCTGCGGCTGGCGAATTCCGAGCCCTTCGTCACCGACGAGGGCCATTTCATCATCGACCTGCACCTGGGCCGGATCGGCGACGCGACGGCGCTCGCGCATCTGCTCACCGACATTCCGGGCGTGGTCGAGACCGGGCTGTTCATCGGCATCGCCCAGGCGGCGGTGATCGGGGAGCCGGGCGGCACCGTCATCCAGATGACGCTCGACGAGGACGACCGCCTCATCGCGCCGCCGAGCCCCGAGGAGGAACGGCAGCTCATCGAAAGGCTGGAGGACTGATGGCCGACTACGACTTCGATCTCTTCGTCATCGGCGGCGGTTCCGGCGGCGTGCGCGCCGCGCGCATGGCCGCCCTCACCGGTGCGCGCGTGGGGCTGGCCGAGGAATTCCGCTACGGCGGCACCTGCGTGATCCGGGGCTGCGTGCCCAAGAAGCTGATGGTCTATGCCTCCGCCTTCTCCGAGGCCTTCGAGGACGCCGAGGGTTTCGGCTGGTCGGTTCCGCAGAAGCCGACCTTCGACTGGACGTCGCTGATCGCGGCCAAGGACGCCGAGATCACCCGGCTGGAAGGCATCTACCGCGCCAATCTCGACCGCACGGGCGTGCACAGCTTCTCGGCCCGCGCCACCGTCGCCTCGGCGCATGAGGTGCGGCTGGCCACGGGCGAGACCTTCTCGGCCCGCACCATCCTCATCGCCACCGGCGGCTGGCCCTTCATGCCCGACATCCCGGGCATCGAGCACGCGGTGAGCTCGAACGAGGTGTTCAACCTGCCCGCGCAGCCCAGGCGCGTGCTCATCGTGGGCGGCGGCTACGTGGCCTGCGAGTTTGCCGGCATCTTCAACGGGCTCGGCTCCGAGGTGACCCTCGCCTACCGGCGCGACCTGGTGCTGCGCGGCTTCGACATGGACCTGCGCACCCACACTTCCGCCGAGATGGCGAAGAAGGGCATCGCCTTCCGCTACGGTGCGGAGCCGGCGCGCATCGAGCGGCTGGAGAGCGGCGCCTTCGCGGTGGAGATGGGCGACGGCCGCCATCTCGAGACCGACCTCGTGTTCTTCGCCACCGGCCGGGTGCCCAACACGAAGGGTCTGGGGCTGGAGGAGGCGGGTGTCGCCCTCACCCCCGGCGGCGCCGTGCAGGTGGACGCCTACTCGCAGAGCACCGTGCCCTCGATCTACGCCGTGGGCGACGTGACCGACCGGCTCGCCCTCACCCCCGTCGCGATCCGCGAGGGCATGGCCTTCGTCGACACCGTGTTCCGTGGCACCCCGGTGAGCCCGGACCACGACCTGGTGCCGACGGCCGTCTTCACCCAGCCGGAAATCGGCACCGTGGGGCTGAGCGAGGAGGACGCCCGCGCGCTGGAGCCGGTGGAGATCTACCGCTCCACCTTCCGCGCCATGATGCACACGCTCTCGGGGCGCGACGAGCGCATGCTGATGAAACTCGTCGTGGGCAAGGAGAGCCGGCGCGTGCTCGGCTGCCACATCGTGGGCCACGGCGCGGGCGAGATGATCCAGCTCGCCGGCGTCGCGGTGAAGATGGGCGCCACCAAGGAAGACTTCGACCGCACCTGTGCCGTTCACCCCACGGCGGCGGAAGAACTGGTGACCATGCGAGAACCTGTCGCGGAGACTTGATCGCCGGTCACTAACCCCCATTTCTGGGGACAATCACAGCGGAGGACATGAAGCGAGATGCCCTATAGCAACAATGGCGGCCCCTGGGGAGGCGGCGGTGGTGACGACAAGAAGGGCGGAGACGACCGTGGCCCCTGGGGCAACGGCAACCGCCCGGGCGGCGGCAACACCCAGGTTCCCGACATCGACCGCATCGTGAAGAAGGGGCAGGAGCAGCTTCGCGTCCTCATGGGCGGCAAGGGCGGCAACGGCAACGGCCGTCCGCCCTCCGGCGGCGGCGGTGGCGGCACCGGTCTCGGGCGCGGCGGCATCGCGCTGATCGGCCTCGCGGCCGTGGGCGTGTGGCTCTTCGCCAGCTTCTACACCGTGAAGCCGGAGGAGCGCGCCGTGGAACTGTTCCTCGGCAAGTATTCCAACACCACCGGGCCCGGCCTGAACTTCGCGCCCTGGCCCGTCGTCACCCACGAGGTGGAGCCGGTCACCCGCGAGCGCGTGGTGAACGTGGGCGTGAACGAGACCCGTCGCGGCCAGATGGTCGAGGAGGGGCTCATGCTCACCGGCGACGAGAACATCGTCGACATCGACTTCCAGGTGGTCTGGAACGTGAATGACCTGCGGGAATTCCTGTTCAACCTCAAGGACCCCGACGCCACCATCGCCGCGGTGTCCGAATCCGCGATGCGCGAGGTGATCGGCCGCTCCGAGCTGGCCCCGATCCTCAACCGCGACCGCGCGCAGGTGAGCCAGGAGGTCTACGACATCATCCAGAGCACGCTCGACAGCTACGACAGCGGCATCCACATCGTGCGCGTGAACTTCGACCGGGCCGACCCGCCGGCCGACGTGATCGACGCCTTCCGCGACGTGCAGGCCGCCGAGCAGGAGCGCAACCGCTTCGAGCAGCAGGCGCAGCGCTACGCCAACGAGAAGCTCGCCGCCGCCCGCGGTGAGGCCGCCCAGATCGTGCAGGAAGCCGAGGCCTACCGCTCCCGCGTGGTCAACGAGGCCGAGGGTGCGGCGTCGCGCTTCACCTCGATCTACGACGAATACGTGAACGCCAGGGAGGTCACCCGCAAGCGCCTCTACCTCGAGACCATGGAGAAGGTGCTCGGCGAGGTGGACAAGGTGATCATCGACCCCTCCGTGGGTGAGAGCGTCGTGCCCTACCTGCCGCTCGACCAGCTTCGCTCGCGGCCCGGCAACGGCAACGGGGAGACCAACCAGTGAAACGCAGCACCCTTCTTCTCGGCGTCGCCGCCGTCGTCGTGATCGCCGGCGCCTCGTCCGTCTTCATCGTCGACGAGCGCGAGCAGGCCCTCGTGCTGCAGTTCGGCGAGGTGGTGGAAAAGCGCACCGACCCCGGCATCGGCTTCAAGATCCCGTTCATCCAGAACGTGGTGAAGTTCGACAAGCGCATCCTGTCGCTGGAGACGCGCGAGCTCGAGGTCACCCCGCTCGACGACCGCCGCCTGGTGGTCGACGGTTTCGCCCGCTGGCGCATCACCTCGCCCGAGCGCTTCCGCCAGGCGGTGGGCAGCGAGGACGAGGCGAACGTGCGCCTGGAGCGCATCCTCAACGCCTCGCTGCGCCAGGAGCTCGGCTCGGTCACCTCCAACGAGGTGCTCTCCTCCGACCGCCAGTCGCTGATGACGCGGATCCGGGACGTGGCGCGCACCTCCTCCGAGGGGCTGGGCGTGGAGATCATCGACGTGCGCATCCGCCGCGCCGACCTGCCGCGCCAGAACCTCGCCGCCACCTTCAACCGCATGAAGGCCGAGCGCGAGCAGGAGGCGGCGGACGAGCGCGCCCGCGGCCAGGAGGCGGCGCAGATCATCCGCGCCCAGGCCGACCGCTCGGCGGTGGAGACCCTCTCCAAGGCCCGGCGCGAGTCCGAGATCGTGCGCGGTGAGGCCGATGGCCAGCGCAACCGGATCTACGCCGAAGCCTATGGCCGCGATCCGGAATTCTACGCCTTCTACCGCTCGCTGGAGGCCTATACCCGGGCGCTCGAGTCCGGCAGGTCGACCATGGTGATCTCGCCTGACAGCGAGTTCTTCGAGTATCTGCGCTCCGCCGGCATCGCCACGCCGGGGCAGGGCGAGATCGATCTCGGCACCGGCGACGACAGCGGCACGGCGCCGCAGGACGAGGCCGCGCCGGAGACCCCCCCGGGGCCCGACGCGTCCGCAACCCCGGCCCCTGCGGCCCCTGCCGCGGCGCCCGCCGCGCCCGCCGTTCCGACCGAGTGACACGGAACACCGGGGGCCGCCCGCGCGGCCCCCGGACCGGCCCGCAAGAGGGGCGGGGCATTTTGTCACGCCCGGCTCTCGATTGCTAACCGGATGGTGATCTATCATGATCACAAATCCCTCGCATCACGCCTGCATTGGTGAGAAAGTCCGTCTCGAGCCTGAGGCTGACCTGCGCCGCATGACGGAGCAGAAGCGGCATCCCGACCTGCATGGCCAGACCTGCAGCGCCGGCACATGCCCCGGCCGGCCACGGGCGGCGTTCGATAGAGGAGAAAGACCTTGGCTCTACTGCCCACCGTAGCAAGGTCCGTTGCAAGACGGGCCGACGCAATCCAGTCCTTCGGCCAGTCCCGTGGCCAGTCCTTCGGACCGCTGCGCAAGGTTCTCGCCGTCGGGATGATGGCGGCGACCGTCGCGGTCGCCCAGGCCCCGATGGTCGAGGCCCGTGCCGCACCGGACAGTTTCGCGGACCTCGCGTCCCAGCTCAGCCCGGCCGTGGTGAACATCACCACCAGCCAGATCGTCGCCCGCCGCGACGACGGTCCGACCCCCATGGTTCCCGAGGGCTCGCCCTTCGAGGAATTCTTCAAGAACTTCCGTGACCGCCAGCGCCAGAGCCCCGAGCGGGCCACGGCCCTCGGCTCCGGCTTCATCATTTCCGCCGACGGCTACATTGTCACGAACAACCACGTGATCGAATCCGCCGACGAGATCTCCATCGAACTCTTCTCCGGCCAGAACCTCGACGCCAAGCTGGTCGGCACCGACCCCAAGACCGACATCGCCCTCCTCAAGGTCGAGAGCGATGAGCCGCTGCCCTTCGTCAACTTCGGCGACAGCGACCTCGCCCGCGTGGGCGACTGGGTGATGGCGATCGGCAACCCGCTGGGCCAGGGCTTCTCCGTGTCTGCCGGCATCGTCTCGGCGCGCAACCGCTCGCTGCGCGGCTCCTACGACGACTTCATCCAGACCGACGCCGCCATCAACCGCGGCAACTCCGGCGGCCCGCTGTTCAACATGGACGGCCAGGTCATCGGCGTGAACACCGCCATCCTGTCGCCCAACGGCGGCTCCATCGGCATCGGCTTCTCCATGTCCTCCAACGTGGTGAAGAACGTGGTCGACCAGCTCAAGGACTTCGGCGAGACCCGCCGCGGCTGGCTGGGCGTGCGCATTCAGCCGGTGGACCCGTCCATGGCCGAGGCGCTCGGGCTCGAGGAAGCCTCCGGCGCGCTCGTGGCCGGCGTGACCGAGGGCGGCCCCGCCGCCGAGGCCGGCATCAGGGGCGGCGACGTGATCCTGTCCTTCGACGGCCAGGACGTGCAGGAGATGCGCGACCTGCCGCGCATGGTGGCCGACACCAAGGTGGGCAAGGCCGTGCGCGTGGTGGTGTTCCGCGAGGGCAGCACCCAGACCGTGCTCGTCACCCTCGGCCGCCTCGAGGAGAACGAGATCAACGCCTCCATGGAAGGCCCGAGCGGCGACACCGCCCCGGAGCAGACCGCGAATGCCGAGGTGCTGGGCATGACCCTGTCCTCCATCACCCCGGAGATGCGCGAGCAGTTCAACCTGCCCGACGAGCTGGAGGGCGTGATCGTCTCCGACATGGACGCGACCTCGGCCGCCTTCGAGAAGGGCCTGCGCCCCGGCGACGTGATCTCCGAGGTCGGGCAGCAGCCGGTGTCCTCGCCGGCCGATGCCGAGGCCCGGGTGAAGGCGGCGAAGGAAGCCGGCCGCACCTCGATCCTGCTGCTGGTCGAGCGCGAGGGCGAGCCGCGCTTCGTGGCCCTCAAGATCGACGAGTGACGCCAAGGGACCGAATGGTCCCGCGCCGGTCCGGGGCCCCCGCGAGGGGGCCCCTTTTTCATGGCCCGTTCACCGCTGGTGGATGGCCTAATTCCCACTGGCAGGCCCCGGCGGGCTGCATTAAGACTTATCCGCAACGCGCATCGGGAAAGGCAAAGCATGGCTAAGATTACCTACATCGAGCACAACGGAACCGAACATGTCGTGGACGTGCCCAACGGCATGACCGTGATGGAAGGCGCCCGTGACAACGGCATTCCCGGCATCGATGCCGATTGCGGCGGTGCCTGCGCCTGCTCGACCTGCCATGTCTACGTCGACCCCGCCTGGACCGACCGCCTGCCGGCCAAGGACGACATGGAGATCGACATGCTCGATTTCGCCTGGAACCCGGGCGAGACCTCGCGCCTCACCTGCCAGCTGCGGGTGACCGACGCGCTCGACGGTCTCGTCGTGCGCATGCCCGAAAAGCAGATCTGACGGCTCCCGCCCCCGGGCCCGCGCCCGGCCGCGCCGCTGCCCACGAGGCCTCTTCCCGCGGGAAGGGGCCTTTTTCGTGCCGGGCGCCGGGCCCGACGTGCCGATGGTGACGTGTCCTGTCCGGCGCCGGGGCCGGGAGAGCCCGTACCGTATGCCGCGTTGCGCGCTGTGGCAGCCCCGGAGCCCGGACGCCGGCGAGGCGCTCCGCCCGCCATCGTGCCCATCCCGCCCGGGCGACCAGCCCGGGCCGCGCCCGGACCCTCCCCCGGGAGGGCGCGATGGCGATGCCGGGTGCCGCACAGCCCTCGTCCGGGGCTTTTGAGATAAAGCGCTGATCACGGGCGTGGCTCGCGCCCACCCAGGGTCGGGCGCGGCCCTCGGCACCTGGCTCCGCCGTAGAGCCGAGTGAGACGGAAACCGACGGGGCAGAGCCCTGGCTGTCACGCAGGAAGCTCGGTCGGGCCCTGGGTCACCGGGATGCGAGCACGCGTGATGGGCCGGCGCAGCTGGTGGAGCAGGCACGGAGCAAGGCTGGCCGACCAGCCCGGAACGCCACCCGGCGGCGGGCGCTGCGGAGTGGCTTCGGGAGGGACACCTGCCGCACCGGTGAACGGGAAACCTCCGAAATGGTGAACCACCGGACGGCCGGGCATGGTGAGAGAGGCCCCGGCTGGGAGGCCGGGGCGCGTCGGCGCGGGGCGGCTCAGTCGCGCGCCAGCGCCCGCCAGCCGATGTCGGTGCGGCAGAAGCCGCCGGGCCAGTCGATCGCCTCCACCGCGCGGTAGGCGCGGGCGCGGGCCTCGGCCAGCGTCGGGCCGGTGGCGGTGACGTTGAGCACCCGGCCGCCGTTGGAGAGGATGGCGCCGCCTTCGGCCTTCGTGCCGGCGTGGAACACGGTGACGCCCTCCACGGCATTGGCCGCGGCGAGCCCGCCGATCGCCTCGCCCTTGGCATAGGCGCCGGGGTAACCCTTCGCGGCCATCACCACGGTGAGGGCGGGGTCATCCGCCCAGTCGATGGCAAAGCCGCCCAGCGTGCCGCGCGCGGCGGCGAGCAGGGCGTCGAGCATGCCCGCACCTGCGCGCAGCATCAGCACCTGGGCTTCGGGATCACCGAAACGGACGTTGTACTCCACCAGCCGCGGGCCCTCGGGGCCGATCATCAGCCCGGCATAGAGCACCCCTTGGTAGGGCGTGCCGCGGCGGGCCATCTCGGCGATGCAGGGCTTCACGATCTCGTCGAGCGCGCGGGCTTCCATCTCCGGCGTCATCACCGGGGCGGGGGAATAGGCGCCCATGCCGCCGGTGTTCGGGCCCTCGTCGCCGTCAAAGGCGCGCTTGTGGTCCTGCGCGGTGGCCAGCGCCAGCACGTCGCGGCCGTCGGTGAGCACGAAGAACGAGGCCTCCTCGCCCTGCATGAACTCCTCGACCACCACCGAGGCGCCGGCCGCGCCGAAGGCGCCGCCCAGCATGTCGGTGATCGCGGCCTCGGCCTCGGCCAGGCTCATCGCCACCACCACGCCCTTGCCGGCGGCAAGGCCATCGGCCTTGATCACGATGGGCGCGCCTTGCGCGCGGACGTAGGCCAGAGCCTCTGCCTCATCGGTGAAGCGGGCCCAGGCGGCGGTGGGGGCGCCGCAGGCGTCGCAGATTTCCTTGGTGAAGGTCTTCGAGGCCTCTAGCTGCGCCGCCTCCCGGCCGGGGCCGAAGGTGAGGATGCCGGCTTCGCGCAGCACGTCGGCCACGCCGGCGGCCAGCGGCGCCTCGGGGCCGACGACCACGAACTCCACCCCCGCCTCGCGGCAGAAGTCGCGCACCGCCGCACCGTCCTCGGCATCGAGCGCCACGCACTCGGCGACATCGGCGATGCCGCCATTGCCCGGCGCGCAATAGAGCTTTTCGCACAGGGGGTTGCGGCTGATCGCCCAGGCCAGCGCATGCTCGCGCCCGCCGCCACCGAGAATGAGGATGTTCACGCGAGAGCCCTCCGCTTGGCCGTCTGAAGTCCCGCCGCCGTTCTAGGGGGAGGGTGCCCGTGCCGCAAGCGGAATGCGCCCTTTGGTTTGGCGCGCAAAGCCGCTATTCAGGCCCGATGAGCGACCTTTTCGACGACGAGGGCCCCGAGGCGGGCGAGGCCCCGGGCAATGCGCCCGAATTCACCGTCTCCGAACTGTCCGGCGCGGTGAAACGCGCCATCGAGGGCGGATTCGGGCATGTGCGCGTGCGCGGCGAGGTGGGGCGTGTCTCCCGCCCCGCCTCGGGCCATCTCTACCTCGACCTGAAGGACGACCGGGCGGTGCTGTCCTCGGTGATCTGGAAGGGCACGGCGCGCAGCCTCGCCACGAAGCCCGAGGAGGGGATGGAGGTGATCGCCACCGGCCGGCTCACCACCTTCCCCGGCCAGTCGCGCTACCAGCTCATCATCGAGAGCATCGCGCCCGCGGGCCTCGGCGCGCTCATGGCGATGCTGGAGAAGCGCAAGGCGGCGCTGGCCGCCGAGGGGCTGTTCGACGCGGCGCGCAAGCGCCGGCCCCCCTACCTGCCGGAGGTGATCGGCGTGGTGACCTCGCCCTCGGGCGCGGTGATCCGCGACATCCTGCACCGGCTGCGCGACCGGTTTCCCCGCAAGGTGCTGCTCTGGCCCGTGGTGGTGCAGGGCGATCGCTGCGCGCCGGAGGTGGCGGCCGCCATCCGCGGCTTCAACGCGCTCACCCCCGGCGGGGCGCTGCCGCGGCCGGACGTGCTGATCGTGGCGCGCGGCGGCGGCTCGGTGGAAGACCTCTGGGGCTTCAACGAGGAGATCGTGGTGCGCGCCGCGGCGGAGAGCGCCATCCCGCTGATCTCCGCCGTGGGGCACGAGACCGACACCACGCTGATCGACTTCGCCGCCGACCTGCGCGCCCCCACGCCCACCGCGGCGGCAGAGCTCGCCGTGCCGGTGCGCGCCGAGCTGATGGCCACGCTGGCGGCGGCGGAGGAGCGGCGGCGCCGCGCGCTCGCCCGCCTGCTCACCGAGCGGCAGCAGCGGCTGCGCGACCTCTCGCGCCTGCTGCCCCGGCCGGAGATGCTGGTGGCCGAGCGCGCCCAGCGGCTCGACGAGATGGCCTCCCGCCTGCCGCGCGCGCTCTCGGGTTATGCGCAGGGCAAGCGGCTGCAGCTCACCCGCAGCCGGGCCGGCGAGTTCGGGCCGCGGCTGCTCGCCTTCGCGCTCAGCCGCAAGCGCAGCGAGCTGGGGCGCAGCAGCGCCGGGCGCTTCGGGCCGCAGCTGCTCTCCGGGCTGATGGGGCGGCGGGCGGAGCGGCTGGCCTCCGTTTCGGCCCGGCTCAGCCCGGCGGCGCTGCTGCGCAGGCGGACGGACCTTGCCGAGCGGCTCGATGACCGGGGCGCACGTTTCGAGCGCGCCGGGCGCGAGCTGATGGCCCGGCGGCGCGAGCGGCTGGAGCGCGCGGCGCGCCTGCTCGAGACGCTGGGCTACCACCGCACGCTGGAGCGCGGCTATGCCGTGGTGCGCGAGCCGGGCGGCGCGCTGGTCTCCGACGCCGAGCGCGCCCGCCGCGCCACGCTGCTGGAGCTGGAGTTCCGCGACGGCACGGTGACCGTGGGCACCGCGAAACCCAGCCCCGGGCGCAAGCGCAGCGACGACGACCCGCAGGGATCGCTGTTCTGAGCTCAGACGCCGGTGCGCGGCCCGGGGCAGTTGAGCGGCTTCGTGTCGCGGCCGCTCATCTGCAGCTCGGCCAGCCCGTCGGGGTCGCGCTCGGAGCGCACCACCACCTCGCCGTCGCGCCGGTAGACATGCCAGCACTGCGGCATCGGGTTGCCCTCGTAGGTGAAGCACAGCGCGCCGTTGAGCTCGAACCAACGGCCCTCCTGGCATTCGCCCGAGCCGTCCTGCCAGCGGGAATGGTTGCCCGGCATGTATTGCTCGGCGCCGTAAAACTCGCCATCTCGCTCGAAGGTCAGCGTGTAACCCTCGGACAACTGGCGGAATTCCTCCGCGCTCATCGGGTCATCGGCAAGTGCCGGAGCAGCGGCGCACAGCAGCGCCGCGACGAGAAACTGTTTCATCGGATGCGGAACCGCAGGGTGACGGGCAGCTGGCAGGCGGCCTCGTTGCAGGGCTGGAGGGTGAGGCGCACCTCCTCCTCCGGGTGGTTGAGCGGCAGCGACAGCGTGCCGGTGTGCACCGGCACCGGGGCCGGTGTGTGCGGGTTCTCCCAGGGCTCGGGCGCGGGCCAGACGGTCTCCGCCCCCTCCAGCACGGCGCCCGAGAGCCCTTCGGCCCCGGCGACGGCGAGATGCCAGCCCGGCGCCACGGTGACGATGAGCTTGTGCGCCCCGGTGGCGTGGTAGGTCTCGAGCCGCACGCGCAGCGCGCCGCCGGCGCAGACACGCACCGCGCCGGCCTCGCCCGCCTCGAGGATGCGCACGGCCGAGAGCGCGGTTGGCCAGACCGAGGGATAGTCCGAGATCCGCGCCGAGAGCGCGTCGCGCAGCGCCTCGGCCCGGGCGCGCAAGAGCGGCAGTGGCCGGCGCTCGGCGAGGCGGGCGAGCAGCTCCAGCGCCGAGGATTCGCCGGAGGGCACCGCGCCGTCCTCGGTCTCGTAGATGCGGGCGAAGGGGCCGGGGCCGAAGCCGCTCGCCAGCCGGCCGCGGCCGTCGTCGAACCGCTCCACCATCGCCTCGGCCAGCGCCTGCGCGCGATCGGCCCAGGCGGTGGCGCCGGTCGCGTCCTGCAGGGCAAGGCAGGCGAGGCCGAGCCAGGCATAGTCCGAGAGCAGCGCCGGCTCTTGTGCCTTGCCGCCCGCATGCACCCGGGAGAGGCCCTCGGGCCCGTCGAGCCGCGCGAAGACCGCCTCCGCCGCCCGCGCCGCCATGGCTGCCCAGTCGGGGTTGTGGAACTCGAGCGCCGCCTCGGCAAGGGCGCGGATCATCAGCCCGTTCCAGCCGGCGATCACCTTCTCGTCGCGCAGCGGGCGAGGGCGCTCGGCGCGGTAGTCGTTGAGCTGGCGCAGGATCACCTGCAGGGCCTCGGGGTCGTGGAGTTCTGCCGGGACGGCCTCCTCCGGCACCCGGTGGGCCACGGCGCCGGCCTCGAGCGTGGGGGTCTGGTCGAGCCCCAGCATGGCGATGGCCTTGTCGGCAAGATCGCGGTGCAGCAGCGCGCGGATCTGCTCCGGGGTCCAGGCGTAGAAGGCGCCTTCCTCGAGCTTGCCCGAAGCATCGAGCGAATCCGCGTCCTCGGCGGAGTAGAAGGCGCCGTCGGGCGCTGTCATCAGCGCCTCCACGTAGCGGATGCAGCAGCCCGCCTCGTGGCCGCCCCAATGCGCCACCTGGTGGAGCTCGGTGTAACAGCGCAGCAGAAGGGCCTGGTTATACAGCATTTTCTCGAAATGCGGGGTGCGCCAGTTCACGTCCACCGTGTAGCGGTGGAAGCCGCCGCCCACCTGGTCGTGGATGCCGCCGGCGGAGATGGCGGAGAGCGTGTGCTCGGCGATGGCGAGGGCTTCCGGCGGGCCGCCCCGGCGCCAGTGGTCGAGCAGGAACAGCAGGAAGCCTTCCTGCGGAAACTGCGTGCCCTTGGAGAAGCCGCCCTCCACCGGGTTGAACATGCGCTGCAGGCGGCCGAAGGCGGCCTCGGGCGCAGTGTCGAGGGGCACGGCATCCTTGCGCTCGGAGGTGATGGCGGCAATGGCGTCGGAGAGCCGGCCGGCGAGCGAGGTGAACTCGGCCCGGCCGGGGCCGCGCCAGCCGTTCGCGATGGCGCCGAGCACCTGGGCGAACTGCGGCCTGGGGAAGTAGGTGCCGGTGTGGAAGGGCCGACCGTCGGGCAGCAGCCAGGCGGAGTTGGGCCAGCCGGCGTGGCCGTTCTGCAGGCTGGTGGCGGCGATGTAGATCTGGTCGATGTCGGGCCGGCTCTCGCGGTCGAGCTTCACGGGCACGAAATGCGCGTTGAGGAGGGCGGCGATCTCCTCGTCATCGAAGCTCTCCTCCTCCATCACGTGGCACCAGTGGCAGGTGGCGTAGCCGGCGGAGAGGAACACCGGCACGTCGCGGCGCGCGGCCTCGGCGAGCGCCTCCTCGCCCCAGGGCCACCAGTCCACCGGGTTGTGCGCGTGCTGGAGCAGGTAGGGCGAGGCCTCGCGCACCAGCCGGTTCACGTAGCGCGGGGCGCCTGCGTCCATGAGGTGGGTGCGCGGGCGGTGGCCGGGGCCCAGGGCTGCGAGCGCCGTGTCGAGCGCCTCCTGCAGGTCGGGGCTGCGGTCGGCTTGCGGCGGGGTGCGGGACATGGGCTCAGCTCGTCAGGCCGGGGGTGCAGGTGAAGCTGGTGGGCGAGATCGACTGCACCAGCTGCTCCTGCTCGCCGCCGGCCTCCGCGCTCTGCGGGATGATGATGATCTCGCCGTCGCGCCGCACATGGGCGAAGCAATGCGGGCGGTCGAAGAAGAAGCAGTATTCGCCGGAAGAGTAGGTCCAGCGCGCGTTGGCGCAGACACCCGAGGCGTGCTGGAAGGTCACCATGTCCTGGCCGGGCCAGTAGTATTCGCGGCCGAAATACGTGCCGTCGATGTAGTAGTACACCGTCTTGCCGCGGGTGAGGTCGCGCCATTCGCTTTCCGGAATGGGCGTGTCCTGGGCCGATGCCGCCAGCGGCGGAACCAGGGTTGCGCCGAAAAGGGCCAGGGCGGCGAAAGCCAGGGTACGGAACATGCAGATCTCCCGGGTGTTTGGGGGAGAACTTAGGCCCTGCGGCGCGCAGCGGCAAGCGAGGCTCCGGGATTTGCCCGCTTTTCCCTTTCGCTTCGCGGCTCTTGGCGGTAGGGGAAGGGGGTCACGCCGCCGGCCAGGAAGACGGAGAAACCCGCCCGATGTCGCTTTTCGGAAAGCTCAAGGACCGCCTGTTCAAGTCCTCCTCCAAGCTCGACGAGGGGCTGGACGCCATCCTGCAGGACGGCGGTGTCATGGAGCCTGCACCCGCGACCGGCGCCGCACCCGAAGCCCCGCCCGCAAAGGCTCCCGAGGCGCCGCGCCCCGCCCCCGAAGCGCCGAAAGCCGTGCCGGAGCCTGAAGCACAGAAGGCTCCGCCCGTGCCGGAGGCACCCAAAGCCCCGCCCGTGCCGGAGGCACCCAAAGCCCCGCCCGTGCCGGAGGCACCGCGGCCGGCGCCCGAGGCGCCCGCGCCGATCCCGGTGGAGCAGGTGCAGGCCGAGACGGCGCGGCGCGGGCTGTTCTCGCGTCTCACCGGGCGCGGGGCGGCTCCGGCGGCGCCGCAAGCCGTGCTGCGCCGGACGCTCGACGACGAGATGCTCGAGAGCCTCGAGGAGCTGCTCATCCGGTCCGACATGGGCGTGGAGACCGCGCTGCGCGTCGCCGCCAACATGGCCGAGGGGCGCTACGGGCGCAGGCTCTCGGCCGACGAGATCAAGCGCCTGCTCGCCGCCGAGGTGAGCCGCATTCTCGAGCCCGTGGCCCGGCCGATGCCGCTCACCCCGCGCAAGCCGCAGGTGGTGCTGGTGGTGGGCGTGAACGGCTCGGGCAAGACCACGACCATCGGCAAGCTCGCCAGCCAGTTCCGCGCCGCCGGCAAGTCGGTGGTGATCGCGGCCGGCGACACGTTCCGCGCCGCGGCGGTGGAACAGCTCCAGGTATGGGGCACGCGCGCCGGCGTGCCGGTGCTCACCGCGCCCGAGGGCTCCGACCCCGCGAGCCTCGCCTTCGAGGCGATGACCAAGGCCGAGGCCGAGGGCGCCGACCTGCTGCTGATCGACACCGCCGGCCGCCTGCAGAACCGCGCCGACCTGATGGAGGAGCTGGCGAAGATCGTCCGCGTCATCCGCAAGAAGGACCCGTCCGCGCCGCACAACACCCTGCTGGTGCTCGACGCCACCACCGGCCAGAACGCGCTGAACCAGGTGGAAATCTTCCGCAAGATCGCCGATGTCTCCGGCCTGGTGATGACCAAGCTCGACGGCACGGCGAAGGGCGGCGTGCTCGTGGCGCTGGCCGACCGCTTCGGCCTGCCGATCCACGCCATCGGAGTGGGCGAGCAGATCGACGATCTCGCCCCCTTCGACCCCGAGGAGTTCGCCCGCGCGCTCACCGGCCTCGACGCGTGACAGGCTGGCTGCTGTCGATCGAGGGCACGCCGGCGGGGGCGCATCTCGCCATGCTGCTGGCCCTCGGCTCGGCGGTGGCGCATGCGGTGTTCGGCGCGCTGCAGAAGGGGCGGCACGACCCCTGGATGTCGCGCGGGGCGATCGATTTCTGCTACATGGCGATGGCGCTGCCGGTGGCGCTCTTCGTGGTGCCCTGGCCGGAGGGCGGGCTCTGGCTCGTCCTGCTCGGCGCCTGGGTGATCCACATGGGCTACAAGCTGTGCATGGCCATGGCCTATGAGCGCGCGGCCTACACGGTGGTCTACCCCGTGGTGCGCGGCACCGGGCCGCTGGTGACGGTGATCGCGGCCGGCTTCGTGTTCGGCGAGCTGTTCGGGCCGCTGCAATGGCTGGGCGTGCTGCTGCTCTCGGGCGGGATCTTCGCGCTGGCGCTGTTCAACCTGCGCCATGTCGAGGTGGGGCGCGACACGCTGCTGCAGGCCCTCGGGCTCGCCTTCGTCACCGGGCTGTTCGTGGCGCTCTACACCACCTACGACGCCTTCGGCATCCGCGCCGCACCCGACCCGTTCACCTTCCTGTTCTGGTTCTTCGTGATCGACGGGCTGGCCTTTCCGGTGATCGCGCTCGCGCGCTGGCAGCGCATGGAGCTGCGGCCCGCCATGGGCCCGCTGATGCTGCGCGGGGTCTCCGGCGCGGTGATCGCCTTCCTCAGCTTCGGCTCGGTGATGCTCGCGACCCGGCTCGACAAGGTGGGCGAGGCGGCGGTGCTGCGCGAGACCTCCACCGTCTTCGCCGCCCTCATCGGCTGGCTGGTGCTCAAGGACACGGTCGGCCCGGTGCGCGGCGCGCTGATGGCGCTGATCGCCGCGGGCGCGGTGCTGGTGGAATTCGGAGGCGCCTGAGACCACATGACAACCAAACCCGACGGGAGACAGACCATGGCGGAAAAGCCGCTCAACCCGGTGGTGAAACTGGCGCTCGAGCTCGGGCCGGTCTTCGCCTTCTTTCTCACCTACCGGCTGAGCTCGGCCGACCCCGGGCTCACCCCGGAGAAGGCCGAGCTCAGCCGGATGATCTTCGCCACCTCGGTGTTCATCCCGCTGGTGCTGGCCTCGCTCGCCGTGTCCTGGTGGCTCACGCGCAGCCTGCCGAAGATGGCGGCGCTCACGGCGCTGGTGGTGGTGGTGTTCGGCGGCCTCACCATCGCGCTGCGCGACGACACGTTCTTCAAGATGAAGCCCACGATCATCTACGGGCTCTTCGCGGTGATCCTCGGCATCGGGCTGATGCGCGGCCAGTCCTACCTGCAATACCTGATGGGCGAGGTGTTCAGCATGAAGCGCGAGGGCTGGATGCTGTTCACCCGGCGCTTCGCGCTGTTCTTCGCGTGCCTTGCGGTGGTGAACGAGGTGGTGTGGCGCAGCCAGGACACAGACACCTGGGTGAACTTCCGCACCTTCGTGCTGCCGCTCACCACCTTCGTGTTCATCCTCACCCAGGCGCCGCTGCTGGGCCGCTACATGGAGAAGGACGAGTAGGGGGGCTGCCGTAGCGATGCGGAGAGCCACCTGCGGCGGCTCGCGCCTCCTGTCTCGCCTGACGGCCGCTGCCGCGGCCGGCAGGCTCGGGGGCGTCGGGCCCCGCAGGGGCCCGTCGATATCCTCGCGCGGTCAGTTCGCCTCAAGCAGCGGCAGGATCCGGGTTTCGAGGATGCTACGGGTGATCGGGCCGGGGTGGCGCAGCAGCACCTTGCCCTCGCCGTCGATCACGAAGGTCTCCGGCACGCCGTAGAGCCCCCAGTTGATGCCGTTGCGCCCCGACGCATCGGCGCCGATCTTCGAGAACGGGTCGCCCAGCTCGTCGAGGAAGCCGCGCGCGGCGTCGGGCTTGTCCTTGTAGTTCACGCCCAGGATCGGCACGCCGGATTGCGCGATCTCCATCAGCATCGGGTGTTCGGCCCGGCAAGGTGCGCACCAGCTCGCCCAGAAGTTCACCAGCTTCACGCCGGGGGCGGTGAGGTCGGCCGCGCCGGGCACCTCCCGGCCGTCGACCAGCGGCTGGAGCGACAGCTCGGGCGCCGCGCGCTCGGCCAGGGCGGAGGGCAACTCGTCGGGGTTCTGCCGGCTCAGCGCCCAGTAGCCGACGCCGAGAAAGATCGCGGCGCAGGCCACCGGGGCCAGCATCCAGGGGCGGAAGCCGCCGCTGCCGCGCGGCGCGGTGGTGGTGTCATCGCTCATCGGCTTGCCTCCGCGCGGCCTCGAGCCGCGCCAGTTCGGATTTGACCCTGCGGTGCCTCAGCAGCGAGGCGCCGACCAGCAGCGCGAAGCCTGCCAGCGTCACCCCGTAGGCGCCCAGCACCGCGACGGTGTATTTGCCCAGCTCCGGCAGCATCAGCCCGCCGCCATGCGCTGGTGCAGCGCCCGGATGCGCCGCGCCCGGATCTCGGTGCGGGTGCGCAGCAGCAGGAGTGCGAGGAAGGTGAGGAAGAACCCTGCGATGCACAGCAGCAGCGGGTACCAGAACACGTTGGAGACATTCTCCTGCCGGTCCATCGACAGCGAGGCGCCCTGGTGCAGCCCCTGCGACCAGAAGTTCACCGCGTAGCGCGACAGCACCGCGAAGACCGAGCCCACCATGGCCAGCACCGAGGTGAGGTCGGCGGCCTTGTCGGGGTCCTCGATCGCGGCCCAGAGCGCGATGTAGCCCAGGTAGAACAGGAACAGCACGAAGAAGGAGGTGAGCCGCGGGTCCCATTCCCAGGGCGAGCCCCACATCGGCTGGCCCCAGAGCGCGCCGGTGAGCAGCGCGATCACCGTCATCATCGCGCCCACCGGGGCGGCGGCCCGGGCCGCGAGCGCCGAGACATGGTGCCGGCGGATGAGCCAGACCAGAGAGGCCGCGAACATCATCACGTAGATGTTGATCGCCATCATCGCCGCCGGCACGTGGATGAAGATGATCTTCACCGTCGAGCCCTGCCGGAAATCGTCCGGCGTGAGAAAGAAGCCCCAGATGAGCCCGGCCGCGAGGCTCAAGGCCGCGAGCCCCGCCACCCAGGGCAGGGCCGCGCCGGAGAGGCGCATGAAACGGGTCGGGTTCGCGTATTCCCAGAATGACATGGCGATGTGAATAGCCCCGCGCCCGGGCGCGCGCAATGGGCCGTTGGTCACAGGGTGGCGAGGGGGGCGCGGGGCGCGGTCAGCGCAGGTTCATCCGCAGTGCGGCGGCGGCGGCGAAGGGCCCGAGCGCGAGCGTGCCGAGGCTGACCGCGCCGAGCAGCAGGAAGGCGGTGGCCGGGCTCTGCCCCCGGGCCGCAAGGTCGACCGCACGGGCCCCGAAGATCAGCGTGGGGATGTAGAGCGGCAGCACGAGCAGCGAGAGCAGCAGCCCGCCACGGCGCAGCCCCACGGTGAGCGCGGCCCCGGTGGCGCCGATGAAGCTCAGCGCCGGGGTGCCGGCGGCAAGGGCCGCGACCAGCCAGGGCATCGCGGCGCCGGGCAGCGCGAGGGTGACCGCCAGCACCGGCGCCACCACCAGCAGCGGCAGCCCGGTGGTGAGCCAGTGCGCCAGCGCCTTCACCGCCACCACCGCCTCGAGCGGCAGGGGGGCGAGGGCGAGGATGTCGAGCGTGCCGTCCTCGTGGTCGGCCTGGAACAGCCGGTCGAGCGAGAGCAGGCAGGCGAGCAGGGCGGCAACCCAGATCACCCCCGGCGCGATGCGCGCGAGCAGCCCGCTCTCCGGCCCGATCCCGAGTGGCATCAGCAGGATGGTGACGAGGAAGAAGGACACGCCCAGCCCCGCGCCGCCGCCCGAGCGCAGGGCCAGCAGCAGCTCGCGCCGCAGGAGGGCCGCCATGGCGCGGATCACGAGCCGGCACCCCAGCCGTCATCGAGGAACGGATCGGCCGAGTCGCGCACGGCCGCTGCCACCGGCTCCAGCCGCAGCTCCCTCGCATCGGGCAGGCCGAGGTCTATATGTGTGGCCAGAAGCGCCATGCCGCCGCCCGCGCAATGCGCCCGCACCAGGGCTGCGAATTCCGCCACCGTGTCGGTGTCGAGCGAGACGGTGGGCTCGTCGAGCAGCCAGAGCGGGCGCTCCGCCAGCACGAGGCGGGCAAGGCCCAGGCGCCGCTTCTGCCCGGCCGAGCAGGCGCCGGCCGGCCGGTCGGCCAGGGCCGCGAGCCCGAAGAGGGCGAGGGCGCGCTCCGGCCCCGGGGAGCCGAAGAGCCGGGCCTGGAAGGCGAGGTTCTCCGCCACGGTGAGCTGCGGTTTCACCGCGTCGAGATGCCCGGCATAGGCGAGATGCTCCTGCACCTCCTCCGGCGCGCGGGCGAGATCGGCGCCCATCAGCCGCGCGGTGCCGCCGGCGATGGGCAGCAGCCCGGCGAGCGCGCGCAGCAGGGTGGACTTGCCCGCGCCGTTGGGCCCGCGCAGCAGCACCGCCTCGCCGGGGGAGAGGGAAAACCCGAGCCCGGAGACGACCATGCGGCCGCCGCGGGCCACGCTCAGATCGTGCACGACAAGGCTCATCCGCTTCCTCTAGCGCGAAGCGGATGGCTGCGAAAGTGCCAAACCGGGCCCGCCCCGGCGCCGCGGTGAACGCAAGGTTTCGCAAACCCGCTGCATTCACGCGAAAAAATGTGCCGGAGGGGCAGTGTATACCATTGCACACACTTGAATTGCGCCCAGATATGAGCCATGAGGTGCACAGCGAGACCCCAGCCCGCCCCGCCGCGCCAGCGCTTGGCGGGTCTCAGCCAGACGGAGGCCACATGACCATCTTCACCGGATCAGACACGAGCAAGACTCGCCGCGAGCTCAGCGTCGGCGGCAAGACCTATGCCTATTACTCGATCCCGGCGGCCCAGGAAGCGGGCCTTGGCGACTTCACCCGCCTTCCCGCGGCGCTGAAGGTCGTGCTCGAGAACATGCTGCGGTTCGAGGACGGGAAGACCGTCACCGTGGACGACATCAAGGCCTTCTCCGAATGGGCCGACAAGGGTGGCAAGAACCCCCGCGAGATCGCCTATCGCCCCGCCCGCGTGCTGATGCAGGACTTCACCGGCGTGCCCGCCGTGGTCGACCTCGCCGCGATGCGTGACGCGATGGTGGCCCTCGGCGGCGACCCGGAGAAGATCAACCCGCTGAACCCGGTCGACCTCGTGATCGACCACTCGGTGATGGTCGACGAGTTCGGCAACCCGCGCGCCTTCCAGATGAACGTGGAGCGCGAGTACGAGCGCAACGGCGAGCGCTACGAGTTCCTCAAGTGGGGGCAGGGCGCGTTCAACAACTTCCGCGTCGTCCCCCCCGGCACCGGCATCTGCCACCAGGTGAACCTCGAGTACCTCGGCCAGACCGTCTGGACCGACCAGGACCAGGACGGTGTCGAGGTGGCCTACCCGGACACGCTGGTGGGCACCGACAGCCACACCACCATGGTCAACGGTCTCGCGATCCTCGGCTGGGGCGTGGGCGGCATCGAGGCCGAGGCCGCGATGCTCGGCCAGCCGATCTCCATGCTGATCCCCGAGGTCGTGGGCTTCAAGCTCACCGGCAAGCTCAAGGAAGGCATGACCGCGACCGACCTCGTGCTCACGGTCACGCAGATGCTGCGCAAGAAGGGCGTGGTGAACAAGTTCGTCGAGTTCTACGGCGAGGGCCTTGACCACCTGCCGCTGGCCGACCGCGCGACCATCGCCAACATGGCCCCGGAATACGGCGCCACCTGCGGCTTCTTCCCCATCGACGACGAGACGCTGAACTACCTGCGCACCTCGGGCCGTGACGAGGAGCGCATCGCGCTCGTCGAGGCCTATGCGAAGGAGAACGGCTTCTGGCGCGGTGCCAACTACGCCCCGGTCTACACCGACACGCTCGAGCTGGACATGTCCTCCGTCGAGCCCTCGCTCGCCGGCCCGAAGCGCCCGCAGGACCGCGTGCCGCTCTCCGCGGCCGCACCCGAGTTCGCCAAGGTCGTCGAGCAGCACCGCAGCAACGTGGGCTACCGCTCCGAGGTGCGCTGGGAAGGCGAGGGCGGCGCGCCCGAGCCGACGGACGTGCCGGGCAAGCACGAGGGCAGCGGCTCCGGCGGCTACTGGGTTGCCGTGGAGGGCGAGGACTACCGCATCCATGACGGCTCCGTGGTGATCGCGGCCATCACGTCGTGCACCAACACCTCCAACCCCTACGTGATGATCGCGGCCGGCCTGGTGGCGCAGAAGGCGAACGCCCTCGGCCTCACCCGCAAGCCCTGGGTCAAGACCTCGCTCGCCCCCGGCAGCCAGGTGGTGACCGAATATCTCCGCGACGCCGGCCTGCAGGACGATCTCGACGCCCTCGGCTTCAACCTCGTGGGCTACGGCTGCACCACCTGCATCGGCAACTCGGGCCCGCTGCCGGAGAAGATCTCCAAGGCGATCAGCGATGCCGACATCGTTGCCTGCTCGGTGCTCTCGGGCAACCGCAACTTCGAGGGCCGCGTGAACCCCGACGTGCGGGCGAACTACCTCGCCTCGCCGCCGCTCTGCGTGGCCTATGCCATCGCCGGCGACATGAACATCAACATCATGGAAGACGCGATCGCCCACAAGGCGGACGGCACGCCGGTGTTCCTCGCGGACATCTGGCCGACCCAGAAGGAAGTCGCCGACCTCGTGGCCAAGACCGTCACGCGCGAGGCCTTCCAGGCCAAGTACGCCGACGTGTTCAAGGGTGACGAGCACTGGCAGAAGGTCGACGGCGGCGAGGGGCTCACCTACTCCTGGCCGGCGAGCTCGACCTACGTGCAGAACCCGCCCTACTTCGAGGGCATGGGCATGGAGCCGGGCACCATCGCGGACGTGAAGGGCGCCAAGATCCTCGCCCTGCTCGCGGACTCGGTGACCACCGACCACATCTCCCCGGCCGGCTCCTTCAAGGCCGACCACCCGGCGGGCAAGTACCTGATCGACCGCCAGGTTCCGGTGCGCGACTTCAACTCCTACGGTTCGCGCCGCGGCAACCACGAGATCATGATGCGCGGCACCTTCGCCAACATCCGCATCCGCAACGAGATGCTCGACGGCGTCGAGGGTGGCTACACCAAGGGCCCCGACGGCGAGACCACCTCGATCTACGATGCGGCGATGGAGTACATCGAGCAGGGCAGCCCGCTCGTGGTCATCGCGGGCAAGGAGTACGGCACCGGCTCCTCGCGTGACTGGGCGGCAAAGGGCACCGCGCTCCTCGGCGTGAAGGCCGTGATCGCGGAGAGCTTCGAGCGCATCCACCGCTCCAACCTGGTGGGCATGGGCGTGATCCCGTTCGAGTTCACCGGCGGCGACACCCGCAAGTCGCTGGGCCTCACCGGCGACGAGACCGTGTCGATCACCGGGCTCGAGGGCGATCTGAAGCCGCAGGCCAACGTGCCGGCGACCATCACCTACGCCGACGGCACGGTGAAGGAGATCACCCTGCGCTGCCGCATCGATACCGCGGTGGAGATCGAGTACGTCGAGAACGGTGGCGTGCTGCACTACGTGCTGCGCAGCCTCGCGAAGGCCGCCTGATCCGGCGCCGACCGGCGCGGCCCCCCGGGGCCGCACCCGACAGGAAAATGGCCCGCCTCCGCCCCCGGAGGCGGGCTTTTTCCTTTGCCCTCCGCCACATGCGCGGCGTGGCGGCGGGCGCCTCCGGCAGCAGGCGGGGCGGCGAGGCGGGCTGTTGCGGCGCTCTCCGCCGCCCGCCGCGCCACGCAAGCGAGGCGGCTGCGGCGCAGATGTCACAGGTGTGCCGATATTCTCGCAGGGTGGCCGGCTTCTCCCGAAAGCTTGACTGGCACGTGACGCTCCGCGCGCCTAGCTTGAGGGCCAACGGAAATCCGAGGATCACATGCGCCGCTTTCTCGCCCTGCTCACCGCCCTGAGCCTTCTTCCCATGACGGTGATGCCCTCCGCGGCCGAAGAGAAGCCGGTGGTCATCGAGCTCTTCACCAGCCAGGGATGTTCCGCCTGTCCGCCGGCCGATGCGCTGGCCGACACTCTGGCGCGCGAGCCGGGCCTGCTGGTGCTCACCCTGCATGTCGACTACTGGGACTACCTCGGCTGGCGCGACCGTTTCGCCCGGCCCGAGAACACCCGGCGGCAGAAGGCCTATACCTCGATGTTCCATGCCCGGTCCATCTACACGCCCCAGGCCATCGTGCAGGGCGTGGAGCGGATGGTGGGGTCCGATGCGCAGGCGATCGCGGCAGCGGTGCGGGCACAGCGGGCCATGCCCTCGCCTGCGCAGATCGAGCTGGTGCGCCGCTCCGATTCCATCGACGTGAAGCTCACTCCCCGCATGCCGCTGCAGTTCCGCGCCAAGGGCATCCTGCACCTCGTGACCTACGACGAGCCGCAGACCGTGCGTATCGAGCGCGGCGAGAATGCCGGCAAGACCGTGGTCTACACCAACGTGGTGCGCGACTGGATGAAGCTCGGCGTGTGGGATGGCCGCGGCCCGGTGACCTTCAGCGCGCCGATGCCCTCGATGGGCAAGGGGCTCGCGGTCATCCTGCAGGACGGCAAGGTGGGCCCCATCCTCGGCGCGGCCTGGATCGAGCCCTGAGAGCGGGGTGGCCCGCCGCTGGAAGCGGCATATTTCCTCTCGCTGGAAGCGGCACAGCTCTTCTCACTGGAAGCGGCACAGTTCTTCTCGCTGGAAGCGGCACAGTTCTTCTCGCTGGAAGCGGCGCACTTCCGTTCCCCCGAGACGGCATGCCGACAGCCCCGCGAGACGGGGCGGGACACGCGGCCGCCGCAGCCCCGCGCGCGGTCAGCGCCAACGCCGGTGCAGCCAGAGCCACTGGCCCGGCCACGCCCGGATCCAATCCGAGATGCGCGCGTTCATGGTGATCATCCGCTCGGTGGCATCGCCCTCGGTGATCGGTTCCTCCAGCGTCACGTCGAAGCTCACCCCGTCCTCCAGCCGCCGGCCGAAGGCGGGCACCATGGGGATGCGGTAGCGCATCGCGAGCTGTGCGGCGGCCGGCACGGTCTCGGCGGGAATGTCCATGAAGGGCAGGCGGGGCGCGCCGGTCTGCTTCTGATCGACGAGGATCAGCGCCACGCCGCCCTTCGCGAGATGCTCCACGAAGGCGCGCATGCCCGAGCGGCCCTTCACCACCACCGGCGCGCCGGCGGCCACCATGCGGCCGCGCACCAGCTCGTCGAACTTCGGGTTGTTGAAGGCGCGATAGATCATGCCGCACTCGATGCCGGCCAGTTTGAGCCCCATGCGGATGCTCTCCCAGTTGCCGAAATGCGCCGAGACCAGCAGCGCGCCGCGTCCCTCGGCCTGCGAGGCGCGGATCGCCTCCAGCCCGGGCCCGTGCAGGGTGACGCGGTCGTGGTCCTTCACCAGCTCGGCCAGCAGGGCGTATTCCATCAGCAGCCGGCCGAAATTGTCGCCCAGCTCGTGCATGATCTCGCGCTGGCGCTCCGGCGGGGTGCCGGGCAGCGCGAGGTCGAGGTTGCGGCTCATCCGCTTGCGCAGGCTGGCGACGTTCGGCACCAGCGTGGCCCCCAGCCGGCCGGCGATGGCGATCTGCCGGTTCAGCGGCAGCCAGCCGAGGAGCGCCAGCGCCACGCGCAGCACGGCGTATTCGGCCGCGAAGCCGAGGCGTTGGCGCAGGGGGCGGGACGAGGCAGGGGTCATGCACGGCTCTCCAGTCGACGCAGCAGGGTATGGAAGCGCAGGCTGAGCATCAGCACCGCGGCGAAGCAGCCGAGCGCGGTGGCGATGAACAGGCCCCGTTCGGCGAGCGGCGTATGCAGGCCCAGCACGATGCCCAGCGGCAGCATCACCAGCCAGAAGCCGATGAAGAAGCGCAGCGTGGTGCCCCAGCTGTCGCCGAGCGCGCGGTTGCACTGGCCCGCCACCACCTGCCCGCCGTCGAACACCAGCGACAGGGCGAGGATGGCGAAGAGCGGCGTGAGCCGGCCCAGCAGCTCGGGATCGCCGGTGAACAGGCTGCCGAGCAGCGGCGCCTGCCACACCACGACCCCGGCACAGAGCGCGATGGTGCCCGCCGTGGCCGAGAGACCCGACCACCCGGCGAAGCGCGCCTCGGCGATGTTGCCGGCGCCGCGCGCGGCCGCCACCCGCACCGCCGTCGCCACCGACAGGCCGAGGGCCACCATGAACACCGTCGCCTCCACCTGGTGGGCGATGGTGTAGGCCGCGAGCGCCTCGGGCGAGATCAGCCCCGCCACCTGCGAAAGCGCCGCGAAGGCCATGGTCTCGAAGAAGAAGGCCGCGCCGGCCGCGACGCCGATCACCCGGATCTCGCGCCCCGCGGCCCAGCCGCCCGGGCCCCAGAAGCCGCAGCGCGGCAGGCGCCGCACCTCCGGCAGCCGGAGGATCCAGGCGAGGATGCCGAGCGCCATCACCGCCCGCGCCGCGGTGGAGGCGATGGCCGCGCCCTCGGCACCCAGGGCCGGGAGCCCGGCCGCGCCGTCGATGAGCGCGAGGTTCCCGGCGATGTTCACCACGTTGGCCAGCGCCATCAGCACCAGGCCGGGCAGGGGCCGCGAGCGCCCCTCGAGGTAGAAGCAGGAGGCGACGAAGACGATCTGCAGCACCGCGCCCGGCGCGAGCCATCGCGCCACGCTGCCGCCGCCCGAGACCAGCTCCGGCGCCTGGCCGATCAGCTCCAGCCAGGTTTCCGAGAACAGCGCCAGCACCGTGCAGCCCAGCCCGACCGCGAGCGACCAGGCCACGCCGCGGCGCCATGTGGCCGCCGCGCCCTGCGCATCGGCCGCGCCCGCGTGCCGCGCCGTCTCGGCCACGATGCCCGACATCGCGCCCACGCCGGTGATCATCACCGGGAAGAACACCGCGTAGCCCATGGAGAGAGCGGCCAGCGCCGCCGTGTCGTGCTGGCCCACCATCACGATATCGGCGAGCGACAGGGTGAAGATGCCGGTGCGCGCCAGCATCACCGGCCAGGCGAGCCGGAACAGCTCGGCCCAGTGCCGGAGCAGGCGCGGGCCGAAGCCGGGGTCCTGGCCCGGATGCCGGAAGCGGATGACGGCGGGTTGCATGTCGGGGCTCGTCCTGCGCGGGGCCCGGGCGCACCGGGGCGGGGAGACCCCCTCCCTAGAGCGCCGGCGCCCCGATCACAAGCGCCACCTCAGGCGGCGGCATGCGGCAGGCCCACGCCGATCATGCTGTCGCGGGTCACCAGGGCGGCCAGCCGCTCCTCGCTCCAGCCCTCGGTGCCGGCGGGCCGGGCGGGCAGCACGATGTAGCGCATGTCGGCGGTGGAATCATGCACCCGCACCCGGATGCTGTCCGGAAGGGCGAGGCCGAACTCGGCCAGCACGCTGCGCGGCTCCTTCACCACCCGGCTGCGATAGGCACGGTTCTTGTACCAGTCGGGCGGCAGGCCGAGCAGGTTTCGCGGGTAGCACGAGCACAGGGTGCAGACGATGACGTTGTGCGTGTCGGCGGTGTTCTCCACCACCACCAGCTTCAGCGCGTCGATGGCACAGCCGAGCTCGGCGGCGGCGGCCGAGCCGTCGGCCATCAGGCGCGCCTTGAAAGCGGGGTCGGTCCAGGCCTTCGCCACCACGCGCGCCCCGTCGGCCGGCGAGCGGGCGTCCATCCGCCCGATGGCCGTTGCGATCTCGGCGGCGGAGAAGATGCCCTTCTCCTCCAGCAGTTCGCGAACGGCGATTTCCATTGTCTGCCAATAGGTAAGCGGCTCATCCTGATCCGCCCTGTAAGGGTGGCCGGACGGGCTCATGCCCTCGTGGTGGACGTGCTCGTGGTCGTGGTCGTGATCGTCATGCGGCATGTCTCAGCCCTCGTCAGCTTCGAGCCAGTGCTCGTAAATTTCCGCGTCCAGCGTGTCGTCCGGATTTTCCGCCCCGGCCCCCCAGACCTCGGCCATGGTGAAGCGCACGCGCACCAGCTTGCGCTCCGGCGCGGGCAGGCCGTAGGCGAGCTGCTCGGGGTTGGGGAAGCGGCCGAGCTCCCGCTCGATCACGCCGCGCTTGCCGCGCAGGTAGCGCGGCGTGCGCACGTGCAGCCCGTGGCTGGGCCAGGTCTTCACGCGCACCGTGATCTCAGGCATCAGAGGGCTCCGCGGCGCGCGAGCAGGTGGCATAGTCCGCGCCGCGGGCGGCAACCGCCTCCATGCGCGCGGCGAGTTCGTCGGGCGTGTAGGCGCCGGCCTCGATCAGGTTGCGGTTCACGGCATAGATCCAGCGCTCGTAGTAGCTCCGGGTCTCGTAGGCGTCAGGGCCCATGTCCTCGATGGCGCGGCGCAGCCCGTCGACCGTGAACAGGCCGCGGCTCGTGGAAAGCACCATCAGCGCGTCCACGCGCTTTTCCCACAGGGCATAGTCATGCTCCGACCGCTCGACGGGGCCGGCAGGCAGGCCGCCCATGTCGTGGTAGCGGAGATCGGTTTCGGATTGCTTGCTCATGAGGGCGGAGCTTAGCGGCGCCCCGGGGCGCCGTCCAATGCTCTTTCGCGGCAGGGGCAGCTGCATGCCGCGGGTGGCCCGGCAGGCGGGCCGGCCCCCCCCCGGTGGGAGAGGCCCCGGGCGGGTGATCAGCGCAGGGGGCCGATCACCATCACCATCTGGCGGCCTTCGAGCTTGGGCATGGACTCGACCTTGCCCAGCGACTCGACATCGCCCGCCACGCGGCGCAGAAGCTGGGAGCCCAGCTCCATATGCGCCATCTCGCGGCCACGGAAGCGCAGGGTGACCTTGACCTTGTCGCCCTCGCCAAGGAACTTCGTGACGTTGCGCATCTTCACATCGTAATCGTGCTGATCGATGTTCGGACGGAACTTCACTTCCTTGATTTCAATGACCCGCTGGTTCTTGCGCGCTTCGGCCGCCTTCTTCTGCTGTTCATACTTGAACTTGCCGAAGTCCATGATCTTGCACACCGGGGGCGTGGCATTCGGCGAGATCTCGACGAGGTCGAGACCTGCTTCCTGGGCCATGGAGAGGGCGTCGCGCGGGGAAACCACGCCGACATTCTCACCGTCGGCACCGATCAGACGGATTTCGGGAGCGCGAATCCGGTCGTTCACACGGGGGCCGGTGTCGCGGGTGGGCGGCGCATTTTGAGGTCTGCGAGCTATGGTGCTGGATCCTTCGATTGTTCAAGAGAGCCCGGGCGCAATACGGCTCGTCCGGAGTTCAGGAACGCAAAAATAGTGTATTCCGCGCCAGTTGCAATGCCCGTTTCGCTCCGGGCCGGCGCGAACGGCCCGGAACTTGAACAAAACACGCTGCGATCAACGCAGATCCGGCGGCGTGGCCTCTTCGGCGAGCCCGGCGAGTAGCTCGTCGAGGCCCATCACCTTCTGGCCGTTCTCGCCCAGGCGGCGCACGGAAACGCTGCGCGCCTCCACTTCCTGCCGGCCGAGCGCAAGCAGGACCGGCACCTTGCCCACCGAGTGCTCGCGCACCTTGTAGTTGATCTTCTCGTTGCGCTTGTCGGCCTCGGCGCGCAGGCCCCGGGCGCGCAGGGCGGCCACGACCTCGTCGACGTAGTCGTCCGCGTCCGAGACGATCGAGGCCACCACCACCTGCCGCGGCGCGAGCCACAGCGGGAAACGGCCGGCGTAGTTCTCGATCAGGATGCCGATGAAGCGCTCGAAGGAGCCGAGGATGGCGCGGTGGAGCATCACCGGGCGGTGCTTGGCGCCGTCCTCGCCGACATACTCGGCCTCCAGCCGCTCGGGCAGCACGAAATCGGCCTGGAAGGTGCCGCACTGCCACTCGCGCCCGATGGCATCGGTGAGCTTGAAGTCGAGCTTCGGGCCATAGAAGGCGCCCTCGCCGGGGTCGACCACGTAATCGTTGGTGACCTTGCGCACCGCGCCCTCGAGGGCTGCCTCCGCCTTGTCCCAGATCGCGTCGGAGCCGGCGCGCACCTCCGGCCGGGTGGAGAACTTGATGTCGAAGCTGGCGAAGCCGAGATCGCGGTAGACGGCGGAGAGCAGGGTGATGAACTTCGCCGTCTCCGCCTCGATCTGGTCCTCGGTGCAGAAGATATGCGCGTCGTCCTGGGTGAAGCCGCGCACGCGCATCAGCCCGTGCATGGAGCCGGAGCTCTCGTAGCGGTGGCAGGCGCCGAACTCGGCCATGCGCAGCGGCAGGTCGCGGTAGCTCTTCAGGCCCTGGTTGTAGATCTGCACGTGGCAGGGGCAGTTCATCGGCTTCAGGGCGTTCACGCGCTTCTCGTTGGCATGTTCCTCATCGATCTCGGTGATGAACATGTTCTCGCGGTACTTGTCCCAGTGGCCGGAGGCCTCCCAGAGCTTGCGGTCCACCACCTGGGGGGTGCGCACCTCGCGGTAGTCCGCCGCGGTGAGGCGGCGGCGCATGTAGTCTTCCAGCGTGCAGTAGAGCGACCAGCCGTTGGGGTGCCAGAACACCATGCCGGGGGCTTCTTCCTGGAGGTGGAACAGGTCCATCTCGCGGCCCAGGCGGCGGTGGTCGCGCTTGGCGGCCTCCTCGAGCATGGTGAGATAGGCGGTGAGGTCGGCCTTGCTGCGGAAGGCGACACCGTAGATGCGCTGGAGCATCTTGTTGCGGCTGTCACCGCGCCAGTAGGCGCCGGCGACACTCATCAGCTTGAAGGCGTCGCGCGGCACCTGGCCGGTGTGCACGAGATGCGGGCCGCGGCAGAGGTCCTGCCAGTCGCCGTGCCAGTACATGCGGATGGCCTGGCCCTCGGGAATGGCGTTCACCAGCTCCACCTTGAAGGGCTCGCCGCGCTCCTCGTAATAGGCGATGGCGCGGTCGCGCGGCCAGACCTCGGTGCGCACGGGGTCGCGCGCGTCGATGATCTTGCACATGCGCTGCTCGATCGCCTCGAGGTCCTCGGCGGAGAAGGGCTCGTCGCGGTCGAAATCGTAGTACCAGCCGTTCTCGATCACCGGGCCGATGGTGACCTTCGTGTCGGGCCAGAGCTCCTGCACGGCGCGGGCCATGATGTGGGCGGCGTCGTGGCGGATGAGCTCAAGCGCCTGCGCCTCGTCCTTCATCGTGTGGATGGCGAGGGTGGCGTCGGCCTCGATGGGGCGGGAGAGATCGCTGAAGGTGCCGTTCACGGTGCAGGCGATGGCGTTCCTGGCGAGCGACTTGGAGATGTCGGCGGCCACGTCCATGCCGGTCACGCCGGCCTCGTATTCGCGCGCGGCGCCATCGGGCAGGGTGATCGTGATCGGGGAGGTCATGGGAGACTCCTTCAGGTTCGGCGCCTACGAAACGCCCGGTTTGTGGGAGCGCCACAAATGCGCAACCGCGCGGCGGTGTCAAGCCGAACCGGCCGGCGCGGGGCCGCGCGCGAAGCCGGCGGCCCGTTGCCGGTGGGTCCGCCATGCGCCGGAGGGGTGCACGGGGCCCGGAGACTGTCAGGAAGCGAGGGGCGGCCGGGCGGCTCAGCGGTCGTCGAGCAGCTCGCGCGAGGTGATCTCGGCCACCTGTTCGAGGATGGGGGTGGAGGAGAGCGGATGCTCGTCGGTCCGCACGGCCTCGGGACGGTCCACCCGCAGCCAGCGGCCGGCCTGGTAGATCTCGAAGGGGCGGTAGCGCGCCTTGTAGGCCATCTTCGGGCTGCCGGGCACCCAGTAACCGAGGTAGACGTAGGGCAACTGCGCATCGCTCGCGATGCGCACGTGGTCGAGGATCATGAAGGCGCCGAGGCTGCGGCGCTCCAGCGTGGTGTCGAAGAAGGAGTAGACCATCGACACGCCATCGGCCAGCAGGTCGGTGAGGCAGACGGCGATGAGGCGGTCGTTCTCCTCCGGCAGCCGGTATTCCACCACGCGGGTGCGCACCGGACTCTCCTCGATCATGGCGGCGAACTCGATCTCGTCCATCTCGGCCATGCCGCCATCGGCATGGCGGGCGTCGAGATAGGCGCGGAACAGCTCGAACTGTTCCTCCGTCGCCCAGGGGGCGTTGGAGCGGCGCACGATGTCGGAATTGCGGCGCAGCACCTTGGCCTGCGA
Source organism: Oceanicella sp. SM1341 (assembly GCF_003448965.1). Lineage (GTDB taxonomy): Bacteria > Pseudomonadota > Alphaproteobacteria > Rhodobacterales > Rhodobacteraceae > Paroceanicella. The sequence goes on from NZ_QRGC01000001.1 coordinate 196,753, forward strand.
GCGCGAGGGCCGGAAATCGGCCACCGGCAGGCGGGCGGAGAGGCAGGCGGCACAATCGGCGCAGGAGGGGCGGTAGAGCACGTTCTGGCTGCGCCGGAAGCCCTTGCGCGACAGCGTGTCGTTCAGCGCCACCGAGTTGTCACCGTAAAGCGCGGTGAACAGTTTCCGCTCCTGCCGGCCGGCAAGGTAAGGACAGGGCTGGGGAGCCGTGACGAAGAACTGCGGAGTGAGAGTACCGGTGTGGCGCATGCGACCCTGTTGTGCAGCATCTCGATTGAGAAAAGCCTAACAGCAAATTCCCCGCCCGAACAACCGCTTTCCCGGCGGCCCGGACCCGCCGGGGCCGGGCTACGTGGCGTAAGGCGGGGGCGCGGCTCAGACGGGGCGGTTGATGGCGGCGGTGCCGAGGATGAAGTCGGGGATGCCGCGGCCCGGGCGGGCGGCGATCATCAGCACGACGCTGGCCACCTGCACCAGCACGAAGGCGTAGCAGATGAGGTAGAGCACGGTGTGCGCCGCCGCGAGCCCGGTGGTGAGCCGGTCGCCGGTGACGGCGCGGATCTCGATGCCCATCATCCGCATGCCCAGCGTGGCCGAGCCGCCCGACAGGGTCATCACCCGGTAGAGCACGTCGATCACGGCCCAGACACCGGCGGTGATGAAGAACACCAGGCCGAGGCTGGGCAGGGCGAGGATGAACAGCACCAGCGCGGTGAAGATGCCCACCAGCACGATGTCGATGATCCAGGCGATGAAGCGGCGCAGGGGCACGCCGTCGTAGAACTGGGGGTCGCGGTCGGGGTCGGGCAGGCCGTTCATGTCATCCTCTCGAGGGGCAATATTCGGGGGCACAGTGGCACGCGGTGCCCCCGGCTGTCCATCGCGGGGTCCTCCGCCCGGCGAGCGGGAGGAGGGCGCGGGAGGGATCAGGCGACCACCTCGGCGTCGGAGGCATCGTCGCGGCCGCGGCGGCGCTCGTCCATGAAGCGCTCGAACTCGGCCTGGTCCTTGGCGCGGCGCAGCCGCTCCATGAAGCCGCGGAAGGCGGTCTGCTCCTCCTCGAGGCGGCGCAGGGTCTCGGCGCGGTACTCGTCGAAGGCGACGTTGCCGGTGCTCTCATGCCCGGCGCGGCGGTTGGCCCAGAAGGATTTGGCGTTGCGTTTGCAGCCCATGCGATTGCTCCAGATCATGTATGCGAGAAGGAAGAGGCCCAGCGGCCAGAACACCACGAACCCCAGCACCATGCTGGCGATCCATGCAGGCTTGCCCCTGGCGTCGAGCCAGTCTTCCACGGCCTTCAACCTGTTGGTGAGTGTGTCGATCATGTCCTCTTTGCTCCGATGTGAATGTTAATCACATTTACATACTTGGGAAGCGCAAGGCGCCGCGCAAGAGGGGGCCGGCGAAAAATCACGCAAGGTGGGGGTCAGTCGAAATCCGGCAGCAGGCCGAGGCCGCGCAGGTAGATGGCGGAGCCGGATTCGAGCAGCTCCTCGGGCGAGAAGGGCGCCCGGCGGCCGGGCCCGCCGCGGGTGAACAGCTCCACCACCCCGTGCGAGAGCGCCCAGATATGGTGGCTCACCATGCTGGTGGGCGGGCGCTTCTCGGGCGGCAGATGGGCGAAGAGCTCCTCCGCCGAGCGGTTGAGCACCCCGATGGCCCGGCCCGCGGCATCGTTGAGCTCGGCGCTGCCGGCGATGGAGAGGCCGGATTCGAACATGGCGATGTAATGCCCGGGGTGGGTGCGGGCGAAGTCGAGATAGGCCCGGCCCACCGCCTCGAAGGCGCGCAGGGGCGAGCCGGGGGCACGGGCGCGCGCGGCCTCGAGCTTCTCGGCGAAGATGAGGAAGCCGCGGCGGGCCACCTCGGCGATCAGCTCCTCGCGGCCCTTGAAGTGGCGGTAGGGGGCTGCGGGGCTCACGCCCGCGGCGCGCGCCGCCTCGGCGATGGTGAAGCCCTGGGGCCCGCGCTCCTCGATCAGGGCGATGGCGGCCTCGACCAGCGCCTCGCGCAGGTTGCCGTGGTGATAGCCGCGCCGGCCGGTCTTCTCATCCTCTGCCATGCCCCCCTCTACCCGAGCGCGCGCGCGGAGGGAAGCGGGGCCGGCATGCTCAGACGTTCTCGTCGGGCATGATCTCCGGGCCGCCGCACAGCGCCGGGTCGCTCTCGCCGATGGCGGCCTCGTCGCGCCCGTCGTAGGGCAGGGCGCGCAGCACGTGGCGGATGGCCTGCAGGCGGGCGCGCTTCTTGTCGTCGGAGCGCACCACGGTCCAGGGGGTGACGGGATTGTGCGTCGCCTCGAACATCTCGCGGATGGCGGCGGAATAGGCGTCCCAGCGCGACAGGCCCTCCACGTCGATGGGCGAGAGCTTCCAGTGCTTCAGCGGGTCGTCCTCGCGGGCGAGGAAGCGGCGGAGCTGCTCGGCCCGGCCCACGGTGAGCCAGATCTTGATGAGGTGGATGCCATCCTCGACGAGCATCGACTCGAACTGCGGCGCCTGGGCGAAGAAATGCGCCCGCTGCCGGGACGTGCAGAAGCCGAAGACATGCTCGACCACGGCGCGGTTGTACCAGGAGCGGTCGAAGAAGGCGATCTCGCCGGCGGTGGGCAGGTGGCGGATGTAGCGCTGGAAATACCACTCGCCCGCCTCCACGTCCGAGGGCTTGCCGAGGGCGACGACCCGGGCGGTGCGCGGGTTCAGGTTTGCCGCGAAGCGCTTGATGGTGCTGCCCTTGCCGGCGGCGTCGCGGCCCTCGAACAGCACCACGACGCGTGCCCCCGAGCGGCGCACCCACTCGTGCATGCGCACAAGCTCGATCTGCAGGGCCTCGAGCTGCTTGCCGTAGCTCTCGCCGTCGATGGTGGTGTCGTAGGGATAGCTGGGCGAGAGGATGTCCTTCTTCGACCCCTCCTCGATGGCCCGGCGGATTTCCTTCGGCGCCTCCTCGCGGAAGAAGCGGCCGATGGCCCCGGGCTCGACGCCATCGGGGGTCGGGGTGTCCTGTGTCGCGCTGGTATCGGCCATCGGCTGCGTCCCTATGCTGTCAGGCGGCCGGGGGGCCGCCGCAGCCCGGGCAACGCCCGGGAGCGGGGCCGGGTTTCAGCGGCCGATGTCGTTCAGATCGTACGGGCAGGATTGGTAGATGTCATTCACCCAGTTGCCGTAGAACAGGTGGGCATGGCTGCGCCAGCCGTTGCGCGGCGGGCGGGAGGGGTCGTCCTTGGGGTAGTAGTTCACCGGCACGTGGATGGGCTTGCCGCCGGCCACGTCGCGGTCGTACTCCTCCTTGAGGGTGCCGGTCTCGTATTCGAGGTGGTTGAACATGTAGAGCGCCTTGTGGGCGGGGTCGTCGACCAGGCAGGGGCCGCTCTCCTCCGAATCCGCCAGCACCTCGAGCCCGGGCGGCAGGTCAGCCTCGCGGATCTCGGTCCAGCGGCTCACCGGCACGATGAAACTGTCGTCGAAGCCGCGCAGGCAGGGCGCGGTGGGCACCCGCACCCGGTGCTCGAAACAGCCGAAGCTCTTGGTGTCCAGCGTGTGCTTGGGCACGTCGTGGAAGTGGTTGAGCATCGCCTGCGCGCCCCAGCACACCCCGAGGGTGCGGTGCACGTTGGTCTGGGTCCAGTCGAAGATGCGGCGCAGCTCGTCCCAGTAGGTGACCTGGTCGTATTCCAGCAGCTCGATCGGCGCGCCGGTGATGATGAGCCCGTCGAACTTGCGGTGCCGGGCCTCCTCGAAGGTGGCGTAGAAGCTCTCCATATGCGCGGGCGCGGTGTGGCGCGACTGGTGCTCGGTCATCCGGATCAGGCTGAATTCCACCTGCAGCGCGGTGGAGCCGATGAGGCGGACGAACTGCGTCTCGGTCTGCACCTTCTTGGGCATCAGGTTCAGGAGCGCGATCTGCAAAGGCCGGATGTCCTGGCGCAGTGCCATCTCCTCGGACATGACCATCACACCCTCGCGGCTGAGCACGTCGTAGGCGGGCAGGTCTCCGGGGATCTTGATCGGCATCGCGTTTGCTCCCTTCAGTCAGGAGCAGGGAGATAGGCCAGCGGCGCGCGCATTGCAAATGCCGCGCACGGTTTTCCCTTACGGAAGCTTGACGGGGCGCTCAGCCGCGCGCGTCGAGCGCCCGGGCGACGAGGGTGTCGAACTCGGCCGCGGTGGTGACTTCGGCGATGTCGTCGGCCTCCACCGTGACACCCCAGTTGTCGGCGATGGCCTGGTAGAGCGGGCGGCGGTGGCCGAGAAGCTGGGCGAAGCCGAAGCGGATGAAATCGTCGGGGTCGACCGCGTCTTCCTCCACGCCGCGCTCCGCGAGATAGCGGCTCCACTGCGCGCGCAGGAAATCCTCGCGGTAGTACATCGGCTTGGGCGCGCGGTCGAAGCGGGCCTTCAGCGCGTCCTCATGCGCCTCCGAGCCGCGGATGTAGACGATGAGCATCGCCTCGCTCACGCCGCGCAGCACGCGGTCTTCGGGGTCGGCCGGGTCGACCACCTCGCAGATCGAGCCGGAAGTGTCGCAGACGAAATGCGGGTAACCGTAGAGCGTGCCGGCACGCTCGATGAACTCGCCCGCATCAAGCATGGAGGCGGCCTCGGCGGCGCGGTGCAGGCGCTGGCGGCGGCAATATTCCTCGAAGGGGATGCCGCCGGCCTCGGCGTTGCCCGGCTTGCCCAGCCAGTGCGAGAGCGGCGCGAGATTGTGGAACGAGAGGTTCGAGCCGATGTAGATCGAATCCGAGCGCAGCATCTCGCGCAGCAGCGGCACCTTCATCGCCTCGCGCTTGAAATCGTCGGCGATGTATTCGCCGAGGTAGCGCGTGCCGATGCGGAAATCGACCGAGTAGTGAAACCAGTCCCCGTCATCGCGCAGCAACTGGCTGATGCGGGTCTTGCCCACGCCCGACATGCCGATGAGCGCCACGGCCTTGTGGCGGGCGCCGAGCCAGTCACGGCCGGTGGAGTAGATCATGCGGGGGCGCTCCGTGGAGGCGTGGGGGGCGGGGAGAGAGGCGGGCGCGCCGCCTCCCTCCGGATCGTGGGGTCGGCCGGGCCTCAGGCCTTGGCGACGGCGTCCACGGATTTCTGCAGGATGGTCTCGGCCTCGGCCTTGTCGCCCCAGCCGATCACCTTCACCCACTTGCCGGCCTCGAGGTCCTTGTAGTGCTCGAAGAAGTGCTTGATGCGGTCGCGGGTCTTGGCCGGGATGTCTTCCAGGTCGTTGATATGGGCCTGGAACGGGTCGGTCTTCACGTGGGGCACGGCGATGAGCTTGTCGTCCATGCCGCCGTCGTCTTCCATCTTCAGCACGCCGACCGGGCGGCAGCGGATCACGACACCGGGCTGCAGGGCGAAGTCGCACAGCACCAGCACGTCGGTCGGGTCGCCGTCGTCATGCAGGGTGTTGGGCACGAAGCCGTAGTTGCAGGGGTAGAACATCGGGGTGTTCACGATGCGGTCGACGAAGACGGCGCCGGAGTCCTTGTCGAGCTCGTACTTGACCGGCTGGCCGCCGTTCGCGCCACCGGTGATCTCGATGACCACGTTGATGTCGGAGGGGGGGTTCTTGCCCGCCGGGATCTTGTCGATGTTCATGGTTGTGCTCCTCGCACTGTCCGGTTGGTTCCACGGGCGCGCTTAGCACGGCGCGCGCGCCCTTCCAAGCCCTTCAATGTGCAGGTGCAGCATGCCCCCGCGCCGCAACCCGAGGCTGCGGCGCGGGGCAGGCGGCTCAGAAGCCGATCTTGCCCTGGAAATCCCCCAGCGCGCGCGACCAGTTGTCGAGCACGGAGGAAAAGCCTTCGGCCTGCATGCCGTTCACGCCCACCACGCAGTAGTCGAGGTAGGGGTCGAGCTCGGAATCGAGATAGGCCGGGCCGATGAACTCGTTGGAATTCCAGTCGTTCACCACGTCCGGGGTCGATCCGTTCTCGAGGTCGAAGCCGGCGGTGAAGCAGATCGTGTCGCAGCTCTCGCCCTCGGTGCAGCCGTAGAAGTCGATGTCGTAGTTCACGCCGGCCGCACCGCTCTTGATATGCGGGTCGCCCTCGGAATCCGTGCTCAGTTCGGCGCGGTAGCCCTCGGCAAGGATCGCGTCCACCAGGCTCTGCGGATCGGCGGCGGAGACTGTGCCCTCGGCGGCCGGGCCGCTGTGGTTGCCCCCTGAGTTGGCGGCCGAGCCGAGGGCGCGCAGCGCGTCGCGGCGCCAGGAGCCTTCGGCCGAGGCCGCTCCGGCGCCGAGGGTGAGCGCCATGGCAGAGAGGCAGGCAAGGCTGGCCAGCGTGGTTCGGGAAATCATCCGATGGTCCTCTTTCGTCGTGTTCGCTGTGACACGGGTACAACCAGAGATTTACCAGATGGTCAATGTGGAACTGCCCCGGCGGCCTCCCGCCCCGCGCGGCGGCGCTCGGCCCGCACGGAGATCACGTTGCCCGCGAGGATCAGCGCCGCCCCGACGAACACCGGCGCCATCAGCGGCTCGTGGTACACCCACATGCCCAGCAGCGCGATCACCGGCAGGCGCAGGAACTCCATCGGCGCCACCACCGAGGCCGGCGCGAACTGCAGCGCCGAGGTGAGGCAGAAATGCGCCGTGAGCCCGCAGACCGACACGATGAGCACCCAGGGCAGCATGGCCTGCGAGGGCACGGCGATGCCGCCCGGAAGGGCGAGGGCGAGGCCGAAGAGCCCCTGCAGCAGGGTCATCCAGAACAGCACGCAGAGCACGGTGTCATGGCGCATGATGCGCTTGGTGAAGAGCGTGTTGAGCGCAAAGCCCACCGCCGCGCCCAGCCCCGCCGCATGGCCCCATTCCAGCGGCGCCACCCCGGGCTGGGCCACGATGAGGATGCCGATGAAGCCGATGCCGGCCGCGAGCACCCGCACCCGGGTCATCTGCTCGCCGAGGAACAGCGGCGCGAGCAGCGCCACCCAGATCGGGTTGGTGAACTCCAGCGCCACCAGCTGGCTGAGCGGGATGGTGGCGACGCCGAAGAACCACAGGTTCTGCCCGGCGAAATGCACCACGTTGCGGGCGAGGTGCTGGCCCGGATGGGCGGTGCGCACCTGCGCGTAGCCGCCGCCGCGGGGCAGGGCGAGCAGCCCCAGCACCACGAGAAAGCCGATGGCCGAGCGGTACATCATCAGCTCGAACGTATCGAGCTCCGCCGCGATCTCGCGACCGGCGACCGCCATGGCCGAGAAGGATGCGATGGCCCCGAGCATCCACAGGGCCGCCTTGATGGGATTCGTGCCTTGCATGATGCCGGCGACAGTGCTGCGGGGATCGTTGGCAGGCAAGCAGTTTCGTGAACATGTGAAGCGCCTGCCGCAAGGGCAGGTGGCGGACACGAAAAGGCCGCAGCCCGGCGCCCGGACTGCGGCCCTGTTCTCTCGTGCCCCGCGGGGGGATCAGGCGGTGGCGTCTTCCTCTTCCTGCTCGGCCTCGGAGCGCGAGCGGGAGGGCTTCACCTTGAATTCACGCAGCAGGAAGGCCGGCACATGGTCGCCCAGCCCGATGACCGGCGCCTCGCGCCCGCCACCCTTGCCGCCACGGCCCTTGGAGGAGCCGCCACGCCCGCCGCGCGAGGAGCGGCCCTCGGAGCTGCGCTCCTCGGCCTCCTGCTTCGCGGGGACCGGCGCCGGCGCGGGGGCGGCCACGGCCTCCTCCGGCTCGGGAGTCGCGGCCTCGGCGGTGACGGGCTCGGTGGCCTGGGCCTCCTCGCGGTCGGCCTTGCGGGCGCGCGGCTTGCGCTCGCCACGGCGGGAGCGGGAGGGCTTGCCCTCCTTCTCGCGACGGTCGGTCGCCTCGGGGCGGAAGGCCTCGGCCTCGCCGCCGCCGAGCGGGCTTTCGACAACCGGGATCTCGGCCTTCACCAGGTCTTCGATCTGGGCGAGGTATTTCGCTTCATGCGGCAGGCAGATGGTGATGGCGCGCCCTTTCCGGCCGGCCCGGCCGGTGCGGCCGATGCGATGGACATAATCTTCCGAGTGGATCGGCACGTCGAAGTTGAACACGTGGCTCACGTTCGGGATGTCGAGGCCGCGGGCCGCCACGTCGGACGCCACGAGGAACCGGATCGAGCCGTCGCGGAAGCCGGAGAGCACGCGCATGCGCACCGCCTGGTCGAGGTCGCCGTGCAGGGCGCCCACGTTGAACCCGTGCTTCTGCAGGCTCTTGAACAGCACGTCCACGTCGCGCTTGCGGTTGCAGAAGATGATGGCGTTGCGCAGCTCCTCGCCCTCGGCCTCCATCAGCCGGCGCAGAACCTCGCGCTTCTCGGTCTCGGAGCGGTCCTTGCGGGAGGGGGCGTGCTTGCACACCGACTGCTCGATGGTGGCAGAGGCGGTGGCCTGCCGGGCCACTTCCACGCGCACCGGGTTGTGCAGGAAGGTTTCCGTGAGGCGGGTGATCTCCGGCGCCATGGTGGCGGAGAAGAACAGCGTCTGTCGGGTGAAGGGGGTGAGGCCGAAGATGCGCTCGATGTCGGGGATGAAACCCATGTCGAGCATGCGGTCGGCTTCGTCGACCACCATGATCTGCACGCCGGTGAGCATCAGCTTGCCACGCTCGAAATGGTCGAGCAGGCGGCCGGGGGTGGCGATCAGCACGTCCACGCCGCGGTCGATCAGCTTGTCCTGGTCCTTGAAGGACACGCCGCCGATCAGCAGGGCCATGGAGAGGCGGTGGTGCTTGCCGTAGATCTCGAAATTCTCCGCCACCTGGGCGGCGAGCTCACGCGTGGGGCAGAGGATGAGGCTGCGCGGCATGCGCGCCTTGGCCCGGCCCTGGGCGAGAATGGTGATCATCGGCAGGGTGAAGCTGGCGGTCTTGCCGGTGCCGGTCTGGGCGATGCCGAGCACGTCGCGCCCCACGAGGGCGTGCGGGATGGCCTGCTCCTGGATGGGCGTGGGGCTGGTGTAGCCGGCTTCGGAAATGGCTTCGAGTACCTTGGGGTCAAGGTCGAGATCGGAAAAACTGGTCATGGTTCTTTCATCCAGGCCCGCTTCGGGGCTGTTGCGGCAGGAATGGCCGCGAAAGATCCATGCGGCCCCGGGGCAGCCCGGATTGGCCCGTCCCCTCATCTGATGCGCCCCATATCGCGCGATAGTGCGGAAAAGTCAAGGATTCTGGCCGATCCGGTTGCATCGCAATATAAACATTTTTCAGGTGTGGTTTATGGCTATCCCCGAAATTTTTCGCGTAAATGTACCGCACGGGGGTTTCACAGCCCGGCACAAGGCGCTATATGCCCCGAAACCCGTGTGATGGAGCAGGTGCAACATGAGCGAAGACGCCCAGACGATCGCCGACGCGGCCCCGGCCGCCCCGAAAGGATTCGTGTCCCTCAAGGTCCATGCCGTGCGGCACTGGACCGACAGCACCTTCTCCTTTACCTGTGACCGCCCGCAAAGCTTCCGCTTCCGCTCCGGCGAGTTCGCGATGATCGGCCTCGTGGTCGACGGCAAGCCGCTGGTGCGCGCCTATTCCATCGCCTCGCCCTCCTGGGACGAGGAGCTGGAGTTCTACTCCATCAAGGTGCAGGACGGCCCGCTCACCTCGCGGCTGCAGCACCTCAAGCCGGGCGATCATATCGTGATGCGCCCCAAGCCGGTCGGCACGCTGGTGCATGACGCGCTCACCCCCGGCAAGCGGCTGATCATGTTCTCCACCGGCACCGGCATCGCGCCCTTCGCCAGCGTGATCCGCGACCCGGAGACCTACGAGAAATTCGACGAGGTGATCCTCACCCAGACCTGCCGCGACGTGGGCGAGCTCGATTTCGGCAAGGCGCTGGTCGAGGCGATCCGCAACGACGAGCTGCTCGCCGAGCTGGTGGGCGACAAGCTGCGCCTGATCACCACCACCACCCGTGAGCCCTCGCCGGAGATGGGCCGCATGACCGACTGGATCCGCGACGGCCGCTTCGCCACCGCCACCGGCGCGCCGCTCTCGCCGGAGACCGACCGGGTGATGATCTGCGGCTCGATGGGCATGCTGCAGGAGCACAAGGAGCTCTGCGAGGCCGCCGGCATGAAGGAGGGCTCGAACTCCGAGCCCGGCGATTTCGTGATCGAGAAGGCCTTCGTGGACTGAAGCCTTCCGCAAGCGCGACACGCGAGGGGCCCTGCGGGGCCCTTTTTGCTGCGCGGGCGGCGGGCATGAAAAAGGGGCGCTCCGGGGCGCCCCTGTTCCTGTCCTGCGCGCTGAGCGTCACTCGGCCGGCGTCTTCTCCGGCGCCGGGGCGGGCAGGGAGTAGCTCTCCACCTTCTCGTCGTATTTCGGGTGCAGCGTGCCGCAGACCCGGTCCCAGAAGCTGAAGAAATTCGCGTAGTTGTAGCGGAAGTGCTCGTGGTGCTGGTCGTGGAAGGTCACGCAGACCATGGGCGAGGGGAAGCGGGTGCTTTTGTCGGCGAAATACTCGAAGCCGGAATGGCCTATCTGGCCGTTGATATGGTCCCAGACCCGGTGGGCGATGAGCACCAGCGGCGGGATCGGCACGAAGATCGGCACGATCAGGTAGTAGGACTGCATGGCGAAGGCGTCGGTCAGCGTGTCGGAGTAGTTCGACCACACGGTGGGCGCCACCGAGCGGTGGTGCCAGAAATGGTGCTTGTAGAGCTTCTTCGTGTGCATCAGCCGGTGACCCCAGTAGAACCAGGTGTCGTAGAGCAGGATGGAGACGAGGAACATGCCGATGGCGCTCACCCAGGTGAGCTCGAGCGGCGCCCAGATGGTCCAGCCCATGTACTGCAGCCACAATCCCCCGGCGAGACAGCCGCAGGTGACCACCAGCGATTTCACCGACTGGATGATCTCGGCGCGCGCCCGGTCCTCGCCGCGGCGGTTGGGCTGGATGCGCCTGTCCGGGAAGCGGCGGTTGATCCACATCAGCAGGCCGCCCTGGCCGAAGTAGAGCGCGAGGGTGACGAGATACACCGCCGCCCAGATGCCGAAGAAAACGCCGATGTCAGCCCACATGTCCGGGACCCTTCCTTGCAACGGCGGCACGGCGAAAGCGCCGCCCGCGCGGGATTTTCAGTTGGGGCGCTGTCATGTCCGGGCAAGGGCTGGCAGGGACTGCGGGCCGGCTCCGGACGGGGGCAGCCTGACGGATCGCGGCGCGAGGTGCAACCCCGCGCCGCAGTGCATCAGGTATGCATTTCCTTGGTGGCGGTGAGGCGCAGCTCCGGATAGTCGCGCTCCACCCGGTCGATGTCCCACTGCAGGCGGGTGAGGTAGACCGGGTCGCCGTCGTGATCCTCGGCCATGTGGCCCTTGTTGACCTTCGTGAAGGCCTCGAGCTTGTCCTTCGGCCCGGAGATCCAGCGCGCGGAGGTGAACTGGCTGGGCTCGAAGCGCACCGGCAGGCCGTATTCCAGCTCGATGCGGCTCGCCAGCACCTCGAACTGCAGCGCACCCACCACGCCCACGATCCAGCCCGAGCCGATCATCGGCTTGAAGAGCTTGGCAGCGCCTTCCTCGGCGAACTGGGTGAGGGCCTTGTCGAGATGCTTGGCCTTCATCGGGTCGGCCGCGCGCACCGATTGCAGCAGCTCCGGCGCGAAGGAGGGGATGCCGGTGAAGCGCAGCGCCTCGCCCTCGGTGAGCGCGTCGCCGATGCGCAGCTGGCCGTGGTTGGGGATGCCGATGATGTCGCCGGCCCAGGCGTCCTCGGCGATCTCGCGCTCGGCGGCGAGGAACATCACCGGGTTCGACACCGCCATCGGCTTTTTCGAGCGCACGTGATGCAGCTTCATGCCCCGGGTGAAATGGCCCGAGCAGATGCGCAGGAAGGCCACGCGGTCGCGGTGCTTGGGGTCCATGTTCGCCTGGACCTTGAAGACAAAGCCGGAAACCTTTGTCTCGTCGGCGGAAACCTGGCGCGGCTCGGCCGGGCGCACCTGCGGCGGCGGGCCGTAATTGCCGATGCCGGCCATCAGCTCGCGCACGCCGAAGGAGTTGATCGCCGAGCCGAACCAGATCGGGGTCATCGCGCCGTCGCGGAAGGCCTGCTCGTCGAAGCGCGGCAGCAGCTCACGCGCCATCTCCACTTCTTCGCGAAGCTTTTCAAGCAGATGGGCGGGGATCTTCTCATCAAGTCTCGGGTCGTCCAGGCCCTTCATCTCGATCGAGGCGGCCTTCACGTTGCGGTCCGCCCGGTCCATCAGCTCGAGCCGGTCGTTGATCATGTCGTAGCAGCCGAGGAACTCGCGCCCCATGCCGATGGGCCAGCTTGCCGGGGCCACGTCGAGCGCCAGCATCTCCTGGATCTCGTCGATGATCTCGAACGTGTCGCGGCTCTCCCGGTCCATCTTGTTGCAGAAGGTCAGGATCGGCAGGTCGCGCAGGCGGCAGACCTCGAAGAGCTTGCGGGTCTGGCTCTCCACGCCCTTCGCGCCGTCGATCACCATGATCGCGGCGTCCACGGCGGTGAGGGTGCGGTAGGTGTCCTCCGAGAAGTCGGAGTGGCCCGGCGTGTCGACGAGGTTGAACCACCAGCGGTCGAACTCGAAGGACATGGCCGAGGCCGAGACCGAGATGCCGCGGTCCTGCTCCATCTTCATGAAGTCGGAGCGGGTGCGCCGGGCCTCGCCCTTGGCGCGCACCTGGCCGGCCATCTGGATGGCGCCCCCGTAGAGCAGGAACTTCTCGGTCAGCGTGGTCTTGCCCGCATCGGGATGCGAGATGATCGCGAAGGTGCGACGGCGCCCGATCTCGGGCGGCAGGGCGGGTTGGTTGTCGGCTCGGTCCAGCATGGCCGGGATATAGGCGAGCGGGCGCGCGAAGGGAATGCCCTATCTGCGCGCCCGGGGCCGACCCCTCAGCCCCAGGCGCGGGCGATGAAGGCGCCGCAGGCGGGGCTGCGGGGCGCGTCGAACACCTGCCGCGTCTCGCCGATCTCCAGCAGCTTGCCGGCCTGCATGTAGGCCGTGCGGTCTGCCAGCCGGCGGGCGCGGGGCAGATCGCGGCTCTGGAACACGATGGTGAGCCGGCCGCGCAAGCCCTCGAGCACGCCGAGCATGGCGTCGGCCTCGGCGGGGTCGCTCACGAAGGGCTCGCCCATCACCAGGATCTCCGGCCGGCAGGCCAGTGCCATCGCGAGGGCGAGGCGGCGCTGCTGGCCGAAGGTGAGATCGGCGCCGAAGCTCTGCAGCCGGCCGGTGAGCTCGGGCCAGAGCCCGGCACGGCGCAGCGCGGCGGTGACGGCGACATCGACCTCCGCCTCGTTGCGCGCGCGCCCGGCCGCGCGCAGGCCCCTGGCGATGCACTCGTGCACCGAGCCCTCGAGCGGCGCAGCCGCCTCCTGTACCCAGGCAATCTGGTCCGGGCGGGCAGGGCCGTCGGCCATGAGGTCGCGCCCGTCGAGGCGCACGCTGCCCTCCAGCCGGCAGTCCGGACTGTCGGCGAGGCGGCGGCCGAGCAGGGCGAGAAGCTCGGATTTGCCCGCACCCTTGGGCCCGATCAGCGACAGGCACTCGCCTGCGCGCAGCGAGAGGCAGACCGCGCGCAGCGGCGTGACATTGCCCTCGTGCAGGGTGACGTGATCGACCCGCATCAGTGGGCGGCCGGGCAGGTCCGGGAAGGGGGCGGTTTCCATGTCTGGGCTCCTTTCGCGGGTCGGATGATTCGCGCGCACCGGGGCGCCTTGCTGGTGCCAGTGTCACCCCGACGGCGGCGGAATGACATTGATCCAGGTCAGCTACGGGCGCTTTTGCAGTCCTGTGCATAAATCTGGGGCAATTGCTCCGGGTATCGACCTCTGTGAACAATTCTGAAACACATTCTTCCGTGGCCATCACGGGCCGCGCGACGGAAAGGACAGAACCGATGGATCTCGGAATCAGGGGCAGGACGGCGATCGTCTGCGCCGGCTCGAAGGGGCTTGGGCGCGGCTGTGCGGAGGCGCTGGCGGAAGCCGGCGTGGGGCTGGTGCTGAACGCGCGCAGCGAGGGCCCGCTGGAGGCGACGGCCGAAAGCATCCGCGCCCGCTTCCAGGTGCCGGTCACCACGGTGGCCTGCGACATCACCACCGAGGCCGGGCGCGACAAGGTTCTGGCCGCCTGCGAGACCCCCGACATCCTGGTGAACAACGCCGGCGGCCCGCCCCCGGGCGTGTGGTCGGACTGGGAGCGCGAGGACTGGCTGAAGGCCGTCGAGGGCAACATGATCACCCCGATCATGCTCATCAAGGCGGTGCTGCCGGGGATGATGGAGCGCGGCTGGGGCCGCATCGTGAACATCACCTCCCAGGCGGTGAAGGCGCCGATCGCCAACCTCGGCCTGTCGAACGGCGCGCGCGCCGGCCTCACCGGCTACGTGGCGGGCACGGCGCGGCAGGTGGCCTCCTCGGGCGTGTGCATCAACAACCTGCTGCCCGGCATCCACGCCACCGACCGCGCCGACGCGCTGGACATCAAGGTGGCCGAGAGCGCCGGCATCTCCATCGAGGAGGCCCGCGCCCGCCGTGCCGCCACGGTGCCCGCCGGCCGCTACGGCACGGCCGAGGAGTTCGGCCAGACCTGCGCCTTCCTGTGCTCGCAGCACGCGGGCTTCATCATCGGGCAGAACGTGCTGCTCGACGGTGGCGCCAACAACATGATGCTCTGAGCGCTATTCCCTGAGCATTGGGCGGCCCCCCGCGCGGGGGGCCGCCGCTTGCCCGCCCGCGGCGGCGGTGATACCTCAGGCAATAGCTGAGGGAACAGATCGGATATAGCCTCCCGTGCCAGACCTGCCGCCGAACCCGGCCCCGAGGCTCGCCCTCGGCAACATCTCCCGCGTCTACGACGGCGCAACCGTGGTCGACGACCTGTCCCTGAGCCTGTCGGAGGGGCAGGTGACCTGCCTGCTCGGCCCCTCGGGCTGCGGCAAGTCCACCACGCTGCGCATCGCCGCGGGCGTGGAGCGGCAGAGCACCGGCACCGTGGCGGTGGACGGGGTGACCATCTCCGACGCGCGGCGCCACCTGCCGCCGGAGCGACGCTCCATCGGCCTGATGTTCCAGGATTTCGCGCTGTTCCCGCATCTCGACGTGGCGGCGAACGTGGCCTTCGGGCTGCGCGACAAGGGCGCCGCCGGCCGTGCGCGGGTGGGCGAGCTGCTCGAGCGCGTGGGCCTCGGCAGCTTCGGCGACAAGTTCCCCCACCAGCTCTCGGGCGGCGAACAGCAGCGCGTGGCACTGGCCCGGGCGCTCGCCCCCCGGCCGCGGGTGATGCTGATGGACGAGCCCTTCTCCGGCCTCGACAACCGCCTGCGCGACGGCATCCGCGACGAGACCCTCGCCATCCTCAAGGACGAGGGCGCGGCGGTGCTGCTGGTCACCCACGAGCCGGAAGAGGCGATGCGCATGGCCGACACGATCGCGCTGATGCGCGGCGGGCGCATCGTGCAGGAAGCCTCGCCCTACAACATCTACAACGCCCCGCATGATCTTGCCGCAGCAAGGTTTTTCTCGGACGTGAACGTGATCCGCGGCCGTGTTGCGCAGGGGCGCACGGAAACTCCCTTCGGCCTGTTCCTCACGCCTGCGCTGGCCGACGGGCAGGAGGTGGAGATCGTCATCCGCCCCCAGCACCTGCGCATCGACTTCGACCGCGCGGGCCAGGGCCCGGCGCCGACGACCGAGCACGGCTCCTGGGCGCGTGGCCGGGTGGTGCGGGCGCGGTTCATGGGCTCGGAGAGCCTCGTGGAGCTCGCGATGGACCTTGACGGCACCCCGCTGCGCGCCACCATCCCCGGCGTGTTCCTGCCCCGCCCGGGCGTGCCGCTCTGGCTCGCCCTGCGCCGCGACCGCTGTTTCGTATTCCCCGTGGTGCCCCCGCAGGCGCCGCGGGCGCAGGCTGCGAAAATTTGAACGCGCAAAGCGGTGTTTGGGGTTTGAACCCGGCCCTCAAATCCCATAGATGTTGAGCGGAGCGGGTTTGGGCCTGACAGGGTAGGCCCCCGTCCCGTAGCAGAAGGAACACACAATGAGCCCGAGCATCTGGCAAATTCTGATCGTCGTGATCCTCGCGGTGCTCCTCTTCGGCCGGGGCAAGATTTCCGGGCTGATGGGGGATGTCGCGAAGGGCATCAAGAGCTTCAAGAAGGGCATGGCCGAAGACCCGGACGAGCAGCCCCAGCACCAGCAGGTCGAGCGCTCCGACAAGGCCGTCGACGTGACCCCCGCGAAGGACAAGGTCTGAACCGAACCCCCGTCGGGAGACCGCGCCCATGTTCGATATCGGCTGGTCCGAGCTTCTCGTGATCGGAGTGCTGGCACTCCTCGTCGTGGGACCGAAGGACCTTCCCCGCATGTTCCACACCGTCGGGCAGTATGTCGGGCGGGCCCGGGGCATGGCGCGGGAGTTCCAGCGCAGCATGGAGGACGCGGCACGCGAGGCCGGCATGGAGGACGTGGCCAAGGCCGCGCGCTCGGTGCAGGACGTGGGCCGCGTCGCCAAGGGCGGCACCGCCGGGCTGGCGAAATTCGGTCTCGACAAGACCAACAAGCCGGTCACCGCCGCCACCACCGCCAAGACGACCCAGGAACCGGCCCCCGAGCCGGAGCCGGCCGCCGCGGCTCCCATGCCCGACGCTGCTCCCGTCTCCGCTCCTGCGCCTGCAGCAGCCCCCGCAGACGCTTCGGCCGGGGAGGCGCCATCGCAGAAGCCCTCCGCTTCCGGTGGACAGGCATAATCGCGGCCCGTCCGGGCCCAGGCGAGACCCCCGAGAATGACAGAAGAAAACCTTGATGACAGCCGGGCGCCGCTGATCGAGCACCTGATCGAGCTGCGCTCGCGCCTCATCAACGCCCTCATCGGCCTCGCGATCGCCGTGGTGTTCTGCGCGTTCTTCGCGCGCGAGATCTTCGATTTCCTCACCCACCCGCTGCGCGACGAGCTGCTCGCCCGCGGCCAGCCGGCCCAGCTCATCTACACCCAGCTCTACGAGAAGTTCTTCGTTCACCTGAAGATCGCGCTGTTCGGCGGCGTGTTCCTCGCCTTCCCGGTGATCGCCTGGCAGGTGTGGCGCTTCGTGGCGCCGGGCCTCTACAAGAACGAGCGCGGCGCCTTCCTGCCGTTTCTCGTCGCCACGCCGGTGCTGTTCATCGCCGGTGCCTCGCTGGTGTATTTCCTCATCATGCCGATGGCGATCAGCTTCTTCCTCGACTTCCAGAGCACGGGCGACGGCGAGGGCACGCAGATCGAGTTCCTCGGCAAGGTGAACGAGTACCTCAGCCTGGTGATGACCTTCATCCTGGCCTTCGGCATCTGCTTCCAGCTTCCGGTGCTGCTCACGCTCATGGGGCGGGTGGGGCTCACCTCGTCGGGCGGCCTGAAGCGCATGCGCAAGTATGCCATCGTCGGCATCGCCGCGGCCGCAGCCGTGCTCACCCCGCCGGACCCGATCAGCCAGCTTGGCCTCGCGCTGCCGATCTACCTGCTCTACGAGATCTCGATCTGGCTCGTGGCCGGTATCGAGCGCAAGGAGGAGCAGCGCCTGCGCGCCGAGGGGCTCTGGGTCGATGACGAGGAGCTGGAGGACGAGGACGACGAGGAAGAGGCCCGCAAGTGAGTTCCTCCACCAAGGCGCTGAAGCGCATCGCTGAGGCGCTGGAGCGGATGTCGCCGCCGCCCGCGCCGGAGCCGGGCTTCACCGAGGCGGATGCCTATGTCTGGCACACCGCCCCGGACCGGCTGCAGCCGGTGCCGGTGGTGAACCGGGTCGACATCGGCCTGCTGGTGGGCATCGACCGCTCGCGCGACACGCTGCTGGAGAACACCGAGCAGTTCGCCCTCGGCCATCCCGCCAACAACACCCTGCTCTGGGGCGCGCGCGGGATGGGCAAGTCGAGCCTGGTGAAGGCCGCGCATGCCGAGATCCTGCGCCGCCACCCCGGATCTCTGGTTCTGGTGGAGATCCAGCGCGACGACATCCCGTCGATCTCCCGCCTGCTGGGCATCCTGCGCCGCTCCGACCGGCGCTTCCTGCTGTTCTGCGACGACCTGTCGTTCAGCCATGACGACGCGCATTACAAGTCGCTCAAGGCGGTGCTCGACGGCGGCATCGAGGGCCGACCGGAGAACGTGCTGTTCTACGCCACCTCGAACCGCCGCCACCTGATGCCGCGCGACATGATCGAGAACGAGCGCTCCACCGCGATCAACCCCGGCGAGGCGGTGGAGGAGAAGGTCTCGCTCTCCGACCGGTTCGGCCTGTGGCTCGGCTTCCACCCGTGCTCGCAGGAGCAGTATCTCGGCATGATCGAGGGCTACGTGCGCGCCGCCGGCATCGAGATCGCGCCCGAGGCCCTGCGCGCCGAGGCCATCGAGTGGCAGCAGACCCGGGGCGGGCGCTCGGGCCGCGTGGCCTGGCAGTACGTGACCGACCTCGCGGGCCGGCGCGGCGTGCGCCTGGGCTGAGGCCCCGACACCAGGACATCGGAAGGGCCGGTCCCCGCGCGGGGCCGGCCCTCTTTTCTGGCGCCGGGTGACGCGCATTTCCGGTGCGAAATGCGCGTCGGAGGCACAAACCAGAACGCGCGCCCGGGGGGCGCGCGCTGGTCATGCGGCGGTGCGGTCCGGTTCAGAGATAGCCGCCGGGATCGACGCTCTCGGCGCCGCGGCGCACCTCGAAATGCAGCGAGGGCGAGTCGGACGCGGCGACGCTGCCGATCACCTGGCCGCGGCCGACGATGTCGCCCTTGGACACCTGCACGTCGTCGACCCGGCCGTAGACGGTGGTGAGTCCGCCGGCGTGGCGGATCAGCAGGATCTTGCCGAACCCGCCGAGCGAATTGGAGATCAGCGCCACCTCGCCGTCATCGGCGGCCACGACCGGGCTTCCGGCCGGGGCGGCGATGTCGATGCCGTCGTTGCGGTCGGCGCCCGACGGGGCGTAGGCCTTCACCACGTTGCCCTGCACCGGGGTCACCAGCCGCCCCGAGGCGGTGGCGGTGCTGCGATACTGGTCGAGCTGCGGCGAGGCCGGGGTCTCGGCCTGGGGCAGGGGTTCGGGCAACGGGTCGGCGCCGCTGGGGGGCGAGGTGATCGCCTGCGGCTGGCCCGGCGGGTTCACCGCGTCGCCCGGCGCCGCGGCGCTGGCGAGCGGGATGCTGAGCTGCTGTCCCGGGCGCACCGTGAAGTCCCGCCCGAGGTTGTTGCTGTCGGCGATGGCGTTCACCGGCACGTTGTAGAGCCGCGAGATGGAATAGACCGTCTCGCCGGGGGTGACCGTGTGGGTGACCGGCTGGAGCCCTGCCTGAAGCTGCGAGGCCGGTGCGCCGGCGGGCGCGAGCCCGGGCACGGGGGTCGCCCCGCTGCCGGCCCGCTCGATGGCGCTCTCGGCCAGTTCCGGCGACCAGGCGGAGCCGCTGGCGGCCGGGGCGGCGGGCTGCGGGCTTGCCCCGGTGAGCGGGGCGGCCGAGTAGAGATCGCCCTGGCCGGGGTTCGGCGAGGGGCTGCCACCGCTCAGCGGCGCCACGGCGGGCGAGGTACCGGCATAGGAGGTGGCGGGCGCGGGCGCGGCCTGCACCCGGGAATCGGGCGGGATGACCAGCGTGTCGCCCCGGCGGGGGCGCCAGCTCGTCGGCAGGCCGTTGTAGGAGGCGAGGCTGGTCACCGGCAGGCCGATGCGGGCGGCGATGGCGTCGAGCGTATCGCCGTCGCGGGCGATGACGACCTGGTAATCGGGGTAGGTGATCACCCCGCGCGCATCCGGCTGCCCGCCGGTTGCGGGAGCGGGCGCCGCGGAGCCCGGCGCACTGCCCTGGTAGGTGACATCCGCCGGAGGCTGGTCGCGGTCGCCGCCGCCGCAGGCGGCAAGGGCGACAGACGCGATGCCGGTCAGCAGGACAGAACGAATTCTACTATGGTTTGCAAACATTTATCCGTCTTTCTGTCAGTGGCGGCGGAAGCGCGGTTCAACGCTCGGTCATGTCTTCGGCCAGCCCTTCGATCAGCGGGACGAACCTTACATCGCCAAGCTCCGAATATTCCAGCCCGTTCGGCGTCTTGACCAGTTTTATGAGCTGCTGGATGCGGTCGGACTGGCCGACCGGCAGAACCATGATGCCGCCCACGCGGAGCTGCTCGACCAGTGTCACCGGCGGGTCTTCCGCCGCGGCGGTGAGCAGGATGCGGTCGAAGGGCGCCTGCAGTTCCACGCCGCGGGTGCCGTCCTCGATGAGGATGGTGACGTTGTTGATGCCCAGCCGGTCGATGGTCTCGCGGGCGCGGCGTGCGAGCGGGCGATGCCGCTCGACCGAGTAGACGCGCCGCGCCAGCCGGGCCAGGATCGCGGCCTGGTAGCCCGAGCCGGTGCCGATCTCCAGCACCTTCGCGCGCGGCGTCACCTCCAGCGCCTGGGTCATCAGCCCGACCACCGAGGGCTGGCTGATGGTCTGGCCGCAGGGGATGGGCAGGGGCACGTCCTCGTAGGCGCGCTCCACGAAGGTGCCGTCGAGGAAGGCGTCGCGCGGGGTCTGTTCCATGGCGGTGAGCACGGCGGCATCCGTCACCCCGGCGGAGCGGAGGGCAAAGACGAACTGCATGCGTTGTACTGTCAGGTCAGTCATTTCGCCCCTCTCGTCCGATCCTCGACCGGAGACTAGACGATCAGGCGGAGAGAGTTAATCGGCCAATTTCCGCCGATCAACTAAGCGGCCGCCTGTCGCGCCCGCGCAACGCCCCCGGCCCGGGGCCTTCAGGCCGCCGCGTCGCTGTGGCCGATCAGCTGGGGGTCGACACAGCCGTGGCGGCTGCATTCGAGCTCCAGCGTGCTGTGGGTGATGTCGAAGCGGCTGCGCAGCACCTCGCGGATGCTGGTCTTGATCGCGTCCGCCTCCGCCCAGGCGCCCTCGGCCAGGCAGACATGCGCGTCGACCGAGCTGCGCTTCTCGTCCATCTGCCACAGGTGCAGGTGGTGGACCGAGACCACCCCCCCGACCTCGTTCATCGCCGCCAGCACCTCGTCGGAATCGACTTCCGGCGGCGAGCCGAGCATCAGGATGCGGATGACGGGCCCGGTCTCCACCGCTGCGTGCCACAGGATGTAAGCGGAGATGAACAGGGTGATGACCGGATCGGCGAGCTGCCAGTCGTAGAGCAGGATCAGGGTGCCGGCGACGATCACCGCCACCGAGCCCAGCGCGTCGGCGACGTTGTGCAGGAAGGCGGCGCGGATGTTCATGCTGTCCTTGGACATCGACCAGGTGAGCAGGGCGGTCACGAGGTCGATCACCAGCGCCACGCCGGCGATCCAGACCACGGTCCAGCCCTCCACCGGGCGGGGGTCGAAGAGGCGTGACACCGCCTCCGCCGCCAGCCAGACGCCGATCACGACGAGCGTGGTGTAGTTCACCAGTGCCGCCACCACCTCCGCCCGGCGATACCCGAAGGTCATCTGCGCATCCGAGGGCCGCTTGGCCACCCGCCGCGCCAGCAGCGCGATGCCCAGCGACACCGCGTCCGACAGGTTGTGGATCGCGTCGGCCACCAGCGCGAGCGAACCGGAGACCACGCCGCCGATGATCTGCACCAGCGTGAGGCCGAGGTTGACGAGAATGGCGAGGATCACCCGCCTGTCGCCCGCGTCGGCGCTCAGGTGGTGATGCCCGTGGTGATGGCCGTGCCCGCGGCCATGGCCGTGCGCGCGCCCGGGCATATCGTGATCATGCTCTTGGCCGTGGGCGTCCTTGCGCTCACGGGGGTGGTCGTGTGCGTGGTCATGGCTCATGCGGCAGGTCTCCTCACGGGCCGCAGTGTGCGCCAGCGCAGGGGCGGGCGCAAGCCGGGGGCTCAGCCCCGCCGCCGCCGGCGGCCGCCCTCCGCGCCGCCGCGCGCGGCGTTGAAGGAGGGGGCGGGCAGGGTGACGGCGGCGGCGAGGCTGGGGAAGGCGTCGGTCGCGTGGGGGATGGCGTTTGCCGCCACGAAATGCTCCTGGAAGCGCGGCTCCACCGCGGTCTCCACCTTCACGATGCGGCGCACCAGCGCCTCCACCTCGCGCCGGGCGGCGACATTGTGCAGCGCGATGCGCGCGCCGGTGCCCGCGGCATTGCCCGCGCTGGTCACCTTGTCGAGCGGGCAATCGGGGATCATGCCCAGCACCATGGCGTGGCGCGGCGAGATGTGGGCGCCGAAGGCCCCGGCAAGCACCACCCGCTCCACCCGCTCCACGCCCATCTGGTCCATCAGCAGCCGCGCGCCGGCGTAGAGCGCGGATTTCGCGAGCTGGATCGCCCGCACGTCGGATTGCGTGACCGTGATGCGCGGCCCGCCCGAGGCGCTGCCGTCATGCAGCAGGTAGGCATGGGTGCGGCCCTCCGGCAGCAGGCGCGCGGTGCCGGCCTGTTCGGCCGACCCGATCAGCCCGCCCGCGTCCACCAGCCCGGCCATGCGCATCTCCGCGATCGCCTCGATGATGCCCGAGCCGCAGATGCCGGTGATGCCCGTGCCCGCGGTGGCCTCGGCAAAGCCCGGCTCGTCGGACCACAGATCGCAGCCGATGACGCGGAAGCGCGGCTCCTTCGTGGCGGGGTCGATCTCCACCCGCTCGATGGCGCCCGGGGCGGCGCGCTGGCCCGAGGAGATCTGCGCGCCCTCGAAGGCCGGCCCGGTGGGCGAGGAGCAGGCGAGCACGCGGCTCCGGTTGCCCAGCAGGATCTCGGCATTGGTGCCCACGTCGACCACCAGCATCAGCTCGTCCGAGCGGTCCGGCGCCTCGGAGAGCGCCACGGCGGCGGCGTCCGCCCCCACGTGGCCGGCGATGCAGGGCAGCACGTAGAGCGGCGCGGCGGGGGCGAGCGGCAGGCCGATCTCCGATGCCGCGAGGTTCAGCGCCCCGGAGACGGCGAGCGCGAAGGGCGCCTGGCCGAGCTCCGCCGGGTCGATCCCGAGGGCGAGATGATGCATCACCGGGTTGCACACCAGCACCGCCTCGAGGATCAGCGCGGGATCGATCTCCGCCTCGGCCGCGATTTCGGCCGTGAGCGTGCCCAGCGCCGTGCGCACGGCGCGGGTCATCTCCGCCGCACCGCCCGCGTTCATCATCGCGTAGGAGACCCGGCTCATCAGGTCCTCGCCAAAGCGGATCTGCGGGTTCATCAGCCCGGCGGAGGCGCGTACCTCGCCCGAGTGCAGGTCGCACAGGTGGGCGGCGATGGTGGTGGAGCCGAGGTCGATGGCAAGCCCGTAGACCGGCCCGGCGAAATACCCCGGCCAGACGGCGGTGAGCTCCGGCGCCGCCCCGGCGGAATGCACCGCGCAGGTCACGCTCCAGCCCCCCTTGCGCAGCGCGCCCTGCAGGGCGGCGAGCACCGCAGGGCCGGCAACGAGCCCCTCCACGCCCCATTGCGCGGCAAGCGCGGCGGCGAGGCGCTCGAAATCGCCCGAGGGCTCGTGCATGTCGGGCTCCGCCACCTCGACGAGCTGCAGGCGCGTGGCGGGGTCGAGGGTGATGGCGCGGGCCTCGGCGCGCTTGCGCACCACCTGGCGGTGCACCTGGCTCTCGGGGGGCACGTCGATCACCACGTCGGCCTCGATGCGCGCCTGGCAGCCGAGGCGGCGGCCCGCGGCGAGGCCGCGCTTCTCGCGGTAGCGCTCCTCCACCGCGTTCCAGGGGGACAGCGCGTCCTGCGTCACGGTGATCCCGTGCCTGGGGAAGGCGCCGGTGCCCGGGCTCACCTGGCAGCGCGAGCAGATGCCGCGGCCGCCGCAGACCGAGTCGAGGTCGACACCGAGGCTGCGCGCGGCGGCGAGAACCGGGGTGCCTGCGGGCACGCGGCCGCGCTTGCCCGATGGGGTGAAGATGACCAGCGGGTCTGTCTCGCTCATCCTGTGGCTCCCCCGGAAGCTTCAGCCGCGCCGGCGGCGGCCCTCGCGGCGGCGGCCGGTGCCGGCCTCCTCCGCGCCGGGGGCGCGGTTGGCCCGGATCCAGGCGGCGCCGTGGGGGTCGTTGTTCATCAGCAGGTTGGCGGCGCGCACGGCCATCATCTCGGCCGGGCGCACGGGGTTCATGATCGCCGAGGTCATGCCGGCGGCGATGGCCATGGGCAGGAAGGCGGCGTTGATGGCGTGGCGGTTCGGCAGGCCGAAGGAGACGTTGGAGGCGCCGCAGGTGGTGTTCACCCCCAGTTCCTCGCGCAGCCGCCGCACCAGCGCGAACACCTGCAGCCCGGCGGTGGCCATCGCCCCCACCGGCATCATCAGCGGGTCGACCACGATGTCATGCGCGGGAATGCCGAAATCCGCCGCGCGCTGCACGATCTTGCGCGCCACGGCGAAGCGCACGTCGGGGTCTTCCGAGATGCCGGTATCGTCGTTCGAGATCGCCACCACCGGCACGTTGTATTTCGCCACCAGCGGCAGCACGCGCTCCAGCCGCTCCTCCTCGCCGGTGACCGAGTTCACCAGCGGCCGGCCGTGGGCGGTCTCGAGCCCGGCCTCCAGCGCCGCCGGCACGCTCGAGTCGATGCACAGCGGCACGTCGACGAGCCCCTGCACGAGCGAGATCATCGCGCGCATCAGCGGCGGTTCGGTCTCGTTGGGATTGGGGTTCGAGTTGTAGACCACGCCGGCGTTCACATCGAGCATGGTGGCCCCGCAGGCCACCTGTTCGAGCGCGTCACGCTCGACGGTGGAGAAATCGCCGGCCTCCAGCTCCGCCGCCAGCGCCTTGCGCCCGGTGGGGTTTATCCGCTCGCCGATCACGCAGAAGGGCTGGTCGAAGCCGATGATCGCAGCGCCGCTGCGCGATTCGACGATGGTGCGGGTCATGGCGCCCTCCCTCAGGCGGCGGGGGTCAGGCGGTGGCCGCGGCGCCGCCCGCCGTCCGGCCGTGCGCGTCCACGAAGGCCCCCGTGGCGGTGATGCCGCCGAGGGGGAAGAAATGCACGCTCTCGATGGCAAAGCCCGGGTTCGCGGCCCGGTGTTCGGCCAGCTCGGTGAGCAGCTCGAGCGGGGTGAAGGGCAGGAGCAGCTTCGAGACATCCGCTGCCCGCCGGGTGAGCACCCGCACGGAGGGGCCGACGCCGCAGGAGAGGGCGAATTTCACCAGCGTCTGCAGCTTGGCGGGCCCCGCCACGCCGATATGCACCGGCAGGCGGATGCCCTCGGCGCGCAGCCGCCCGGCCCAGGCGATCATCGGGGCGGCCTCGAAGCCGAACTGGGTGACCACGGCCATCTCCGCCCCCGTGCGCTCGGCGAAGGCGGCCTTCCAGCGCAGCGCCTGCATCAGGCTCTCGTCGGAGCCGTCGGGGGAAATGTCGCGGTTGCCCTCCGGGTGGCCGGCGACATGCAGGCGGGTGAAGCCGCGGGCGTCGAAGAGCCCGGTCTCGAGCAGGTGCATGGAATGGTGCAGCTCGCCGCGCAGCTCCGACACGCCGCCCGCGAGCAGCAGCGCCTCGGTCACGCCGGCATCGCCGTAGCGCGCCAGCCAGTCCTCGAGCCGGGCGCGGGAGGCCACGACACGGGCCGGGACATGCGGCATCACCGGGAAGCCCTCGGCGCGCAGGCGGGCCGCGGTCGCCACCATGTCCTCGATGGGCGTGCCGTCGACATGGGCGATGTAGAGCCGGGTGCCCTCGGGCACCACCTCGCGGAAATCGGGCACCTTCGCCGCGGTGCGCGGCATCACCTCCATGGAGAAGCCGCGCAGGAAGCCGGCGAGGGCGGCGGAGCCCTTCGGCGTCACGCCGCGGCGCGGAAATCCAAGGATGCGTGCCATGCCTGTTCTCCGTCTGGCGCCCCTCCGGGGCGGGCGTCTGGTGCCCCTTCGGGGCGGGCGTATCGCGCCCCTCAGGGGCGGTGTTCTCGCGCCCCTCAGGGGCGGTGTTCTCGCGCCCCTCAGGGGCTGCGTCTTTCCGTCAGCCGCCGGGGGCGGGTTCCCGGCCGTCGTTGGCGATCAGCGCCCGGATGCGCGCCGTGTCGTATTCCGCCTCCAGCCGCTGCGCCTCCGCCTCGGCCGCAGCTGCGTCCTCGCCCTCCACCGTGTAGGGGGTGGCGCGGCGCCATTCGGCGAGATAGGCCTCGGTGCCCACCGCACCCGTCTTCATCGCGCAGCGGTCGATCGCCTGCTCGAAGCGCTCGGCGAGCGGGCGCTTGGCGCCCCGGCGGCCGCGGCCGGCGATGACCTGCGCCGGGATGTCCCGCCAGTAGACGATGGTGACCTCGGCCAATCCTGCCTCCCCGTTGCCCGGCCATTCTAGCGCCTGCGCGCGGGCCGCCATCTTCCCGCCGCGACCGAAGGGGCAGGATTTGCGACACGCGGGCCCGGTTTGCGTCGCATTTGAACAAGCGGGGCGGCCCGGCGCGGGCAGGGCAACGGAAATGCGGTTGAAGCTCCGGGGCAAGGGCCGTAAAATAAGGCGTCGTTTGAGCCCTTTTCAGAAAGATCGCCCCATGACCGATCCGACCGTTGCCGGACCCAGGCAGACGATCTCTTTCGAGTTTTTCCCGCCGCATTCCCCGGAGGCCTCGCTGCGCCTGTGGCGCTCGGTGGAGCGGCTCGCCCCGCTCGCGCCCAGCTTTGTCTCGGTGACCTACGGTGCCGGCGGCACCACGCGCGAGCGCACCATGGCCGCGATCCTCGCGATCCGTGACCGTGCGCGGCTCGACGTGGCGGGGCATCTCACCTGCGTCGGCGCCAGCCGGGAGGAGACGCTCGACGTGGCGCGCGGCTATGCCAAGCTCGGTGCGCGCTCGGTCGTGGCGCTGCGCGGCGACCCG
This sequence comes from Oceanicella sp. SM1341, assembly GCF_003448965.1. Lineage (GTDB taxonomy): Bacteria > Pseudomonadota > Alphaproteobacteria > Rhodobacterales > Rhodobacteraceae > Paroceanicella. The sequence goes on from NZ_QRGC01000001.1 coordinate 223,467, forward strand.
CCGAAGGGGGCCGACAGGTTCGTGCCGCATCCCGACGGCTTCACCTCCGCCGCCGAGCTGGTGACCGCGCTCGCCGCCGACGGGGTGCAGAACATCTATGTCGCCGCCTATCCGGAGGTGCATCCCGAAGCCGCCTCGCCGGAGGCCGATATCGACAATCTCAAGCGCAAGCTCGACGCCGGGGCCACCGCGGCGCTCACGCAGTTCTTCTTCGACAGCGAGCTGTTCCTGCGCTTCCGCGACCGCTGCACCGCCGCGGGCATCACCGCGCCCATCCACCCCGGCATCCTGCCGGTGGAGAATTTCGACCGGCTGGTGAACTTCGCCGGCCGCTGCGGCGCCTCGGTGCCCGAGTTCATGCACCGCGCCTTCGGCAATGCCGGAACGCCGGAGGAAAAGGCCGTGCTCGCCACCGCCATCGCCACCGACCAGTGTGACCGGCTGCGGGCCGAGGGGGTGGAGCATTTCCACTTCTACACCCTCAACAACCCCGATCTCACCTTCGACATCTGCCGGGCGATCGGGGTGGAAGTGCAGCCGCTTTCCATGGCCGCGCAGGGCGGAAACTGACGCCGCGCAGGGCCGGCCGGGCCCGCGCCGCGGCGCGACCCGGCTTGATCCTGCCGGCCGGCTCGGATACCGAGGAAGACCGGGCACGCCGCCCGGCCGGGGATATTTCTGATGGGACTGAGGTCTGGCATTTCGGGGAGGGAGGTCGATTACGGCTCCCGCAGCGCGGAGGAGTCCGCGCCTCCCGATGCCCGACGCCGTGAGCGGCCCTACGCGGCGCTCGACCTCGGCACCAACAATTGCCGCATGCTGATCGCCAAGCCCTCGGGCCGCGGTTTTTCCATCATGGAGAGCATCTCGCGCTCCGTCGCGCTGGGGCCCGAGCTGGAGGAGACCGGCGCGCTCTCCAACGCCGGCATGAACCGGGTGCTGCGCACGCTGCATCTCTGCGCGGGGCGCCTGCGCCGCCACCGGGTGGAGCGCATGCATCTCGTGGCCACTGAGGCCTGCCGGCAGGCGCGCAACGGGCGCGAGCTGATCCGCGCCGTGCGCCGCGAGACCGGGCTCACCCTCGAGATCATCCCGGCGGAGCTGGAGGCGCGGCTGGCGCTGATCTCCTGCGCGCCGCTGGTCGAGCCGGGGGCGCGGCAGCTTCTCGTGTTCGACATCGGCGGCGGCTCGACCGAGCTGATCTGGATCGACCTTTCGCAGGTGGCGCCGGGGCAGGAGCGCGAGGCGCTGCTGGGCCTCGCCCCCCTGCGCGGCAAGCTGCATGCCGCAAGCCCGCTCGGCGCGCGCATCGTGGACTGGATCTCGGTGCCGCTGGGTGTGGCCACGCTGCTGCAGCGTTTCTCCGACGTCGACGGCGACCGGGCGCGCTTCGCGCTCATGTCCTGGTACTTCGAGGAGATGCTGGAGAACTTCCGACCGGCGGACTGGGGCGAGACCCTGCCCGAAGGCCTGCAGATCATCGGCACCTCCGGCACCATCACCACCCTCGCCGCCGCCCAGCAGGGGCTGGTGCGCTACAACCGCGAGAAGGTGGACGGCGCCTGGCTGCGCACCGCGGAGGTGGAGCGGCTGGTCGACCAGTTCCTCGGCCTCTCCCACCAGGAGCGCTGCCGCCACCCCGCCATCGGCCAGAGCCGGGCGAACCTGATCATTTCCGGCACGGCGATCCTGCAGACCCTGCTGCGCATCTGGCCGGTGGAGCGCCTGCGCGTCGCCGACCGGGGGCTGCGCGAGGGGCTGCTCTACGCCATGATGAACGAAGACGGCATTCTCGAGGACGGGACCCGATGACCGACGGCAAGAAGAAGACCCCCGGCGCCTCGAGCGGCAACACCTCCGGCCGCGGACAGCGCGACCTGAAGGTGCGGGTGAAGACCGCGAAGGGCCGCAAGCTCTCCTCCAAGCTCTGGCTGGAGCGCCAGCTCAACGACCCCTACGTGGTGCGCGCCAAGCGCGAGGGCTACCGCGGCCGGGCGGCCTACAAGATCCTCGAGATCGATGAGCGCTTCCGCTTCCTCGTGCCCGGCGCGCGGGTGGTCGACCTCGGCTGCGCCCCCGGCGGCTGGTGCCAGGTGGCGGTGCCGCGCATCAACGCGCTCGGCGAGAAGAAGGGCAAGGCCCAGGGCCGGATCATCGGCGTCGACCTGCAGGAAGTCGACGCGATCGCGGGCGTGGAGCTGCACCAGCTCGACTTCATGGAGGACGATGCCGACGAGAAGGTGAAGGCCTGGCTTGGCGGGCAGGCCGACGTGGTGATGTCGGACATGGCGGCGGCCTCCTCCGGCCACCGGGGCACCGACCACTTGCGCATCATCGCGCTGTGCGAGGCGGCGGCCCAGCTTGCCTTCGACGTGCTCGAGCCCGGGGGCACCTTCGTGGCCAAGGTGCTGGCGGGCGGGGCGGAAAACGACCTGCAGGCCCAGCTCAAGCGCAACTTCACCAAGGTCGTGCACATGAAGCCGCCGGCGAGCCGGCAGGACTCGTCGGAGAAATTCGTCATCGCCACCGGCTTCCGCGGCCGGCGTGATGCGGCCGGGGAGGACGGCGAGGAGCAGGACGAGGGCTGAGAGGCGCGCCCGGGGCAGGGCGCGCGGCCGCCGGAACACGCAAGCGTGACCGGCGGGTGCATTGCCTCTTCCCTTTCGCCTCGGCGCATGAAATAGGGAAGCGCCAACACCGACACTGCCATGGAGACCTGACATGGAGATTCGTGAGGCCCTGACCTTCGATGACGTTCTTCTCGTTCCTGCCGCATCCGAAGTCCTGCCCGCCGACGCCCGCACCCAGACGCGGCTGACCCGGTCCATCGCCCTCAACATTCCGCTACTGTCCTCGGCCATGGATACCGTGACCGAAGGCGAGATGGCGATCGCCATGGCCCAGGCCGGCGGCATGGGCGTGGTGCACCGCAACCTCAGCCTCGAGGAGCAGGCCGACCAGGTGCGCCGGGTCAAGCGCTTCGAGAGCGGCGTGGTCTACAACCCCGTCACCCTCGGCCCCGACCAGACGCTGGCCGACGCCCGCGAGCTGCAGGAGCGCTACAAGATCACCGGCTTCCCGGTGGTGAGCGCCGAAGGCCGGGTGATGGGCATCCTCACCAACCGCGACATGCGCTTCGCCTCCGACGACCGCACCCCGGTGCGCGCGCTGATGACCTCCGACAATCTCGCCATGGTGCGCGAGCCGGTCGACCTCGAGGAAGCCAAGAGCCTGCTGCGCTCGCGCCGCATCGAAAAGCTCCTCGTGGTTGACGGGCAGGGCGCGCTCACCGGCCTGCTCACCGTGAAGGACATCGAGAAGGCGGTGCTCAACCCGCAGGCCTGCAAGGACGACCTCGGCCGGCTGCGCGTGGCCGCCGCCTCCACCGTGGGCGACACCGGCTTCGCCCGCTCCGAGGCGCTGATCGACGCGGGCGTCGACGTGATCGTGATCGACACCGCGCATGGCCACTCCGCCTCCGTGGCGCATGCGGTGGAGCGGGTGAAGAAGCTCTCCAACGCCGTGCAGGTGGTGGCGGGCAACGTCGCCACCGCCGCCGCCACCCGCGCGCTGATCGACGCCGGCGCGGACGCGGTGAAGGTGGGCATCGGCCCCGGCTCGATCTGCACCACCCGGGTGGTGGCGGGCGTGGGCGTGCCCCAGCTCACCGCCATCATGGACTGTGCGCGCGAGGCGGCGAAATCCGGCGAAGTGGTGATCGCGGACGGCGGCATCAAGTTCTCCGGCGATTTCGCCAAGGCCATCGCCGCCGGCGCGCATTGCGCGATGATCGGCTCGATGCTGGCCGGCACCGACGAGGCGCCGGGCGAGGTGTTCCTGCACCAGGGCCGCACCTTCAAGGCCTACCGCGGCATGGGCTCGGTGGGTGCGATGGCCCGCGGCTCGGCCGACCGCTACTTCCAGCGCGAGGTGAGCCCGCAGAAGTTCGTGCCCGAGGGCATCGAGGGGCAGGTGCCCTACAAGGGTTCGGCCAGCGTGGTGCTGCACCAGCTCGTGGGCGGGCTGCGCGCCGCGATGGGCTACACCGGCAACCACACGATCGACGAGATGCGCACCCGCTGCGAGTTCGTCCGCATCTCCGGCGCGGGCCTGAAGGAAAGCCACGTGCACGACGTGCAGATCACCCGCGAGAGCCCGAACTACCGCATCGGCTGATCGCGCGCGCCATCGCGGCCATCGAGGCGCCGTGCCCCCCGGGGCGCGGCGCCTTTTTCATGCGCCCGGGCGGCGCGCTGGTGCGGGGCGAGTTCGGGTCAACCCCGTCATCATTTCTTAACAAAAACATAAAGAAGGCGTTTCACTGGCGGCATAGGCGGTGGCCCGACAGTTGCTTCACACCAGAAGGATTTCCGCCTTGATCCAGAAACTCGCCCTCTCCGGCCTGACCCTCGCGTTCACCGCCACCTCCACCCTGGCTGCCACCGACATCACCTGGTGGCACGGCATGGCCGGGCGCAACGGCGAGGTGATCAACGAGCTCGCCACGCAGTTCAACGCCGCCCAGAACGCCTGCGTGCTCACCCCGGTCTCCAAGGGCACCTACGAGGAGGCGCTCGCCGCCGGCATCGCCGCCTTCCGCTCCGGCGACCAGCCCAACATCCTGCAGGTGTTCGACGCCGGCGCCGCGACCATCATCAACGCGCCCAAGGCCGTGATCCCGGCCGAGGACCTGATCACCGGCGCGGGCTACGACTTCAACCGCGAGGACTTCATCCAGGGCGTGCGCTACTTCTACGCCGACAGCGAGGGCAAGTTCGTCGGCATGCCGTTCAACTCCTCCGCGCCGATCATGTACATCAACACCGAGGCGCTGCAGAAGGCCGGCATCGCCGAGGCGCCGAAGACCTGGGAAGAGTTCGAGGCCATGGCCCCGAAGCTGAAGGAAGCCGGCTACATCCCGCTCGTGCAGTCCCAGCTCACCTGGGAGTTCACCGAGAACTTCTTCTCCCGCCACGACCTGCAGTTCGCCACCAACAACAACGGCTATGACGCGGTCTCCGGCACCGAGATCCGGGTCGACGCGCCCGAGCACGTGATGATGTACCAGAAGCTGAAGGACTGGTACGACGAGGGGTATTTCGGCTATTTCGGCGCCGGCTGGTCGGACAACCAGAAGCCCTTCGAGGAGAACAAGGTCGCGTTCTGGATCGGCTCCTCGGGCTCGTTCGGCGGCCTGCAGAACTCCGCCCAGATGCCCTTCACCGCCACCTTCCTGCCGTACTGGAACGCCATCGAGGGGGCGGGCACCAACAGCTTCATCGGCGGTGCCGCGCTCTTCGCCATGTCCGGCCATGACGACGCGCAGAACAAGTGCACGGCGGATTTCTTCGAGTTCCTGACCTCGCCGGAAATCCAGTACTTCTGGCACAAGTCCACCGGCTACGTGCCGATCACCGAGGCGGCCTACGAGCTTGCCAAGGAAGACGGCCACTACGACCGCTTCCCCGCCGCCGAGGTGGGCATCGAGCAGCTCATGCTGCCGGGCGGCGAATGGTCGAAGGGCTACCGCATGGGCTTCTACCCGCAGATCCGCGAAGTGATGGAGCGCGAGTACGGCCGCATCTTCGCCGGCGAGACCTCCGTGGAAGACGCGATGGCGACGATCAAGAGCGAGGGTGACGCGCTGCTCGCCCGCTTCGCGAAGACCACCGCCTCGAACTGAGGCCCGGGGCAGCCGGGCACACCGGCTGCCACCCGCGCCTCCGGCGTCCCGGCCCCGAGCCGGGACCTCGAGCCCCCCGGCGCCATCGCCCGGCCCGAGAGGCCCCGGCTCAGGGCCGGGGCGCCGCGGGGCAGGGCGGCGGCGCCTGTCTCCCTTGCCGAAAGAGCGTCATGAAGCGCGTCCAATTCTCCTCCCGCTGGCTGCCCTATGCGTTTCTCGCGCCGCAGATGGCGATCATCTTCGTCTTCTTCTACTGGCCCTCGGCGCAGGCGGTGCAGTCGTCCTTATACCTGGAGGACCCGTTCGGCTTCGGCTCGACCTTCGTGGGCCTGGACAATTACGCCGACATCCTGTCCTCGCGCGAATACCTCGGCATCGCGAAATTCACCCTCGTCTTCACCGTGCTGGTCACCGGGCTGTCGCTCGGCCTCGGCCTGCTGCTGGCGGTGAAGGCCGACGCGGTGCTGCGCGGGGCACATGCCTACAAGACGCTGCTGATCTGGGTCTATGCCGTGGCGCCGCCGGTAGCCGGGCTGATCGGGATGATGTTCTTCGACCAGCACATCGGTCCGCTGGTACGCCTCGCGGGCGTCTTCGGCTGGGACATGAAGGTGGGGCTCGACTACACCGACACCGCGGTGGCGATGATCACCGTCTCGGTGTGGAAGCAGATCCCCTACAATTTCATCTTCTTCCTCTCGGGCCTGCAGAGCCTGCCGGCCTCGGTGCGCGAGGCGGCCTTCATCGACTGCCGCTCCGGCGCCCGGCGCTTTGCCACGGTCACGCTGCCGCTGCTCGCCCCCACCGCCTTCTTCCTGCTGATCATGAACATGACCTACGCGCTGTTCGAGACCTTCGGCGTGATCGACGTGATCGTGAAGGACAAGGCCGCGAACAACCCCATAACCCTCGTCTACAAGGTCTACATGGACGGGTTTCGCGGCAATGACCTCGGCGGCTCCTCCGCCCAGTCGGTCATCCTGATGCTCATCGTCTTCGTGCTCACCATCTTCCAGTTCCGCTTCATCGAGCGGCGCGTGCATTACGGCTGAGGAGCGCCCCATGAACCGTCTTCGCATCCTCGACCACGTGATCCTGCTCATCGGCGTCTTCGTGATGCTGGCCCCGGTGGTGCTGGCCTTCACCACCTCGAGCCATGACGCCACCACCATCCACACCCAGGGCCTGCAATTCGGCTGGGGCGGGCATTTCGCTGAGACCTACGAGGAGGTGCTCACCAAGAAGGGCGGCTTCACCGGCGAGATCACCGGCGCGCGCATGGTGCTGAACTCGCTCATCCTCGGCATCGGCTTCGCGGTGGGCAAGATCGTGCTGTCGATGATGGCGGCCTATGCCATCGTCTACTTCCGCTTCCGGCTCGGCACGCTGTTCTTCTGGATGATCTTCACCACGCTCCTGCTGCCGCTGGAGGTGCGCATCCTGCCCAGCTACGCGGTGATGACCCAGCTGGGCCTGACCAACACCTACACCGGGCTCATCGTGCCGCTGCTGGCCTCGGCCACGGGCACCTTCTTCTTCCGCCAGTATTTCCGCGCCGTGCCGGAGGAGATCCTGGAAGCCGCGCGCATCGACGGCGCGGGGGCCTGGAAGTTCTTCATCGACATCCTCGTGCCGCTGTCACGGCCGATGATGGCGGCGATCTTCATCATCATGTTCGTCTACGGCTGGAACCAGTACCTCTGGCCCACGCTCATCACCACCGACGAGAGCCTGTTCACCCTGGTGCGCGGCATCAAGCAGATCCTGCTGGTCTGGATCGGCTCGCAGATCCCTGACTACAACCAGGCCTTCGCGCTCGCCATCCTCGCCATGCTGCCGCCCGTGCTCGTCGTCATCGTCTTCCAGCGCTGGTTCATCAAGGGCCTCACGGAAAGCGACAAGTAGAAAGCCACCCCCATGTCCACCATCACCATCACCGACGTCTCCAAGATCTATTCCGGCGGGGTGCGCGCCGTGAGCGACATCTCGCTCGACATCGCCGACGGCGAATTCATCGTGCTCGTCGGCCCCTCGGGCTGCGGGAAATCCACGCTGCTGCGCATGGTCGCGGGGCTGGAGGAGATCTCCGAGGGCACCGTGAGCATCGGGGGCAGGGTGGTCAACACCCTCGACCCCGCCGACCGCGACATCGCCATGGTGTTCCAGAACTACGCGCTCTACCCGCACATGAGCGTGCGCGACAACCTCGCCTACGGGCTGCGCAATCGGAAGACCCCGAAGGCCGAGATCGCCGCCCGCGTGGCCGAGGCCGCGCGCATGCTGGAGCTGGAGCCGTATCTCGACCGCAAGCCGCGCGCGCTCTCCGGCGGCCAGCGCCAGCGCGTTGCCATGGGCCGGGCCATCGTGCGCAAGCCCGCGGCCTTCCTGTTCGACGAGCCGCTGTCAAACCTCGATGCGCGCCTGCGCGTGTCGATGCGCGGCGAGATCCGCCAGCTGCAGCGCCGGGTCGGCACCACCTCGCTCTACGTCACCCATGACCAGCTCGAGGCGATGACGCTGGCGGACCGGCTGGTGGTGCTCAACGGCGGCCGGGTGGAGCAGATCGGCCGGCCGCTGGAGGTCTACAACCGCCCGGCCTCCACCTTCGTCGCCGGCTTCATCGGCTCTCCGGCGATGAACCTGGTGCAGGCCCGCGCCGATGACGGGGCGCTGCACCTCGGGGAGGAGCGCATCCTCGCCGAGCTGCCGCACCGAGGCCCGGTCACCCTCGGCCTGCGCGCCGAGGACCTGCGCATCGTGCCTGCCAACGCGCCCGGCGCGGTACGCTTCTCGCTCACCTACGTGGAGGAACTGGGCGCCCAGCGGCTGGTGCACGGGCAGTGCAACGGCCAGCCGATCGTCGCGGCGCACCCCTCCGAGCAACCGCTGCCGGCCGAGGCGGCGCTGCTCGCGGATGCGGCGCGGTTGCATTTCTTCGATACGCAGAGCGGAAGAAGAATATAGGTTTCCACTATATTTCAGCTAGTTACGCTCCCTTCTTCAGCGCTCACATTAGACTTGCAACATAATATCGATTGCAGGGCCTTGTCTGCCGCCGCGAGCATGATTAGGCATTGTGTTCGCGACAGGGGCGCCCCGGCATGAGGCCGCGGGCTGAGACGCACCCTTGGAACCTGAACCGGGTCATGCCGGCGGAGGAAGTCGCTGCGCGGGGCCTTCCGGGCCGATGTCGCGCGGCCGAACCCTCCGGCGCCCGGAGGAGAGGAGGCCACAGTGACCAGACCGACAGACGCCGCGGGGCCCGCGGCATGATCCCCAACATCCTCAGCATCGCCGGGTCCGACCCCTCGGGCGGCGCCGGCATCCAGGCGGATCTGAAGGCGATCTCGGCCAACGGCGGCTACGGCATGGCAGCACTCACCGCGCTCACGGCGCAGAACACCCGCGGGGTGAGCGGCGTGTCGCTGGTCGAGCCGGGCTTCGTGGCCGCGCAGGTGGAGGCGGTGTTCGACGACATCCGCGTCGACGCGGTGAAGATCGGCATGATCGGCTCGGCAGCCATCGCCGCGGCGGTGGCGCGGGCGCTGGAGGGCCGGGCGCTGCATATCGTGCTCGACCCGGTGATGATCGCGAAGAGCGGTGACCGGCTGCTGCAGGAGGACGCGGTGGAGGTGCTGCGCCACGTGCTGCTGCCACGCGCCACCATGCTCACGCCGAACCTGCCGGAGGCCGCGGCGCTGCTCGGCCGGGCGGAGCCGATACGCCGGGAGGAGATGCCCGAGGTGGCCGAGGCGCTGCGTGCGCTGGGGCCGCGGGCGGTGCTGCTCAAGGGCGGGCACCTGGAGGAAGCGGAGGCGAGCCCGGATCTTCTCGCCACGCCCGAGGGGCAGACCTGGCTCGACGGCCCGCGCCACGCCACGCGCAACACCCATGGCACCGGCTGCACGCTGTCCTCGGCGCTCGCCACGCTGCTTGCACAGCACGCAGCGCCGGAGGCGGCCCGGCGGGCGAAGGCCTACGTGGCCGGCGCCATCGCCGCAGCCGACCGCCTGAGCGTGGGTACGGGGCACGGGCCCACGCATCACTTCCACGCGCTCTGGCGGGCCTGAGACGCGAAAAAGGGCGCCGGGAAATTCCCCCGGCGCCGCTGCATCCGGATAACGGATAATCGATATTATGTTAAGTTTGCAGATATTGCGGCCACACAGGGTGGCCGCAGCATCAGCCCTGCCGCAGAGAGCCCTGGAATTCCTTGAGGAACTGCTGGCGGTGCTTGTCGGACCATGTCACGTCCACCGCCATGCCGTTCTCGTTGGGTTCCTGGTGCTCGATGAGCTTGCGCCGGTGCAGCCAGGCGAGCGCTGCGCCCTGGCCGAAGCCCACGTGCAGCCGCTCGCTGGTGGTGGGCTCGGCAAGTCGCTCGGAGATCTCGGCGAGCAGATCGTCGATGCCGTCGCCGCGCGCGGCGGAGCCGGCGATCACCAGCGGGTCACGCGAGGCGGTGAGCCGCACCGCGGCCTGCTCGGCCTCCGGCAGCCGGTCGACCTTGTTGCGGAACTCGAGCATGCCGGCGATGGAGTCCTCCGGCAGGTCGAGGTCGCGCAGCACGCCGCGCACGCTCTGGGCCTGCTCCTGGGTCTGCGGGTGCGAGATGTCGCGCACATGCACCACGAGATCGGCGGAGAGCACTTCCTCGAGCGTGGCGCGGAACGCGGCGACGAGCTGGGTCGGCAGGTCGGAGATGAAGCCCACCGTGTCCGACAGGATCACCTTCTCGCCGGTGGGCAGCGTCACGGCGCGCATCGTGGGGTCGAGCGTGGCGAAGAGCATGTCCTTGGCCATCACGTCGGCGCCGGTGATGCGGTTGAACAGCGTCGACTTGCCGGCGTTGGTGTAGCCCACGAAGGCCACGATCGGATACGGCACCTTCTTGCGCGACTTGCGGTGCAGCTCGCGCGTGCGCACCACCTTGGCAAGCTGGCGCTTCAGCCGCGTGATGTGCTCGTCGATTGCGCGCCGGTCCGCCTCGATCTGGGTCTCGCCCGGGCCACCCATGAAGCCGGTGCCGCCGCGCTGGCGCTCGAGGTGGGTCCACGAGCGCACCAGCCGGCTCTTCTGGTAGGTCAGATGCGCGAGATCGACCTGCAGCACACCCTCGCGGGTCTGGGCGCGCGCGCCGAAGATCTCGAGGATCAGGCCGGTGCGGTCGAGCACCTTCACCTTCCAGTAGCGCTCCAGGTTGCGCTGCTGGATGGGAGAGACGAGCCCGTCGATGATGACGATCTCGATCTCCTTCTCCTCGAAGGTGGATTTCAGCTCCTCCAGCTTGCCGTCACCGAACAGGGTGCCGGCGCGCGGCTGTCTGAGGAGCACGACTTCGGCGCCGGCGAGCTCGAGCTCATCCAGCGCCTCGGTCAGGTTGCAGGCTTCTTCCAGCGCGAGCTCCGGGTCCCGCGCATCGGCGGAGCGGAGATCGGGGTGGAGCACATAGGCTCGCATTCAGGCTATCTTGCCTCGTCTCGTTCGGCCGCCGTGGCGGCACGGGTCATGCAGATTCGTCTGCCTCGTAGAGCTGGATCGGCTGCGAGGGCATCACCGTCGAAATCGCGTGCTTGTACACGAGCTGCGACTGTCCGTCCCGGCGCAGCAGAACGCAAAAGTTGTCAAACCAGGTTACCACGCCCTGCAGTTTGACACCATTCACGAGGAAAATCGTAACCGGGACCTTGTTCTTGCGGATATTGTTCAGGAACGCATCCTGAAGGTTCTGTTTGTCGGCAGCCATTGTTTTCAGCCTTCAGTTGTGTGAGGTTCCCCTTCGCGGGGGTGCCCGTTTTTGTTGTTGCACCGCAATAATGGTGGATTCCGGTCAGGATTTCCATACCCCGTCCGAAATTTCGCCGCAATCCCGGTATGCTCTGCGGCCATCCCGGGTTAACGCCGCCACCAGGACGGGTTGAACAGCGCGATCACCGCGAGGGTTTCCAGCCGTCCCAGCACCATGCCGACACACAGGATGCCCCGCGCCATCGGCGTGATCTCGGCATAGCCGGGGCCGCCCGTCTCAGCCATCTGGGGAACCTGCCCCGTGGTCGTCAAGGCCGCGATGGAAAAAGCCAGCGCGTCCTGGAAGCCCACGCCGGTGAGGGTGAGGCCGATCATCACCAGCGAGAGTGCGCCCACGAAGAGCATCAGGAACACCCAGGAGATGTAGGCACCCCCCTGCCTCAGACGCCGTTCCGCCTCCCCTGCCCCGCCGATGCTGCTGGGATAGGTGAGCCGGCCCAGCTCGCGCACCCCCTGGCGGAACAGCGCGTAGCAGCGCAGCAGCTTCACGCCGCCCGCGGCCGAGGCCACGCCGCCGCCCATCATCGCGAGCCCGAGCAGGATCATGCCCGAGCTGGGCAGCCCGCTCCAGGCCCGCGCCCGGTCCCAGTCGACCGAGGTGAACCCGGTGGTGGTGAGGAAGGACAGCCCGGTGAAGATCGCCCCCCAGAGCGCGCGCAGCCCCCCCAGCACGTCGACCTGGGTGGAGACGGTGAGCGCCCCCAGCCAGTGCCGCAGGAACAGGATGGCCGCCACGCTGAGCACGGCGACCAGCATGAGCCGCAGCTCGGGATCACGCCGCAGCCACTCGAGATCGGCCCGGGAAAAGCGGATGCGCAGGCCCCGGTGCGTGGCCGCCACCACGAGGAAACCGAGGGCGATCATCTCGCCCAGCCGGCCGGATCCGGTGCCGAAGGCGCCTTCGTCGACCGTGATCCCGGAGGTGGAGAGCACCGACATCGCGTGGATGAGCGAGAGCAGCGGCGGCTGGCCCGCCACCGCCAGCAGGAAGGCCAGCGCCACGGTGAGGATGACGTAGGCCGGGGCCAGCAGCCGCACCATGCGCAGCAGGCGCAGCGAGGCCTCGGCCGAGCCGAGCTGGGTATGGCCGTCCTCCGGCCGCGTGCCGCGCAGCGAGGCACGCACCTCGAAGCCGCCGAGGTTGAGCGGCGCCATGATCGCCGCCGCCGAGAGCACGATGAGAAAGCCACCGCACCAGGCCACCGTGGCCCGCCACAGGTGCATGGTCGGCGAGACCGCCGGCCCGTCGATCACCGTGGCCCCGGTGGTGGTGAGGCTGGAGAGCATCTCGAAATAGGCCATCTCGAAGCTGAACTCGTTCCGCAGCAGCAGCAGCGGTGCCGCCGCCACCGCCGGCAGGAAGACATAGCTCAGCACCAGCGTGAGAAGCTGGGCCCGCGCGGTGATGCGCGGCGTGCGGTTGGCCAGCGCCAGTGCGAGGATGCCGGCCATCACCAGCGTGACCATGGCGCACCAGGCAAAGGCCCGCGCCGCGCGCTCGTTGCCCGCGTAGAGCCCGTGCGCGACGGGCAGCAGCATCGCCAGCCCCGCCCCGGCCAGGCAGAAGGCGAAAAGCGGGATTCGCTGCCACCACATGGATCAGAAGTAATCGACCGCGACGCGGAACATCTGCTCCACGCGGCGCACGTCCGCGGCCATGGCGAAGACGACGAGGATGTCGCCCTCCTGCAGCACCGTGTCGCCGCGCGGGATCACCACCTTGTCGCCCTTGAGCACGGCACCGAGGATGGAGCGCTCGGGGAAATCGCAGTCGCGCACCCGCTTGCCGGCGATCGAGGAGGTGCCCAGCACATGCGCCTCCATCACCTCGGCCTCGGCGTCGCCGATGGAGTAGACCGCGCGCACGCGGCCGTGGCGCACGTGGCGCAGGATGGAAGACACGGTGGTGGCGCGGGGGTTGATGTAGGCGTCGATCCCGAGCGGCTCCATGAGCTGCATCAGGCTCGCGTCGTTCACCAGCGCGATCACCATCGGGCAGCCGGCGGCCTTGGCCCGGGTGCAGGTGAGCAGGTTGGTCTTGTCATCGTCGGTGAGCGCGATCAGCGCGTCGGAGGAGGAGAGGTTCGCCTCCTCCAGCAGGTCCATGTCCAGCCCGTCGCCATGCAGCACGATGGTGCGGTCGAGCTGGTCGGCCGCGCGCTCGGCCTTCGCCCGGTCGCGCTCGATGATCTTGGCGCGCACCCGCTTGTCGCCCTTGTCGATGTGGTTGGCCACCGTGAGGCCCACGTTGCCGGCGCCGATCAGGATGATGCGCTCGGCCCGGCGGCTCGACTTGCCGAAGATCTCCAGCGCGCGGGTCTGGTCCTCCTTCGCCACGGTGAGATACACCTGATCGCCCTCGTAGAGCTGGTCGTCGGCATAGGCGGCGTGCAGCTTGCCCTCGCGGCGGATGGCAACGACGATGGCCCTCAGGGTGCTGAACAGCTCGGTGAGCTGGCGCAGCGGGGTTTTCAGCACCGGGCAGTTCTCGTCGAGCGTGATGCCCATCAGCATCAGCTTGCCGTCGAGGAAACTGCCGGTCTCGAAGGCTGCCTGGGCGTTGAGACGGCGCAGCGCGCTGTCGGCCACCTCGCGCTCGGGCGAGATGATCACGTCGATGGGCATGTGGTCGCGGCGGAACAGGTCCGACCACTCCGGCGAGAGATAGCTCTGCGCCCGCAGCCGGGCGATCTTGCGCGGCACCGAGAACACCGAATGCGCCACCTGGCAGGCCACCATGTTCACCTCGTCGGCGAAGGTGGCGGCGATGATCATGTCGGCGTCGCGCGCGCCGGCCTGCTCCAGCACGTCCGGATGCGAGGCGAAGCCGGTGATGCCGCCCACGTCGAGCGTGTCGGTGGCGCGGCGCACCAGCGCCGCGTTGCTGTCGACCACCGTCACGTCGTTGTTCTCGGTGGCGAGGTGCCGCGCGATCTGCCAGCCCACCTGGCCGGCGCCGCAGACGATAACCTTCATGTGCGCTCCGTTTGCCCGGCCACGGCGCACCCCCGGCGCGCTGTGGCTGAAAACACCCTCCCGGGGTGCGCGTTCATCCTGCCCGTTTCCGGGCCGTGGTTACAGTTTCATCCGCCCGCTCGTCTCCCCGCGCGGGGGGCCTCCGCCGCGGCCCGAAGCGCCGCTGCGCCGGGCCGGATCCGCATGAACTCCGCCCGGCTATCCCCTTGCCCCGCACGGCTTTCCGCGATGCGGGGGCGTGCCTGACTATGGACAAGCCTGCCCGCAGGTCAACCTCGTTGCGGTGCGGGTATCAGTCTTCCTCCTCCTCGTCGAGGGCGGCGATGCGCGCGCCCCCGCGCGAGAGGGTGACCACGTTGAGCGACTTGAGCTTGCGGTGCAGCGCCGAGCGCTCCATGCCCACGAAGCTCGCGGTGCGCGAGATGTTGCCGCTGAAGCGGTTGATCTGCGCCACGAGATATTCACGCTCGAACACCTCGCGCGCCTCGCGCAGCGGCAGCGACACGAGGTCGAGCATCAGCGAATCCGAGCCGTTCTCGCCCGGCCGCGCCGCCGCCTCGCGCGGGAGCTCGGAGACCTGGATCGGCCCCTTCTCCGGCCCGAGGATCAGCAGCCGCTCGATGAGGTTGCGCAGCTGGCGCACGTTGCCGGGCCAGGGCAGGGTCTGCAGCGCGGCATCGGCCTCGGCGGTGAAGTCGCGCAGCGGCAGGCCCTGCTCGCGGTGCAGCTTCTCCACGTAGTAGCGGCAGAGCGGCGGAATGTCCTCGCGCCGGCTGTCGAGCGCGGGAATGTCGATCGGTACCACGTTGAGACGGTGGAACAATTCCTCGCGGAACCGCCCCTCGGCGATCTCGTTGGTCAGGTTGCGGTTGGTGGCCGAGATCACCCGCACGTCCACCCGCACCGTGTCCGAGCCGCCCACGCGGGCGAAACTCTGGTCCACCAGCACGCGCAGGATTTTCGACTGCGTTCCCAGGGGCATGTCGGCCACTTCGTCGATGAAGAGGATGCCGCGATGCGCCTGCTCGAACAGGCCGGGGTCATGGGCCGAGCGGTCGGCGTATTCGCGGCCGAACAGCACTTCCTCCATGCGCTCGGGCGCGATGGTGGCGGCGTTCACCACGATGAAGGGCGCGCCGGCGCGCTCCGACTTGCGGTGGATGTAGCGCGCCGCCACCTCCTTGCCGCTGCCCGGGGGGCCTGCGAGCAGCACGCGGCTGTTGGTCTTGGCCACCCGGTCGAGCTTGGTGCGCAGGGCGCGCATGGCGCCGCTCTCGCCGATCATCTCGGCCTCGGCCTGCTCGCGCCTGCGCAGGGCGGCATTGGCGCGCCGGAGCTTCGAGGCTTCGAGCGCGCGGTCGACCACCACCATCAACTGGTCGATGTTGAAGGGCTTTTCGATGAAGTCGTAGGCACCCTGCTTCACCGCCGCCACGGCGAGCTCGACATTGCCATGGCCGGAAATGATCACCACCGGCAGGTCGGGGTTGTCGCGCCGCGCGGTCTTGAGGATCTCGATTCCGTCCATCCGGCTGTCCTGCAGCCAGATGTCGAGCACCACCAGGTCGGGCGCGCGCTCGTTGATGGCGGCAAGGGCGGTGTCCGCGTCCCAGGCCATGCGGGTCTGGTGGCCCTCGTCGGCGAGGATCTCGGTCAGGAGCGTGCGAATGTCCGGTTCGTCATCGACTACGAGAATGTCTGTCATGCGGCTGTTCCTGCTCGACTTTCTCGGGGCAATGGCCCGACGGGAATGCGCAGCCGCGCCAAAGCGCCGGCGTGCCCCGTCTCGTCCGCCGCGGCGTCGGAAAGCTCCAGCCGCCCCGAGTGTTCCTCAACTATCTTGCGCACGATGGAGAGGCCGAGGCCCGTCCCCTTCTCGCGCGTCGTCACATAGGGCTCGAACAGCCGCGCGCGCTGTGTCGCGGGCAGCCCGATACCGTTGTCCTCGATGCTCAGCACCGCGGCTCCCTCCTCCTCCTCGAGGCGGACGGAAATCCGCCCCTTCGGCGCATCCCCCTGCTTTTCCTTCCGCGTATCAATAGCTTCGCCTGCGTTCTTGATAAGGTTGGTGAGCGCCTGCCCGATCAGCGTCGGGTCGACGACCGCATAGAGCGGCGCCTCGGGCAGCGCCATGGAGAAATCGATGTCGGGCCGGCCGCTCTTCTGCAGCAGCACCGCGTCGCGCACCAGCGAGACGAAATCCTCCCGCCGGGTCTGCGGCGCCGGCATGCGGGCAAACTTGGAGAACTCGTCGACGATGCGGCGCAAATCGCCGGTCTGCCGGATGATCACGTCGGCGTAATGGTCGAAGTTCTCACGTTCGGTCTCTATCTGCTTGCCGAACTTGCGTTTCAGCCGCTCGGCGGAGAGCTGGATGGGCGTGAGCGGGTTCTTGATCTCGTGGGCGATGCGGCGGGCCACGTCGCCCCAGGCCGCCATCCGCTGCGCCGAGACGAGGTCGGTGATGTCGTCGAAGGTGATCACGTAACCCTCGGTCTCGCCGTCGACCATGCGCGAGGAGATGCGCACCAGGAAGTCGCGGCCGCGATTGCCCGCCAGCACGTGCACCTGGTCCTGGATCACCGAGCGGCCCTCGGCGCGCATGCGCTCGAACAGCGCGCCGAAGTTCGGCGCCGCGTCGCACAGCGACTGGCCCTGCACCTGGTCGCACTCCAGCATCTCGCGCGCAGCCCCGTTCATCACCTCCACGGTGCCGTCACCGTCGAGCCCGATCACCCCGGCGGTGACGCCGGAGAGCACGGCCGCGAAGAGCCTGCGCCTGCGTTCGGTTTCGAGATTTGCCGCCACCAGCGCGTCGCGCTGGCCCTTCACCTGTTCCGTCATGCGGTTGAATATGCGGCTGAGCATGGCGATTTCATCATCGCCTTTCTCTTCCGTTACCCGCACCTCGAAATCTCCCGCGCCCACGCGCTGCGCCGCCCCCGCGAGCCGGCCCACCGGGCTTGCCAGCCGGTCGGCGAACCACAGGCTGAGCCACATGGCCGCGAGGATGACGATCAGCGCGAAGCCGAGGTAGATCAGCGCGAATTCCAGCAACAGCTGCCCGCGTTCCTGCTCGAGCTGCTGGTAGAAGTTCACCGTGTCCTTGGTCTCGTCGAGCAGGGTGAGGATGCCGCCGTCCACCACGCGGGTGACATAGAGGAAGCGGTCGGCGAAGCCGGTGAGCCGGATCAGGGCGCGGAACTCGCTGTCCGGCCAGTCCTCGATGATGGCGATATCGCCGCCGAGCGCCACGCCGATGCTCTCCTCCGAGGGCTTCTCGAAATCGAACAGGTAACTGTCGGAGCCGCGCACCACGATGTCGCCCATGCCGTCGATGACATAGGCCTCCGGCAGCTCGCGCTGGATCTGGGCCTGGCCGCGGGCCAGCAACTCGCGCAGGTCGCCCGGCGCCAGCAGCGGGTTGCGCTCCTTCGCGCGCTCCAGGTAGGAGGCGAGCAGCACGAGGTCGCCCTTCAGGTTCTCCCGGTGCTCGTTCTCGTAGGCCTGCGCGGCGGCGAGCGAGGTGCCCAGCACCGTGCGCACCCGGTCGGAAAACCAGGTCTCCAGCCCGAAGTTGATCGAGGCGGTGGCGAAGAAGGCCACGAGGATGGTGGGCGCCATCGCCACCACCGAGAACACCAGCATCAGCCGCATGTGCAGCCGCGAGCCGGCCGACTGCCGCCGCCGCTCGGCGATCATCCGCGCGATGCGGAAGGCCACCAGCGCCGCGATCACCAGCACGTAGAGCAGGTCCACGAGGATGACGAAGCGCAGCGGCACGGGGGCCACCGGCCCCTCGAAGGCGCCGAGGGCGAAGACAGTCGCCATCGCCAGGACCGGCCCGAGGACCACCAGCGAGATGGTCAGTATGTTCCGCATCCGGCGCGAGCGGGAGGCGCGGCTGAACCACTCCGCCGCATGCGCCGGGAGGCTTCCTGTCACGGTGCGCAAGCGATCTCCGGGCCACAAACCTGTTGCATGATTACATCAATTTCTTGCCCCGGGTGACCGGGATGTCAAGGTCGTTGATCTTCTTGCGCAGGGTGTTGCGGTTGATGCCCAGCAGGTCGGCGGCCTTGAGCTGGTTTCCTTGCGTGGCGGCGAGGCTGAGCGCGATGAGCGGCAGCTCGACCTCGCGGATCACCCGCTCGTAGAGGCCCGGGGGCGGCAGCGCCCCGCCGTGCAGCGAGAAATACCGCCGCAGATGCGCCTCCACCGAGGCGCCGAGCTTCTCGTTCGGGCCGCCCGAGGGCTCGAGCGCGGAAGACGGCCGCGCCGCGATCTCCTGCTCAACCACCTGGCCGGTGATCACGTCACCCGGGCAGAGCGCGGCGAGGCGGCGCATGAGGTTTTCGAGCTCGCGCACGTTCCCCGACCAGCTCTGCTGCTTGAGGATGGTGAGCGCCTCGGTGCTGATCGCCTTGTGCGGCAGCCCCTCGCTCTCGGCCCGGCGCAGGAACGCGCGGGCGAGGTCGGGGACGTCCTCGAGCCGCTCGCGCAGCGGCGGCAGGCGGATGGGCACCACGTTGAGCCGGTAGAACAGGTCCTCGCGGAAGCGGCCCTCGTTGATGAGCTGGCGCAGGTCCTGGTGGGTGGCGGCGATGATGCGCACGTCGGCCCGGATCGCCTCGCGCCCGCCGACGCGGGAGTACTCGCCCTCCTGCAGCACGCGCAGCAGGCGCGTCTGGGCGTCGGGCGGCATGTCGCCGATCTCGTCGAGGAAGAGCGTGCCCTTCTGCGCGATCTCGAACTTGCCCTGCAGCCGCTCTGAGGCGCCGGTGAAGGCACCGCGCTCATGGCCGAAGAGCTCGCTCTCGATCAGGTCGCGCGGGATGGCGGCCATGTTCACGGCGACGAAGGGGCCGTTCTTGCGGCGGCCGAAATTGTGCAGCGCGCGGGCGACCAGCTCCTTGCCGGTGCCGCTCTCGCCCTGGATCATCACCGTGAGGTCGGTGTTCATCAGCCGCGCCATGATGCGGTAGACGTCCTGCATGGCCGGCGAGCGGCCGATGAGCGGCAGGTTCTCCTCCTTCGGCCCCTCGCCGGCCGAGGGGGGCGAGCGCCGCTTGGTCTGCTGGGTCAGCGCCTTGGCGACCGAGCCCAGAACTTCCTTCAGATCGAAGGGCTTGGGCAGGTATTCATAGGCGCCCACCTCGGCGGCGCGGATCGCGGTCATGACCGTGTTCTGTGCGCTCATCACGATCACGGGCAGCTCGGGGCGCTTCTTGCGGATGGCGGGCAGCAGGTCGAGCGCATCGCCGTCGGGCATCATCACGTCGGAGACGACGACATCGCCCTCCCCCTCCTCGATCCAGCGCCACAGCGTGGTGGCGGAGCCGGTGGAGCGCACGCGGCAGCCCGCCCGGGTCAGCGCCTGGCTCAGCACGGTGCGGATGGCGCGGTCGTCGTCCGCGACAAGAACATTGCCTTCCATCAGGCGGCTCCCTTCATGCTCTCATGCTGCGCCTCGGCCTTCTCGGACCAGACCGGCAGCAGCAGGCGGAATGTCGTCCAGCCCGGGTCGCTCTCGCATTCCACCACGCCGCCATGGTCGGCGACGATCTTGGAGACCAGCGCGAGGCCGAGGCCCGAGCCCGTGGTCTTGGAGGAGACGAAGGGCTCGAAGATGTCGCGCTTGATCTCCTCGGGCACCCCGTGGCCGTTGTCGGAAATGGTGATCTGCAGCGGCAGGCTCTCGCGCTTGCCGCCGGGCAGCGCGAGCTTCACGCCCGGCCGGTAGGAGGTACGCAGGGTCACGATGCCGCCCACCTTGGGCGTGGCCTCGGCCGCGTTCTTGATCAGGTTGAGCAGCACCTGCATGAGCTGGTCCGCGTCGCCGGCCGTGGGCGGCAGCGAGGGGTCGAACTCCTCCATGAAGCGCACGTGCTTGGCGAAACCGGACTGGGCGGAGAGCTTCGCGCGGTTGAGAATGTCGTGGATGTTCACGGGCTTGCGCGAGGCGGGGCGGATGTCGCCGAACTGCTCGACCCGCTCGAGCAGCTTGCCGATGCGCTCGGCCTCCTCGCGGATCAGGTCGGTGAGCTCGCGGTCCTGGTCCGACAGCGACATGGCCAGCAGCTGCGCCGCCCCCGAGATGCCGGCGAGCGGATTCTTGATCTCATGCGCCAGCATCGAGGCCATGCCCACCACCGAGCGTGCCGCCGAGCGGTGCGACAGCGTGCGGCCCATCTTCTCGGCGATGGCGCGCGGGTAGATCACCACCAGGATCTGGTCGCTCTCGTCGTGCAGCGGCGTGGCGTGGATGTCGCACAGCCGCGGCGGCTGCTCGGTCCAGTGCAGGTCGATGTTGTATTGCGCGAGCGAGGCATTGCCGCGCCGCACCTGCTCGACCAGTTCGACCAGCAGGCTCGTCTCGCCCGCGTGCCGCGCGATCGGCCGGCCCCGCGCCTGGCCGATGCTCATCGACAGGAAGGACTGGGCGCTGGCGTTCAGGTCGAGGATGCAATCCTGCTCGTCCAGCACGATGGCCGGCTGCGGGATCGCGTTCCAGAGCATCTCGTAATCCATGGTCGTCACCCCTCCGGTTCCCCCATAGCTCAAGCGGCCGCCCTTTCGGGCAGCCCCTCGAGAGTGTCACGCAGCCGGGAGACCACCTCTCCCGGTGCCGATATCCGCATCAGTTCGGCGCGCAGCTCCGCGAGCCCGAGCGGCTCGAGATACCAGCCCAGGTGCTTGCGCGCCACGCGCAGCCCCAGCTCGGCACCGTAGAAAGAAAGCATGTCCTCGTAGTGACTTATCACCGTGTCCGCAAGGGCCCTGCCCTGCGGCGCCTCCGGCGCGGGCGCGCCCGCTAGCCCAGCGGCGATCCGGGCCAGCAGCCAGGGCCGCCCCTGCGCGCCGCGCCCCACCATCACCCCGTCCGCGCCGGAGAGGCGCAGCGCCTCGCGCGCCGTGGCGAGGTCGGTGATGTCACCGTTCGCGATCACGGGGATGCGCACCGCCTCCTTCACCGGGCGGATCGCCGCCCAGTCTGCCGCGCCCTTGTAGAACTGGCAGCGCGTGCGGCCGTGCACGGTGATCATCTGCACGCCCGCGGCCTCGGCCCGGGTGGCGATCCCGGGCGCGGTCATGCATTCCGCGTCCCAGCCCAGGCGCATCTTCAGCGTCACCGGCACCTTCACCGCGCCCACCACCGCCTCGATGAGCGAGAGCGCGTGGTCGGGCTGGCGCATCAGCGCGGAGCCGGACCAGCCATTGGTGACCTTGCGCGCCGGGCAGCCCATGTTGATGTCGATGATGCGCGCGCCATTCGCCTCGACCATGCGCGCCGCCTCGGCCATCCAGTGCGCCTCGCGCCCGGCGATCTGCACCGAGGAGGCCGCGGCATCGCCCCAGATCTCGGTGCGCGCCTGGGTGCCCGGCCGGTTGCGCACCATTTCCTCGCTTGCTACCATTTCGGACACGACAAGGCCCGCGCCGAAGCGGCTCACCAGCTTGCGGAAGGGCAAATCGGTGATTCCTGCCATAGGAGCGAGCAGTACGGGGCTGTCGAGCCCGATTTCATTCACTTTGATCATGATTTGCCTAAAGCTTGGGCACGACATGCTGTTACAGCAGCATCTTGCCCCTGACAAGGGCTGCATATAGCTTTCGCCGGCCTTCAGGCTGGGGAGTACCGATGCAATTTGCCGCTATCGTCGTCGCGGCCGGGCGTGGCCTGCGTGCCGGCGGAGATGTTCCGAAACAATATCAGATGCTTGCGGGCATGCCCGTGCTGCGGCGCACTGCCGCGATGCTGCTCGGCCACCCCGATCTCACCCACCTGTGCGTGGTGATCCACCCGGAGGATTCGGAGCTGTGCCAGCGCGCCCTGCACGGGCTGAGCGACCCGCGGCTGATGCCGCCGGTCTGCGGCGGGGCGAGCCGGGCGGAATCGGTGCGGGCAGGGCTCGAGCAGCTCGTCGCCATCCGGGGCGACCTGCTGACCCCCGCGGCCCCCGCCACGGTTCTCATCCACGACGCCGCGCGCCCGCTCACGCCGCGCCACGTGATCGACGGCGTGCTCGACGCACTGATGATCGACGCGGGCGCCCTGCCCGCCCTGCCGGTGGTCGACGCGCTGTGGGAAGGCACCGAGGGCCTTGCCCGCGCCCCGCGCTCCCGCGAGGGGCTGTGGCGCGCCCAGACCCCGCAGGGCTTCCGCCTCGCCGACATCCTCGCCGCCCACCGTGCCCACCGGGGCCCGGCCGACGATGATGTGGCGATTGCCCGCGCGGCAGGCCTGACGGTTGCCATCACCCCGGGGGCCGAGGAGAATTTCAAGATAACCGCACCCGAGGACTTTGCCCGGGCCGAGCGGCTGCTGGAGGACAAGATGGACATACGCACCGGCAACGGCTTTGACGTGCACCGGTTCCGCGAGGGGCCCGGTGTCACGCTCTGCGGCGTGCACGTGCCGCATGACAAGGCGCTGGAGGGGCATTCCGACGCCGACGTGGCCATGCACGCTGTCACCGACGCGCTGTTCGGCGCCCTTGCCGAGGGCGACATCGGCCAGTGGTTCCCGCCCTCCGAGCCGCGCTGGAAGGGGGCTGCGTCGCATATCTTCCTCGAGAAGGCGGCGGAGCGCGTGGCCGCCCGCGCCGGGCGCATCACCCATGTCGATTGCACCATCATCTGCGAGGCGCCCAAGATCGGGCCCTACGCGGAGGGCATGCGCGCCCGCCTCGCGCAGATCCTGCAGATCGAGAAGGACCGGGTGAGCGTGAAGGCCACCACCTCCGAGCGGCTCGGCTTTACCGGCCGCGGCGAGGGGATCGCGGCCATGGCCACCGCGACCGTGGTGCTGCCATGAGGCTCACGCGCGCCATCGTCACCGTGGGCGGCATCGGCTTCCTACCCGGCGCGCCGGGCACCTGGGCCTCGCTCGCCGCCATCCCGGTTGCAAACCTGCTGCATGTCGCCCTCGGCTTCCCGGGCTTCGCCCTCGTCACCCTCGCGGCCACGCTGGCGGGCTGGTGGGGCACGGTGCACGAAACCCGGGGGCAGGAGAACACCGACCCGCATTTCATCGTGATCGACGAGGTGGTGGGCATGTGGATCGCGCTTTTCCCCATCTCGGCGGGACTGTGGTGGATGGGCTCCGACCTCACGATCTTCCCCTGGCCGGCCTATGTGGTGGGCTTCCTGGTGTTCCGCTTCTTCGACATCGTGAAGCCGCCGCCGGTGAGCTGGGCCGACCGGCTGCACACCCCCTTCGGCGTGATGTTCGACGACGTGCTGGCCGGCTTCCTCACCGCCGCCATCGCGATGTTCGCCGCCGCCGTGGCACACGGGTGGCTGTGATGGCGGATCTCGCCGTCGCGGTGCTGGAGGCCTGCCGGGCGCGCGGGCTGATGCTGGCCACGGCCGAGAGCTGCACCGGCGGGCTGGTGAGCGGCGCGCTCACCGCCGTGCCCGGCTCGTCCGACGTGGTCGACCGCGGCTTCGTCACCTACTCCTACCCGGCGAAAACCGACATGCTGGGCGTGAGCGAAGCCCTGCTCGCCGAGCATGGCGCGGTGTCCGGGCCGGTGGCCAGGGCGATGGCGGAAGGGGCGCTGGCCCGCTCGCGCGCCGGCATCGCGGTGGCGATCACCGGCGTGGCCGGCCCCGGCGCCTCGGAGGCGAAGCCCGAGGGGCTCGTCTGGTTCGCCTGCGCGCGTGAGGGCGCGGAGACACGCACGCTCGAATGCCGCTTCGGCGCCATCGGGCGCGATGCGGTGCGCGCGGCCTCGGTGGAGCAGGCGCTGCGCCTCGTGCTGGAGACGCTGGGGGCCTGACGCGCTACTGGGCCGGCGCGGTGTCGGCCCGTTCCCATACCGTGTCGCATTGCTGCGGGTCGGAGAGCGCCTGCAGCACGTTGCCGAGAATGGCCTGGCTCAGCCGCTCGTCCAGCGCACCCCAGTAGGCGGTGCAGCCCTCGCGCTCGCACACGGCGTTGTTCTCCAGCATCAGCCGGGCGGTGCCGCGCAGCATCTCTGCCTTCACCTGGTCGCCTTCCTTGGCGTAGTTCATCATGCGGATCTGCACCAGGCTGGTGGCGGTGCCGAGCCGGGTCATGTCGACCTCGAGCCGGCCGGAATCACCGTGCACCACGGCATTCACCTGGGTCATGATCTCGCCGTCCATCGCGATCATCGCGCCGGCCCGCGGCGTGTTGGGCACCGCGAGGGTGCACTGTATCACGCGGGTGTCGGCGGCGGAGACCATGGTGGGCAGCGCACAGAGCGCTGCAATCATCCAGCGGAGCATTTTTGTTGTCCTCTCCCGGTTTCCATCCCTGCCCGGAGCATGCGCTCAGGCGGCGGGGCCGTAAAGGGTGGCGGCGCGGGCCTCGAAGGCGCGCACGATCCGCTGCATGGCCTCGTTGAACACGACGCCGATCAGCGCCTGCAGGATCGAGGACTTGAATTCGAAATCCACGAAGAAGTTCACCTCGCAGCCGCCCTCGGGCAGGTCGGTGAAGCTCCAGTGGTTGTTGAGGTAGCGGAACGGGCCGTCGAGGTATTCCACGTCGATGACCATGTCCTGCGGCCGCAGGGTCACCCGGCTGCCGAAGCGCTCGCGGAACACCTTGAAGGAGATGACCAGGTCGGCGTCCACCACCTCCGCGTCGCCCTCCTGCCGCCGGGAGCGGATGCGTGCCCCTGCGCACCAGGGCAGGAACTTCGGATAGGAGTCCACATCCGCGATCAGATCGTACATCTGCTGGGCGGTGTAGGGGAGCTTGCGTTTTTCGGCGTGCGTTGGCATGGGCAGTCTTATGAAGGAGGGCGTGCAGTGGCGCGACCGGCCGGATTGTCGCGGGCTACCGCGTATCGGCGCACAAAGCAACGGGAAGACCCATGAAAAAGCCCGAAAATCGTCCCCCCTACGAGATCGACCCCCTGCTGTCGCAGAAGGCCATCGCCGCGCGGGTGGAGGCCATGGCCCGCGAGATCGAGGCGCATTTCGCCGACACGGAGCGGCTGATCGTGGCCGGGCTGCTGCGCGGCAGCTTCATCTTCATGGCAGACCTCGTGCGCGAGCTGCGCCTGCCGGTGGAGGTGGATTTCCTCGAGGTCTCCTCCTACGGCGACGCGATGACCTCGAGCCGCAACGTGCGCATCCTGAAGGACCTGCGCTGC
Organism: Oceanicella sp. SM1341; assembly: GCF_003448965.1. GTDB lineage: Bacteria > Pseudomonadota > Alphaproteobacteria > Rhodobacterales > Rhodobacteraceae > Paroceanicella. Next base: position 249,066 of record NZ_QRGC01000001.1, read on the forward strand.
GACATCGCCGGCTGCGACGTGCTGCTGGTCGAGGACATCATCGACACCGGCCACACCCTCACCCATGTCCGCGAGATGCTCAAGGCGCGCACGCCGCACCGGATGGAGCTGTGCACCCTGCTCGACAAGCCCTCGCGCCGCGAGGTGGAGATCTCGGCGCTGTTCACCGGCTTCACCATCCCCGACGCCTTCGTGGTGGGCTATGGCATCGACTACGCGCAGCGCAACCGAAACCTGCCTTACGTGGGCACGGTGCGGCTGCTGGAGGGCGAGGGCTGAGCCCATTCAGTCGCGCCCGGCGCGGATCACCGCGCGGGCCAGCGCCGCGGGGTCGGTGAAGCACAGCTCGTGGCTGCCGGGCACCTGCACCAGCCGGAACAGCCCCAGCCGCTCGGAGAGGCGCGGGTGCCAACCCAGGCTCTGCGGCAGGGCCGTGTCCTCGGTGCAGTTGATGTAGGATTTCGGCACCGGCAGGGCCGCGGGCGGCGCCGAGAGGCTGATCGCGTCGGTGAAGGTGGCGTAGGGATGCGGGTTGAGCATCTCGTAGGCGTCCCGCGCGAGATCGGCATCGGCATCGTTGATGAAGGCCTCGCGCCAGATCTCGTAAGGCAGCACCACCGAATTGTCCGGGCTCGCGGCAGCGAGCGTGTCGAACAGGGCCACGTAATGCGGCGGCACCATGTCGTTGAGGCTCTCGCCGGGCAGTGGGACGAAGGCGTTCCAGTAGACCAGCCGGCGCAACCGCGCCGCCGCCCTGTCCGCCACCCCGGTGATGATCATGCCGCCATAGGAATGGCCCATCAGCACCACGTCGCTGAGATCCTGCGCCTCGAGGAAGCGTACAACCGAGGCGATGGCTTCCTCCAGCCCGGTGCGGCGCGAATCCTCCGGCGCGTTGCCGGCGAGCGTGGGGCAGAAAACCGTGTGGCCCTCGGCGCGCATCGCCTCGGCGACAGGTTCGAACAGTGCGCCCGTGTGCCAGGCGCCGTGAACGAGGACATAGGTGCTCATGCGGTTTCTCCCTCCCGTACTGTTGTTGGAAGGAGCCTAGCGCGGCCCCTGCCCCGCGCGCGAGGAGAAACCTGCGCCGGCGAAGGCTGTAGCGCGATGCGAAGGGCGGCCAGCCGTAGGAGCGCACCCCGCCGCACGGTGGCCCCGGCCGGCGGCCTTGCGGCCGGCAGGGCGTCAGCGGGAAACCGGGCCTTTGCGGCAGCCGCTGCCGGCGCCTCGGTGGCGCGTCTCAGCGGGCCTCGGGGCCGTGCGGCCCCGGCATGCAGCCTCGCGGCCGACGGGCACGAAATGCAGCCCGGCGGCCGGGGCGCGGCGCGGGGCCGGCCGCGTAGGGACCTCAGGCGGTCCGGGCGCCCTGTTCGGCCGCCAGTTTCGCCAGCCGCGCCGTGCGCATGCGGGCGAAATCGTCGCCGGCGTGGTAGGAGGAGCGGGTGAGCGGCGTGGCCGAGACCATCAGGAAGCCCTTGCCCCAGGCGGCCTTCTCGTAGCCGGCGAATTCCTCCGGCGTCACGAAGCGCTTCACCGCGTGGTGCTTGGGCGTGGGCTGCAGGTACTGGCCGATGGTGAGGAAATCGACCCCCGCGGCGCGCATGTCGTCCATCACCTGGATCACCTGCTGGCGCTCCTCGCCGAGGCCCACCATGATGCCGGACTTGGTGAACATCGACGGGTCGAGCTCCTTCACCCGCTGCAGCAGGCGCAGCGAGTGGAAGTAGCGCGCGCCGGGGCGCACCTCGGGGTAGAGGCCGGGCACGGTCTCGAGGTTGTGGTTGAACACGTCCGGCTTCGCGGCCACCACCGCCTCCAGCACCTCGGGCGAGCATTTCAGGAAATCGGGGGTGAGGATCTCGATCGTGGTGTCGGGCGCGCGGTGGCGCACGGCGCGGATGGTCTGGGCGAAATGCTCCGCCCCGCCGTCCTCCAGGTCGTCGCGGTCCACCGAGGTGATGACCACGTGGTTCAGCCCCAGCTTCTCCACCGCATGGGCCACGCGGCCGGGCTCGAAGGCGTCGAGCGCCTGCGGGCGGCCGGTGGCGATGTTGCAGAAGGTGCAGCCGCGGGTGCAGATCTCGCCCATGATCATCATGGTGGCGTGGCCCTGGCTCCAGCATTCGCCCACGTTGGGGCAGCCGGCCTCCTCGCACACGGTCACCAGGCGGTTCTCGCGCATGATGTCCCGGGTCTTGCGATAGCCCTCCGAGGTGGGGGCCTTGACGCGGATCCAGTCCGGCTTCTTCGGCTGCGCATTGTCCGCGCGATGCGCCTTTTCGGGGTGGCGCTGGGCACGGTCGTGAAGGTTGCGGTCGCTCATGCTGGGATCCTTCGGCATTTCCTCGGCTCCGTTATACCCGCTTCGCGGCAGATTGTCCCGCCCCCGCGTCCGGGCTCATGGCAGCTATGCGTTCGAGGTCGGAGTTTTCAAGCGCTTCCGCCGCCGCCTCACGCAACGTATCGGCGAGTTCGGTAAACCAACCGTCATCAACAGAGAGCCGCCGCCGCACCAGCCCGATCGTGCGCCTGGGCTCCGGCGCGGCAAAGCGCATCACCGCGAGGTTCGGCGCCGCCGCGGTCTCGACCCAGAGCGAGAGCTCGGGCAGCAGGGTCATGCCGAAGCCGCTCTCCACCAGCCGCGACAGCGTGGCGAGCGAGGCGGCCCGCAGGTCGGTGCGCAGGCTGCGGCGCGAGATCGAGCACACCTCCAGCGCCTGGTCGGTGAGGCAGTGGCCCTCGTCGAGCAGCAGGAGCTGCTCGGGGTCGATCTGCTCGGGCCGCACCGTCTCGGGGGAGAGCTCCTGCGCCCGCGCCTTCGAGGCGGCGAGCAGGAAGCGGTCCTCGAAGAGCGGCAGCTCGACGAGATCGTCCTCCCCCGCCGGCAGCGCCACCACGGCGGCGTCGAGCCTGCCCTCGCGCAGCTCGCCCAGCAGGTGATGCGTGGTGGCTTCGCGGATGCCGAGGTCGAGCCGCAGGTTCTTCGCGCGCAGCCGCGGCAGGGCCAGCGGCAGCAGGTAGGGCGCCACGGTGGGGATGAAGCCGAGGGCGAGCTGCCCCGCCAGGCCCTTGTCCCAGCGGGCGCGCTGCTCGATCTCGGCCACCTCGTCGAGGATGCGGCGGGCCCGGCGCGCCACCTCGCGGCCCATCGGCGTCATGCGCACCTCGCGGGTGTGCCGCTCCACCAGCTTCGCGCCGAGGTTCGTCTCGAGGTCGCGAATCTGTACCGAGAGCGCGGGCTGCGAAACCGAGCAGGCCTCGGCCGCACGGCCGAAATGCCCCTCGTCTGCGAGGGACAGGAGGTAGCGCAATTGGCGGAGCGTGATATTCATAGTATTTTCCTATCAAACATACACAAAAATGCAATTTCCAATTATCATCAACCCGCCATATCCTCCTCCCTGTTCCAATCAACGACCCTCGGGAGGCACCCAATGTCCAAGGCACCTCGTCTGACCACCACCGCCGGCGCGCCGGTTCCCGACAACCAGAACTCGGTCACGGCGGGGCCGCGCGGCCCGATCGTGATGCAGGACTACCAGCTGCTCGAGAAGCTGGCGCACCAGAACCGCGAGCGCATCCCCGAGCGCACCGTCCACGCCAAGGGCTGGGGCGCCTTCGGCACGCTGCGCATCACTGCGGACATCTCGCGCTACACCATCGCCAAGGCGCTGCAGCCCGGGGCGGAAACCCCGATGCTGGCGCGCTTCTCCACCGTGGCGGGCGAGCTTGGTGCTGCCGACGCCGAGCGTGACGTGCGCGGCTTCGCGCTGAAGTTCTACACCGAGGAGGGCAACTGGGACCTCGTGGGCAACAACACCCCGGTGTTCTTCGTGCGCGACCCGATGAAATTCCCCGACTTCATCCACACGCAGAAGCGCCACCCCAAGACCAACATGCGCTCGCCCACCGCGATGTGGGACTTCTGGTCGCTCTCGCCCGAGTCGCTCCACCAGGTGACCATCCTGATGTCGGACCGCGGCCTGCCGCAGACCCCGATGAACATGAACGGCTACGGCTCGCACACCTACTCGCTGTGGAATGACAAGGGCGAGCGCTTCTGGGTGAAGTTCCACTTCAAGACCAGGCAGGGCCACAAGCACTACACCAACGCCGAGGCCGAGCGGCTGATCGGCAAGACCCGCGAGAGCTACCAGGAGGCGCTCTTCGGCGGCATCGAGAAGGGCGTGTTCCCCAAGTGGGAGCTGCAGATCCAGGTGATGACCGAGGAGCAGGCCGAGCAGACGCCCTACAACCCGTTCGACCTCACCAAGGTCTGGCCGCATTCCGAGTTCCCGGTGATCACCGTGGGCGAGATGGAGCTGAACCGCAACGCGGAGAACTACTTCGCCGAGATCGAGCAGGCGGCCTTCAGCCCCTCCAACATCGTGCCCGGCATCGGCCATTCGCCGGACAAGATGCTCCAGGCCCGCGTGTTCTCCTATGCCGACGCGCACCGCTACCGGCTGGGCACGCATTACGAGCACCTGCCGGTGAACGCGGCGAAATGCCCGGTGCACCACTACCACAAGGATGGCCAGATGAACTTCTTCGGCCAGCAGACCGGCAGCGCCGACGCCTATTACGAGCCGAATTCCTTCGGCGGCGCGGTGGAGGACAAGTCGGCCCAGGAGCCGCCGATGAAGCTCTCCGGCGCGGTGGACCGCTACAACCACCGCGAGGGCAACGATGACTTCAGCCAGCCGCGCGCGCTGTTCGAGCTCTTCGACGCGGGCCAGAAGCAGCGGCTGTTCTCCAACATCGCCGCCGCGATGGGCGGGGTCGATGCGAACATCATCGAGCGGCAGTGCCTGCTGTTCGACCAGGTGCACCCGGAGTATGGCGCGGGCGTGCGCGCCGCGGTGAAGGCAGCGGCCGAATACGAGGCCAACGCCGTGCCGGTGGACGAGAACACCCCCCAGCACGCCGCGGAATAAGCCTCCGCGCAGTGCAGTGACCGACGGCGCGTCCCCCCGGGGGCGCGCCGTTTTCGCATGGCCCGCGTTGACAGCGGGTCCCGCCGGCCGCACCGTGCCGGCCCCGACACGAGGAGGCCCCGATGCACCCCCTGCCTGACGATGTGCTGGACGAGCTCGGCCGCGCCGTTCTCTGCTGGCTCGCCACCACCGATGCCTCCGGCCAGCCCTCGGTTTCGCCCAAGGAGATCTTCGCCCCCGGGCCCGCCGGCGACATCCTGATCGCCGACATCGCCTCGGCCGGCAGCGTGCGCGCCATCCGCGCGCAGCCGAAGGTCTGCGTGAGCTTCATCGACATCTTCCGCCAGCGCGGCTTCAAGTGCATCGGCACGGCGGAGGTTCTGGGCCCGGAGGCAGAGGGTTTCGACGCCCTCGCGGCCCCGCTCATCGCCCGCGCCGGCCCGGGCTTTCCCGTCCGCCACGTCATCCGGGTGGCGGTGGCGCGCCACGCGCCGATCCTGGCACCGAGCTACCGGCTGTTCCCGGAGCGCAGCGAGGCGGAGAGGGTGCGGGCGGCGCAGGCCAGCTACGGCGTGCGCCCGGCGGACTGAGCCCTCAGGTGCGGGCCAGCGAACGCTCGCGCAGCAGGTCGAGCCCGACGATCTCCAGTGCCCGGCGGTGGGTGGCCTCGAGGTTCACCATCGGCGCCTGGCCGGCCTCGTAAGCCTCCAGGAAGCGCGCGGCGCAGAGGCACCAGCGGTCGCCCGGCTTCAGCCCGGCAAAGCCGAACTCGGGCCGTGGCGTGCTCAGGTCATTGCCTTGTGCCTTGGAAAAGCTCAGGAATTCCGCGGTCATCACCGCGCAGACCGTGTGGCTGCCCGCGTCGTCCGGCCCGGTGTCGCAGCAGCCGTTGCGGTAGAACCCGGTCACCGGGGCCGTGGAACAGGGGGCGAGCTCGGAGCCCAGCACGTTCACCGACGGGTAGATTTCCGTGACCATTCCGGCCCTCCTCGCGTGGTTTGCCCCTCCTCCATCGCCTCCCGGCCCCCCGCCTGTCAACGCCGGCGGGCGGCGCTGTCGGAAGTTGCGAGAGAGTTGCACGACAGCCATGGCATGATACTGTTTTGCAATATAACAAAAGACCGCCCGGGAGGAGACGATGACCATGACACACCCGACAGCCGACGGGCCCCCTGCCCTTGCGCATCTGTGCGACCTGCGCGTGCAGGTGGCCGTCCCCATCGAGGCGGGCGAGGACGCGCGCGGCCGCCACCGCATCATCCCCATCACCGGGGGCACGGTGAGCGGCGCGCGGCTCTCCGGCCGGGTGCTGAACCTCGGGGCGGACTGGCAATGCCTGGGCCCCGACCTCGCCGCCGTGCTCGACACCCGCTACGCCATCGAGACCGATGACGGCGCGCTGATCGACGTGCGCAACTTCGGCCATCGCCACGGGCCGCGCCCCGTCATGGAGGCGCTGATGCGCGGCGAGACCCCCGAGGCCTCGCTCATCTACTTCCGCACCAACCCGCGCTTCGAGACCCGCGACCCGCGCTACGACTGGCTGAACCGCACCATCTTCATCGGCACCGGCCTGCGCGAGCCCGATTGCGTGGTGCTGCGCTTCTGGGAGGTGCTGTGAGCCATGGCTGACGAGGATCACCCGGACCTTTCCGTCCTCTCCTCGGCCATCGGCTATCACCTGCGCCGGGCGCAGCTCGCGGTGTTCCAGGATTTCACCGCCTGTTTCGCCGAGCTCGACCTGCGGCCGGCGGAATTCTCGGTGCTCACGGTGATCTCGCGCAATCCCGGCCTGAAACAGGGCGAGGTGGCGGCCCTGCTCGACATCCAGCGCGCCAATTTCGTCGCCCTGATGGACCGGCTCGAGCGCCGCGGCCTCGCCGAGCGCCGCCGCTCGCCCACCGACCGGCGCTCCTACGGGCTCTGGCTCACCCGCTCGGGCGCGCAGGTGACCCAGCGGATGTTCGACCTCTGGCACGCCCACGAGGACCGCTGGGTGGAACGCCTCGGCGGCGCGGGCGAGCGCGACCGGCTGCTCGACCTGCTCAACCGCATCTCCACCCCGGAGTGAGCCCGGCCGCGGCGGAACTCCGCTCGCGCCCGGCCCCCCCGGTGGCAAGGCAGGCTTTCGCGCATGGCAGAACGGCGCCCGAACCGGGCGCCGTTCCCCATGCCATTCCCGACCCTGCTGCCGCTCAGCCCCGCACGGGCGCGCGCGCGCAGAGCACGTGGACCGGGGCCGGCTCGGCGTAGAGGTCCTCCACCAGCTCCTTGCGGGCGGCGAGCACGGCGCGCTGGTTGATCGAGCCCTTGTCGGTCATCTCGTGGCGGTCGATGGAGGGCGGCTCGGCGGCCACGGTCACCCGGGAGACGAGGGTGGAGGAGCCGGTAGCGCGCTCGGCGAGCCGGCCGATGCCCTCGCGCACCGCCGCGACCAGCGCGGGATGGCGGGCGAGCTCGGCCTCCCCGGCCGCCTCCAGCCCCGGCGCCACCTTGCGCGCCGCGTCCACGTCGAGGAACAGGATCGCGCCGATATGCCCGCGGTCGAGCCCGGTCAGCACCGCGTCGCGCACGTAGGGCGCGAGGCCGTGGATGAGCTGGCTGCGCACGGCGGCGAAATTCACCCAGGTGCCGGTGGAGAGCTTGAAATCCTCCGTCACCCGGCCGTCGAAGAGAAAGCCCTTCGAGACATCGCCGGGGTCGACCATCTTCAGCGCGTCGCCGATGAGGTAGTAGCCCTCCTCGTCGAAGCTCTCGGCGGTCTTGTCGGGCTGGCGCCAGTAGCCCGGCGTGATGGAGGGGCCGCGCAGGCGCAGCTCGTGCTTCTCGCCGTTGGGCACCAGCTTGATGTCGAGCCCCGCGGCCGGCAGCCCCACCTCGCCCGGCCGGCCCACCGGCCAGGTGGTGGTGAAGGCGAAGGGCGCGGTCTCGGTGGAGCCGTAGCCGGTGACGATCATGATCTTCTCGCCGATCGTCTCCATCGCGTAGGCCTCGAGCTGGTCCCACACGTGCTGCGACAGGCTCGCACCCGCGTATTGCAGCAGCTTCACGCGCGAGAAGAAGGTCTCGCGCAGCGCCTTCGAGCGGCCCAGGTGCTCGCACAGCATCTCGTAGCCCTTGGGCACGTTGAAATAGATGGTCGGCGCCACCTCGGCGAGATTGCGCACCGTCTTGTCGATGCCCTTCGGCGTGGGCGCGCCGTCGTCGATGTAGAGCGTGCCGCCGTTGTAGAGCGCCATGCCGAAATTGTGGTTGCCGCCCGCAGTGTGGTTCCAGGGCAGCCAGTCGACCAGCACGGGCGGCTCATGGGCGATATAGGCCCAGGCCTCGGCCATCATCTGCTGGTTGCAGGCCAGCATGCGCTGGGTGTTGATCACCGCCTTGGGCATGCCGGTGGAGCCGGAGGTGAAGAGGAATTTCGCCACCGTGTCGGGGGTGACGGCAGCATGGCGGGCGTCGACCTCCGCGCCTGCGGGCAGTGCCTCGAGCGCCTCCACATGCGTGCCGCCCAGCCCCGCGCTGTCGCCCGCGTGGAGCAGCGCCATGCCCGCCCCCACCGCGGCGAGCGCCGGGGCGAAGGGGCCGGTGTCCTGCACGAAGAGCGCGCCGGGGGTGATGAGCCCCAGCACGTGGCGCAGCTTGGCGTAATCGGTGGAGACAAGCGAATAGGCCGGCGAGACCGGGGCGTAGGGCACGCCGGCGATCATCGCGCCGAGCGCCAGCAGCCCGTGGTCGATGGAATTGCCCGAGAGGATGGCGAGCGGCCGCTCCGGCCCCAGGCCGAGGTCTATCAGCCCCTGAGCGATGTTGCGCGCCCGCGCCCGCGTCTCGGCGAAGGTGAGCTGCCGCCAGGCCCCGCCCTCGCCGCTGCGGTCGGCGAGGAAGAGCTGGTCCGGGCGCTCGACGGCCCACTGGTCCAGCCGGTCGGTGATGGCGCGGGGGTAAGGGCCAAGCGTGCGGCGCGAGCGCATGTGCAGAACGCCGCCGGGCGCCTCGCTCAGGCTCACGTCCATGTCGCCGAGCAGCACCGGGCGCAGCCCGGGCAGCGAGATGAGCGGCATCGTTTCCTCCCAAGGATTCTTGTTCTGGTATTTTTGTTATTGTGTATAACAGTAATGGGAGTCGATCAAGCGATTTGCCGGGCCGCCGCGCAACAGGCTTGCCCCGCGCGGCCCTGGTCGCGCAGCATCCTTTCGCCCGGGGGAAGCCTGGGGTTCAGCCGGCGGCGGCAGTGGCGGGTTTGACCGGGATCACGTCGACCGCCTGCTTGGTCTGGTGGCCGCCGAAGGTGCGCAGCACGCCGATCACCGGGGCGACATCGGCATAGTCGCGCCCGTGGCCCACGGTGATGTGGTCGGTGCCGGTGACCATGTCGTTGGTGGGGTCGAAGCCGATCCAGCCGGCGGCGTCGCCGCACCAGGCCCGCACCCAGGCGTGCATGGCGTCCGCCCCCTCGAGGCGCTCCTGCCCGGCCGGGGGCTCGGTGCGCAGGTAGCCGCTCACGTAGGCGGCGGGGATGCCGAGCGAGCGCAGGGCCGAGATCATCACATGGGTGAAGTCCTGGCACACGCCGCGCCTCTGGTCGAAGGCCTGGCGGGGCGTGGTGTCGACCTTCGTCGCCTCGGGGTCATAGGTGAAATCGTCATGGATGCGCGAGGTGAGGCGGCGCACGGTCTCGATCACGCTCTCGCCGGGCACGAGGGTCTCGCGCGCATAGGCGGCGATGCTGCGGTCGAGCACGACGCGCGGCGAGGCGGCGAGGAAATGATGCGGCGAGTCCGGGCCCAGCGAGGTGAGGGCCGCGAGCTCGGCGCCGAGCTCGGCCGGCCCGCCCGAGAGGTCGTAGCCCTGCTCCACCGGCTCCACCTGCACCCGCGCCTGCATTCCGATCTCCAGCGCCTCGTGCGGCTCGCGGAAGGCGATGGACGAGTAGCAGTTGCCGTAGAAATCCGTGCCCTCCTCGCGCTCGGCCGGCTGCGGCGTGACGGTGACCGAGCCCGCCACCAGCCGCTGCAGCCCGGGGATGTTGAGCGGCAGCACCCGCACGATGTGCCGCCCGCCGGCCACCGGGGCCTCGTATTCGTAGCTGATGGTCAGGCGGAGGTCATAGAGCATCGGGTCAGGCCATGTAGGTCGTGGAGAGCTGGTTGGAGAGCGACCAGATATCCTCGGCGAGCGTGTGCAGATACTCCTGCGTGAGGTCCTCGGGGGTCTGGACGGCGAGCCCGGCATGGGTGCGGGTGACCGCGCGCATCAGCGGTGACATCTGGCCATGCACGAGCGCGCTGGGCAGGAGCTCCACCTGCTCGCGGATCTCGTCGAGCTGGTAGAGGATGGAGCGCGGGTTCAGCCGGTCGAGGGCGAGGAGGTCGAGCACGGTGAGCGGCTGGGTGGCCACCGAGTAGCGGCGGCGGTGGGTCATCACGCTGTCGGCGATCTCCACCACCATGTCCTGGGCGCCCTCGGGCGCGTCCTCCGCGGTCATGTGGGCGAGCAGCCGGGTCATGTGCAGGCTGCGCTCCAGCCCGCGGCCGATCACGAGGAAGCGCCAGCCGGTGAAGCGGTACATGTTCTCGTGCAGGAGGCCGGCGAAGCCCGCGAGCTTGCGCAGCAGCACCGTGGCGGCGCGGGTGGCATCGTCGCCCGGCTGCACCCGGGTGCGGAACTCGCGCAGCGTGCGGGTGAGGTCGTTGAGCGCCAGCCAGCCGTCGACCGAGAACCGGTCGCGGATGTGGCTGGCGGAGGTGAGCGCGCTTTCCACGTTGGCCAGCAGCCCGTCGGGGATGGCCTGGTCGACGTCGATGTCGATGCCGGCGAGGTATTCGCTGACATGGGCGAGCAGCGGCGCCTGCGGCTCGTCGAACTCGGCGAGGCGGGCGTGCCAGGCGCGCAGGATGCGCAGCGTGGCCTCGGCCCGCTCGATGTAGCGGCCGAGCCAGTAGAGATTGTCCGCCGCCCGGCTGGGCAGCGAGCCGGCCGAGAGCCTCGTGATGCCGGTCTGGTCGCGCGGCAGGAGGGTGGGTTTCTCCACCGGCCCGTCGCTCACCACCCAGACATCGGCCGCGTTGCCGCCGCGCTGCATGGCGATGGCGGTGGGGTCGGGGCTGGAGCCGATGCGCGCGAAGCCGCCGGGCATGATCTTCCAGCCCGAGGCGGTGCGGGCGGCGAACACGCGCAGGCTCATCGGCCGGGGCACGAGCTGGCCGTTCACGTAAGCGGGCGTGGTGGAGAGGGTGACCGCCTCCTGCCCCACCAGCTTCTCGCCCTCCTTCGCGATCCAGCTGCGCGCCGCGTCCTGCGCCTGCTCGCGCATGGTCGCGCCCAGCATGGTGGCGCGGGTGTCGTCGAAGGGGAGCCTCGTGGAGAGCGCCGGGCCGATCATCATCCGCTCGAGGTTCTGCATCACCAGCGCGCGCTCGGCCGGCTGGCCGCACCACCAGGTGGCGATGGAGGGCATCGCGAGGTCCTCGCCCATCAGCGCGCGGGAGAGGGCGGGCATGAAGGCGAGCATCGCCCGCAGCTCCAGCACGCCCGAGCCGAGGGCGTTGATCATCGTGAGCCCGCCGTGGCGCAGCGCGCTCACGAGGCCGGGCGTGCCGATATGGCTGTTCTGGTTGAGCTCCAGCGGGTCGGCGAAATTCGAGTCGAGCCGGCGCCAGAGCACCTCCACCGGCTTCAGCCCGGCCACGGTGCGCACCATGGCCCGGCCGTCGACCACCGTGAGGTCCTCGCCCTCCAGCAGCATGAAGCCGAGGTAGCGGGCGATGTAGGCGTGCTCGAAATAGGTCTCGTTGAGCGGCCCGGGCGAGAGGATGCCAACCCGCCCGTCCATGCTCTGGCGCAGGCCCTGCATGGTGTCGCGGAACTCGCCGAAGAAGCCGGCCAGCCGGTGGACGTGCATGTCGGCATAGGTGTCGGTGAAGGCGCGGGCGGTGGCCACGCGGTTTTCCAGCGCGAAACCGGCGCCGGAGGGGGCCTGGGTGCGGTCGCCCAGCACCCACCAGGCGCCGTCCGGGCCGCGGCCGATCTCGAAGCAGCAGAAATGCAGGAAATGCCCGCCCGCCGGCCGTACCCCCACGAGGGGCCGCAGGTATTCCGGCGAGGCGGCGATCAGCCCGGGCGGCAGGTGGCCGTCACGCACCAGGGTGCCGGGGCCGTAGATGTCGGCCACCACGCGCTCGAGCAGCTCGGCGCGCTGGGTGAGCCCGGCGACGATGCCCTGCCACTCCCGCTCCTCGATGAGCACGGGGATGTGCGACAGCGGCCAGTCGCGCTCGCGCGTCGCGGTGTCGCCGTAGATGCGGTAGAACACGCCCGCATCGCGCAGGTACTGGTCGGCCCGGTCGAAACGCGCCTCGATCTCGGCACGGCTCTGCCCCTCCAGCGCTGCCACGAAGGCGCGCCAGACCGGGCGGATGCGGCCATCGACATCCACCATCTCGTCGGGCACGCCCGGCAATGGTCGGTACCCTGCCATGGCCGCCCCCCCGTCAGTCCTGTCCTTCTCCGGCGATCCCGTCATCTCTGCCCACTACACGAACGCCGCCCGCCTGAGGTCGAGCGTATGCGGAAATTCCGCGTGCGGCACCTCCTCCGCGAAGCCGAACGCGCCGGGGCTGTGCCCCCTCGCCTCGAACCGCGCCAGACGCCGTGCCTCCGCTTCGTTCCCGTTTACCGGGAACGTGTCGTAGCTGCGGCCCCCGGGATGTGCAACGTGATACACGCAGCCGCCCACGGAGCGCCCCGACCAGCGATCGTAGAGGTCGAAGGTAAGCGGTGTGTTCACGGGCAGCACCGGATGCAGGCCCGAGGGCGGCTGCCAGGCCTTGTAGCGCACGCCCGCCACCGAGACGCCCGGGCTCACCTCGCGCAGCGGCACCTTGCGGCCGTTGCACAGCACCACGTGGCGCGCGGGGTTCAGCCCCTCGGCGCGCAGCTGCAGCCGCTCCACCGAGCTGTCGGTGTAGCGCACCGTGCCGCCGATGATCCCCTCCTCGCCCATCACGTGCCAGGGCTCCAGCGCCTGGCGCAGCTCGAGGGTGACACCCTCGTAGGCCACCTCGCCGCAGAAGGGGAAGCGGAACTCGGCCTGGGCCACGAACCACTGCGGGTCGAGGTCGAAGCCATGCGCGCGCAGGTCGGCCAGCACGTCGAGGAAATCGGCCCAGACGTAATGCGGCAGCATGAACCGGTCATGCAGCGCCGTGCCCCAGCGGGTGAAGGAGCCCTGCACCGGGTTCTGCCAGAAGCGGGCGATGAGCGCGCGGATCAGCAGCTGCTGGGCGAGGCTCATGCGCGGGTGCGGCGGCATCTCGAAGCCGCGGAACTCCACCAGCCCCAGCCGGCCGGTGGGCCCGTCGGGGGAGAACAGCTTGTCGATGCAGATCTCGGCGCGGTGGGTGTTGCCGGTGACGTCGATCAGCAGGTTGCGGAACAGCCGGTCGGTGAGCCAGGGCAAGGGCGGCTCGCCCTGCCCCGGTGCGGGCACCTGGGCGAGGGCGATCTCGAGCTCGTAGAGCCCGTCATGCCGGGCCTCGTCGATGCGCGGCGCCTGGCTGGTGGGGCCGATGAACAGGCCGGAGAACAGGTAGGAGAGCGCCGGGTGCCGCTGCCAGTAGAGCACCATGGATTTCAGCAGGTCCGGCCGGCGCAGGAACGGGCTGTCGAGCAGCGTGGCGCCGCCCACCACCACGTGGTTGCCGCCGCCCGTGCCGCCGTGCTTGCCGTCGATCATGAACTTGTCGGCGCCGAGGCGCGACTGCCGGGCCTCCTCGTAGACCGCCTCGGTGGTGGCGACGCATTCCTCCCAGCTGCCCGCGGGGTGGATGTTCACCTCGATCACCCCGGGGTCGGGCGCGACGCGGATCACGTTGAGGCGCGGGTCATGCGGCGGCGCGTAGCCCTCGATATGCACCGGCAGGCCGAGGCGCTCGGCCGCGGCCTCGGCGGCGGCGACGAGGTCGAGGTAGTCCTCCACCCGGCTCACCGGGGGCATGAACACGCAGAGGCGCCCGTCGCGCGGCTCCACCGTCAGGGCGGTGCGCACCACGCCGTCGACCTCGCTCATCACCTGCTCGGAGCGCCGCTCTCCCGGTGTGTCGGGGGTGAAGCGCGCCTCGGCCTGGCCGGTGGCGCCGCGGGGCGGGCGCGGGTCCGGCAGGGTCTCGGGGATCTCGGAGGGGTCGGCGGGGTTGATGTAGGGAAAGCGCGCCGGGGTGACGAAGGGCAGCGAGCCCAGCGGCAGCCGGTAGCCCGCCGCACTGTCACCGGGCACGAGGAACAGCCGGCCGCGGCGGAAGCGCCAGCGCTCGGACTGCCAGGAGGGCCCGCGGGCCCTCGCGTTCCAGCGCTGCACGGGCAGAGCGTAGCCGGTGGGCTCGGTGAGGCCGCGCTCGAACACCTTGGCGATGCGCATGCGCGCCTCGGGGTCCTTCAGCTCCGAGTTTGCGGGGTCGACGTTGTCGGGGAGGTTCGCCTCCTTCACCAGCCACTCGGCGGGGTCCTCGTAGGCGGCGGCGATGTTTTGCTCGGGCAGGTCCAGCTCGGCGGCGATCTCTCCCAGCAGCGCACGGGCCTGCTCGGGGCCGACGCCGGCATCGGCGCTTTCGCGGGCGATGAGATCGGGGTTGCGCCAGATCGGCTTGCCGTCACGCCGCCAGTAGAGCGAGAAGGTCCAGCGCGGCAGGGTCTCGCCGGGATACCACTTGCCCTGGCCGTAATGCAGGAAGCCGCCCGGCGCGAAGCGCTTGCGCAGCCGGCGGATCAGCTCGTCCGCCCGGTCGCGCTTGGTGGGGCCCACGGCGGCGGTGTTCCACTCGGCACTCTCGAAATCGTCGATGGAGACGAAGGTGGGCTCGCCCCCCATGGTGAGGCGCACGTCGCCGGCCTTCAGCGCCGCGTCCACCTTGTGCCCCAGCGCGTTCAGCGCCTCCCAGGCCTCCTCCGAATAGGGCTTCGTGATGCGCGGATGCTCGGAAACCCGCGAGACCTTCATGTCGAAGGCGAAATCCACCTCCGCGGGCTCGGCCATGCCGGAGATCGGTGCCGCGTTTCGGTAATGCGGCGTGGCGGCCAGCGGAATGTGGCTCTCGCCGGTCAGCAGGCCCGAGGTGGGGTCGAGCCCCACCCAGCCGGCCCCGGGCAGGAACACTTCCGCCCAGGCATGCAGGTCGGTGAAGTCATGGTCGGTGCCGGAGGGGCCGTCGAGCGCCTCCACGTCGGGCTTGAGCTGGATCAGGTAGCCCGAGACGAAACGCGCGGCAAAGCCGAGGTGGCGCAGGATCTGCACCAGCAGCCAGGACGTGTCGCGGCACGAGCCCTTGCGCAGCTGCAGCGTGTCGTCGGGGGTCTGCACCCCCGGCTCCATGCGGATGATGTAGCCGATGTGCTGGCTGAGCGCGAGGTTGATCGCCACCAGCATGTCGAGCGTGCCCTGACCCTTCTCCAGCGCCAGCCCCTCGACGTAGGCGCGCAGGCGCGGGCCGTCCTGGTCGACCCGGCTGTAGATCGAGAGATCCTCCACCAGCTCGGGCGGATACTCGAAGGGCCATTTCTGCGCCACGTCCTCGAGGAAGAAGTCGAACGGGTTGTACACCGTCATGTCGGCGACGAGGTCGACCTCGATCTTCAGCTCGGTCACCGGCTCGGGGAAGACGAAACGCGCCTGGTAGTTTCCGTACGGGTCCTGCTGGAGGTTCACGAAATGCTCCGCCGGAGAGACCTTGAGCGAATGGCTCAGCACGCCGGTCTTGGAATGCGGCGCCGGGCGCAGCCGGATCACCTGCGGGCCGAGGCGGATCGGCCGGTCGTACTTGTAATGCGTGAGATGATAAATGCTGGCCTTGATAGACATGGTCCCCCCTGAACTGGACCGGCAGAGGAAACCACAGTCTTCGCAACCGCACCATCCTGTTTCTTGCACGATTCCACTCGGGTATTCCGCAACCGGGGCCGGCGCGCGCCCGCGGGGGCGCGGCCGGGATCAGGGCATGTCGTCGTCCTCGGTGGTGTCTTCCTGCACCGGGCCGGAGCCGTCCTCCGGCCCCTCGGCCGGCACGTCCACCGGCGGGGCGGGCAGCGCGCCGGGATCGGTCGCGAAGGTGTCGTAGCCGAGGAAGCCGTTCACCCGCCAGATCGAGTAATCGAACTCCCGGTCGACATGGGTTGCGAACACCCCCTCGTCGATCCGCTCGGAGGAGGCGAAATGCCGGGCGATGCGCGCGCCGTCGCCGAGCGTGACCAGCAGCATCGGCCCGTTGCGCTCGCCCTCCGTGAGGCTCGCGACCATCTCGTAATGGTTGCTCACCATGCCCTCGGGGTTCCACACCCTGATGGCGCTGGGCGGCAGGGCGGCGAGGAAGGAGCATTCCGCCAGCCGGCGCCGGTCGTTCGAGAGCAGGGTCTCCACCCCGGTGTCCTCCATCGCGAGGATCACCCGCTCGCAGAAGGGCGGCCCGATGCGCACCTTCTTGTAGGGGTCGCCCGCGCGCGGCAGGCCGGTGCCCCACTGGCTGTAGACCGCACCCGCGCTCCACAGCAGCACGGTGGCCACGGCGCCGATGACGAGATGCGCCATCAGCCCGCGCCGCCAGCCCCGCCGGGTGAGGAAGCAGGCGGCGATGATCGAGCCCGCCACGTAGCAGGGCGCGGCCCAGTTCGCGTTGGCCCCGCCGTTGAGCGACTGCACGCACATGGCGAGGAACAGCGGCGCGGTGAGCCAGAACAGCAGCCGCTTGCGCCACTCGCCCCGCCATTCGCGCCACTGCGCCGCGGCCCAGAAGATGGCCACGAGGAAGATCGGCCCGATCACGCCGGCCTGCGCGCCGATGAACTCCGGCAGCCCGCCGAAGGAGATGCCCTGCCCGGTGTCCGCGTTCTCGCCCAGATGCGCGACGGAGGCGAAGCGGTGCACCCCGAGCCAGATCAGGTTCGGCGCCCAGACCAGCAGGAAGCAGCCCGCCGCCAGCAGCGGCCCGCGCCAGGTCCGCGCCCCCTCGCGGGAGAAGAGCGCATAGCCGATGGCCCCGCCAGCAAAGGCGATGGCGGTGTATTTCGCCAGCATGCCCGCGCCGAGCGACAGGCCGAGCACGGCCCACCAGGCCCACGGCTCCGGCGTCTTCTTCGTGCGCTTGAGGGTGAGGATGCGGGTGAGCGCGTAGAGCGCGCCGGCCCAGCCCAGCATCATCAGCGGGTCGGTGGTCATCAGCCCGGCCGAGACCGTGACCCCCGGCGCCGCGAGATAGCCCAGCCCGGCCCAGAAGCCGGTGCGCGCGTCGAACAGCCGCCGGCCGGAGGCGAAGATCAGCCAGGCGATCCAGGCATGCACCAGCGGCACGAAGAAGCGCAGGCCGAAGAGCGTGTCGCCGAACACCTCGGTGGAGAGGCGGATGGCCCAGGCCACCAGCGGCGGCTTGGAGTAATAGCCGAAGGCGAGGGCCTCGCCATAGGTCCAGTACTGTGCCTCGTCGAAATGCGCCGGGATCACGCCGGAGGCGTTGAACAGCTCGCGCAACAGCGTGATGGCGGCGATGGAGACCAGCAGCCACCCCAGCCAGACATTCTCGGCGATCTTGCGTTTCTTGGCCATGCGCAGGGTCTCCGGAAGTCAGGGCGGCGCGGGTCGGACGGCGGTCAGCCGGCGGGGGCGCCGCCGGCCCCCTGCTCCTTCCTCATTCGGGCGGAGAAATCAACCGGCTTCCGCCCCGATGTGATGCCGCGTGCGGGCCCGCCGCAGCGTCAGAGCGGCCGTGTCCCGGCGCGGCACGCGATGCGCGGGCGCCTTCCCGCGCCCCCGGGCGGCACACCGCGCGCCTTGCAGGCAGAGGCGGCGCCGCGAAAGCGCGCCGCGCGCCGGCGAAGGTCGGCCAGGGCCGCGCGGCTCAGCGCCGCTCGGCCAGCGCCTCCACCAGCACCGCGCGCAGGGCGGCGGGGTCGGCCTCGGGCTCCACGTAGGCGTCGCCGATGTCGCGGGCGAGGATGAAGGTGAGGCGGCCGTCGCGCACCTTCTTGTCCTGGCCCATGAGCGCGATCAGCCCGTCCGCGTCGGGCAGCGGGCCGGGGATGTCGGCGAGGCTGCGCTTCAGGCCCATCTCGGCGAGATGGGCGCGCACCCGGCTCGGGGTTTCCTGTGCGCAGAGCCCCATGCGGGCCGAGAGCTCGAAGGCCAGCGCGCAGCCGATCGCCACGCCCTCGCCGTGCAGCAGCCGGTCGGAATAGCCGGTGGCCGCCTCCAGCGCATGGCCGAAGGTGTGGCCGAGGTTGAGCAGCGCGCGCTCGCCCTGCTCGGTCTCGTCGCGCAGCACGATGTCGGCCTTCATCCGGCAGCAGCGCCGCACCGCCTCCACCCGCGCCGCGGCATCGCCCGCCGCCATCGCAGGCGCATGCGCCTCGAGCCAGGCGAAGAACCCGGCGTCGCCCAGCAGCCCGTATTTCATCACCTCGCCGTAGCCGGCGAGAAAGTCGCGCTGCGTGAGCGTGCCCAGCAGGTCGGTGTCCGCGATCACCAGCCGGGGCTGGTGGAAGGCGCCGATGAGGTTCTTGCCCTGGCGGGCGTTGATGCCGGTCTTGCCGCCCACCGAGCTGTCGACCTGGGCGAGCAGCGTGGTGGGCACCTGCACGAAGCCCACGCCGCGGCGCAGGATGGCGGCGGCAAAGCCCACGAGATCGCCGATCACCCCGCCGCCGAAGGCGACGACGAGATCGCCCCGCTCCACCTTCGCCTCCAGCAGCCAGTCGACGCAGGCCTGCAGCCCCTCCCAGCCCTTGGTGCCCTCGCCCGCCGGCAGGGTGGTGGACTGCACCGAAACGCCCCCCGCGGCAAGGCCCGCCACCAGCGCCTCGAGATGCAGGGCGGCCACCGTCTCGTCGGCCACCACGGCCACGCGCGGGCGCTTCAGGAGCGGTGCGACCAGCGCGCCTGCCTGCCCGATCAGCCCGGCGCCGATATGGATGTCATAGGCCCGGCCCGGCAGGGCCACGTGCACGATGTCGCTCATTGCTCGTCTTTCTCCTTCAGCAGCCGGGCCACCGGGGCCAGGGTCGCGTCGCGGGCGGCGAGATGGGCGAGGATGCGGTCGGCGGCGGCCTGGTGGCCCTCGCCGCCCAGCGAATCCACCACGATATCCGCCTCGGCATAGATCGGGTCGCGCACCGCCATCAGCCGCGCGAGCGCGCCGCGCGGGTCGGCCCCGGCCAGCAGCGGCCGGCCCGGCTTGCCCTTGATGCGCTCGAACACCACGTCGAGCCCGGCGCGCAGCCAGAGCGACACCCCCTTCTCGCGGATCACCGCCCGGGTGGGCGCCTGGATGAAGGCCCCGCCCCCGGTGGCGAGGATGCGCGGGCTGCCGCTGAGCAGCCGGTCGACCACCCGGGTCTCGCCGGCGCGGAAATAGGGCTCGCCGAAGCGCTGGAAGATCTCCTGCACGCTCATGCCGGCCGCGGCCTCGATCTCGTGGTCCGAATCGGTGAAGGGCACGCCCAGCCGCTCGGCCAGCACCTGCCCCACGGAAGATTTGCCCGCGCCCATTATCCCCACCAGCACCAGCGTCCGGCGCAGGCCGGGCGCGACACCCGGAGGGGGGCTTGCGGGGGGCGTTGGGGTCATTGGCTTGGGCGCTCCGGCAGGTCCGACATTGATGCGGGGCAGCATAGGCAGTAATCTGAGCCGCAATGGTCCGTTGCAGCCCGCTTCCCCGCGAAACAGGGAAGGGGGTGTAGCATCATGAAGGCCACAGGCAAAGCCCGTGCATCTCCGGGCCCGCCGCATGATATAAAGAGGCAGCGAAGAGGCACCGTGGGGCATGGCACGCATCCTGAAATATCTTTTGTACCTGGTCGTGCTCGGCCTGGCGGCGCTTGCCGTCTACGCGCTGTTCGCCGACCTTCCGGCCCCGGTCGAGGAGATCACCATCGATGTTCCGCTGCCTGCTGACGGCTAGCCTGGCGCTGCTGCCGGCCACGGGAGAGCTGCGCGCCGAGCCACGCAGTGCCATCCCCTGGCTGTCGGATTCGCTGCATGCCCGGCGCGAGAGCATTCCCCTTGTCGCCCCCGGCCCCGGCGCGCCCGTCACTCCCGAGGCGCCGGAAGGCGCCGCACTGGCCGGCTACGCCCCCGGGGCGCGGCCCGACGAGGGCATCACCGTGACCCCGCTCGAGCCGCCCTCGCAGGATGGCGCGGGCCTGCTCTCGAGCCGCAAGAGCGGCCTGCCGGCCGATCTCTGGGGCAGCACCTCGGTGCTGCGCGCCCGCGCGCTCATCGAGCAGGTGCGCGGCACCGGCGTGCCCGCGGCGCAGGAGCTGTTCCGCACCATCCTGCTCGCCACCACCGTGCCGCCGCGCGGCTCGGGGCCGGAGACGGTGCTGCTGCGCAGCCGCATCGACCGGCTGATGGAGATGGGCGCGCTGGAGGAGGCGCTCGAGCTCGTCACCCAGGCCAATGTCACCACGCCGGATTTCCTGCTGCGCCGCTTCGACATCTCGCTGCTCACCGGGCAGGAGGAGAAGGCCTGCCAGCTGCTGCTCGGCCGGCCGGACATCCAGCCCACGGCGGCGGCGCGCATCTTCTGTCTCGCCCGCTCCGACGCCTGGACCGATGCCGTCGTCTCCCTCGCCGTGGCGCGGCAGGCCGGCGACGTGAGCCCGGCGGAGAACGAGCTCTTCGCCCGCTTCCTCGACATGGAGGAAACCGGCCCGGGCGACCGGATCTCGGTGCCCGACCAGGTGACGCCGCTCAACTACCTGATGCTGGTCGCGATCGGCGCCGGCGGCAATGCCGTGGCCGAGACCGACCTGCCGGTGGCCTTCGCCACCCTCGACCTCGCGCCCACCGCGCCGCCGCGCGCGCGCATCCTCGCGGCGGAGAAGCTCGTCGCCTCGGGCGGCATCTCCTACCCGATCCTGTTCTACGCCTACCGCGCCGAGACCCCCGCCGCCTCCGGCGGGGTGTGGAGCCGCTCGGCCGCGGTGCAGGAGCTCGACGCCGCCATCGCCGCCGCCGACCCGGAGGCGCTGAACGAGGCGCTGCCGAAGGCCGACCGGCTGCTCACCGACATGGGGCTGCGCGTGGCCTTCGCGCGCGAATACGCGCCGCTGCTCGCCCGGCTCGCGCCCGGGCTCATCGCCGACCGGCTGCGGGTGTGCGAGCTGCTGCTGCTCGGCGGCGAGACCACCGCCGCGCGCCGCTGGATCCCGGCCTCCGCCCCGCTGCCGCTGCGCGCGGCCCTCGCCGTGGCCGACGGCGACGCGCCGCCCGACACGCCGGACCCCGGCTCGCTGGAGGCCGCGGTGCTGCGCGCCTTCGCCCCCGAGCCGCCGGAGCACCCCTCCTACGAACGCCTCGCCGCCGACCTCGAGGACGGCCGCACCGGCGAGGCGCTGCTGCAGGCGCTCACCACGCTCGACGCCCGCCGCGGCCTCGACCCCTCCGACCTCACCGCCGCCCTGCGGGTGATCTACGAGGCCGGGCAGGACGATGCCGCCCGCGACATCGCGGTGGAGCTGCTGCTGATGAACGAGGGCGGCTGATGGCCCATGCCTGGATGCCGGTGTTCCTGGAGGCGCTGGTGGCCGAGCGCGACGCCGCGCACAACACCCTCGCCGCCTATGCCCGCGACCTCGGCGACTATTTCGCCTTCCTCGCCGGCAGCGGCGGCGGGCCGGAGACCGCCGGCCGCGCCGATATCGAGGCCTATCTCACCGATCTCGAGGCCCGTGGCCTGGCCCGCGCCACCCGGGCGCGGCGGCTCTCCGCCATCCGCCAGCTCCACCGCTTCGCCTTCGCCGAGGGCTGGCGCGAGGATGACCCCGCCGCCCTCATCCGCGGGCCGGGGCGCGAGCGCAAGCTGCCCGGCACGCTGAGCCAGGAGGAGGTGACCCGCCTGCTCGCCGCCGCGCGCGAGACCGGCCGCACCGAGGCCGACCGCTGCCGCAACGCCTGCCTGATGGAGCTGCTCTACGCCACCGGCCTGCGGGTGAGCGAGCTCGTGGGCCTGCCGGTCTCCGCCGCGCGCGGCGACCCGCGGATGATCCTGGTGCGCGGCAAGGGCGGCAAGGACCGCATGGTGCCGCTCTCGCCCGATGCCCGCACCGCGCTCACCGCCTGGCTTGCCCTGCGCGACGCCGCGGAGGCCGAGGCACAGCGCCGCGGCACCCGGCCCTCGGCCTTCCTCTTCCCCGGCTCTGGCGCGCGCGGGCACATCACGCGCGAGCGCTTCTTCCTGCTCATCAAGGAGATCTCGGTGCGCGCCGGCATC
Source organism: Oceanicella sp. SM1341 (assembly GCF_003448965.1). Classification (GTDB taxonomy): domain Bacteria; phylum Pseudomonadota; class Alphaproteobacteria; order Rhodobacterales; family Rhodobacteraceae; genus Paroceanicella. Next base: position 271,252 of record NZ_QRGC01000001.1, read on the forward strand.
CCGCCCTCGCAGGTCTCGCCGCACACGCTGCGCCATGCCTTCGCCACCCACCTGCTGGCCGGCGGCGCAGACCTGCGCGCCATCCAGATGCTGCTGGGCCATGCCGATCTCGCCACCACCGAGATCTACACCCATGTGCTCGACGAGGACCTGCGCCGCCTGGTGCTCGACCATCACCCGCTCGCGCGGGGCTGAGCCGCCCTGCGGCATCCGGGGCATCTTGCCCCGCGCCCGCCCCGCCCGCATAACACTTCCCCGGGGGCCTGCCATTCACCACCCCCGCCCCCCGTGCCGAGGAGAGCCGAGACGATGGAGACCGTGACAGACAGCTTCAACTGGGACGCCACGCTGTGGTGGACCGCGGGAGCCATCCTCGCGCTGCTGCTGATGTCGGCCTTCTTCTCCGGCTCCGAGACCGCGCTCACCGCCGCCAGCCGGGCGAAACTCCACTCCATGGCCGAGAAGGGCTCGCGCGGCGCCGCGCTGGCGCTCAAGCTCACCGAGGACAGCGAGCGGCTGATCGGCGCGGTGCTGCTGGGCAACAACCTGGTCAACATCCTCGCCACCTCGCTCGCCACCAGCCTGTTCACCGCGCTCTTCGGCGACTCGGGCGTGGCCTTCGCCACCCTGGTGATGACCCTGCTGGTGCTGATCTTCGCCGAGGTGATGCCCAAGACCTACGCCATCACCAACGCCGAGCCCGCGGCCACCCTGGTCTCGCCGCCGCTGTCGATCCTGGTGCGGGTGCTCTCGCCGGTGGTGACGGCGGTGCGCTGGTTCGTGCGCTCCATGCTCTGGCTCTTCGGCGTGCGCGCCGATGCCGATGCCCGCATCATGGCGCTGGAGGAGATCAAGGGCGCCATCACCCTGCACCACCACGAGGGCACGGTGGAGAAGGACGACCGCGACCGCCTGCTCGGCGCGCTCGACCTCGCCAACCGCACGGTGGACGAGGTGATGATGCACCGCTCCAACATCTACATGCTCGACGGCGACACCGAGCCGCTGGAGCTGATCGACGAGGTGCTCAAGGCGCCCTACACCCGCATCCCGATCTGGCAGGGCGACACCGAGAACATCGTCGGCGTGGTGCACGCGAAGGACCTGCTGCGCGAGCTCAACCGCCTCGCCCGCCTCGCCCCCGCCGGCATCGAGAGCCTCGCCCAGTTCGACGTGATGTCGGTGGTGATGGAACCCTGGTTCGTGCCCGAGACCACCACGCTCAACGACCAGATGCGCGAGTTCCTGCACCGCCGCAGCCATTTCGCCCTGGTGGTCGACGAATACGGCGCCCTGCAGGGGCTCATCACCCTCGAGGACATCCTCGAGGAGATCGTGGGCGACATCACCGACGAGCACGACGAGGAGGTGAACGGCGTCACCCCCGATGCCGACGGCGCCATCACCGTGGACGGTACCACCTCGATCCGCGACATCAACCGCGCGATGGACTGGCAGCTGCCCGACGAGGAGGCGAACACCGTGGCGGGCCTGGTGATCCACGAGGCGCAGTCGATCCCCACCGCGGGCCAGGTGTTCAGCTTCCACGGCTTCCGCTTCGAGGTGCTGGAGCGCCAGCGCAACCAGCTCAAGCGCGTGAAGGTGAAGCGGCTCTGAGCCCACCGCGCGAGACGCGAATCGCGCCCCGTCCTGCAACCGGAGCCCGGCCGTGCCCCCCGCGGCGCCCCGGCAGACCGCCCGTGCTCACGCGCGGGTGAGCCGAAGTGATCGGGGCACAAATGTCCCGGAAAACAGATAGATGGCCGCGAGGCGCACGGTGTTCCACATTTCGGCCGAGCGGCGCATTTCTGTTGCGCGTCATTTCTTTTCGGCAGGCTTGTATTCTGTTAACCTAACTATGCGATGAAAAGGGTGTTCGATTACTTGCATGGTGCGATGTCGTCGAACACCTTCCTCCCTGTCGAACTGGCCGCGCCTCGGGCGCGGCCTTTTTTTGCATTCTGCAATCAGTACTGAACAGAAATGAAGCAGCCCGCGGCGTGCCCGTCGAGACCTCGCGGAGCAGCCGTGCTGTCTAGGCAGTTTATGTGACAATTTGTATTGCGGGCTGTTGACGGAGCCCGGGAATCTACGTAGCGTCGCCTTCGTAAATAGGTTCGGCCAGTCCGACAGGGAAACAAAAAAGGGGTGCCCACGCAGGCACCCCTTACCCTGTCCGGGCCCCGCGAAGACCCGCCGGAACAGCCCCGGCGCCTGCGCCGCCGGCCCCTTTCGCAGCCATTGACTTTGAGACCGGTATGCGACACGCATGGCCTCCAAATGGCATGGTGACGGCGCGCACGGTGTCGGACCTTATCGCTTGGACAGATGGAAAGCCGAGAACTGATGACATTCCGTACTCTCTCCCTGATGCTCGCCTCGGTCGCGATGCTGGGCCTCCCCGCGATGGCGCAGGACGCCACCCCGGAAGCCCCGGCCACCCCCGAGGCGCAGGCCCCCGCCGCCACGCCCGAGGCCACCCCGGAGCCGAGCGCGGAGGCCACCCCGGCGCCCGAGTCCGACGAGGCCCGGCAGAACGACCAGAACTTCCCCGTTGCCCAGTCCGAGGCCGAGGCCGAGCAGCCGCGCGAGGTTCTCAAGGAGAAGTTCGATGACTGGGAAGTGCGCTGCGCCGCCTCCGACGAGTCGCGCTGCTTCCTCTACCAGATCGTGAAGGACAGCGAGGGCCGCGGCATCGCCGAGTTCACCCTCATCCACCTGCCCGACGGCGGCCAGGCCGCGGCCGGCGCCACCATGGTGACCCCGCTGGGCGTGCTGCTCACCCGCGGCGTGAACCTCACCATCGATTCCGCCCAGCCGCTGGGCTACCCGTTCCTCTACTGCGCGCAGAGCGGCTGCTTCTCGCGCCTCGGCCTCACCGCCGCCACCGTGACCCGCATGAAGCGCGGCGCCTCCGCCAAGGTCACCATCTACGGCGTGAACGACCCCGAGTCCCCGGTCGAGGGCAACCTCTCGCTCAAGGGCTTCACCGCGGCGATGGCCTCCATCGGCGGCTGAACGGCCCCGCCGGACGACATGCAAAGGCCCGGAGCGGAGACGCTCCGGGCCTTCTGCTTTTGCGGGCCCCTTCTGCTTTTGCAGACGCTGCCCGGCGGGCCGGGGCGGGCTTACCAGGAATTGTAGCCTAGGTACTTGCCCGACATCTCGATCTTCACCCGGTCGCCCTTGGGGTTTTCCACCCGGGTCACGCTCATGTCGAAGTCGATGGCCGACATGATGCCGTCGCCGAACTTCTCGTGGATCAGCGCCTTGATGGTGGGACCGTAGACACCCACGATCTCGTAGAGCCGGTAGATGCAGGGGTCGGTGGGCACGGCCTGGGTCCAGATCTTGGTCGGGCTCTCGGCCAGCACCGCCGCCGCCTCCTGCGGCAGGCCGAGCACGCGCACCATCAGCTCCGCCTTCTCGGCCGGAAAGGCGTTCATCCCCATCGCCGCCGAATGCGTCCAGACCGGCGACATGCCGATCTGCGCCGCGATCCCCTCCCAGGTGAGCCCGGCCTGCTTCTTGGCCGAGAGGATAAGCGCCGTCACGTCTTCCTTGGTCAGCTCGTCCGTCATCGTGATGTCCTTCATTGTCCTGCCCTTTGTTCGGGGTCTCTCAGGGGATGGCGCGCAAGCCGCGTCGCGCGTCCGGTTCTTCACTGTCGCCGCCGGTGAGGTCGATCCTCACCGTCTCCGGCGCGCCGCCGCCCGGCCGGCCCGCCATCTCGCGCGAGCGCTGGCCGAGGAACTGCACCAGGTGGTTGCGGATGGCGTAGTAGTTGGGATGGGTGACGATGGCCGTGCGCTCGCGCGGGCGGGGGATGGTGATCTCCACCGATTCCGCCACCCGCGCCATCGGCCCGTTGCTCATCAGCAGGATGCGGTCGGCGAGCAGGATCGCCTCGTCGATGTCATGGGTGATCATGAACACCGTCTGCCCGGTGCCGGCCCAGATCTTCAGCAGCTCGTCCTGGATGGTGCCGCGGGTGAGCGCGTCGAGCGCGCCGAAGGGCTCGTCGAGCAGCAGCAGCTTGGGGTGGTTGGCAAAGGCCCGCGCGATGGACACGCGCTGGCGCATGCCGCCCGAGAGCTGGCTGGGCTTGCGGTGCACCACCTCGCCCGAGAGCCCGACCATCTCGAGATACTTGCGCGATTCCGCCTGCACCTGCGCCTTGCTCCAGCCCGGGTAGCGCGCCGCCACCGCGAAGGTGACATTGCGCAGCGCCGAGAGCCAGGGCAGCAGCGAGTAGTTCTGGAACACCACGCCGCGGTCGAGCGAGGGGCCGGACACCTGCGCCCCGTCCATCACGACCACGCCGGAGGTGGGCTCGGCCAGCCCCGCGAGGATGTTCATGATGGTGGACTTGCCGCAGCCCGAATGGCCCAGGATGCACACGAACTCGCCGCGCTCGATGCCGAAGCTCGCGTCCTCGAACACGGTGGTGCTGCCGCCCCGGCCGTCCGGATAGCGCTGGGTGAGGTTTTCCACGCTCAGGAAAGCTTTCATGCTGCCCCCTATTCCGCGTAGGCCACGGCGCGCTGCAACACGCCGAAGGCCGCGTCGAGCGCCATGCCCACCACCCCGATCATCAGGATGGAGAAGATGACGGAGGTGAGGTCGAGGTTGTTCCACTCGTTCCACACGTAGTAGCCGATGCCGGTGCCGCCCACGAGCATCTCGGCCGCCACGATCACCAGCCAGGCGATGCCGATGGAGATGCGCATGCCGGTGACGATGGTGGGGGCCGCCGCCGGCAGGATCACCGTGAAGGCGGTGCGCAGCGGGCCCAGCTCATGCGTGCGGGCCACGTTCACCCAGTCCTGCCGCACGCCGGCCACGCCGAAGGCGGTGTTGATCAGCATCGGCCAGATCGAGCAGATGAAGATCACGAAGACCGCGCTCGCCTCGCTGTCCTGGATGATGAACAGCGCCAGCGGCATCCAGGCCAGCGGCGAGATCGGCCGCAGCACCTGGATGAACGGGTTCAGCGCCCGGTAGGCCACCGGCGACATGCCGATGAGAAACCCCAGCGGGATCGCCACCAGTGCGGCGAGCGCGTAGCCCGCCAGCACCCGGTAGATCGAGTAGCCGATCTGGATGCCGATGCCCTTGTCGTTCGGCCCCGCGTCGTAGAACGGGTTCGAGAGCTGCTCCCAGGCCTTCCCGAGCACCTGCGAGGGCGGCGGCACCCCGGCCTTGGGCGCGCCGCCGCCGGTGAGCTTCTCGTATTCGGTGAGCTCGGCCCCGCCGCCGCCGCCGGCGGCGATCGAGACCTCCCAGGCCAGCAGGCCCGCGATCAGCAGCAGCACCGAGAGCAGCGCCGCGCGCTGGTTGAGCGAGAGCCGCATCTCAGACCTTCCGGATCTCGAAGCTCTCGACATAGGCCTCCGGCGCCGAGGGGTCGAAGGTCTTGCCCATGATGGTGTGCGAGCGGTAGGTCTCCGCCGGCGCCTCGTAGCCGAGGTCCTCCATGATCTTGCGGCAATCGGCGGCGAGGTAGACCTGTTCGGCCACGCCCTTGTAGTCGACATCGCCCTCGATATAGCCCCAGCGCTTCATCTGGGTGAGGATCCACACGCCCATGGAATGCCAGGGGAAGGGGTCGAAATCGATGCGGTCGGGCACGTCCTGCACCTCGCCGAGCCCGTCGGCGAAACGCCCGGTGAGCACCTGCTCGATCACCGGCACCGGCTGGTTGAGGTAGTTCGTCGGCGCGATCGCCTCGGAGATCTCCTTGCGGTTCGCGGGGTCCGACGCATACTGCGTGGCGTCCACGATCGACTTCAGCAGCGCGCCGTAGGTGTTGGGCAGCTCGGTGGCAAAGCTCAGCGGGGCGGCGAAGGCGCAGCAGGGGTGGCCCTCCCAGATCTCCTTGGTGAGCACGTGGATGAAGCCGATGTTCTCCCACACCGCGCGCTGGTTGAACGGGTCGGGCGAGAGGTAGCCGTCGAGGTTTCCGGCCCGCAGGTTCGCCACCATCTCCGGCGGCGGCACCACGCGGATCTGGATGTCCACGTCCGGGTCCAGCCCGTGCTCGGCCACGTAGTAGCGCAGCAGGAAATTGTGCATCGAGTATTCAAAGGGCACGCCGAAGGTGAAGCCCTTCCACTGTTTCGGGTCGCGCTTGTCGAGATGCTCGTTGGACAGCACGATGGCCTGGCCGTTGATGTTCTCCACCGCCGGCATGATGTAGGGTTCGGCCACCGAGCCCGCGCCCAGCGTCATCGCCAGCGGCATCGGGGTGAGCATGTGGCTCGCGTCATACTCGCCGTTGAGCGACTTGTCGCGCGCCACCGCCCAGCCGGCGGTCTTGATCACCTGCGCGTTCAGCCCGTATTTCTCGTAGAAGCCCATGGGCTGGGCCATGATGATCGGCGTGGCACAGGTGATGGGCACGAAGCCGATGTTCAGGTCGGCCTTCTCGGGCGTGCCCAGCGTGTCGAGGATGGCGGCCTTCGCCTTCTCCAGCGGGAAGACCGAGGCCAGCGCCGCGGCCACCGTGCTGCCGCCCACCATGCCCATGAACGAGCGGCGCGAGACGTCCGAATGCCCGAACATCGAGCGCACCACCGCGCTCTCCACCGCCCGCTCGAGCATCGCCTCGCTGTTCGGGGCCACGGCCTCGGCCGCATCGGTGCGGCAGCCCTCGCAGCCGCAGGCGGCGCCGTGGCGCAGGTCGGTCTTGGCGGTGAACGGATTCCCCAGGCTCCTGATCGGCATCGGATGTCCTTTCCCTGTTGTCTCGGTGTTGTTGCCTCCAAGCCTAGCGAGGCCCGCACCGGGGGTGCAAAGCCTTCCGCCTGTCAGGGAAAGCCACCTAAAGCTCTGTAATTGCGTACTTTCCCTGCCGTCGAGCCTTGCCAGAATTTACGCTATCTCGTAATTTACGAAATATCGTTGCGCGCCCGCCCGCTGCACCGCACACTTGCCCGCATGAGCCTCTCCGCCGATTCCGTCCTTGCCCTGCACCCCCTGCCCGCGCTGCTGGTCGACCCCGCGGCAGACCGGGTGACGGCCGCGAACCGGCTGGCGGAGCGGCTGTTCGGCGGCCCGCTGGTGGGCGCCTCCTTCCTCGGGCGGCTGGAGGATGGCGCGGCCGATCTCATCGTGTTCGCCGACGCCGTGGCGCATTACGGCCGGCACTGGACCCGCAGCCTCACCTACCGCCGGCTCGACGGCCGGCGCCTCTCCTGCGAGACCCGCGCCACGATGACAGACTGGCCCGACGGCCCGCGCCTGCTGATCTCGCTCATCGACCTGGGCGAGATGGAGGCCCATGCCCAGGAGGCGGAGGCGGCCGACCTGCTGCGCTCCGGCCTGCTGGAGTGGAAGCGCGCCCAGGCCTTCTTCTCCGAGCTCGAGCGCCAGAACCAGCTCATCCTCAACGCCGCCGGCGAGGGCATCTACGGCATCAACGCCGATGGCAAGACCACCTTCGTGAACCGCGCCGCACAGGAGATGCTGGGCTGGGCCGCGGAAGACCTGCTGGGCCGCGACACCCATGCCATCATCCACCACCACCACCTCGACGGTGCCCGCTACGACCACCGCGACTGCCCGATCTACCATTCCTTCCGCCACGAGATGGTGGCCCGGGTGGAGGACGAGGTGTTCTGGCGCAAGGACGGCCGGCCGATACAGGTGGAATACGTCTCCACCCCGATCTACGACAACCAGGTGCTGGCCGGCGCCGTGGTGATCTTCCGCGACATCTCCGAGCGCAAGGAGAGCGAGCGCCGCCTGCGCGAGGCGCTGGCCGAGGTCGACGCCCTGCGCGACCGGCTGGAGCAGGAAAACGCCTACCTGCTGGAGGAGATCACCTCCGAGCGGGCGCATTACGACATCGTCGGCGCCTCGCCCGCCGTGGCGCGCACGCTCGCACAGGTGGAGCTGGTGGCGCCCACGGACGCGAACGTGCTCATCACCGGCGAGAGCGGCTCGGGCAAGTCGCTCACCGCCACGGCGGTGCACAAGGCGAGCCTGCGCGCCCGGCGCCCGCTCATCCGGCTCACCTGCTCGGCACTGGGCCACGAGGATGTGGAGAGCGAGATCTTCGGCCACGCCCGCCGCGCCGCCCGGGGCCTGATGAGCGACAGGGCCGGCAAGATCGAGCTCGCCAGCGGCGGCACCCTGCTGCTCGAGGACGTGGGCGAGCTGCCGCTCGAGGTGCAGGGCCGGCTGGTGACCGTGCTGCGCGACCAGGCGGTGGTGCGCCTGGGCGAGGAGCGGCCGCGCCGGGTCAACCTGCGCATCATCGCCTCCTCCACCCGCGACCTCGCGGCCGAGGTGGCGGCGGGGCGCTTCCGCGAGGATCTCTACTTCTTCCTCAACGTCTTCCCCATCCCGCTCACGCCGCTGCGCGAGCGTATCGAGGACATCCCCCTGCTGGTGGCGCATTTCCTCGAGCTCGCCTGCCGGCGCTTCAACCGCCCCCGCCCGGTGCCCACGCAAGGCACCATCCGGATGCTGTCGGAGTATCACTGGCCGGGAAACCTCCGCGAGCTGCGCAACGTGATCGAGCGCGCGGTGATCGTCTCCACCGGGGGCAAGCTGCGGGTGGAGGCGATGGCCCTGCCCGGCCCCGCGCCCGCCCGCCCCGCCGCCGGCCCGCGCCCGCTCACCGAGGAGGAGATGCGCACGCTGGAGCGCGACAACCTGCTCGCCTGCCTGCGCGCCGCCGGCGGGCGCGTCTCCGGCCCGGGCGGTGCGGCGGAGATGATGGGCCTGCGCCCCACCACGCTCTACTCCCGCCTGCGCCGTTTCGGCATCGGCCGGGCCGAACTCGCCCCCGAGGCGCGTCACGCGGGCTGAGGGCTGTCGCAGCAGGCCCCGGGCCTCGCGCGCGGGCTGCCCGCCCCGTCACCACCGCCCCGCGGCCCGCGCAGAGGAACCACGGCCGCGATCTCACCGGAGGAACAGGTGAAAGCCGATGCCCTGACGGCCACGACGAGAGGCCTGCCCACCTGACCTGCCGGGCGAGACGGCCGGGTTCGGGGCGTGCGGCACCGGGCCGGTGCGGCCCGAGCGGCGCACGCCGGCGGATGCCGCTGCGCGCACCATTCGAGGGCGGGCCAGCGACCACCGGCAGCCTGTGCCTGCGAGGCTTCCGAGCCGGGGCCGCGACCGGCCCGCCCCTCAGGCGTCGAGGTTTTGCACCGCGGCGGCGATATATCCGCGCACGGCCCCGGCATCTCCCAGCGCTTCGGCCATCAGCAGCGCGAGCTTGGCGAGGAACACGGGTCGCTGCGCCTCGGTCATCGCGTCGAGCGTCTCGGCGAGGTCTTCGTAGACAGCTTCGAGATCGGCGGGGCTCATGCGGGCTCTCCCTGTCGCGCGCATCCGCTCAGCGCCAGGGCGGTGCGGATGTCCTCGGCCGTGGCGTCGTGGACGCGGGCGGCGATGTGCCCGTCGGGGCGGACGAGATATGCACTGCGTGGCCCCGCCCGGAGCAGCAGGGCGGCCCCGGAGCCGGGCGGGATCAGCACCGCCTCCACCTCCCCGGCCATCGCCTCCGCCAGCGCGGGCGCGCAGGTGACGAGGGTGAAGCCCGGGCCCAGCCGCTCCGAGAGGAAACCGCCCTCCAGCGCCGCGTCCGGCAGCACGGCGCCGGGCACCGGCCCGCCGTCGAAGCCGGGGTCGTCGGGCAGCACCACGGGGCTGTCGGCATAGGTGTAGGGGGTCATCTGCCGCGGGTTGGCCAGTTCGCCGGCAAAGGGGTGGCTCAGCGCGAGGTTCAGCGCCGCGTCGCGCATCAGCGCCCAGCCGGGGCCCGGCGGGGTCATGAAGCGCGCGGAGCGGGTGGCATTGGCGAAGACATCGAGCGTGGCGCCGCGGCGCTCGGGGCTGTAGCTGTCGAGCAGTGCGGCGCCCGCCCGGCCCTGCAGAACGCGCGCGAGCTTCCAGCCGATGTTCTGCGCGTCCGCCAGCCCGTTGTTGAGCCCGCGCACCCCGAAGATCGGCACGATATGCGCGCTGTCGCCGGCAAAGAACACCCGGCCGTCGCGGTAATCCTCCAGCGCGAGGGTGTTGGCGGAATAGACGCTCCACCACTCGAGCTCCCACGGGCCCTCGTGGCCCAGCTCGGCCAGCAGGGCCGCCACGGAGGCGCGCACCCTCTCCTCGCGCAGGGCCTCGGCCTCGCTCTCGCCCTCGGCGAGCTGGTAGTCGATGCGCCAGATGTCATCGGGCTGGCGGTGCACCAGCACGGTGCCGCCGCGCCGGCAGTCGGGGTCGAACAGCGCGCGGCGGATGGTGGGGTAATCGTGGCGCATCTGCACGTCGGCGATCACGTAGCGCCCCTCGAAGTTCTGCCCGGCGAGGCGCAGGCCGCGCAGAGAGCGCACCGGGCTGCGGGCGCCGTCGGCGGCAATCACCCAGTCCGCCTCCATCGCGTAGCCTTCCTGCGTGTCCTCCACCGTGAGGCGCAGGCCGCCGGTGATGTCGGCGATCCCGGTCACCCGGCTGCACCAGCGCATCTCGATGAGCGGGCTGCGGGAGATCGCCTCCCAAAGGTACTGCTCGATGAACTGCTGCTGGATGTTGTACATGGGACGGTACTTCTCGTCCGCGCTGTCGGGCATGGCGAACTCGAGCACCTGCCGGCCGCGGTAGAAGCTGCGCCCGGTGGTCCAGCCCAGGGCCTTGTCGAGGAAGGGCGCCACGGCGCCGACGCTCTCGAGAATGCGGAAGCTCTGCCGGGCCACGCAGATCGCCCGGCTGCCGTCGTTGAACGTATCCCGCGCCTCGAGCAGCACGGAGGCGATGCCGTGGCGCGCGAGCTCCAGCGCGGCGAGCATCCCCACCGGCCCGGCGCCGACGATGACGACAGGCGCCCGGCCCGTGAGCCCGGCACGGGCCGCGCCGGAGGGGGCCTCGAATGTCGGATAGGTGAAATAGAGCGAGTCTCTCTCGCCACGTCCCGCTGGCCGCATCGGGCCGTCCTCCCTGCCATTGATCCTTGCCCGGGTTATAGGCCGCGGGGTGCTGCGCGGTCTGTCCTCCTTTCGGGGGGACATGCTATGAGCTTGCGGCATGAGCCTTCCCGCCCGCGACATCGACCTCTGCCTGCAGGCCCTCGGCACCGAGGGGTTCGCGCTCGCCTTCTCGGCGCTCGCGGAGCGGCTGGAGATGGACCAGGTGATGGTGTTTGCCACAGATGGCGCGCGGGCAAGCTGCCTGCTCTCGCGCAACTTCGGCCGGGCGGGCCTGGGCGGGCGGCTCGCGGCGCGCTACCTCGACGGCTGGTTCCGCGAGGACCCGCTCCTGCCCGAGCTGCTCGCCACCCCGCCGGGCACGGTGGCGCTGCGGCGCATGGCGGATGTCGCGGGGCGCATGGGGGCGGAGTATCGCCGGCTGTTCTTCGAGGCGCCGGGCCTGCAGGACAAGCTCACCCTGCTCGCCGCCGGCCGGCACCTGCGCCTGTTCGTGAACCTCTACCGCCAGCGCCCCGGCCCCTGCGACCCGGAGACGGCCTGCCTCGCCGGCCGCCTCGCGCTGATGCATTTCGACCGGGTGACCGACTATGCCGTGCCGCCGCCGCTGGCGGCCCTGAGCGCGCGCGAGCGCGAGGTCTGTCTCGGCATCCTGTCGGGGAAGAAGGCGGAGGCGATCGCGGGGGCGCTCGATGTCGCCCCCTCCACCGTGGTGACCTACCGGAGGCGGGCCTACGAGAAGCTGGGCATCACCTCGCGCGCCGGGCTCTTCGCCATCTGCGCGAAGTGACCCCCGGCGCGGCCGCGCCTCAGGCCGCGCGCAGCGCGAGGACGGCGTTCAGCCCGCCGAAGGCGAAGGCGTTGGAGAGCACCGCGGTCACCTTCGCGTCCCGCGCGGTGTTGGGCACCACGTCGAGGTCGCATTCCGGGTCCGGCTCCTCATAGGAGATCGTGGGGGCGATCACCCCGTCGCGCAGCGCCATGATGGCGGCCAGCAGCTCCACGGCCCCCGTGCCGCCGATGAGATGGCCGTGCATCGACTTGGTCGACGAGATCATCAGGCTGTCGGCATGCGCGCCGAAGACCTGGCGCACGGCGGCGCATTCGGTCTTGTCGTTCGCGGTGGTGCCGGTGCCATGGGCGTTGATGTAGCCCACGTCCTCGGGGTTCATCTGCGCGTCGCGCAGCGCGCCCTCGATGGCGCGGGCCGCGCCGTCCTGGCTGGGCATCACGATGTCGGAGGCGTCCGAGGTCATCGCGAAGCCGGAGATCTCGGCGAGGATCGTGGCCCCCCGGGCGATGGCCCGCTCGCGCTCCTCGAGCACGAACATCGCGGCGCCCTCGCCCTGCACCATGCCGTTGCGGGTGCGCGAGAAGGGTCGGCAGCCGTCCTTCGACATCACGCGCAGGCCTTCCCAGGCCTTGATGCCGCCGAAGACCAGCATGGACTCGGAGCCGCCGGTGAGCATCACGTCGGTGGTGCCGGAGCGGATCATGTGGAAGGCCTGCCCGATGGCGTGGTTGGACGAGGAACAGGCCGTCGCCACGCAATAGGACGGGCCCTTGAGCCCGTATTTCATCGAGACATGGCTGGCCGCCGAATTGTTCATCAGCCGCGGCACGATGAACGGGTGCACCCGGTTCTTCCCCTCCTCGTAGACGAGGCGGTAGTTTTCATCCTGGGTGTGCAGCCCGCCGCCGGAGGTGCCCACGATCACGCCGGCACGCACCGAGAGTTCCTCGGAGATCTCGAGCCCGGCCTGCTCCATCGCCTCGCGGGCGGAGAGCAGCGCATATTGCGTGAACGGGTCGTAGAGCGCGATTTCCGAGCGGGAGAAATGCTCCTCGGCGGAGTAGCCGCGGATCTGCCCGCCGATGCGGATCGACAGGCGCTCCACGTCGCGGAACGCGAGATCGACGATGCCGCACCTGCCCTCGGCCAGCGCGGCGAAGGTCTCGGAAGCAGACCGGCCAAGGGCGTTGACGGACCCCGCCCCGGTAATGACCACCCGGCGCATGCTCCCGGTCAGCCCTGCTTTTCCGCGATCAGGCCCTTCACGGCATCGGAGATCGCCTGCACGTTCGAGATGTCGAACTCGGAGGCCGCCGGGTCATTCGCGTTGAAGGGGATCGAGATGTCGAAGGCTTCCTCGATGGCGAAGACCGTCTCGACCAGGCCAAGCGAGTCGATGCCGAGGTCCTCGAGGGTGGACTCGGGGGTCACCTCGCTCGGGTCGAGGACCGCCTGTTCGGCAATGATACCGATGATTTTCTGCGTGACGTCGTCAGACATCGACCTCTCCTTCGCGTTCGCCACTGCTCTAACGGGTCGGTTCGGATTTGGAAACCCGTTTCTGCATCTCGCGCATCATCCGGAACAGCTCCGGCAGCTTGCGCTGCAGCACCATTGCCTGGATGCCTACGTCCCGCGGCATGGCGGGGATGCCCATCATCACCTGGTTGGGCGCGATGCTGCTGGGCACCAGCGAGCCCCCGGCCACGATCACGTCCGAGCCGATGGTGACATGGTCGGCCACGCCCACCCCGCCGCCGAGCACCACGCGGTCGCCGATGCGGCAGCTTCCGGCGATGCCGACATTGCCGCAGATCATGCAGCCCTTGCCGATGACCACGTTGTGGCCGATCTGCACGAGATTGTCGATCTTCGTGCCGTCGCCCACGGTCGTATCGGCCACCGTGCCGCGGTCGATGCAGGCGCCCGCGCCCACTTCCACGTCGTCGCCCAGGCGCACCGCGCCGATGGACTGGATGCGGGTGTAGATGTCGGTGCGGCCGCGCCCGGTGATGCGGCCGGTGGTCTTGGCCTCCTCCACGGCGCCGCGCTCGGGGGTTACGAAGGAGAAGCCGTCGCCGCCGATCACCGCGTTGGGCTGCGCGATGAAGCCCGCGCCGATCTGCACCCCGCGCATGATGCGCACGCCGGACTGGATGAGCGCGCCCTCGCCGATGCTCACGTTCTCGGCGATGGAGACATGCGAGAAGATGCGCGCGCCCGGCCCGATGCGCACCCCGGGGCCGATGGTGACGAAGGCGCCGATGGCCGCCCCTTCGCCGATCTCGGCCTCGGGGTGGATGTCGGTCATCGGGTGGATGCCGGGGGCGAGCACGAGGTCGGTGTCGAAGGCGCGGGTCACGCCGGCCATCACGTAGCGCGAGCGCGGCGCGAAGAGCGCGGCGGCAAAGCCCATTCCCTGCCAGTCGGCGCCGGGCCAGAGCAGCGCCGCCCGGGCCGGGCTGCGCCGCGCCGCCTCCTCGTAGGACGGCTCCATCGCCAGCGCGAGGTCGCCCTCGGCCGCATCGCCGGGCGCGGCCGGGCGGGCCACGGTGAGGGAGAGATCCCCCACGGCCTCCGCACCGAGCGCGGCGGCCAGATCGGCAATGCTCATCGACATGTCACACCCTCCAGAAAACGTTCCCGCACGATATAGCGAAGCCCGGCCCCGGGTGAAAGACCGGGACCGGGCTTCGTTGCATTCAGGCTCCGGGACGGGCCGTCCCGCGCCGCGCAGGCGTCAGTCGAGCGTGTCGACCCCGGCCGAGGCGAGGGCGGCGATGGTGCGTGCGTCGCGGCCGTAGATGTCGTTGCGGAACTGCATCTCGCCCTGCCGGTCGATCCAGACCGTGCGGTAGGTGAGGTACATGCGCACCGGCCGGTCGAGGTTCACCCGGCGCTCGCGCCCCGTGTCGAGCCAGCCATCGAAGCTGGCCTTGGGGTCCGAAACCTGGCCCTCGAGCAGCTTGTAGGCGAGGTCGAAGGGCTTCTGCACGCGCACGCAGCCATGGCTGAAGGCACGCGCGTCGCGCTCGAACAGCCGCTTGGACGGGGTGTCATGCAGGTAGATGGCGTATTTGTTGGGGAACATGAACTTCACGCGGCCCAGCGAATTCGCGTCGCCCGGCTCCTGCTTCACGCGGAAGGGGAAGTAGCCGCGCGAGAACATCGAGTAGTCCGAGGTCACGCCGTCGGGCACCGGGTCGGCGCCGGTGGGCACCAGGCGCATGCCGTTGCGCTGCAGGTAGGAGGGGTCTTCCTTCAGCTTGGGCAGGATCTCCTTGGTGGCGATGCTGTTGGGCACGTGCCAGGTGGGGTTCACCACGATGTGGTCCATCATCTCGATGAACTCGGGCGTGCGGTGCTTGGGGGTCTGGCCCACCACCACGCGGCTGGCGAGCAGCACCTGGTTGTTCTCCACGAACTCCATGGTGAAGTCGGCCTGGTTCACGAAGATGTGCCGCTCGTTCATGTCGCGGTGCAGCCAGCGGATGCGCTCGAGGTTCACCAGGATGCGGTTGTAGCGGTCGGCCGCCGAGGTGTTGATGGTGCGCAGGGTCTGCGGGCCCACCACGCCGTCGTCGATCAGCCCGTTGCGGAGCTGGAAGCGCTTCACCGCCACCTCGAGCTCGGGGTCGAAGAACGACCGGTCGACCCCGGTCGACCCGGCAGGCGCATCGGCGGCGCCGGGGCGGCTCTGCTGCGGCCCGGTGGTGGCGGCGGCGTCGGTGATCTTCTCCATGATGGTGGTGGCGGGCACCGCGAGGCCCACGTCACCGAGCGCCTGCAGCCGG
This sequence comes from Oceanicella sp. SM1341, assembly GCF_003448965.1. Lineage (GTDB taxonomy): Bacteria > Pseudomonadota > Alphaproteobacteria > Rhodobacterales > Rhodobacteraceae > Paroceanicella. Next base: position 286,776 of record NZ_QRGC01000001.1, read on the forward strand.
TCACGCAGGGCGGCCACCCGCGGCGAACGGTCGCCGGGGCGCAGGGTCGGGCCCTCGGGCACCGTGCCGCCCAGCACCGCCTCGGAGGCGAGCCGGCGGTAGCGGGCCAGTTCCTCCACCAGCCGCGCGTACTCGGGCAGGTCGGGGGCGAGGAAGTCGAGGCTGTCGGGCGCGGTGCCCTCGGCGTGCAGGCTGGCGAGCAGCTGCGCCGGCACCGGGCGGACCGGCTGGAAATGGATCTCGTCATCCACCCGCTCGGGGTTCAGCAGGCCCGAGGAGATGATGCGCCCGAAGGAGAGATAGGCCTTCATGAAGCGGGCCTCGGCCTCCGGACCGCCGGTGGCGAGTGCCGCGCGCAGTGCCGCGGGGTCGAGCAGGTTTTCCGGCAGCCCCTGGGCCGGCGCGTTCTGCAGCGAGGCGAGCAGCGCCTCGGCCCAGCCCTCGTCCGCCCCGGTCCAGAACGGCGCGTTGTCGCGCGCCGCGTAGAAGACGGCGACCGCGGGATCGGTCACGCCGGCGCGGCGGAGCGCCTGGCCGAGCGGCGAATTGTCGATCGCCGGCGCGGCACCGGCCGAGCGCACGGCCTCGCCCGCCGGCTGCGGCCGGTCGGTCGCGCGCGAGGTGTCCACCAGCGGCGTGGACTGCGCAGCGCGCGGCTGGTCGGCGTAGACGTCCGGATCCGTGGTCTGGGCAACAGCGGCCTGAAACGGAATCAAGGAGGCGGTTCCGAGCAGGAATGCGCCAAGGAAGGTGCGGTTCAACAACATCGTTGCCCCTTTGCAACAAGTATCCGGTAGCTTTGAATCTTATGTCTCCGCCGCCGTGGTTTCGACCGGGATCCGCCGGGATCGGCAAGATTCTGCGCAACCGTGTCAATTCGAACGCATATCGGCGGATTATTGCCGACACACACCTGAATCAACGCTCCAGCTACCAGATCGTTCCCTCAACCGGCTGTGACGTTTGTCACCCTAGCATGATTTAGCGAGGTAAATCTGCCACTTGGCAGCACAAAACGGAATGTGAGATAGTCATCTCAGGGATAGGGGCAACATCGAACTATCCGCACAAAGCGGAAGTCGGAACGAGGCAGATAGTGAAACCAGGACAAGATTCCCGTGGGTCCGTGACCCGCCGCTCGGTGCTCGGCGCATTCGCAGGCATAGCAACTCTTGCTGCAGCACCCGTCTACGCAAAGGCACCCGGCCTCATTCGCCAGGCCGGTGACATCCGCAAGATCCGCATGTACAGCCAGCGGACCGGCGAGAAGATCGACACCATCTACTGGGTCGACGGGGAATACATTCCCGAGGTTCTCAACGAAATCAGCTTCTTCATGCGCGACTGGCGCCAGAACGAGCTCATCGCCTACGATCCGCGCAACGTGGACGTGATGGCCGCGGCCCAGCACAAGCTGGACACCACCGAGCCCTACCTGATGATTTCCGGCTACCGCAGCCAGAAGACCAACGACATGCTGCGCTCGCGCTCCCGCGGCGTCGCGTCGAACTCCTACCACATCAAGGGCATGGCCGCCGACCTGCGCCTCAGCTCGCGCAGCGTGGCACAGATGTACAACGCCGCGCATTCCTGCAACGCGGGCGGTGTCGGCAAATACACCCGGTCGAACTTCGTCCACATGGACTGCGGACCGGTGCGCACCTGGGGCCGCTGATCGGCGTCTCCACGGTCGTGAACAGCCCCGCCCTCCGAGGCGGGGCTTTTTCGTCTTCGGGCCCTGCCCCGGCTCCCCTCCACGCGCAGACATGCAAAACCCCGCCGGCACGCGACCGGCGGGGCTGTTTCGCTGCCCTCGGGTGGCGCGCGACGCTCAGGCGCGCACGGCGCCGTTTCCCGTCACGAGATACTTGAACGAGGTGAGCTGCTCCGCCCCCACCGGGCCGCGGGCATGCAGCTTGCCGGTGGCGATGCCGATCTCCGCGCCCATGCCGAACTCGCCGCCATCGGCGAACTGGGTGGAGGCGTTGCGCATCAGGATGGCACTGTCGAGCCGGGCGAAGAAGCGCTCGGCCGTCGCGTCATCGGCGGTGATGATGCTCTCTGTGTGCTGCGAGCCGTAGCGGCGGATATGGGCGATGGCCTCGTCCACGCCGTCGACGAGCTTCGCCGCGATGATCATGTCGAGATACTCGCGGCCCCAGTCCTCCTCCGTCGCCGGCACCGAGCCGGGCAGGCCCTCGCCCGCGCGCACTTCCACCCCGGCCTGCATCAGGTCGTCGATGAAGGGCGCGCCATGGGCCTCGAAGAAGCCGCGGTCGATGAGCAGGCACTCGGCGGCGCCGCAGATGCCGGTGCGCCGGGTCTTCGCGTTCAGGATCACCTTGCGCGCCATCTCCGGGTCGGCCGCGCGGTCGACATAGATGTGCACGATGCCCTCGAGATGGGCGAAGACCGGCACGCGCGCCTCGCGCTGCACGAGCCCCACGAGTCCGGCGCCGCCGCGCGGCACGATCACGTCGAGGTAGCCGGTCATGGTGAGCATCTCGCTCACCGCCGCACGGTCGCGCGTGGGCACGCGCTGGATGGCGGCCTCGGGGAGGCCCGCGGCGCGCAGGCCCTCGGCGAGGCAGTCATGGATGGCACCGGAGGAATGGAAGCTCTCCGAGCCGCCGCGCAGGATCACCGCATTGCCGGCCTTCAGGCACAGCGCGCCGGCATCGGCGGTCACGTTCGGGCGGCTTTCGTAGATCACCCCGATCACGCCCAGCGGCGTGCGCACGCGGCGGATGTCGAGGCCGGTGGGCATGCTCCACTCGGCCATCACCTGGCCCACCGGGTCGTCCTGCGCCGCGACCGCGCGCAGGCCCTCGGCCATGGCGGCGATGCGGGCGGGGGTGAGCTCGAGCCGGTCGAGCATGGCGGGCGAGAGGCCCTTCGCCCGGCCGAACTCCATGTCCTGCGCATTGGCGGCGAGGATCTCCGCCTCGCGCGCGGTGATCGCGTCTGCCGCGGCCAACAGCGCGTCGCGCTTCGCATCGGCTGGCGCGAAGGCAAGCTCCGCGGCGGCGGCGCGCGCCGCCTCGCCCAGCCCCTGCATCATGCCCTTGATGTCGACCGCGTCCATGCTGCCGTCCTCCTGTCAGATTGCCATGTCGTCGCGATGGGCCACGGTGGCCCGGCCGGGATGGCCCAGGATCGCCTCGATCTCGCCGGACTGCCGGCCCATGATGGCCCGCGCGTCCTCCGCGTCGTAGCCCGAGAGCGCACGGGCGAGCACCGCGCCCTCCTCGGTCACGATCTCCACCGGGTCGCCCCGGCCGAAATTGCCCTCCACGCCGCGCACCCCGGCAGAGAGCAACGAGCGCCCCTGCCCCAGCGCGCGGGCGGCGCCGGCATCGATGACGAGCCGGCCGCGCGGCTTCATGCCCGCGATCCAGCGCTTGCGGGCGGCGGCGGGGTCGGCCGCGGCGCGGAACCAGGTGCAGGGCGCGCCCTGCGTGAGCGCGCTCAGAGGCCGCAGCCCCTCGCCCTTCACGATGGCCATGGCGCAGCCGGCCTGCATCGCGGCGCGCGCGGCCATGACCTTGGTCTTCATGCCGCCCTTGGCGCCGAGCGTGCCGGCCTCGCCCGCCATCGCCTCGATGGCCGGCGTGATGCGCTCCACCACCTCGAGCCGGCGCGCCGTGGGGTCGATCCGCGGGTTGGCGGTGTAGAGCCCGTCGACATCCGAGAGCAGCACCAGCACGTCGGCGCCGCAGAGGCTCGCCACCTGGGCGGCGAGCCGGTCGTTGTCGCCGTAGCGGATCTCGTCGGTCGCCACCGTGTCGTTCTCGTTCACGATGGGCACCACGCCGAGGCCGAGCAGGGTCTTGAGCGTGGCGCGGGAGTTGAGGTAGCGGCGGCGCTTCTCGCTGTCCTCCAGCGTGACCAAGATCTGGGCGGTGGTGATGCCGCGCGGGGCCAGCACCTCCTCGTAGGCGCGCGCGAGGCGGATCTGCCCCACCGAGGCCGCCGCCTGGCTCTGCTCGATGGGCAGCGCGCCGAGGCCGAGCCCCAGCACCCGCCGGCCGAGCGCGATCGAGCCCGACGAGACCAGCACCACGTCCTTGCCCTGCGCCTTCAGCGCCGCCACGTCCTCGGCCAGCGCGTCGAGCCATTCGGCCCGCAGCAGGCCCGAGGCGGCATCCACCAGCAGGGCGGAGCCGATCTTGACCACCACGCGCCGGGCCGCCCCCAGCATCTGCGCCGAGAGGGGCGTGGCGCTCAGGGCTTCCATGTCTCGTCCTCCTCCTCGGAGGCGTTCTCCTCGGCCCGGGTCTCGACGACCTGGGCGCGCAGGGCGCGCAGCACCTCGGTGGTGCCCTGCCCCGCCGCGGCGGAGAGGCGGAACACCGGCTCGCCGGAGGCCTCCTCCAGCATGGCGATGGCGGTCTCCACGTCTTCCTCGGGCATGGCGTCGCACTTGTTGAGCGCCAGCACGACGGGCTTCTCGTCGAGCCCGGCGCCGTACTCGGAGAGCTCGGCGCGGATGGTGTGGAAATCCTCGATGAAGGTGGGCGCCGTGCCGTCGACCAGGTGCAGCAGCACCGCGCAGCGCTCCACATGGCCGAGGAACTGGTCGCCCAGGCCCCGGCCCTCGTGCGCGCCCTCGATCAGGCCGGGGATGTCGGCCATCACGAACTCGTGGTTGTCCACCCCCACCACGCCGAGGTTCGGGTGCAGGGTGGTGAACGGGTAGTCGGCGATCTTGGGCTTCGCGTTCGAGGTGGCGGCGAGGAAGGTCGACTTGCCGGCATTGGGCAGGCCCACGAGCCCCGCATCGGCGATGAGCTTCAGGCGCAGCCAGATCATCCGCTCCACGCCGGGCTGGCCGGGGTTTGCCCGGCGCGGCGCCTGGTTGGTGGAGGTCTTGAACTGCAGGTTGCCCCAGCCGCCGTTGCCGCCGCGCGCGAGGCGCACGCGCTGGCCCACCTCGGTGAGGTCGGCGAGCAGGGTTTCCTCGTCCTCGTCGAAGATCTCGGTGCCCACGGGCACGCGCAGCACGATGTCGTCGCCCGCAGCACCGGTCATGCCGCGGCCGGAGCCGGCGCGGCCGTTCTTGGCGAAGAAATGCTGCTGGTAGCGGTAGTCGATGAGCGTGTTCAGCCCGTCCACCGTCTCGACCCAGACATCGCCGCCGCGGCCGCCGTCACCGCCGTCCGGGCCACCGTACTCGACGAATTTCTCGCGGCGGAAGCTGATGCAGCCGTTGCCGCCGCTGCCCGAGCGGATGGTGACCTTGGCGAGATCCAGGAATTTCATCTGATGTTCCGGCGGCTCAGCCCCCGGCCTCCGTGAGGGTGTATGTCCATGTGGCCACGCGCCCGTCACGCGCCACGGAATAGGCCTCGCCCTCGCCCTGGTAGGCGAAGCCGGCCTTGGTGATCACCCGGGCGGACACCGGGTTGTCCTGGAAGACCGAGGCGATGAGCCGGGTCTCGCCCGCCGCGCGCAGGTGCTCGACCATCGCGAGCACCGCCTCGGAGGCGTAGCCGGTGTTCCAGAACGGCGGGCCGACCCAGTAGCCGATCTCCACCGCCCCATCCGCGTGCCAGCGCGCCGAGATGAGCCCGATCAGCTCCGCCCCGTCGGAGGGCGTGGCGTCGAGCACCCGCACCATCTCGCGGTGCTTGCCCGAGAGCGCACCGGCGATGAAGGCCTCCGCCGCGCCGGGCGGATAGGGATGCGGGATGGAGGTGGTCATCCGCGCCAGCCGCGCGTCGCCGGCATAGAGCCGCAGCAGCCCCGCGTCGGAGGGCCGGACGGGGCGCAGCGCCATGCGCTCGGTGCGCAGGATGTTCCGGGTAAGCACTTCGTTCATGGGTTTCTCTTCCCCCTGTGGCCCCGCGATCTTGCGCCGGTTCGGGCCGGTTCCGGACGTTCCGCTCCGGGTGGCGGGCAGGACCCCGCGAAACGCAGGGAGGGGACCGGCGGTCTCGCCGATCCCCTCCCGGATCTCACGTATCCTGCGAGGCGTCGACCTTATTCAGCGGCCTCGGCTGCCGGGATCACGGAAATGAAGGTGCGGCCCTTGAAGCCCTTGCGGAACTGCACGGAGCCCTCTTCGGTGGCGAAGATGGTGTGATCCTTGCCCATGCCCACGCCGGAGCCCGGGTACCACTTGGTGCCGCGCTGGCGCACGAGGATGTTGCCGGGGATCACGGCTTCGCCGCCGTACTTCTTCACGCCGAGGCGGCGGCCAGCGGAGTCGCGACCGTTGCGGGAGCTACCGCCTGCTTTCTTATGTGCCATCTCTCAGGTCTCCTCTGCTCAGGCGCCGGTGGCGATTTCGGTGACGCGAACCATCGTCAGGTGCTGACGGTGGCCCTTCTTGCGCGCGGAGCTGTGCTTCCGGCGGCGCTTCTTGAAGCTGATCACCTTGGGGCCGCGGGTCTGCTCGACCACTTCGGCCTTCACGGCCGCACCGGCGATGAAGGGCGCGCCGACGGTCACGCCGTCATCGGCGCCGACCATGAGAACTTCCGTGAATTCGATGGTGTCACCGGCTTCGCCAGCCAGCTTTTCCACCGTGAAAACGTCGTCGGCAGCAACCTTGTACTGCTTGCCGCCCGTCTTGATGACCGCGAACATCGCGTGTTCCTCATCTCTGCCGCGTCCTTCGGCTCCGGCTCACACCGGCATTCGGGCTTTCGCCGCCTGGAACTGCGCGCCCCTCCCGGGGCGATTCACCATAAAGCCGCCCCGGAGACTCCGGGGTGGAGGTGGGTATCTCGTTGATCGGGCGCCGCTTGTCAAGCCTTGCGTGGCCGCGGGCGCCCTTCCGCCCCCTCAATCGGCCAGAATGAGCTCCGCGGCCTTCTCCGCGATCATCAGCGTGGGGGAATTGGTGTTCCCCGAGGTGATGCGCGGCATGACGGAGGCATCGGCGATGCGCAGGCCCGCGAGCCCGCGAAAGCGCAGCGCGGGGTCGACCACCGAGCCCTCGTCGGCTCCCATACGGCAGGTGCCGGCGGGATGGAAGATGGTGGTGCCGATGTCGCCGGCCGCGCGCACCAGTTCCTCCTCGCTCTCGAAGGACGGCCCGGGCTTGAACTCCTCCGGCCGGTAGGGCTTCAGCGCCGGCTGGGCCACGATGCGCCGGGTGAGGCGGATGGCATCCGCCGCCACGTGGCGGTCCGTCTCGGCAGAGAGGTAGTTGGGCGCGATGGCGGGCTTGGCGCGGTAATCGGCCGAGCGCACGTGCACCGAGCCGCGGCTGTCGGGGTTGAGGTTGCACACGCTCGCGGTGAAGGCGGGAAACGGGTGCACGCCCTCGCCGAACTTCTCCAGGCTCAGGGGCTGCACGTGGTACTGGAGGTTGGGTGTCTCGCGGGTCTCGTCGGAGCGGGTGAAGACGCCGAGCTGGCTCGGCGCCATCGCCATCGGCCCCGCGCGGCGCAGCAGGTATTCGAGCCCGATCGCGGCCTTGCCGGTCATCCGGCTGGCCTTCTCGTTGAGCGTGGGGATGCCGTGCACCTTGTAGGCGCAGCGCAGCTGCAGGTGGTCCTGCAGGTTCTCGCCCACGCCCTCGTGCTCGCGCACCACCGGGATTCCGGCCTCGCGCAGCACCTCGCCGCGGCCGATGCCCGAGAGCTCGAGGATCTGGGGCGAGCCGATGGCGCCCGCGCAGAGCACCACCTCGCGCTTCGCGCGGATCTGCACCGGCGCGCCGTCACGAGCGTATTCCACCCCGGTCACCCGGCCCTCCTCCACGAGCAGGCGCATCACCTGCGCCTCGGTGCGCACCTCGAGGTTCGGCCGGCCCTTCGCCGGGCGCAGGAAGGCCTTGGAGGTGTTCCAGCGCACGCCCGCGCGCTGGTTGACCTGGAAATAGCCCGAGCCCTCGTTGGTGCCGCGGTTGAAATCCTCGGTGCGGGGGATGCCGGCCTGCTCGGCCGCCTCCTGGAAGATGTCGAGGATCTTCCAGCGCACCCGGGCCATCTCGACCCGCCATTCGCCCCCTGCCCCGTGCATCTCGTCGGCGCCCATGAAATGGTCCTCGGACTTGCGGAACAGCGGCAGCACGTCGTCCCAGCCCCAGCCGGTGCAGCCCATCTGGGCCCAGGTGTCATAGTCGCGCGCCTGGCCGCGCATGTAGATCATGCCGTTGATCGAGGAGCAGCCGCCCAGCACCTTGCCGCGCGGGTAGCCGAGCTTGCGGCCGTTCAGGCCGGGCTCCGCCTCGGTCTCGAAGCACCAGTCGGTGCGCGGGTTGCCGATGCAGTAGAGGTAGCCGATGGGAATGTGGATCCATGGATAGGTGTCGCGCGTGCCGGCCTCGAGCAGCGCCACGGTGGTGCCCGGCTGCGCGGAGAGACGGTTGGCCAGGGCGCAGCCGGCTGTGCCGGCGCCCACGATGATGTAGTCGAAACTGTCCATGTCGGATCCCGTGAGGATGGTCGGCGGCGGGCCTCTCCCGCCGCCGGTGCGCGGTCTCAGTGGCGGTGGGTGATCCCCAGCGCCCGGCCGATGCGTGAGGCGTAGATCTCGCCCACGATGCCGCGGCGGAACACCAGCACGCAGACCATGAAGATCGCCCCGGTGAGGATGTTCACCGGCACGTCGGAGGTGGCGAGGTAGTTCTGCAGGCTCACCACCAGCCCGCCGCCGATGATCGGGCCCAGCAGGGTGCCGATGCCGCCGAGCAGGGTCATCAGGATCACCTCGCCCGACATCTGCCAGGCGACATCGGTGAGGGTGGCGAACTGGAACACCAGCGCCTTGAGCGAGCCGGCGAGCCCCGCCAGCGCCGCCGACATCACGAAGGCGGCGAGCTTGTAGCGCTGCACCGAGTAGCCCAGCGAGATGGCGCGGGCCTCGTTCTCGCGGATCGACTTGAGGATGTTGCCGAAGGGCGAGTTGACGATGCGCCAGCCGCAGAACACGCCCACCACGAACATCACCAGCACGAAGTAGTACATGTTGAGCGAGTTCTCGAGGCTGATGAACCCCAGCAGGTGGCCGCGCGGCACGCCCTGGATGCCGTCCTCGCCATGGGTGAAGGGCGCCTGCAGGCAGAAGAAGAAGAACATCTGCGACAGCGCGAGGGTGATCATGGCGAAGTAGATGCCCTGGCGGCGGATGGCGACCGCCCCCATGATCAGCCCCAGCACCGCGGCCCCGACGACGCCCACGAGCACGCCCAGTTCCGGCGGCAGCCCCCACACCTTCACCGAATGCGCGGTGAAATAGGCCGCCCCGCCGAAGAAGGCCGCATGGCCGAAGGAGAGCAGACCGGTGTAGCCCAGCAGCAGGTTGAAGGCCGAGGCGAAGAGCGCGAAGCACAGGAGCTTCATCAGGAACACCGGGTAGAGCAGGAAGGGCGCGATGCACAGCAGCCCCACCCCCGCCACGATCACCGCGAGCTGCGCGGGCGCCACCGCGCCGCCGGCGCGCGGCACCCGGGCGGGCTTTGCCGCCGGGCGGGAGAGATCGGAGAGATCGGTCATCTCATGCCTCCTTGCCGAAGAGGCCCGCGGGCCGGATGAGCAGCACGATGGCCATGATCACGAAGATCACGATGTTCGAGGCCTCGGGGTAGAACACCTTGGTGAGCCCCTCCATCAGCCCCAGCAGGTAGCCGGTGACGATGGCGCCCATGATCGAGCCCATGCCCCCCACCACCACCACGGCGAAGACCACGATGATGAGGTTTGACCCCATCAGCGGGCTCACCTGGTAGATCGGGGCTGCGAGCACGCCGGCGAAGCCCGCGAGCCCGGCGCCGATCGCATAGGTGAGCGTGAGCAGCAGCGGCACGTTCACGCCGAAGGCCTGCACCAGCTTCGGGTTTTCCGTGGCCGCGCGCAGGTAGGCGCCGAGCTTGGTCTTCTCGATCAGCGCCCAGACCGCGATGCACACGATGAAGGAGATCACCACCACCCAGCCGCGGTAGTTGGGCAGGTACATGAACCCGAGGTTGTTGCCACCCGAGAGGGCCGCGGGCGTGGCATAGGGCTGGCCGGAGGCGCCGAAGAAGTAGCGGAAGGTGCCCTCGATCAGCAGCGCCAGCCCGAAGGTGAACAGCAGCCCGTAGAGATGGTCGAGGTCGTAGAGCCGGCGCAGCGCGAAGCGCTCCACCACCGCGCCCGAGAGCCCGACCACCAGCGGCACCAGGATGAGCGCCGGCCAGTAGCCGATGCCGAGATGCTGGAGCATCAGGTAGCCCACGAAGGCGCCCAGCATGTATTGCGCGCCATGGGCGAAGTTGATCACCCTGAGCAGGCCGAAGATGATCGCCAGCCCGAGCGAGAGGATGGCGTAGAACGAGCCGTTGATGAGCCCGATCAGCAGCTGGCCGAGCAGCGCCTGCACCGGGATGCCGAATATCATGATCATGTCGTCACACCCCCAACACGTCGTGCAGCATGTCCATCTGCGCGGGCAGCTCTGCCACGGGGAACCCGTGGGTGATCTGCCCGTGCTCCATCACGTAGAACCGGTCCGCGAGCTTGCTCGCGAAGCGGAAGTTCTGTTCCACCAGCAGGATGGTCATGCCCCGCGCGCGCAGGGTGGAGAGCACCTCGCCGATGCGCTGGATGATCACCGGGGCGAGGCCCTCGGTCGGCTCGTCGAGCAGCATGATCGAGGTGCCGGTGCGCAGGATGCGGGCCATGGCGAGCATCTGCTGCTCGCCGCCGGAAAGCTTGGTGCCGGGCGAGTTGCGCCGCTCCTTAAGGTTGGGGAAGAGCTGGAAGATCTCGTCGACCGGCATCCCCCCCTCGGCCACAACGGGGGGCAGGTAGAGGTTCTCCTCCACCGAGAGCGAGGCGAAGATGCCGCGCTCCTCCGGAACGAAGCCGATGCCGCGCCGCGCCGTGTGGTGCAGCGGCACGGTCATCATGTCCTCGCCGCGGAAGGTGATGGTGCCGGTGCGCTTGCGCAGGAGCCCCACGATGGAGCGCAGCGTGGTGCTTTTCCCCACGCCGTTGCGGCCCAGCAGGGTCACGGTCTCGCCGGCGCGCACCTCCATGTTCACCCCGTGCAGCACGTGGCTCTCGCCATACCAGGCGTGGAGGTCGCGGATCTGCAGCAGGGGCGCGCCGGTGGCGGCGGCGGGGCGGTCGAGTGTGGTGTCAGTCATGCTCGGTCCCCATGTAGGCCTCGCGCACCTGCGGGTTGCGGCTCACGGTGGCATAGTCGCCGGCGGCGAGGATCTCGCCGCGCTGGAGCACGGTCACCTCGTCGCACAGGTCGGCGACGACGGAGAGGTTGTGCTCGACCATCAGCACCGCGCGGCTGCGGGCCACCTCGCGGATCAGGTCGGCGATCACCGCGACATCCTCCTGCCCCATGCCGGCCATCGGCTCGTCGAGCAGCAGCACCTTGGGCTCGAGCGCCAGGGTGGTGGCGATCTCGAGCACGCGCTTGCGCCCGTAGGAGAGGTCGGCCGCCACGGTGGCGAGGTCGGCGCCGAGACCGACGCTCTCCAGCAGTTCCGCCGCCTTCGCGTTCAGCGCGTTGAGCGAGGTGAGCGGCCGCCAGAACTGCGTCGCCAGCCCCTGGGGCCGCTGCAGCGCCACGCGCACGTTGTCGAGCACGGTGAGATGCGGGAACACCGCTGAAATCTGGAACGACCGCACCAGCCCCATGCGGGCCACGCGGGCGGGGTCGGTCCTGGTGATGTCCTCGCCCAGCAGCGTGACCGTGCCGCTCGTGGGCTGGAGGAACTTGGTGAGCAGGTTGAACACCGTGGTCTTGCCGGCGCCGTTGGGCCCGATCAGCGCATGGATATGCGCGTGGCGCACGTCGAGATCGACGTTGTTGACCGCGGTGAAGCCGCCGAAATCGCGGCGCAGGGCGCGGGCCGAGAGCACGACCTCAGGCTCGGTCCGGGGAGGGGTGGCGGGGGCGACGGACACGTGTTGCCTCGTCCTTTCATCCGGGAAGGGGAAGGGAAGCGGCGGGGCGCGCGAAGGCCCCCGCCGCGCCGGGCTCACTGGACGAGCGGGCAGCCGCTGTCGGCGGGAGCGATGAAGGCCTCGTCGCCGGGGATGGTCGCGAGGACGTTGTAATAGTCCCACGGCTCCTGGCTGTCGGAGGGCGACTTCACCTCCATGAGGTACATGTCGTAGATCATCCGGCCGTTGGCGCCCACCTTGCCGCCCTTGGCGAAGATGTCGTCCACCGGCATCTCGTGGAGCTTGGCGGCCACCGGCTCGGTCTCGTCGGTGCCGGCTTCCTGCACCGCCTTGAGATACTGCATCACCGCCGAATAGGTGCCGGCATGGATCATGTTGGGCATCTTGCCGGTGCGGTCATAGAAGCGCTTCGACCATTCGCGGCTCTCGTCGGTGCGGTCCCAGTAGAAGCCCTCGGTGAGCGTGAGGCCCTGGGCCGCCTCGAGGCCGAGCCCGTGCACCTCCGCCAGCGTGAACAGCAGTGCGGCGAGGCGCTGGCCGCCCTGCACGATGCCGAACTCGGAGGCCTGCTTGATGGCGTTCGCCGTGTCGAGCCCGGCATTGGCGAGGCCGATGACCTTGGCGCCGGAGGCCTGGGCCTGCAGCAGGAAGGAGGAATAGTCGTTCGTGGCCAGCGGGTGGCGCACGGAGCCGAGGATCTCGCCGCCCTTCTCCTTCACGAAGGTCGAGGTCTGCTCCTCCAGCGAGTAGCCGAAGGCGTAGTCGGCGGTGAGGAAGAACCAGGTGTCGCCGCCCTGCTCCACCAGCGCGCCGCCGGTGCCCACGGCGAGCGCGTGAGTGTCATAGGCCCAGTGGAAGCCGACGGGCGAGCACTGCTCGCCGGTGAGCGTGGTGGTCGCCGCACCGGTGGTGATGGTGATCTTGTCCTTCTCCGCGGAGAGGCCCTGCACCGCGAGCGCCACCGAGGAGGTGGTGAGCTCCATGATCGCGTCGACCTGGTCGACGTCATACCACTGCCGGGCGATGTTGGAGGCGACATCCGCCTTGTTCTGGTGATCGGCGGTGACGACCTCGATCTGCTTGTCGAGCACCCTGCCGCCGAAATCCTCCACGGCCATCTTCGCCGCCTCGAAGGACGAGAGACCGCCGAAATCGGCATAGACGCCGGACTGGTCGTTCAGGATGCCGATCTTCACGACATCGTCCGAGACCTGTGCCTGCGCCACACCCGCAAGCGCGGTGGTGACGGCCAGCACGGCAGTTGCGCCTACTAGTCGCTTGGTCATGCGTTTTCCTCCCAGAATGCATGGTTATGTCCTGCCTGCCCCGGGCCGATCATTCACGCGGCGCCGTGGGCGGGTCATGCTTGTTCTTGGGTCCCCGGGCGCTTCCTCGCGCCGCCCGGACCGTATCTCGTTGAAATTCAACCTAGCACTCGCGGGTTCGTCCGAAAAACATATAATGGCGAACAGAAAGTGTTCATTAATGAACAGAGAAGGGAGGCACCATGGCGCGGCTGCCCTGGGAGGATCTGCAGTTCTTCATCGCCGTTGCGCGCTCGGGGCAGCTCTCGGCGGCGGCGCGGCGGCTGCGCTCCAGCCATGCCACGGTCTCGCGGCACATCGACAGGCTGGAGCAGCGGCTGGGCACGCGGCTGTTCGAGCGCAACCCGCGCGGCTACGTGCTCACCGCCCAGGGCGAGCGGCTGGCCGAGCGCGTCACCCGGATGGAGCGCGAGGCCGAGGAGATGCAGTCCGACCTGCTGCCCGGCTCCTCCGCCCTCACCGGCGTGGTGCGGCTGAGCACGCTGGAGGGGTTCGGCAACTTCTTCCTCGCCTCCCGCCTGCCCGCCTTCGGCAACCGCCACCCCAACCTCTCGGTCGAGGTGGTGACCATCCAGCAGATCCTGTCGCTCTCGCGCCGCGAGGCGGATGTGGCCGTGGCGCTCTCGCCGCAGAAGGCGCCGCACTACGTCTCCGAGCCGATGGGCGACTACCGGCTCTTCGTCTACGGCGCGCGGGACTACCTCGACCGCCACCCGCCCATCGCCGATGCGGCCGACCTGCGCGCCCACCGCTTCTGCGGCTACATCGAGGACATGGTGTTCACGCCGGGGCTGAACTACCTCAACGAGATCCTGCCGGGGCTGCGCGCGCAGTACCAGAATTCCTCCATCCAGGCGCAGCTGAGCTACACGCTCTCCGGGCTCGGGCTCTGCGTGCTGCCGCATTACATCGCCGCCCCCTACCCCGAGCTGGTGCCGGTGCTGCCCGGCGGCCTCTACCTCACGCGCTCCTACTGGCTCATCCGCCATTCCGAGACGGTGCTGAACCACCGTGTCGGCAGCCTCACGGACTTCCTGCTGGAGGAGACGGCCCGCGCCCGGGCCTGGTTCATGGCCGACCACCTGTGAAGCGAAAAGGGCCGGCCCCCTCGCGGCGGCCGGCCCTTCCCTTCAGCTTTCGGCGGGGCTCAGCCCGCGTCGGCTTCGCCGTACTCGAGCGGCTTGGGTGCCGGGGTCATGCTCAGCACCAGCGCCCCCACCAGGCCCGAGGTGAGCGAGCCCGCGATCACGCCCAGCCGCACGAAGTTCTCCACCGCCGGGTCGCTGTAGGCGAGGCTGCCGATGAAGAGCGACATGGTGAAGCCGATACCCGCCAGCATCGAGGCCGCGTAGAGCTTGGTCCAGGTGATGGACTGCGGCTTCACCGCGAGGCCGAGCTTGGTGGCCACGAAGGCGGTGCCGAACACCCCCACCTGCTTGCCGATGAACAGCCCCAGCGCGATGCCCAGCGGCACGGGCTGCAGCAGGTCGGAGATCTGCAGCTCACCCAGCGCCACGCCGGCATTGGCGAAGGCGAACAGCGGCATGATGAAGAACGAGCTCCACGGGTGCAGGCCGTGCTCGTAATCCTCGGCCAGCGAGCGGCCCTCGTCGTCCGGCTCGAGCGGGATGGTGAAGCCCAGGGCCACGCCCGCCAGCGTCGCATGCACGCCCGATTTCAGCACGGCGACCCAGAGCACGATGCCCAGCAGAACGTAGAAGGCGCCCTTCTTCACTCCCATGAGGTTCATCGCCGTCAGCGCCGCGAGCACCGCGAAGGACACCACCAGCGCCGCCACCGACAGCTTGGCCGTGTAGAACAGCGCGATGATCACGATGGCGCCGAGGTCGTCGACCACCGCGAGCGCGAGCAGAAAGGTCTTGAGCGCCGGCGGCACCCGGTTTCCGAACAGCGACAGCACGCCGATGGCAAAGGCGATGTCGGTGGCCGCCGGAATCGCCCAGCCCGAGATCTGCGCCGAGTTCACCCCGACGATGGCCGCGAACACCAGCGCCGGCGCCGCCATGCCGCCCACGGCCGAGTAGACCGGCAGCGCCGCCCGCCCCCAGGTGCTGAGCGCGCCGCGCTTCACCTCGCGCTTGATCTCCAGTGCCACGACAAGGAAGAAGACGGCCATCAGACCATCGTTGATCCAAAGCAGGAGGGGCTTCGAAATCTCTGCGGAGCCCACGCCAACTGTGGTCTGCGCTCCAAGGAGAAGGTCGTAATACGGTGCGGTGAACCCTATGTTCTTCGCAAGGACACCCAGTACAGCCGCCGCGGCCAGAACCAGTCCCCCCGCCAGTTCGGCCGGAACTCCGAAAACCCTGGATGCCATTTCTTCTCCTTCATGAATCTGGACAAACCTGTTGCCGATCTAAGGAAAAGATTTTGTAAACCAAGCGCGACCAGATGTCGCCGGACCCGTTGCAGCGGGCGCAGGACCGGCTTAACTAGAACGCAGACAGGGTTTTCACGCGCGGGCGCGACAAAGGAGCACTATGGCAAGGAAGCGGTCGCGGGCACGACACACGGAGCGCAAACCCGGGTTTTTCGCCCGCGTGCGCGGCAACTTCCTCACCGGCCTCGTGATCGTGGCCCCGGTGGTTCTCACCATCTACCTGATCTGGACCGTGGTCACGTTCATCGACGACCAGGTGGTGCCCTGGGTGCCGGCGCGCTACAACCCCTCCACCTATCTCGACGTGAACATCCCCGGCTTCGGCGTGGTGATCTTCGTGCTGTTCACCGCCATCGTGGGCACCTTCACGAAGAACCTCTTCGGCCGGCAGATCGTGCGCCTGGGCGAGAGCCTGGTCGACCGGATGCCCATCGTGCGCTCGGTCTACAACGCGCTGAAGCAGATCGTGGAGACGATCTTCAGCCAGTCGGAGCAGAGCTTCAAGCAGGCCTGCCTCATCGAGTACCCGCGCAAGGGCGTGTGGTCGGTCGCCTTCATCTCGACCGAGACCCGCGGCGAGATCCCGGTGCGGGTGAACGAGCCGGAGATGCTCTCGGTGTTCCTGCCCACCACGCCAAACCCCACCTCGGGCTTCCTGCTCTTCGTGCCGCGGCGCGACGTGGTGCTGCTCGACATGGACATCGAGGCGGCGGCGAAGCTGATCATCTCCGCCGGGCTGGTGATGCCGCCGAGCGCCGCCGAGATCGCCGCCGGCCGCCGGCCCGCCGGCGCGCGGGCCCCGGTAACCGCGGGCTGAGAACGGCGCGCCGGGGGTTGCCCGGCGCCGACCCCGGGCGCTAAGGGGGCTGTTCCCGCAAAGAGAGACCCCCCGATGCCCGGACACCGCTTTCCCCCCCGCCCGCAGGGCCGGGCATGACCACCGCCCTGCTCCTCGCCGCTGCCCTGCGCGGCTTTCTCACCGGCGGCTCGCTGATCCTCGCCATCGGCGCGCAGAACGCCTTCGTGCTGCGCCAGGGGCTGATGCGCGCGCATGTCTTCGCGGTGTGCCTCGCCTGCGCGCTGTCGGATGCGCTGCTGATCGCGGGCGGGGTGGCGGGCTTCGGCGCCGTGGTCTCCGCCGTGCCGCTGCTGCCGCTGGTGATGCGCTGGGCGGGGGCGGCTTTCCTCATCGTCTACGGGGCGCTGCGCTTTCGCGCCGCCCTGCATCCGCAGGTGCTGGAGGCGGGCGGCGGCGTGCCGGCGGCCCTGGGCCCCACGCTTGCCACCTGCCTCACCCTCACCTGGGCGAACCCGCATGTCTATCTCGACACGTTCGGGCTGATCGGCGCCGTCTCCACCGCCTATCACGGCGCGTGGCCGAAGACGGCCTTCGGCGCGGGCGCGGTGGCGGCCTCCTTCGCCTTCTTCTTCGCGCTGGGCTACGGCGCGCGGCTGCTCGCGCCGCTGATGCGCCGGCCGGCGAGCTGGCGCGTGCTCGACATCCTCATCGGCATCGTGATGTGGGCGATCGCGGCCCAGCTGCTGCTGGGCCACTGAGCGCCCCGCATCAGGGCGCGCGCCACCAGACCTCGGGCAGGAAGCCCGGCCAGTCGCCGTAGAGCGGCGTGGTGTCCGGGTAGTGCAGCGTCGCCTCATGGGCGATCCAGCTCTCCGGCGTGTACCAGAACGGAATGACATAGCGCCCCTTGGTCAGCACCCGGTCGAGCGCGCGGGTGGCGGAGGTGAACGCCTCCATGCTGCGCGCCGAGAGCATCTGCGGGATGAGCGCGTCCACCGCCGGGCTTGCGAGCCCCATGTAGTTGCGCGTGCCCTCCTGGGTGCGGCCGGCCGAGCCCCAGTAGAACTCCTGCTCGTTGCCGGGGCTGAGCGACAGCGCCCAGGTGTTCACCATCATGTCGTAGTCATAGGAGGTGCGGCGGGCGTTGTACTGGGCGTCATCGGTGAAGATGGCCCGCGCCTCGATGCCCAGCGACTTCAGCGCGTCGACGAAGATGCCGGCCACCGCCTCGTCGTCCGCGCCGCGCAGCATGATGTCGATGCGCATCGGCTGGCCGGAGGTGTCGGCCAGCACGCCGTTCGCGCCCACGCTCCAGCCCGCCTCCTCCAGCAGCTTGCGCGCCTCGCGCAGGGCACGGCGGTTGCGGCCCTGTGCATCGCCGTTCTGCGGCTCCTCAGCCTCGAAGATGTCCTCGGGCAGCTCCTCGGCAAAGGGCTCGAGCAGCGCGCGCTCGCCCTCGCCGGCGGGGCCCTCGATACCCAGCGGCGAGTTGCCGAAATAGCTCGGGATGCGCCGGTAGGCCCCGCCGAGCAGCCGCGCGTTGATCCAGTCGAAGTTGAAGGCGAGGGTCAGCGCCTCGCGCACGCGGATGTCGGCGAACATCGGCCGGCGGGTGTTGAACACGAAGCCGTGCATGCCCGTGGGCCGGCCGTTGGGGATGGTGGAGAGCACCACCCGGCCGTCGCGCACCGCGGGGAAATCGTATTCCGTCTGCCAGCGCACCGCGTCGCCCTCGCGCTGGGCCGAGAGCAGCCCGCCGCGGAACGCCTCGAACAGCGCGTTGGAATCGCGGAAGAAATCGTAGCGGATCTCGTCGAGATTGTTGCGCCCGCGGTTGAAGCCGATGCCGTCGCCCCAGTAGTCGCGGTTGCGGCGGAAGGTGAGGGAGCGGCCCGGCTTCGCATCCGCCACCACGTAGGGGCCGGAGCCCACGGGGATGCGCATCGAGCTCTGGGCGAAGTCATGCCCCTCCCAGTCCGCCTTCTCCAGGATGGGCCGCAGCCCGAGGATGAGCGGCAGCTCGCGGTCCTCCTCCGAGAAGGTGAAGCGGATCGAGCGCGGCCCGGTCTGCTCCATCTTCGCCACCTTCGCCCAGGAGGAGGCAAAGCCCGGCAGGCCCTTCTCGGCCAGCACCTGCATGGAGAACATCACGTCCTCCACCGTCACCGGGTTTCCGTCGGAAAACCGGGCCTCGGGGCGCAGGGTGAACTCCACCCAGGAGCGGGCGTCATCGGTCTCCACCGATTCGGCGAGCAGGCCGTAGAGGGTGAAGGGCTCGTCGATGCTGCGGCCCATGAGCGATTCGAACACATGGCTGCGCATGCCCCAGGGCGCGTTGCCCTTCAGGATCCACGGGTTGAGACTATCGAAGCCGCCGAGCTCGCCCATCACGATGCGCCCGCCCTGCGGCGCGTCGGGATTCGCGTAGGGCAGATGGTCGAATCCCTCCGGCAGCGCCGGCTCTCCGTACATGGATATAGCGTGCCGCGGCGCGCCGACCGCTACAGATGCGTCCAGCAACAGGATTGTGGCCAGGAGGGATCGGACAATCGTCAATGGTCTGCTCCAGTCGTTTGCGGGAGTTTCATTGCAAGTTTAGGCACTTGGCAACCGCCGTTAATTTTCGCTTGGCGCTCGGGGCCGCATTGCGTATGATCTCCCCACTGCTCGATAGGTTTCTTGCCTGTATGAAACCTGCCTCAACACTCAACGCCCTCCTCGTGAGGGCGTTTTTTTTTGGGCGGGTCGCGGGCCGCGCGCGGGCCGCCCGGCCGGGGCGCCTGCCTATTGCGGATCTAGGGTGGTGACCCAGAGCACCTCGGCGTCCTCGGCCGAGATCGACACGAGGTTGTGGCCCATGGAGGCGTCGTAATAGGCGCTGTCGCCGGGGCCCATCTCCACCGCCTCGTAATACTCGCAGAAGAAGCGGATGCGGCCCGAGACCACGAAGAGGAATTCCTCGCCGTCATGGCGCACCCAGCCGTCGAACTCCTCAAAGGCGCGGGCGCGGATGGTGGCGAGATAGGGCAGCATCTTCTTGGCCGCGATCTCGGGCGCGAGCATGCGGTGCTCGTAGGTGGGCGTCGGGTGCGGCTTGCCCTGCCCCGCGGGCGTGAGGGCTCGGCGCGCCAGCACCCGGTCGGAGCGCGAGGGGGTGAAGAGCTGCGGCACCGAGATGCCGAGGCCGCGCGCCAGCTTCTGCACCGCATCGAACGTGGGAGACATCTGCTCGTTCTCGATCTTCGAGAGCGTGGAGCGCGCCAGCCCGGCCTGCTTCGCCGCCTGCTCCAGCGTCCAGTTGCGCTCGCGGCGCAGCTCGCGCACACGCTCGCCCAGCCGCAGTTCCTCGACCGCGGCCTGCGGCTGGCCTGCGCGCGCCAGTTGCAAGAGACTGTTTTCCCGGGGGTCGGCCATCGCCCTCCTCCTTAGATCCCCCTTCCTCTATGCGATCGGGCCGGGAATGGCGAGACGGAATGTGAATTCCAAAGCGCGGCACGCCTTGCTAGGCTCGCGCCCATGATCACACTCGACATCATCTCCGACCCGATCTGCCCCTGGTGCTACCTGGGCAAGGCGAAACTCGACCGGGCGCTGGACGCGGCCCCCGACCATCCGTTCGACATCCGCTGGCGGCCCTTCCGGCTCAACCCCGACATGCCGCGCGAGGGCGCGGACCGGCGCGCCTTCATGGCGGCGAAGTTCGGCGCCGCCGAGTTCGAGGCGATGAACGCCCGCCTGAGCGAGGCCGGCGCCGAGGTGGGCGTGCAGTTCGAGTTCGACCGCATCACCCGCACGCCCGACACCACCGACTGTCACCGCCTGATCCGCTGGGCCAGCGTGACCGGCAACCAGACCATGGTGGCCGACGAGCTGTTCCGCCGCTACTTCCGCGAGGGCCAGGACATCTCCGAGCTGCCGGTTCTGGTGGAGGTGGCCGAGCAGGCCGGGCTCGACGGCGAGGCCATCCTGCGCCTGCTCACCGGCGACGCGGAGCGCGAGGAGATCGAGAAGGAGGACGCCATGGCCCGCGAGATGGGCGTGACCGGCGTGCCCACCTTCCTCATCGGCGGCAAGTATGTGCTCCAGGGCGCACAGGAGAGCGAGACCTGGGCGCAGGTGATTGAACAGCTCCGCTCCATGCCCATATCCGGCGAGGACGCGGACGAGGAAGAGGATACGGAGGCGCGATGAACGGATTTCTCGAGGTCCTGCAGCGGGTCGGCGCGACGCCCGCTTCCTGGGCGATCATCGTGATCGCGCTGATCTGGGCCTCGTGCTCGCTCGTCAAGCTGCTGATCTGCCCGATCGCCAACTGCCGCATGCCGGTGGGCGAGATCGCGCCGGAGGAGGCGGAGCGCCAGGTGAACCAGCGGGTGCGCCACCCGCTGAGCTTTCTCGTGCTGATGCTGCTGGGCATCGGCCTGGCGGTGGCGGGGCTCTTCGGCCTCGCCTCGGACCTGCACCGCGGCACCATCGCTTTCTTCATGCTCGCGGTCGGCCTGTTCCTCGTGCTCACCCTGCCCATGCGCCAGCGCATCCGCGACGGCGAGCTGAGGGTGATGGCCGCCCGCGACATGGAGGGCCGCCAGCTCATGTCATCGAACCTGCGCCACGAGCATCGCATGCTGCTGTGCTACGAGTTCGGCGCGCTCTCGCTGCTTACCCTCACGGTGCTGCTCTTCTGAGAGCGACCGGCCCGGCAACAGGCATGGCGGCCCCTTCGCGGGGCCGTTTCCATTCGGGGCCGGGCCCTCAGGCCTGTTTCGCCAGCGCCGCGAGGTCGCGCGCGATGCCGTAGGCGCCCTTCACCCGCTGGCCCGCGGTCTCCCAGCCCCGCTGGATCACCACCTTGTTGTCGCGGATCTTCGCCTGGCCCTTCTGGTCGTTCAGGAAGGCCACGAGCCCCGCCGGATTGGCGAACTTGTCGTTGCGGAAGGTGAGCACCGCGCCCTTCGGCCCGGTGTCGAGCCGGGCGATGCCGGCGCGGCGGCACATGGTCTTGATGCGCACCACCCGCAGCAGCACCTCCACCTCCTTGGGCAGGGCGCCGAACCGGTCGATCAGCTCGGCGGCGAAGCCCTCCAGCTCCACCTTGGTCTCCAGCCCGGAGAGGCGGCGGTAGAGGCCGAGGCGCACGTCGAGGTCGGGGACATACTCCTCCGGGATCAGCACCGGCACACCGAGGTTGATCTGCGGCGACCACTGCTCGTCGAGTTCGGCCAGCCCCTCGCCCTCGCCGGAGCGCAGGCGGGTGATCGCCTCCTCCAGCATCTCCTGGTAAAGCTCGTAGCCCACCTCGCGCACCTGGCCGGACTGTTCCTCGCCCAGCAGGTTGCCCGCGCCGCGGATGTCGAGGTCATGCGAGGCGAGGTTGAAGCCCGCCCCGAGACTGTCAAGCGAGCCGAGCACCTTCAGGCGCTTCTCGGCCGCGGGCGTGAGCTTCTTGCGCGGCTCGGTGGTGAAATAGGCATAGGCGCGCAGCTTCGAGCGGCCCACGCGGCCGCGGATCTGGTAGAGCTGGGCGAGGCCGAACATGTCGGCCCGGCCGACGACGAGCGTGTTCGCCGTGGGGATGTCGAGGCCCGATTCCACGATGGTGGTGGCCAGCAGCACGTCGTACTTGCCGTCGTAGAAGGCGTTCATCCGGTCATCGAGCTCGCCCGGCGCCATCTGGCCATGCGCCACGACGAAACTCAGCTCCGGCAGCTGCTCCTTGAGGAACGCCTCCGTCTCCTCGAGGTCGGAGATGCGCGGCACCACGAAGAAGGACTGCCCGCCGCGGTAATGCTCGCGCAGCAGCGCCTCGCGCACCACCACGGGGTCGAACGGGCTCACGTAGGTGCGGATCGCGAGGCGGTCGACCGGGGGCGAGGCGATGAGCGACAGCTCGCGCACGCCCGAGAGCGACATCTGGAGGGTGCGGGGGATCGGCGTCGCGGTCATGGTGAGCACGTGGATGTCGGAGCGCAGCTGCTTCAGCCGCTCCTTGTGCGCCACGCCGAAATGCTGCTCCTCGTCCACCACCAGCAGGCCGAGATTGGCAAAGCGCACCTGCTTGGAGAGCAGCGCATGCGTGCCCACCACGATCTCCACTTCGCCGCGGGCAAGGCCGTCACGCGTCTCCTGCGCCTCTTTCGCCGAGACGAAGCGCGAGAGCTGGCGCACCTTCACCGGCATGCCGCGGAAGCGCTCGGCAAAGCCCTTGTAGTGCTGGCGGGCGAGCAGCGTGGTGGGCGCCACCACCGCCACCTGCACGCCCGACATCGCCGCCACGAAGGCCGCGCGCAGGGCAACCTCGGTCTTGCCGAAGCCCACGTCGCCGCACACCAGCCGGTCCATCGGCCGGCCGGAGGCCATGTCCTCGAGCACGTCGGCGATGGCGGAGAGCTGGTCCTCGGTCTCCTGGTAGGGGAAGCGGGCGCAGAACTCCTCCCAGAGGCCGCCATCGGGCGGGGTGAGGATCTCGCCCTTGCGCAGCATCCGCTCTGCGGCGATGCGGATAAGCTTGTCCGCCATCTCGCGGATGCGCTCCTTGAGCTTCGCCTTCTTCGCCTGCCATGCGCCGCCGCCCAGCCGGTCGAGCAGCCCTTCCTCGTGGCCGTAGCGGGTGAGCAGCTCGATGTTCTCCACCGGCAGGTAGAGCTTGTCGGCATTGGCGTATTCGAGGGCAAGGCACTCGTGCGGGGCGCCCATCGCCTCGATGGTCTGCAGGCCCATGTAGCGGCCCACGCCGTGGTCGACATGCACCACGAGGTCGCCCGGCGAGATGGAGCCCACCTCGGTGAGGAAATTCTCCGCCTTGCGCCTGCGCTTGGGCGCCCGGATCAGCCGGTCCCCCAGCACGTCCTGCTCGGAGATCACCGTGGCGCCGTCGATCTCGAACCCGTGCTCGAGCCCCCAGATGATGAGGTAGAGCCCCTTGGGGTCGGTCATCTCGGCCCAGCGGCTCACCGGGGTGGCGCCCTCCAGCCCGCTGTCGGCCATCAGGTGGCCCAGCCGCTCGCGCGCGCCCTCGGAGTAGGAGGCGATCACCACCTGCCCCTCGCGGCGCTTCGCGCGCACATGGTCGGCCAGCGCGCCGAAGAGCGAGACCTCCTGCGCCTGGCGCTCGGGCGCGAAGTTGCGCCCGATGCGGCCGCCCGCGTCGATCACCCCCGGGCCGGTGGGCTGGGGCAGCTCGGAGAAGGGCCGGCGCGCTCTGCCTTCCAGCCCCGCCTCCCAGGCCGCCTCGTCGAGGTAGAGCAGATCGGGCGCCACCGGCTTGTAGACCGTGCCGGAGATCTGCTTGCCCTTCAGCGCGGCGGCGCGGGCCTCGTAATGGTCCTCCACCGCCTCGCGGCGGCTGGCCAGGGCGGCGTCGATCTGGTCGTCGAAGCTCACCGGCGCGCCGGGCAGGTAGTCGAACAGCGTGTCGAGCCGCTCGTGGAAGAAGGGCAGCCAGTGCTCGAAACCCTGGTGCTTGCGCCCGGCGCTGATCGCCTCGTAGAGCGGGTCGTCGAGGCCGGCGGCGCCGAAGGTCTCGCGGTAGCGGGTGCGGAAGCGGGTGATGGCTTCCTCGTCGAGGATCACCTCGGAGACCGGCGCGAGCTCGACCGAGCTCACCTTCTCGATGGTGCGCTGGGTCTCGGCGTCGAAGCGGCGCGCGCCGTCGAGCACGTCGCCGAAGAGGTCGAGCCGCACGGGCGAGGCAGCCCCCGGCGGGAAGATGTCGACGATGCCGCCGCGGATGGCGAAATCACCGGGCTCCATCACCGTGGAGGCGCGGTTGAACCCCATGCGGCCCAGGTAGGCGGTGAGCGCCTCGAGGTCGATCTGCCGACCCACGGTGGCGGTGAAGCTCGCGCCCGCGATGGTGTCGCGCGCGGGCACGCGCTGGGTGGCGGCGTTGAGCGTGGTGAGCAGCACCGCGGGGCGGTCGAACCCGGCGGCGAGGGTGGCGAGGGTTGCCATGCGGGTCGCCGCGATCTCGGCGTTGGGCGAGATGCGGTCATACGGCAGGCAGTCCCAGGCCGGGAAGCGCAGCACCGGCAGGCCGGGGTCGAAGATGGCGAGCGCCTCGGCCATGGCGGCCACGCGGGCATCGTCGCGCGCCACATGGATGACCGGGCCCTTCGCCCGGGCCACGAGGTCGCAGAGCAGCTTCGCGTCGAAGCCCTGCGGCGCGCCGCCGACGAGCGTGCGGACGGGAGGGAGCGGTGTCATCTTCATCTCAGACCATCCGGGATCTCTGGCCGGGCATCCGGGGCTTCACGGGGGCTGCGGGGCGGGCGCGGGCCGGGGCCGCAGCGTACGGCAGCCTGTCTGCCATACTGGCCCCGGGCGCCGGAGACAAGCCGCGAGGCCCCTACCAGCGCCTGAGGCCGAAGAGGAAGGCCGCCCCGAAGAGCGCCGCCGCGGTGATCGAGAGCAGTGCCACGAGCTGATTGAAGAAGCGCCGCCGCGCCAGCCGCTTGCGCAGCGCCTCGCCCTGCAGCCCGCCCGCGGCGATGTGCACCGCGAGCCGCGCGTTCAGCGCCCGCACCACGAGGAGCGGCAGCGCGAGAAAGCTCGCCCCCTGCGCCGCCTCCACCCCGCCGTAGAACCCCAGCGTCACCAGCGCCGACACCGCGAAGGCCGCCACCGCCAGCACATAGGCCCCCGAGGAGGCGAGCGAGGCCGCCTCCCGCGCCGCGTGGATGGCCGCGAGGCTGTCGACCTGCCGGGCCGCCTCCCCGCCCCGGTGCTCGGCCCGGATCAGCAGATCGTAGGGCACGCCCACCGTCCAGTGGCAGGTCACGCTCCAGGCCAGCACGGTGATCACCCAGTACCACAGGCTGTCGAATGTGCCGGTGCTGATCAGCGCCATGAAACTTGCCGGCAGGCCCGTGCCAGACCCCATCTGCATATCTCCCAAGCATGAAGGCCATGGCTCCGCGCCTTGCCCCCGGGGGCACCGCATGGCATTCCATGTCCTGACTTTTCCCACGGAGTAGCATCATGGACCGCAGCCTTCACGCCCCTTTTCCCGCCGCGCGCCCCCGGCGCCTGCGGCAGGCCGACTGGATGCGACGCCTGGTGCGCGAGACCACCCTCACCCGCGATGACCTGATCTGGCCGATCTTCGTGCGGGACGGCGAGAACATCGCCGAGCCCGTCGCCTCGCTGCCCGGGGTGGAGCGCCTCTCGGTCGACCGCGCGGTGGCCGCCGCCGAGCAGGCCGCCGCCCTCGGCATCCCCTGCATGGCGCTCTTCCCCTTCACGCCCGCCGCCCTCAAGTCTCCCGGCGCCGAGGAGGCCTGGAACCCGGACAACCTCGTCTGCCGCGCCACCCGCGCCATCAAGGCCGCGGTGCCCGAGATCGGCATCCTGCTCGACGTCGCCCTCGACCCCTACAATTCCGACGGCCATGACGGCATCGTGCGCGACGGCATGGTGCTCAACGACGAGACCCTGCTCGCGCTCGAGAAACAGGCCCTCGCCCAGGCCGAGGCCGGCGCCGACATCCTCGGCCCCTCCGACATGATGGACGGGCGCATCGGCATCATCCGCCGCGCGCTGGAGGAGAACGACTTTCCCGACGTCTCCATCATGTCCTACTCGGCGAAATACGCCTCCGCCTTCTACGGGCCGTTCCGCGACGCGGTCGGCTCCGGCGGCGCGCTCACTGGCGACAAGAAGACCTACCAGATGGATTACGGCAACTCCGACGAGGCGATCCGCGAGACCGCGATCGACATCGCCGAGGGCGCGGACATGGTGATGATCAAGCCGGGCATGCCCTATCTCGACATCTGCCGCCGGGTGAAGGACCAGTTCGGCCTGCCCACCTACGCCTACCAGGTCTCGGGCGAATACGCGATGATCATGGCCGCCGGGCAGAACGGCTGGATCGACGAGGAGAAGGCGATGCTCGAGAGCCTCTGCGCCTTCAAGCGCGCAGGCTGCGACGGCATCCTCACCTATTTCGCCCCCCGCGTCGCCGCCCTGCTCGCCCAGGGCGACTGAGCCCGGCCTGCCCCCGCCGCCCCCAGTACTGCACCGCCCTGTCCTGCACGGCCCCGCCCCGCGGGGGCCGGCCTCTCCGTGCCGGGGGCCGGGCGCCCGCCCGGCCACGCCCGCCGAGGTGCGGGGGCCCGCCCCCGCGGCGAGACGGGCGTTCCGCCCGGTCTCCGGCGCGCGCGTTCCGTACCAGACCCTGGCCGGCGCGCGGGGCAAAGGCATTCACCGGGATCACACATAGGTGATTGCCGCTGCGACGGAACTGGGGCACTTTCCGGTTCAAGGAAAGATCGGGGGCCGCCCGGCCCCTGCGCGAATGAGAACGAGACGATCGAGAGGAATGAGATCATGACAGTCATCAGCCGCCGGAGCCTGCTCACCGGGGTCGCGGGGCTCGCGGCCTGCTCCCTGCCGGTCGCGGCCTCGGCCTACACCAAGGCGGAGATCGACTCGAACGTCTCCGCAGCGCTCGAACAGCTGCGCAAGGTCAACGGCGCGCCCGACCTGATGTCGCGCGCGCTGGGCTACCTGGTGATGGCCGACGTGAAGAAGGCCGGCCTGCTGGTGGGCGGCGAATACGGCGAGGGCACGCTCTTCGTCGGCGGCGCCCCCACCGACTACTACTCCGTCGCCGCCGCCTCCTTCGGCCTGCAGGCCGGCATCCAGCGCTCCAACCAGGCGCTGTTCTTCATGACCGAGAAGGCCCTGAAGGACTTCCGCACCGCCGATGGCTGGACCGCGGGCGCCGATGCCGAGATCACCATCCCCGACAACGGCGTGGGCGTGAACGTCTCCACCCACACCCAGAACAAGCCGGTGATCGGGATCATCTTCGGCCGCGAGGGGCTGATGGCCGGCGCGAGCCTCGAAGGCGCGAAATTCTCCCGCATCTACCGCTGACACCTGCCCGCCGGGCGCCCCCGCGCGCCCGGCCCGCGCCGCAGCGCGCATCCCGTGCTAGCATCGGGCCGACCCGCCACACGGAGGCTGCCCGATGCTCGACGATTATTCCGACGACGCCTGGTTCGAAGACTGGAGCGAGATGCTCCACACCATGCAGGTCTGCTGCGCGCGCAAGAAGGACGGGCTCGGCCGCCTCACGCGGCAGGGCGAACCGTCCGCCCGCGTCGCACGCCTGCGCGACCTCGAGGCGCTCCTCGCCGCCCTGCTGGAAATCATCCGCGCAGAGATCACCCGCGAGGTGGTCGGGTATATCCTCTCCGATGCGCAGGAGCGCCATGGCGGGCGCGAACTCATCGCCCTCACCGGGCAGGAGATGCGTCTTGCCAACCGTCACTACGGCCGCGGCGGCGCGCAGCGGCAGGCCGGGAGCGCGCCGCCGGCGCCCGAGGAGGAGATCGCCGACGCCGATACGGGCTTCGAGGTCGCCAAGACCGCGAAGGACAGCATCGAGAAACTCTTCTCCTGGCTGCCCCGCCACAAGGCGCTGCTGCACGGGCTGAACGAGCTGCTCTCGCTCGGCAAGCTGGTGTGAGGGGCACGAGCGCCCGGCGGCACCGGATCTCCGCCCGCCGGATCGGCAGGCGGGAGACCCGGCGCCCCGGGCGCCCCGCTGCGCCTCAGTCCTTCAGCCGGGCGATGAGCGAGGAGGTGTCCCAGCGCCCGCCGCCCATCTTCTGCACGTCCTTGTAGAACTGGTCGACCAGCGCGGTCACCGGCAGGCTCGCACCGTTGCCGTTCGCCTCGGCGAGGCAGATGCCGAGGTCCTTGCGCATCCAGTCCACCGCGAAGCCGAAGTCGAACTTGCCGGCCAGCATGGTGGTGCCGCGGTTCTCCATCTGCCAGGAGCCGGCCGCCCCCTTGGAGATCACCTCCAGCACCGCCTCGCCGTCGAGCCCGGCCTTCTGCGCGAAGTTCATCCCCTCGGAGAGCCCCTGCACCAGGCCCGCGATGCAGATCTGGTTGACCATCTTGGTGAGCTGGCCGGCGCCCGCCGGGCCCATCAGCCGGCAGGATCGGGCGTAGGCGTCGATCAGGGGTGCCACCTTCGCGTAGGTGGCCTCCTCGCCGCCGCACATCACCGTGAGCACGCCGTTCTCCGCCCCCGCCTGGCCGCCGGAGACCGGGGCGTCGATGAAGCCGAACCCGGCCTCGGTGGCGGCGGCGTCGAGCTCGCGCGCCACGCCCGCCGAGGCGGTGGTGTGGTCGACGAAGACCGTGCCCTTGCCCATGCCGGCGAAGGCGCCTTCCGGGCCGGTGGTGACGGCGCGCAGGTCGTCATCGTTGCCCACGCAGGCGAAGACCACTTCCGCGCCCTCGGCCGCAGCCCTCGGCGTGGGCGCCGACGTGCCGCCGTGCTGCGCCACCCAGCCCTCGGCCTTGGCCGCGGTGCGGTTGTAGACGCACACTTCGTGCCCCGCCGCCTTCAGGTGCCCCGCCATCGGATAACCCATTACGCCAAGGCCCAGAAATGCAAGCTTCGCCATGGTGATGCCTCCCTTTTATGTGTCCAGCTTCCGGTTTGCCCATGCCTTGATGGACTGGTAAGGAAAGCGGGTCAAGTTCGAGGGAAAGGCCCCCATGGCCCTTGCATTCAAATGGCTCACCCGGATCCTGCTTGCCATGGTGGTCCTCGGGCTCGGGGCGCTCGGCCTCGCCTGGGTCGTCACCTCCGGCTCGCTGCCGGATTACGACGGCAAGTACCGGGTGAGCGGCATCGACCAGCCGGTGGAGATCGTGCGCGACATCCACGCCGTGCCGCATATTCTCGGCAAGACCGACCGGGACACCTATTTCGGCCTCGGCTTCGTGCACGCGCAGGACCGGCTGTGGCAGATGGAGATGAGCCGGCGCACCGCGCAGGGCACGCTCTCCGAGCTGTTCGGCGAGCGCACGCTGGGGGTGGACCGGCTGATGCGCGCGCTCGACATCTACGGCATCTCGGTGCGGGCCGTGCGCCACCAGTCGCCCGAAACCATGGCGGCGCTGGAGGCCTATGCCGCGGGGGTGAACGCCTGGATCAGCCAGGTCGGGCGTGACGCGCTGGGCCGCGGGGCGCCGGAATTCCTGCTCTTCACCCAGCAGATCGCGCCCTGGACCCCGGCGGATTCCATCGCCGTGGCCAAGCTGATGGCGCTCAACCTCACCGCCCAGGCGGCGAAGGAAACCCGCCGCGCCGCCCTCTCGCTCGCCCTGCCGCCCGAGCGGCTGCGCGACATCCTGCCCGACTACCCGGACCAGGCCGTGGTGGGCATGCCCGAGTTCTCGCAGCTCTTCCCGCAGGTGCCCGCGCCCTGGCAGCATGCGAGCGCCGCGCCCGATCTCTCGCCGCTGAACCCGCCGGGCTTTGCCGGCGCCTCCAATGCCTTCGCCGCCGCGGGCAGCCGCACCGCCACCGGCCAGCCCCTGCTCGCGACCGACCCGCATCTCGGGCTCACCGCGCCGGGCGTGTGGATGCTGGTGCGGATGAACTTCCCCGACACCGACGTGATCGGCGCCTCCATCCCCGGCCTGCCGGCGGTGGTGATGGGCCGCAACCAGGATTTCGGCTGGGGGCTCACCACCGCCTATGTCGACGACCAGGACGTCTATATCGAGAAGCTCGACCCGGAGGATCCGGAGCGCTACCTCACCCCCTCGGGCCCGCAGCCCTTCCGCTCGCGCGATGTGCTGATCGCGGTGAAGGACGAGGTGTCCCAGAGCATGGAGCTGCGCTGGACCCGGCACGGCCCGGTGATCCCCGACGGGTTCTTCGGCGCCTCCGACGTGACGCCCCAGGGCCATGTCGCCACCCTCGCCTGGACCGGCTTCACCGAGGACGACCACTCGATCGAGAGCCTGATCCGGCTGATGCGCTCACATTCCATCGAGGAGGCGCGCCCGGCGCTGCGCCTCGCCGTGGCGCCGGCGCAGAACGTGGTGATGGCCGACCGGGCCGGCAACGTGGCCATGCAGGTGGCGGGTGCCGCCCCCCTGCGCAAGCTCACCCACCAGGGCCGCGGCCGCCTGCCCGTGCCCGGCTGGGTGGCGCAGAACGACTGGGACGGTATCGAGCCCTTCGAGGACATGCCCTTCGTGGAAAACCCCACGGGCGGCATCGTGGTGAACACCAACAACCGCACCACCGACCAGCCCTTCCCCTACCACCTCAACCTCGACTGGGGCGACAGCCAGCGCATCGAGCGCGCCACCCGGCTGCTCGAGCAGCGCGAGTTCCACTCCCGCGAGAGCTTCGTCGAGATCCAGACCGACATCGTGTCGGAGACCGCGCGCACCCTGCTGCCGCTGATGGCGCGCGATCTGTGGTGGGCGGGCGACCCCGCGCCGGACGACCTGCGCGGCCGCTTCCGCAAGCGCGCGCTCGACCGGCTGGCGGAATGGAACGGCGAGATGAGCGAATACGGCCCCGAGCCGCTGATCTACGCCGCCTGGGTGCGCGCCCTCACCCGGCGCCTCGCGCTCGACGAGCTCGGCCCGCTCTTCGACCGGGTGCAGGGCATCGAGCCGATCTTCATCGAGCGCGTGCTGCGCGATGTCGACGGCGCCGGCGCCTGGTGCGACATCGTCAAGACCGAGCCGGTGGAGACCTGCGCCGAGATCACCCGCCTCGCGCTCGACGACGCGCTCACCGAGCTGGAGGAGACCTACGGCGACGAGATGGAGAGCTGGCGCTGGGGCGACGCCCATGTGGCGCTGCAGAAACACCCGGTGCTGGGCGACATCTTCCCCTTCTCGATGTTCGTGAACATCGAGCAGCCCACCTCGGGCGGCGATTTCACCCTGATGCGCGGCCAGATGCGCAACTCGGGCCCCACGCCCTACGCCAACGTGCACGGCTCGGGGTTCCGCGCGGTGTATGATTTCTCCGACCCCAACGGCTCGGTCTACATCATCTCCACCGGCGAGAGCGGCCACCCGTTCTCGCGCCACTACGACGACCTGTCGGACCTCTGGCGGCGGGGCGAGTACATCCGCATGACGCTGGACATCGACGAGGCCCGCGGCGGCGCCATCGGCACCACCCGCCTCGTGCCGGCCGAGGGGGGCTGAGCCCGCGCGCGCCGCTCAGCCGTGCGCGGCGGCGTAGGCGGCGGTGAGCTCGTCGTATTGCGAAGGGTCCGGGAAGGCGTCGAAACTGTAGCGCGCCGGCACATGCGCCCAGGGCAGCTTTTCGGCCGTGCAGGTCTCGATGAAGGGGATGAACCAGGCGGTGTCCTCGAACATCGTCGGCCGCACATTCACGAATGCCTCGACCCCCACGATGCGCGTGTAGGCCCAGGTCTTGCAGTCCGGGCAGAACATGTGGCGCAGCGTGGGGCCGCGCACGCCCCCCACCACCGGCTCGCCGCGGGTGACGGCAAAGCCCGCCGCCGGCACCATCGCGGTGAGGGAGAAGGCGCTGGCCGACATCTTGCGGCAGCCGGCGCAGTGGCAGGCCGCGGTGAGGAAGGGCGCTGCGGTGATCTCGATGCCGAGGTCGCCGCAGCGGCAGGCGCCGGCAAGGGGGAGCTTCGGAGCACTCATCGCGGGGGTCCTTTCCGTCAGGCACCGGGCAGCCCCGGCGCGCCGCCGGGGCCCGCCGCTGCGCGTGTCAGGCGAAGAGCCGGTGGCAGGTCTCCAGCGCGTCGACCAGCGTGTCGACCTCCGCCTCGGTGTTGTAGAGGCCGAAGGAGGCCCGGCAGGTGGCGGTGACGCCGAGGAACTCCATCAGCGGCTGGGCGCAGTGGTGCCCGGCGCGCACCGCGACGCCCTTCTGGTCGACCACGGTGGAGATGTCGTGCGGGTGGCCCGCGCCTTCCATGGTGAAGGAGAAGATCGCGCCCTTGGTGGCGGAATGGCCCTGCACGTTCAGCCAGTTGAGCCCGGCCAAACGGTCACGCGCATAGTCGCGCAGCCCGTGCTCGTGGGCGGCGATGTTCTCCATGCCCAGCCCGGTCATGTAGTCGATCGCGGCGCCGAGGCCGATCATCGGCACGATGCCCGGGGTGCCGGCCTCGAACTTGTGCGGCGGGTCGTTGTAGGTGATCGTGTCGCGCCTGACCTCGTGGATCATGTCGCCGCCGCCGATGAAGGGGCGCATCTCGGCCATGCGCGCGCGCGAGGCGTAGAGCGCGCCGGAGGCCGAGGGGCCGTAGAGCTTGTGGCCGGTGATGGCGTAGAAATCGCAGCCGATGGCCTGCACGTTCACCGGCATGTGCACCGCGGCCTGGCTGCCGTCGATCACGGTCACGATGCCGCGGGCCCGTGCCGCGGCGCAGATCGCGGCCACGTCGACCACCGTGCCCAGCACGTTCGACATGTGGGTTACGGCGATCATCTTCGTGCGCGGGGTGATGGCGTCGATCACCGCCTGGGGGTCTAGGTCGCCGTTGGCATCGAGCTCGACCCATTTCAGCACCACGCCCTGGCGCTCGCGCAGGAAGTGCCAGGGCACGATGTTGGCGTGATGCTCCATCACCGAGAGGATGATCTCGTCGCCCGGCTCCAGCCGCGGCGCGGCCCAGCCGTAGCTCACCAGGTTGAGCGACATGGTCGAGCCGGTGGTGAACAGGATCTCGTCCTCGTGCGCGGCCCCGAGGAAGCGCTGCAGCTTGCCGCGCACCGCCTCGTAATGCTCGGTGGCGAGGTTGGAGAGGAAATGCAGCCCGCGGTGGACGTTGGCGTATTCGTGCTCGTAGGCGCGAGTGACCGCGTCGATCACCGCCCGCGGCTTCTGGGCCGAGGCGCCATTGTCGAGATAGGTGAGCGGCTTGCCGTTCACCTTGCGCGAGAGGATGGGAAAGTCGCGGCGGATTTCGTGGACGTCGTACATCAGGAGCCTCCGGGAGGGGCGGTGACCGGGCTGCCGAGCGCCAGCATCGCCAGCAGGGCGAATGCCAGGGTCACCACGAAGGTGACGGCCACCACGCGGCCGGTGCGCTCGACCCCGAGCGCCTCGGCCACGAAGCTGGCGAACACCCAGATGCTGACCACGGAGAACGCGATCTCCACCAGCATCAGCAGCGCGGGAGGCAGCGCGAAGAAGCACAGCGCCTGCACGGCGCCAAGAATGGCGAGCACCAGCCCCACCCAGGCCACGGCGGTGACGATGCGCAGGTATGGCGCGGGGTGGCGGAACACCCGGCCCGCGCCGGAGACCAGCGCCGAGACCACGAAGACCGAGATCACCCGCAGCGCCATGCCCAGCGGCGAGAGCCCGGGAAGCTGCAGCGCGGTGAGGAGCGCGGGGTCGGTCGTCTCGGGGTCAGGGGTGGGCAGGGTGAAGCTCACCGCCTGGTAGACCAGCACGTCGATCACCACGGTGGTGGCGATGATCAGCCCGACGACGCCCCAGCCGAAGCCGGCGTTCAGGATGGAGCGCGCGGCGGAGCGCGGCGCCGTGACGCTCTGCCAGACCACGTTGCCGAGGGAGAATCTGTCGCTCATACGGACCCTGCAAGCCAGAGCAGCGCCATGGTCGCCAGCGGAACCGCGACCAGGGCGATGAAGGTTGGCGCGCTGTGCTCGAAACGCTCCGCCTCGGTGAGGCAGAGCGACCAGAACCACAGCGACACGATGGAGACCACCGCCGAGGGCAGCTCCGCGAGATCGACCCCGCCCAGCCGGGCGAGGCTGTTGAGCACGCCCGCCACCAGCGTGAGCGGGGCGGCCAGCAGCAGCGCCCAGAACAGCGCCAGCCGGGCCGAGGCATAGCTGCCCTGCCCGCCCATCCGCCGCGCCACGAAATGCGAGAGCGCGGCGAGCACGTAGAGCATCAGCGGGCCGAACAGCACGTGGCTCACGAAGAGCGCGCCCACGAAGGCCGGTCCGGGGTCTTCCGCTCCGGGCTGGGGGGGCGGCGCCTGCCGGACAAGCTCCGGCAGGCGGGCGGCGAAGATCACCGTCATCGCCAGCATGGCGTAGAACAGCAGCCGCGATTCATGCGGCTGGCGCTCCTCCTCCATGCGGAAGGAGGCGCGCACCCCGCCGTAGCCCGCCAGCACGCGGCCGATGAGGGTGTCGCGCACCGCCCTCAGCCCTGCCGGCGCCGGGCCATCCAGGCCTGCAGCCGCGCGCGGATGTCGTCGGCCAGCCGCTCGTCGGCGATCTCCTGCACCGCCTCGTCGACGAAGGCGAGCACCAGCATGTCCTGCGCCGCGTCCTTCGGCACCCCGCGCGAGGTGAGGTAGAACAGCGCCGTCGGGTCCACCGCGCCCACGGTCGAGCCGTGCGAGCAGGCGACATCGTCGGCGTAGATCTCGAGCTCCGGCTTGGCGAGGAACTGGCTGTTGTCGTCGAGCAGCAGGCCCTGGCTGATCTGGTAGCCGTCGGTCTTCTGCGCGCCGGGCTTCACCAGGATCTTGCCCTGGAACACGCCGGTGGCGCCGTTGCGCAGCACCTTCTTGAACACCTGCCGGCTCTCGCAATGCTCCGCGTCATGGGTGATGAACACGGTGTCGTCATGCAGGAACGAGCCGTCGCCGAGGCAGCAGCCGGCGATATGGGCCGAGCCGTTGTCGCCCGTCATCTCCACCACGCATTCGTTGCGGGTGAGGCGGCCGTTCGCGGTCATGGTGAAGGTCTTGAACAGCGCGTTCGCGCCCACCCGGGCGAAGATGTGGGTGACGGCGCGGCGCTCGTGCTCGCGGCCCTGGGAGCGGACGTGGTGGAACTCCGCCCCGTCGGCCACCTCGACCTCCATGCACTTGTTGAAGCGCGCGGCGGCGGGGCCGTTCTCGAGCAGGGTGAAGCTCGCGCCCTCGTCGACCCGGATCACGTGGCGGATGACCGCGTCGCAATCGTCCTCCTCGTGCAGGTAGCGCATGGCGACCGGGCGGCTCACCTTGCCGGTGGCGCGGATCACCATGCCCTGGCGGGCCACGGCGGTGTTGAGGCTGGCGAGGGGGCGCGGCACCGGGGCCTGGCCCCGGCCCTCGAGCAGGCCGAACACGTCACGCGCCCAGTGGATGTCCACCGAGAGCGCGTCGGAGAGCGGCTCGATGGTGAGGTTCTCCTCCGCCAGGTCGTCCGACAGGTCGGGGCGGAACACGCCGTCGACGAAGACGATGCGGATGCGCTCCACGTCCGACCAGATCGCCGGTTCCTCGGCGGGCTGCGCCTCGCCCTTCGGCGGCTCGGCCGAGATCAGCGTGGCGGGGTTGGTGAAACGCCAGTACTCGTCACGCGCGGCGGGTGCCCCGGTCTCGAGAAACCATGCGGCCGCCTGCTCCCGCGCCTCCGTGGCCCAGCGGCTCTCGCCGACGGGCGCCGGATGCGCGGCCAGCAGGGCTGCCGCGTCGTCGCGCTTCTTGGCAGGCAGAGCCATCAGGCCACCTCCGCCAGGATGTCGGCGTAGCCGTTGTTCTCCACCTCGAGCGCGAGCTCGGGGCCGCCGGTCTTGATGATCCGGCCGTCGGCCATGATGTGCACCACGTCCGGTCTGATGTGGTCCAGCAGGCGCTGGTAATGGGTGATCACGAGGAAGGAGCGGCCCTCGCTGCGCAGGGCGTTCACGCCGTCGGCCACCAGCTTCATCGCATCGACGTCGAGGCCGGAATCGGTCTCGTCGAGGATGCACATGCGGGGCTCGAGCATCGCCATCTGCAGGATTTCGTTGCGCTTCTTCTCACCACCGGAGAAGCCCACGTTCACCGGGCGCTTCAGCATCTCGGCGTCGATGTTCAGCGTCTTTGCGCGGGTGCGGACCTCCTTGAGGAACTCGGCGGCGGAAAGCTCCGCCTCGCCGCGCGCCTTGCGCTGCGCGTTCACCGCGGTGCGCAGGAAGATCATGTTCGACACGCCGGGGATCTCGACCGGGTACTGGAACGCGAGGAACAGGCCGGCTGCGGCGCGCTCCTCCGGCTCGAGGCCGAGCAGGTCCAGGTCGTCGAGATGGGCGGCACCCTCGGTGACCTCGTAGCCGTCGCGGCCCGAGAGCACGTAGGACAGGGTGGACTTGCCCGAGCCGTTGGGGCCCATGATGGCATGCACCTGCCCGGGCCCGACCTCGAGGTTCACGCCCTTGAGGATCTGCTTGTCCTCTTCCTCGAGCTTCACATGCAGGTTTTCGATCTTCAGCATTCTTTTAACCTTCCAGCTTGTGGCGCGAGCAGAGACGTCCCGCGGGGTGCATTGCGACCTGCTCCCCGCGGAATGCCCGGCGCCCGTCGCGGGCGCCGGACCGCGCGGATGCGGCTTTACTGTTCGGCATTGCCCGACATCGACATCCCGCGGTCGAGCACCGTGGAGTCGCGGTTTTCCATGAGGACGCGCGCCAGCCATTTCGTGGCGAAGCCCACGAGGTAGGCGGCGACAAAGTACCAGATGCTCAGCCCGAAGACGGCGGAACCGATCAGCAGGACGAAGAACGCAACAAAGCTTGCGATACTCACCCCTTTGAGGATCTCGGACACGCCTTCGAAGACAACAGCAGTCTTATGCATCGTATTCAACTTTCCATCTCTCGGCTTGCGTACACTTCAGGGATCAGCCTACCGACCCCTCAAGGCTGATGGCGACCAGCTTCTGGGCCTCCACAGCGAACTCCATCGGCAGGGCCTGCAGGACTTCCTTGCAGAACCCGTTCACCACCAGAGCAACCGCCTCCTCCTCGTCCATGCCGCGCTGGCGACAATAGAACAGCTGGTCGTCATCGACCTTCGAAGTGGTGGCCTCGTGCTCCACGCGGCTCGAATTGTTGCGGCACTCGATGTAGGGCACCGTGTGCGCGCCGCACTGATCGCCGATCAGCAGGCTGTCGCACTGGGTGTAGTTGCGGCTGTTCGCCGCCTTGGGGTGCATCGAGACCAGGCCACGGTAGGTGTTCTGCGCCTTCCCCGCGGAAATGCCTTTGGAAACAATGCGGGAGCGGGTGTTCTTGCCAAGATGGATCATCTTGGTGCCGGTGTCCGCCTGCTGCATGTTGTTGGCAATCGCGATGGAGTAGAACTCGCCCTGGCTGTCGTCGCCGCGCAGGATGCAGGACGGGTATTTCCAGGTCACGGCCGAGCCGGTTTCCACCTGGGTCCACATCACCTTGGAGCGGTCGCCGCGACAGTCCGCGCGCTTGGTCACGAAATTGTAGATGCCTCCCTTGCCCTCCTCGTCACCGGGGTACCAGTTCTGAACGGTGGAATATTTCACCTCCGCATCCTCGAGGGCCACGATCTCGACCACCGCCGCGTGCAACTGGTTCGTGTCACGCATCGGCGCCGTGCAGCCTTCGAGATAGCTCACATACGACCCTTTGTCGGCGATGATAAGTGTCCGTTCGAACTGGCCGGTATTCTCTGCGTTGATGCGGAAATAGGTTGACAACTCCATCGGGCAGCGAACGCCCTCGGGCACGTAGACGAAGGAGCCGTCCGAAAACACCGCCGAATTCAGCGTGGCGTAGAAGTTGTCGGACTGGGGCACGACCGAGCCGAGGTACTTGCGCACCAGCTCCGGGTGCTCGCGCAGCGCCTCGGAGATCGAGCAGAAGATCACCCCGGCCTCGGCCAGCTCCTTCTTGAAGGTCGTGCCGACGGAGACGGAGTCGAACACCGCGTCCACCGCCACCTTGCGGCCCTCGGCGGCGGCCTCCTCGGCGCCCTCCACGCCCGCGAGGATCATCTGCTCCTTCAGCGGGATGCCGAGCTTCTCGTAGGTGCGCAGCAGCTCGGGGTCGACCTCGTCGAGCGACTTGGGCCGCTCGGTCATGCTCCGGGGCTGGGCGTAGTAGAACTGGTCCTGGAAGTCGATCTTCGGGTAATGGACCATCGCCCATTCCGGCTCGTCCATGGTCAGCCAGCGGCGGTAGGCCTGCAGGCGCCACTCGAGCATCCACTCCGGCTCTTCCTTCTTCGCCGAGATCAGCCGCACGATGTCCTCGTTCAGCCCCTTCGGCGCGTAATCGGTCTCGATATCGGAGTTCCAGCCGTACTTGTAGCGGGCGCCGACGTTGCGAACGGCATCGACGGTATCCTGGTCGACGCCTTCCTTGACGTTGTCGAGTGCGTTCATTTCAAAACCCCTTCCGGCCCCGAGGGAGGACCTGTTTCACGTGCTGCCCGCTCTTGCAAGGCGATCCCGTTCGGGTGACAGCGTGTTTACGTATCGTCTCAGGCGGCCTTGCGGCGGTAGCGCCTGTAATGTCCGGCCCAGGCCGCGGCAAAGGCGGCCAGGGTGTCGCGCGTCGTGTCCGGCCCGAAGCTGACCCTCAGCGAGGACGATGCCGCGACATCGTCGAGACCCATCGCGGAGAGCACGCGGCTCGGCCCCACCTTGCCGCTGGAACAGGCCGAACCCGCCGAGACGGCGAACCCGGCGAGATCCATCTGCATCACCTGCGTCTCGCCCTTCCAGCCGGGGGTGACGAGGCAGACCGTGTTGGGCAGGCGCGACGCCTCCTGCCCGGCGATCAGACTGTCCGGTGCCGCGTCGCGCAGCATCGCTTCCAGTTCATGTCGATGTTCTTCGACAGAATTCCAGACCCCGTCGGCGATATCCTGCCATGCAGCGGCCGCAGAGGCGCCGAATCCGGCGATTCCGACCAGATTCTCGGTGCCCGGCCGCCGCCTGCGCTCCTGTCCGCCGCCGCGCAGCAGCGGCTGCGGGTCGCGCCCGGGCTTGAGGATCAGCGCCCCCACCCCCTTCGGCCCGCCGAGCTTGTGGGCCGAGACGATGGCCCAGTCCGCCCCGGAGCCGGCGAAGTCGAACGGCACTTTCCCGAAGGCCTGCACCGCGTCGATCATGAGGTCGGCACCCTCCTGCGCCCGCGGCGCCTGCAGCACCCCGGTCTCGGAATTCGCCGCCTGGATGGCGACGAGCCCGGCCGTGCCCTGCGGCATCGCCAGCGCCCGGCCAGCGGCATCCACGCCGATCTCGGCCGTGCCATGGGCATGCACGCAGTCATGCTCGGTGGCGAGCACGCTCACCGCCTCGTACTGCGCCGCCACCAGCGCCGCGGCCTCGGTGGCGCCGGAGGTGAAGACCACCTGCTCGGGCGAGACCCCGGCCAGCCGCGCCACCTGCTCGCGCGCCTTCGCGAGGAGCGCGCGCGCCTCCCGCCCCTCGGCATGCACCGAGGAGGGGTTGCCGGTCACGTCCATCGCCGCGCACATCGCGGCGCGCGCTTCCGGGCGCAGCGGCGCGGTGGCGTTCCAGTCGAGGTAGGCGCGTGGGGTCATCCCTCGTCCACCAGTTCGATGAAGGCCGGCACTGCCGGGCAGGGCGCGAGCTGGTTGCCGGTCACGTCCGACAGCCGGGTCTGGTGCAGGAACACGTAGACATGCGCCGAGAGCTGTTCCCACAGCCGGTCGGTGAGCTTCTGCGCATCGGTGTTGAGCGAGCCGCCCGAGGCGCCCGCACCGCGGCGCATCGCGTCCATCGTCTCGTCCACGGCGGCGAGAATCGAGGCGATGCGGATCTCGTCCACAGGCCGCGCCAGGCGGTATCCGCCGCCGGGTCCGCGCACGCTCTCCACGATGTCCGCCCGGCGCAGCTTCACGAAGAGCTGCTCGAGATAGGCCAGCGAGATGTCCTGCCGCTCCGCCATCTCCGACAGCGAGACGAGCCGGTCCGCGCCGTGCACGGCCCCCTCCCGCGCCATGTCGGTGAGCGCGATCATCGCATAGCGGCCCTTGGTG
Organism: Oceanicella sp. SM1341; assembly: GCF_003448965.1. Taxonomy (GTDB): domain Bacteria; phylum Pseudomonadota; class Alphaproteobacteria; order Rhodobacterales; family Rhodobacteraceae; genus Paroceanicella. The sequence goes on from NZ_QRGC01000001.1 coordinate 326,708, forward strand.
CTCAGTTTCATTCTCTCGCGCCCCATGCGGCAGGTTGACGTAATGTTGACCAGGAACTAACTGCAAGTCCCAGTCCGTGCGGGAAGCCCGCCAGTTTAGAATCTTTCTAGGTATTCCGAGCGATTCCGTCAAGCACTGGCGGGTCCGGGTGCCGATCAAGGGAGCGAACCCGAACCATGCCAGAGGTGATTTTTCCCGGTCCTGACGGTCGGCTCGAGGGCCGTTACCACCCCCAGAAGGACAAGGACGCGCCGATCGCCATCATCCTGCACCCGCATCCCCAGTTCGGCGGCTCGATGAACAACAAGGTGGTCTACAACCTGCATTACGCGTTTCATCGCATGGGGTTCACCTGCCTGCGCTTCAACTTCCGCGGCGTGGGCCGCAGCCAGGGCGAGTATGACCAGGGCATCGGCGAGCTCTCGGACGCGGCCTCCGCGCTCGACTACCTGCAGATGATGAACCCGAACGCGAAGGCCTGCTGGGTGGCCGGCTTCTCCTTCGGCGCCTGGATCGGCATGCAGCTGCTGATGCGCCGGCCGGAGATCGCGGGGTTCGTGTCGGTGTCGCCGCCGGCGAACATGTACGATTTCACCTTCCTCGCGCCCTGCCCCTCCTCCGGGCTGATCCTCAACGGCGACGCCGACCGCGTGGCGCCGCCCGCCGAGATCACCAAGCTCGCCGACAAGCTCAAGCAGCAGAAGGGCATCACCATCACCCACGAGACCGTGGCCGGGGCGAACCATTTCTTCGATCCCGGAATGGAGGAGATGATCTCCCGCGTGGAGAACTACGTGACCGGCCGGATGGCCGAGACCACCCGCTGAGCAGACCCGGGCCGCCTTCGCGGCCCGTTTCCTTTCCGGGAGGCTCGCGGTGTTCCGGCGGGGGCCCGGCGGCGGGAGGCCCCGGCTCGGAGGCCGGGGCGCCGGACGCGGGGGCGGCTGCCGTCACGCGTTCCCGCACGGCGCCGGGCCCGGTGTGAACTTGGCCATCAGATCAGCCGGATCCGGTCAGGGCCGCCGCTCCGGTTCCCTCGCGGGGGACCACCCCTACGCCCGGCTCCGAGCCCTCACGCGTCCGGCTCCGGCCCGTCGGGCAGGCTCACCCGCCCGCCGCACACCGGCGCGGCCACGCCCGTGGTGCCCGGCGCCGAGGTGGGCAGGCCGCGCAGCACCCGCACCGCGAGATACGCGAAGGCCTGTGCTTCCAGCAGATCGCCGTCGAGCCCCACCGCCTCCACCGGCAGCACCGGCGCCTCCAGCCGCTCGGCCAGCATGCGCATCATCACCGGGTTGCGCCGCCCGCCGCCGCAGACCAGCCAGCGCTCCGGCGGGGCGGGGAAATGCCGCGCCGCCTCGGCCACGCAATCGGCGCTGAAGGCGGTGAGCGTCGCCGCCCCGTCGGCGGTGGACAGTCCCTCCATTCCGGCGAGCACGGCGGCGAAATCATTGCGGTCAAGCGACTTGGGCGGCACCCGGTCGAGATAAGCCCGCGCCGCGTTGGAGGCGAGGCGCTCCGGGTGAACCCGGCCTGCGGCGGCGGCGGCCCCGTCCCGGTCGAGTGCTACCCCGGTGCGGCGCCACATCCAGTCGTTCACCAGCGCGTTCGCGGGGCCGGTGTCGAAGGCGAGCAGCGCCCCCTCCGCCGCTGCGTCGGCTGCCGTGGGGTCGACCCAGGTGACGTTTCCCACGCCGCCGAGATTCAGGAAGACCAGCGGCTTGTCCGCCCCGATGGACCGGGAGAGGGCAAAATGGAAGAACGGCGCCAGAGGGGCGCCCTCGCCACCCGCCGCCACGTCGGCACTGCGGAAATCGCTCACCACCGGCAGGCGGACACGGGGGTCGCAGGCCAGCGCCCGCGCGTCGCCGATCTGCAGGGTGTAGCCCGCCTCGGGCCGGTGCAGCACGGTCTGGCCGTGAAAGCCCACCAGCGCGGCGCGCGCGCCGTGCTCCTGCGCCAGCGCCGCGCGGCAGGTGCCCACGGCCTCGGCATGGCTCTCGCCCAGCACCGCCTCGGCGGCGGCAAACGCCTGCCCTGCCTCCGGCGCCATGCCGCGCTCCGGCTGCCAGTGCCCGGCCGCCGCCTCCAGCGCCGCGCGCAGCGCCGCCGCCTCGGCCGGCGCGTAGTCGCGCGCGGCACCGGGGCCAAGCGCCTCGATGTCGATCCCGTCGGTGCACACCGCCGCGGCGTCCACGCCGTCGAGCGAGGTGCCGCTCATCAGTCCCACTGCCCAGATCGGCCGCATCACCCTTCCCTTTCGTGCCTCCCCCCCATATAGGAGGGCGATCGAAATCCCAAGGATCCGGAGCAATGACCCACACACCCAAGAGCGACTTCCTGAACGTGCTGCTCAGCCGCGGCTTCATCCAGGATTGCACCGATTACGAGGGCCTCGACCAGGCGCTCCTGTCGGGGGTTGTGCCGGGCTATATCGGCTTCGACTGCACGGCGGACAGCCTGCATGTCGGCAGCCTGATCCAGATCATGATGCTGCGCTGGCTGCAGAAGACCGGCCACAAGCCGGTCACGCTCATGGGCGGCGGGACCACCCGCATCGGCGACCCCTCGGGCAAGGACGAGGCGCGCCAGCTGCTCACCGACGAGAAGATCGCCGAGAACATGTCCGGCATCCGCAAGGTCTTCGCGCGCTACCTCTCCTTCGGAGACGGCGCCACCGACGCCATCCAGCCCAACAACGCCGACTGGCTGGACCAGCTCAACTACATCGACTTCCTGCGCGACTACGGCCGGCACTTCACCATCAACCGCATGCTGGCCTTCGACAGCGTGAAGTCCCGGCTCGACCGCGAGCAGCCGCTCACCTTCCTCGAGTTCAACTACATGCTGCTGCAGGCCTACGACTTCCTCGAGCTCGGCCGGCGCTACGGCCTGGGGCTGCAGATGGGCGGCTCGGACCAGTGGGGCAACATCCTCAACGGCGTCGAGCTCACCCGCCGGGTCGACCAGCGCCAGGTCTTCGGCCTCGTCTCGCCGCTGCTCACCAAGGCGGACGGCACCAAGATGGGCAAGACTGCCGGCGGCGCGATCTGGCTCAACGAGGACAAGCTGTCGAACTACGAGTTCTGGCAGTTCTGGCGCAACACGCTCGACGCCGACGTGGGCCGCTTCCTGCGCCTGTTCACCGAGCTGCCGCTCGAGGAATGCGATCGGCTCGCGGCCCTCGGCGGCTCGGAGATCAACGAGGCGAAGGTGATCCTCGCCAACGCGGTCACCACCCTCGCCCGCGGCGCCGAGGGTGCCGCGGCGGCCGAGGCGACGGCCCGCGAGGTGTTCGAGAAGGGCGGCGTGGGCGAGGACCTGCCCACCGTCACCCTGCCCGCCTCCGAGCTGGACGCGGGCGTCTCGCTCGTGCAGCTCCTGGTGCGCGCGGGGCTCGCGGCCTCGGGCAAGGAAGCCAAGCGGCTCATCGCCGAAGGCGGCGCGCGCGTGAACGACGAGCCGGTGACCGACGCCGGCCGGATGATCGCCGCCGCCGAGATCGACGCGCAGGGCCTGAAGCTCTCCGCCGGCCGCAAGCGCCACGCCCTCGTGCGCGCCGGCTGACAGGCTTTCCGCACCGCCCCCCCCCGGGCGGTGCGGCCCTGCCGGGCGCGCGCCCTCCGCACACCACCGACCGCGCCCGCCGCGCTGCAGGCCCCTGCCGCTGCGCGGCCGTCGGGGTATTCCCCCCCCATGACTGCTCCCGGTTCCGCCCGACGGCATCTGCCGATGGACGCGGGCAGGATACGGGCGGCACGCAGCACTCACCCACGCGCAGGATCCGCGGTCCCGGCCACCCGTGCCGCGCCGCTGCATGACTTGCGCGCGCTGCACCCCGGGCCGGGTTGAGCAACGCGGCGCCGCCTGCCGCATCAGCGGTCGTTGGCCCTGCCGCATCAGCGGTCGTTGGCATCGTCCGGCAGCGGGGCCGGAACGGGCGCCGCCGCGGGGTCGCCCTCGAGCTGCATCGGCCCGGGGTCGGGCACCGGGGCCTCGCCGTTCGAGCTGGAGAAGATCGAGCGCAGCGCGCCGGGGGTGAGGATGGAGAGCGGGTTCACCGAGACATCCGGGTCCTCCGCCGAGCCGCTCACCGAGTAGGAGAAGCCGAACACGCCCTCGCCCTCGCCGCCGGTCAGCAGGTCGCCCAGCAGCGGCACGCCGCTCAGCAGGCCGTTGAGGATGAAGGCCGGCGAGAACACGCCCTCGAGGTCGAGACTGTCGGCGGCCTCGTCGTAGACCCCCTCCACCGTGATGCCCAGCGAGGGGCCGGTGGCCCGGGTCTTGCCCAGCACCAGCCGGCCGCCGCGCCAGGCGAAGGGGGCATCCACGTCGTTGAAGGTGAGCCCGCCGGTCGCCAGCGTCTCCACCACGCCGGTGATCGAGGCGACGGAGAGGATCTGGCTCAGCGTCGGGTCGTCGCGCACCTGGATGTCGCGCAGGGCGAGCTGGCCGGTCACGTCGCCCGGCCCCGTCGGGATCCGGGCCATCAGCCGCATGCGCCCGCCATAGGCGTGGCCGAAATAGGCCGTGTCGCGCAGGAACCTGCCGGCGTCCTCGCTGTCGAGCTGGACAGTGAGGCCGCGCGCGGTCTGGCCGATGGTGAGGTCGCTCTGCGCACCGCCGTTGGCGAGGCCCTCGAAGGCGAGGTTCATCCGGCCCAGCCGGTTCTGCCGCAGCCGCCCGGTGGCGGGCTCGATGCGGATGCGTGGGGTGATGATGAGCGACTCGAGGTCGAAATCGACCGCGATGCGCGGGCTTTCCGTCTGCGCCCCGGCCTCGGCGGGGGGCGTGGCCGGGGTTTCGGCCGGCGCTGTGGCCTGCGGCGCGGCGCTCTCGGCGGCGCTGACCATGTCGCCGAGCGCCAGCAGGTCGAGGCTGCCGCCCCGCAGCCGCAGGCGCAGCGGTGCATTTTCGCGCGGGATGACCGAGAGCGTGGAATCGATCGCCTCGCCCAGCCGGAACGTGGGAAAGGTCGCGCCGGCGAAGCGCCCGTCGAGCCCGATGCGCGCGCTGCCCTCGAGCGCGAGATCGGCAGCCTCCAGCGACACGTTGCTGCGCACCTCGCTGTCGGTCACCCGGCCCGCGAGCACGAGCGATCCCTCGGTCTCGGCCGGCTTGGTCCAGCCCAGCCCCGGCAGGGTGAGCAACACCGGCGTGAGGTCGCCCTCCAGCCGGAAGCGCGGCTCCGCGCCCGGGGCGAGGCTGGCGGAGACGCGCGCCGGCATGCCGCCTGCAAACACCTCCTCCGTGCCGCCGGCGCCGAGGGCGGCGAGCAGTTGCGGCGTGATGGTGGTGGTGCCCGACATGTTGCTCTGCGAGGGCGAGAAGCGCTCGTTCCACACCATGTCGACACGCGCGGGCCCGGCCCGGACCACGCCGCTGACCCGCAGCGCGCTGTTGTCGGCGGTGAGGGCGAGGCGCTCGGCGGAGAGCGGCAGCGCCGCCACCGGGCTGTCGGCCGAAGCGTCGGTGACGGTGGCGCTGGCCTGGGCCTGCAGGTCGTCCACGTCGAGGTCCTTGACCAGCGGGAAGGTGAGGCGGGCATCCACCTCGGCCCGGCCGCGGGCGAAGCCGGGGTCGAGCCCGATCTTGCTCAACAGGCGCAGCGGCGGCTGGTCGATGAGGGTGAGCACCGCCGGCAGCGGCCCCTTCCCCTTCAGCCGCGCATCCGCGTGCTGCGGCTCGTTGCCGAAATCGGGAATCGAGAACACCGAGCCGGACATGTCGATGGGCTCGAACCCCTCCATCTCCACCCGCCCGCTCTGCAGCGTCACCGAGAGCCCCTCGAGGTCGAGCGAGCCGATGCCGCGCGCATCCACGATGGGCGGCAGGGTGGGAAGCGGGTAGGCCAGCCCATCCTTGAAGGAGAAATTCATCGAGAATTCAGGCGTTTCCCCGTCGAACCTGAGACCGGCCACGAGCCGGGTCACCACGCCCTCGCGCATGTTCTCGCTCACCCACTTGCGGCCGCCGCGGGCCAGGTCAAGCGGCCAGAGCGCGGCGAGGCGCTGCGCGGTGATGCCCGAGGCGCTGGCGTCGAGCGCCATGTGCCAGGCACCGCCCTCCCGCGCCGGGCCGCTCTCGCGCGCGATTGTGCCGGAGACCGAGATGCGCTGGTCGCCGTCGATCAGGCGCGCCTCGCCGATCTCGAGCTGGAACGGCTCGAAGCGCGCCTTCAGCGCCAGCCGCCCGCCGGCGAAGCGCACCGGCGCCGCGAACTGGTCGCGCGGGGCGGCCACGATGTCGGACAGGGTGAGCTGGGTGGTGATGCCGGTGAAGCGTCCGTCCTCCTCGGTGAGCTCGGCGTCTCCGGTGGCGGTCACGGCGGCCTGCTCGGTGTCGATGGCGAGGCGGTTCATGGTGAAATGGCCGCTGCGCCCGTCGTAGGTGATGTCGAGCATCCCGCCGGTGAGCGGCACGTCCTCGTCGCCCAGCCGCAGCTCGCCGCTGCCCAGTTCGGCCCGCCCGGTGAGATAGCCCAGCGAGCCGTCGAGCCCGAGGTCGATCTCGTAGGTGCCCGAGAGCGGCGCCTCCAGCGGCCGGATCCACTCCAGCGCCGGGATCTGGTCGGCCACGTCGCCGGCCCAGGCGTTGTCGAACCGCGCGCTGATCGCCATGGAGGAGGCGCCGAAGGCGTAGTTCGCGGTGAGCGCGAGCGCGGTGGGTGCCCGGCCCGGCTTCTCCAGCCGGATGCGCGCCGCGCCGGTGATGCGCTCGGGAGAGCGCTGCAGCACCACGGCGCCGTTCCGCGCCGTCCACACCCGGCCCGAGAGATCGTCCACGTAGCGCAACCGGGCCCGGATCAGCCGGATGCGGGTGAGCCGGCGCAGCGCCGGCTCCTTGTCCGCGGCGAGCGCGCTCATGAAGGCCTGGAAGGCGCTCTCGCGCCGGCTGGCGAGCGGGTCGCCCTCGGCGGGCCCGGCCGGCGCGCCCCCGGGCGTGGCCACGGTCTCGTCCGTTCCTGCCGGGGGCGCGGCCCCGGGGGCAGCCCCGCCCGGCGCGCTCTCGCCCTCGAGGTCCTCCACGGGCAGCAGCAGCACGGTGAAACGCCCGTCCGCGTCGCGGTGGATACGCCCGGCGGCCCCGGCGACGAACACTTCCGTGGGGGCAATCTCGCCGCGCATCAGGTCGGAGAGACGGAGGCGCGCGCCCACCTCGGGCACCGAGAAGATCGTGGCGCCGGAGCTGTCGCGCAGCACCAGGTCGCGCAGGCGCAGCCCGGCGGGCTCGTCCTCGCCCCGGCCGAGACCGAACACCAGGCTGCCGATCTCCACCGTGTTGCCGGGCAATTGCCGCTCCAGCCGGGTTTTCGCGATCTCGGCGGCGAAGGGGATCTCGACCGGGCCCTGCTGCAGCCGCAGCACCAGCAGCCCGGCCAGCACCACGACCAGCACCAGCAGCGCAATGAACAGCCGGCCCAGCGAATGCAGCCCGTGCCGGGCGATGCGCGTGGCAGGCCGGCGGCGGCGGCGCGGATGCCGGCCGCCTCCGCCCCCGGGCGGGGTGGCCGGGCCCCGTGCGGTGTCGGGCGCGGCCTCGGTGCCGGCCTGCTGCGGGCCGGCGTCAGGGTTGTCGTTCATTCTCCGCCCCCCGAGCGGTGGTCTCGTCCCGTCCTGCCTGTACGGGGTCTGCTCGCCTGCGCTGCCTGCACCGGGCCCGCGGGGTCGCGCGCGCCCGCGCAAAGGGGCTTGCGATCGACCCGCGCCTCTGACCGTATGGGCCCCGGCGCGCCCGCGCGGCCGGCTGCCCTCACCCGCGAGGGGCCGGCCCGGCGGCGAGGGGCACCGCAGAGTCTCAACCTATCCCGTCCCGACGGAAAGGCGAAGGAAAAGCGCAACCATGTCACAAGCTCTCGAGCCGGGCGCCCCGGCGCCGGATTTCACCCTGCCGCGCGACGGCGGCGGCGATGTCACCCTCTCCGGGCTGCGCGGCAAGGCGGTGGTGGTGTATTTCTACCCGCGCGACGACACGCCCGGCTGCACCCGGGAGGCCCTCGGCTTCACCGAAGCGGTGGCCGATTTCGACGCCGCGGGCGCCGTGGTGCTGGGGATCTCGAAGGACACCGTGGCAAAGCACGACAAGTTCGTCGCCAAGCACGGGCTCCGGCTCATCCTCGCCTCCGACGCCGAGGGCACGGTCTGCGAGGACTGGGGGGTCTGGGTGGAGAAGAACATGTACGGCAAGACCTCCATGGGCGTCGAGCGCGCCACCTTCCTGGTGGACCCGCAGGGCCGTATCGCCCGGGTCTGGCGCAAGGTGAAGGTGCCGGGGCACGTGGAAGAGGTGCTCGCGGCGGTGAAGGCCCTGTGAGCCCCGGGGAGAGCCTGCCCGGCACGCTCACGGGCTGCGCCTGCGCGGTGCTGCGCACGGCCGATGCGCGGGCGAAGGCGGCGCTGAGCCGCCGGCTCGCCGCGCATTGGCGCGCCGCCGCCGAGGCCGGGGCGCCCCTGCCGGTCGGCGACGCGGCGCCGCCGGACACGCCTGCCCGCCCGGAGCGGCCGGAGCTGCTCGACCCGCGCGAGATGCCGCGGCGGCGCACCGGCTCTGCCGCGGGCCGCGTGGCGCTGCTGCATGCCATCGCGCATATCGAGCTCAACGCCATCGACCTGCACTGGGACATCCTCGCCCGCTTCGCCCAGGTGCCCATGCCCGCCGGCTTCGCCGAGGACTGGGTGCGCGCCGCCGATGACGAGGCGCGCCATTTCAACCTGCTCGCCGACCGGCTGGAGGCGCAGGGCTCCGCCTACGGCGCCCTGCCCGCCCATGCCGGCCTGTGGCGCAGCGCCGAGATGACCGCGCATGATCTGCCCGCCCGCCTCGCCGTGGTGCCCATGGTGCTCGAAGCGCGCGGGCTCGACGTGACACCCGGCATGATCGAGGCCTTCGGGCGCGCCGGCGACAGCGAGAGCGTCGCGGCTCTCGAAGTGATCTACGCCGACGAGGTGGCCCATGTCGCCTACGGTTCGAAATGGTTCCACTTCCTGTGCGGCCGCGCGGACATCGACCCGAAGACCGCGTTTCACGATCTCGTCCGCCGCTATTTCGGCACCGGCCTGAAGCCGCCGTTCAACGAGGCCAGGCGCGCCGACGCCGGCCTGCCGCCGGATTTCTACTGGCCGCTGGTGGAGCAGTGAACCAGCGGTTTGCCGCTGTTTCGCGTCAGTTTTCCACAGGTTTTCGGCGGATTTCCGCCGGTCTTGCGGCGGGCTGGTAACATCTGTCGCGGCACCGGGATTAGGCATTGCGCTTCAGAAATAATTTACCTAACGGTGCAAATAAGCAACAGCATCGGGGCGCCTGAGGGGTCGGCGCCCAGGGGGACAGGTATTTCGAATGGCTGCTAAACTGCGCAAGGTTCGGGGCGCTCTGGGGAGAGTGTGTCCGGAACAGAAGGTCTTCATCCGCAGCGAGGATCGCACGAGGTGCCTGCGCCTCTCTCCGGTCAGCCAGATAGCGCTCTGTGCCGCGCTGGCAATAGGCTTGGGCTGCACCGCGGTCGCCACCGCCCGCTTCACGCTGGGGCTGATGGACGGCACCAGCTCGGAGGAGCAGATCGCCCTGCTGCGCCAGAGCTACGAGCAGCGCCTCACTTCGCTGGTGGACGAGCGGGACACCGCGCGCGAGGCGGCGGAGAGCGCCCAGGCGCGCTTCCAGGCCGCGATGGTGCAGGTGGCTGCCAGCCAGTCCGACCTGGTGCGCGCGGGCGAAGAGAGCCGGGCACGCGAGCTCACCCTCGAGGCGGTGCGCCAGAAGCTCGCCGAGGTGGTGCGCGTGCGCGACCATGCCCTGCGCGAGAACGGCGCGCTCACCAGCCAGCTCGCCGGGGCCGAAGGCGCGCTCGACCGGCACGCCGGCTCGGAGACCGACCTCGCCGCCACGCTGCAGACCATCTCCTACGCGCTGTCGGATTCGGTGCGCAAGGGCGAGCAGGCCGAGGCCGACGCCCAGGCCCTGAACGACCAGCTCGCCTCCATGCGCGACCAGGCCGCCCTCGACCGCCAGCGCCAGCAGCACATGCTCGAGAAGCTCGAGGAGGCGGTCGCCGTGAGCCTCGACGGGCTCGACGGCCTGCTCTCCGCCACCGGCATGGACCCCGACGACCTCGTGGCCGAGATCCGCAAGAGCTATTCCGGCGAGGGCGGGCCGCTCATCCCCGCCACGGCCGTCGTCGCCGCCTACGAGGACGACCCGCAGAGCATCCGCGTCACCGCGCTGATGCAGGACATGGAGCGCATCCAGCTCATGCGCATCGCCGCGGCGAAGCTCCCCCTCGCCCAGCCGGTGCACATGACCTACCGCATCACCAGCCCCTTCGGCACGCGGCGTGACCCCTTCACCCACCGCGCCCACCGCCACGACGGCCTGGACATGGCCGCGCCGCGCGGCACGCCGATCACCTCCACCGCCGAGGGCGAGGTGATCTTCGCCGGCCGCCAGCGCGGATATGGCAACGTGGTCAAAATCCGTCACGCCTTCGGCGTCGAAACGGTATATGGTCACCTGAGCAAGATTCGTGTGAAACGTGGCGAGCACGTTGCAGTGGGCGACCGTATCGGCGATATGGGAAGCACTGGCCGGAGCACCGGAAGCCATCTTCACTACGAGATCCGGATTGACGGAACAGCCGTGAACCCATTGACCTACCTCAAGGCAGCGAAAAATGTTCTCTAAGAGCAAGATCACCGACCCGATCGACCCCAAGGACAGCCCCGCCACCGGCGACCGCCCGGCCGTCCCGCCGTCCAGCCCGGCCCCGGTGTCCTCTCCGGCCCCCGCGCCGCAGAAGCCGAAGCCCGCGCCTTCGGTGCTCTCCTCCGACCTGACCGTGACCGGCAACCTCGTCACCGCCGGTGACATCCAGGTGGAAGGCACGATCGACGGCGACATCCGCGCCCACCTGCTCACCGTCGGCGAGACCGCGACCATCAAGGGCGAGGTCGTGGCGGATGACGTGGTGGTCAACGGCCGCATCGTCGGCCGGGTGCGCGGCCTGAAGGTGCGCCTCACCTCCTCCGCGCGCGTCGAGGGCGACATCATCCACAAGACCATCGCCATCGAGAGCGGTGCGCATTTCGAGGGTTCCGTCGCGCGCAACGACGATCCGCTGAACGGCGACCCGAAGCCGCGCCCGAAGCCCTCCGAGGGCTGAGCGCCTGCCTCAGGCATGAAGGGGGCGCGGCCTGCGAGGGCCGCGCCCCTACGCGTTTCGGCCCCCCGGCCCCGGAGCCTCAGCCCCTGAGCCGGCGCAGCAGCCGCCCGTCCATCGCCGCGAGGCCGCAGCCGATGAGCAGCATGCCGGCGAACTGCCGCGGCTCAAGCCGCTCGCCCAGCACCAGCACGCCCAGCAGCACCGCCCAGACCGGGATGAGGAAGGTCACGAGCCCGAGGTTGGTCGCCCCCGCCCGGGCGAGGATGCGGAAGTAGAGGATGTAGGCCAGCGCGGTGGAGACGAGCGCCAGCGCCAGCACCGCGAGCACCGCCTGCGCCGAGGGCACGGGCAGCGCCCAGGGCCGGTCGAGCAGCAGCACCAGCGGCGCGAGCATGAGGGTGGAGCCGGTCACCTGCCCCGCCGCAGTGGTCACCGGGTCGACACCGAGGCGGCGGAAGCGCCGCCCGAAGACGCCGGCGAAACCGTAGGAGAGCGCCGCCCCGAGAATGGAGAGCTGCGCCCCCACCCCGCTCCCGAGCCCGGAGAGCAGACCGGGCCCGATCATCACCACGACGCCGGCGAAGCCCGCGCCCACGCCGAGCACGCGCGGCAGCGTCATCCGCTCGTCCGCCAGCAGGGCGCCTGCCACGAGCACGGTGAAGAGCGGCGTGGTGGCGTTGAGGATCGAGGCGAGGCCGGAGGCGATCTCCTGCTGGCCGTGCACGATGAGCACGAAGGGAATGGCGTTGTTCAGCAGCCCCATGCCGAGGAACGCCGCCCAGACCCCCGGCGCCCGCGGCACCGCCCGGCCGGTGAGCAGCACCACCGCCCAGAGCGCCAGTGCCGCCAGCGCCACCCGGGCCCCCACGATGGTGAGGGTCGGCAGCTCGCGCACCGCGAGCCCGACGAAGAGGAACGACCCGCCCCAGAGCAGCGACAGCCCGAGCAGCATCAGCCATTCCGAAGCGCCCATGGTGAGCCGGGGTGCCGTGGTGTCCTGCATCTGTCCCTCCCGCGGGTGTTTTCCCGTCTCCTTCTACCGCGCGCCGCGCCGCCCGGCGACCCGGATCCTGCGCAAACGCGAAACGCCCGCGGCAGGGCGCGGGCGTTTCAGAATTATCAATATCTTACGCACCATACCTCGCGCTTTGCGCGAAGCGGCTCACTCCTCGGCGTTGGCCTCGGCGCGGGTCTTGCCGGTCACGTCCATCGCGAGGGCGGCGGCCATGAACTGGTCGAGGTCGCCGTCGAGCACGCCCTGCGTGTCGGAGGTCTCGACCTGGGTGCGCAGGTCCTTCACCATCTGGTAGGGCTGCAGCACGTAGGAGCGGATCTGGTTGCCCCAGCCCGCGTCACCCTTCGCGTCATGCTGGTCCTGGATCGCCTGGGTGCGCTTGCGCATCTCGAGGTCGTAGAGCCGCGATTTCAGCGCCGCCATGGCGTTGGCGCGGTTCTGGTGCTGGGATTTCTCCGAGCTGGTCACCACGATGCCGGTGGGGATGTGGGTGATGCGCACCGCCGAGTCGGTGGTGTTCACGTGCTGCCCGCCGGCGCCGGAGGAGCGGTAGGTGTCGATGCGGATGTCGTTGGGCGCGATCTCGATCTCGATGTTGTCGTCGATCACCGGGTAGACCCAGACCGAGGAGAACGAGGTGTGGCGCCGGGCGGCCGAGTCGTAGGGCGAGATGCGCACCAGCCGGTGCACGCCGCTCTCCGACTTCATCCAGCCATAGGCGTTCGGACCCTTGATCTGGTAGGTGGCCGACTTGATGCCCGCCTCCTCGCCGGCGCTCTCGGACATGAGCTCGACCTTGTAGCCGTGCTTCTCCGCCCAGCGGACATACATGCGCGCCAGCATCGAGGCCCAGTCGCAGCTCTCGGTGCCGCCGGCGCCGGAGTTCACCTCGAGATAGGTGTCATTGCCGTCGGCCTCGCCGGAGAGCAGCGCCTCGATCTCCTTCTGCTGGGCGCGGGCATGCACCTCGCGCAGGGCGGTCTCGGCCTCCCCGATCACGTCCTTGTCGCCCTCGGCCTCGCCCATGGCGATGAGCTCGACATTGTCGGCGAGGTCCTGCGCCAGGGCCTTGTAGCCCTCCACCGCGTCGGCGAGCTGCTGGCGCTCGCGCATCAGCTTCTGGGCCCGGGCGGGGTCGTTCCACAGGTCCGGGTCCTCGGACATGGCGTTGAATTCCTCGAGCCGGAACTCCGCCGTCTCCCAGTTCATGCGGTGACGCAGGAGCTCGAGCGACTTCTCGATTTCCTCGACCAGGCTGGCGATCTCGGCGCGCATGTTCACTCTCCCATCGGATCCGACCCCCGGCCGGGGCCGGGAACCGGTTCTTACAAAAGCCTGTCGCGAAGGTAAAGCGGGGGGCTCAGTAGAGCCCGCCCGAGCCGACGCCGAGCTGGCCGGCGGGTGGCGGCGGCGGGGCGCCGGCGCCCTGCCCGCCCTGCCCGCCCTGATTGCCGGGCTGGGGCGCGTAGTCGCCCTCCTCGTTGATCGACAGCGGCAGGTCGGAGCCGAAGGTGAAATTGCCCTCGCCGATCACCATGTCGGCAGCGGCATAGACCTGCGGCTCCTCGCCCCGGCGGAACATCTCGGTGACGATGTTGGGGCCGGAAGCGTCATCCGGCTGGCGGATGCCGGTGCGGCGGTCCATTTTCACCGCCACCGCGCTCTCCGGCACCTTGAAGTCGGGGTTGGAGATGGTCTTCTTCGCCTCGGCCAGCACGTCGTGCACCACCGGGCCGCACATGGTGCCGCCGTAGGCGCCGCGGCCCATCGGGCGGGGGGTGTCGTAGCCGATGAAGCAGCCCACCACGAGGTTGGGCGAGAAGCTGATCAGCCAGGCGTCCTTCGCGTCGTTGGTGGTACCGGTCTTGGCGGCGAGGTGCAGGCCGAGGTCGTTGAGCACGGTCGCGGTGCCGCGCTGCACCACGCCTTCCATCATCGAGGTGAGCTGGTAGGCGGTGATCGGGTCCATCACCCGCTCCGAGCGGTCGATCACCCAGGGCTCGGGCTCGCCCGCGGTGTGGGTGGTCTCGTTGCAGGCGTCGCATTCGCGCTGGTCGTGCCGGTAGATGGTGCGGCCGCGCCGGTCCTGCACGCGGTCCACCAGCGTGGGCTCGAGCCGCAGCCCGCCATTGGCGAACATGCCGTAGGCAGCCACCATCTTCCACAGCGTGGTCTCGCCGGCGCCGAGCGCATAGGCGAGGTGATGGGGCATGTTGTCGTAGACCCCGAAGCGCTCGGCATATTCGGCCACCGAGTCCATGCCGATGTCCTGCGCGAGGCGCACGGTCATCACGTTGCGCGAGTTCTCGATGCCGATGCGCAGCGGCGAGGGGCCGTAGAACTGCCGCGACGAGTTCATCGGCTTCCAGGCGCCGGCGCCGGTCTGCACGGTCACCGGCGCGTCGAGCACGATCGTCGCGGGGTTGTAGCCGTGGTCGAGGGCCGCGGCATAGACGAAGGGCTTGAACGACGAGCCGGGCTGGCGGGTGGCCTGGGTGGCGCGGTTGAACACCGAGGCCTGGTAGGAGAAGCCGCCCTGCATGGCGAGCACACGGCCGGTGGAGGGATCCATCGCCATCACCGCGCCCTGCAGCTCGGGGATCTGGCGCAGCGACCAGCGCACGAACTTGCCCTCGTCGTCGGTGATCTCTCGCACCAGCACGATGTCGCCCGGCGCCCAGAGGTCGGAGGGCTTGCCCGCCCCGGTCCAGGCCGCGTCCTTGAGGGTGAGGAAATGGCCGTCCTCGTCGTCCGGCACGCCCTCGATGCCGACCCGGGCCGAGCTGTCGCCCAGCTCCAGCACCACGGCGAGGCGCCAGCCGTCGATGTCGCGCGGCAGCCACTTGCCGGCCAGCGCGCCGCGCCAGGCGTCCTCGTCGTCGAGCAGCGCGGGGTCGATGGTGTCGAGCGGGCCGCGCCATTTGCCATGGTCGCGGTCCCAGCTCTCGAGCTTCTTGCGCAGCGCGGCTTCCACGTCGTCCTGCAGGTCGCGGTCGATGGTGGCGCGCACGGTGAGGCCGCCGCCGAAGAGCTTGTCCTCGCCGAAGCGGGCCGAGAGCTGGCGGCGGATTTCCTCGGTGAAATAGCCGCGCGGCGGCACCTCGCGGCGCGCGCTGGGGATGTCGCCGGACTGCACGGTGCGCAGCGGCGCCTCCTGTGCGGCCAGCTCGACCTCCTCGGTGATGTAGCCGTTCTCGTACATCTCGCGCAGCACGTAGTTGCGCCGGCCCTCGGCGGCGTCACGCTCGCGCACCGGGTGCAGGTCGGAGGGCGCCTTGGGCAGGGCGGCGAGATAGGCTGCCTCGCCCGGGGTGAGCTCCTCCAGCGTCTTGGAGAAGTAGTTCTGCGCCGCCGCGGTCACGCCGTAGGCGTTCTGGCCGAGGAAGATCTCGTTGAGGTAGAGCTCGAGGATCTGCTCCTTGGAGAGCGTGCGCTCCAGCTCCACCGCCAGGATGATCTCCTTGATCTTGCGCTCGATCTCGCGCTCGCCCGAGAGCAGGAAGTTCTTCGCCACCTGCTGGGTGATGGTGGAGGCGCCGCGCGGCCGCTGGCCCTGCAGCGCCTCGAACACCGCCGCCGCGATGCCGCGCGGGTCGAACCCGAGATGGGTGTAGAAGTTCTTGTCCTCCGCCGAGATGAAGGCCTCCTTCACCAGGTCGGGGATCTCGTCCGCCGGGGTGAAGATGCGGCGCTCGCGGGCGTATTCGTCCATCAGCGCGCCCTCGCCGGAATACACCCGCGACAGGGTGATCGGCTCGTAGGCGGCCAGGGCCGAGGTGTCCGGCAGATCCCGGCTGTAGATATAGACGACACCGGCGACCGCGATCATCGCGAAGACCGCTCCCAGGGAAGCCCAGGCCATGAGGAAGCCGAAAAATCTCAGTATGTGGCGCATGTGCTGTCCCGTCTGCCCGCGGCCGGCCCCGGCGGCATGCGCGGGGTCCGTGTTCAATCTAGTCCTCCCGCCGCGGCGGTTGGACTCTTTTCTCGGGTCGTGGCGATAGAGCAACAGGCGGCAAGGATCAAATCACATCCGTGACGGATCGGCAGCGGCCCTCGGGCGCCCGTCAATGGCGCACGAGCGCGCGCGCGGCCCTGTCGGCCTCCGCCCAGGTGTCGAGGGCCGCGATGATCTCGCGCGCCACCCCCTCGCCCCATGCGGCGGACTGCATGCGCGCCCGGTCCTCCGGGTCCGAGAGAAAACCGAGCTCGATGAGCACGGAAGGGATGTCCGGCGCCTTCAGCACCCGGAATCCCGCCTCCCGGTGCGGGTTGGAGCGGATGGCCCCGTCCTTCGCGTCGAACTTCTGCACCAGGGCGGCGGCGAGGGCGCGCGAGCGGGCGTTGGTCTCGCGCTGCGCCATGTCCACGAGAATGCGCGCCACCGTGCTGCCCTCCCCCTCCAGGTCGACCCCGGCGAGGATGTCGGCGCGGTTTTCCAGCGCGGCGATGCGCGCGGCGGCCTTGTCGGAGGCGGTCTCGGAGAGCGAGTAGACCGACACGCCCTGTGCCTGGCCCACCGTCACCGTGTTCACGTGCAGCGAGATGAACACGTCCGCGCGGATGCGCCGCGCCTCCTCCACCCGCGCGTCGAGCGGCAGGAAGGTGTCGTCGGAGCGGGTGAGCACGGGAATGTAGCGCCCCGTGGCCTCCAGCGCGGCGCCGATGGTGCGGGCCGCGCGCAGCACGATGTCCTTTTCCATCAGCCCGTCGCGCATCGCCCCGGGGTCGATGCCGCCGTGACCGGGGTCGAGCATCACCACCAGCGGCTCGCCCGGCGCCGGCAGGCGCGGGCCGCGCGGCAGCGCGAGGCTGCCCGGCAGGTTGCGCGTGCCCCACAGGCTCTGCTCCGGCGCGCCGGCGGCTGCGGTGAAGGCACTGGCGGAGGTGTCCTCGAGCGTGAGGTGGAAGCCGTCCTCCTCGAAGAGCGCCGTCTCCACCCGGGCCGGCTCCGCGAGGTCGACGACCATGCGCGCCGTGCCGGGCCGGAACAGCCCGATGCGCACGCCGGAGACCATGCTGCCGTCGAGCGCCGCCGGGGCACTGCCCTCCGGCCAGGCGCCCTGCTCGAAATCCACCACCACGCGGCGCGGGTCGTCGAGGGTGAAGACGCGGTAGCTCACCGGCCGCTCCAGCCGGGCGGTGATTTCGGTCTCGCCCCAGCCGCTGTCGACGCGAATCACGCTGCTCTCGTCACCGCCGCCCTGGATGGCGAACAGCCAGGTCGCCGCGGCCACGACAGCGCACAAGAGCGTGAAACCGATGATAAACCCTTCTCTGCGAAAGGTCGGAAGTCGCATGTCACCTGCCTGGATAGGATGCCCGTATCGTGCCCCTCACCCGATTTTGTACCGCTCCTGCGCTTCTGCGGGCAGTGCGCGGGGCCGATCGGGCGATTTCGGTCTTGCTTTCCGGGTGACGGTAGCACATGTGTCGGCCGACAAAAACCATTTGTCAGTGCACGATGTGCCTGTCTATTCTGCCCCTTGGGCCGAACCGGCGGGCAGCATGATACGCCGGTACATTCCGGACCAGACAAGTTTCGTTGCGGTAGCGGGCCTTTTCAGCGGCTCGACCCTGGCAACGGGAACCCCCGGCAAGGGCCACCCCTCGAGGAGCCTCCGCGACAAGGGACCCGAACAGCCCGCCTCGGCAACAGGCGCCCCGCGCCACCTACCCGGAGGGTTTTCCGGGGCAGTTTGGTGCCACGCGGCACCGGAGAACGAACCGCGATGAAACGCGAGCAGGCAAGACAGAAGATCGCTGGCGGCGCCACAGTGCCCCCCTTCGACGCTGCTGCGCGCGCCCTTTCGCCCGAACATACACACCGGTCGACGCCCGCCGGGGAAACCCGGCGGCTGCACGAACCTGTGCGAGAAGGACACAATGGCTCAGAAGATGCTCATAGACGCCACCCACCCGGAGGAAACCCGGGTGGTCGTGGTCGAAGGCAACAAGGTCGAGGAATTCGACTTTGAATCAATCAACAAGAGGCAGCTCGCAGGCAACATCTACCTGGCGAAAGTAACCCGGGTCGAACCCTCGCTGCAGGCCGCCTTCGTGGACTACGGCGGAAACCGCCACGGTTTCCTCGCCTTCGCCGAGATCCACCCCGACTATTACCAGATCCCCGTCGCGGACCGCGAGGCCCTGCTGGCCGAGGAGGCCCGCAACGCCTCCGAGGAGGCCGAGGAGGAAGAGCGCAAGCCGGTGAAGAAGCGCCGTCGCTCCAGCCGCAGCCGCAAGCGCGGCGGCGATGCCGAGCAGCGCGCCGATGACGCCGAGACCACGTCGGACGAGAGCGATGCCGCTCCCCTCGACGCGGTGCTGAGCGAGGACACCCCCGCCGTCGCCGCCGAGGACATGCCCGAGGCCGTCGACACCCGCGGCGAGGAAGGCGTGATCGCCGCCGCCGAGAGCGTCGAGCCCGAGCTGCCGCAGGCGGCGGAAGAAGCCGCCATCGCGCCCGCCCCGGCGGAGAACGCATCCGTGGCCGACGCCCCGGCCGCCGGTGTCGATGCCACCGTCGCGGCAGACGCCGTCGCGGACATTGGCGCGGAAGACACCGTCGCCGCCGAGCCGGAGGCGGAGGCCCCGCCCGCGCTCGACGCCGTGGTGAGCGAGGACACCCCCTCCGCCGCCGCCGATGCCATTCCGGAGGCCGTCGAGGTCGGTGGCGAGGAGGGTGTGCCCTCCGTCGCGACCGAGAGCACCGACACCGTGCCCGCCGAGACCGTGGCGGAGGCCGAGCCCGACGCCGCCGAGCCGGCACTCAACGCCGACACCGCCGAGGCCGCCGAGGACACCCCCGAGGACACCCCGGACGAGGACGCGCCGAAGAAAGGCCCCTCCTCCATCGCCGAGAGCGCGGGCGCGGATGACGACGATGTCGTGACCGAGGAGCCACGCGCGAAGCAGCCCCGCGAGGAAGCCCGCTCCGGCGAAGACGAGGGCTCCGACGAGGAGGAGGAGATCGAATCCGTCGGCGCCGATGACGTCGCCGAGGAGATCCGCCCCCGCCGCGCCATGCGCCGCTACAAGATCCAGGAAGTGATCAAGGTGCGGCAGATCCTGCTGGTGCAGGTCGTCAAGGAGGAGCGCGGCAACAAGGGTGCGGCGCTCACCACCTATCTCTCGCTGCCCGGCCGCTACTGCGTGCTGATGCCCAACACCGCGCGCGGCGGCGGCATTTCCCGCAAGATCACCAACGCGGCGGACCGCAAGAAGCTCAAGGAGATCGCCTCCGAGCTCGAGGTGCCGACCGGCGCCGGCCTGATCATCCGCACCGCGGGCTCCGAGCGCACCAAGTCCGAGATCAAGCGCGACTACGAGTACCTGATGCGCCAGTGGGACCAGGTGCGCGAGCTCACCCTGCGCTCCATCGCGCCGACGCTGATCTACGAGGAAGGCAGCCTCATCAAGCGCTCGATCCGCGATCTCTACTCCAAGGACATCGACGAGGTGCTCGTCGAGGGCGCCGAGGGCTTCCGCGAGGCCCGGGACTACATGAAGATGCTCATGCCGTCCCACGCGCGCAACGTGAAGCCCTACAACGAGCCGATCCCGCTCTACTCCCGCTACCAGGTGGAGAGCTACCTCGCCTCGATGTTCAACCCGATCGTGCAGCTCAAGTCGGGCGGCTACATCGTGATCGGCGTCACCGAGGCGCTGGTCGCCATCGACGTGAACTCCGGCCGCGCCACCCGCGAGCACTCCATCGAGGAAACCGCGCTCAAGACCAACCTCGAGGCGGCTGACGAGGTCGCCCGCCAGCTGCGCCTGCGCGACCTCGCCGGGCTGATCGTGATCGACTTCATCGACATGGACGAGCGGCGCAACAACACCGCGGTCGAGAAGCGGATGAAGGAGCGGCTGAAGTCGGACCGCGCCCGCATCCAGATCGGCAAGATCTCCGCCTTCGGGCTGATGGAGATGAGCCGCCAGCGCCTGCGCCCCGGCATGCTGGAGGCGACCACCGCCCCCTGCCCGCATTGCCACGGCACCGGGCTCATCCGCTCGGGCGAGTCGATGGCGCTCACCATCCTGCGCGAAATCGAGGAAGAGGGCGTGCGCGCCCGCTCCAAGGAAGTGCTGGTCTCCGCCCCGGTTTCGGTGGCCAACTATCTGATGAACCAGAAGCGCGACGCGATCCTGCGCGTCGAGCAGCGCTACGGCCTCTCCGTGCGCATCGAGAGCGACCCGGCGCTGATCAGCCCGGATTACCGCATCGAGCGCTTCAAGGTGGCGAGCCGGGTGATCGGCCTCGGCGGCACCAGCGCCCCGGTCACCGTCGACACCTACATGGACGAGTATGACGAGGCCGAAGCGGCGGTGGAGATCGAGATCGAGACCGCACCCGCCCCGGCCCCGGCCCGCGAGGAGGAAGAGCCCCGCGGCCCCGCCTCCGCCGACGACACCGGCGCACCGCGCAAGAAGCGCCGCCGCCGGCGCCGCCGCGGCGGCAACGGCGAGGGGCGTGACGGCGAGAGCCGGGACGGCGAAGCGCGCGACGCCCGCCAGTCCGGCCAGGACGACGATGCCGGGACCGACCCCGACGAGACCCCGGAGGCCCGGCCCGAGGAGGCCCGCGCCGCCGAGGCGGAGCCCGTCGAGGCCCCGGCCGCGAAAGCACCGGCCGAGCCCGCCGAGGCAGCAGCCGCGGAGGCTCCTGCCGAGCCGGTTGCAGCCGAGGCGACCACGGCGCCCGAGGTGACCTCCGAGCCGGCCGAGGCCGCGACGGAGGAGGCGAAGCCCGCAAAGCCCGCCCGCAAGCCGCGTACCCGGCGCAAGCCGGCGGCGAAGAAGGAGGCCGCGTCCGACGCGCTCGAGGTGATCGGCGAGGAAGCCCCTGCCGGATCCACCGAGGGCGAGAGCACCGCCATCGAGGTGCCGGAGGACAAGGCCGAGGCCCCGGCCCGCAAGCCGCGCGCCCGCAAGCGCCCCAGCCGCTCCGCCAAGGCCGCCGCCGAGGCGGAAGCCGAGGCCGCCGCGGCCGAGCCGAAGCCGGAGGCGGAAGCCGCCGCGGCTGAGGCGGCACCGGAAACGAAGGCACCGGAGGCCGAAGCGGCACCGGCGGCAGAAGCGTCCGAGGCCCCGCAGCCCCCCCTTGCGCAGCCCGAGGCCCCGGCAGAACCGCAGCCGGAGGCCGCCGCGGCAGACACGGCACCTGAGGCCGAGCCCGCGCCCGAGGCCGAAACCGTCGCCGAGGCCCCGGCCGAGGCCGAACCGACCGACGAGGCGCCCAAGCCGCGCCGTCGCGGCTGGTGGTCTGCCAACCGCTGACACCGGCGCTCACGCGCTGAAAGCATGAACGCCCGCCCCTGCGAGGGGGCGGGCGTCTTGCGTTCCGACCTTCCGTTTGCCGCGCCCGGCGCCGGACGGCATGCCGCGGCAGGCACGGCGCCACCTTCCGCCTGAGGAGCCTCCTCCTGCCCCCCGGCCGCTTCGGCCGATGGCGGGCAAGGGCCGCCCCCCGGAGATCAGCGATCACCACTGCGGCGCGACGAACGTCACCATCGGCCACGGGCCGGAGGCGGCACCGGAGCCGATCTGCCTGTCGGATGGATGCCCGAGGGCCCGGGACCACTGGCCGGCGGACCCATCCGCGCCGCACGTGCCGCCTGCGGAAGGCCGGCGCTTCGGCCACTGTCGGGGCGGGAAACCATCCCCCTCCGGCTGTCCCCGCCGCCCGTGGCACTCCAGGCGCCGGTAGCGGGGCACGGGCGGGCTGCTCCGACCTGCCGGGCGGCTCCGGCGCGACCGCCCGGAGAACGGCCCCCCGGGCTCAGCGCCCGGCCATCCAGGTCTTCAGCCGGCGGGCGGCCTCGACCATGTCGGCGGTCGAGCGGGCGAAGCTGAAGCGCATGGTGCGGTTGCCGCGCACCGGGTCGAAGTCGAGCCCCGGCGTGGCGGCCACGCCGGCCTCGGCCAGCATCGCGGCGGTGAAGGCCTGGCTGTCGTCGGTGAGCTCGGAGAGATCGGCGTAGAGGTAGAAGGCCCCGTCGCAGGGCGCGAGGCGCGTGAAGCCGGCGGCGGGCAGCTCGTTGAGCAGGATCTCGCGGTTCTTCGCGTAGACCGCGAGATGGGCCTCGCACTCCTCCGCCGCGTCGAGCGCGCCGAGGGCTGCGACCTGGCTCGCGTGCGGGGCGCAGATGAAGAAGTTCTGCGCCAGCCGCTCGACCATGCGCACGTGGCTCTCGGGCACCACCATCCAGCCGATGCGCCAGCCGGTCATCGAGAAGTACTTCGAGAAGGAGTTGATGACGAAGACCTCGTCGGTCACCTCCAGCGCGGTCACCGGGCGGCGGCCGTCGAACTGGATGCCGTGGTAGATCTCGTCGGAGATGAAGGCGATGTCGGCGCGCCTGCAGGCGTCGGAGAGCGCCTGCAGCTCGGCCCGGCCCAGCATGGTGCCGGTGGGGTTGGCGGGCGAGGCCACGAGCAGGCCCTGCAGGTCGGTGTTCTCGAGATGCACCGGCGCGGGCTGGAAGCGGGTCGAGGCCTCGGTGGCGATGGAGACCGGCTCGAGGTCGAGCCCGCGCAGGATGTTGCGGTAGCTCGGGTAGCCCGGGTCGCCGATCGCCACGCGGTCGCCCGCGTCGAACAGCGCGAGGAAGGCGAGCAGGAAGCCCGCGGAGGAGCCGGAGGTGACCACGATGCGCTCCGGGGCCACGTCGAGCCCGTACCAGTCGCGGTAGAGGCGGGAGATGCGCGCGCGCAGGGCCGGCAGGCCGAGCGCCACCGTGTAGCCGAGCGCCTCGCGCTCCATCGCCGCCACGAGCGCCTCGCGCGCGAGGCGCGGAGCGGGCGTGGCGGGCTGGCCGACCTCCATGTGGATGACGTCGCCGCCCGCGAGTTCCTTCAGGCGGGCAGCCTCCATCACGTCCATCACGATAAAGGGATCGACGGCACCACGGGTTGAAAATCGCATGGGATTGGGTCCTTATCTGACTGCTTCCGGCAGGGGCGGAGACCCTCGCGGACCTCGCGCCGGGAAGCGCGCCCAACTTGTGGGGAGAACGAGGTGAGGTCAATCGACAGCGTTACCGCCGCCGGCACCGCCCCGGCGCCCCGCCGCCGCCGCACCCCGGCGCGCGCCCTGCTGCGCGTGGTGGCGGCCTGTGCCGTGCTCGCGGCCTCCGGCGTCTCGGCCGCGGCGCAGAGCCTGATCCGCGATGCCGAGATCGAGCGCACGCTCGACCGGCTGGCCGAACCGGTGTTCCAGGGCGGTGGCGTCTCGCCCTCCTCGATCAAGCTCTACATCATCGGCGACAACAGCCTGAACGCCTTCGTGGCCGGCGGGCGCAACATCTTCATCAACACCGGCATGCTGATGCGCCTCACCCGCGCGCGGCAGATCCAGGCGGTGCTGGCGCACGAGCTGGGCCATATCAACGGCGGCCATCTCGCCCGCCGCGGGGTGGAGGCGGAGAACACCACCGGGGCGCTCGCCCTCGGCGCGCTGCTCGCCATCGCCGCCGGCGTGGCCGGCAGCGCCGATGCCGCGGGCGCGATCTTCACCGGCACGCATTCGGTGGTGAACCGCTCCTTCCTGCAGTATTCGCGCGGCGAGGAGGCCAGCGCCGACCAGGCCGGCCTCACCTACATGGAGCGCGCCGGCATCAACCCCGAGGGCATGAAGGAAGTGCTCGACCTGCTGCGCGGCCAGGAACAGATGATGGGCCCCAATGTCGACCCCTACGCCCTCACCCACCCGATGAGCGTCGACCGCATGCTGCTCGCCGAGCGGCGCATCGACAGCTCGCCCTACAACGACAAACCCGACGACCCCGACCTCGCCTACTGGGTGGAGCGGATGCGCGCCAAGCTCGAGGGTTTCACCAAGCGCCCCGAGACCGTGCTCGAGCACCTGCCCCGGGGGGATGACGAGTTCACCCTCATCCGCCGCGCCGTGGCCCTGCACCGCCTGCCCGACCCCACGGGCGCGATGCAGGCGATGGACAAGCTGCTCGCCCTGCGCCCGGCCGACCCGTTCTACCTCGAGCTCAAGGCGCAGATCCTGCTCGAGAGCGGCCGGGTGGCCGAGGCGATCCCCTTCTACCGCCGCGCCTCCGCCGCGGCGCCGGGCGAGCCGCTGATCGCCGCCTCGCTCGCCCATGCGCTCATCGCGCTCGACGGCGCGGGCAACAACGACGAGGCGCTCACCATCCTCAAGAAGGCCACGCGCGACGACCCCGCCAACGGCGTGGCGCTGCGCGACCTCGCGCTCGCCTATGCCCGCGACGGCCAGGAGGGGCTGGCAGCCCTTGCAACCGCCGAGCGCTACGCGCTACGGACCGACTACAAGGACGTGATCCGCCATGCGCGCCACGCCGCCGCCGTGCTGCCCGAGGGCAGCCCGGGCTGGCTGAAGGCACAGGACCTCATCCTCGTCGCCGAGCGCATGGAAAAGACCAGATAGGAGATGCAGCAGATGATCAGATCCGGGCTCATGGCCCTTGCCCTCGGCCTCACGGCGCTGCCGGTGGCCACCCTGCCCGCCGCCGCCCAGGACAGCGGCGCGCAGACCGGTGTGCCCGGCCTCGACCGCGACGCGCTCAGGGCGGAGATCCGGGCCTATCTGCTCGACAATCCGGAAGTGATCTACGAGGCGATCCAGGAGCTGGAGAAACGCCGCAAGGCCGCCTCCGCCACCGCCGAGCAGACCATGGTGCGCGACAACGCGACCGCGCTCTTCGACGACGGCTTCTCCAATGTCGACGGCAACCCCGAGGGCACGCTCACGCTGGTGGAGTTCTTCGACTACCGCTGCGGCTACTGCAAGCGCGCGCATGACGACATCCTCAAGCTGGTGGCCGAGGATGGCGACATCCGCTTCATCCGCAAGGAATTCCCCATCCTCGGCCCCGACAGCCTGCTCGCCTCGCGCGCGGCCATCGCCGCCCAGCTGCAGGGCGACGAGGAGGTCTACCTCGACTTCTCCAACGCGATGATGGAGTTCGGTGGCCCGCTCACCGAGACCACGATCGACCGGCTGGCCGAGCGCGCCGGGGTCGACGTGGAGAAGATGCACGCCGAGATGGAGAGCGACGAGGTGAATCGGCGCATCCAGGCCAACCACGACCTCGCGCAGGCGCTGCAGATCGGCGGCACGCCGACCTTCGTCATCGGCGAGAAGCTGGTGCGCGGCTACCTGCCCTACGAAGAGATGGCCCAGGCCATCGACGAGGCGCGCAGCCTGCAGGACTGAGCACGGGCGGCCCCGCCCCGGCCGCGCGGCCCCCGCCCGGGGGCCCGCGCCGCGGCGGCAGCGTTCCGCACCCCCCTCAGATCCACGCTTTAATCTCTTTTCACGCTTGCGTATAAGCGGCTGCAAAGCGGGCGGGAGCACCGCCAGTCGCGAAGGGCACCGAGGTACACATGGGCAACAAATACGAACACGACGTCGCCTTCATCCGCGCTCTGGCGGATCTGCTGCGCGAGAGCGATCTCTCCGAGATCGAGGTGAAGCGCGAATTCGGCGAGGATGACACGCTCAACGTCCGCGTCGCCCGCCAGATGGCCGCCGCGCCCGCGGCGCCCGCCCCGGTGCAGAGCTACGCCCCCGCGCCGATGGCCGCCCCCGCGCCGGCCGCCGCCGCCGCCCCGGCCACCCCGGCGCCGGAAGACCCGGCCCAGCACCCGGGCGCCATCACCTCGCCGATGGTCGGCACCGTCTACCTGCAGCCCGAGCCGGGCGCCACGCCCTACGCCAAGGTGGGCGACCAGGTGCAGGAGGGCCAGACCCTGCTGATCGTCGAGGCGATGAAGACGATGAACCAGATCCCGGCGCCCCGCGCCGGCACCGTGAAACGCATCCTCGTCGACGATGGCGCGCCGGTCGAATACGGCACGCCGCTGATGATCGTCGAGTGAGCGGACGGCCCAGATGTTCAACAAGATCCTGATCGCCAACCGCGGGGAGATCGCGCTGCGCGTCCACCGCGCCGCGCGCGAGATGGGCATCAAGACGGTGGCCGTCCATTCCACCGCCGATGCCGACGCCATGCATGTCCGCCTCGCGGACGAGAGCATCTGCGTGGGCCCGCCCGCGGGCGCGCAGAGCTACCTCAACATCCCCGCCATCATCTCGGCCTGCGAGATCACCGGCGCGGATGCGGTGCACCCCGGCTACGGGTTCCTCTCGGAAAACCAGAACTTTGCCCAGATCCTCGAGGATCACGGCATCACCTTCATCGGCCCGCGCTCCGAGCATATCGCGGTGATGGGCGACAAGATCGCCGCGAAGGAGACCATGCGCCGGCTCGGCGTCCCCTGCGTTCCCGGCTCCGAGGGTGGCCTTGCCTCCTACGAGGAGGCCAAGGCCGTCGCCGACGAGATGGGCTACCCGGTGCTGATCAAGGCCGCCGCCGGCGGTGGCGGGCGCGGCATGAAGGTGGCGCGCACCGCGGCCGACCTCGAGAACGCCTACCGCACCGCCCGCTCCGAGTCGAAGGCCGCCTTCGGCGACGACGCGGTCTACATGGAGAAGTACCTCACCCTGCCCCGGCACATCGAGGTGCAGGTCTTCGGTGACGGCAAGGGCCGCGCGGTGCACCTGGGCGAGCGCGACTGCTCGCTGCAGCGCCGCCACCAGAAGGTGCTCGAGGAGAGCCCCTCCCCGGTGATCGACGCCGAGACCCGGGCGCGCATCGGCGAGACCTGCGCCAAGGCCATTGCCGAGATGAACTACATCGGCGCCGGCACCATCGAGTTCCTCTACGAGAACGGCGAGTTCTTCTTCATCGAGATGAACACCCGCCTGCAGGTGGAGCACCCGGTGACCGAGGCTGTCTACGGTGTCGACCTCGTGGCCGAGCAGATCCGTGTCGCCGCCGGCGAGGAGATGAGCTTCCGCCAGGAGGATCTCATCCCGCGCGGTCATGCCATCGAGTGCCGAATCAACGCCGAGCGCCTGCCCGATTTCCGCCCCTGCCCGGGGCAGATCACCACGTTCCACGCCCCCGGTGGCCTGGGCGTGCGCATGGACAGCGCCATCTACGACGGCTACCGCATCCCGCCCTACTACGACAGCCTGATCGCCAAGCTGATCGTGCATGCGCCGGACCGCGAGGCGGCCCTGCACCGGCTCGACCGCGCGCTCTCCGAGCTCGTCGTCGACGGCGTGGACACCACCAAGCCGCTGTTCGAGGCCCTGCTGGAGCAGCCCGACGTGCGCAAGGGCGACTACAACATCCACTGGCTCGAGAAGTTCCTCGGCATCTGAGCCGCGGCCGCCTCCCTGCCTTGCCTTTCGCGCGGCGCTCCCCCCGGGGGCGCCGCGTTTTCATTTCCGCCCTGCCCGCCAAAATCCTTGATCGGCGCCGGCATCGCGGACACTCTCTGAGGGAAATCAACCCCCTGTGCGCCCCGGCGCTGCGGGGGGCATCTCAGGGAGGGATACCGTGTCACGTATCGCGCTTGCGGCCACCGCCGCCACGCTCTTCGCCATGCCGGCCGCGGCCGACATCACCATCGCCCATGTCTACGGCAAGACCGGCCCGCTGGAAGCCTATGCCGCCCAGTCGCACACCGGGCTGATGATGGGGCTGGAATATGCCACCGACGGCACGATGGAGGTGAACGGCGAGAAGCTCGTCGTCATCGAGAAGGACACCCAGCTCAAGGCCGACCTCGGCAAGTCGCTGCTGGCGGAGGCTTACGGCGACGACGATGCCGCCATCGCGGTGGGCCCGGTTTCCTCCGGCGTGGCGCTGGCGATGCTGCCGGTGGCCGAGGAATACGAGCGCATCCTGATCGTGGAGCCCGCGGTGGCGGATTCGATCACCGGCGAGAACTGGAACCGCTACATCTTCCGCACCGGGCGAAACTCCAGCCAGGACGCGGTGGCAAATGCCGTGGCCCTCGGCAAGGAGGACACGGTCATCGCCACCCTGGCGCAGGACTATGCCTTCGGGCGTGACGGCGTGGCGGCCTTCGCCGAGGCGCTGAAGAAGACCCCCGCCAAGCTGGTGCACGAGGAATACGTGCCCCAGGACACCACCGATTTCACCGCCGCCGCCGAGCGCATCTTCACCGCGCTGAAGGACAACCCGGCCGCCAACAAGAAGCTGTTCATCATCTGGGCCGGCGCGAACAACCCGATGGGCAAGATCCAGGCGATGGACCCCTCGCGCTTCGGGGTGGAGATCGCCACGGGCGGCAACATCCTCGCCGCGATGAAGGCCTACAAGGAGGTGCCCGGCATGGAGGGCGCCACCTACTACTACCACGACATCCCGAAGAACCCGGTGAACGACTGGCTGGTGAAGGAGCACATGGCCCGCTTCGGCACCCCGCCGGATTTCTTCACCGCCGGCGGCATGACCGCCGGGCTCGCCATCGTGGAGGCGCTGAAGGAGAGCGCGGCCTCCACCGACGCCGACACCCTGATCACCACGCTCGAGGGCATGGAATGGCAGACGCCCAAGGGCTGGATGCGCTTCCGCCCGGAGGACCACCAGGCGATGCAGAGCATGTACCACTTCCGCATCAAGGTGGACCCGGAGGTGGAATGGGCGATCCCCGAGCTCGTCGAGGAGATCAAGCCGCAGGACATGGACATCCCGATCCGCAACGGCCAGTGAGCCCGCGCGCCCGGGGGCCGGCCTCCCGGGCGCCGCTTTCCCCGCAGCGGAGCGACCCCATGCCAGACCCAGTGCTCGAAACCCGCGGCCTCACCATCCGCTTCGGCGGCCACGTGGCGGTGGACCATGTGAGCTGCGCCTTCATGCCCGGTGAGCTCACCGCCATCGTGGGCCCGAACGGCGCCGGAAAGACCACCTATTTCAACATCATATCCGGCCAGCTTCCCGCCTCGGAGGGCAACGTGCTGCTGCGCGGCGAGGACATCACCCGCCTGCCCGCCTCCGAGCGCACGCGGCGCGGCATCGGCCGGGCCTTCCAGCTCACAAACCTGTTCCCCGCGCTCTCGGTGTTCGAGAACGTGCGCCTCGCGGTGCAGGCGAAGGCCGGGCGCGGCATGCGCTTCCTCTCCATGGCCTCCGCGCACCGCAGCCTCGCCGCGCGCGCCGAGGCGGTGCTGGAGGAGGTGCGGCTCACCCGCCTCGCGGGCCAGCCGGTCTCCGCCCTCAGCCATGGCGACCAGCGCAAGCTGGAGGTGGCCCTCCTCATCGCGCTCGAGCCGTCCGTCTTCATGTTCGACGAGCCCACGGCCGGCATGTCGGTCGACGAGGCGCCGGTGGTGCTCGACCTCATCGCCCGGCTGAAGGCGGAGGGCGGCCACACCATCCTGCTGGTGGAGCACAAGCTCAGCGTCATCCGCTCGCTCGCCGACCGGATCATCGTGCTGCACAACGGAGCACTCGCCGCCGACGGGCCGCCCGCCGAGGTGATGGCCTCCGCCGTGGTGCAGGAAGCCTATCTCGGCCAGGAGCTCGCCGATGTCTGACATTCTCACCCTCGAGGGCGTGCACGCCGACATCGCCCAGTACCACATCCTGCAAGGCGTCGACCTCTCGGTGCCCGAGGGCTCGGTCACCATGCTGCTGGGGCGCAACGGCGTGGGCAAGACCACCACGCTGCGCACCGTCATGGGCCTGTGGCAGGCGCATCGCGGGCGCATCCTGCTCGGCGGGCAGGACATCACCCGCCTGCCCACCCCGCGCATCGCCCGCGCCGGCGTGGGGTTCGTGCCCGAGGACATGGGCATCTTCTCCGACCTCACGGTGGCGGAGAACCTCACCCTCGCCGCCGTCTCCGGGCCGATCGACAGCGCCCGGCTCGACTGGCTGCTCGACGCCTTCCCGCCCCTGCGCACCTTCTGGGGCATGCCGGCGGGCAATCTCTCCGGCGGGCAGAAGCAGATGCTCTCGGTGGGCCGCGCGGTGATCGAGGAGCGCCGGCTCTACCTCATCGACGAGCCCTCCAAGGGCCTCGCCCCCGCCATCGTCACCACCCTCGCGCGCGCCCTGAAGCAGCTCAAGGCGCAGGGCGCCTCCATCCTGCTGGTGGAGCAGAACTTCTCCCTCGCCCGCGCGCTCGGCGACCATGCGGTGGTGATGGACGACGGCCGCACCATCTGGGCCGGCCCCATGGCCGAGCTAGCCGCCGACGCCGCCCTGCAGGAGCGCCTGATGGGCCTGAGCATGGAGGCCCACGGATGAGCGCCGCCCCCGAACACGCCCCCACCTTCACCCGCGCGGGCCTGGGCCAGCGCCTCACGCCCTGGCTGCCGGCACTGCTGGTGCCGCTGATCATCCTCGCGGGCTTCGTGCTGATCGGCTCGGTCTCCTCCTGGCTCACGCTCACCGTGGCGGGGCTCGCCATGGGGATGATGCTCTTCGTGATGGCCTCGGGCATGACCCTCGTCTTCGGGCTGATGGACGTGATCAATTTCGGCCATGGCGCCTTCATCTCGGTGGGCGCCTTCGTCGGCGTCACGGTGCTGCTGTGGCTGGCACCGCTCGCCGCCGCGGGCTCGGTACCGGCAAACCTCGCGGCGATGGGGGCGGCCATCCTCGGGGCGATGCTTGCCACCGGGGCGATGGGCTGGGCCTTCGAGCGGGTGGTGGTGCGGCCGGTCTACGGCGCGCACCTCAAGCAAATCCTGGTCACCATGGGTGGGCTCATCGTGGCCGAGCAGCTGATCTACGTGATCTGGGGCCCGCAGGAGATCTACATCCTGCGCCCGGAGGCGCTGAAGGGCGCGGTCACCTTCCTCGGGGCGGCGATCGAGAAATACCGGCTGGTGGCGGTGGGCATCGGCCTCGTGCTGTTCCTCGCCATGCGCCTCGTGCTCACGCGCACGCGCATCGGCCTGCTGGTGCGCGCGGGCGTGGAGAACGGCGAGATGGTGCGCGCGCTCGGCTACCGCATCGACCGGGTGTTCATCGGGGTGTTCATGGCAGGCTCGGCGCTGGCCGGGCTCGGCGGGGTGATGTGGGCGCTCTACGCCCAGCTCATCACCGCGCACATGGGCAACGAGCTGATGGTGACCGTGTTCATCGTGGTGATCATCGGCGGGCTCGGCTCGGTGGAGGGGTGTTTCCTGGGCGCACTGCTGGTGGCGCTCACGCAGAATTACGTCGCCTTCCTCGCGCCCAAGCTGGCGCTGGTCTCAACCATCGCGCTGATGGTGGTGATCCTGATGTGGCGGCCGCAGGGCATGATGCCCGTGGCGAAGGCGAAGTGAGGCCCGCGATGAACATCCTCTCCGGCAATCGCCCCGGCGCGCTGCCCCTCACGCTGCTGCTGATCGTTGTGGTGGGCTGCCTCGCCCTCGCACCCTTCCTGTTTCCCGGCACCCGCGCGCTCGACACGGCGGCGAAGATCTGCATCTTCATCCTGCTCGCGGCCTCCTACGACCTCACGCTGGGTTATGGCGGCATCGTGAGCTTCGCGCACACGATGTTCTTCGGCCTCGGCGCCTACGGCGTCGCGCTGATGCTCGACCATCTGGGCCGCGGCTGGCTGCCGATGATCGGCGGGGCGGCGGCGGGCGCCGCCGCGGCGGCGGCGCTCGCCTTCGTCATCGCGCTGTTCAGCCTGCGGGTGCGGGCGATCTTCTTTGCCATGATCACCCTTGCCGTCGCCTCGGCCATGGCAGTGCTGGTGAGCCAGCTCTCCGGCCTCACCGGCGGCGAGGACGGGCTGAACTACCAGATCCCGCGTGAGCTCACGCCGGCCTTCCGCATCGGCAAGCTCTTCGACGTGACGGTGAACGGCAAGATCCTGAACTACTACCTGGTGTTCGCCGGCTGCACGGTCCTGTTCCTGCTGCTGCTGCGCATCGTTTCCTCGCCCTTCGGCCGGGTGCTGGAGGCGATCCGCGAGAATGATTTCCGCGCCGAGGCGATCGGCTACCCGGTGCTGCGCTACCGGGCGGCGGCCACCTGCATCTCGGCGGCGGTGGCGGCGCTGGCGGGCGCGCTCTACGCCATCTGGCTGCGCTACGTGGGCCCGGGCACCACGCTGTCGATGGAGATCATGATCGACATCCTGCTGATGGTGGTGATCGGCGGCATGGGCACGATGTATGGCGCCATCCTCGGCGCCACGCTCTTCGTGCTGGCCCAGACCTACCTGCAGGACCTGATGGGCGCGGGGGCGGAGGCGCTCTCCGCCGTGCCCCTCGCCGCCCGGCTGCTCGACCCCGACCGCTGGCTGCTCTGGCTCGGCGTGCTGTTCATCCTCAGCGTCTACTTCTTCCCTACAGGGGTCGTGGGGCGTCTTCGGGCAATGGCGGCGCGCTCCGCGCGATCCACATGACATAGGCCGTACTGAGGATCGAGAGCAGCGAGGCCCCCAGCATCACGCCCAGCAGCGGGTAAGGCCCCCAGCCCGGGCGCAGGAGCGCGCCCGGCAGGGCCGAGAGCACGGCGCCGCCGCCCACCATCAGCGCCCCGGCGAGCCCCGCCGCCGAGCCCGCCAGATGCGGGCGCACCGAGAGCGAGCCTGCGGTTGCGTTCGACATCAGGAGCCCGTTGCCCAGGCCCACGAAGAACGCCGGGCCGAACAGCGTGGACGGGTGCGTGCCGCCCGCGAGGAACAGCACGATCGCCAGAACGATCCCGAAGGTGGAGGCGGTGGCCCCGTATGCGATCATCCGGTTGATGCCAACGCGCACCGAGTAGGTGCCAGAGAGGAAGTTGCCCCCCATGAACCCCAGCGGCACGCAGGCAAACCAGTAGCCAAGCTCGATCGGCTCCAGCCCCAGCACATGGTCCGCCACCCAGGGCGCCCCGCCGAGAAAGGCGTAGAACGTGCCCGCCCCGAAGGCGGTGGTGAGCGAATAGCCCCAGAAGCGGCGCGAGCGGAACAGCTCGGGGTAGGAGCGGAACTGCGCCCCGAGGCTGGAGGAGCGGGCGTGATTGGTCTCGCCCATGTCCGCCCAGGTGAGTGCCAGCACGAGCCCGCCGAAGACGAACAGCGCCCAGAAGTTCGACTGCCAGCCCGCCACCTGCTCCAGCGCGCCGCCCAGCGTGGGGCCCACCATCGGCATCACCGCCATGCCCATGGTGATGTAGCCGATCAGGCTCGCCGCCTTGTCGGGCTCGACCATGTCGCGCACCACGGCGCGCGACAGCACCAGCCCCGAGGCCACCCCCGCCTGCAGGCAGCGGCAGGTGAGGAACACCTCGATGCCCGGCGCGAAGATGCAGCCCAGCGTGGCGGCCATGAACACCGCGAGGCAGGCCATCATCACCGGCCGGCGACCGAAGCGGTCGGACAGCGGGCCGATCATCAGCTGCACCACCCCGGTCATCGCCATGTAGCCCGAGACGGTTAGCTGGATCACCGAGTACTCGGTGCCGAACCACTCCGCCATCCGCGGCAGCGAGGGCAGGAAGATGTTCATCGACAGCGTCGCAATGCCGGCGATCAGCATCAGCGTGACGACATGCGGCGGGCTCTTGGGGTCGAGAAAGCGGGCGGTGCGCAAGGGTCGGTCTACTATATGAATTTGCATGAAACGGAAGCCTAGGCGGCTCCCGCGCGTCTGTCCATGCGACCTGCGTGGCAGGCCGCGCTCAGGTGAGCAGGCTGTCGAGCTCGCCGCGCGTGGGCATCGAGGCCGCGGCTCCGGCGCGCGACACCGAGACCGCCGCCGCGGCACAGCCGAAGCGCACCGCCTCGATCGGGTCCATGCCCTCGGCGAGGGCGGTGGCGAAGGCGCCGTTGAACGCGTCGCCCGCGCCGGTGGTCTCCACCACCCGGCCGGGGTCGAAGGCCGGCACCACCAGCGAGGCCTCGGCATCCTGGTAGAGCGCGCCGCCCTCGCCCAGCGTGACGATCACCGCCTTCGCGCCGCGGCGCAGCAGCACCTCCGCCGCCTCGCGCGCGCTCTCCGCGCCCGAGACCGCCACGCCGGTGAGCATCCCGGCCTCGGTCTCGTTGGGGGTGATGTAGTCGCACAGGCCGATCATCGCGTCGTCGAGCTCGGCCGCCGGGGCCGGGTTGAGGATGGTGACGGCGCCTGCCTCACGCCCGATCTCGAGGAAGCGGCGCGCGGCGTCGAGCGGCTGCTCGAGCTGGGTCATCACCACGCGGGAGCGGGCGATGTCATCGCTCCGCGCCTCGACCAGGCCCGGGGTGATGCCGGCCGCGGCGCCGGGGCAGATGATGATGGCGTTCTCGCCGCGCGCATCGTCGACGAGGATGCAGGCGGCGCCGGTGGCCTCGTCTGCCACGGTCTCGATGCAGGGTGTGACACCCGCCTCGCGCCACACGCCCTGCGCCATCTCGCCGAAGGCATCCGCCCCGAGGCGGCTCACGAAGCGCACCTCGGCCCCCAGCCGCCCCGCCGCCACGGCTTGGTTCGAGCCCTTGCCGCCGGGGCCGAGGGTGAAGCCCGCGCCCAGCATGGTCTCCCCCCACGCCGGCATGCGCGGGGTGCGGTAGGTGGTGTCGGCGACGAACACGCCGAGGATGGCAATGCCGGAGAGCTGGCTCATGGGATCCCTCGTCTGGCGAGGGAAACCGTCCCTCCCGCGGCCCGGACGGGCCAGGGCCCGGGGCCGCGACCTTAGCCCGCCGCACCCGGCTTCGCCAGCCCGGCGGAGATACCTTGCCCTGTGCTGTCCCCCTGCTGCGCCCCCCGTTCCGGTCCGGACCCGGGTCGCGCATACAAGGCCGAACCCGATCGCTTCACATCTGCCCCATCAACGCTGCCGATCCGCCAGGCACACAGGGACGCGCCCGACCCTGGGTGGGCGCAGCACCGCGTGTGGTGAGCGCTTTATCGTGAAAGCACCGGACCCGGGCTGAGCGGCTCACGGCATCGCCGTCGCGCCCTCCCGGGGGGAGGGTCGGGCGCGGCCGGGCTGGTCGCCCGGGCGAGACACCACCGCTCGGCCCTCGCCGCGCGGGCGCTCGCACCTGACGTTGCAGCTCCTCCGCCTGGCACGAAGGGCCGCGCCCGACCCCGGGTCGGCACAACACCGCCCGCGGTGGGCGCTCTATCCTGCAAGCCCCGGACGCAGGCTGAGCGGCTCACGGCATCGCCATCGCGCCCTCCCGCGGGGAGGGTCGGGCGCGGCCCGGGCTGGTCGCCCGGGCGAGACAGCCATTCCGGGGCGCTTCACCCTGCCGTGGCGGGTTCGACATCCCGCGCGGGCACCCCTTCCACGGCGGCGCTGCGGAAGCCGGTGTCGATCACCACCCGCCCCCCCACCGCGCGCGAGACGCAGGCGCACATGCGCGCGCCCTCCGCCTTCTCCGCGTCGGAGAAGAACACGTCGCGGTGGTCGATCTGGGCACTCGCCTCCAGCACCGGCACGGCGCAGAGGCCGCATTCGCCGCGGCGGCAGTCATAGATCACGTCCACACCCACACGGGCCAGCGCGTCGATGATGCTCTCGTTACGCGCCACGATGGTGGAGACGCCGGTGTCGGCCGAGACCACCTCGAAGGGCTCCGTGGGGTGCAGGCCGCTGTCGCCGAAGATCTCGTAGCGCAGGTCCGGCAGCGGCCGGCCCGAGGCCACCCAGGCGCGGCGCACCGCATCGAGCAGCGGCATCGGCCCGCAGATGTAGAGCTGCGCACCGGGCGCAAGCGCGGCGATCTCGGCGGCCGCGTCGATGAAACTGCCCTGCGCGTCCTCGAACAGGCGCAGGTTCACCCCCGGAAGGCCCTCCACCTCGTCGAGAAAGGCCATGGCGTCGCGGTTGCGCGCGGCGTAGAGGAACTGCATCCGCGCGCCGCGCCGTGAGAGCTCCCGCGCCATGCCCACCACCGGGGTGATGCCCACGCCGCCGGCGATCACCAGATACTCCGGCCGGTCCATCTGCAGCTCGAAGCGGTTTTCCGGCGAGGTGACGCGCAGCCGGTCCCCCGCCTTCAGGCTCCACATGTAGCGCGAGCCGCCCTTCGATGTGTCCGACAGCTTCACCCCGATGCGGTACTGCCCGCCCGGCGCGGGCAGGAGCGAGTAGGAGCGCGTCTCCTGCCGCCCCTCCACCAGCACGTCCACGTCGATATGCGCACCCGGCTGGTACGCGTAGGCCCTGCCGCCGAGGTCGATCACCAGTTCCCGGATGGCCGTGCCCGCCTCGCGGGCCGAGACCACCTGTGCCATGAAGACATCCGCCTTGCCGCGCATCGTCTCACTCCCTGTTTCTTATGAGGTGCAGCCCGGGCACGGCGCCGTCCGGCAGCCCCGCCCGGGTGATGATCTCGAGATTGCGGCGGGCGATGCGCGCGTGCTCGCGCATCAGCATCTCCGCCCGCATGCCCTGGCGCATCACGATCGCCTCCAGCACCGCGCGGTGCTGCGACTGGGCGATGACCAGCGAATGCTGCGCCTCGCGGCTGGTGCCATGCGTGTCGACAAAGGCCGAGGGCCCGGCAAAGGGCAGCGCCACCACCCGCTCGAGCTGCTCGCGCAGCACCGAGGAGCGCGCGCAGGCCACCACCGCCTCGTGGAAGCTGCGGTTGAGGGCGATATAGGCCTCCATGTCGAGTGGGTCGGCGGCCAGCACCGCATCGAGCGCATCGAGCGTGTCCTCCAGCGCGCGGATGCGCCCGGGCTCCAGGCCGCGCTCGGCGGCAAAGCGCGCCGCCGTGCCCTCCAGCACGCCGCGCAGCTCGATGGCGTCGACCATCTCCTGCCAGGAGAAGCCGCGCACCTCGTAGCCGCCGCCGGGGAGTGCTGTGAGCAAGCCCTCATGCTCCAGCCGGATCAGCGCCGCGCGCACCGGGGTGCGCGAGACGCCCAGCCGCTCCACCATCACCAGCTCCGACACCCGGTCCCCGGGGGCGAGCTCGCGGTCGAGGATGAGCTGGCGGATGCCGAGCAGCGCGGAGAGCGTCTGGCTCTCTGCCGGCCGGGCGCCCGCGGGCCTCGCCCCGCTCATTCGGCGGCGATGGCCCGGTGTTCCTCGGCCACCATCCGGTCGATGATGCGCCGGGCCCACATCGCGCCGCCGTCGATGTTGAGGTTGTAGAACACGTGGTCGGGGTTTTCCGCGATGGCGCGCTGCTGGGCCTCCAGGATGATGTAATCCTCGCCGAAGATCTTCGCGACCCCCTCGCGCAGCTCATGGGTGCGGCGCTGGTTGCCCAGGTCGTAATTGCGCGAGAAGCCCCAGAAATAGTGGCAGGTGGTGTCGGTCTCCGGCGTGATGGTGTTGAGCACGAAGCCGTTCACGCCGGCGCTGCGGTCGCCCTTCAGCGCGCCGGAACCGGCGGGGGCCACCCCTACGTCGATCGCGATGGTGCAGGGCGCCTCGAAATTGATGATCTGCCAGCGGTCCACGTTGCCGGGCTTGCCGAGCTGCGCGCGCCAGAACGGCGGCGGGTCGATGTTCTCCATCCAGCGGGTCACGGTGGCGGTGTTGCGCGAGTGGGTGACGGTGAAGGGCGCCTCGGCCACGGCGGAATTGCCGATGGAGCTGCCGTGGACATAGGTCTCGTGGGTGAGGTCCATCAGGTTGTCGACGATGAGGCGGTAGTCGCATTCCACGCGGATCAGCTTGCCGTCACCCTCCCACTCCGGGTGGTCGAGCCAGTGCAGGTCGGGCACCAGCGCGGGGTCGGCCAGCGCGGGGTCGCCCATCCAGAGCCAGACGAAGCGGTGGCGCTCCACCAGCGGGTAGCTGCGCACGCAGGCGGAGGGGTTTATCGTGTCCTGGGAGGGCATGTATACACACCGTCCCGAATCATTGTACTTCAGCCCGTGATAGGGGCAGACGATGGTGTCGCCCTCGACATGCCCGCCCGAGAGCGGCACCAGCCGGTGCCAGCAGGCATCGGCAAGGCCCACGGCGCTGCCATCCTGTTTCCGGTACATCACTATGGGATTGTTGGCAATTTTCCGCGACAGCGGCGCACGGGTGACCTCGTGGTCCCAGGCCGCGGCATACCACGCGTTGCGCGGGAAGGTGGGCGAAGCCTGTGTGAAGTCGGATTCCGACCTTTGCATGGGGTTCCTCCGGTTTTTCTGTATTCATTCTGTATACAGGTTACGGAGGATCCCCATCCGGTCAAGCATGCCGTGGTCGTAGGCGCTCAGGCCCGGGCGGTCACCACCCAGACCGCGGCGGGCAGCGCCACCACCCCGTCCTGCACCAGCGGCGCGAAACGGTCGGCCAGCGCCGCTTCCACGGCGAGCCGCTCGCTGTCCGAGCTCTCGCGCAGGCGCCGGGCCAGCGGGCCGATGCGGCGCAGGAAGGCGAGCGCGCGCTCCACCGGCGTGCCCTCGCCGAGCGAGAGCCGCGCCGTGGTGTCGACCGGGGTGAGGGCCACCTCGCTCCAGCCGGCCCCTTCCAGCAGCCCGGTCACGTAACCCGGCTCGGCCCAGCCGAAGGGGCCCGGCGCGCCGGGGGCGGCGGGGGCGGCCTCCTCCGGGCCGAGCACGGCGTTCGCCACCTGCACCGGCAGGCGCGCCCAGGCGTTTTCCGCGCCCGCGCGCCAGCACACCACGGTGAGCCGCCCGCCCGGCGCCATGCCGCCGTGCAGCGCCGCCCAGGCCGCCTCCGGGTCGTCGAAGAACATCGCGCCGAAGCGCGAGAACAGCCCGTCGAACACCTGCTCAAACCGCGCCACGGCCGCATCCGCCTCGACGAAGCGCAGCGACAGCCCGGGCTCCCGCGCCGCCGCGGCACCGGCCACGGCGAGCAGGTCGGGCGAGATGTCGACCCCTGTCACCTCCGCCCCGGCGCGCGCAAGCGCGAGGCTCGAGCGCCCTGCCCCGCAGCCGAGGTCGAGCACCCGCTCGCCCGGCCGGGCCGCGAAGGCCTCCAGCGCCGCTGCCCCGGGCTCCGCCAGCATGCCTTCCAGCGCCTCGGCCTGTGTCGCCCATTCCTGGCCCACCCGGCCGCGCCATTCCTCGCCCGTCGCCATGCGACACCTCCGCTCCTGCTTCCGGGCACGATTTACCTTTGCCCGCACCGGGGCTAAGCCTTGCACATGAGACACACGGATTTCCATCGCGTCGACGCCTGGGTCTTCGACCTCGACAACACGCTCTACCCGCCCTCGGTGCGGCTCTTCGACCAGATCGAGAAGCTGATGACCACTTACGTGATGCGCGAGATCGGCCTGAGCCGCGAGGAGGCCGACCTGATGCGCGACACCTGGTGGCGCAACCACGGCACCACGCTCGCCGGGCTGATGGAGGACCACGGCATCGACCCCGTGCCCTATCTCGCCGAGGTGCACGAGATCGACCTCTCCGCCATCCGCCCCGACACGGCGCTGACCGAGGCCATCGCCGCCCTGCCCGGCCGCCGCATCGTCTACACCAACGGCTCGCGCCACCACGCCGAGCGGGTGACCGGGGCGCTCGGCCTCACCGGCCTGTTCGACGGGCTCTACGGCATCGAGGACGCGGATTTCCGCCCCAAGCCCGAGCGCGTGGCCTTCGAGCGCGTCTTCGCCGCCGCCGGCATCGACCCCGCCCGGGGTGCGATGTTCGAGGACGACCCGCGCAACCTCGCCGCCCCGGCAGCGCTCGGCATGCGCACCGTGCTGGTGGGCGCCCCGCATGACGCGGACTATATCGACTTCCACACCGACAGCCTCGCCGGTTTTCTCGCCGCCCTGCCCAGCGGCGCCGCGGCCTGACCAGGGAACACGCCATGGAGCGCATCGAGACCGATATCCTCGTCGTCGGCGGCGGCATCGCCGGGCTGACGGCCACCTGTGCCTTCGCCTCCGCCGGCCTCAGCGCGCTCTGCGTCGACCCCGCAGCGGCGGTGACCGATGGCGCCGCCCCCGGTGCCGACCTGCGCTCCACCGCCTTCCTGCAGCCGGCCCGCGCCACGCTCGAGGCGGCCGGGCTCTGGGCGCGCCTCGCCCCCCATGCCGCCCCCTTGCGCATCATGCGGCTGGTGGATGCCGGCGGCCCCTCGCCCGTCGAGCGCACGCGGGCGGATTTCGACGCCGCAGAGCTCGGCGAGGAGCCCTTCGGCTGGAACTTCCCCAACTGGCTGCTGCGCCGCGA
Source organism: Oceanicella sp. SM1341 (assembly GCF_003448965.1). Taxonomy (GTDB): domain Bacteria; phylum Pseudomonadota; class Alphaproteobacteria; order Rhodobacterales; family Rhodobacteraceae; genus Paroceanicella. The sequence continues at coordinate 366,779 of NZ_QRGC01000001.1, forward strand.
GATGCAGGCCCATCTCGAGGCCCTGCCCGGCGCAAGCCTCGCGCGCACCGGCTTCGCGCGCATCACGCCGCGGCTCGATCATGCCCTCGTGCGCCTCACCGATGGCCGCATGGTGCGCGCCCGGCTGGTCATCGCCGCCGACGGGCGTGACAGCGCGGTGCGCGAGGCGCTCGGCATCCCGGTGCGCCGGCACAGCTACGGCCAGAAGGCGCTGGTCTTCGCCGTGTCCCACACCGAGCCGCATGACGATGTCTCCATCGAGGTGCACCGCACCGGCGGCCCCTTCACCCTGGTGCCGCTGCCCGGCGCCGAGGGCCGCCACCGCTCCGCCGTGGTGTGGATGGAGGAAGGCCCCGAGGCCGTGCGCCTGCAGGCCCTGCCGCGCGAGGCGCTCGAGGCCGAGATCGACCGGCGCTCCTGCGGCGTGCTCGGCAGGCTCACGCTCGAGAGCGGCACCGCCCTCTGGCCGATCATCTCCCAGCTCGCCCGGCGCATGAACGGTCCGCGCACCGCGCTGGTGGCCGAGGCCGCGCATGTGGTGCCGCCCATCGGCGCGCAGGGGCTGAACCTGTCGCTCAAGGACATCCAGTGCCTCGTCGACCTCGCCACCGCCGCCCGCGCGGCCGGCGAGGACATCGGCGCCCCCGCCCTGCTCGCGCGCTACCACGCCGCCCGCTGGCCCGATTGCGCCGCCCGCCTTGCCGGGATCGACGCGCTGAACCGCGCCGCGCGCTTCACCGCCCCCGGGCTGCGCGACCTGCGCCGCTCCGGCCTCGCACTGCTGCACGGCACCCCGCCGCTGCGCCGCCTCGCGATGCGCGCCGGCCTCGGCATGCGCTGAAGCCGAGCGCCGCGCCGCCGCGGGGGACGGGCGGCGCAGCCACGGGCCGAAGGGGGCTCAATGCCCCCGAGGCACGTCGCACTCGCCCGGCAGGGCTTCCCTGACACCTTGCGGAAGACGAAAAAGGGGAGCGGTGAAATCCGCTCCCCAGGTCGTGGTCGTCAGGTTCTGACCTCTTGCTGCTCGATGGGTCGCCTGCCGCCTGTATTGCCTGTGTGCCGGGGGCCCGGGCGGGGGCGCCGCGGCGTCATCTCGCTCAGCTGCAGCCGCTCGTGGCGCCGCAGGTGTTGCACTTCATGCAGGTGCCGTTGCGCACCAGGGTGAAGTTGCCGCATTCGCCGCAGCTGTCGCCCTCGTAGCCCTGCATCCGGGCCTGGGCGCGGCGGTCCATCACCGCGAGCCCGGCATCGGCCACCACCTGGCCCACCGCCTCGGACACGCCCAGCGTCTCCACCGCATGCGCCTTGCCAAAGCCGCCCTGCAGCACCACCAGCTCCTGCGGCAGCCGCTTGCGCAGGTAGCCGGTCGAGGAGACCTGCTTGATCATCTCGATGGCCGAGGTCTGCACCTCCTCGCTCACCGGGCGGATGTTGTCACCCGCCGGCATCGCGGCCGGCTTGCCCTCGTCGTTGCCGCCCCCGAGCTCGTCGAAGCTCGCCCCCGCGGGCTGCACATGCGCGAGGTCCGTGCGGTCGAGGTAGGAGATCGCGAGCTCGCGGAAGATGTAGTCGAGGATCGAGGTGGCGTTCTTGATCGAGTCGTTGCCCTGCACCATGCCGGCAGGCTCGAAGCGGGTGAAGGTGAAGGCCTCCACGAACTCCTCCAGCGGCACGCCGTACTGCAGCCCCACCGACACCGCGATGGCGAAGTTGTTCATCATCGCCCGGAAGCCGGCCCCTTCCTTGTGCATGTCGATGAAGATCTCGCCGAGCGAGCCGTCCTTGTACTCGCCGGTGCGCAGGTACACCTTGTGGCCGCCCACGATGGCCTTCTGCGTGTAGCCCTTGCGCCGCTCGGGCAGCTTCTCGCGGTGCGAGCGCACGATCTCCTTCACGATCACCTTCTCGACGATCTTCTCCGCCAGCACCGCCGCGCGCTCGCGCACCGGGGCGGTGGCCAGCACCTCCTCCAGCTCCTCGTCATCCTCGATGAGCTGGGCGGCCAGCGGCTGGCTCAGCTTCGAGCCGTCGCGGTAGAGCGCGTTCGCCTTCACGCCCAGCGACCAGGACAGCTCGTAGGCCGAGAGGCAATCCTCGATGGTCGCGTCATTGGGCATGTTGATGGTCTTGGAGATGGCGCCCGAGATGAAGCTCTGCGCCGCCGCCATCATGGTGATGTGGCTGTCGACCGAGAGGAAGCGCCGGCCGGTCTTGCCGCAGGGGTTGGCGCAGTCGAACACGCCGAGGTGCTCGTCGCGCAGGCCCGGCGCGCCCTCGAGGGTCATGGTGCCGCAGACGTAATCGTTGGCCGCGTCCACGTCGGCGCGGGTGAAGCCGAGCTTCTTCAGCAGATCGAACGCGGGGTTGGCGAGATCGGCCGCGGTGCAGCCCAGCACGTCGCGGCAGAACTCGGCGCCCAGGGTCCACTGGTTGAACACGAAGCGGATGTCGAAGGCCGAGGCCAGCGCGCCTTCCACCGCGTCGATCTGCGCCGGACCGAAGCCGCGGGCCCGCAGCGCGTCGAGGCTGATGCCCGGCGCGCCGCTGAGCGTGCCATGCCCCACCGCGTAGGCGATGATCGCTTCCACCTGCCCCGCGTCGTAGCCCAGCACTTCGAGTGCCGCCGGAACGGACTGGTTGATGATCTTGAAATACCCGCCGCCGGCGAGCTTCTTGAACTTCACCAGCGCGAAATCGGGCTCGATGCCGGTGGTGTCGCAGTCCATCACCAGGCCGATGGTGCCGGTGGGGGCGATCACGGTGGTCTGGGCGTTGCGGTAGCCATGCGCCTCGCCGAGGGTCAGCGCGCGGTCCCAGGCGGCGCGGGCGCGGGTCACCAGCTCCTGGTCGGGGCAGCTCACCTCGTCGAGCGGCACGGGCGGCGTGTTCAGCCCCTCGTAGCCCTCCGCCTCGCTCCAGGCGGCGCGGCGGTGGTTGCGGATGACGCGCAGCATGTTCGCGGCGTTCGGTGCGTGGCCCGGGAAGGCGCCCAGCTCCGAGGCCATCTCGGCCGAGGTGGCATAGGCGGTGCCGGTCATGATCGCGGTGAGGGCGGCGCAGAGCGCGCGGCCGCCGTCGCTGTCATAGCCCAGCCCCATGTTCATCAGCAGCCCGCCGATGTTGGCGTAGCCGAGCCCGAGGGTGCGGAACCTGTAGCTCAGCTCCGCGATCTCCTTCGACGGGAACTGCGCCATCAGCACCGAGACCTCGAGCGTCACGGTCCAGAGCCGCGAGGCGTGCTCGTAGGCGTCGGCGTCGAACACGCCCTCGCGCAGGAAGGTGAGCAGGTTCATCGAGGCGAGGTTGCAGGCCGTGTCGTCGAGGAACATGTATTCCGAGCACGGGTTCGAGCCGCGGATCGGCCCGTCCGCCGGGCAGGTGTGCCAGTCGTTGATCGTGTCGTGGAACTGCACGCCGGGGTCGGCGCAGGCCCAGGCGGCGTGGCCGATCTGCTCCCACAGCTCGCGCGCCTTCACCGTTTTCGCCACCGTGCCGTCGGTGCGGCGGATCAGCTCCCAGTCCGCATCGTCGCGCACCGCGTCGAGGAAGGCGTCGGTCACGCGCACCGAGTTGTTCGAATTCTGGCCCGAGACGGTGAGATAGGCTTCCGAATCCCAGTCCGTATCATAGGTGGGGAACTCGATGGAGGCATAGCCCTGCCGGGCATACTGCAGCACCCGGTTCACGTAGGTCTCGGGGATCTTCACCTTTTTCGCCGAGCGGATGGCGGCCTTCAGCCCCGGGTTCGCCTTGGGGTCGAAAGCGTCCTCCTCCGCGCCGTCCCAGGCGCGGATGGCGGCGAAGATCTCGTTGAGCTTCTCCTCATGCAGCTTGGAGCCGGCGACGAGGCTGGCCACCTTCTGCTCCTCCTTCACCTTCCAGGTGATGAACTGCTCGATGTCCGGGTGATCCATGTCGCAGATCACCATCTTGGCTGCACGCCGCGTGGTGCCGCCGGACTTGATCGCCCCGGCCGCGCGGTCACCGATCTTGAGGAAGGACATCAGCCCGGAGGACTTGCCGCCGCCGCCCAGCCGCTCGTTCTCGCCCCGCACGGTGGAGAAGTTGGTGCCGGTGCCCGAGCCGTACTTGAACAGCCGCGCCTCGCGGACCCAGAGGTCCATGATGCCGCCCTCGTTCACCAGGTCGTCGCGCACGGACTGGATGAAGCAGGCATGCGGCTGCGGGTGCTCGTAGGCCGAGGTGGAGGCGGTGAGCTTGCCGGTCTTGTGGTCGACGTAGAAGTGCCCCTGCCCGGGGCCGTCGATGCCGTAGGCCCAGTGCAGGCCGGTGTTGAACCATTGCGGCGAGTTCGGCGCGCCCATCTGGGCGGCGAGCATGAAGCGCATCTCGTCGAAATAGGCGCGGGCGTCTTCCTCGGCGGAGAAATAACCGCCCTTCCAGCCCCAGTAGGCCCAGGCGCCGGCCAGCCGGTCGAACACCTGCCGGGCCGAGGTCTCGCCGCCGAAGCGCTCGTCCTCGGGCAGCTTCGCCAGCGCCGCCTCGTCGGGCACCGAGCGCCACAGGAACTCCGGCACGCCCTTCTCGCGCACCTTCTTCAGGCGCGCCGGCACGCCGGCCTTGCGGAAATACTTCTGGGCGAGCACGTCGGAGGCCACCTGGCTCCAGTCCGCCGGCACCTCGATGCCCTTGAGCTGGAACACCACCGAGCCGTCAGGATTACGGATTTCCGACACCGCCTCGCGGAAGGCGATCGCCTCGTAGGCCGGGGCTTCGGAGCTGGTAAACCTGCGCTCGATCTTCATGACACCTGTTCCGTTTCTAAAGACAGTTCCATCCTGGCCCCGCGGCCGCCGCCGCGAGGGGTGTCCGGGCACACACCCGGGACAGCGTTTTGTATGAGGCAGGCCGGAGTGACCCGCGTTGTTGGTGTGGCCCCCAGATCTGGGGGTCCAGCTCCGTCAGGCACACAAACTGCGGGTGGTGCCCCGAGTCGGTCAATGCCAAAAATCGACATATCCACAACTGAATGTGGTTGACCTGAGGGGCGCCACTAGGGGTGGGGATAACTTCGCCGAGGCTGAAACCACGGGTTGCGCAGGGCCGCCAGCACACGCCGCGCGGCGGCGGCGGCCCCGCAAAATCAGGCGATATCGACCTCGAGCACCTGGGTGTAGGGCCGGTCCGGGCTGTGGAGAATCGAGGGGAATCCGGGCTGGTTCACGCTGTCGGGGAAGTGCTGCGCCTCCATGCACAGGCCCGCGAAGGCGCCGTAGCGCCGGCCATCGAGCCCCGGCACCGGCACGTCGAGACGCGGCGCGGTGAAGAGCTGTATGCCCGGCTGGTCGGTCCAGAGCCGCAGGTGGCGCTCGCCGGCGCGCAGTTCGGCGGCGGGGGCCGACGTGTCGCGCCCCGGGCGGAGCACGAAGTTGTGGTCATGGCCGGCGGCCTCGGGGTCGGCGTCCTCGATGCGGCGGGGCTGGCGGAAGTCGAAGCGCGAGCCGGCCACGGGCGCGATCTCGCCCGTGGGGATCAGCGTGTCGTCCACCGGGGTGTAGCTCTCCGCGTCCAGCATCAGCTCGTGCCGGCGCACATTGGCCTCGCCGAGCGAGTAATACGCGTGCTGTGCGAGGTTGATCGGGGTCTCGCGGTCGGGCACGGCGCGCATGCGGTAGGTGAGCTTCGTGCCGGAAAGGCTTACGATCACTTCGAAATCCACCGCACCGGGATAGCCGTCCTCGCCATCGGGCGAATGGTAGGCGAAGCGCAGGGCGCGGGCCGCGCTGTCGGCCTCCATGTCCCAGATGCGCCGGCCGAGGCCGGTGAGGCCGCCGTGCAGGTGGTTCGGCCCGTTGTTGATGGCGAGCTGGTAGTCCTGCCCGCCGAGGCTGAAGCGGCCGCGCGCGATGCGGTTCGCCACCCGGCCGGCAATGATGCCGAAGGAGGCGCCGTACTGCCGGTGGTCGGCGATCGAATCGAAGCCGAGCACCATGGGGGCGCCGTTCAGCCGCCAGTCGCGCAGCACGCAGCCGTAGTCGAGCATGGAGATGCGGGTGGGCCCGTCCTCCACCACCCCCTCGCGCACCGTGCGGCCCTCGAAACGGTCGAATTCGTGCAGCTCGGTCATGTTCCGGCAATCTCCCTGATCTTGTCCAGCAACGTGCGCGGCAGGCTCAGCCCCTCGCGCGCGGCGCGGGCCCGCGCCTCCAGCCGGCGGCTGCCCGGCAGGCGGGCGCCCTCCGCAGCCTCGATGCTCGCCACCAGCGCCTGCATCCGCGAGGCGAAGGCTCCGCCCGACAGTGCCTGCGCGTCGATGGCGATCAGCACCTGGCCGAGGTCGGGCGGCGCGCCCTCGCCATCAAAGAGCGAACTCGCCTCGGTGGCAAGGGCCGCCCCGGTGAGGCAGGCGGCCATCACCTCGACCATCATGGCGAGCGCCGCCCCCTTCGCGCCGCCCATCGGGGCGACCGAGCCGGCGAGGGCCGCCACGGGGTCGGTCGTCGGGTTGCCGTCCGCGTCGATGGCCCAGCCCTCGGGGATGGTGGTGCCGCTCTCGCGCGCGGCGAGGATCTTGCCGCGCGCCACCTGCGAGGTGGCGAGGTCGATCACCAGCGGGGCGGCGCCCTCCACCGGCGCGGCGAAGGCGATGGGATTGGTGCCGAACACCGGGGTTTTCGCCCCCCAGGGCGCCATGGCCTTGGGCGCGTTGCCATAGATGAAGCCCACGCAACCGGCCTCGGCAAGCTGCTCGCACGCCAGCCCCGCCACGCCGAAATGGTGCGAATGCACCAGGGCGGCGCAGGCGATGCCCTGCGTTTCGGCGCGGCGCGCCAGCTCCGGCAGGGCAAGCTCGAGCGCCGGGTAGGCAAAGCCGTGGCGGGCGTCCACCCGGAAGGCGCCGGGCCGGATGTCCTCCAGCACCGGGGTGGCGGCACCGTCGACCTTTCCGCTGCGGCTCTGCGCCGTGTAGGAGGGAATGCGCGACAGCCCGTGCCCGGTCTGCCCGTCGGCCTCGGCGCGCACGAGGGCGCGCGCCACCGGGGCGGCATTGTGCGGCTCGGTGCGCGAGGCGATGAGGGCGGCGTTCGCCAGGGCTTCGGCCTCGGCGAGGGAAAGGGTGACGTCGGACATTTCGGGCGCTCCGCAGGCTGGGTCTGCCCCAGCCTTTAGCGCCGGCACAGCCGGGCTGCGAGCCAATTCCGCCGCCCGCTCCGAACATTCCGCACACCCGCGCCCGCGCGAACGGATATTGCTCCGCTGCCCCCCGGGCCCCGGCAATGATGCACTCGCCCCGACGAGCTCATTTCCCCTGCAGGCCCGGCACGCGCCACGCCTGCTCCGGCCAGACAACCGGTCTAACGCAAACAACACGAGCAGCCTCGCGCAACCGGGTTAGCGAATGGTTAACAGGGGCGGGATAGACGGGCCCGATCCGCTGAATTATCACTGCGCCCACCAGCACCGGGAGGCCAGATGACACCGTTCCGCCAGTCGCCGCGCGATCCAGCCTTCGTCCAGTCACCCTGGGCGGCCTACGACCGCGCCCGCGCCGCCGGGCCGCTGGTGTTCTGGGAGGAGTACGGCCACGCGGTGAGCGCGCGGCACGACACGGTCTCCGCCCTGCTGCGCGACCGGCGCTTCGGCCGCGAGGCCCCGCCGGGCCTGCTGCCGCCGCCGCCCGAACACCTCGCGCCCTTCTACGCGGTGGAGGCGCATTCGATGCTCGAGCGCGAGCCGCCGGTGCACACGAGGCTGCGCGGGCTGGTGACACGGGCCTTCGTCTCGCGCCGGGTGGCGGCGATGGCGCCGGAGATCGCCGCGCTCTCCGCCCGGCTGATCGACGCCTTCGACGGCCCGCAGATCGACCTGCTGCCCGCCTGGGCCGAGCGCATCCCGGTGATCGTGATCGCCCGGCTGCTCGGCGTGCCGGAGGAGATGGCCGACCGGCTGCTCGCCTGGTCGCACGACATGGTGGCGATGTACCAGGCCCGGCGCGACCGCGCGGTGGAGGACGCCGCCGCCCGCGCCGCCACGGAGTTCGCCGACTACATCCGCGCCCATGTGGCCGACCGCCGCCGCCGCCCGGCCGACGACCTCATCACCCATCTCATCGCGGCTGAGGAGAACGGCGACCGGCTGAGCACCGACGAGCTGGTGACCACCTGCATCCTGCTGCTCAACGCCGGGCACGAGGCCACGGTGCACGCGCTCGGCAACGGGGTGAAGGCGGTGCTGGAGAGCGGCCGGCCCGCGGCCGGTTTCTTCGCCACCGAGGCGGAGACGGCCGCCACGGTGGAAGAGATCCTGCGCCACGATCCGCCGCTGCACATGTTCACCCGCTACGCGCTGGAACCGGTGGAGGTGGCGGGCCACCGCTTCGAGACCGGCGAGGTGGTGGGCCTGCTGCTGGGCGCGGCGAACCACGACCCCGCCTTCCGGCCCGAGCCGGGGCGCTTCGACCCCGGCCTCGGCGGCACGGGCCACGTGAGCTTCGGCGCCGGCCTGCATTTCTGCGTCGGCGCGCCGCTTGCGCGGCTGGAGATGCAGGTGGCCCTGCCCGACCTGTTCCGCCGCCTGCCGGGCCTCGCGCTGGCGCGCCCGCCGGTCTACGCGGACGCCTACCATTTCCGCCGGCTGGAGCGGCTGGAGGTGCGCGCCTGAGCCTCAGTCGGTCTCGACGCGCGAGACCAGCACCGTCACCACCGGCTTGCGGCCGGTGAGGCGGCGGCAGAGCTGCGAACAGGTGCTCGAGACCAGCGTCTCGATCGCCTCGTCGGAGCGCAGCTGCTTCGCGTTCGCCCGGTCGAAGGCGGCATCGATCGCGTCCTCCATCGCCCCGGCGAGGTCGCGGATCTCCTCGTCGAGGTCATTGGCCACGCCCTGGATGCGCACCACCGGATCGGCGGCGAGATCGCCCTCCTGGTCGACCACCACGCCGGCCACGATCAGCCCGCGCAGCGCGAGCTTCAGCCGGTCGCGCACCACGCCGTCGAAGGCGCCGATGAGCAGGCTGCCGTCGAGGTAGAGCCGCCCGGTGTCGGCGGAGCCGACGATCTCGGCCGGCCCGCCCGCGAGCCGGGCGATGGCACCGTTGGTCACCACAAGGCTCGGGATGCCGCTCTCGCGCGCGAGGCCGGCATGCTCGACCAGGTGGCGATGCTCGCCGTGCATCGGCACCAGCAGCTTCGGCTGCACCAGGCGGTGGAGCTGCTGCAGGTCCGGCCGGTTGGCATGGCCCGAGACATGGTAGAGCCCGCCGCTGTCATCGACCACCTGCGCGCCCTGCTCGGAGAAGCGGTTCACGATGCGGGCGACGGATTTCTCGTTGCCCGGGATGGTCTTGGAGGAGAACAGCACCATGTCGCCCGGCTCGGCCCGCACCCGGGGCGAGGAGCCGTTGGCGATCTGCGCCACGGCGGCGCGGCGCTCGCCCTGGCTGCCGGAGGCGAGCACCATCAGGTGCTCGGCCGGCGTGTCGAGCATGCGCTCCTCGGAGAGGATGTCGGGGAAATCCTTCAGCACCCCGGTCTCGCGCGCCGCGGTGAGCATGCGCTGCATGGCGCGGCCCTGCAGGGCGACGGAGCGGCCCGCGCCCTTTGCCGCCCGCGCCAGCGTGCGCAGCCGGGCGATGTTGGAGGCGAAGGTGGTGGCGATGACCAGCCCCTTCGCGCCCTTCACCAGCTCGGCGATGGGTTCGACGATCTCGGCCTCGGAGCGGCCGGGGTTGGGGCTGAACACGTTGGTGCTGTCGCAGACCAGCGCGTCGACGCCCTGGCGGCCGAGCGCCTCAAAGGCGGCGGGGTCGAAGGGCTCGCCCACCTGCGGGTCACGGTCGACCTTGAAGTCGCCGCTGTGCAGGATGCGGTGGCCGCCGGCCTCGATCACCAGCGCCGAGGCTTCCGGGATCGAGTGCGAGATCGGCATGAAGCCGACCCGGAACGGCCCGGCCTGGATCATCTCCGGCATCGCGGGGCAGACCTGGATGGCGGAGGTGTCGAGCCCCGCCTCGGCCATCTTGCCCTCGGCGATGCGCCCGGTGAAGCGGCGCGCGTAGATCGGGCACTCGAGCTCGGGCCAGAGCCGGCCGAGCGCGCCCACGTGATCCTCGTGCGCATGGGTGAGGAAGAGGCCGTGCAGCCGATCGGACTGCGCGGCGATGAACTCCGGGTCGGCCATGATGAGATCGACGCCCGGCGTCGTCTCCATGTCGCCGAAGGTGACGCCGCAGTCGACCATGATCCAGTGGCGGTCGCGCTCGGGGCCGACCCCGTAGAGATACATGTTCATGCCGATCTCGCCGGCCCCGCCGAGCGGGAGGAAGACCAGTTCCGCGGATTTGCTCATTCGTGGTTTCTGCCTCGGTTGGTTTCGTTGATGTGCACGAGCCCGTGAATGGTCAGATCCGTGTCGATGATGTCGAGCGCTTTAGTCCCCTGCGCGAAGAGTGTCGAGAGCCCGCCGGTGCCGATCACCTGCATGCGCCGGTCACGCTCCTCGGCGATGCGCTGGCAGATGCCCTCCACCAGGCCGACATAGCCCCAGAAGATGCCGGACTGCATGCAGGCCACCGTGTTCTGCCCCACCACCTGGGCGGGCTTGGTGACGTCGATATGCGGCAGCGCCGCGGCGGCCATGTGCAGCGCCTCGAGGCTGAGGTTGACGCCCGGGGCGATCACCCCGCCCTCGTAGGCGCCGTCCGCCCCCACCACGTCGAAGGTGGTGGCGGTGCCGAAGTCCACCACGATGAGGTCGCCGCCGTAAAGGCGGAATGCGCCCACGGTGTTCACCAGCCGGTCGGCGCCCACCTGGGTGCCGGGGTCGACCCGCACGTCGATGCCCAGCTCGCAATCGTCGCGCCCCACCACCAGGGCGCGGGTGTCGAAGTAGCGCTGCGAGAAGACCCGCAGGTTGAACAGCACCCGCGGCACCACGGAGGAGACCACCACGTCGGTGATCCCCTTCGGGTCGAGCCCGGTGTGCTTCATCAGCGCGTCGAGCCAGACGAAGTATTCGTCGGCCGTGCGCTGGGGCTGGGTGGCGCAGCGCCATTGCGCCACGAAGTCCTGCCCGTCATGCACGGCGAAAAGCGTGTTGGTGTTGCCAACGTCGATGGCGAGAAGCATCGGGCGCTCCTTCAGCTGAACTGGATGTCTGCGGCCGTGATCTCGTGCCGGGCGGTGCCCGTGTTTAGAACAAGCGCCCCCGCGGCGTCCACCGTCTCGAAAATGCCGGTGAGGCTGCGGTCGGCGAAGCGGGCGGTGACGGTCTCGCCCAGCCGGGCGGCAAAACCGAGCCATTCCGCGCGCAAGGGGGCAAACCCCTCCGAGAGGAACTGCGCCTCGCGCCGCGCGAAGCCCGCGGCGAGCGGTTCGAGCAGCGCCTCCGGCTCCACCCGGATGCCGGTGTCCGCCAGCGCGACCGGGCGCAGGGCGCCGGGCTCCAGCGCTTCGGCCGGGGGCGCGTGGCGCAGGTTCACCCCGATGCCGATGACCAGCGGCCCCTCGGTGCCCGAGCGTTCGAGCAGGATGCCGGCGAGCTTGGCGCCCGACATCAGCACGTCATTGGGCCACTTGAGGGAGAAGAGCGCGGGCCGGCCGGTGACCGCCTCCAGCGCCTCGCGCAGCGCCAGCGCCGCGGTGAACGAGCGCAGGGCTGCCTCGGCCGGGGTGCCGCGCGGGGTCATCAGCAGGCTGGCGGAAAGGTTTCCCTCCGGCGCGCTCCAGCCCCTGCCCCGACGGCCACGCCCGGCGACCTGCCGCCGGGCGCTGATCCAGAGCGGCCCGCGCTCCCCCGCCGAGGCCCGTCGCAGGGCCTCGGCATTGGTGCTGTCCACCTCGTCGAGCAACAGTCTCCGGACAGCTTCGGGCCAGACCGTCACCTCAGTTGAGCAGCGTGGCGGCCGCGGCGGAGGCGACCTGCTCCACCCCGAAGAGGTTGATCACCGGCAGCCAGCCGATGGCCATGGCCCCCGCGGAGACGCCGAGGAACACCGCGTGGCTGAACGGCATCGAGCCGGTGAGCCGCGTGTCCCCCGCCCCGAAATACATCAGGTAGACGATGCGCAGGTAGTAGTAGGAGCCGATCACCGAGGCGAGCGCGCCGAGCAGCGCCAGCCAGGCCAGCCCTGCGTCCACCGCCGCCACGAAGACGTAGAACTTCCCGAAGAAGCCCACCAGCGGCGGGATGCCGGCCAGCGAGAACAGCAGCAGCATCAGCGCCAGCGCGCGCGCCGGCTCGATGCTGGCATAGCCCGCGAGGCTGCGCAGGTCGGTCACCGGCACGCCGTCACGCTCCATGTTGAGGATGAAGGCGAACATGCCGACGTTGGTGGTGACGTAGATCGCAAGGTAGATGAGCAGCGATTCAGCGCCCGCCTGTGTGCCGGCCGCGAGCCCGACGAGGGCGTAGCCCATGTGCGAGATCGAGGAATAGGCCATCAGGCGCTTGATGTTGGTCTGCTTGATCGCCGCCACCGCGCCGAGGAACATCGACACCAGCGCGAGGAAGGCGAGGATCTGCTGCCAGTCGGCCACCGCGTCGCCGAAGGCGGCGAAGAGCACCCGGGCGAACATCGCCGCCGCCGCCACCTTGGGCGCGGTGGCGAAGAAGGCGGTCACCGGGGTGGGCGAGCCCTCGTAGACGTCCGGGGTCCACATGTGGAAGGGCGCCGCCGAGATCTTGAAGGCGAGGCCGCAGCACATGAACACGATGCCGAAGAGCAGGCCGAGGCCCAGCCCCTCCTCATCCACCACCGAGGCGATGGCGGTGAACTCGGTGGCGCCGGAATAGCCGTAGACCAGGCTCGCGCCGTAGAGCAGCAGGCCCGAGGAGAGCGCGCCGAGCACGAAGTACTTCAGGCCCGCCTCGGTGGAGCGAATGCTGTCGCGCCGCACGGCGGCGATGACGTAGAGTGCGAGCGAGGACAGCTCCAGCCCCATGTAGAGCGCGATGAGATCACCCGCGGAGACCATCATCATCATGCCCACGGTGGAGAGCGCCACCAGCACCGGGAACTCGAAGCGCAGCAGGTCGCGGCGGCGCAGGTAGTCGTTCGACATGCCCAGCACCGCGGCGCCGCCGAGCAGCAGCGTGACCTTCGAGAAGCGGGCGAAGCCGTCGTTCACGAAGGCGCCGTGGAAGGCGACCTGGGTACCCGGCGAGGAAAAGCCGATCCACAGCCCGACCAGCGCCATCACGGCGGCGGTGGCCCAGATCAGCAGGCCGGTCTCGCCGTCCTTGTCCCGGAACACGCCCCACATCAGGGCGGCGATGGCGAAGAGCGCCATCACCAGCTCCGGGAGGACGACCTGGATATCGTTGCCAATCATTGTCTCTCTCCGGGGCTCAGTTGCCGGCAAGCTGCGTCGCAGCGTCTGCCAGTGCGGTATCGTAGGAGTGCAGCAGCGCCGTCACCGAGGGGCCGAAGATGTCGATGACGAGGCTCGGATAGACGCCGAGCACGATGGTGGCGATGATCAGCGGCGCGAAGATCGCCTTCTCGCGGGTCGACATGTCGGTGATCTGGCTCAGGCTCTGCTTGATCAGGTCTCCGAACATCACCCGGCGGTAGAGCCACAGCGTGTAGCAGGCCGAGAGCACCACGCCGGTGGCCGCGCCGAAGGCCGCCCAGCTGTTGGCCTGGTAGGCGCCCAGCAGCGTGAGGAACTCGCCCACGAAGCCCGAGGTGCCCGGCAGGCCGGCATTGCCCAGCGTGAACAGCATGAAGGTGAGCGCGTAGACCGGCATGCGGATGACGAGACCGCCGTAGGCGTCGATGTCACGGGTGTGCATGCGGTCGTAGAGCACGCCGACGCACAGGAACAGGCCGCCGGAGATGAAGCCGTGGCTGAGCATCAGGAACAGCGAGCCGTCGACGCCCTGCTGGTTGCCCGCGAAGATGCCGAGGGTCACGAAGCCCATGTGCGCCACCGAGGAGTAGGCAATGAGCTTCTTCATGTCCTCCTGCACCATCGCCACCAGCGAGGCGTACACGATGGCGATGACCGAGAGCAGGAACACGAAGTCCTGCATCATGTCGGACGCCACGGGGAACATCGGCAGGCAGAAGCGCAGGAAGCCGTAGCCGCCCACCTTCAGCAGGATGGCGGCCAGCACCACCGAGCCCGCCGTGGGCGCCTGCACGTGGGCATCCGCGAGCCAGGTGTGCACCGGGAACATCGGCATCTTTACCGCGAAGCTCACGAAGAAGCCCCACCACATCAGCAGCTGCACGCCGCCCACGATGTGCCAGCCCCAGAGGTCGATCGGCTCATGCGAGAAATCGTGCTGCAGCAGCAGGCGGATGTCGGTGGTGCCGGCGTCCGCGTACATCGCCGCGATGGCGATGAGCATCAGCACCGAGCCGAACAGCGTGTAGAGGAAGTACTTGAAGGAGGCGTAGACCTTCTCCTTGCCGCCCCAGATGCCGATGATCAGGAACATCGGGATGAGGCTGGCCTCGAAGAACAGGTAGAACAGCACCACGTCGAGCGCGCAGAACACGCCGACCATGAGCGCCTCGAGCACGAGGAAGGCGATCATGTATTCCTTCACCCGGTTCTCGACATGCCAGGAGCAGGCGATGACCATGGGCATCAGGAAGGTGGTGAGCATCACCAGCAGCACCGAGATGCCGTCGACGCCCATCTGGTATTTCAGCGGCCCGAGCCAGGCCGCCTCCTCGACGAACTGGAAGCCGGTGTCGGCGCTGTCGAAGCCGAAGAGCAGCGCCAGCGACAGCACGAAGGTGGCGAGCGTGGTGAGCAGTGCGAGCCATTTCGCGTTGCGCACCGCCATCTCGTCATTCCCCCGCAGCAGCAGCAGCAGCACCGCCGCCCCGATCAGCGGGAGGAATGTGATGATGGAGAGAATGGGAAGACTGCCCATCAGTGCGCTCCTCCGGAAACGGCAAACCAGGTGATGATGAGGATCAGGCCGACGATCATCGCGAAGGCGTAGTGGAAGACGTAGCCCGACTGGGCGCGGCCCGCGAGCCGGCTGAGCATGGGCAGGAAGATCATCGCGAAGCCGTTGATGCCCCCGTCGATGGTCGAGCGGTCACCCGCGTTCCACAGGAAGCGGCCGAGCCAGCGGAAGGGCCGCACGAAGATGTAGGCGTAGAGCTCGTCGAAGTACCACTTGTTGAGCAGGAACTGGTAGATGGCCGGGTGCGCCTTCGCCAGCTTGCCCGGCAGCTCCGGGGTGCGGATGTAGAAGGCCCAGGCGGTGACGAGCCCGATCAGCATGGCAAGGAACGGCATCAGCTTCACCCAGACAGGCACGTCGTGGCTGTGGTGCAGCACCTCGTTCTCCGCGCCCTGGAAGATCGCCTCGCCCCAGAATTCCTCCCAGTGGTGGCCGATGAAGCCGCCATACCAGATCATGCCGGCCAGCACGGCGCCCACGGAGAGCACCAGCAGGGGCACCAGCATCACCTTCGGGCTCTCATGCGCGTGCTCGAAGGTGTGATGGTCGCCGCGCGGCTTGCCGAAGAAGGTCATGAAGATCAGCCGCCAGGAGTAGAAGCTGGTGAACAGCGCCGCGATCACCAGCAGCACGAAGGCGAACTCGCCGGTGGCGCTGTGGGCCGCGAAGGTGCTCTCGATGATCGCGTCCTTCGAGACGAAGCCCGCGAAGCCGAACGGCACGCCGAAGGAGATCAGCGGGATGCCCACGCCGGTGATGGCGAGCGTGCCGAGGATCATGCACCAGAACGTGACGGGGATCTTCTTGCGCAGGCCGCCATAGGCCCTCATGTCCTGTTCATGGTGCATCGCATGGATCACCGAACCGGCGCAGAGGAACAGCAGCGCCTTGAAGAAGGCATGGGTGAAGAGGTGGAACATCGCCGCCTGGTAGACCCCGACGCCGGCCGCGGCGAACATGTAGCCGAGTTGCGAACAGGTGGAATAGGCGATGACGCGCTTGATGTCGTTCTGCACCAGGCCCACCGTGGCGGCGAAGAAGGCGGTGAGCCCGCCGATCACGGTGATGAAGCCGGTGGCGATCGGCGCGAACTCGTAGAGCGGCGACATGCGGCACACGAGGAACACGCCGGCCGTGACCATGGTCGCGGCGTGGATGAGGGCGGAGACCGGGGTCGGGCCCTCCATCGCGTCGGGCAGCCAGGTGTGCAGCAGCAGCTGCGCCGACTTGCCCATCGCGCCGATGAACAGCAGGAAGCCGATGATCTCGGCCGCCGAGACGTCCCAGCTCAGGAAGGTGATGCTCTGCTGCGCCAGTTCCGGCGCCTGGTCGAAGATCACGTCGAACTGGATGGAATCGGTGACGAAGAACAGCGCCAGCATGCCGAGCAGGAACCCGAAGTCGCCCACGCGGTTGATGATGAAGGCCTTCATCGCCGCCGCGCCGGCCGAGGGCTTGCGGTAGTAGAAGCCGATCAGCAGGTAGGAGGCCACGCCCACGCCTTCCCAGCCGAAGAACATCTGGGCCAGGTTGTCCGCCGTCACCAGCATCAGCATGGCGAAGGTGAAGAAGGAGAGATAGGCGAAGAAGCGCGGCTTGTAGCTCTCGCCCTCCTTCCACTGCGGGTCATGGTCCATGTAGCCCATGGAATAGAGGTGCACGAGGGCGGAGACCGTGGTCACCACCACCAGCATCACCGTGGTGAGCCGGTCGACGCGCACCGCCCAGTCGGCCGAGAAGGACCCGGTCTCGATCCAGCGGAAGATCGTGTGCGCCTCTGCATGCTCGGGCGTGGTGAAGAAGGCTATCCAGCTCAGGAGCGCGCAGAGAAAGAGCAGCCCCGTGGTGACATACATCGCCACCTTCTCGCCGGTGATGCGCCAGCCGAACCCGGCGATCAGCGCGCCGAGCAGCGGTGCGAACAGGATGATTTCGACCATAAGACCTTCAGCCCTTCATCATGTTGACGTCTTCGACCGCGATCGTTCCGCGGTTGCGGAAGAAGCAGACGAGGATCGCGAGACCGATCGCCGCCTCGGCCGCCGCGACCGTGAGCACGAAGAGCGTGAAGACCTGGCCCACCAGATCGCCCAGATGGGAAGAGAAGGCCACGAGGTTGATGTTCACCGACAGCAGCATCAGCTCGAGCGACATCAGGATGACGATGATGTTCTTCCGGTTGAGGAAGATGCCGAAGATGCCGATCACGAAGAGGATCGATGCGACGGTGAGATAATGTTCCAGACCGATCATGAGCTCAGATCCCCTGCCCTGGCTTGACGTCCATCAGCTCCACCGCGGCCTTGGGGTCGCGGTACATCTGCTCGAGGACGTTCTGGCGTTTCACGTCCACCCGGTGGCGCAGCGTCAGCACGATGGCGCCGATCATCGCCGTCAGCAGGATGAGGCCCGCTGCCTGGAAGAGGTAGACGTAGCGTGTGTAGATGAGCTGGCCGAGGGCGGCGGTGTTGCTCACGTCCTCCGGCGCCGGCGCCACGGCGGCGCGCAGCGTGGGGGCGGCGTCGGCGAAGGCCCAGCCGCTGGAGATGCCCACCACCATGCCCAGCTCGAGCAGCAGGATGATGCCCATCAGCCCGGCGAGCGGCAGGTAATGCACCATGCCCGATTTCAGCTCGGCGAAGTCGACGTCGAGCATCATCACCACGAAGAGGAAGAGCACCGCCACCGCGCCCACGTAGACGATGAGCATCAGCATGGCGACGAACTCCGCCCCCATCAGCACGAAGAGCCCCGCCGAGGAGAAGAAGGTGAGGATCAGCCACAGCACAGAGTGAACCGGGTTGCGGGCCAGCACCGTCAGGAGGCCGCCAGCCACCGCGACGCAGGCGAAGAGGTAAAAGGCGAAGGTTATCATGTGTCTCTCCCCGATCCGGTCATTCGAGCCGGTCGCTCAGATCGGCGACGGCGGCCGCCCAGGCCGGGTCATCCGCTTCGTTCCAGAGCTCAGCGAGCTCACTGTTCTCTCCCAGGACCTCCTCCAGCGCGGTGATGGCGCTGTCCCGGACATCCGGGATCTCGCGCACCGCCTCCGCATGGGGCAGGATCCTCGCGATGATCTCCTCGTCGACCTCCGGCGAGGAACGCCCGAAGGCGGTCGCGACCGCCTCCGCCGCGGCAATGGCAGCAGCGCCCGCATCGGCCTCGACCTGGCCGTCGCCGATGTCGAGCGCGGATGTCACCGCGCCCTCCGGGTCGGCCTCGAACTCCGAAAGCCAGTCCATCGCGTCGTCGTTGCCGAAGGCGTCGGGTGCCCAGCTGCCCATGCCGTCCTCACCTGTAGGGCGCGTCGAGTTCGATGTTGCGGGCGATCTCCGCCTCCCACCGCTCGCCGTTCGCCAGCAGCTTGTCCTTGTTGTAGAACAGCTCCTCGCGGGTTTCGGTGGAGAACTCGAAGTTCGGCCCCTCCACGATCGCATCCACCGGGCAGGCTTCCTGGCAGAAGCCGCAGTAGATGCACTTGGTCATGTCGATGTCGTAGCGCGTGGTGCGGCGCGAGCCGTCCTCGCGCGGTTCCGCCTCGATGGTGATGGCCTGCGCGGGGCAGATCGCCTCACACAGCTTGCAGGCGATGCAGCGCTCCTCCCCGTTCGGGTAGCGGCGCAGCGCATGCTCGCCGCGGAAACGGGGCGAGAGCGGCCCCTTCTCGTGCGGATAGTTGAGCGTCGCCTTCGGCTTGAAGAAGTATTTCATGCCGAGCCTGAACCCGCCGATGAAATCGGCCAGCAGGAAGTATCGGATGGCTCGGTTCCACTGGATACCCATTATCGGCTCCTTACCACCGGGCATAGCCCGGGACTCCGTATTGTGCGAATGCGGCCACGATCACGACCCAGCCCAGCGACATCGGCAGGAACACTTTCCAGCCCAGGCGCATCAACTGGTCGTAGCGGTACCGCGGGACGATGGCCTTCACCATCGCGAAGAGGAAGAAGAAGAACAGGATCTTGAGGATGAACCACAGGATACCGTCCGGCAGGCCCGGGATGGGCGACAGCCAGCCGCCGAAGAACAGCAGCGAGATGAGCGCGCACATCAGCACGATGGCCATGTACTCGCCGACCATGAACAGCAGGTACGGCGTGGAGGAATATTCCACCTGGTAGCCGGCCACGAGCTCCGACTCCGCTTCCGGAAGGTCGAAGGGCGGGCGGTTGGTCTCGGCCAGGGCGGAGACGAAGAACAGCACCACCATCGGCAGGTGCGGCAGCCAGTACCAGGAGAAGAACCCGTAGCTGCCGGACTGCGCCATCACGATGTCGGCGAGGTTGAGCGAGCCGGTGGAGATCAGCACGCCGACGATGATCAGGCCGATCGAGACCTCGTAGGAGATCATCTGCGCCGCCGAGCGCAAGCCGCCCAGGAAGGGATATTTCGAGTTCGACGCCCAGCCGCCCATGATCACGCCGTAGACCTCGAGCGAGGAGATGGCGAAGATGTAGAGGATGCCCACGTTCACGTTGGCGATGACCCAGACCGAGTCCTCGCCCGCGTTGAACGGCACCGCCGCCCAGGCGATGGTGGCGAGCACGAAGCTCATCATCGGCGCGAGGAAGAACACCGTCTTGTCGGCGCCGCCGGGCACCACGATTTCCTTCAGCGCGAACTTGATGAAATCCGCGAAGGACTGCAGCAGGCCGAACGGGCCCACCACGTTCACCGAGCGGCGCAGCTGCACCGCGCCCCAGACCTTGCGGTCGAGCACCAGCAGGAAGGCCAGCGACACGAGAAGCAGCACCGTCACCAGCAGGCACTGCCCGAGGATGATGAGGAAGATCCCGAAATTGGTGTCGAAGAAGTCCATCTCTTACTCCGCGGCCACGGGCAGCACGCGGGACGCCGCCAGTTTGGAAAGCTCGGCCATGACCGACGAGGCCCGGGCGATCGGATTGGTGAGGTAATGGTCGCGGATCGGGTTGATGAAATCCCCCTCCGCGAAGCTGCCCGCGCTCAGCGCCACCGGCTCGTTCACCGGCACGCTGTCGATGGCGGCGAGATGCGGATGGGCCGCGAAGAGGGCCGCGCGCAGCTGGGTGATGCTGTCGAAGGGCAGCTTCGCACCCATCTCGCCCGAAAGCGCACGCAGGATGGCCCAGTTCTCCTTCGCCTCGCCCGGAGGGAAGCCGGCGCGATGCGCCATCTGCGGCCGGCCCTCGGTGTTCACGAAGATGCCGGTCTCCTCGGTGTAGGCGGCGCCGGGCAGGATGATGTCGGCCCGGTGCGCGCCACGGTCGCCGTGGCTGCCCTGGTAGATCACCGTCGCCCCGGCGGGGATCTCGATTTCGTCGGCGCCGAGGTTGTAGATCACCTCCGCCCCCTCGAGCGCGGCGGAGATACCGCCCTCGGTGGCAAAGCCCACGTCCATCGCGCCCACGCGGCTCGCCGCGGTGTGCAGGATGAGCAGGCCCGAGCCGGTGTCGGCGCAGATCTGCTGCGCCGCGGCCAGAACCGCCTCGCCGTCGGAGCCCGAGAGCGCGCCCTGCCCCACGATCACCACGGAGGATTTCTCCTTCGCCGCGTCGCTGGCACCGCGCTCCAGCACCTTGGAGAGCGCGGCGCGGTCCGCGCCGATGTGCTCGTAATCATAGGTGAGGTCGACCGCCTCGCCCACCATCGCCACTGCGGCGCCGTTGAGCCAGGCCTTGCGGATGCGGGCGTTGAGCACCGGCGCCTCGGCGCGCGGGTTGGTGCCGATGAGCAGCACCAGCTCAGCGCTGTCGATGTCCTCGATCTTCGCGGTGCCGGCATAGGCGGCGCGGTTGCCGATCGGCAGGCGTGCGCCGTCGGTGCGGCACTCGACCGTGCCGCCGAGCCCGCCCACCAGCTGGCCGAGGGCATAGATCGCCTCCACCGGCGCGAGGTCACCGGCGAGCGCGGCGAGCTTGCCCCCCTTCATCGCCAGGGCGGCGGCGGCCAGCGCCTCGCCCCAGGTGGCGGCGCGCAGCTTGCCGTTCTCGCGGATATAGGGCCGGTCGAGCCGCTGGCGGCGCAGGCCGTCCCAGATGAAGCGGGTCTTGTCGGAGATCCACTCCTCGTTCACGCCGTCATGGTTGCGCGGCACGATCCGCATCACCTCGCGACCGCGGGTGTCGACCCGGATGTTGGAGCCGAGCGCGTCCATCACGTCGATGCTCTCGGTCTTCCGGAGCTCCCAGGGCCGGGCGGTGAAGGCATAGGGCTTGGAGACCAGCGCGCCCACCGGGCAGAGGTCGATGATGTTGCCCTGCAGCTCCGAGCTCAGCGTCTGGTTGAGGTAGGAGGTGATCTCGCTGTCCTCGCCGCGGCCGGTCTGGCCCATCTCGGTGCTGCCGGCCACCTCGGTGGTGAAGCGCACGCAGCGGGTGCAGGAGATGCAGCGGGTCATGTGGGTCTCGACCAGCGGCCCGAGGTCGAGGTCGATGGCCGAGCGCTTCTCCTCGCGGAAGCGCGAGAAGTCGACGCCATAGGCCATCGCCTGGTCCTGCAGGTCGCATTCTCCGCCCTGGTCGCAGATCGGGCAGTCGAGCGGGTGGTTGATGAGCAGGAACTCCATCACCCCCTCGCGGGCCTTCTTGACCATGGGAGACTTGGTCTTGATCACCGGCGGCGCGCCTTCCGGCCCGGGCCGCAGGTCGCGCACCTGCATGGCACAGGAGGCGGCGGGCTTCGGCGGACCGCCGACCACTTCCACCAGGCACATGCGGCAGTTGCCGGCGATGGAGAGACGCTCGTGGTAGCAGAAGCGCGGGATCTCGACGCCCGCCTGCTCGCAGGCCTGCAGGAGGGTGAGCGCCGGATCGACCTCCACCTCCATGTCGTCGATGATGATTTTTCGCAGATCGCTCATGCCACTGCCTCCTTCCGGGCGCCGTTTTGCGCCGGAGCCTTGTTCTCGCGCCTTGCCATGCGCCTGTCCTTCACACCGGCCATGCGATCACTCCGCCGCCACGGCGGAGACGCGGCCGGTGCGCTTCGCCTTGATACGGTCCTCGATCTCGTTGCGGTAATGCCGGATCAGGCCCTGGATCGGCCAGGCCGCGGCATCGCCGAGGGCGCAGATCGTGTGGCCCTCCACCTGCTTGGTGACGTCGAGGAGCATGTCGATCTCCTCCGGCTCGGCATCGCCGGTGACCAGACGGTCCATCACGCGCATCATCCAGCCCGTGCCCTCGCGGCAGGGCGTGCACTGGCCGCAGCTCTCGTGCTTGAAGAATTTCGACAACCGCCACACCGCCTTGATGACATCGGTGTTCTGGTCCATCACGATCATGCAGGCGGTGCCGAAGGAGCTCTTGAGCTCGCGCATGCCGTCGTAATCCATGATCGCGGTGTCGCAGAGATCGGCCGGCAGGATCGGGCAGGACGCGCCGCCGGGGATGATCGCCTTGAGGTTCTTCCAGCCGCCGCGCACGCCGCCGCCATGCTTCTCGATGAGTTCCTTCATCGAGATCGACATGCTCTCCTCCACCACGCAGGGCGTGTTCACGTGGCCGGACATGCCGAAGAGCTTCACGCCGGCGTTGTTCGGCCGCCCGAAGGAGGAGAACCAGCCGGCGCCGCGGCGCAGGATGGTGGGGGCGACGGCGATCGACTCGACGTTGTTCACCGTGGTCGGGCAGCCGTAGAGGCCGGTGTTCGCCGGGAACGGCGGCTTCAGCCGCGGCATGCCCTTGCGGCCCTCGAGGCTCTCGAGCAGCGCGGTTTCCTCGCCGCAGATGTAGGCGCCGGCGCCGTGGTGGAGGTAGACGTCGAAATCGTAGCCCGAGCCGCAGGCGTTGCGCCCGATGAGGCCTGCGTCATAGGCCTCGTCGATGGCGGCCTGCAGGGCCTCGCGCTCGCGGATGAACTCGCCGCGGATGTAGATGTAGGCGGCCACCGCCCCCATGCCGAACCCGGCCACCAGGCAGCCCTCGACCAGCGTGTGCGGGTCGTGGCGCATGATCTCGCGGTCCTTGCAGGTCGCGGGCTCGGATTCGTCGGCGTTCACAACGAGGTAGGAGGGACGGCCGTCGCTCTCCTTGGGCATGAAGGACCACTTCATGCCGGTGGGGAAGCCCGCACCGCCGCGGCCGCGCAGGCCGGAGGTCTTGACCTCGTTCACGATCCAGTCGCGGCCCTTGGCGAGAAGGTCGGCCGTGCCGTCCCAGTGACCGCGCTTGCGGGCACCGGCGAGGCTACGGTCGTGCATCCCGTAGATGTTGGTGAAGATGCGATCCTGATCCGCAAGCATGATTACTTCCCTTCCTCACGGCCCTTGCGCCAGGCCCGGTAGAGCACGATGAGCGCCCAGGCGAAGCCGCCGAGCGCCGCAAAATCCAGCAGGAACGCATATCGGACAGGCAGGCCGAGATGACCGCCGAGCGCGGAGCCGCCCATCCACAGCAGCATCGTCGCCACGATCACGATGGCGGCCGCGCGGGCGTTCGTCCCTGTCTCGTTCCGGTCAGCCATCGGCATGTCCGCTTGCATCCCCTCCGTGGGACCGCGGCACCTGCCGCGGCCTCGTTCGTTTCCCGGCCCCGCGCGGGGCCGGACCGGCCTCAGCCGGTGGTCTTCTCGTCGCCGACCAGCGCCCGGGCCATCGCGACCCAGTTGTCACGCTCCGGCCGGGTGCCGAGGAAATCGACCTGCGCCTCGACCCAGAGCAGGTTGTCCTCCGACCAGGCGGCGATCTGGTCGAGATGGTAGATGCCGAGCGCGTTCAGCGCCTCCTCGGCCTTGGGCCCGAGGCCCTTGATCTGCTTGAGATCGTCCGCCGCGCCGCCGCGCGGGGCATCGAGCCGCTCGGGCTCGGCGCCGGAGCCGCTCTCCTCCACATGGTCGGTGCGCTCGGGACGGCCCTTGGTCTCGGCGTCGTGCAGCTCGGCCTGGGCCTGGCGCTCACCCTCGGCGGGCACCTCCGGCTCGGGGTCGGTCGCCGGGCCCTCGGCCTGGGTGGCGGGCCCGGGGTGATAGCTGTAGGCCTCCTCCTCGCCGGTGATGCGGGCGATCGTGTCCCCCAGCGCCACGGCGCGGGCCACGGAGGCATTGTGCTTGTCCTGCGGGATGGCGAACTGCTTCAGCGCCGTCACGCCGCCCGCGGGCTCGGCCGCGAAGCGCCCGGACTGAGAGCCGGGCACCGGCACCTCGCCGCGCGCCAGCGCATCGAGAATGGCGATGAAGCTCTCGCGGGTGAGATCCTCGTAGAAATCCTTGCCGATCTGCACCATGGGCGCGTTGGCGCAGGCGCCGAGACACTCGACCTCTTCCCAGGAGAACTTGCCGTCACCGCTGATTTCAAGGGCATGCGGGGCGATCTTCTCACGGCAGACCGAGATCAGGTCCTCCGCGCCGCAAATCATGCAGGAGGTGGTGCCACACACCTGGACATGTGCAATCTTTCCAACGGGTTGGAGCTGGAACATGAAGTAGAATGTCGCCACCTCCAGCACGCGGATATAGGCCATGCCGAGGAGCTCGGCCACGTATTCGATGGCCGGCCGGCTCACCCAGCCCTCCTGCTCCTGCGCGCGCCACAGGAGCGGGATCACCGCCGAGGCCTGGCGCCCTTCGGGATATTTCAGCAGCTGCTGCTTCGCCCATTCCAGGTTGGCGTCGGTGAAAGCGAAGCTTTCGGGCTGTTCGGGGTGAAGACGGCGGAGCATCAGGCCCTCCAGAGAATTGTAACGACGCCACCGGCGACCACCGAGGCCGCGATGCCGAAGACGAGCGAGGCGGACCAGCTGCTGCGCCCGAAGAGACACATGCCGCCGCCCACCAGGAGACCGACAGGCGACGCGAGAACCGTGACGGCGACCAGGCCGCCGATCAGTTTCCCCAGCCCTGCTGCGGTCTCGAGTTCCATCAGCGATCCACCTCGCCGAACACGATATCGAGCGAGCCGAGGATGGCGGAGACATCGGCGAGCTGATGGCCGCGGCAGATGTGGTCCATCGAGGCGAGATGCGGGTAGCCCGGCGCGCGCAGCTTGGCGCGATACGGCTTGTTGGTGCCGTCCGACACGAGGTAGACGCCGAATTCGCCCTTCGGCGCCTCGACGGCGGCATACACCTCGCCCGCCGGCACGTGGAAGCCCTCGGTGTAGAGCTTGAAGTGGTGGATGAGCGCCTCCATGGAGGTCTTCATCTCGCCGCGCGGCGGCGGGGTAAGCTTGCCGCGCACCATCACGTCCTCGCCCTTGCACTGGTCGAGCTTCTCCAGCGCCTGGCGCATGATCTTCACGCTCTCGCGCATCTCCTGCATGCGGCAGATGTAGCGGTCGTAGCAGTCACCGTTCCTGCCCACGGGGATGCGGAAGTCGAACTCGTCGTAGCACTCGTAGGGCTGGGCGCGGCGCAGGTCCCAGGCCATGCCCGAGCCGCGCACCATCACGCCGGAATAGCCGTAGTCGAGCGCCTCCTGCTGCGAGATCACCGCGATGTCCACGTTGCGCTGCTTGAAGATGCGGTTCTCGGTGATCAGCCCGTCGATGTCGTCGAGCTTCTCGGGGAATTCCTCGGTCCACTGGAAGATGTCGTCGATCAGCTTCGGCGGCAGGTCCTGGTGGACGCCGCCGGGGCGGAAATAGGCGGCGTGGAAGCGCGCGCCCGAGGCCCGCTCGTAGAAGATCACCAGCTTCTCGCGCTCCTCGAAGCCCCAGAGCGGCGGGGTGAGCGCGCCCACGTCCATCGCCTGGGTGGTGACGTTGAGCAGGTGGTTGAGGATGCGGCCGATCTCGCAGAACAGCACCCGGATCAGCGAGGCGCGGCGCGAGATCACCGTGCCGGTGAGCTTCTCGATCGCGAGGCACCAGGCGTGCTCCTGGTTCATCGGCGCCACATAGTCCAGCCGGTCGAAATACGGCAGGTTCTGCAGGTAGGTGCGGCTTTCCATCAGCTTCTCGGTGCCACGGTGCAGCAGGCCGATATGCGGGTCCACCCGCTCGACGATCTCGCCGTCGAGCTCCAGCACCATGCGCAGCACGCCGTGCGCGGCCGGGTGCTGGGGCCCGAAGTTGATGTTGAAGTTCCGGATCCGCTGTTCGCCGGTGAGCATGTCCTGGGAACCGTCCATCATGCGACCCCTTTCCTCAATTGTCCGCCCACGGGGCCGTGGGGGAGAAACGCGTTGCGGCGCGATGCCTGATGCCCTGCTTCCCGCATGGTCATGCCTCCGCCCGGTTGGGCAGCAGCGCCATGCGGCGGCGCCAGAGCTCGGGAAGCGCGTCGCCGAAGCGCTTCGCGATGAATTCGTAGTCGGGCGCGAGGGCCGCGACGCCCGCGGCCAGCCGCTCGGCGTCGATCTCCAGCGGCGCGCCCGCGTTGGAGCGCGCCACCGTGTCGCCCGGGTGCGGCGGCAGGTCGAGGAAGGAAGTGATCCGCTCCAGCGTGCGCGGGGCGAACAGCTCCTCGAAGAAGACGCAGAGAATGTGCTCCGCCGGCACCGCGGCCTCGAGCTCGGTCATTGTGCGCAGGTAGTCCGAGCGCTCGGACTGGCGCGGCTGCTCGCCGGCCAGCACCGCATCGTACCAGCGCCGCACGGTCTCCGCGAAGTCGGTGCCCTTCGCCGCCGCCTCGCGGCCGCCGGTCATCCGCATCGAGGACCAGAGCCGGTCCACCGGGTCACGCAGCACGAAGAGGAACCGGGTCGAGGGCGCCGCCGCGGCCATGCGCGCGAAGCCCGCCCTGTCGAGCGTGGCATAGGAGGGGGTGATGTCGGTCACCACCGCCTCGCCGCGATGCCCGGCGAAGAGCCAGGAGAGATAGGCGTCATCGCTGCCCGGATCACCGGCATGGATGCCCAGCAGGCTCACCAGCCGCGCGGCCTGTCCGTGCAGGTTGGCGAAATGCTTCGGCCCGCCGGCCCCGCGCAGCTTGCGGCCCAGTTCCTCGAGCTGGCGGGCGCGCTGCACGACATGCCCGCGCTCCCCCGGGTGCAGGAGCGCATCGAAGTAATGCACCTCCTTCACGGGAGAGACATGCACGGCCGGATTGGTCGCGAACCAGTCGTGGAGCCAGGTGGTCCCCGCCTTCTGCGCGCCGATGCCGTAGAGCAATGTCGCCTGGATGTCCTGCACGGGCTCCGCTTTCTCCGGGAAGGCTTACGCCTTCTCCTGTTTCTCGTCGCCGGGAAGGATGTATTGCGCACCCTCCCAGGGGCTCATGAAGTCGAACAGCCGGTAGTCCTGCACCAGCTCGACCGGCTCGTAGACGACGCGCTTTGCCGCCTCGTCGTAGCGCACCTCGACATAGCCCGTGGTGGGGAAATCCTTGCGCAGCGGATGGCCGCGGAACCCGTAGTCGGTCAGGATGCGCCGCAGGTCCGGGTGGCCGGAGAACAGCACGCCGAACATGTCGAACACCTCGCGCTCGAACCAGTTGGCCGAGGGGTGGATCGGGGTGATCGACGGCACGATCTCGTCCTCGCGCACCTGCAGCTTGAGGCGGATGCGGATGTTCTGGTGCATCGACAGGAAGTGGTAGACCACCTCGAAGCGCCGGTCGCGCTCCGGATAGTCGGCGGCGGTGATGTCCACCAGCGTGCCGAAGCGGCAGGCCCTGTCGTCGCGCAGGAAGCTCACCAGGTCGGGGAGCTGGGTGCGCGCCACCACCA
The DNA here is from genome assembly GCF_003448965.1 of Oceanicella sp. SM1341. Classification (GTDB taxonomy): domain Bacteria; phylum Pseudomonadota; class Alphaproteobacteria; order Rhodobacterales; family Rhodobacteraceae; genus Paroceanicella. The sequence goes on from NZ_QRGC01000001.1 coordinate 394,253, forward strand.
CCGTGAGCTCGCCATAGGCGATCACGGAGGACACGAAGGCATCGGGCTTGCGCAGCTCGATGAGCGCGGCGAGTTCGGTAAGGGCGTCGCTCATGTCACCTCCTCAGCGCGCGATGGAGCCGGTGCGGCGGATCTTCCGCTGCAGCTGCAGGATGCCGTAGAGCAGCGCCTCCGCCGTCGGGGGGCAGCCGGGCACGTAGATGTCCACCGGCACGATGCGGTCACAGCCGCGCACCACCGAGTAGGAGTAGTGGTAGTAGCCGCCGCCGTTGGCGCAGGAGCCCATCGAGATCACGTAGCGCGGCTCGGGCATCTGGTCGTAGACCTTGCGCAGCGCCGGGGCCATCTTGTTGGTGAGCGTGCCTGCCACGATCATCACGTCGGACTGGCGCGGGCTGGCGCGGGGCGCGAAGCCGAAACGCTCGGCATCGTAGCGCGGCATGGAGGTGTGCATCATCTCCACCGCGCAGCAGGCGAGGCCGAAGGTCATCCAGAACAGCGAACCGGTGCGGGCCCAGTTGATCAGGTCGTCCGCGGTGGTGAGCAGGAAGCCCTTGTCGGCGAGCTGGTCGGAAAGCTGGCGCGCCTGCACGTCCTTGTCCGGACCTGCCGTGGTGGCGAGAGCTGGCGTCATTCCCATTCGAGCGCCCCTTTCTTCCATTCGTAGATGAAGCCCACGGTAAGCACGCCCAGGAACACCATCATCGACCAGAAGCCGAAGGTGCCCACGTCCTTGAAGGCCACGGCCCAGGGGAACAGGAAGGCGACCTCGAGGTCGAAGATGATGAAGAGGATGGAGACGAGGTAGAAGCGCACGTCGAACTTCATGCGCGCATCGTCGAAGGCGTTGAAGCCACACTCGTAGGCGGAAATCTTCTCGGCGTCGGGCCGCCTCACGGCAAGGACGACAGCGGCGAGGATCAGAACGAGCCCCAGTCCGATGGCAATACCGAGAAAGATGAGAATGGGGAGGTATTCCCTCAGAAGCTCGTCCATCGCGCTGCTCCTTTGCAGTCTGGCCAGGAACCCGGCATTCAGTGTTCACGGATTTACCTTTACCGCAGTGCAAGGTCAACCGGACCACGGCTCTTCCGGCAGGCATCCGCTCGTCATGACCGGGTCGTCGGCGATTGTTAGCCAATCCGGCGTTAACAAGGCGAAAACGCCCCAATCCGGGACAGTATGCAATGCGCCGGCGCCCACGCACAGACCCCGCAGAGCGATGAGGGAAAAAGTTTTTTTCCGGTCCGCTCATCCGGCCCCTCGCCGGGGCGCCCCGGAAGGCTGGTACCGATGAGTCGTGACTCGCGGCGCGCCCGCCCGTATACGCGATCGCGCCCGCGGGGCGGACGGAGTTTCGCAAGGTCATCCGGGAGAAGGGGGAAGGTGATGGCGCGGTTGACGGGGCTCGAACCCGCGACCCCCGGCGTGACAGGCCGGTACTCTAACCAACTGAGCTACAACCGCTCGCCTTGCTGAAGGCACGCCCTTGGGCGTGGCGGGGTTTTATGTGCTCGCGGGGGGGGCGTCAAGCGCCGATCTGACCGGTTTGAAGATATTCTTCACCGGGTCGCACGGGCGGGGCTCCTCGCCCCGCCGAGGGGGCCTTGCCCCCTGCCCCGCCCCCTGCGGTTCACGCCGGCGCGCAGTTTTTCCCGCCGCGTCGCACGAGGCTTTCGCGGCTGCACCGCGGCCCCGCGCGGCCCCGCCCGCCCCCCGGCCCGGCAGGCGGCGCCACTGCTCCGCCCTCCCCGCAACCCCTTGTCAGCGTGGAGATTCCGGTGGCGCGGGCGGCGGCCTGGCGACACCCGGGAGCAGCCCCCCGCGCACCGATGCAAGAAGGACGTGCAGCGGGCGGCGCGATGCAACCGCGAATGTGAGCTTGCACACAAACCGGGCTTATCGGCTCAGGAGAGCGGCGCGAACCCCGTACCCTCGGGAGCGTGGACAGGGGTGCGGCACCCCGGGGGCAACGCCCCGCGGCCGCCACCGGCTCGGGCCGGGGCCCGTCCGCGTTTCAGTATCCTTTTCGTGACGGGAGAGTTTGAAATGCCCCATGAACCCGATGGCGTCATCGACTACGGCGCAACCCCCTATACCAGCTTCACCGTGGGCACCGGAGACCAGAACACCGACGGCCTGCTCGTCGGCGCCCGCTGGACCGATGCCAGCCTGACCTACAGTTTCCCCAGCGTCTTCGTGGGCGATTACGGGGCGGGCTATCCCAACTACAGCAGCCACTCCGGCTCCTTCTCCAGCTTCAGCGCGAAGCAGGAGGGCGCGGCCGTGTCCTGGCTCGCGATGTATGCCGCGGTGTCCGGGCTGAGCTTCACCGAGCTCGACGGCGCCCCCGGCGCCCTCGACGAGGACCAGGAAGCCACCCTGCGCTTCGCCAATTCCGACGACCCCGGCACCGCCTACGCCTATTACCCGGGCTCGCAGGAATACCACGGCGATATGTGGTTCAACGGCTCGGGCGACGACCCCGACATGGGCGACTACGACTGGCACACCATCGGCCACGAGCTGGGCCACGCGCTCGGCCTCAAGCACGGCCAGGAGACCGGCGGCATCGCCGGTGCAATGAACGCGAACCGCGACTCGATGGAATTCTCCATCATGACCTACCGCTCCTATGTCGGGCATCCCGGCTCGGGCGGCTACACCAATGCCGGCACCAGCTACGCCCAGTCGCTGATGATGTACGACATCGCCGCCATCCAGTTCATGTACGGCGCGAATTTCTCCACCAATTCGACCGGCACCACCTACAGCTTCTCCACCACCACCGGCGAGATGTTCGTGAACGGCGTCGGTCAGGGCACGCCGCTGGGCAACATCGTGTTCCGCACCATCTGGGACGGCAACGGCGTCGATACCTACGACCTGTCGAACTACAGCACCGACCTCGACGTCGACCTGCGCCCCGGCTACTGGATCGACCTCGACACCAATGGCCACACCCAGGAAGCCAACCTGGGCAACGGCAACTACGCCCGCGGCTCCATCTTCAACGCCCTGCAATACAACGGCGACACCCGCTCGCTGATCGAGAACGCCTACGGCGGCTCGGGCGACGACACCATGTACGGCAATGCCGCCAACAACACCCTGCGCGGCAACGACGGCGACGACCGTGTCGACGGTGGCATGAAGAACTCCACCATCGGCACCGGCAACGACTATCTCTACGGCGGCGCCGGCAACGACCAGGTCGATGGCGACGACGGCAACGACTACCTCTACGGCGGCTCCGGCTCCGACTACATCTACGGCGACCAGGGCGCCGACTTCATGTACGGCGCCGACGACGTGGCCGGCGCCGGGGCCACGGCCGGCGATGTCGACCGCTTCTACGGCGGCGCGGGCAACGACTACATGCGGGGCGCCGACACGGTCGACTACATGTACGGCGGCACCGGCAACGACGAGCTGCGCGGCAACGACGGCGACGACTACCTCTACGGCGGCGACGGCACCGACGAGGCCGACTACACCTACGCCACCGGCGCCGTGACCGTGAACCTCGCCACCGGCACCGCCAGCGGCGCGGACGGCAACGACGTGCTCTCGGGCATCGAGAACATCTCCGGCTCGAACCACAGCGACAGCCTCACCGGCGACGCCGGGGCGAACCTGATCTACGGCCAGAGCGGCAACGACACGATCGAGGCCGGCGCCGGGGCCGATACCGCCTATGGCGGCGCCGGCAACGACACCTTCATCGACACCCACACCACCGGCGTCTACGACCACTACGTGGGCGGCTCCGGCACCGACACGCTGGTGAGCGACGAGACCTGGGTCGACAGCGTGCTGTTCAGCATCTCCGCGGGTGCGATGACCTTCAACGGCAACACCTACGACACCTTCACCGGCATCGAGAACTTCACCCTCGGCGGCGGCGCGGACTTCTACGGCGACGCGAACGCCAACCGGGTGATCATCAACGACACCGGCCCGGCCTCCGACAACACCATCCTCACCTACGGCGGCAACGACTCGGTCTACTCCGGCATCGGCGACGACTACGTGAGCCTCGGCGACGGCGATTACGACTACGTGTACGAGACGAGCGGGGACGACACGCTCTACGGCGGCGCCGGGGATCACGACTACCTCGGCTATACCGGCGCGCCCGGCGGCGTGAACATCGACGTCTCGGCAAACACCGTCACCGGCGCGGGCGGCAACGACTACATCTCCGGCTTCGAGCGCTACGGCCTGGCCAACGGCGGCTCGAGCTTCATCGGCACCTCCGGCAACGAGACGGTCTACGGCGGCACCGGCGACGACCTGATCGACCTCGAGACCGGCTCCGACTACGCCTATGGCGGCGCCGGGCGCGACACGGTCATCGACCGGGATTCGGGCACGGGCGGCGCGGTCTACGGTGGCAGTGGCGAGGATCTCTACGTGAACGACCTCACCTATGTCGACACCGTGCTCTTCGACATCGGCGCCGGCCAGATGACCTTCGCCGGCACGGTCTACAAGACCTTCGGGGGCTTCGAGGACCTCACCACCGGCGGTGGCGCCGACGTGATCGGCAGCGCCGCGGCCAACGACATCCGCATCAACAACAACGGTGCCTACAACGTGAACGAGGTCGATGCCGGTGCGGGCAACGACCGGGTATGGACCGCCGCCGGCAACGACACCGTCCACGGCGGCGACGGCAACGACTTCGTGGTCGCCGGCGGCGGACACGACACGGTCTACGGCGGTGCCGACAACGACAACCTGCGCGGCAGCAACGGCAACGACGTGATGTGGGGCGACACGGGCAACGACCGCATCTACGGGCAGGGCAACAACGACACCATCGACGGCGGCGGCCAGCATGACAGCCTCTACGGAGGTGCCGGGAACGACACCATCCGCGGCGGTTGGGGCAACGACATCATCGATGGCGGCACCGGCGACGACATGCTCGAGGGCAACGGCGGCGACGACACCTTCGTCTTCGCCGGCAATTTCGGCGACGACTGGATCGTCAACGGCGACTTCACCGCCGGCGCGGGAACCCAGGACGTGCTGGATTTCTCGGCCCTCGGCATCACCCTGGCCGACCTCACCATCTCCGCGGTGGTCGGCACGGGCACGCTCATCTCCTACGTCGCGGGAGGCGACAGCGTGGTGCTGGAGGGCGTGAACATGGCCTCGCTCGACTACACGGACGATTTCGTCTTCGTCTGAGCCCGGCACGAACCGACGGGAAGGGGCCGCCGCAACCGCGACGGCCCCTTTCGCGCGGCCGGCCCGCGGCCTCAGGCGAGGATCGCGTCGTCCAGGGCCGATTGCGCGGCCGAGAGCCAGCCGGTGTAATCGGCCTCGCTGCTGCCGCCCGCGGGCGGGAAGACGTTGAGCCGCACCTGGCCGCTCACCTGGCCGTTCTCGATCACGTCGAAGGCGAGCTCGAGCAGCTCGAGCTCGATGTTCTCCACCAGCTTCACCTGCAGCGTCGCGCCGGGGTCGAGCACCAGCCGGTCGGTCATCTCCCCCTGCCAGCCGTTGTCGTAGAACATGGTGAGGTCGGTCAGCGCCCAGTCGTTGCCGAAATCCGTGCCGGTGAACACGAACCGGTCGATGCCCTCGCCGCCCACGAGCTGATCGTCGCCCGCTCCGCCCTCGAGGATGTCGTTGCCGTCGCCACCGAAGAGCGCGTCGTTGCCCGACCCGCCGTAGAGCGCGTCGTTGCCGGCGCCGCCGTAGAGCCCGTCCCAGCCGGCGCCGCCGTAGACACGGTCGTTGCCGCCGTTGGCGAAGAGCCCGTCGTTGCCGATACCGCCGTAGAGCCGGTCGTTGCCCGACCCGCCGTAGAGCCCGTCGTGCCCGGCATCGCCGTAGAGCACGTCGGGGCTGCCGTCCTCGCCGCCGTAGAGCCCGTCATCGCCGTCGCCGCCGTAGAGCCGGTCGGTTCCGTCGCCGCCGAATAGCCCGTCGTTGCCCGCGCCGCCGCGCAGCAGGTCGTTGCCCGCCTCGCCGCGCAGCCCGTCATCGCCGCCGCCGCCGAACAGCCGGTCGTTGTCGTTGCCGCCGAACAGCCCGTCGTCGCCGCCGCCGCCGGCGAGCATGTCGTTGCCGTCGCCGCCCACGAGCCGGTCGTCGCCGCCGCCGCCGTAGAGCCGGTCGATGCCGGCGCCGCCGTAGAGCGCGTCGCCGTCCGCGTCGCCGTAGATGGCGTCGTTGCCCGCGCCGCCGTGGATCTCGTCCGAGCCGTCGCCGCCGAACAGGAAGTCGTCGCCGCCGTCGCCGTTGAGCAGGTCGTTGCCGGCGCCGCCGAAGAGCCTGTCGCTGCCGGCGCCGCCGTACATGTTGTCCGCGCCGCCCTCGCCGCGCATGTTGTCATCGCCCGTGCCGCCGAACTGGTAGTCGTTGCCGGTGCCGCCGGTGACGATGTCGTTGCCCGGCCCGCCATAGACCTGGTCGCCGCCGTTGCCGCTGCGGATGGTGTCGTTGCCGTCCCTGCCCCAGATGTCGTCCGACTGCTCCGAGCCGAGGATCAGATCGTCCCAGGGGCTGGCCTGCAGGTCGTCGTAGGCGGTGGTGAACAGCGCCTCGAAGCGGTAGCTGTCGCGCGAGAGGAAATTCATCAGCGCGTCCGGGTCGGCCCCGGAGGCCGAGGCCTCGGCTGCGGCGATGAGGGTGTTGTAGTTCCATCCCAGCCCGTTCCAGGCCTGGAACATCACGTCGCGCCAGATGAAGCGCAGCCCCTCGACGGTGCCGCCGCTCACCTCGCCGTCCACGATGTTGAAATCGCCCACGAGCAGGGTGGTGAACAGCCCGATCGAGGTCGATTCCAGGGTCACCTGCGCGCTGGTCGCGCCGGTCACGGTGGCCCCGGCCAGTGCCGGCACAAGGAAGTTGCCGCCGAAGTCAGCCGGGTTTTCGAACGTCCCGTAGCGGGCCGCCTGGTTGTAGACGCGGACGATAGCCATAGAGTGCTCCGATGCTTGGGCGCCCGCGCACCCGGCCGGGCGCATCGCTGCGCGCCCCGCCGCCGGCAGGCCCACCCCCCCCTGCGCCCATCCTTACTGCAGTTGCGGCGCAAAGAAAACTGCCGCGCCGTTGCAGCGCGGCAGCGCGATGCACGCCCGGCGAGCATATACGATTTATGACACAATCGTATTGCAGGCCGGAGCGGTCGCACCTACCCTCGGCCCCGGCCGCCGCCGCAGGGCGTCGCGCCGCGTCACCCGAACCGACAGGAGCATGCCCCCTTGAGCGCGATCAGCGAGACCGAATGGCGATACAACCAGCTCATCAAGCTCTTCCCCTCCGAGGCCGAGCCCGCCTTCGAGGACGAGGACCAGCAGCGCAAATGGTGGGGCCGCAAGTGGGGCTGCACGAATGACGTCGGGCGGCTGCGCACCGTGCTCATGCACCGCCCCGGGCCGGAGGTGAACATCGTCGACACCTCGAAGCGGCTCGACAACAACGCCTTCGGCGACGTGCAGGCCGGCTGGTACTGGCGCGGAAACGAGGGCCCCGACCTGCCGGCCATGCAGGCCCAGCACGACGCCTATGCCGACCTGCTGCGCGCCGAGGGCGTGGAGGTGGTGATGATCGACGCCCCGGCGAAGGACCGCATGAAGACCTGCTACACGCGCGACTCGGTGGTGGCCGTCGGCGGCGGCGCGATGGTGATGCGCCTCGGGCCGCGGATCCGCCGCGGCGAGGAACTGCCGGCCACCCGCACGCTGGCCAATCTCGGCTGCCCTATCCTGCGCACCCTCTCGGGCACCGCGGTGGCTGAGGGCGGCAGCTTCTGCTGGCTCACGCCCACGCTCGCGGCCACCGGCATGTCCTCGCGCACCAACGAGGAAGGCGCGCGGCAGATCGAGGAGGTGCTGCGCGCCCAGGGCGTGGAGCTCATCCGCGTGCCGCTCACCGGCTACCGGCTGCACCTCGACGGGGTGTTCGTGATGATCGCCCCCGACCTTGCCATCGGCAATTCGGCGCTGCTGCCGCACTGGTTTCTCGAAAAGCTGCGCGCCCTCTCCATCGAGCTCATCGAGCTCTGCCCCGAGGATGACAGCTGGATCACCAATTCTCTCGCCATCGCGCCGCGCCGGATGGTCATGCCGCACGGCATCTCGCCGCGCACGCGCGACCGGCTGGACGCCCGCGGTGTCGAGGTTCTGACCCTTCCCTATGACAAGATGAACTCCGGTGGCGGCGGGCTGCACTGCTCCACCGCCCCCCTGATCCGCGACGAGGTGTGAGCATGACCGACTGGAGCGCCGCGCAGGCCGAAGCCCTGCGCTTTCTCGAGGAGCGGCACGCCGCCTTCTCCGAGGACCACATGACCATCTGGAACTTCCAGGAGCCGAGCTGGCGCGAGTACCGTTCCTCGGCCTGGTACATGGACCGGCTGGAGGCGGAGGGCTTCACGGTGGAGCGCGGCACCGCCGGCATGCCCACCGCCTTCCGCGCCACCTGGGAAAACGGCCCCGGCCCGCGCATCGCGGGCTACGCCGAGTATGACGCGGTGCCCGGCCAGAGCCAGGCGCCGGTGCCATACCGCCAGCCGCGCGAGGGCGAGTCGAAGCACGCCGCCGGCCACACCGACCCGCATTCCGCCCTCGGCATCGGCGCCTTCGCCGGCTTCCTCGCCGCCAAGCGCGCGATGGAGGAACACGGGATCGGCGGCACGCTGGTGTTCTTCGGCGAGCCGGCGGAGAAGATGTGCGGCGCCAAGCCCGTGCATGCCGCGCATGGCTTCTACGACGGGCTCGACGCGGCCTTCTCCTTCCACCCGCATTCCTTCCCCACCCTCACCAACGGCTGTTTCTGGGAGACCACCTCCGCCCCCTACTGGAGCCGGATGTACACCTTCGAGTGCGAGGACCCCGAGACCTGGCAGGCCGATGCCACGGGCGGCAACGTGACCCATGTCCACGCCATGGCCCGCGCGCCCGGCGCCATCGACGCCGTGTGCATGATGTACATGAACTCGAAGATGATGAAGGAGAGCATGCTGCCCCACTCGGGGAGCTGGACGATCAACGAGTTCATCCCCGTCGCCGGCCAGGCCACGGCCGACAACATCGCGCCGGGCGTGGGGCAGATCCAGTACTCGATGCGCGCCCCGAAGCTGGAGATGTGCGAGGCCGCCTTCGCCGTGCTCGACCGCAATGCCGAGCAGATCGCCGGCATGACCCATTGCACGGTCACGGCCGAGTGGATCACCCGCACCCGGGCCGGCCTGCCGAACAAGGCATTCTCCGAGCTCACCTTCCGCAATTTCGAGCGGCTCGGCGCGCCGGAATGGGGCGACGAGGCCAAGGCCTTCGCCCGCGAGATCCAGGGCAATCTCGGGCTGGAGCGGATGGAGGAGCCCTTCCTCGACGGGCTGATGCGCCTCACGCCCCCCTGGGAGGCGGAAGAGGCCTTCCGCGCCCAGCTTCCCGCCTGGCAGCTCAACTACGCCGCCGATGATTACGTGGACTACACCTGGCATGCGCCCACGGTGCGCCTCTACGTGGGCCGGCCGACGCTGGAGCCCCCCGCGGGCTTCCGCTACCCCGAGTGGACCCGCCACGCGATGGGCGGCACCCCGGCCTGCATCGACCCGATGTGGTCGAAGGCGGCGCAGGTGATCTCGGTGACGCTGCTCGACCTGCTCACGCGGCCGGAGGCGCTGGAGGCGATCCGCGCCGAGTTCGAGGAGCGCACCGGCGGCGGCGTGGGCGGCACGAAATGGGTGGCGCCGCTGCTTCCGGCCGATTTCCGCGCGCCGGTGAACCACCGCTGGCCGGAATACGTCGACACGCCCCGCGGCCGCGAGTGGACCATGCCCGGCTGACCCCCCGGCCGGCCCCGCTGCCCTGCGGCGGCTCCCGCCGCCGCCGGCCGAATTATTGCGCGCGCGCCTCACCTTGGCGCGTGCATTTCCCGGTCGGGTATTGCAACCTCGACGCGAGTTCACCCGCCGCTTCGCGCCCGCAGCATTCCGCGCTGCCGGGCCGGCGCGGCTGCCGGGCCCGTACCCCCGGCCTCGCAGACCGGAGACTGCCCTTGACCACGGAACGCTCCATCGCACACCGGATGACCATCGCCTACCTCGTGGGGCTCACCTTGCTGGCGGTGCTCTCCTCCGCGGTGCATTTCCTGCTCGACGGCGTGATCGTCCAGCAGCAGGATTCGGCGACCGTGATCAACGTGGCGGGCCGGCAGCGCATGCTCTCCCAGCGCATCGCCCTGCTCGCCGCCGACATGGAGGACGGCAAGGCCGACGCCCGCAACCAGATGCTGGAGGCAGCGCAGGCGATGGAGCGCGCGCAGGACGCGCTCATCAACGGCGGCGACCTCGGCATCGCGCGGGCGCTGTCGCCGGCGGCGCGCGCGCTCTACTTCGACGGGCCCGCGCCGCTCGACGCGAAGGTGCGCAGCTATCTCGGTGCCGTGGCGCGCTATGCCGCGGGCGGCGACGATGCCACCGGCGCCTATACCCAGATCACCCGCATGGCGCGCAGCGAGCTGCTTCCCGACCTCGACGCGGCGGTGAAACTCTTCGAGCGCGAGGCCCAGGACGACGTTGCCTGGATGCGCACGGCCCAGAAGGTGGTGCTGGCCACCCTGCTGCTCACCCTCGCGCTGGAGGCGGTGTTCATCTTCCATCCGCTGGTGCGCATGGTGCGCAACTATGCCGCCCACCTCTACGAGATGGCGACGCAGGACGGGCTCACCGGCCTGCCCAACCGCCGGCATTTCATGGAGACCGCCGACCGGCAGTTCCAGATCGCGCGGCGCACCGGCCAGCCGCTCGCGGCCCTCGTGCTCGACCTCGACCATTTCAAGCAGATCAACGACACCCACGGCCATGCGACGGGCGACGCGGTGCTGCGCCATTTCGCCGAGGTGGCGACCCGGGTCCTGCGCGCCGGCGACATGATCAGCCGCACGGGGGGCGAGGAATTCGCGCTGATGCTGCCGCTGATGAACCGCTCGGGCGCGCTCACCGTGGCCGAGAAGCTGCGCCAGGCGATCGCCGAGCAGCCGGACGAGGCGCTGCCCGCGATCACGGTGAGCGTGGGGGTGAGCATCTCCGACCCCGCCGACCGCTCGGTGGAGGAACTGCTGCGCCGCGCCGACAAGGCCCTCTACGATGCGAAGGCCGCGGGGCGGAACCGGGTGTCGCTGATCCTCGCCACCTGAGGCCCGCCACGTGAGGCCGCGCGCGTTCAGGCGCCGCGCCGCTCCAGGATGAGGGGCAGCGCCAGCCCCAGCAGCAGCACGGCGAGCGGCACGGTGAAGAGGGCCCCCACCGCCCGGTAGCCGAGCGCCCCCACCAGCCCGCCGGCGAGGAAGGCGCCCAGCAGCCGGCCCAGGATGCCCAGGTTGCCCAGGTTGGCGCGCACCCCGCTGCGCGGCGCGATGAGGCGGAACGCGGCGCGGCCGAGCTCGATCCCCACGTCCGTGATCATTCCGGTGGCATGGGTGGTGCGGATGCGCGCGCCGGAGATCTTGGTGATGGTGGCGTTCTGCAGCCCCATGGTGAGGCAGAGCACCGCCAGCGCCGCCGCCCCGGGCGCCCCCGCCGCCGCGAGCCCGGCAAAGGCGAGCAGCAGCAGGCCTTCCGCGGCGATGGGCAGCGCGTATTGCCGGCGCCGGTCTCGCTGCCGCCCGAGGTTGATCAGCATCGTTCCCAGCGCCGCCCCGGCCACGAAGGAGACCATGGCGAGCAGCGCCGCCGCCACCAGCCGCGCGTTCAGAAGCGCCGCCTCGTCCGCCAGGGTCGAGAGCCATCCGGTCATGTGCGAGGTATAGGCCCCCAGCACGAAGAAGCCGCCGGCATTCGCGCAGCCCGCAACCGCGGCCAGGAAGGTCGCGAGCAGCAGGTCCGAGCCGTGCGACCGCCGGTGCCCGACGATGGCCCTGGCCGAGGCCATCGGCCGCCTGAGATGCCTGTGGCTGCGTACGCTCACGCCCCTCTCCTCTCCACCCGTATCCGCCCCCCGTGCGCCCCTGCCCGGGGCGCGGCGCCGGGGGCCATGCTGCACTGCAGCCTGCGCCGTCCCGCGCGCGGGGACAAGGGGCGCGACGGAAGCCCCCGCAACCCTGCCCGGCAGGAAGTTTCGCGGCCGCGGCACATGCGGCGGAGCAGAGCAAGTAACGCGGGCCGGATCGGCAGAATTCATGCGCCGCCGGAGCCGCGCGCGGCACCTGCCCGCGAAGCGGCAAAGTGGCGGGCGCGCGATTCGCCGGCCGCGGGGGCGATTCGTCTCATCGGCTATTCCCCATGGCCGCGGGCTCCCCTCGCGGACGCCTCCGGGGGAACGGGAAAAATTTCGAAAGATTTTCTTCGTTTGGTCGCGAAGGCCACGCGGCGCGGCGCCCGTGGCCGGGCCGGACCGCGCTCCGGGCCCGCGCACACGGGGTTTGGCGCCCCGGCGCCCGCCGTCCGCGCCCCGCCCCGCGGCCGCATCCCGGGCGGTTCGGCCACCCGGCGCGGCGCCTGCGGCCGGGCCCGCGGTTTGCAATCGGAGGCCCCTCCGCCTATACGGGCGCGGCCAATGACCGAGAGATCGCAACACAGTCTTGCCCGCTTCTCACGCGCTGCGGCTGCCCCTGGCGGGCGGTGCGACAGGGCTGTGCGGTCCTCGCCCGGCGGATCGTCGCCGGCCCTTCCGGGCCCGGCCGAAGCGATCCCGTCCCCTTCCCGGCGGACACCCATTCCGAAAATCGAAGGATCCCCCATGCGCAAGTTCACGATGACCGCTGCTGCCGCGGCTGCCGCCCTCATCGCGCCGCTGGCCGCCCAGGCCCAGGACCAGGGCAGCGAGTGCGGCGAAGTCTCCATCACCCAGATGAACTGGGCCTCGGCGGCCGTGGTCACCACCGTCGCCGAGTTCCTGATGGAGCAGGGCTATGGCTGCGACGTCTCCGTGGTGCCCTCCGACACCGTGCCCGCCGTCACCTCGGTGGCCGAGAACGGCGAGCCCGACATCGTCACCGAGCTGTGGCTGAACTCCACCGGCGAGGTGTTCGAGCGCCTCGAGGACGAGGGCAAGATCAAGCGCGTCGCCGAGGTGCTCAAGCCCGGCGGTGTCGAGGGCTGGTGGCTGCCGGCCTACCTCGTCGAGGAGCACCCCGAGCTCAAGACCATCGAGGGCGTGATGGCGCACCCCGAGTGGGTGGGCGGCCGCTTCAACAACTGCCCCGAGGGCTGGGGCTGCCGGGTGGTGAATGACAATCTCGTCCGCGCGCTGAAGCTCGAGGACTCGGGCATCGAGGTGTTCAACCACGGCTCCGGCGAGACCATGGCCACCTCCATGGCCGCCGCCTACGGCGACGAGGAGCCCTGGTTCGGCTACTACTGGGGCCCCACCACCCCGTTGGGCAAGTTCGACATGGTCAAGGTCGATCTCGGCGGCTACGACGAGGCCGCGCACGAGGCGAACCAGAACCCCGACACGCCGGACCCGAAGGTCTCCGACTTCCCCGCCGCCCCGGTGCTCACCGCCGTGACCACCGATCTCGAGGAGCGTGAGCCGGAAGTGGTCGAGCTGATGTCGAAGATGACCTTCGACACCGACACGATGAGCAAGCTGCTCGCCTGGCAGGACGAGAACAACGCCTCCGCCGAGGAGACGGCCGTTCACTACCTCACCAACTACCAGGACGAATGGTCCGGCTGGCTGTCCGACGGGGCCCGCGAGCGCCTGTCCAAGCTGCTCGACAAGAGCTGATCGCAGGCTCTGCCTGATGTTCCTGGGACGGGGCCGGCCACCGGCTCCGTCCTTTGCGTTCCACAACAAGGGCGGACCGCCTCCCGGTCCGAGAATTCATGGCAACATATGACAGCGTGTTCGACACGCTCGGCCTGAGAGACTGGTGCGACGGCGGCGCCGACAGCGCGCCCATGTCGATGAGCGACCTGCTGAGCCAGGCCGGCGGCCCGCAGGACACCTCGCTCTGGGACCTGCCTTTCCCGTCGCTCGACGCGCTGAACGGGGCCTGCGCGGCCATTCCCCAGACACGCGATCTCACCCTCGGGCTCGAACAGGGCTTCCTCGCCATCCGCGACTACCTGCGCGTGGTGCTCGACCCCGCCACCCAGCCGCTGAGCTGGATGCTGCGCAACGCCATCTCCACCATGGTCGAGACGCCGTGGTGGATCGTGATCCCCGTGCTGCTGCTCGTCACCTGGGCGGTCACGCGCTCGGGCCGGCTGGTGGGCTTCGTCGCCGTCTCGATCGGCTTCCTCGCCTTCATCGACCATTACGACTACGCGATGCAGACCCTGGCGATCATCTTCGTCTGTGCCTTCATATGCGTGCTGTTCGGCGTGCCCATAGGCATCGCCATGTCGCGCAGCGACCGGATGCAGCGCGGCACCATCCCGGTGCTCGACATGCTCCAGACCCTGCCGCCCTTCGTCTACCTCATCCCGCTGATCTTCCTGTTCTCGGTCACCGAGCCGAAGCTCTACGGCATCGCCATCATTCTCTACGCCATCGTGCCGGTGATCCGCCTCACCGACCTCGGCATCCGGCTGGTGGACCGCGACGTGATCGAGGCGGCCGACGCCTTCGGCATGACCTCGCGCCAGAAGCTCTTCGGGGTGCAGATCCCGCTCGCGCTGCCCAACATCATGGCCGGCGTGAACCAGACCATCATGATGTCGCTCGCCATGGTCGTGATCGCCTCGCTGGTCTCGGCCCCGGGCCTCGGCGTGCTGGTGCTGCGCGGCATCCGCAACCTCGAGCTGGGCGTGGGCCTCGTCGCCGGCTTCGGCATCGTGCTGCTCGCCATCCTGCTCGACCGCGTGACCAAGGCCTCGCTGTCGCGCATCGACGCCAGCCAGAAGCATCGCTGAGGAGACCGGGACATGAGCAAGGATATCAAGGTCTCGATTCGCAAGCTTTACAAGATCTTCGGCGAAGATCCTCAAGCGGCGCTGCAAGACGTGAAGGCCGGCATGGGCAAGCCCGAGCTGCTGGAAACACGCGGCCACGTGCTGGGCCTGAACGACATCAACGTCGACATGCGCGAAGGCGAGATGACGGTGATCATGGGGCTCTCGGGCTCCGGCAAGTCCACCCTCATCCGCCATCTCAACCGGCTGATCGAGCCCACGGCGGGCGAGATCCTGGTGAACGGCGAGAACATCCTGGGCTGGAACGAGCGCCGGCTGCGCGGCCTGCGGCGGGAGATCATGTCGATGGTCTTCCAGAAGTTCGCGCTGCTGCCCCACCGCACGGTGCTCGACAATGCCGGCATGGCGCTGGCCACGAGGGGCCGCAGCCGCGCGGAGTACGAGGACGAGGCCAACAGGTGGCTCGACCGCGTGGGGCTCGGCGGCTACGGCGGCCAGTACCCGCACCAGCTCTCGGGCGGCATGCAGCAGCGCGTGGGCATCGCCCGCGCCCTCACCTCGAATTCCGAGATCATGCTGATGGACGAGGCCTTCTCGGCGCTCGACCCGCTCATCCGCACCGACATGCAGAACCTGCTGGTCGAGCTGCAGGCCGAGCTGAAGAAGACCGTGGTCTTCATCACCCATGATCTCGACGAGGCGCTGAAGCTCGCCGACCACCTGGTGATCCTGAAGGACGGGATGGTGGTGCAGCAGGGCGAGCCGCAGCACATCCTGCTGAACCCGGCCGATCCCTACATCGAGGACTTCGTCTCCGACATCAACCGCGCCCGGGTGCTGCGCGTGCGCTCGGTGATGGACGAGATGGCGGGCATCGGCGCGGGCGGAGGCGGGATCTCCGGCGAGGTCGACCACGAGGCCAATCTCGAGACGGTGATCGACCTCGCGGACGGCGCGCTCGACCGGCGCTTCCGGGTGATGCGCGACGGCGCGCCGGTGGGCACGCTCGACATGTCGGCGGTGATGCGCGCGCTGGTGCCCTCGCACAGTTCCGCGGAGACGCTGCGCTGACACGATGGCGGGCCCGGGAAATTTCCGGGCCCGTTAATCCCCCCCGGCCCGCGCCGTGCTATGCTCGCCACGGTTGCATGACAGAAGAAACCGGGAGGACAGACCCATGCCCCTCAGCCCACGCCCCGTCGTCTCCTTCGGCGATGCCGGCTACATCTTTCTCGACGGCCCGGCGCTGAAGATCTTCGCCCATTACGGCGGCTGGTCGGACTACGACCCGACCACCGAGATCCACGGCTCGCCGAACGCCGACACCTTCTACGGCGGCGCCGAGGCGGATGTCTGGAACGGCAAGGGCGAGAACGACTACATGGCCGGCCGCGCCGGAGACGACATCCTCGCCGGCGGCGACGGGCGCGACGAGATCCACGGCAACGCGGACGACGACCTCATCAAGGGCTTCTCGGGCGACGATTTCCTCTACGGCGGCAAGCACGATGACCGCGTCTTCGGCGGCGACGGCGCCGACATCCTCGACGGCGGAGACGGCGACGACCGGCTGTTCGGCGGCCGCGGCGACGATCACCTCACCCTGGGCGCGGGCCGCGACGTGGCGAAGGGCGGCGCGGGCGCCGACATCTTCGCCTTCGTCGAGAGCCCCGGCCACGACGTGATCCGCGATTTCACCCCCGGCGAGGACCGCATGGAATTCGTCTCCATCGACACCGAGGCCGAGGTGCTGGCCCTGCTGGACACGGCGGAGGAGCGCGACGGCGCCACCGTGCTGCGCGTGGGAGAGGGCATGACCCTGCGCCTCGGCGGCGTGACACCGGACGCGCTGTCGCTCGACGATTTCATCTGGTCCTGAGCGGCCGGCCCCTAGCCGGGCTCGCCCTCCTCCCGGTCGTGGAGGTAGCGCGGCAGGCCGAAATCCGGCAGCCACGCCTCGCGCCGCGCGATCCAGCCCTCGTAGTCGGGCCTGAGCTGGTCCGGCGCGTCGAGCGCGCCCAGGTGCAGCTCCGCCTCGCCTCCGGAAAGCGCGATCACCGAGGAGCCGCATTCCGGGCAGAAGCAACGCCCCCGATAGGCGCGCAGCTCCCCCGTAACCGTCACCGCCTCGCGCGGGTAGATCGCCGCGGCGTAGAACAGCGCGCCGTGGTGCTTGCGGCAGTCGAGGCAATGGCAGAGCGCCACCCGCAGCGGCCGCCCCCGCGCCTCCACCCGCACACTGCCGCACAGGCAGCCCCCCGTGAGATGCTCCGTCATCCGCCCTCCCCCTTCCCTGCCCGCCGGCGCGACGCTGTCGGCGCAGCCGGACCGGCGTTGCAACAGGGCCCTGCGTGGAGGCCCGCCTGCCTGCGTGAGCACCGCTCGGACGCGCCCGCCCGATGGCGGCCACCGGCCCCGGAAGGCAGCGCGGCGCAACTCCGCCTGGAAGAGTGTCGCGCGGGGGCGTGCGAAGCAAGCCGCAGAGCGGCGCAGCGGGCAGGAAAGCCACCCCCCTCCGGCGCGGGCTGCTGCCGCCGCGGCCCGGGCCCGTCCGCCCTTCCGGCGCGCCGTCCCGGGCACGGAGCACCGTGCCCCGCGAGCCTCGCCGGGCAGGCTCAGTCCGTCTCCGCGCTGACCGCCTCCGGGCGATGGGCGCGAAGGTAGCTCCGCCCGAGGATGCGCCGGATCTCCTCCGGCCCGGCCTGCATCTGCCGCGACCAGGTGACCCCGGAGCGCAGGGTCCTGGCCGGCACGCCCGAGGCGGCACTGCAGGGAGCCACGTCGCGGATCACGGTGGAGGTCGAACCGATGATCGACCCCGCGCCGATGTTCACGCCCTTGAAGACATGCACCTCGTAGCCCAGCCAGACATGCGGACCGACCGTCACGTCCCGAACGAGGTTGGTCACCCGCTCGCTTGCCATGTCGATCACGCTGTGGGCGTCGCCCGTCCTGAGCTTCACATCCCAGGAAATCATGCAGTCCTCGCCGATGACCATCGCCGACCGGTCGCCCTGAACCCAGATGTTGACCCCGCCCACCGTCGTGTCGCGCCCGATGAAGAGCGTGGCATCGTCGGCAACGATGGTGGCATTGAGGGTGAAGGCGCCGGCGGGCCTGTCCTCCGGGCCGCCTCCGCACAGGATGATGCGGTTGCGCGAGCCGTTGATGGTGATCTGCCCCTTCACCACGCGCGTCTTGCCGAGCAGGATCCGGTTTTCGCTGCCGTTGCGCACCATGATGGAACAGCTGTGCTTCAGCGTGCCGGGATGCGCGAAGACCAGATTGTCGTGGCCACGGTCCACCGTGGCGCGAAGCCCCGGGCGCAGCACTGCCGGGCCGGCGCCCTCCGCCGGCTGCTCGTGGAACACGAGACCCTCGGTTTCCGGGAGGGCGAAGCCGTCGTCTCCGATGGGAGAGGGGAGTCCGGCGCAGAGTGATGCAGTCAGATCAGAGGGCATTGCAATTCCGTGGAGGGGCAGATGGTTACATCCTGTCAGCTCACCCGACTGAATGGAACAGCAGGCCCGGGGGCACAAGCCGGAATTGCCCGGCCGCCGGCACAACCGCCCGGCCGGCGCGTCGGAACACCGTGCTCGACCGCTTCCCGGCCCCGGTCCGTCGCTGCCTCCGCGCCCCGATGGCCCAGCACTTCGAGCGCGGCTTGCGGGAAACCGATTGAAATTCAGGGCTTGTTCCGGGGGGAGCCGGCAGGGAGTGTCGCTCTCGGGGATCTCGCCAATGAGCCCAGCGGATCCGCCCCCTCACGCGGCCATTCTCCGTCGATCGTAAAACAATGGCTTGCGAGGCGAGTGCCCCGCCGATTTGCGCTTCGTCAGCCCAGGCCGGAGAATGCACGCTGGCCCTTCCACCACCTTGCCGGTGATCGATGACCTCAAGGCTTCCGCGTTGCACCCCGACGGACGTATCGCCTGGGCAGCCGAAGAAGACAGCAACACACGGCCGATAAAGCGGCTGTCGGCCTTGCCTGAAGCCAATGAGGGGGTCTGATCTGGCCTGGCTGAAGGGCGCAGGGCTCGTCCGTCATTCCGACCGCGCGTCGCAATACCTGTCCATTCGCTATACCGAGCGGCTGAACGGCAGCTTCGAGAAACGGGCTCGGCCGAGCCAGGTTCGCCGACTGCCTTGAGCTGCCGTTCGTGACCAGCGCACCGAATGCCGGCAGCCCGCCCTTCTTGCCCAAGCCAGGCCTAAAGCTGCGCAGCGAACGGGCAGGAGCCGGGGGCGGAAGGCGGCCATTCGCTGCGGTCTGTGCGAGCCGCGGTAACGGGAGCAAACGCCTTGCGTGTCGTGACGGCGATGAGACAAGCGTGACATCAGCCTGGCCCGCAGCCCGCAGCCCGCATCCCGGAGGCCGGCGGGATATCCCCCTCCCCGATCAGGAGGCGCCGAGTTCCGCGATCGTGTCCGCTTCCGACGGGCGCCGCATGTACCGCCCGGGAGGCTCACCGACGTGGCGGCTGAAGGCCGTACTGAACGTGCTCGCCGATCCATAGCCGACCCGATCCGCGATTTCGGCGATCGACACCCCTCCCGCCCGCAGCAGCGACTTGGCGACGGCCATGCGCCAGGCCAGCAGATAGTCCATCGGTGTCATGCCCACGGTCCGCAGGAACCTGTCGAAAAAGGCGGAGCGCGACATGCCAATCTCGCGCGCGAGGGCGTTTGCGGTCCAGTTCCGCTCGAGATCTCCGTGCATCAGGCGCAACGCTGTCACAACGCGGTCATCCGACAGTCCGCGCAACAGGCCGGGCCCGGACGTCGTCCCGGGCACCGATCGCAGCCCCTCGATCAGCAGGATCTCGACCAGCCGCTCCAGGATCAGTTCCCGTCCAACGTCATCGCGGCCGGCCTCGTCGCCGACCAGGCGCACAAGCCGGGTCAACCGCGCGGTGCCGCGGATGTGGATCACCCGCGGCAGCAGCTTCACGAGCAGGTCAGCGTCCGGGGAACCGAACGAGAAGTAACCGCCGAACTGACGCATGTCGGCGGGTACGTCCTTCCTGCCGTGACGCACCTCTTGCCCGGGCGAATGCAGGGCCCCGGGGGTGGCCCGACGTCCGGCCGCGCCGGGTGACGACATGGTGAAGGCCGGGGTCGCGGGCAGAAGAACGAAATCGCCTTCCTCCAGCAGGATCGGCGCTTCACCCTCGACCGCGAGCAGGCAACGTCCAAGCGTCACCGCACAGAAGCCGGGATGACGCGTGGCCGGGTAGCGAACGGCCCACTCCCCCGCGCCGGCAATCCCTTTCGAGAAGACAGCCTTCGGCCGCAAAAGTCGGATGATCTGCTCAAGAGGATCGGACATTCTGGACTCTGGCAAACGAAAATCGGACGACAGATCGAAGATTGTCCGGATCTTGACCGCTATCTCAGTCTCGTCAACATCAGACACGGGAGACTGACATGAAAACTGTCCTCATCACCGGCTGCTCCTCTGGTTACGGGCTTGCGACAGCGCGCCATTTCCATGCCAAGGGCTGGGCCGTCATCGCCACCATGCGTTCGCCTCGCCAAGGACTGTTCACGCCGGATGATCGGCTCCGGCTTCTGTCGCTGGATGTGACCGACCCCGGGAGCATCCGGGCGGCAATCGAAGCCGCGGGCCCCGTTGATGCCCTGGTCAACAACGCCGGCATCGGGGTCGTCGGGGCGTTCGAGGCAACGCCGATGGCGCATATCCGAAAGGTGTTCGAGACGAATACCTTCGGCACCATGGCGATGGTTCAGGCGGCGATTCCGGGGATGCGGGCACGCGGATCGGGCGTGATCGTGAACGTCACCTCCAGCGTGACATTGGCCCCGATGCCCTTGGCGGCGGCCTATACGGCAAGCAAGCAGGCCATCGAGGGCTTTACCGGCTCGCTCGCACACGAGCTTGCGGCTTTCGGCCTCCGCGCCAAGCTGGTCGAGCCCGGCTACGCCCCGACCACGCGTTTCGCCGAGAACACCGACATCGATGTCGCAGAGCTGATACCCGAAGCCTATGCCGACTTCGCGGCGCCAATCTTCGCGGCCTTCGCGTCACCGGCCCTGACCACCTCGGAAAGCGATGTGGCAGAAGCGGTCTGGCTTGCGGTTCAGGACGAGACGGACCGCTTGCGCTTTCCGGCCGGCCCCGACGCGGTTGCCCTGGCGCAGGCAAGTTGACGCGAATTGCGCCGTTGGTTCACGATCCAACGGTGAAAGCCGTCATCCGCCGGGCAAGCGGCGAATGACGGCTCCAGGCCGGGAGAACCCCCGCGGATCAGATTGACCCGGGCGAGGAGCCTGCCGCGCCGCCGCATGACCGCTCCGGGCCCAAGATGCCAAATGCCGCCGGGCGGTCGAACGACCGCTTCAACAGGGCCTGCCACTCTCGCAATCTGGTGGCTCGAAAGCAGAGCGAATTGGAGTTTCCGGCTCTTCTGGCCTGCTTCATGGAGTGAGACTGGCAATATTTCCGACCTTCAATCGAGATACGGCGCCAGCACATCTTCGATCCAGGCCATGAATACGCGGACGCGGCGCGACAGGTTGCGTCGATGTGCGACGACGAGGCTGACCTCCAGCGGCTCGGGTCGGAGGTCCGGCAGGACCTCCACCATGGCGCCGCTTTCCAGATGCCGGCGGATGCCCGTATAGGCGGCCTGGATCAGCCCGAGACCCGCCAGACCCGCAGCCTCGTAGGCTTGCACGCTGTTCACTTGCAATGCGACGGGCAGCGGCACTGTCGCGTAGCCGTCGCCGTCGGGATACTCCCATCCGCAGGGCCGCGCGCCAAGGGTTCTGCTGTAGTCGATGGTTCTGTGGCCCTGCTGCCGGAGATCCTCCAACGTGAGCGGGGTGCCGTGCCGTGCGAGATAGACAGGGCTCGCAGCATTTACCATGCGCAGCCGACCTACAGGTCGGGCGATGAGGGTCTCGTCTCCGATGGGTCCGATCCGCAGCACGCAATCGAACCCCTCTTCAACCAGATCGACCTGCCGGTCCGTGCCGGACAGCTCCAACTCAAGCTCCGGATACCTCGCCATGAACCCCGGCAAGGCCGGCACGAGTGTCGTGCGCGCCAGCTCGGTCGGCAGATCCGCCCGCAGCCGCCCGCGCAGCGCCACGTCATCGCCTGCGAACATCGTGCTCATGCTGTCAAAATCACTCAGCAGGTCCCGCGCGCGCTGGTAGAAGGCGCGGCCGTCCTCGGTCAGTTTCACGTTGCGCGTGGTGCGGTGCAACAGCCTGACACCGAGCTCTTCCTCCAATTGGCGCACGACGGTCGAGGCCCGCCCCTTCTGTGTCCCGAGGCTTTCCGCCGCCCTGCTGAAGCTGCGCATTTCGGCGACACGCAGAAAGATTCTAAGGTGTTCGAGGCTGTGCATCCGGGAGTCGGCATTGTTCCGATTGAGGGGAACAATACGTTATTTTTGTCATGATTTATAGGTCCAATACGGAGAGGTAGACAGGGGAGCCGCCACCGATCCGCAGCAACGTGTGACCTGTCAGCTCAAACGTCGCGCAACAGGGTTCGGCCGAGGCGCACGCTATCCCTCGAACTCACGGAAAACCTCATGACCAGAGATACCAGCACCGCCGTCGTCTGCCATTCCGGCTATGGCCACACCTTGCGCGTGGCCGAAGCGGTTGCCCGGGGTGCCAGCGGAAAGCTGATCCCCATCGACGCGGACGGCAACATTCCCGACGCGGCCTGGGATACGTTGCTTGCCGCAGATGCCATCATCTTCGGCGCGCCGACCTATATGGGCGGTCCGAGCTGGCAGTTCAAAAGGTTCGCCGATGCCTCCTCCAGGCCGTGGTTCACTGGCGAATGGGAAGGCAAGGTCATGGGCGGCTTCACGAATTCGGCGAGCATCAACGGCGACAAGCTCAATACACTGCAATATTTCATGCTGCTTGCCGGTCAGCATGGCGGGCACTGGGTCTCGCTTGCGATCAAGCCCGCCAATACGAAGGCCGCCAGGCGCGACGATGTGAACCGGATGGGATCATATGTCGGCCCGATGGCCCAGTGCGACGCCGATGCCGCCCCGGAAGAGATGTCCGTGGGCGATCTGGAAACCGCCCGCCTTTACGGTGTTCGCGTGGCAAGGGTTGCCGCACGGTTTGCAGCCGTGCGGGCAGCTCGGTAGCGCGAGGGTGGAGCCGCTTTCCGGCGGAAGCTCAGGCCGGGGTCGGACGGAATATCGCCAGGCGTTGGAGGTGAGCCGGTCAACAGGATGCCGCCGTCGCGATATTGTCCCGAAGCCATCGCTGCGCGGGATCCCGGTGAAGGCGTTCGTGCCAGGTCAGGAGCTTTGTGAAGCCTTCGACGTTCAGCGGAGGGAGCATGGCCTCGACGCCCGGCTCTGCCGTGACCAGCCGCGACGGGACCAGCGCGATCATGTCCGTCTGACGGACCAGGTCGATCAGGATGGTGAAGTTCGGCACGCTCGCGACCACCCTGCGGTGTCGTCCCAGCTGCCCGAGCGCCGCATCCGTGGACCCTGAAAAGGCCGTGCCGTCATGGGACATGATCGCGTGGTCGAACGCGCAGAACCCGTCGAGCGTGGCGACATCGGCGCGCCGGAGGTGACCGGTGCGGATGAGCGTCAGGTAGGTCTCGTCGAAGAGCTTGCGCGCTCTCAATGAGTCCGGCGCCATCCCGGGCGTGACGAGCGCCATGTCGAGCGCGCCGTCCGCAAGCTGCCGGGCAAAATGTGGCGCCACGGGCCTGACCGACAGCCGAACCCCGGGGGCCTCGTCGCGCAGCCGCTTCAGGAAAGGCAGAAGCACCGCCCGCTGTGCGTAGTCCGTCGCCGCCACCCTCAGCGTCAGCTCCGCGCGTGCCGGGTCGAAGACCTCGGCCTGCAGCAGGGCCTCCACATCTGCCAGAACCGCGGCGAGCTGCGGCGCCATGGCCTCGGCGCGTGGCGTTGGCAGGATCCCGTGCTGGGCGCGCACGAACAGCGGATCGTCGAGCGCGTCGCGCAATCGCGCCAGCATCCCGCTGACGGCCGGCTGCGTCACGCCCAGTCTTTCGGCGGCGCGGCTGACCGATCGGGTCTCCAGCAGGGCCGCCAGGGCGCGGAGCAGGTTCAGGTCGAAGGATCTGATATCAGCCATGGTGATGCCGGATGTAATGGATGGCGATTGGCCTTATATCCTGCGCATCGGCATTTCTCCAGCATCAGAAAGACTGGAGACACTCATGTACGATATCCAATGGCCCGAGGGCTTCGTTCCCGGCTTCACCGACAACTTCTGTTCCAACGAGGTGATCGTCGCCGGTTTGACGAGCGCCGACATCTGGCCGCTCCTCGCGGTCCCCGCCCGCTGGCCGGAATACTATGCGAACGCCGCCGATGTGGAGATCCACGGCGGCAAGGGGCCGGAGCTGGCAGCTGGCGACAGCTTCTTCTTCAGGACCTTCGGCTTCCCGGTCCCGGCGCGGGTGGTCGAATGCGTGGCCCCCGTGAAGGGTCAGCCGGCGCGGCTCGCCTGGCAGGGCTGGGCGGGTGAACCCGGCGCGGACGACCGCCTTGACGTACACCATGCCTGGCTGATCGAGGACCTGTCCGAAGGCAGGGTCCGCATCCTGACCCAGGAGAGCCAGAAAGGCGCCCCGGCGCGGGAGCTGGCGGCGACCGTGCCGAACCCGATGATCAATGGTCACCAGGACTGGCTGAACGGTCTCGTCGCCGCGGCGCGCGCCGCGAAGGCCTGATCGGGGCCGCGCTGTCACAGCGCGCCGAGGATCCCCGCGATCTCGGACCGGATCCTGCCAGCCCGCGCCGGCAGGACCCGGTTGCGCCGTCGGACCAGCCAGAGCTCGTGCCTGACCGGCACGCGCAGGGGCATGACCTTCAGTCGCGCCCGCCCGGGATGCGCATCAAGCCCGCTGCGCGGCAGGATCGTGTAGCCAAGGCCGCGCATGACGGGGTCGGGGATCTGGCCGATCTGGTTGATGAAGCTGCGCTGCCGCAGACGGTCGGCGCCCGGATACTCGTCGGGGAAGTTCGCCCCCAGCAAGTCGTCGGCATGGGAGAAACCATCCGGATGCGCGATGAAGCCGAGGGTATCCAGATCGGCGAGGCTTTCCGGACCGGTCGGACCCGCAGGCAGGAGGAGGCAAAGTTCGTCCTGCCCGACACTTTCGCCCTCCAGCCGGGCGTGGTTCGGAGAGTGATCGACGATGCCGAGATCGAAACGGCCCGACACCACGCCTTCCAGAACGCCGGACTGGGGTGTTGCTTCCAGCACGAGAGAGAGCTCCGGCGCACCGGCCATCAGCTCCATGAAACGCGGGTAGAGCAGCAGGGCCAGCGAGCCGGAGCAGGCCACCGAGACCCGCCCGCGGTCCGGGTCGTCATGCTGCAGCTCCGCCTTCAGCGTGTTTTCCTCGGCACGCCGGCGCCGCGCGATCGCCAGCACCGCCTCCCCCGCCGGAGTGAGCGTGAAGCTCTTGCCGTCACGGGTCAGCAGGGGCTGTCCGACCCGGGCTTCCAGCTTCTTCACATGCTGGCTGACACCGGGTTGGGTCATGTTCAGGGCGGCCGCGGCGCGGGTGAAGTGCCCGAGATCACAGAGCGTGGCAAAGGTCTCGAGCCAGGTCGCGTTCAGCATCGCGAACTTTCCATTTCGTTATCGTTTCAAGAAGAAATGATAATTTGATGAACTCAGCGGCGCAACACATATGCGGTCTGAAACGAAGGAGACCTTCATGACCAGTTCGACCACGCCCCGCACCTTTTCCCACATCGGCCTGTCGGTGCCCGACCTCGACGCCGCCGTGGCCTTCTATCGCGACGTGATGGGCTTTTACGTCATCATGGAGCCGACGGAGATCGCCCAGGACGACAGCGACATCGGCGTGATGTGCGACGATGTCTTCGGTCCCGGCTGGGGCAGGTTCCGCATTGCCCACCTGTCCACGGCCGACCGCATCGGCTTCGAACTGTTCGAATTCCCGAAGAACCACACGCCCGAGAACAACCTGCCCTACCGCCAGGTGGGCCTGTTCCACTTCGCCATCCAGGACCCCGACCTTGAAGGGCTGCTGGCGAAAATCCTGGCGGCCGGCGGCAAGCAGCGGATGCCGGTGCGTGAGTATTTCCCCGGCCAGAAGCCCTACCGCATGGTCTATGTCGAAGATCCCTTCGGCATCGTCTTCGAGCTCTATTCCCACAGCTACGAGCTGACCTATTCGGCCGGCGCCTACAACTGAGGCTTCCCATGACAGACCTTTTTGCCCCGGTGAGCCTTGGCGGGCTCACCCTCAAGAACCGTGTCGCGATGGCGCCGATGACCCGCGCGCGCAGCCCCCGCAACCTGCCGACGGCCGAAACCGCGCGCTACTACGCGCAGCGCGCCGGGGCCGGCCTGATCGTGACCGAGGGCACCGTCATCTCGCCCGAGGGGTCCGGTTTTGTTGATTGTCCCGGCCTGTGGTCGCAGGAACAGGTCGACGCCTGGCAGCCGGTGACCCGCGCGGTGCATGACCAGGGCGCGGCGATCTTTGCCCAGATCTGGCACGTCGGCCGCATGAGCCACGTGTCGCTGCAGCCCGGTGGCGCGGCCCCGGTCAGCGCGACCGGCCGGCCGGCGGCAAACTCCTCGGCCTTCGGCGTCACCGAGGATGGCACGCCGGGCTTCGTCACCGCCTCCGAGCCCCGTCCGCTGGCAACGGAGGAGATTGCCCGCGTGGTCGAGGATTTTGCGAAGGCCGTGGAGA
The DNA here is from genome assembly GCF_003448965.1 of Oceanicella sp. SM1341. Lineage (GTDB taxonomy): Bacteria > Pseudomonadota > Alphaproteobacteria > Rhodobacterales > Rhodobacteraceae > Paroceanicella. The sequence continues at coordinate 420,805 of NZ_QRGC01000001.1, forward strand.
ATGCCATTGCGGCGGGCTTCGACGGGGTCGAGATCCACGGCGCGAATGGCTACCTGGTCGAGCAGTTCCTCAATGGCGCGGTCAATGACCGGACCGACCGCTATGGCGGCCAGACGATCGGGAACCGCATGCGCTTCGCGCTGGAGGTGGTCGATGCCTGCGTGGCGCGGATCGGTGCGGACAGGGTCGGCATCCGTCTTTCCCCCTTCGGCCGCCTGCATGATCTGGGTGATTTCGACGGCGAGGAGGAAACCTTCCTCGCGCTTGCGGCCGAACTCGACCGGCGCGGTCTGGCCTTCGTCCATCTCATGGACCAGGCGAGCCGTGGCGCGCCGGCCATGCCCGAAGGCTTCCTGCAGAAGTTCCGAACGGCCTACCAGGGCGTCCTGATGCTTGCCGGGGGCATGACGCTGGAACGCTCGAACGCGATGATCGGGGACGGCCTGATAGACATTGCGGCTTTCGGAGCCCCCTTCACCTCGAACCCCGATCTGGTCGAACGCATGCGCCACGGCTGGCCGCTCGCCCCGGCAGATCAGCTCACATACTACGGTGGAGAGGCCCGCGGATATACCGACTGGGCAACCTATGCCCCTGAAGGCCGGCCATGAAACCAGCCCTGACCATGACGACGTCACCAGCGCCATCCGGGGACAGGACGGTGCCGTCGAGACCGTCCGCCACGGGCTTGTCGCACTGACCGAAGTCACCCTGCAGGGCGGCAGGCCGCGGCCGAGGGGACCAGGGTCGCGGCCTTGCCGAGGAACGCGCTGTCGGCCCGAAGGGCGTCATGCCGTTCCTGTTGTCGTCTCGCCTGACCGAGCGCGCACCTGCATGTGCGGGGAAGCTGCGCCGCAGAGACATCCGATCTGCGGAATTTCGCCAACGGACCGGCAGCGCCCGGCGGACCAGATTGACCACGGCGAGGAGCCTGCCGCGCCGCCGCATGACTGCTTTGAGCCCTTCTTGCCCAATGCTACGCAGCATCCTTGCTATCCTGACTGGTTGCATCCAGCGCACGACGGCGTGTAGTTTGTGCCCACCAGAAACAGGTTAGGTCGGTGCGGTTGGCCCGGCCCCCGCAAGACGGGTCCTTTCGCGCATCGGCGCTCCGATTGTCGCGTCCCATGGTCCAAGCGTCAGCGCATTTCGCGCAGGCGAAATGAAAGGACATGGACATGCAGCAACAGATTGCAGTGTTGACCCTCGGTGTATTCGATCTGGAGCGATCGACGAAGTTCTACCAGGACGGCTTCGGCTGGACCCCGGTGTTCGAGAACGACGAGATTGCCTTCTACCAGATGAACGGCTTCGTTTTCGGCACATGGCTGAAGGGCGCGCTCGAAGAAGACACCAAAGCTCGGGAGTTGCCTCCCGCGGGCGCGATGTCCCTCGCCCACAACGTGCCTGAGGAAGGAGAGGTGCGGGCCGTCATGGAGACGCTCGTGGCCGCCGGCGCGACCCTTCTACGCGAAGCCGACGCTCCGCCCCAAGGTGGCGTCCGAGGTTACGTGGCGGACCCCGACGGTCACATCTGGGAGATCGCGTGGAATCCAGCCTGGCCGATCAATGAAGAGGGCCACGTCGTCCTCGGGGTGTGATTTAGCCCAGGTCTGGTCGGAAGAGCATCCAAGATTTCGGCCAGACCCTTGAAGCGAAATGTGGCAGTCCGGTTCTCGAAGGCGAAGGTCCGGAACGTCCGCACTCCGGACATCAACTGGCGAGACCGTGCTGCACCAGCCCCGGATGTCCGGTTTGGAAAAACTGCATTGCCGAGAGGCCCAACCTGGCGAATGGCAGGTTTGGGACGATCAAGGCGGTAAGTGAGGGCGAGGCCCGGCTGATCCGTGTGGCCGCTTTCTGCACACGCCGTTCGTGAACCATGCGGCGAAGGCCCGATTTCCCGGCCACTCAGCTCCCAAGCAAGACGCGGCCCGACAGCGTCGGCCGGCGGGGCACACCTTAACGACAGCCTCCTCGCCTCACCCGAACAAGGCACGCTCCACCGCACGATCCGTCACCACGAGCTCCGCCGCCTCGCTCAGGCTCACCCCGTCGAGGTGGAACCGCCCGAACCGGTCTCGCGTCTCGGACGTGTCGCCGATCGACATCATGAGCCGCCCTTTCAGCCCGGCCATCCCGACGAAGTCTCCCCGCGTGAACACGCCTTGCCGCTGTCATTCTCGCCGCCGAGACATGGCGGATCGAGATGAAACAGCGTGTCGGGGCAGTCGTATCGGGCGAGCAGACACATGTCGGCGCTCCGACCTCGCCGTCCTCCGCAGGGAACATCGAGGGACTGCCGGCGCTGCGATGGCGCCAGTCTAAGACCGGCGGAGAGGTCACCCTGCCCATGCTGCCCCCACTGCAGCGGCCATCGCCGGACCCGCCGCAAACACGATCCCCGCCATCGGCCGCGACAAGGTGGTTCGCGTGCCGTTTCTGGTCACGAGCTTCGGCCGGCCGTTCTCGGTCGCTGGCCTCGGAAACAAGATGCAGGAATGGATCGCCGACGCCGGCCTCTCCGGCCGATCAGCACATGGAGTACGAAAAGCGGCAGGCGCACTGCTGGCCGAGGCGGGCTGCACTGAGCACGAGATCATGGTGGTTCTGGGGCACGCAAACCCGAAGACCAGCGCCATTTACACCCGGTCCGCGAACCGCTGGAAACTGGCCCGTAAAGCGATGGAAAAGATGGCCCGGCAGAACATTTTGTGAGCCGAAGTGCCCCACCAACCTGCCCATGTGGGGCACATTCCCGATAAGCACTGAAATTTCCACGCTGTTTTTCGGGAATGGTGAGCCGGCAGGGGTTCGAACCCTGGACCTACTGATTAAAAGTCAGTTGCTCTACCAGCTGAGCTACCGGCTCTCACCTCAGACGCAACGGGGCGGAATTCCCTGATGCGTCAACATCTTGCCGCCCCGGCCTCCCGGAGCGCGTGCGGAAACTAGTCAGGGCGCCGCCCGGGGTCAAGCGGTTTTTCGCGCACCGCATGGCAGGAATGCGCGCGGGCGCTGGATCATCGCTTCGCAGACACGTATATAGCGCGTCTATGACCATCGAGACACCCCGGAATGCCGGGCTCGCATTTCGCAAGATGCATGGCCTGGGCAACGACTTCGTCGTGATCGACGCGCGCAAGGGCGGCGAGCCGGTGACGGCTGCGCTCGCCCGTGCCGTGGGCGACCGGCGCTGGGGCGTGGGCTTCGACCAGCTGGTGGCGCTGCTGCCGCCCTCCTCGCCGGATGTGGCGGCCGATATCGGCTTCTGGAACTCCGACGGCTCCGAAGCCGGTGCCTGCGGCAACGGCACCCGCTGCGCCGGTCGGCTGCTGCTCGACGAGACCGGGGCACAGGCCCTCTCCGTGCGCACCCGCAACGGCGTGCTGCGCGTCGAGCGCGCCGGCGCGCTGGTGCGGGTGAACATGGGCCCGCCGGACCTCGAGTGGGACCGCGTGCCGCTCGCCTACCCGGTCGACACCCGCGCCCTGCCCATCGAGGGCAGCCCGGCCGCGGTGGGCATGGGCAACCCGCATTGCGTCTTCGTGGTGGAGGACGCCGAGGCGGTCGACCTCGCGGCCCTCGGCCCGGGCCTCGAGCATCACCCGCTATTCCCGGAGCGCACCAACGTGGAATTCGTGCACGTGATCGACCCCGGCACCATCCGCATGCGGGTGTGGGAGCGCGGCGGCATGATCACCCAGGCCTGCGGCTCGGGCGCCTGCGCCGCCGCCGTGGCCACGGCGCGCGCCGGGCTCACCGGCCGGCATGTGCGGGTGATCCTCGACGGCGGCCCGCTCGAGATCGACTGGCGCGCGGACGGCGTGTGGATGACCGGCCCCACGGCGCATGTGTTCGACGGCGTGTTCACGCCCGAATTCCTGGGGGAGGACGAATGAACAGCCCTGCCCGCCCGCCGGTCTTCGCCAATTTCGGCTGCCGCCTCAACGCCTACGAGACCGAGGCGATGAAGGAGCTCACCGCCGCCGCCGGCCTCGGCGATGCCGTGGTGGTGAACACCTGCGCGGTGACGGCCGAGGCCGTGCGCCAGGCCCGCCAGCAGATCCGCAAGCTCAGCCGGGAGAACCCCGGCGCACGGGTCATCGTCACCGGCTGCGCAGCGCAGACCGAGCCGGAGACCTTCCGCGCCATGCCCGAGGTCGATCTCGTGCTCGGCAACCTCGAGAAGATGCAGGGCGACACCTGGGCGAAGCTCGCCGGCCCCGCCGATTTCATCGGCGCCACCGAGGGCGTGATGGTCAACGACATCATGTCCGCCACCGAGACCGCCGGCCACCTGATCGACGGGTTCGGCGCCCAGGCCCGCGCCTACGTGCAGGTGCAGAACGGCTGCGACCACCGCTGCACCTTCTGCATCATCCCCTACGGCCGCGGCAACTCGCGCTCGGTGCCCGCCGGCGTGGTGGTGGAGCAGGTGAAGCGGCTGGTGGCGGCCGGTTACCACGAGGTTGTCCTCACCGGCGTCGACATGACCAGCTGGGGCGCCGACCTGCCGGGCAGCCCGCGCCTCGGCGACCTCGTGCAGCGCCTGCTGCGCCTCGTGCCCGACCTGCCGCGCCTGCGCATCTCCTCGATCGACAGCATCGAGGCGGACCCCGCGCTGATCGAGGCCATCGCCCAGGAGCCGCGCCTGATGCCGCACCTGCACCTGTCGCTGCAGGCGGGCGACGACATGGTTCTGAAGCGCATGAAGCGCCGCCACCTGCGCGACGACGCCATCCGCTTCTGCCAGGACATGCGCGCCGCGCGGCCCGACATCGTCTACGGCGCCGACATCATCGCCGGTTTCCCCACCGAGACCGAGGCGATGTTCGAGAACTCGCTGAAACTGGTGGAGGAGTGCGGCCTCACCTGGCTGCACGTGTTCCCCTATTCGCCGCGCAAGGGCACGCCCGCGGCCCGCATGCCGCAGGTGCCGAAGGCCGTGGGCAAGGAGCGCGCCGCCCGGCTGCGCGCCCTCGGCGAGGCGAAGGTCGCTGCCCATCTCGAAGCGCAGATCGGCCGCAGCCACCGCGTGCTCACCGAGAAGCCGCAGATGGGCCGCACCGAGGGCTTTGCCGAGGTGCTGTTCGACGCGCCGCAGCCGGTGGGCACGGTGATCGAGACCCGCATCGCGGGGCATGACGGGACGCGCCTGCGCGCGGCCTGAGGGCGGGATGGCGGCGCTCCTGCCTCCCGGCCTGATCCCCCTGCTCGCCCGGCTCGGCCGTGGTGACCTGCCGGAGGCCGCGACCCGGGCCGACATGGCCGCCCTGCGCGCCGCCCTCTCCCTGATCCCGCCCGACCGGGCGCCGGTGCTGGAGCGCGAGCTGCGGGCCGCCGCCGGCTGGTGGGCGCGCGATGCCGACCAGGGCCTCGCCCGGGCGCTCGGCTGCGTGCCGGAGCTGGGCTGGCTGCTGCTCTTCCACCCAGACGGACATCTGCGCGAGCGCGCGGCCGGCGCGATCACCGACAGTGCCGCGACGCCCTTCGAGGTCGCCGCCATCGCCCTGCGCCTGAACGACTGGGCCGCCCCGGTGCGCGACGCCGCCCGCGGCCTCGCCCTGCGCGCCCTGCCGGAGGAGCCGGCAGCACCGGTGGCGGGCTTCGCCCTCGGCGCGCTGCGCCACACGCGGGAGTGGGGCCGCTGGGGCGCGGTGGAGCGGGCGGTGCTGGAGCGGGCCATTGCCCGGCCGCTTGTGGCCGACCACATCGCCGCGCGGCTGATGCAGAATCGCTCCGGCCCGCTCGGCACCGCGCTGCACGACCTGATGCGGAGCCCCGTCCTCGACCGCCACCTGCCCGCCCTCGCCCGCGGCGCCGCCCGGCCCGACATCCGCGCCCTCGCCACCGAGGCGCTGCTGCGCGGCGAGGCGCGGTGGCGCGCCGGCTGGCGGCGGGAATGGATCGACCGGGTGTTCAACCTCGCACGCCGCGCGCCCGATATCGCCCGCCGGCCGCTCACGGTGCCCGCCCCCGAGGGGCTGCTGGCCGAGGCCGCCGGGGCCCGCGCCCTGATGCTGCGCAAGGTGGCGGCCCGGCACCTGGAGACCGGGCCCGCGCACCCCGGCGAAGACCGCGCCGCCGCCGCCCGCGTGCTGGCGGAAGACCCGAACCCAGCGGTGCGCGAGCGCGCGCGGCGCTGGCTCTCGGAGGCCACGGCGGACGGCTCCTCACCCGCGATCTAGCCGCGCAGCGCGCCGGTGCCTGCCTGCGCGTGGCCCCACTTCACAGGCACCCCACGACGACTGGCCCCGCGCATGGCCGCACCGGGCCGCGGGGCGCACCGGCCCTGCCATCCCTCCCGGCAGCCGCCGATCTGTGACCGGCTGCCTCACGCGTCACCGAATGTCCCTCTTCCCCGCGCTGTCCCGTCGGGGCGGCACGAGCTCGCGACGGTCCAGCCTCCCTTCCGGCTGGCCCCCCAATGTGCCCTGGCGGCCGCGGGCTACCGGCCGGCGTGTCTTCGAGCGCGTCACTGTGCGGCCGGAAGTCTGCTTGCGACAGCACGTTGCCCCGGCCGACAGGCCCGGCGGCCGCGCGCCAGCTTCCGCCAGGTCTCCAAGTCCGACGGGGATGGGCACGTCCGCGCGACAGCGCCCGGGATTGGCGCGCGCCGGAGGGCGGGCCGGTACGTCGGGTCGGCGCTTCGGTGAAGCGGCCCCCGAGCGGCATGCCCGCCGTCGGCCGCGCGCCGGGGCGCCACCAGCGTCAGAGCTGCAGCTTGAAGCCGAGGTGGCTGCCCTCGAAGCCGAGGCGCTCGTAGAAGGCATGGGCGCGGGTGCGGCTTGCGTCGGAGGTGAGCTGCACGAGGCTGCAGCCGCGCGCCCGGCAGCGCTCCACCGCCTCGAGGATGATCGCCCGGCCGAGACCGGCGCCGCGCGCGTCGGCGGAGACGCGCACCCCCTCGATCAGCCCGCGCCAGGCGCCGCGCCGGCTCACGCCGGGGATGTAGGAGAGTTGCAGGCAAGCGGTGGGCGCGCCCTCGGGGCCGGTCACCAGCAGCTCCTGGTTCGGGTCCGCCGCGATGGCGCGGAAGCCGGCCAGATAGGCGGGGGCGAGCGGTGTCGCCGTGTGCTCGCGGGCGCGGCCGAGATCGTCATCGGCGAGCAGGGCGACGATGGCCGGCAGCTCGGCCTCGGTGGCGATGCGCAGCAGGGTCATGGGGCCTCCCCGGACAGGAAAGAGCCGCCGCCCCGGCGGGGGGCGGCGGCTCGGTGTCTCACATGCGCGCGCGGCTCAGAGCAGGGCCTTGCGGCTCTCGTCGATGTAGAGCTCGCGCAGGCGCTTCGTCACCGGGCCGGGGGTGCCGTCGCCGAGCGTGACACCATCGACCTCGACCACCGGCATCACGAAGGCGGAGGCGGAGGTGGAGAAGGCTTCCGCCGCGTCCTGCGCCTCGGCGATGGTGAAGGGGCGCTCCTCGAACTTCAGCTGGGCGGATTCGGCGTATTTCAGCACCGAGGCCCGGGTGATGCCCGGCAGCAGCAGGCGGGAGAGGTCGCGCGTCACCAGCGTGCCCTGCCTGGTCACGATCCAGGCGTTGTTGGACGAGCCCTCGTTCACCAGGCCGTCCTGCACGAACCAGGCATCGTCGGCGCCGGCGGCCTCGGCCTGCATCTTGGCCATGGAGGCGGCGAGCAGCTGCACGGTCTTGATGTCGCGGCGGGCCCAGCGGATGTCCTCCACCGAGATCACCTTGTTGCCCTTCTTTGCACTCGGGTTGTCCACCAGGTTCTTGGCCTGGGTGAACATCACGAGGCTCGGCTGCGTGCCGGCTTCGGGATAGTGGAAGTCACGGTCGGCCGGGGCGCCGCGCGACACCTGCAGGTAGATCATGCCCTCGGTGAGCTCGTTGCGGGCGATGAGCTCGCGGTGGATCTCCAGCAGGTCCTCGCGCGACCAGGGCAGCGGCATCTCCAGCTCGGCGGTCGAGCGCTGCAGGCGCGCGCAATGGCCCTCGAACTCGCACAGCTTGCCGTCGAGAACGGTGGTCACCTCGTAGACGGCATCGGCGAAGAGAAAGCCCCGGTCGAAGACGGAGATCTTCGCCTCCTCCTCGGGCACGTACTCCCCGTTCACGTAGACGATACGGCTCATGTCAGTTCCTTCGAAAAAGCTGGATCAGCCCCAGAGGGCCGGCTCGGCCGGGTGCACGCCGGCGGCGTCATAGGTGAGGGCATGATCGCGGTCACGTGCGAGCAGGAGCGGGCCGTCGAGGTCGACCACCTCCGCGCCCTGCGCCACCAGGATGGCCGGCGCCATGGCAAGCGAGGAGCCCACCATGCAGCCCACCATCACCTGATAGCCCTCTTCCCGGGCGGCATCGCGCAGCGCGAGCGCCTCGGTGAGGCCGCCGGTCTTGTCGAGCTTGATGTTGATCATGTCGTACTTGCCCTTGAGCCCGGCGAGGGTCGCGCGGTCATGGCAGGCCTCGTCGGCGCACACGGGCAGCGGGCGCTCGATGCCGGCAAGGGCGGCGTCGGCCCCGGCGGGCAGCGGCTGCTCGACCATGCTCACCCCGAGGCGCAGCAGCGCGGGCGCGAGCTCGGCATAGCCCTCGGCGGTCCAGCCCTCGTTGGCGTCGACGATGATGGTGGCATTCGGCGCGCCCTCGCGGACCGCCTCGAGCCGGGCCATGTCGCCCTCGCCGCCGAGCTTGATCTTCAGGAGCGGCCGCCAGGCGTTTTCAGCGGCCTTGGCGCGCATGGTCGCGGGGTCGGCGAGCGACAGGGTGTAGGCGGTCACTACCGGCTCCGGGGCGGTGAGCCCTGCGAGCTCCCACACCGGCTTGCCGGCTTCCTTGGCCTCGAGGTCCCACAGGGCGCAGTCCACCGCGTTGCGCGCGGCACCCGCCGGCAGCACGTTGAGCAGTGCGTGCCGGTCGAGCCCCTCGGCGAGAAGGGGGGAGATCCGCCGGATCTCCTCCTCCACGCTGTCCATGGTCTCGCCGTAGCGGGCGTAGGGGGTGCATTCCCCCTGCCCCGTGAGACCGCCGCGCTCCAGCGCGACGCGGATCACCTGCTGCTCGGTGCGCGAGCCCCGCGAGATGGTGAACACCCCGTCGATCGGGAAAGTATCGCGGCTGACGGTCAGCTTCATGCCAGCGCGTCCACCAGCCGGCCGGCGCCCTGGCGGAACGGGTCCACCGCCGGCAGGCCGAGGCGCTTCTCGGTGTCGGCGAGGTATTCCAGCGCGCGGGCCTCGTCGAAGCCGGCGGTGTTGACCGAGACACCGATGGTGGTGACTTCGGGGTTGACCACGCGGGCCAGCGTCTCGGCGACGGAGCGCAGCTCCTCGAGGGTGGGCAGCTTGTAGTCCGGCAGGCCGCGCATGTGCGGGCGGGTCGGCTCGTGGCACAGGATCAGCGCATCCGGCTGGCCGCCGTGCACCAGCGCCAGCGTCACGCCCGAGTAGGAGGCGTGGAACAGCGAGCCCTGGCCCTCGATGAGGTCCCAGTGGTCGGGGTCATTGTCGGGCGTGAGGTATTCCACCGAGCCCGCCATGAAATCGGCGATCACGGCATCGAGCGGAACGCCGCCGCCGGTGATCAGGATGCCGGTCTGGCCGGTGGCGCGGAAGGTGGCCTTCATGCCGCGGGCGGACATTTCCTTTTCCATCGCCAGCGCGGTGTACATCTTGCCCACCGAGCAGTCGGTGCCCACGGCGAGCAGGCGCTTGCCGGTGCGCTTCTTGCCGTTGGCGATCGGGTATTTCACCGAAGGAATGCGCACGTCATGCAGCTTGCGGCCGGCGGCCTCGGCGGCGGCCACCAGCTCGGGCTCGTCGCGCAGCAGGTTGTGCAGGCCGGAGGCGATGTCCATGCCGGCGGCGAGGGCTTCCTTGAGCACCGCGATCCAGGCCGGGGAGATCACGCCGCCGCGGTTGGCCACGCCCACCACGAGGGTCTTGCAGCCGGCGGCAGCGGCCTCGGCGATGGTCATGTCGGGCAGCTTCATGTCGGCGTTGCAGCCGGCCATGCGGAACTGGCCGAGCGAGGCGTCCGGCCGCCAGTCCTTGATCCCCTGGGCCACCTTGGCAGCGAGCGGGTCGGCCGCATCGCCGAGGAAGAGGAGGTAGGGGGTCTCGATCATCATGCTTCTCCGGAATCAAGTCAGAGGGTTTGCGTCCGCGCGAGGATGCCACGGAACCCCGCGAAATGTGCTTCGATTATGCACCGCAGCGGCGCGCATGAATGGAAGAATGCCGCGCGAAGTGCCTACTTCACGCAACATCCTTCGCACATTCCGTTGCCCAGCCGCAGAAGTGGCTGTTTACTCGGCCGCAATCGGCGGAATCTTCCGCCGGCGCTCCGGCAGCCCGTCCAGCGCCGCCAGCAGGGGCACGTCGCGGGTTTCCTCGGGCACGGCGCACAGGCCCGCGCGGGCACAGAGCCGCCCCGCCGCGGGCGCCGCGGTGAGCACGGCGAAGGGGATGGCGAGCACCAGCCCCGCGAGCACAGGCAGGGTCCAGGGCAGTGCGGAGGGGGCCATCGCCCAGACCAGCCCGGCGAGGCCGAGGCCGAAGAGCGTCTGCGGCCAGAGCCCCCCCAGCGCCTCGCCCCAGGCGAGCCGGCGCGGATCGCGCATCTGCCCGCCCCAGATCGTGGCGCGGCCGAACGGCAGCCCGATGAGGAACAGCGTCACCCGGAAGGCCACCACCGGGGCGAGCATCATCGAGAACAGCGTCTCGGTGAGCGCGCCGGCGGCAAAGCGCGGGCCGCCTCCGTAGCGCGCCACGCCGCCGGGGGTGAGGGCGGTGTCGATCCAGCCGGCCACCTTGGGAAACAGGCTCACCGCGAACATGATCATGAACATCGACAGGCCGAGGGCGAAGTCGATGCCGCCCGCGTCGCGCCAGACGATCTTGGAGGCGGCGGCGAGGGTCATCAGCATCCAGGCCGGGGCGCCGAAATACATCATCATCGCGGCGAAGAGCTGGAAGCGGCTCACCCGCTCCAGCCCCGGCAGGCCGAGCAGCCGCCAGTACTGCATGTTGCCCTGGCACCAGCGCAGGTCGCGGCGGGTGAAATCCGGCAGGGTGACGGGGTTGTCCTCCCAGCTCTCGCCCTCCACCGGCAGCACCCGCACCTCGAAGCCCGCGCGGCGCATCAGCACCGCCTCCACCTGGTCATGCGAGAGCACGTGGCCCGCGAGCGGGCCCCGCCCCGGCAGCACCGGCAGCGCGCAATGGGCGAGGAAGGGTGCGGTGCGGATCAGCGCGTTATGCCCCCAGTAGGGCCCGCAATCGCCCTGCCACCAGGCAGCCCCCATGGTGAAGGAGCGCATGCCGTGGCGCATGCCGAACTGGAAGATCCGCGCGAAGGCCGAGGCGCTCGGCGTGCCGATCACCAGGCTCTGCAGGATGCCGAGGCGCGGGTGCGCCTCCATCACCCGCAGCAGGCCCAGCACCGCGGCGCCGGACATCAGGCTGTCGCTGTCGAGCGGCAGGAAGTAGCGGTAGCCCTGGCCCTGCGCCTCGAGGAAATCGCGGATGTTGCCGGCCTTGTAGCCGGTGTTGAGCGCGCGGCGGCGATAGCGCGCGCCGCCCAGCTCGGCGGCGTGGAGCGCGTGCAGCGCCTCCTCGCGCGCGGCGATCCCGGGGTCGGACGTGTCGGAGAGCAGGAAGGTGTCGAAACGGTGCGCCTCGCCGGTGGCGCCGAGGCTCGCGTGCAGGGCGCGCAGCCGGGCGAAGGCGCGCTCCGGCGGCTCGTTGCGCAGGAACATCAGCAGGGCCACGCGCCCCTCGCCCTCGCCCGGGGCGGGCGGCGCGGGGGCGAGATGCGGTGCGGCGCGCAGCAGGCCGCCGCGGCGCCCGTGCAGCAGCCAGAGGCCGAGCATCGCGTTCCAGAAGCCCATCACCGTCCAGGGTGCGCCGACGAGGAAGGTGGCGAAGATCACCACGTCCGCGGCCGACCATCCCCCGGTGCCGAACACCGCCGCCACCCCGGCGGCAAGGCCCGCGAGGCTGGCAAGGTTGAGCACCAGCACCAGTGCCCGCCTGCGCGCCAGCAGGCGGCGCGGCTGCAGGCCCGCGGGCGTGCCGGCCGGGCCGCTCCGCCCTGCGGCCGGCGGCTCCGGCGGCGTGGAAACCGGCGCTGCGGTTGCGGGTGCGATGCGCCCGGGGCTTTCGTCGTTCATGAAATTCGCTCCGGGGACTGGACGCATGGCGCCGAGGCATTAAGGTTCGCCGGACCTGTCGGGCGAAGGGAGATCCGGGCTTGGAAATGGAACTCGACACCCGCGCCTTGTGGTACGAGGCACCCGGCCGGGCCACGCTGCGGCCGGGCCGCGGCGGCGATGGCGGAGTGGTGGTGGACACGCTGTGGTCGGCCCTCTCGCGCGGCACGGAACGGCTGGTGTTCGAGGGCCGGGTGCCGCGGCAGGAATTCGGCCGCATGCGCGCCCCCGCGCAGGAGGGCGACTTCCCCTTCCCGGTGAAATACGGCTACTGCAACGTGGGCCGCGTGCGCGACGGCGCGCTGGCGGGCCGCGAGGTGTTCTCGCTCTCGCCCCATCAGCGCGGCTTCCGCGCCGCGGAGGCCGCACTCAGCCCGCTGCCCGAGGGGTTGCCGGCGCGCCGCGCCGTGCTGGCCGCGAACGCCGAGACGGCGCTCAACGCGCTGTGGGACGCGGGCCTCTGCTTCGGCGAGCACGAGGGTCTGAGCGTGACGGTCATCGGAGCTGGGGTGGTCGGCTGTCTCACGGCAGCGCTGGCCTCTTCTGTTGCACGGTGTTCCGTCACTGTTACGGACAGGATAGACAAGCGGATCTCCGTCGCCAATGAACTCGGCGTGAAATTCGCAACCGAAACCGCCCCCGGGCGTTCGGATATCGTGTTCAATTGTTCCGCGAGTGCCGCCGGCCTCGCCGCCGGGCTGGAGGCGCTGCGCCCCGAGGGCACGCTGGTGGAGATGAGCTGGCACGGGGCGGAGCCCGTGGCAGTGCCCCTGGGCGGGGCCTTCCACTCGCAGCGGCTGCGCATCGTCTCGAGCCAGGTGGGCATGGTCGCGCCCCGGGCGCGGGCGCGCGGCATCGACCACGCGGCACGGCTGGCGATGGCCCTCGCCCTGCTGCGCGACCCGGTGTACGACTGTCTCATCACCGGCGAGATCGGCTTCGAGGAGCTGCCGCAGGCCCTGCCCGCCCTTCTGGCACCGGACGCCCCGGGCCTTGTCACCGTCATTCGTTACTGAAGGAAGCGCGTCATGTTCACTGTCGAGGTTCGCGATCACATCATGATCGCCCATTCCCTGAAGGGCGATGTCTTCGGCCCGGCCCAGAAGATGCACGGCGCGACCTTCGTCGTCGACCTCACCTTCTTCCGCGAGACGCTGACCGAGCACAATTTCGTCGTCGACATCGGCGCCGCGCACGAGGTGCTCAAGGACGTGCTGGCGCCGCTCAACTTCGGCAACCTCGACGAGATCTTCCCCGGCGAGATCACCACCACCGAGTTCCTCTGCCTGCACATCTTCCGCGAGGTCGCGGCACGGCGCGGCGCCCTGGGCACCGGCGCCGAGGGGCTCACCCGCCTGCGCGTGACCCTGCACGAGAGCCACGTGGCCCGCGCCTCCTACGAGGCCGGGATCTGATGCGTTTCGCGGTCCCGGGGGACATCGAGACCCGCTCGGGCGGCTATGCCTACGACCGGGCGATCCTCGCCTGCGCGCCCGATCTGGAACTGCTGCCGCTGCCCGGCGGCTTCCCCTTTCCCGGCCCCTCCGAGATGGCGGCCGCCCGCCGGGCCCTGCAGGCGGCCGAGGGGCCGCTGCTGGTCGACGGGCTGGTCTACGGCGTGCTTCCGCCGGAGGTGATCGAGGCCCGGCGCGGGCCGACGATCTCGCTCTGCCACCACCCGCTGGCGCTGGAGACCGGCCTGACGGAGGCCGAGGTCGGGCGCCTGCGCGACAGCGAGCGCCGGGCGCTGAGCCAGGCGGCGCACGTGATCGCCACCTCCCGCACCACCGCGCGCGACCTGATGGAGGGTTACGGCGTGGAGCGCGAGCGCATCACCGTGGCGGAGCCGGGCCTGCCGCGCGCCGAACCCGCGCCGCGGCGCGGCGCGCCGCCGGTGATCCTGTGCCTCGGCGCGATGATCCCGCGCAAGGGGCATGACGTGCTGCTGCGTGCCCTCGCCCGGCTGCAGGGGCTGGAGTGGCAGGCGGTCGTCGCCGGCCCGGCGCCGGACGCGGCCTGGGCCCGGCATGTCGGTGCGCTCTCGACCCGGCTGGGGCTCGACGCGCGGGTGCGCTTTCTCGGGCCGCAGGACGCCCGGGGGGTGGAGACGCTCTATGCCGGCGCCGACATATTCTGCCTGCCCTCCCACCACGAGGGTTACGGCATGGTCTTCGCGGAGGCGATGATGCGCGGCCTGCCGGTGGTGGCCGCACGTGCCGGCGCCGTGCCCGAGGTGCTGCCCGAGGAGGCCGGGCTGCTCGCCCCTCCGGGCGACGACGGGGCGCTGGCGGACCATCTCGCGCGCATCCTCGGCGCGCCCGACCTCGCGGCGCGCATGGGGGCCTTCGGGCGCAGTCACGCCCTCACCCTGCCGGACTGGCCCGACACCGCCCGCCGCGTGATGGACTGCATGCGGGCCGCGGCATGAGCGGCTTCGCGCCCGACTGGCTCGCCCTGCGCGACCCGGCCGACCGTGCCGCCCGCAGCCGGCGGCTGCGCGACAGGCTGCTCGGCCATCTCGCCGCCCGGGGCCCGGCGGGGCCCCTGCGGGTGATCGACCTGGGCTGCGGCACCGGTGCCACCTGCCGCGCCCTCGTCGACCTGCTGCCGCCCGATACCGAATGGTGCCTTGTCGACAACGATCCCGCGCTGCTCGCCGTGGCGGAGGCCGAGTTCGGCGGCCGCGCCCGCCTCACCCTGCTCGAGGCCGACCTCGCCGCCTCGGTGGAGGGCGTGCTGGCGCGCGGGGCCGACCTCGTGACCTCCTCGGCGCTGATCGACCTGTGCTCGGCGGACTGGCTGTCACGGCTCGCCGGCGCGGTGCCCGCGGGCGCCGCAGTCTACATGGCGCTGAACTACGACGGGCAGGAGCAGTGGGAGCCCGCGCATGCCGCCGAGCCCCGCGCCCTCGCCGCCTTCCACGAGCACCACCGCCGCGACAAGGGCTTCGGCCCGGCACTGGGGGCGGAGGCACAGGCCCATCTCTCCCGCGCCCTCGCCGCGCGCGGCTGGACCGTGCGCAGCGCGCCGAGCGCCTGGCGGCTGGGCGCGCAGCATCGCGGGCTCATCGGTGCGCTGGCGCAGGGCTCCGCCGCCGCCGTGGCCGAGACCGGCGCCCTCGCCCCGGAGACCCTGGCCGCCTGGGCGGCAGCCCGCGCCGCCGCGCAGCGCGTGGTCATCGGCCATACGGACATGCTGGCCCTGCCCCCGGCCTGAGCCCGGCCGCGGCCCCCGGCCTCCGCCGCGGGCGCCCCGGTTCAGCCGATCATCCGGCCCAGCACGCCGTCGCGCTTGAGGAGGCCGTGGTAGAGGGCAGCGAGGATGTGGATGCAGGCGAGCACGCCGATGGCGATGCCCAGAACCCCGTGCACGCCCAGAACGCTCTCGGCGAAGGGCTGGTCGGGGCCCGAGATCGCCGGCATCTCGAACAGGCCGTAGAAGGGCAGCGGCGCGGGATAGGCGCTCACCCCCAGCCAGCCCAGCACCGGCACCACCAGAAGCAGCAGGTAGAGGATGCCGTGCACCGAGGAGGAGGCGATGCGCTCGAAATCGGTGAGGGGCGGGTAATAGGGCGGCTTCGCGAAGGCGAGCCGCGCCGCGATGCGCAGGATCATCAGCGCCAGCACCGCGAAGCCGGTGGACTTGTGCAGGGCGTAGAGCGTGTCGAACCCGGCCGGGCCGAGCAGCCCTTCCACCGCCGCCTTGTTGGAGAAATCCGCGATCACGAGGCCCGCGGGCACCATGAAGATGACCAGGAGCGCGATGGTCCAGTGCAGCAGGCGCTGCAGCCAGTGGTAGTGAAACCCGTCATCCATCGCCGCCGCGCTCCCAGCTCCGCCGCATGTCGCAGGTGAAGAGCACGTCGCCGTCCTCGAACACATGCACCTTCGTGTGCGGCCTGAGCGCCTGGTCTAGCTCGGCGACCGGGGAGCGCCGCAGGCCGGACTTTCCGGAGCCGATGATCATCGGCGCCATGAGAATATGCAAGAGATCGATGGCCTCGGCGTCGAGAAAGCGCGACAGCGTCTCGGCCCCGCCTTCCAGCAGCACCCGGGTGAGGCCCCGCGCGGCGAGCGCGGCGATGATGTCGCGCGGCGCGATCCGCCCCTCCGGTGCCGGCAGGCGCAGCACGGCACAGCCCGGCGGCACCTGCGCCTCCGGGCCGGTGACCACGAGCACCTGCCCCGCCCCGTCATGCAGCAGCTGCGCGTCGCGCGGCATGCGGCCGCGCGGGTCGATCACCACCCGCACCGGGTTCTCGCCCGCGCAGCGCCGCACGGTGAGCGAGGGGTCGTCCGCAGCCACGGTGCCCACGCCCACCATCACCGCGTCCACGCAGGCGCGCAGCCGGTGCAGGTGGTCGAGGGCCGCGGAGCCGTTGATGTATTTCGACGCGCCGGTGACCGTGGCGATGCGCCCGTCGAGCGTCTGCCCGGTCTGGGCCACCACCAGCGGCCGCCCGGCGGCGGGCACCGGCAGCAGCGGGCTCTCGGTATCAAGGACGGTGTAGTTCATTCTGTCGACCTCCCTCACGGCATACGCGGGAACGCCGCGACCAGATCATCCGTTGCATCATTCGGCCGGATGAACCCGCGGCGCCCGGCCCGGCGGCGTCGCGCCCGGGGCCCGTCCTGCCCCCTGCTCCGCTTCCGTCCGGCCCCCGCCCGCCGGCTTCTGCCGCCAGGGCTGGGCCTTGAACCATGCCACGAGATAGGCCGTCGCCACCAGCACCGCGCAGCCCCAGAGGTTTACCAGCATCCAGCGGAGCATGTCGCGCCCCAGGATGTCGAGCAGCCAGCCGTTCACCTGCGCGAGCAGGATGGAGACCATGAACACCGCGAGCGACTGGGTGCCCACCTTGCGCACCACCGGCACCAGCCCGCGCAGCCCCGCACCGCAGAGCCAAGCCCGACGCCCCGGCCCCAGCGCCGCCCAGCCCAGCAGCGCGAGGCAGACGAGATGCAGCACCTGCAGCGGCCCCACCAGCATCGGCGGCGCGACCAGGCTCAGCCCCAGCACGCGCGGCGCGGTTTGGGCGAAGAGGTGAAGGATGGCCGCGTCGAGCCGGGGGAAGAAGGTGCCGATCTCCTCGATCCAGGCATAGGGCGCGGTGAGCAGCGCGAGCGCGCCCGCCGCAAGCAGCACCGCCCGCCCCGGCGCCCGCGGCGCGGCCACGCCGCTGGAGAGCCGCACGCCCCCCGGCCCCACCGCCACCCAGGCGAGATAGGCGAGGGCGAGGAAATGCAGCATGCGCAGAGCGCCGAGCTCGGTCTTCCACCACAACGGCTCGGTGGCCGCGCGCACCGCGGCCACGCCCTCGCGCAGCGCCCAGTCCGCCGGCAGCCAGCCCGCGTCATGCACCTGGTGCCAGGCGAAGGGCACGACGAGCAGGAGCCAGGCGGCACAGAGGGCCACCAGCCGCCGGCTCACCGGCGGCGCGGGCAGCCAGCCCATGCCGAAGGCGAAGCCGGTGAAGAACACCAGCTGCCAGCCGAAGGGGTTGAAAAACCACGGGATCTCCGTCGCCCAGGGGCGCGAGGGCAGGTCCAGCGCCCCGGTCTGGGCCAGCGCCCAGAGCCCGATCACGAACACCGCCACGGCGCCCGGCCCCAGCCGCCCGGCCAGTGCCATCACCACCGGCACCATCATCAGGATGACGATGTACATGGGCAGGATGTCGAAGAAATTCGGCACCCAGGTGAGGGTGAGCAGGCCCAGCAACGCGGCGCCCGTATCCTCGAAGAGCGGCAGGACCGGCAGCAGCGTGACGTAGCGCACCCCCTCCGCGCCCAGCCCGTAACGGTCGACCGCATGGAGGAAGGCGACGGTGACCAGCACCATGCCGATCTGCGCCCAGTACACCTGCCACACCCGCTGGGCGATGCGCGCCGTGCCCAGCCACCAGCCCGAGCGCCGGTAGGCCGTGCCGAAGGCGAGCGCCGAGGCGAAGCCCGAGCAGAACACGAAGATCTCGGTCGCGTCGGAGAAGCCGAAGCGCGCCGGGATCCACAGCGCCCAGGCGTTGCCCGGCGTGTGGGCCATGAGGATGATGAACATCGCGAGGCCGCGGAAGAAATCCAGCCGCGGGTCGCGCCCGCGCGGGGGCGGCGCGGCGGGGGTCGGCGTGTCGGCACGGGTCATTCGGCGGCGAGCCCCCCGCTGGCGAGGGTGCGGTGGCGGTCCTCGGCGCGGGCGCGGACGCGGGCGGAGTAGCCGTCCGCCCCGCCACGCCCGGCATTGCGATGCGCGAGCAGCGCGAGGGCGGTGTCGGTGGCGCCGGCGCGCAGGGCGGCCTCGATGGCGAGGCGCTGGAACAGGTCGCGCTGCGCGTGGCTGCCGCCCAGCCCCTGCGCCCGGGCGAGCCCCTGCACCAGGCTGCGCGCGGCGGCCCCGTAGGCGCCCTCGCGGAACTGCAGCAGCCCGCGGGCCAGCGGCACGCCGCTCAGCGCCGCGATCTCGTGCTGGTCGTGCCCCGGGCGGGCGGCGTCGCGCGCGAGGCGGGCGGCGAGCGCCTCCGCCTCGGCCACACGGCCGGCGCGCACGAGGGCCACCTGGTAGTGCAGGTCGGCGAAGACCAGGGCGCCGTCGTCCACCCGCGCCGCGGCGAGGGCGGCCAGCGCTTCCCAGCGCGGCCCCACGCCCGCGCCCTCGAACTCCAGCCGCAGCAACAGCGAGGCGGCGTTGGCGATGTCGCGGAAATCGTCGGTGTCCTGCGGGCGCACCCGGCGGTCGTAGAGTTCCAGCGCCGGGCCGGTGGCGCCGCGGTCGAGGTGGAAGAGCGCCAGGTGCCACCAGACGTGGTAGCCGAAGTTGTTGCAATGCTCCCAGTGCGCGCTGCGCCCGGCAAGCCAGCGCACGCCGTCGGCGGCGCGGCCGGTCATGTCCATCACATGGGCGACCGCGTGCAGGCCCCAGGCGTCGTCGGGAGAGAGTTCCAGCCCGGCACGGCCGGCGGCCTCGGCGGCGCGGTAGGCGCCGGTCTCCTCCAGCGCGAAGGCGTGGCAGCCCAGCAGGTAGCCGCGGGCCGGGTGATCCTCCCAGAGCGGCAGCAGGCGCACGGCGCCGGCGCGCATGGCGGCGGGGTTTCCGGTGAGAAAGCGCAGGCTCTGGGCGAGCTTCATCGCCAGCGCGTCGCGCGGGGTCCCGGCGAGCCAGGTCTCCAGCGCCACCGCGCCGGCCGCGTGGTGGCCGGAGAGGCAGCAGTCCAGCGCATCGAGATAGGCCGCGGCGCGGGGTTCGGGCGCGCCGGTGAGCAGGTTCCGGGCCGCCATGGCCGCGCGGGTGGCGGCGGGAGTGAGCTCGGACCGGCAGAGAGAGACCAGGAAAAGCCCCTTCGCGGCATGACCGGCTGCGAACCCGGGTGCTGCACGCAGCAGCTCGTCCAGCGCCGTGCCGGTCCAGGCGCCATGGGCCAGCGCGCCGTGCTGCACCCTGTCCCAGGCCGCCAGGGCCGCGGCATCCGGCAGGTCTGTCGCTATTCCGTTGAGATCCGTGTGCATGCGTGCCTCCCGTCGGCCGTGGTTCTGGAACGGCCGTCACGAAAAGCATGCGCGGGCTCCGGCGCGCCGCCAAGCGCACATCGGATATTTCACCGCATTGTTATGGGACGTCATTGCCCCGAAGGGGCATCAGAAAAAGGAACCGAAGGGACATCGGAAAAGAACCCGAAGGGGCATCGGAATAGAACCCGCAGCGACGCCAGCGCAGAACCCGAAGGGACGTCAACGCAGGAGCCGAAGGGGCATGGGGAAACCAGACTTCTCCGGGGTATCGCATACGGCATCCGCCCGCCTGTCACGAGGCGTCCGGGCGGAGAGGTCGCGGCCCCGCCGCGATCCGCGGGGAAGCCCGCCGGGCTACGTTGCGCGAGGCCAGGCAGTGGCCCCGCGAGCGGGCCGGCCGGCGCGTGGCCGACCGGAGCCCTGCTCTCAGCCCTCGATGAGCGCGGAAGGCGCGTCGTCGTCGCGCTCGTAGTCGATGGCGGGGGCATCGGTGACGCGGGTGCGCTGCTTGAACTCGTATTCCATCGTCTCGCCCACCTGCTCGGCGCAGACGATCAGGCAGGAGGCCACGTGGGTGCCGCCCTCGAACAGGTCGACCCGGCCGCGCAGGGCGTGGCCGCCGGCCGCCACGGCGAAGCCGCTCGACCAGAGACGCAGCACCGGCTGGCTGGTGCTGCCGTCCCGCACGGTGAGGCGCGGGGCGCGGGCGCGCGGCGTCTCGGCCCGGGCCGAGCCGAGCCCTTCGAGGATCTCGCGCGACAGGAACGTCTCCATCGATCTCTCCTTCCGAGGAAGCCTGCGGCCGGGAGGCATCCCGGCCTGGAGGTAGGAAGGTTGAAGATGACACAGCAGGGTTAACGATCAACCCTCGGCGGCAGAGGTTTTCGCGCTGTGCTTTCCGGGCCGCAGGATGTGCGGCCGCGCGCCGTCGTAGAGGGCGCTGTCGCGGAAGGCCTGGTCCTCGGCCATCGCGGGGCCGACGAAGACGAGCGCCGTGCGGGTGATCTTGGCCGCGCGCACCTTCGGCCGGATATCGGAGAGGGTGCCGCGGATGATCTGCTCGTCCGGCCAGCCGATCCGGTAGGCCACCACCACCGGGCAGTCGGGGCCGTAGAGCGGGCTCAGCTGCCGCTCGATCTCGCGCAGGTGCCGGATGCCGAGGTGGATGGCGAGCGTGGCGCCGGTGCGCCCGAAGGCCTCCAGCGTCTCGCCCTCGGGCATGGAGGTGGATTTCACCGCGAGCCGGGTGAGCACCACCGACTGGGCGATCTCGGGGATGGTGAGTTCCTGCCCCAGCGCCGCGGCGGCGGCGGCATAGGCGGGCACGCCGGGGGTGATCTCGTAGGGGATGCCGTCGGCCTTCAGGCGGCGGATCTGCTCGGCGATGGCGCCGTAGAGCGAGGGGTCGCCCGAGTGCACGCGCGCCACGTCGAGCCCCTGTGCGTGGGCGGCGCGGATCTCGGCATGGGTTTCATCGAGGGTCATGGGGGCGGTGTCGAGCACGCGCGCACCCGGGGGGGCGCAGGCCACCACCGCCTCGGGCACCAGCGAGCCCGCGTAGAGGCAGACCGGGCAGGTCTCGATCAGCCGGCGGGCCTTCACGGTGATCAGGTCGGGGTCGCCGGGCCCGGCGCCGATGAAATGGACGGTCATGGGCGGGGCTCCGCGAGGTCCGGGGTTTCGGGGGCGTCGATGCGCTTTGCGTAGCCGCGCGGGGTGTACATGCGCGGGCCCTCGCCGAGGGCCGCGAGGCGTGACTGCGAGGAGCCGACGATCACCACCGTGAGCATGTCGACCTCGTCGACCTCCAGCGCGTCGAGGCGGCGGTAGCGCAGGTTCTCCTCCGGCCGGCCGAGCGAGCTTGCCAGCAGCACCGGCGTGTCGGCCGGGCGGTGGCGCAGCAGGATGTCGCGCGCCTGCGCCAGCAGGGTGCGGCGGCGCCGGCTCACCGGGTTGTAGAAGGCGATGACGAAATCGCCCTGTGCCGCGGCGTGGAGGCGCTTCACGATGGCCTCGCGCGGGGTGAGAAGGTCGGAGAGCGAGATGGCGCAGAAATCATGGCCCAGCGGCGCGCCGGCGCGGGCGGCGGCGGCCTGCAGGGCGGAGATGCCGGGGCAGCTCACCACCTCCACGCGGCGCGCGGCGGCAGAGACGCCGCCGTTTCCGGCGTCGCGGTCGAGCAGTTCGAAGACGAGGGCGCCCATGGCGTAGATGCCGGCGTCGCCCGAGCAGACGAGGGCGATGTCGCGGCCGCGGCCCGCCTCCTCCAGCGCGTGGCGGCAGCGGGCCTCCTCGCCGCCGAGGGGGAAGTCGGAGCGCGGCTTGCCGGCGGCGATGGGCCCGAGCAGGTCGATGTAGAGCCCGTAGCCCACAAGTTCGTCGGCCCGGGCGATGGCCTGCGAGGCCTCGGGCGTGCGCCACGAGGCCTGGCCGGGGCCGATGCCCACGAGCGTCACCCTGCCCCGGGCCCGGCCCGGCAGCGCGGTGAGCGGCTCGGGTGCGCGGGCGAGGGCCGCCGTTGCCATGGCGGTCTTGCGCTTCGCGACCACGAGGCGGCTCTCCGGCCCGGCCCCGGCCAGCGCCGCGGCTTCCGCCACGCCGTGGCAGCCCACCTCGGCGAAGACCACCTCGGAGGGGGTGGCGAGGCGCGGGGTCAGCGCCTCCAGCGCGGCGGCGGGGAAGACACGGAAGGGCACGCCCAGCCGGCGCGCCACGCTAAGTATGCCGGCCTCGTCGGCCTTCACGTCGAGCGAGCAGACACAGGCGAGCGCACCGGGGGCCACGCCGGCCCCGGCCAGCACCTCCATCGCGAGCGCATGGAGCTCCTCCTCGCTGCAGCCCCGCGCGGCGCCGAGGCCGAGCACGTGGCGCTGCGGGTGGTAGACGAGCGCCCCTGCCCCGCCGGCCACGGGCGCCTCGCCCTGGACGATGCGCAAGGCCTTCGCCGGACCGGCAGGCCGGTCCGCCCCGGTGCCCGCACCGGGGGCATCCGGCGCCGCGGGCGCCGGATGCGCGAAGGCTGCCGCCCGCCACGGCCCCTCGCCCTCGACCTCCACCGGCGCTCCGGCAAGCAGCGCCGCCATCGCCGATTTCGCCGCGTCCGGGTTCGCCAGCCGCCAGCCCGGCGGGGGCGCGTCGAGCGCCACGCCGAGCGCGAGATCACCGGCCGTTGTCACCGCTGCACGGGTGCCGAGGGCCTCGGCGATAGCGCGCGCCAGCCGGTTCGCCCCGCGGTGCCCGCCCAGGAGCGGGATGGCGCAGGAACCGTCCTCCGGCACCGCGAGCACCGGTGGCTCGTGGCGCTTGTCCGAGAGCAGCGGTGCGACGGCGCGGATCAGGATACCGGCCGCGCAGACCCCGATCATCGGGTGTCCGGCGGCAAAGAGATCGCGGGCATGGGCAAGCGCGTCGGGAAACACGAGGTCCACGGCCTCCGCCGGCACGCGCTCCGCCCGGCCGTGCAGGGCCGCTCCCAGCGCCTCCGCCACCCGCCGCGCCACGGTGAGGCCCGAGGCGGTGAGGCAGAGCACCACCGGGCGGGGGCCGTCAGGGCGTCCCGCGGTTACCGTCATCCCAGCCATGGGTCTCCTCCCTTGCGCAGCAGGATCATCGAGAAATAGGGGGCTGCGTCCGGCGCCATTGCCAGCGGCAGCACCTTCGCCTCCGGATGGCCGGCGCGCTCCACGTAGACCGCGCGCTCCGCGAGACCCTCCTCGGCGAGGAGGGCGCGGATGCGGGCCAGGTGCCGGCCGATCTTCAGGATCGCCAGCGCGTCGGCCGCTCGAACGGCGGCGCGCAGCTCCGGGCCGGCGAGCGGCGCCGGCATCACGGTGAGCACCTCGTTGCGCGCCGCGAGCGGCCGGCCGGCGAGGGCCGCACAGGCGGTCACCGAGCTCACCCCCGGCACGATCTCGCAGGCAAAGCGCGGCGCGAGCCGGGCGTGCAGGTACATGAACGAGCCGTAGAGCAGCGGGTCGCCCTCGCAGAGCAGCGCCACGTCGCGGCCCGCGCCGAGCACCTCGGCCAGCCGGGCGGCGCCCGCGTCGTAGGCGGCCTGGGCGGGGCCGCGCTCGGGCGTCATCGGCACGTCGATGCGCAGCTCCTCCGCCCCGGGGCGGATGGCGCCGGCGGCGATCTCGCGCGCCATGCTCGCCGCGCCCGGCCGCGCCGGATAGGCCACCACCGGGCAGGCGCCGATCAGCCGGTGCGCGCGCAGGGTCATCAGCTCCGGGTCGCCCGGGCCGAGGCCGATGCCGTAGAGCGTGCCGCTCATGCCCGCCCCCCGCGAACCCGCGCGTGCCGCCCGCGGCAGGCGGCACGGGGCGGGGCATCCCCCCGCACGCCCGCATCGCGGCGCCGCATCGGCGCGGCGCCGGAGGGGCGGAACGGCCCCCGGGGCGCGGCCGAACACCGGCCGGAGCGCGCGGGGCATGGCGCGCCGGCGCCTTGCCCCCGGGCCGCGCTGAAGGGAGCGGGCTTCCTTGGCGCACTGCCGCGCCGGCGCACGGCCGAGCACTCGCCTCCCGGCCGCGTCGCGCCGCGTGACGGGCCGCGCCGCGCCTGCGCGGGGCACGGGTGCATGCGGGTGGGACAGGGTTCGACACGCGTCATCCGTGCAGGCTCCACTGGGTGACCGGGCGCAGCGGCGTCCAGCCACGGTGCGGGCCGAGGGGGCCCGCGCGGGAAACGGCGATCTCGGTGAGGGTTCCGCCGTGCCGGGCCTGCAGCGCGGCGGCGAGGGCCGCGGCCTCCAGCGTCACGCAATTGGCCACCAGCCGGCCGTGCGGGCGCAGCGCCGCCAGGGCGGCGTCGACCGTCTCCGCGCTCAGGCCCCCGCCGATGAACACCGCGTCGGGCGCCGGCAGGCCGGCGAGCGCGCCGGGCGTGCTGCCGGAGACGAGGCGCAGGCCGGGCACGCCGAGGCTGCGGGCGTTGGCTTCGGCGAAGGCGCGGCGGTCGGCCCGCTGCTCCACGCCGATGGCGCAGGCATCGCGGGCGGCGCGCATCCACTCGATGGCCACCGAGCCCGCGCCGCAGCCGAGGTCCCAGAGCAGCTGCCCGGGCATCGGCATCAGCCGCGCGAGGGTGAGGGCCCGCACCTCGGCCTTGGTGATGGTGCCGTCATGGGCATAGACCGCCTCGGGCAGTCCGGGCAGGCGCGAGAGCAGCACGGCGTCCGGGCCCGCGACGCAGTCGATCGCGAGGGTGTGGAAGGCGGGCGCCTCGCCCTGCCAGTCCCGCGCGGTGGCGGCGAGGCGGCTCTCGCGCGGGCCGCCCATGGCGGCGAGCACGGTGAGCCGGCTGTCGCCGAAGCCGCGGGCGCTGAGCAGCGCAGCCACCTCGCCGGGGGTGCCGGCCCCGCCGGAGAGCACCAGCAGCCGCGCGCCGGGCATCACGGCGGGCAGCAGGCTCTCCACCGGGCGGCCGTGCACGGTGAGGGTCTCGACCCCGGCCAGCGGCCAGCCCATGCGCACCGCGGCGAGCTGGAAGGCGGAGGGGTGCGGGTGCAGCTCCGCCTCCGCCCCGAAGGTGGCGGCGAGGCTCTCGCCCACGGAAAACCACATCGGGTCGCCCGTGGCGAGCACCGCAACCCGGCGGCCGCGCAGCGCGCCGATCTCGGCGGTCAGCGCCGAGAAGGGCGAAGGCCAGCGCAGCCGCTCGGCCGGATGGCCCTCGGTGAGCGCATGGTGGCGCGCGCCGCCGACGAGCACCTCGGCCCCCTCCAGCGCCGCGCGGGCCCGGGCGCCGAGCCCCTCCGGCCCGTCCTCGCCCATGCCGATCACCTGCAGCCAGGCGCCGCTCACCGGCGCTCCTCCGGCAGGCCGGCGGCAAGCGCGTTCACCGCCGCCGAGGCCATGGCCGAGCCGCCGCGCCGGCCGCGCAGCGCGACGAAATCGCAGCCGCGCGGGTTTGCCGCCAGCGCGGCCTTGCTTTCCGCCGCCCCGACGAAGCCGACCGGGAAGCCGAGGATCAGCGCCGGGCGCGGCCAGCCGCGATCGAGCAGCTCGAGCAGGTGGAAGAGCGCCGTGGGCGCGTTGCCGATCGCCACCACCGCGCCCTCCAGCCGCTCGGCCCAGAGCTCGACCGCGGCGGCCGAGCGGGTGTTGCCGATCTCGGCGGCGAGCCCGGGCACATCCGGCTCGGCGATGGTGGTGAGCACGGGGTTTGCCGCCGGCAGGCGGTTGGCGATGATGCCGGCGGCGACCATCCGGCAGTCGCACAGCACCGGGGCACCGGCGGCGAGGGCGGCCTGCCCGGCCGCGAAGGCACCTGGCGAGAAGGCCAGCCGGTCCGCCACCTCGACCATGCCGCAGGCGTGGATGACCCGGATCGCCAGCGCCTCCATGCCCGGCGGGAAGCGCTCGAGCCGCGCCTCTGCCCGCACGGTGGCGAAGGAGGCGGCGTAGATCGCGGCGGGGTCGCGCTCGTAGCGCAGCGGGAAGGGCAGCACGGTGCCCCCGGCGGGTGCGGTGCCCTCGGCCAGCTCCGCGCCCTCGGCTTCCCCGGTGGGTGCGGGGTCCGGCCGGCGCGCGGGCGCGCCCGCTTCCAGCACTCCGAGCGCGGCGGCGCGCAGGGCGGTCTCGTGGCCCGCGCCGAGGATCCAGCCCTCCTCGCGCTCGATCACCTCGCGCTCGCCGCCGCGTACCTCGGGGGCGAAGAGCGGGGCCAGCGCGCCGCGGGTGTCGAGCCGCGCGAGGGCGGCGGAGAGCAGGCTCACCTGCGCGCGATCGCGGATGGTCTCGCCCCGCGCCTCGAGCACCGCGGTTTCCGCCGCGATCAGCGAGGGGTAGATCTCGGCGAAGACGACAGGCGCCGCGGGGGCTTCGAGCCCGGTCTCGAAGGGCCAGATCGCCGCGCCGGGGATGGCCGCGCGCAGCCGGTGCAGCACCGGCAGCCCCGTGAGCGACTGCGAGCCGGCCGCCCCGGTGGTGTAGAGCTTCCACAGCGTCTGGGCGCGCGGCACCCGGGCCTCGACGATGCGGCGGTCGGGCAGGCCGTGGCTGGCATCGGGGCGGCGCACCGGCACGCCGGGATGGGCGAGGTTCGCCGGCCGGCTCCAGAACGGCCCCTCCCCCGGCAGCAGCGCGTTCACCGCCTCGGCCACGGCGAACCGGTTGTTCGCATTGTCCGGCCCGTCGGAGATGCGCCCGGCGAGCCAGGCGAACCAGGCGAGCGCCGAGGCGCTGCCGGTCACCACCTCCGCGAGGCCCCGCGGCGCGCCGAGCGGGAAATCGACGCCGCAGAACACCCTCCGGCCCGCCGCGCGCTCCGCGGCGATGAGCGTGCTCAGCCGCGCCTCCGCCGCTGCCCGGTCGCGGCAGTAGACCGTCTCCGGGGCGGAGGCGGCATCGCGCGCGATGCCGATCCAGATCGCGTCCACGCTCTCGCGCCTCGGCGAGCGTGCCGAGGCGGCCGACCAGTCGACGACGATCCAGGTGTCGAACAGTGCCGGGGCGCCGGTCACTTCCGCCTCACGCTCTCCGGCCCCAGCGGGTGGTCGGCATGCGGATAGGGGTGGTGGTGATGGTCGTGCCCGTGTGCATGACCGTGTGCATGGCCGTGATCATGATGGTGGTGATGCCCGTGCCCGTGCCCGTGGTCGTGCCCATGATCGTGGCCGTGCCCATGATCGTGATCGTGGCCATGGGAATGCCCGTGGCCGTCACCGTGGTGGTGGTGATGCCCGGCATCGGCCAGCCGGCACTCGCCGGTGCAGAACGTGTCGCACAGGGTGCAGTCGGAGACGTTGGAGCCCGGGGCGCTGGCGCCCTGCCCTTCCACGTGGTGGTGGTGGCTTTCCTGCGGCAGGCCCACCTCGGCCTCGAAGCCCAGCACCTGGGTGCGGTACTTGCACATGCCGCAGTTCATCGCGGTGTCGCCGTCGAGGATCTCGGTCACCCGTTCGGCGAAGGTGGCGATCACCTCCGGGTGGTCGTTGAGGTAGCCCGCCTTCACGAAGTCGATGCCGGGGTGCTTCGCCGCCGCCCGGTCGGTGAAACCGTAGATCCGGTCGATCAGGATGCCGGTGAAGAGGAAGTACGGGAACACGATCACCCGCCGGTAGCCCAGCTTCGCCACATGGTCGAGGCAGGGCTCGACGAGCGGGAAGGTGACGCCGGAATAGCCGGTCTCGGCCCAGCCGAAGCCCATACCCTCCCAGAGCAGCCGGGTGATCTTGGAGACGTTGGAATTCGCGTCCGGGTCGGAGGCGCCGCGGCCGATCACCACCAGCGCGGTCTCGTGCAGCGGCACCTCGCCGCGCTCGGCATTGGCGGCGTCCACGGCGGCGCGCACCCGCGCCCCGGCGGCGGCCACCATGCGCGGGTTCACCCCCAGCTCGCGGCCATACTGCACGGTGATGCCGTGCTGGCGGGCATAGGTATTGAGCACGGTGGGAATGTCGTTCTTCGCGTGCATGGCGGCGAAGAGCATGCCGGGCACGGCGAGCACATGGTCGACGCCCTGCGCGCGCAGCCGGTCGAGCCCGTCGCGGATCACCGGGTTGGCGAACTCGAGGTAGCCGTATTCCACCGGCCAGTCCGGCGGCAGCAGCGGGGGGAGCGCCTTCGCCAGCACCGCGAACTCGTCCACCGCCGCCTGCGAACGCGAGCCGTGGCCGCAGATCATCACGCCGATCTTCGCCATGCTCAGGCCTTCCGCAACAGGGGCTGCGGGGCGGGGCGCCGCCGGGGCGACGGGGTGTGTTCGGGGGTCGGCATGCGGGCTCCCTTTCCTGTCCGGTACGGACGGCGGGCGCAGCCCGGCCATGCCGCTGCGCGCCCTCGGGGGACAGTTCCGCCGCCACGGCCCCCGATATGGGTCGGCCTGCCGGCAGGACACCGTTCCGGCCCCTCCCGGGGCACCGTCCTGTTGCGGCGCGCAGCATAGGCGGGGCCCCGCCCGGGTTCAACGATCAATACCGCCGGGCGGCGGGTGGCCAGCGCCGCACGGCGGCGGGCAAACGGTGCCGCACGGCGGCGGGCAAGCGGTGCCGCACGGCGGCGGGCAAGCGGCGCCGCACGGCGGCGGGCAAACGGTGCTGTACGGCGGCGGATGGCCGGCGAAGCGCGCAGGCGGCGTATTGTCGCCGGCCGGCGGGCGCCGCGCCGGGCACCGCCGCATTGTCCCTGCTGCGCGAACAGTCTGCGCACGGCGCCGCGCTTTCCCTGCCCGGTCCACCCCCTATGTTGAGGGCCGAAGGGAGACTCGCGATGGGACAGCTTATCGACGGCCAGTGGCACGACACCTGGTATGACACGAAGAAGAGCGGCGGGCGCTTCGAGCGCAGCACCACCGCATTCCGCAACTGGGTGACGGCCGACGGCAGCCCCGGCCCCTCCGGCGAGGGCGGCTTTGCCGCCGAGAGCGGGCGCTACCACCTCTACGTCTCGCTCGCCTGCCCCTGGGCGCACCGCACGCTGATCTTCCGCGCCCTGAAGGGGCTGGAGGCGCATGTCGGCGTCGACGTGGTGCACCCGGACATGCTGGGCGAGGGCTGGACCTTCGCCACAGACCGCCCCGGCGCCACGGGCGACAGCCTGTTCGGCCTGCCCTTCCTGCGGGATATCTATACCCGGGCCGACCCCGGGATCTCCGGCCGCGTCACCGTTCCGGTGCTGTGGGACAAGCAGCGCGGCACCATCGTCTCGAACGAATCCGCCGAGATCATCCGCATGTTCAACAGCGCGTTCGACGGCATCACCGGCAACCGGGACGACTACTGGCCCGAGGCCCTGCACGACGAGATCGGCATGCTCAACGCCCGCGTCTACGACACTGTGAACAACGGGGTCTACAAGGCCGGCTTCGCCACCACCCAGCAGGCCTATGACGAGGCGGTGCAGGCGCTCTTCGCCTCGCTCGACTGGCTGGAGGAGCTGCTCTCCGCCCGCCGCTACCTCGCCGGCGCGCAGGTGACGGAGGCGGACTGGCGGCTCTTCACCACGCTGGTGCGCTTCGACGCGGTCTACCACGGGCATTTCAAGTGCAACCGGCGCAAGCTCGCCGAATACCCGGCGCTGTTTGCCTATGCGCGCGAGCTCTACCAGTGGCCCGGCGTGGCCGCGACGGTGAATTTCGATCACATCACCCGCCACTACCACTACAGCCACGAGACCATCAACCCGCACCGCATCGTGCCCATCGGCCCGGACACGGACTGGCTGGCCCCGCACGACCGCGACCGGCTGGTGTCCTGATCCCCGCCCGGCCCGTGGTCGTCTCGCGGGCGGCGGGGGGGCCGCGGCGGCCCGGGCGCGGCGCGCGCCGCCCGCGCGCGGCCCCGGCCGCTGAGCTTCGCCCAGCAGCGG
>NZ_QRGC01000010.1 GCF_003448965.1 Oceanicella sp. SM1341
TTTATCAACTATAGTATGTAAATGAGCCGCTGGGGAGTGAGGGATTCCCCGCTATCCGGTTGGTCCGAATAGAGAAGTCGTAGTTCTGGCGCGCGCGCCGGGC
Organism: Oceanicella sp. SM1341; assembly: GCF_003448965.1. Lineage (GTDB taxonomy): Bacteria > Pseudomonadota > Alphaproteobacteria > Rhodobacterales > Rhodobacteraceae > Paroceanicella. Next base: position 104 of record NZ_QRGC01000010.1, read on the forward strand.
CGGATGGGAGGTGATCTGCATGATCACCGCCCGACAATCGCGGGCCGCGCGTGCGCTTCTTGGATGGACACAGGAGCAGCTTGCGGATGAGGCCCGGGTATCTTTGACCGCGCTCAAGCGCCTCGAATCCGAAAGCGGACTCGAGGTTTACGAGACCACGCGCGATCAGGTTCGACGGGCTTTTGAAGCGAATGGCATTCTGCTCCTGAACTCCGACCAGGGGATAGGAGTGATGCATGTTCAGGCGAAGGCCGTCCCGAAGGGCTGAGTTTTCCGGCACGTCTCTCCGAAGAGGGATGTCCGCCGTCGCCATGCTCACAAGAAGATCGAACAACCGTGTTAAACATGCTGGCAAACCGCAATGGGGTTGCGCGTGAGAAGAGGCGAATTGCAGGATGTACCGCCGCAAGGGGCCGTGGTGACGGATTATGACCGTTGTCACATGACGCAGTATATGCGTTTGCTCGATGCTGCAGGCGAAGGCGCGAGTTGGCAGGAGGCCGCGCAGATCATCCTGGGGCTCGATACGCAGAAAGAGCCTGAGCGGGCGCGCCTGGTCCACGACGCCCATCTTGAACGCGCTCGCTGGCTGAGTTCCGAGGGCTATCGGCAATTGGCCGCGGGGCGCACCGGCTGAGAAGGTGATGCGTCCCACGCATCACCTGATGCCTTGGGGCGGACTTCCCAAGTGATTGATCTCCCGGAATCCTTTCCTGAGATCAACCCAGGGGAGAGGCGATGCCATGCAACCCGACCGCTCGAATTGGCGTGACCAGGCGGCCTATGACTATCTCGATGATCTGGCCGCGCCGGAACTCGGCTGGGAATGCCTGCGCCGCAATCCCGAGTATCAAGATGACTATGCAGAACTTGCAGGGGGACCACCTGAGAGGGCTGACCTGAGGGATCAGGTCGGCCGTCGATGGGGTCTGTGCTTTCCCGATACGGCCCGGTCTGAGCGCGACTGTCGCCGAGATATTCTGGCGCCCCGAAATCGATACCAGCGCCGTGATCCTCGCGGTTGCCCCGGAGGCGCTGGCTGAAGAGTCAGACGCCCCCGGTAGTGAAGTAGTCGCCCCGACGGGCAGGGCGTCCCCCATTGGCAAGCACCTGCGCCACAGGCTGCCGGACGGGACATACCTGCATCTCGTCGCTCCCCTGAAAGACCGTGGTCGGCTTGTTGCCACTGTTCCTCTCGGCCCCGAAGGCCTTGATCGCATCGAGGCGATCCAGCGGCTGTTGGCGGATCAGCATCGACGTCGTTCAATCCCCCGCGACACCCGCCTGACCGCGCAGCAGAAAGCACGCCTGCGGCGGGTCCTCCAGGCCTCCGACGCCGCCTTCGACGGCGCGACCCAGAAGCAGATCGCCGAGGTGCTGTTCCGGACCGGTCACCTGGACCGCGATGAATGGCAGGTCTCCTCGGCCCGTTTTGCCGTCTCCAGCCTCCTCCGCGAGGGGCGTGATCTGATCGCAGGCGGCTATCGCAAGCTCCTGCGTCACCAGCGCCGCCTCTAGGCCGGCGATCCCGCGCCGCGGTGTGCGAATTTATCCCTGCCAACTCCCCACTGCATCTGACCGGGCGCGCTTCGCCATCGTGACCGTCATCAGCCGCTGTTTCGCGGCACTGGTCACACACAGCAGGGAGACGCCCGATGTCCGCCATCTCAACCGAACTTCCCCCGCGCTATCTGCGCACCAAGGAAGCCGCCCAGTTCCTGAGCCTGTCCGCTCGCACTTTGGAGAAGCACAGGACCTACGGCACCGGTCCCGCCTACCACAAGCTGGGCGGACGTGTGGTCTACGCGATCGAGGACCTGCAGGCCTGGGTCGGACGCGGCGCTGTCACCTCGACCTCCGATCCGCGCGGACAGGTGCTGCCGGCGAAACGCCACACGCTCGCCAATCTCCAGCAGCCCGACCGCTTCGTTCGCTGACGTAGCGGCAATGCCGTCATGACCGATGGACGCAAACCCCGCTCCGAGCGTGGGCAGCTCGATCTGTTCCGCGCGCTGCCCGGTGACTTCGCCCCCAGAGATGCGCAGGACCTCATGGCCTATCCCTTCTTCTCCCTCGCCAAGTCGAAGCGCGTTGCGCCGATCGACTTTGCCACTGGCAGCGTCAGCATCCGGGTCGAGGCGGTTCCCGATCACGGCATGGCCACGATCTGGGATGCCGACATCCTGATCTGGGCGGCCAGCCAGATCGTCGAGGCGCGTGACGCGGGTCTGCGCACCTCCCGGCTGATGGCCGCCACCCCATACGAGATTCTCACCTATGTCGGCCGCGGGACCAGTTCGCGGGACTATCAGCGCCTGAAGGCGGCGTTGGATCGTCTGCAGTCGACGACGATCTCCACCTCCATCCGGCAGCCGGCGGAAGGGCGCCGGCACCGCTTCTCCTGGATCAACGAATGGCAGGAGCGCAGCGACAGTGACGGGCGCCCGGACGGCATCGAACTGATTGTGCCCGACTGGTTCTACCAGGCCGTGCTCGACAATGCGCTCATCCTCACCATTGACCGGGCGTATTTCGACCTGACCGGCGGGCTCGACCGCTGGCTGTATCGCCTGGTGCGCAAGCACGGTGGCCGGCAGCGGGATGGCTGGCGTTTCGACTTCCATCATCTTCACCAGAAGTCCGGGGCACTGTCGCCCTTCAAGCGGTTTGCCTTCGAGCTTCGCGACATCATCCGGCGGCAGCCGCTGCCGGGATACACGCTCTTTCTCGAAACTGAAGTTGGTGGCCGCAGGTTGCTGGCCTTCGAGCCTGCGCCGGGCTGTGGAAAACCTGTGAATGCGCTCGTGCTATCGGGAACCCGGACTATCGTGCCATCAGGAACCGGGGTCTCGTGCTATCAGGAACCCAAACAGGGTGTAACGCACAGAAGTAAAAGTGGAATTCGCGCCCTTAACTTAGAATCTAACGAAGAATCTAACTTTGAAGAGCGCGCGGATGGCGTGGAAAACACCATTCGCGGTGCAGCCGGGAAGCTTCGAAAGGCTGCGAACCCGGACGCATCGAGCATGCCTGGTGCTGCCGGATCGCTCCCGGACAGCCCCGCCTCCGACACGGTCCGTCGCCCAGCCTTGGCACGCCTGCCACTCGATCCTCCGGGAGGCCGGTGATGAGCATCATTCTGGGGCCAGACAATTCGTCTGGGACTGTGGGTTACTCTTTCCGCTTCGATGGCATGACCCGTGTCGAATTGATCTGGCTGGAGAAGCGGACCGAGTTCTGGATCCGGTTCGGCAATGGGGCAGGGGAGCAGGTCCTGGACCGCAGCCGCCGCATTGTCTTCTTCCGTCCCGGCTCCGTGTTTGCCTTCGTCCGCTGGGTGGCGAATGACTATGGAACCGTCGTCTCGCGCATCGACATCGTGCGGACGATGGCGCCCGGCCGTTCCTATCAGACGCTGCCCTTCGTGCGCCCAGGTGGCGAGATTTTGTTGAAAATCGAAGGCTGGCCCCAGGTCGAGAAGGTCCTCCGCCATATCGATGCCATCGAGGGTCTCGGCATCGATGCCGCCGACGTCGATCCCGATCACTGGTGCCATGTCGCCCACTGGATGAAGGCGGGCGAAGCGCCGCGACCCTATACGGCGGAACGCCATGCCGCATGGCTCCGGCGCCGGGAGATCGGAAAATGACCCGTGCCCGCTACATCATGGCGACGGTCGGGGCGCTCGCTACCGTCATCGCCGGCAGCATGCCGGCTGCGCCACGGCTGGTCTGGAACGCCTCGGCCAGCGTGCCGATTGGTTTCTACACCATCGCGCCGGCGGACCGGCTCAAGGTGCCAGATCTGGTCGCCGTCATGCCGCCCGAACCCTTTGCAGGTTTCATGGTCGCGCGCGGCTATGTCGGTCGCGATGTGCCGATCCTGAAGCGCGTCATCGGGCTGCCGGGACAACGGGTCTGCCGTGACGGGGCCGCGATCACCGTCGATGGCAGACACCTGGGGGAGGCGCGAGAGCGCGACAGCCAGGGCCGCGATCTTCCCGTCTGGCAGGGCTGCCGCACCATCGTAGAGGGCGAGGTCTTCCTGATGAACCCGGCGGTCTCTGACAGCTTCGATGGCCGCTACTTCGGTCCGTTCCCCACCTCGGCGGTGATCGGCCGGGCCAGTCCACTGTTCACCGACGGGGGTGGCGATGGCCGCCTCGTCTGGCACGCGCCGGAGCGATGACGCGCGCTTATGGCGGGACGTGCCAGCGGCCTGCCTCCCATTCACCGCATGAGGAAGGAGCTTCCAATGCCACAGATCGGCCAATTTACACGCACCCCGTCCGGCTATTCCGGACAACTTCGCACGCTCTCTCTGGACCTGGAGCTGACCTTTGTTTCAACCGATAACGTCGATTCCGACAAAGCTCCCGCCTATCGCATTCATCTCGGTGACGAGGATGGTCCGGAGGTTGGCGCGGGCTGGAAACACACCGGCGAAACCGCAGGGGCTTTCGTTTCGGTCCTGCTCGATGATCCGGTTTTCCAGCATCCGATCCGCGCCCGCCTGTTCCAGTCGGATGAGGAGGGCAGGGCATGGGGGCTGCACTGGACCCGCCCTAAGAAACGCGACGAGCAGGACTGACCATGATCATGTCCTGCACCCGTCCCGCCTCGGGGAGCGGTGGCATCTGCCACCGCATTCTCCTCCTTCTTCTTTCCGGCCTCCTCATCCCGGTCACCGCCACGCAGCCGCTCTTGGCGCAAACCGCTGTGTCCGAACACGCAATCGCCGTGCATCCCTACGCCGCCCAGGTCACCGAGGCATCGCAGCGCTTCGGCATACCGACGACCTGGATCATGGCCGTGATGCGGGCAGAGAGCGCGGGCGATCTGCGTGCGGTTTCTTCCGCGGGTGCGATGGGGCTGATGCAGGTAATGCCCGACACCTGGGCCGGGCTGCGCATCCGTCATGGTCTTGGCCGAGACCCTTACGATCCGCGTGACAACATCCTCGCGGGCACGGCCTATCTGCGCGAGATGTGGGATCGCTATGGCGATGTCGCGGCGATGCTGGCGGCCTATAACGCCGGTCCCGCCCGCTACGACGAATACCGCTTGGCGGATCGTCCGTTGCCGGCCGAGACGCGCGCCTATGTCGCTGCGCTTGCACCCGTGCTGCTTGGCGAGCGGCCATCGGGCACCACCATCACTGCAGTCCGGCCGCTCGATTGGCGTGAGGCGGCGCTCTTCATCAGCCGCGAAGACCGCGCGTCTGCGACCGATCCTGTGTCGCCTCACCGCACCGTCGGCGGCTCTGCTACACCCGTCCCGGCGGTGCCGCAGGCGGGCATCACCCCGCAGCCTGAGGGCCTCTTTGTCCAGCGGGAGACTGGTGAGGTCCAGCCATGACCCGGGAGATCGCACTTCGCGCTCCATCGTACTCTGGCGTGCTTTTGTGGGGGCGGGTGGTGGTGGCGGGCACCACGACCGAAGGATGGCAGGATAAAAGGGCGCACGGTGCGCGTCGGTTGGGTGGTTGTTTTTGTTCATGTTTTCGCCGCGCTCCGCACCGTGTGGCGCGTGGGCGCACCGTGCGAGATGTGCCTAACACTCTGATATTCAGTGCGGTTTCGCACTGTGTGGGGAACTCGCATGCCCGATGATCGTGAGTTCCGCATCCGCCCGGGGCGTATCCGCTCGACCCGGGCGCAGCAGGCCCGTCCCTTTGTCGCACAGGCCCTGGCTGCGGCGAAAAAGGCCGGGGGTGGTGACTCGCGGGCCAGGCACGTCACTCGGGGCAATCGGTCCCGCTTCGGGCGCGGTCAACGCGCCAGCATTCAGGCCAATCGCCTCATCACCGCCCGCACGCGCGGCGCGGTGGTCAAGGCGCGTGTAGTCCGGCACAGCGGGACGTCCGCGCCTCTCGCAGCCCACCTCGATTACCTGCGCCGGGACGGCGTGACCCGGGACGGGGAAAAGGCCAGGCTTTTCGGGCCGGGAACGGAGGATGCCGATGGCCGGGCCTTTGCCGAGCGGTGTCGCGATGACCGTCATCATTTCCGCTTCATCGTCTCGCCCGACGACGCGCCGGACATGTCCGACCTGCAATCCTTCACCCGCGATCTCGTCGGGCGGATGGAGCAGGATCTCGGGACGTCTCTTGACTGGGTCGGCGTCGACCACTGGAACACCGCCCATCCGCATGTCCATCTGATCGTTCGGGGCGTACGCGACGACGGCCAGGATCTCGTGATCTCGCGGGACTACATCAAAGAGGGAATGCGCGACAGGGCACGGGATATCATCACCCAGGAACTGGGCCCGCGCAGCGATCTCGACATCCGCCGGACGCTTGAACGTCAGATCGGGGCAGAGCGTTGGACGCAGCTCGATCGACAGTTGCTGCGGGATGCGGGGCGTTCGCGCATCCTTGACCTGGCGCCGGATACGGATCGGCAGCCGGACGCGTTGCACGCGCTGAAGGTCGGGCGTCTGCGCCGGCTGGAAATGCTCGGCGTCGCCGACCAGATCGGACAGTCGCAATGGCGCATCAGGGACGATGCCGAAGCGGTCCTGCGCGAGATGGGGGAGCGTGGCGACATCATCAAGCGGATGCATCGGGCTCTGACGGAACGGGGGATCGAGCGCGGGTCCTCGAGTTTCGTCCTTGCCGCGGAGAGCCTCGATGTTCCTGTCATCGGCCGTCTGGTCCAGCGGGGTCTCGATGACGAGCTGAAGGGGACGGCCTATGCCGTCGTCGATGGTGTCGATGGCCGGAGTCACCATATCCGATTGCCTCATCTCGACGCCGCCGGCGACAGCGCCCCAGGCTCTATCGTGGAGCTCCGTGCCTATGATGACGCGCGTGGCCAGCGTCGCGTCGCACTGGCGGCCCGGTCCGACCTGGACCTTGCCGCGCAGGTCTCCGCGTCGGGGGCCACCTGGCTCGACCGGCAGGCCATCGCGCGCGACCCGCTCGCTCTGTCGGACCAGGGCTTCGGTGCCGAGGTCCGGCAGGCCCTGGAAGCCCGGGCCGAGCACCTGATCACGGAAGGGCTAGGAGAGCGGCGGGACGGCAGGGTGATCTTTGCCCGGCGCCTGCTCGGGACCTTGCGCGACCGGGAGTTGCAGGCGGTTGGCATGCAGCTCTCGGCGGAAACCGGGTTGCCGTTCAACAAGGCGGATTCGGGTGACTACGTCAGCGGCATCTATCGCCAGCGTCTCGCGCTGGCTTCGGGCCGTTTTGCCATGATCGAGGGCTATGGAACTGACGGCGCGCTTGGGTTCCAGCTCGTGCCCTGGTCTCCGTCTCTCGAAAAGCACCTCGGCCGGGATGTCACCGGCGTCGCGCGCGGGGACAGCGGAGTGGACTGGGACTTTGGCCGCAAGCGCGGCCTCGGCCTCTGATCAACACACCGGAAAGGAGCGACAGTCATGTCCGCAACAAAGATCCTCTGGGGGCAGATCTCCATTGTCTTCCTCATCGTTCTGGCCACCACCTGGGGAGCGACGCAATACGTGGCTGCAAGCCTCGGCTATCAGGCACAGCTGGGCCCGCCCTGGTTCGTGCTGCTCGGGACGCCCGTCTACTATCCACCGGCCTTCTTCTGGTGGTGGTACTTCTACGAGGCCTACGCGCCACCGGTCTTTGCGACTGGCGGGATTATCGCCGCCTCTGGCGGCTTCATCGCCATCGGCGTAGCCATCGCCATGTCGGTCTGGCGCGCCCGCGAGGCCCGTAACGTAGCGACCTATGGATCTGCCCGATGGGCCGAGAAAGGCGAAGTGAAAGCGGCCGGACTTCTAGACCCGGATGGCGTGGTCCTCGGCCGCTATGAGCGGGAATATCTGCGCCACGATGGGCCGGAGCATGTGCTCTGCTTCGCCCCGACGCGATCCGGCAAGGGGGTAGGGCTCGTCGTGCCTTCTCTTCTCACCTGGCCCGGCTCGGCCATCGTTCATGACATCAAGGGCGAGAACTGGCAGTTGACCGCGGGGTTCCGGGCTCGGCACGGTCGGGTCCTGCTGTTCGATCCGACCAATCCGAACTCTTCGGCCTACAACCCCCTGCTGGAAGTGCGCCGTGGGGAGTGGGAGGTTCGCGATGTCCAGAACATCGCCGACATCCTCGTCGACCCCGAGGGGAGCCTGGAGCGGCGGAACCACTGGGAGAAGACCAGCCACAGCCTGCTCGTCGGTGCTATCCTGCACGTCCTCTATGCCGAGAAGGACAAGACGCTGGCCGGTGTCGCCAACTTCCTGTCCGACCCGCGGCGTCCCGTGGAGTCCACACTCCGCGCGATGATGCGGACATCGCATCTGGGCGAGGCGGGACCGCACCCCGTGGTCGCCAGTGCCGCCCGCGAGTTGCTCAACAAGTCCGAGAATGAACGCTCCGGTGTGCTTTCGACGGCAATGTCTTTCCTTGGCCTCTATCGCGACCCTGTCGTCGCGCAGGTCACGCGCCACTGCGACTGGCGGATCGGCGACATTGTCGGGGGAGCGCGTCCCGTCACGTTGTATCTCGTGGTGCCCCCCTCGGACATCAATCGCACCAAGCCGCTCATCCGACTGATCCTCAACCAGGTCGGTCGACGCCTGACCGAAGACCTGCAGGGCAAGGATGACCGGCATCGGCTGCTTCTGATGCTTGATGAGTTCCCGGCGCTCGGCCGGTTGGATTTCTTCGAGAGCGCGCTGGCCTTCATGGCGGGCTACGGGCTGAAGAGCTTCCTTATCGCCCAGTCGCTGAACCAGATCGAGAAGGCTTACGGCCCGAATAATTCGATTCTCGACAATTGCCACGTTCGGGTGAGCTTCGCGACCAATGATGAGCGTACGGCCAAGCGGGTATCCGACGCCCTCGGCACCGCCACCGAAATGAAGGCGATGAAGAACTATGCCGGCCACCGTCTGGCGCCGTGGCTTAGCCATCTCATGGTGTCCCGATCGGAAACCGCGCGGGCCTTGCTCACCCCCGGAGAAATCATGCAGCTGCCGCCGTCCGACGAGATCGTCATGGTGGCCGGGACACCACCGATCCGTGCGACGAAAGCACGGTTTTACGAGGATGCGCGGTTCACCGAGCGGGTCTTGCCGCCACCCGACCTGGTGGATGTAGGCGCGTCCGGGAAGGATGACTGGAGCAGTCTGGCCGTCCCAACGCAGAACGACGAGTTGGAGCCAGTATCCGAGACGGGATCGGAGGATGAGGACCCGACTGCGTCAGAGCGCCGTCTTCAGCCGGAGCTGGCGCAGACTCGGTCGGCCGACAGGCAGACGCCTCTCGAGAACGAGTTTGAATTCGACCCACCCGAGGATGAAGACGATGGCGCCATCCGCAATCGCCGCATCATGCACCAGATGCGCGGTGTCGCGCGCCAGGTCTCCCTCAATCCCGACGACGGGATGGAGCTTTGATCATGACCTCGAGCCGCAAGAAGACGAAGATCTCGGTCTACCTCGATCCCGAGGTCATGCAGATGCTGGCGGAGTTTGCCGCCCGGCGCGACCGATCCCAATCGATGGTGGCCGAGGCCGCGATCGCATCCTTCCTCTCCCCGGATGACGCAGAGCGCCGCGAGGCGGTTCTGGCCCGGCGGCTGGATCAGATCGACAGGCGGATCACCCGGCTGGAACGCGATGTCGGGATCTCCGTCGAAAGCCTGGCGGTGTTCATCCGTTTCTGGCTTGCGACAACACCGGCTCTGCCGGAACCCGCGGCCAAGGCAGCACGGGCGAAAGCAGGGGAGCGCTACGAGGCATTTATCTCGGCTCTCGGTCGGCGCCTCGCGCAGGGGCCGAAGCTGCGGCAGGAGGTGTCGGAGGATGTCGATGAGGTTGGCAGATCGTGAATAGGCGCGCCGACGAGGTGTAGTGTACCGTCGTAAAGTGTGGGGCCGTAGGAGCGATCAATATTGTGGGTTTCAACGGCCCAAATCAGCCGCCCATATCATACCTCGGATGCTGGGTTGCGGCCCGTCAAATCGGCCATTCTCCGCGAATGTGTACTTAGGACCAATCGGCTCTACACGACGCGGACTTTCCTCCAATTCGGTCAGCGGACGTAAATATCGGCCGTAATGCCCTTTGGAGACTTCTGCGGTCCGACTGCACACAGAGAGCATACTACGCCGTTCACTACTCTGATTGAGCAGACGGATTTGTCCAATCCTCCATGCGCATTGATGGTGAAGACCGCGACCAAGATAGAAACGCAATTCTCCTTCCATTTTGACACTCCGACGAGCGGGTCTCAGGCGCCTTCCACATCCACGCTTATCTCCATTGACAACACGTCGGCGGATCTCCCATGGAAGCTGCCGGTCACCGGCGCAACCTGCTCGATCCTTCGCGCAACGGCCACAGGAATGAGATTGGTGGAGCCGACCGATCTGTTGGTGGGGTCGAAGGGAATCCAGCCGGCCCCGGGAACGAAAACCTCAACCCAGGCATGCGTCGATCCGGCGTCCGCGGAGCCGATTTCGCCTCCTGAAGGATTGAAGAGGTATCCCGAAACGATCCTCGCGCCGAAGCCGAGCGTTCGGACGGCTTCGGCAAATAGCACCGCGAAATCGCGGCAGGATCCCCACCCTCTGTCGAGGGTCTCCAGCGGTCCTTGCGTGCCCTCCGTCTCCCGGCTTTGATACGATATCTGAGCGGTAACGCCGTTGCTGATGTCCTTCAGTAGGGAAAGCGTGTCGGTCGGTTGTCCCATGACAAATGCTTCGATCCAATGGGGCAGCCGCCCCACATCGTCGGCATATTGTGGCATGACCAAATTCCCGAGGTCGGTCCGGTCATCGATAGTGTACGGAAACGGATAAGACGCGGCGTAGGCGGCGATCGGGAAGACCGGCCAGATGGGGGCGCGTAGGTCCACCTGCGCGCAGGACCGGATCGAAAGCGACTCCGTCATAGCGTCGAACTGCGCCGTTGCGACCGCATTGCCGGCAACGTCGTGTGACCAGTCGATGCGGGCCTCTGGACTGATCTTCAGATCGAAGGTGGTGAGGCCGAGATCCCGGGTCTCCCTCGGACGCAGCATCAGCCGATGCGGCCCGAGTGTAACTGCGGTGCGATATCGATAGCTGGTCGTGTGCGTGATGGTTACGGATGGCATCGGCGAGACCTATGACAATCGACCGCCGGAACGTCGACGCCCGTGTCCGCCACCCTCGGAGATCGCCGCGCGCCAGACGGAAGAAGCCTTGCAGCGCGAACATACTCGCTCACCGAACCCTTCGCTCCAGAAGGGCGACCGGCACTTCAGGCAGACACGCTCGGCAGCAATGTCTGCCGTTGCTCTGGTTGTCTCAACTTCCGCGTCTGTGGATTTCATCGTCATTTGCGCTCCTCTCGTTTTCGCAGCCGCTCCATGTCGCCAGTTGCGCGCTTGATGAGTTTCTGAATGCGCTCATCGCCGGCATCAGGCGTTACCGCATACCGTTCGAGAAGGAACCGCCACTTCTCCATCACCTCGACCCATGTCCGTGCAGGTTCCGCCAATATCTGGTCTTCGAGACTTCCGAGATGCGGTTGTGCCAAGGGCATCAAGGGCGGCGGGTCGTTCGCAGGTCGCCGCCGCATTTCCGTCTCATGCCTTGCGGTTGCGGTCCGGCGAGCGTCGAGATGGATCGGGGCATCGGTCATCGCAGCGCCTTGGCGGAAACATCGGAACTGCTCCCAGCCGGACAGGATAGTCGGGCTCCCGACACAGCACTCATTCTCCGATCCCCGGGCGCCCGCTTCCGACGCGCGGGCCGGAAACGTTTGAAATGTTTCTTGTGCTTCGCCGATCAGCCAGGCCTGATTCCAGTGCGTCGCCCCGCCGTCCTTTAGGCTGAGCCGAGTAGAGGTCGCGAAGTTCAGCCTCTGCCACGCCGTCCGCCTGCATGACGAGGCGGATCATCGGGTCGGCCAGCATCTCCTCTAGGAAGTAATCCATCAGAGCCTTGCCGGTGAGCTTGTCCTTTGCGACCGCATGCTCCAGCTCGGCCAGCGGCACGGTGAGCGTTCGGTCTAGCCCGGGATGCGAGGCTCGGGGATGGAGGCGCACAAGCACGGACGATGTCCATGTGCCCGGTTCGATCCAGTCCACGGGCTCGATCAGCTGGGTCTCGATCTCGTATTCGCCGGGCGGCAGAGTTTCGTTGAAACTCGGAAGCTGGAACGGTCGGAGAAATACGGCAGTCGTTTTGATCGTGGTGGTCATCTCAATTCTCCTAATTGGTTTCAGATTGCGAATTCCCCTTCAGACAGGCGGACCAACTGCCTCGCCAGCGGGCCGAGGAAGGGCAGACTGATAAGGACCGGCGTGGACACGCCGCTGCCTAGTTTCGAGAACTGGACGGGGCCTCGGCGGGGTTGTCCTCGGCATCCCATGTCCAGACGTCGAATTGCGTCAATGTATTCGGTCCGAATGTCTGGGTCAGAGGGACATCGGCGGCGTCGCGACCCTGCGCGATCAGAATCCTCCCCACGCGCGGGCCGTTGTTCCGCGGATCGAAGACCCACCAGCGGCCGCCCAGAAAGACCTCCATCCAGGCGGCGAAATCGTCAGGCGGATGAGGCTTTGGTTGGCCAAACTCGCTCAGATAGCCGGTGCAGTACCGTGCCGGGATGTTCATGCAGCGGCAGAAGGTGATGGCGAGATGGGTGAAGTCGCGGCAGACGCCGTGCCGTCCGGCCAGCGTTTCGGACGCCGTGCGCGTCGCGCTCGCCTGCATATAGTCGAACGAAACCGAGGAATGTACGAAATCACATATCGCCTGAACGCGTGCCCAGCCCGGCGGGGTGTTCTCGAAGAGGCGCCAGGCTTCTTCCGACAGAAGATCTGTGTCGCAATAGCGACTGCCGAGAAGGTAGACCAGCGTTTCGAAGGGCAGATCCTGAACCGCCTGTTGTGCGGCATTGGGCTCAACCGGATCTGGCAATCCGGTGTCGCGGAATATCCCGTCGGTGGACAGGGTAAATTCTCCCGCCGGCGCCACCATGCGCGTGCACCAGTTGCCGAAGCCGTCGCGATAGCTTTCCAGCGACACGCTCGGATGCGTCACTAGATAGTCGGCACGCTCGAGATCGCCGAAGCGCGAATAGTGCACATTCAGCATCGCAATGAGCGGCGTCGGCTGGGTCAGCCGGTAACGAAGGCGACAGCCTATCCGCATCCGAATGCCGGGCGGGTCGCCATGGTCCGATCGTGGCGCCCTATCGTCCAAGAACGCACTCCCCGTCCGCGAGTTGAAAACCGCGATCGCAGCGCCAAGTGTTTCCGGCTCGGTCAAGATGGGCGTTTGCGGGCAGGTCGATTGCGACGCAGGCGTCGTCCACCGCCGCGAAGCCCCGCTCGCAACGCCATCCCGGACCGTAGGAATCCTGGTCCAGAAAGGCGTTCGCCGGAAGCGTCACGGGATCACAGCGGCCATCGGTCTCGATGAAGCCCCTTTCGCAGGCCCATTCGGCACCATAGTTCGCATTTGTAAGGTAGCCGTTTTCGGGAACTGCAATCGGCACACAAGCGTCTGTCAACGCTGTGGAGCCGCGCTTGCACGCCCAGCCAGAACCTGAAGACTCCTCCGTGAGGTAGGCGTTCTCCGGAAGGACAATCGGAACGCAGGTCTCACGATCCTGCCGATATCCGCGATCGCACTGCCAGTCGTAGCCCGATGATTGCAGATAGGCATTCTCGGGCACGGGTATCGCCTCGCAGGACGCACCGCCAACTTCTTCGTACCCGCGGCGACACGCCCAGCCAGAACCATAAGTCCGCCCGGTCGCGTAAGCGTTTTCCGGGATGTCAATCGCAACGCAGTCTGTGCCGTCGACCCGGTAGCCGAGCCTGCAATCCCAGCCGCCGCCATAGCTCCGCGCCTCTGCATTCTCGGGCACAGGTCCGGTGCCGTCCTGTGCCAAGACCGGAAGCGCTAGAAATGCAATCAGGCCGGCCATGCCGAACACGGCGAGGCAATGGCCGCGACTCAGGTTCACCGATGTCATCGTCGCGCTGCGGCCACTCATCCGTCGTTCACAGGGGATGCGGGCTGCTCGGCCACGGCGTCCACGTCGAGCGATGCCAGACAAGCCTGCGCGATATCGCGGTCCGGAGACTCAGCTCCGGGCATGGTCGCCCAGCCGGCCTCCATCAGGGCATCCCGACGCTGGTATGTCGAAGCGTCCCGGATCGCTGCAAGCTTCGCCGCGCGTTCGGGATCTGTTCGAGCCATGTCGAGGCAAACTGGTACCATGGCCGCAACGACATCGTCATGGGACATCGCCATCGCCCGATCTTGTGCAGTTCCGCCGGTCACCCAGCCGCCCCAGGTGAAGCCGACGATGCCGAGAACGGCCGCGCCGATCGCGGCGCCATAGATGCCGGGCTTGAACCATTCGGGAATATTCATGAAGTATCCTCCTGCGGAGAAAGCGCCGCCTCGCTGTGAAAGCATTTCCGGGTCGCAATCAACTGCCGGTACAGCGCCCTCTTCCGTGTCAGGCCCGAGGTCGCCTGCCGTGTGCCGTCAAGCGGCAATCCGTTCCGGGTGTCGCGAAGACCGTCGGCGCGGTCGCCGCCCTTTCTTCGCGTCCGGAGCGTCTCCGATCCCTTCCCAGGCACGGCCTCCGGCAATTTCGACACGCATGCCGAGCACCTTCTCGATGGCTTTCAGTTCCGAAATTTCGTCGGCGGCGCAGAACGCGACTGCGCGTCCGTCGCGGCCGGCACGGGCGGTGCGCCCGATCCGGTGCACATAGTTTTCCGGTACGTTGGGCAGATCGTAATTGTAGACATGGCCCACACCGGGAATGTCGATCCCGCGTGCCGCAACATCCGTCGCGACGAGGACGCGCACCGATCCGTCCTTGAACGCGGCGATGGCCCGGTCACGTTGTCCCTGGCTCTTGTTGCCATGGATCGAGGTGGCCGCGAAACCGGCACGATCAAGCTGCTTCATGAGTCGCTCGGCCCCGTGCTTGGTCCGGGAGAAGACCAGCGCGCGGTCGTCGCGGTGTCCGTCCAGCAATTCGATCAAGAGATCCTGCTTCTGGTCCTTCGAGACGAAATGCACGCTGTGGGAAACCTTGTCGGCGACCTTGCCCGGCGGCGACGCCTCGACCCGGATGGGCTTGTCGAGGTAGTGCCCGGACAATTCCGCCATTGCCTTCGGCATCGTGGCCGAGAACATCATGGTTTGGCGGTCCTTGCCCAGCATCGGCGCGATGCGGCGCAACGCATGGACGAAGCCGATGTCGAGCATCTGGTCCGCTTCGTCGAGGACGAGAAACCTTGTCTTGCCCAAATCGACGGCCCGTCGATCCATCAGGTCGATCAGCCGACCCGGCGTGGCGACGAGGATGTCGGTGCCGCGGGCGAGCTTCTGGGCCTGCGCGTTGATCGACTTACCGCCCACGACGAGCGTGATGCGGAGGTCGGCCGTCAGCCCCTGAAGGCTCTGGACGATCTGATTGGCCAGTTCCCGCGTTGGCGCAAGAATAAGGCCGCGTGCCGATTTCGGCGCGCCCTTTTCCTGAGCTTTGGAAAGTGCCACAACCAGCGGAATGCCAAATGCAGCGGTCTTGCCCGTTCCCGTCTGCGCGATCCCGAGGATGTCCCGGCCTTGCAGTGCATGGGGGATCGCCTTGGCCTGGATCGGCGTAGGTTCGGTCAGCCCGAGGCTCTCGAGCCGCGAGACCATTCGGGCGTTCAGCCCGAGTTCATTGAAGTTCATGTCAGTCCTTGTCCGGATCGGAGTCCGGTATTGCCGACGAACGCCTTTGCGTTCGTTCGGACGGGGTGCGCCCGAGGCAACTGCCCACGACACCGAATTGTGCCGAAAGCCGCCCTGAGCGGCGTCGCCCCTACGTGATGTGGGAAAACAGTTCGTCATAGCCGGGGGCGGCGATGAGGCCGCCTGCTCACGCGGCAGAACGATGACGTATGATTGAAGTGGGGCCTGGCGAGAGCTTTGTCAATGGCAACCAGAATCGGGCGACCAAGAGGGGAACAAAAAACCGCCCATCTTGCTTGGCTCTTGTGTTCCGGAGGCCGAAGACCCATCTCTGTCTGGTCAACGTGATTCTCTGCGAACCTCTGCTTCCGTTCATCCGGCTTCAGTCGATCTCTCAGTCTGACTTTGCCGGGCTGCCGCATGTCGTGGGCAGCATTCCAGAACAGGAGACCACGGATATGGCCAATGGCACCGTGAAATTTTTTAATTCCTCCAAAGGCTTCGGCTTCATCGAAACGGAGTCGGGCGGCAAGGATGTGTTTGTCCATATCTCCGCCGTCGAGCGCGCTGGCCTGACCGGCCTCGCCGATGAGCAGAAGGTGACCTTCGACGTCGAGTCCGGAAGAGACGGCCGCGAAAGCGCGACCAATCTCGCGCTCGCTTGAACGCGCCGCCCGGGCACTCCCCAAAGAGCGCTCGGGCACCGTGACTGACTTCCGTTCCAGTACCGAAGATCCGGTCGATGCCCGTCATTGGTCGCGTGTCCTGACCCGGTATCGTGCACCCGACCCCGTGCGCAGCGTTCTGGAACTGATCGTCACGCTTGCGCCGTTTTTCGCGATATGGGCCGTGGCCTGGTTGGTGCTATCGTACAGCATTGCGCTGGCCGTGGTTCTGGCTCTCGCGAATGCGGCCTTTCTCGTGCGGCTCTTCATGATCCAGCACGATTGCGGGCACGCCTCTTTCTTCCGCAGCAAGCGACTTTGCAACTGGCTCGGGCGCGCTATCGGAGTGATCACCCTTACGCCCTATGACGTCTGGCGCGAGACCCACGCCATCCACCACGCCTCCACCGGCAACCTCGACCGGCGCGGGATCGGCGACCTGCCGACCCTGACGGTGGCCGAGTATCGCGCGAAGGGACCGGTCGGGCGGGGCCTTTATCGCCTTGTCCGTCATCCGCTGTTTCTGTTCGCGATCGTGCCCTTCTACAGCTTCTTCCTGCAGAACCGGCTTCCGGTCGGTCTCATGCGGTCGGGATGGAAGCATTGGCTCAGCGCCATGGCGACGAACGCCGCGATCGCCGCGATCCTGACCGCGTTGGTCTGGTTCGGAGGCTGGAACGTGGTGCTTTTCATCTTCTTTCCCACGATGCTCCTCGCGGCGAGCACGGGGATGTGGTTCTTCTACGTCCAGCACCAGTTCGAGCACACAAGCTGGGACAGCGAAGCGGACTGGAGCAT
The DNA here is from genome assembly GCF_003448965.1 of Oceanicella sp. SM1341. GTDB lineage: Bacteria > Pseudomonadota > Alphaproteobacteria > Rhodobacterales > Rhodobacteraceae > Paroceanicella. Next base: position 17,240 of record NZ_QRGC01000010.1, read on the forward strand.
TCAGAACGCGGCCCTCGAGGGCAGTTCGCATTACGATCTTCCGCCAATCCTGCGCTGGATCACCGGAAATATCGGCGTTCACCACGTCCACCACCTGGCTAGCCGGGTCCCGTTCTATCGCCTCCCTGAAGTGCTTCGTGACCATGACGTGCTGGCGAATTCGAACCGTGTGACCTTGCGAGAAAGCCTGAGTTGCGCACGTCTCGCGCTCTGGGACCAGAGCGAACGCCGCCTCGTCACATTCTCGGAAGCACGGCGTTTGCCAGCGTAATCCGGGCACATGCAAATATTGCCAATAACCATCTTCGGAGAAAGCCATCATGACGCGCTTCAGCACGGAAGGTAGAACGGCAACCGGCCGCGACCTCTTCAATGACAAGAAGAAAAAGAAGGTGGCGGAACGGTCGCCGGATACGCCGGCAACGGTCCGGCTGGGCGAACACGGGCGGTATCAGGTCAAATCCGGGCGCCTTGCCGGGGAATACATTGCCAGGGCCTTTCCGAAACCGCCAACGAACGCGCGCGGCCTGATTGCCGAAGCGACTGGCGCGACGGAGGAGGCCGCGATTGCCGCCTTGCAAGATGTCATCGACGCACGGGAAATCCGAAGAACCGACGATCGTCGGGCCGATCCGGCAACGGGTTTTGCCGTTCCGAGCGTCGAGGAATATGCCGAAGCGGTGGCCCAGGTCGCGCTTTCGCGCCCGCAACGCGCTATGCTGACCGCCTTGGCCTTGGCCGACGATGAAGGATTGTCGGAAATGCGCCTGGCAAGCGCGGCCGGGTACAAGTCGAAGGCTTCAGCCAATCGCGCATTTGCGTCTTCAGGGCTATTGATCGCCAGTTACCTTTCCTTGAAAGCAGCGTCTGATGTCGCGACCAGCGAACACGATGGCACTACGTTTTTGGGTTATCGCGGTGAGCAACGAAAGGATGAAGACCCGGGGAACTGGATACTTCACGCTGAGCTGCGCGAAGCCGTCAGAAATGCACGGTAACAGCAACCGGCCAAGAGACCCGTGCTAATGCCCGAGTAACCACCGGCAAGATCTTTAGACCATATCCTGCGTGCACCGGACTTTCGTCCGGAGCATCGGTCAGAAAACGGTCCAGAGTCAATTTGCGACTGTGCAGAACTGGTCCCCGATTTAGGCCGAGTCAAACTTCAACATTTATCCTTATGGACGAAAGCTCGCATCGGCAGCGAACTTCGGGTTTCCACTCAAATCACAACGTTCGTATGCCGGTTGCCACGACGCTTCCTGCGGGGGGGTAGGCCGGGCATGTTCCGCCGATGACCTGTCTTTGCGCGCCACGCTACTACGCCCCTCGGAAACCTATTGAGCCGTAGGTATTTACGGCTTTCTTAATCGACCCCGATCCAGGGCGGCCTGTTGGAGGCGCCCGTGAGGGAACGGGGCCGGCATGGCGAAGACCGATCAGAGACCAGAAGTGATCCGGAGAGGCGCGCGGATGCTGCGCACCGCGCTCGGGCCGGCGATCGCCGGGTTTCTGGACGACCCCATGACCGTCGAGGTGATGCTCAACCCCGATGGGCGGCTCTGGGTCGACCGACTTTCCGAGGGGCTGGCCGACAGCGGCAAGACGCTGAGCGCAGCGGACGGCGAGCGTATTGTTCGCCTCGTCGCCCATCATGTTGGCGTCGAAGTTCATGGCCTGTCCCCTCGCGTTTCCGCAGAACTGCCGGAAACCGGTGAGCGTTTCGAGGGGCTGCTTCCGCCCGTGGTCGCCGCTCCGGCTTTCGCCATCCGCAAACCCGCCGTCGCCGTCTTCACCCTCGAAGATTACGTCATCGCCGGAATCATGACCGGGATGCAGGCCGAGGCGCTGCGCCTGGCGGTCGCCACCCGCGCCAACATCCTCGTCGCCGGCGGCACGTCCACGGGCAAGACCACGCTAACCAATGCGCTGCTCGCCGAGGTAGCGAAGACGCAAGATCGCGTCGTGATCATCGAGGACACCCGAGAACTGCAATGCGCCGCGCCGAACCTCGTGGCGATGCGCACCAAGGACGGCATTGCGAGCTTGTCCGATCTGGTGCGCTCTTCGCTGCGTCTGCGCCCCGATCGTATTCCGATCGGTGAGGTACGCGGCGCCGAGGCGCTGGACCTTCTCAAGGCCTGGGGCACCGGACATCCGGGCGGCATCGGCACCATCCATGCCGGTTCCGGCATCGGTGCGCTGCGCCGCCTAGAACAACTCATCCAGGAAGCCGTCGTCACCGTGCCCCGCGCCATGATCGCGGAGACCATCGACCTCGTGGCCGTCCTGTCCGGACGTGGCTCCGCACGTCGTCTGGCCGAACTGGCCCGTGTCGAGGGCCTCGGGCCGGACGGCGACTACCGGATTTCACCTGCAATTTCAGCTCCCACCACTCACGAACAAGGAGATCCCGAATGATCCGTCACGCCCTGCACATCCGCCAGCACATCGCCACTGCGGTCGCCGCCACTTACGTCAGCCTGTTCGTCGCCCCGGCCGCTCATGCCTCAGGGTCTTCCATGCCCTGGGAAGCGCCTCTGCAATCCATCCTCGACTCCGTCGAGGGGCCGGTGGCCAAGATCGTGGCGGTGATCATCATCATCGTCACCGGTCTGACGCTGGCCTTCGGCGATACCGGGGGCGGTTTCCGGCGGCTGATCCAGATCGTCTTCGGGATTTCCATCGCCTTTGCGGCCTCGTCCTTCTTCCTGAGCTTCTTCAGCTTTGGTGGCGGAGCGCTGATCTGATGGCGCTGAGTTTCGAGGCCCTCGACGCGGTGCCGGGATACAGCGTTTCGGTCCACCGCGCGTTGACCGAGCCGATCCTGCTCGGCGGCGCACCGCGCTCGGTTGCCATCCTCAATGGCACGCTCGCCGGTGCGGTCGGCCTCGGGCTTCAACTCTGGCTGGTCGGGATCCTGATCTGGGCCGTCGGCCACATCGCTGCTGTCTGGGCGGCGAGGCGCGATCCGCTCTTCGTCGACGTCGCCCGCCGACATCTGCGCATTCCCGGTCATCTCTCGGTGTGAACTCCCATGATGAATCTTGCTGAATACCGCCGCACGGCCTCGCGCCTCGCCGACTACCTGCCCTGGGTGGCACTGGTCGGGGAGGGCGTGGTCCTCAACAAAGACGGCTCGTTTCAGAGGACGGCGAAGTTTCGGGGACCCGATCTGGACAGCGCCGTCGCTGCCGAACTGGTCGCGGTGGCAGGACGGCTGAACAACGCCTTCCGCCGCCTCGGTTCCGGGTGGGCGATCTTCGTGGAAGCGCAGCGCTCTGAGGCTGCGACCTATCCGGTGAGCACCTTCCCCGATGCGGCATCGGCGCTGGTCGATGCCGAGCGCAGGGCCGATTTCGAAGAGGCGGGGAGCCATTTCGTATCCGGCTACTTCCTGACGCTCCTCTGGCTTCCACCGGCGGAGGATGCGGCACGCTCAGAATCCTGGCTCTACGAGGGACGCGAAACCTCGGGTGTGAGCCCCTGGGAACAGGTGCGCGGCTTCATCGACCGAACGGATCGCGTGCTGGCACTGCTCGATGGCTTCATGCCGGACTGCCATTGGCTCGATGACGCGGCTACGCTGACCTACCTGCATTCGACGATTTCGACCAACCGGCATCGCGTGCGCGTGCCCGAGGTGCCGGTCTATCTCGACGCGCTCTTGCCCGACCAGCCGCTGGCCGGCGGGCTGGAACCGCGCCTGGGCAATCAGTATCTCCGCGTCCTGACGATCACCGGCTTTCCCGGCGCCACGACCCCGGGCCTGCTCGACGAGTTGAACCGGCTGGCCTTTCCCTATCGTTGGTCGACCCGGGCCATCCTCATGGACAAGCTGGATGCAACCAAGCTGCTGACCCGGATACGCCGTCAGTGGTTTGCCAAACGCAAGAGCATCGCCGCGATCCTCAAGGAGGTGATGACCAACGAGCAATCCGCACTGGTCGATACCGATGCTGCGAACAAGGCCGCCGACGCGGACATGGCCCTGCAGGAACTCGGCGCTGATGTGGCCGGCATGGCCTATGTCACGGCCACGATCACGGTCTGGGACGAGGACGTCCGCCGCGCTGACGAGAAGCTGCGGCTGGTCGAGAAGATCGTCCAGTCCCGCGATTTCAGCGTCATGGTCGAGACGGTCAATGCCGTCGATGCCTGGCTCGGCAGCTTGCCCGGACATGCCTATGCCAATGTCCGCCAGCCACCGATCAGCACATTGAACCTCGCCCATATGATCCCGCTTTCGGCGGTCTGGGCGGGGCCGGAACAGGATGAGCATTTCGGCGACGCTCCATTGCTCTACGCCAGGACCGAAGGCTCCACCCCGTTCCGGTTTTCTCTTCATGTCGGGGATGTCGGTCACATCCTCGTCGTCGGCCCGACCGGCGCGGGCAAATCCGTGTTGCTGGCGCTGATGGCGCTTCAGTTTCGGCGGTACTCGCGCAGCCAGGTCTTCGCCTTCGACTTCGGCGGCTCGATCCGCGCCGCTTCGCTCGCTATGAGCGGCGACTGGCATGACCTCGGCGGAGAGCTGACCGACGCGGACGAGAACTCCGTCTCGCTGCAACCGCTGGCCCGCATTCACGAGACGTCGGAGCGCGCCTGGGCGGCTAACTGGATCGTCGCCATCCTGACGCGCGAGAACATCCAGATCACCCCGGATGTGAAGGAACATATCTGGACGGCACTGACCTCGCTGGCCTCGGCCCCTGTGGGCGAGCGGACCATGACCGGCCTCGCGGTCCTGCTGCAGTCCAACGACCTCAAGCAGGCGCTCCGCGCATACTGCGTGGGTGGGCCCTATGGCCGGCTGCTCGATGCCGAGGCCGAACAACTGGGATCGGCGGATGTGCAGGCCTTCGAGATCGAGGGACTGGTGGGAACCGGCGCGGCGCCCGCCGTCCTCTCATACCTGTTCCACCGGATCGGCGATCGGCTCGACGGGCGACCCACGCTGCTCATCATCGACGAGGGCTGGCTCGCGCTCGATGACGATGCCTTCGCGGAGCAACTCCGCGAGTGGCTGAAGACGCTGAGGAAGAAGAACGCCTCGGTGATCTTCGCGACGCAGAGCCTCAGCGACATTGATGGCAGCGCCATCGCGCCTGCGATCATCGAAAGTTGCCCGACACGGCTCCTGCTGCCGAACGAGCGGGCCATCGAGCCGCAGATTACGGCCATCTATCGCCGCTTCGGCCTAAATGACCGGCAGATCGAGATCCTCGCGCGGGCCACGCCCAAACGCGACTACTACTGCCAGTCGCGGCGCGGCAACCGGCTGTTCGAGTTGGGTCTCAGCGATGTCGGACTCGCACTCTGCGCGGCGTCGTCCAAATCGGATCAGGCGCTGATTGCCGAAATCTGCGCCGAGCACGGCCAAGACGGCTTCCTCACCGCCTGGCTGAAGGCGCATGGCCTCGATTGGGCCGCCGACCTGATCCCCGACCTCACCAATCTCGCCATCGACGCAGAGGGGGCATCTCCGGCCTCCGCTGTTGTTGAGGAGGCGGACATCGATCTTGAAGAAGAGGAAATCACACCATGACACGCAAGATCACGTTTCGGTTCGCCGGCCCGTCGCTGTTCGCCCTCGCGCTGGCGATGCCCATGGCCATGTCGCCCATCGCAGCACCGCCCGCCCATGCGCTCTTTGGCATCGGCGGCGGTCCGTTCATCGTCTATGACCCGACCAACCACGCCGAAAACCTCCTGACCGCGGCGCGCGCTCTGGAGCAGATCAACAACCAGATCGCACAGCTCCAGAACGAAGCGCAGATGCTGATCAACCAGGCGCGCAATCTCGCCAACCTGCCGTATTCCGGGCTCCAGCAGATCCAGCAGAACGTCAGCCGCACGCAACAACTCCTGGCCCAGGCGCAGAACATCGCCTTCGATGTGCGGAGCATCGACCAGATGTTCCAGCAGGACTATGGCAACCTTTCCCTGACGGCGACCGACCAGCAACTGATCGCCGAGGCCCGGTCCCGTTGGGAGAACACCGTCGGCGGCCTCCAGGATGCCATGCGCGTGCAGGCCGGTGTCGTCGGCAATATCGATGCCAACCGCGCAGAGATGTCCGCGCTTGTGGGGCAGAGCCAGAATGCGGTCGGTGCTCTGCAGGCCACGCAGGCGGGCAACCAGCTCCTCGCACTGCAATCGCAGCAGCTCTCGGATCTGATCGCGGTGATTTCGGCAAACGGCCGCGCCAACGCGCTGTCCGAGGCCGAGCGCGCCACCGCTGCCGAACAGGGCCGCATCCAGCGCGAGCGCTTCCTGACGCCGGGCTCGGGCTACCATCCCGGCAACGCGCAAATGTTCAACTGAGGCCGGGAGGGGAGATGATGGAGGGGAAGGTGCTGGCCCGGATCGCGGCCATCGTGTTCGTGGCGTTCGCGATCACAGTCACGGTGATCGAGATGACACGCGAGGAAGCTCCCGTGCCGGTCAGCACCGCGCCCGCGCTCCAGCCGTCTGCCGATCCTCTCCGCGCGATCCTACGCGGCTGCCAGCGGCTCGGCGAGGCCGCCGCCAGCGATGCCGATTGCCTCGCCGCCTGGGCCGAGAGCCGTGACCGGTTCCTCGGCCGGACGCCTGCACCCGAAGCGCCGCAGCATTCGGGAGGCCAATGAGCCATGGGCGGGACCGGCGTCATCGACAACTTTCTGGGCATCTTCACCAGCTATATCGACAGCGGGTTCGGGCTGCTCGGGGGTGAGGTGGCTTTCATTGCGACCACGCTGATCGTGATTGACGTGACGCTGGCGGCCCTGTTCTGGGCTTGGGGCGCCGATGACGACATCTTCGCCCGGCTGGTGAAGAAGACGCTCTTCGTCGGGGTCTTCGCCTATATCATCTCCAACTGGAACAACCTCGCTCGCATCGTCTTCGAGAGCTTCGCGGGCCTTGGTCTGATGGCCTCGGGCACCGGGTTTTCCGCCGCCGATCTTCTGCGCCCCGGCCGTGTCGCTCAGACCGGGCTCGAGGCCGGACGACCGCTGCTCGAAAGCATCTCCGATCTGATGGGCTGGGTCGCGGTCTTCGAGAACCTCGTCCAAATTCTCTGCCTTTTCTTCGCCTGGGCGCTGGTGATCCTCGCCTTCTTCATCCTCGCGGTTCAGCTCTTCGTTACCCTGATCGAGTTCAAGCTCACGACCCTCGCGGGCTTCGTGCTGATCCCCTTCGGCCTCTTCGGCAAGACCGCCTTCATGGCCGAGCGCGTGCTGGGCAACGTCATTTCCTCCGGCATCAAGGTTCTGGTCCTCGCCGTGATCATCGGCATCGGATCGACGCTCTTCGGTCAGTTCACCGCGGGTTTCGGTGGCGTGACGCCGACCATCGATGACGCCATGGCGATTGTTCTGGCCGCCCTGTCTCTGCTGGGCCTCGGAATATTCGGCCCCGGCATCGCCTCGGGTCTGGTGTCCGGCGGGCCCCAACTCAGCGCGGGGGCGGCCGTAGGCACCGGCCTTGCCGTCGGTGGCGCTGCGATCGGGGCCGGAGGGGCGACCATGCTGGCGGCACGCGGAGCAGGATCTGCGCTCTCTGGTGGTGCCGCCCTCGCACGTGGCGGCGTCACCGCGGCGGGCGCTGCCTCGAGCGCCTACACGCTCGGCTCGATGGGCGGAGGAGGTCTCGCCAGCGGCATGGCTGGTGTAGCCCGCGCCGGGGCCGCTGCCGCGGCATCACCCCTCAAGAAGGCGTCCAATCGCGCGGCTGGCGGGATCCAGTCCAGCTACGCCGAGGGTGCCAAGGGCGGTGTTGCGGCGACGGGCGGAACCACCTCGATGGGCACGGTCGGCGGCGCGGCACCCGAGCCTGGCAGCTCCGGCCCGTCCGCCGCCGATGGCCCGCCAGCCTGGGCGAAGCGCATGCGCCATAGCCAGGCCGTGAGCCATGGCGTGCGCGCTGCCGCTCATGCCGTCCGATCGGGCGACAGCCATGGCTCGGGCTCCTCCGTCAATCTCTCCGAAAGGGATCGCTCATGAACCTCTTCAGGCGTTCCGCCACGCATTATGGCAAGACACCGCAACCAGAGACGCCCTACCAGAAGGCTGCGCAGGTCTGGGATGAGCGTATCGGCTCCGCCCGCGTTCAGGCCCGCAACTGGCGCTACATGGCCTTCGGCAGCCTGATCCTCGCGGCGGGTTTTGCTGGCGCCCTGGTCTGGCAATCCGCGCGTGGCACCGTCGTGCCTTGGGTCGTTCAGGTCGACGCGCTCGGCGAGGCCCAGACCGTCGCCCCGGCCTCCGCCGACTACGAGCCGACCGATCCGCAGATCGCGTTCCATCTCGGCCGCTTCATCGAACAGGTCCGGTCGATTCCGGCCGATCCGATCATCGTGCGGCAGAACTGGCTGCGCGCCTACGAGTTCACCACGGATCGAGGCGCGGCCGCACTTAACGACTTCGCCCGCGCCAACGACCCGTTCGCACGCGTCGGTCGCCAACAAATCGCTGTCGAGGTGTCCTCTGTCATCCGGGCCTCGCCGGGATCGTTCCGTGTCGCCTGGACCGAGCGCCACTACGAGAACGGCCAGCTTTCCACGACTGAGCGCTGGACCGCGATCCTGACCGTCGTGATCCAGACTCCGCGCAGCGCCGAGCGCCTGCGCGCCAACCCCCTCGGAATCTATATCAATGCGATCTCCTGGTCGCGGGAGATGAGCCAATGAATGAACAGCATCTTCATGCAACCAGGTCTCCGGGCGTCAGGACGCCGATGTTGGTGGCCCTGCTGCTATCCGCTTCCATGCTGGCGGGGTGCGCCAGTAACCCGGTGCCGGAATTCAGCTACGACGAGTCCGTGCCGCCGCTGCCCACTTCGCCCGCCTCGGCTGCCGAGGAACGCCCTCGACCGCTGCACACGCCGCCAGTCTGGACCGTTGCGCATGGCGGAGCGGCGGCAGGCACACCGAACGGACGTATCGAAAACGCCAATGCCGCCGCCCGGGTCGAGCCGCGCCGCGAGGGCTATTACAATGCGATCCAGATCTATCCCTGGTCGGAAGGCGCCCTCTATCAGGTCTATGCCGCGCCCGGTCAGATCACCAATATCGCACTCGAGCCGGGCGAACGTCTGACCGGCGCGGGCCCGGTCGCTGCGGGGGATACCACGCGCTGGATCATCGGCGACACGGAGAGCGGGTCCGGATCCACCGCCCGCGTCCACATCCTCGTCAAACCGACGCGGGACGACATCTCGACCAATCTGGTGATCAGCACTGACCGGCGGGTGTATACGATCGAGCTGCGTGCGCGCGAGGCGCTCTACATGCCCTCTGTCGCCTGGGCCTATCCGGCAGCGCCGCAAGGCGTTCGACAGGCTGTGGCGACCGCGCCGACCATCCCGGCACCATCGGCCCGCAATCATCGTTACGGCTTGCAGATCCAGAGGGAGAGCCCACCCTGGCGCCCGGTTTCTGTCTTCGACGATGGCCGTCGCGTCTATGTCGTCTTCCCGGCTGGCATCGCCCAGGGCGAGATGCCGCCGCTCTTCGTGCTCGGCGCCGACGGAGAGCCGCAGATCGTCAACAGCCGTATCCATCGGAACGTTCTGATCGTGGATCGCCTCTTCGGCGCTGCCGAGCTCCGGCTGGGAGCAGGGGATCGCCAGCAGGTCGTCCGGATCGTGCGCATGGAAGAGGGCGAGGCGGATGCGCGAAGGGGAGGGGCGTCATGAGTGACACCGATCCTGCAGCTCCGATGCGTCTGCGCCCCGATCCGCCGCGCGTGACGAGGCTGTCGCGCAAGGTTCTGGCCGGTGTCGGAGCGGTCGCGTTGTTCGGCATTGGAGGCGCGCTGATCTATGCGCTCCAGACCCGTGAGGCTGGGCCGGGAGGTGGAGAACTCTACTCCATCGACAACCGACCGGCCGCGGACGGCCTGGAAGGATTGCCGTCCGACTATACCGGGCCGGTTCTGGGACCTGCACTGCCCGGTGACCTCGGGCGGCCGATCCTCGATGCGCAAGAGCGCGGAGTGCCCGTGAACCCTCCGCTGATTGCGGGCCCGACCGTCGATCCGGACGCGGAGCGCCGCAGGGCAGAGGAGGAAACCGCGCGTCTGAGCGGTGTCTTCTTCCAGACGGCGTCTGGCAGGGCAACGACGGCCGGGGCCGGCGTGATTCTTCCGGGCCTGGGGGACTCCGGGCAACCCGAGGGGAGTCGGCATACGGCTTTCCTCAACGGTCCGGTGGACCGGCAGACCGTCGCATCGGATCGCATTCAGCCGCCAGCCTCGCCGTACATCCTTCAGGCTGGAGCGGTGATCCCGGCCGCGCTTATCACCGGCATTCGCTCCGATCTCCCGGGCCAGATCACCGCGCAGGTCACCGAGAACGTCTATGACAGCCCGACCGGGTCGCTGCTGCTGATCCCACAAGGAACCCGCATCATCGGTCAATACGATGACGGTGTGACGTTCGGCCAACGCCGCGTGCTGCTGGTCTGGAACCGCCTGATCCTTCCCGGCGGTCGATCCATTGTTCTCGAACGTCTGCCGGGGGCGGATGCGAGCGGCTATGCCGGTCTCGAAGATGGCGTCGACTACCATTGGTGGGACCTGATGCGCGCGGCGGGTCTGTCCACGCTGCTCGCGATTGGTGCGGACCTCGCCACCGATGACGAAGACCGTCTGGTCCAGGCGATCCGCGATGGCGCGGTGGATACAATCAACCAGGCCGGTCAGCAGATCGTCCAGCGTCAGCTGCAGGTCGCGCCAACGCTGACCATCCGTCCGGGGTTCCCGGTCAGGATCATCGTCACCCGCGATCTGGTATTCGAACCCGCAGGAGGTTGATCATGTCGAAGTTGAAGCTGGGACCTCTGCCCGATGACAAGCCGGTGAAAGTGACGGTGGAATTGCCCGCGTCCGTTCATCGCGATCTTGTCGCCTATGCAGACGTCCTTGGTCGAGAGACGGGCCAGCCCGTCGCCGATCCTGTCCGGCTGATCGTGCCGATGCTTGAAAGATTCATGTCTACGGATCGGGGATTTAGAAGGGCTCGGCAGCCGATGCCGCCGACCCGTCGGCGTGAGTGAAAGATGGTTTAGAAGCTTTTCGACAAGGCTCCTGTTACTGGCTCGATCTGCCGTAGAGCAAAAATTTAGCCAATTATGGTCCGTACCAGATAGCATGTAAACCGTAACCGTAGAACAATACGCAACAACGAGATCCCCAACGTCGCTCGTTGCCATACTTTCCAACACCTCATTCAGAGCCACGACTGTTTGACGCCGCTGTTTTGGACGCTCGCCAAGGTTTCGCGGACCCGACAGCGTGGTTCGAGCTGCGGCGAACGAATACCTCTTCCGCCCTACGGAAGGTGCAATGCCGCCTCCCCCGCCAGACGAAGAGGTTTCCGGATGTTGACTCGACGCAATTTCATCGCCCTTGCTCCCGCCACACTCGCTGCCAGCCAGGTGGTGCTGTCCGGATGCGCGGAGGCGCAGACCGCCATGACGACGGCGGCGGGCAGCCCTGATCGGGTAGCGGCCGCCGCCAGCGCCTTTCTCGACCTCCTGTCCTCCGAGCAGCGTGAGCAGGTCCTTTACGATGGCGGTGACCCCGCCCTGCGCAACTGGATCTACTTTCCGAGCCGGGGTGACCGGAACGGCATCGCCTTCGAGGATCTGACGGAGGAGCAACTGAACGCGGCCTTCGCCGTGGCCGGGGCGATGCTGTCGGACAGCGGATACCGGCAGTTCCGGGGCATCATCGCCGCCGAGGACGAGCTTGGCATCCGCAACGGCGAGAGCCACGTCAATTCGGGCCGGTATTTCATCGCCCTTTTCGGCAGGCCGGGCGCGTCCGGGCGCTTTACCGTTCAGATCAACGGCCACCACCTCGCGCTTAACACCACCTATGCGGGGGGGCTCGTCAGCCCGACCCCCACCTTCACCGGGGTCGATCCGGTCGAGATCAACATGGGCGGCGAGACCGTGCAGCCGATGCGCGCCAAGACCGACGCCTATTCGGCTCTCCTGACCGGGCTGAGCGAGGAGGCGCGCGCCGCGGCGCAGATCGGGGCAATGGGCGACGTTGAGGTCGGAACAGGCTCCAGCAACCGCTACCCCGAGCCGGCCGGCACCCTGGTGACGGACCTCGCCGCCGAGGATCAGGAGCGCGTGGCCGGTGTGGTGCGGGCCTGGGTCGGGGATGCGACCGACGAGGTGGCCCAGCAGCTCGTGCAGCTCTACCGGGCTGACTTCGGGCAGACCCGCATGGGATGGTCCGGCACGACCGACCCCTACGCGCGCGGCGCCTATCTGCGGCTGGACGGGCCGCGGCTGTGGATCGAGTTTTCGAACGTGGGCCGGTTCGGCAATGGCGACAACCACTTCCACACCATCTACCGCGACAAGCAGGCCGACTACCTGGCCTGACGGCCGCGCCAACAGGGGCGGCTCCGATGTTTCCTCAAGGCAGGACGATGACCGACAGACAGTCTACTTCCAACCGCCGCGACCTTTTGCGAAGCGGCGCGGCCCTGGCGCTGGCGGCGCCTCTCGCAAGCCTGGCCTCGCGCGGGGCGGCGCAGGATCTGTCGCTCTACGCGCTGCTGGAGCAGGCGGCCGATCTTACCGTTCTCGAAACGGTGATCGTCGCCCGCGACGGGGCGATCCTGGCCGAGCGCGGCTATCGCGGGCATTCCACCTCGGACCCTACCAACATCAAGTCCGCATCGAAATCGGTTATGTCGGCCCTGGTCGGCATCGCCATCGGGCGGGGGGTGCTGAGCGGCGTGGACCAGCCCATCGCCCCGATCCTGCGCGACGAGGTTCCGGCTTCGGCCGATCCGCGTATCGAGCGGATCACGGTGGGCCACCTGCTGAGTATGCAGGCCGGGCTGCGGCCGACCTCGGGCGCCGATTACGGGCGCTGGGTGTCAGGCTCGAACTGGGTGCGCGGGGCGCTGGCCCAGCCCTTCGAGGACGATCCGGGCGGGCGGATGCTCTATTCCACCGGCTCCACCCATCTTCTGTCGGCGATCCTGACAGAGGTGACGGGGCGGTCGACGCTCGACAACGCGCAGGCCTGGCTGGGGCCTGTCGAGGGCTTTTCCATCGCCAGCTGGCAGCGCGACCCGCAGGGGATCTACCTGGGCGGCAACGAGATGGCGATGAGCCCGCGCTCGCTTCTCGTCTTTGGCGAGGTCTGGCGGCGCGGCGGCACAGGTCCGGACGGGTCGCAAGTGCTGCCGCGCGGCTGGGTCGATCAGGCCTGGACGCCGCGCACCACCTCGCGCTGGAGCGGGGACGGCTACGGCTATGGCTGGTTCCTGCGGACGATCGGCGGGCAGGAGGTCCGGTTTGCCTGGGGCTACGGCGGCCAGATGCTCTACATCGTGCCTGCGCTGGGTCTGTCGCTGGTCATGACCTCGGACGACACTCCGCGCCCCACCACCATCGAGGACAGGGACCGGCTGCACGAACTGGCCGCGGCCATCATCCAGGGGCTTCGCGCCGGCTGAGCCGCAGCGAGACCCAACCCGAGACAGGAGTGAAGACATTGAAAACGAGCGGAAACACAATCCTCGTCACCGGCGGAACCAGCGGTATCGGCCGCGCCCTCGCGTCGGAGTTCCATGACCTCGGCAACCGCGTCATCATCACCGGCCGCCGACAGGAGCTGCTGGACCAGATCCTCTCCGAACACGCCGGCATGTCGGCCTACCGGCTGGATGTGGACGACCCGGCCGATATCGCCAGCGTCGCCGGGCGGATCGCGGCGGAGTTCCCCGACCTCAACGTGCTGGTCAACAACGCGGGCATCTCGCGCGCCGAAAGCCTGGTGGACGGGGAGTTCGACCTGTCCGTCGCGGAAGCGCTGGTCCGCACCAACATCATGGGCGTGCTGCATGTCACGGCCGCATTGCTGCCGGTGTTGCAGCGTCAGGCCACCGCCAGCATCGTGACCACGACCTCCGGCCTCGCCTTCGTGCCGCGGGCCAACTATCCGACCTATTGCGCCAGCAAGGCCTTCCTTCATGTCTGGCTTCAGGCGCTCCGCACGCAGTTGAGTGGCAGCGGTGTCGAGGTTCTGGAACTCGTGCCGCCCTACGTTCAGACCGAACTCGCCGGACCCGAGCAGGCCCGCGATCCGAACGCCATGCCGCTGGTCGACTACATCGCCGAGGTCATCGGGATCATCGAGGACGCGGATAGGCCGGGGGGCGAGATCTTGGTGGACCGCGTGAAGATGTTGCGCCGGGCGGAAGAAAGCGGACGCTACGCGGAAATTTACAACCGCCTGAACGGCGCCTGACGCAGATCGCGCAGAGTTCCTGCCCGCCATCGGGAACCGGGCCGACTGACGGACGAAAACGGATCGCCGGAACCCAGAGGGTGTCAGGGGCGAACCATCAGGAAGGAAAAGGGAAATGAAGATATTTGTCACAGGCGCCTCGGGCTTCGTGGGGGCAGCCGTTGTCAAGGATCTGGTGGATGCCGGCCACCGGGTGATCGGCCTCGCCCGCTCCGCTGCGGCCGCGGGGATGCTGTCGGCCCTCGGGGCCGAGGCCCATGCCGGAAGTCTCGAGGACCGGGACAGCCTGCGCAGCGGGATCGCCTCTGCGGATGCGGTCGTGCACACGGCCTTCAACCACGACTTCTCAAGGTTTCGGGAGAATTGCGAGGCCGACCGGGACCTGATTGCCTTCTACGGCGAAGAACTCAACGGTTCGGACCGTCCGATCATCGTGACTTCCGCCATCGGGATTCTCCCCAACGGCGAAACGGTGACCGAGGCGACGATGCCCGCCTCGGGCGAGGCCGCCCATCCGCGCGCCGCGACCGAGGCAGCGGCCCGCCAGATCGCGGATGAGGGCGTCAACGTCATGGTCGTCCGGCTCTCGCCTTCCGTCCATGGGGCGGAAGACCATGCCTTCGTGCCGACGCTGATCCGCACCGCGCGGCAGACGGGCGTTTCGGCCTATATCGGCGAGGGCGGGAACACTTGGCCTGCGGTGCATCGCCTGGATGCCGCCCGCCTGTACCGCCTGGCCCTGGAGAACGGCCAGCCGGGCGCGGTCTATCATGCGGTCGGCGAAGAGGGCATCCCGTTCCGCGACATCGCGACCGCGATAGGCGAGGGCTGCGGCCTGCCGGTGGTCAGTAAGACCCCGAATGAGGCGTCGGACCACTTTGGATGGTTCACGCATTTCGCGGGTATGAACCTTAGGGCCAGCAGTGCCCGGACCGGTGAGGCCTTGGGATGGTCGCCGGATCGGCCGGGTCTGATAACTGATATGGCGCTCGAGAGCTACTTCGATTCGATGAATATTCAGGATTGTTAGCTTGCGGCAATGCAGTTGATGTGTGCGCAAAATGACATGCAACCCACTCTTAATCATTTCAAGTGCTTCATTGTAGCTTCGGAAGAGGGTAGTTTCCGAAAGGCGGCATTGCGTCTTCAAGTCGATCCTTCTGTCGTCTCCCGGGCTATTCAAATCGTTGAAAATGATGTCGGCGCGGAATTGTTTAAACGAATTCCTGGGCAAGGCGCCAGGTTGACTGAAGTTGGAGTTGCTTACGCAATCGAGATTGATCGCACATTTGACTACATGTGCCGTGCGAAGAAATCTGCACAAACTATTGCATTTGGTAGTCAGGGCGTAATACGCTTAGCTATTTCCCAAGACATCTCTGGTCCGATCCTGGCAAAAGCCCTCGCGGATCATCAGGAAAAATTTCCGAATGTAAAGGTTGACTTGTTGGAGCTGGCGCCTGCTGATCAAGTGCGTTCATTGCGTATGGGTGAGGTCGATATTGCGATCATGCTAAATCCGCCGAACGACCGATCGATGGTTGTTGAGAGGGTGTGGATTGAGAGCTGCAAGGTCGCACTCGCGGAGGACCATTGGCTTGCAGGACATAGCGATTTATCCGCTGCCGACCTCGATCAGGAGAAGATAATACTTGGACATCCAACACGTGGTCCATTCTTCGGCGAGTTTGTGTTATCTATTTTGCAGGCGCGGCAGGTTCATCTCGAGACCGTGGCGAGAGTGGAGCGTGTTGAAACACTATTGATGCTTGTGGACGCTCAAAGGGGAATCGCCTTTGTGCCGGGAACATCCTACCACGAGTGCGTTGGGGGCATTACCTACCGAAGCGTAAATTTGAGAGAATCAGACATCAATGTATTTGCAGTTCTGCCAACGGCTGAGCCCCCTGGGTTGGTCGGGCAATTTCTGAATAGTTTGCGCTCAATGGCGGAGAAGCTTCAGAATTAGAGGCTGCAGCTGTCGGGCACTGACAAACTGTACCGACCCTCTGAATTCCTGCTCATGCTACAAGGGAGAACGTAGCGATGAGTATGACAATGGACGACGGCATTAAGCGGCGGACGGCGAAGCGTAAGACAGCGCTTGTCATCGAGATCATTCAGGGCAAGACGACCGTGTCGGAGGCGAGCCGGTCCTTTGACCTGACGCCCTCCGAGATCGAGGGCTGGGTCGAGGATGCGAAGCGCGGCATGGAGAACTCGCCGCGCGCCAACCCACTAGACATCCGCGAGCAATACGAGAAGCAGCTCAGGGACCTGCAGAAAACCTACGGCGAGGCCATGCTGGAGCTGCGGGCCCGAAAAAGCTTCAGGCCCTGCTGGATGCGCAGGACGGGAATTGATCCGTCGCATTCAGCAGGGCCTTTTGGCCTAGGGCCTCGCGGTGCCCATCGCCAAGCTCTGCACTTACAAGCCGGTGAAAGCCGCGCCGAAGGTCGATCCCCGCTTCGCCGAACCGATCAAGAAGGTGATCGAGGAGGAGCCGTCCTTCGGCTATCGGACCGTGGCCTGGCTCCTGGGCTTCAACAAGAACACGGTGCAGAGGATCTTCCAGATCAAGGGCTGGCAGGTTCGCAAGCGCGCCGTGGGGATGCGGCCCCGCATCCATGCTGTTCCGTCTGTCGCAGTTGCGCCGAACGAGAGGTGGTCGACCGATCTCGCCCGCATCTGAACTGGCAAGGACGGCTGGGCTTCACTGGCCCTGGTGATCGACTGCCACACCCGCGAGTTGTTGGGCTGGCAACTGTCGAAGTCGGGCAAGGCCACGACGGCCAGCGCCGCCCTCGAGCATGCGCTGATCGCGAGGTTCGGCACACTGGGTCGTGTCGAGGAGGAGTTCCTGCTGAGGTCAGACAATGGCTTGGTTTTCACCAGCCTCCACTTCACAGCCATTGTCCGCAGTTACGGGCTCAAGCAGGAGTTCATCACCCCGCACTGCCCGCAGCAGAACGTCATGGTCGAGCGCTTCATCCGGACACTAAAGGAGCAGTGCGTGCATCGCCACCGCTTCGATAACATCCAGCACGCCATGCGAGTCATCAGCGACTGGATCGGCTTCTACAACAATCGCCGCCCTCATCAGGCTCTTGCCATGCGCACGCCTGCCGAGGCATTCAGATTAGCGGCTTAACTTGAGCAGATTCCGCTGGGTCGATACATTCAGTCGGTATGACGGTCTGTCTCCGGCTCGCTATGGTCGGGAGCACAAGGCTGCCGAGGGAGCCCGGACCGAATAATACAGCGATGAATTAGACGCCGTCGTACTCGCAACGACTGGAAGGAGTTGTGGCGCCGCAATTTTTTTACGGCGTCGCAAGGCCTGCGGAGAATTGGCCCTGCGCTTTGGTTTCGCCCCGGACTAGTGTTTGCTCTGCCAGCAGGTTCCGACCCGTATGACACGACGTGTCGAGACGCGGCTCATCGGGCCGGACGCAAGTTTTCCCGGCGGGCCATGGCGGCGTCGACGCTCCACGGGCCTGGGCCAGCCGCCGAGATGTAGAGAAACAGGAAGCAGTAGAGCATTGACGGCTCGCCGCCGTTGAGCACCGGAAAAAAGTTCTGCGGGGCATGGGCCATGAAGTAGGCGAAGGCCATTAGACCCGACAACATAAATGCGACAGGGCGCGTCATCAGGCCGATGGCGAGTAACGGGCCTCCGATCACTTCCATAAGTCCAGCGATATAAACCAAGCCAGACATCTGGTATTCGAAGGGGGCTGGCCAGGAGAAGATCTTCATAGAGCCATGTGAGAAGAACGAGCCGGCGGCAAAGAGGCGCAGCAGGCTGAGAATGTGCGGCGCGGCGGTAGCGGAAGCGCCGAGAAGAGACATTTGCATTCCAGTTCCCTTGGGTTTCCAGTCCAATTCTTGTACCGCGTCGGTCCGCCTGGAGTTTGCCGTGCATGTATCGTCTCGGTATCAAATTGTAATTCGGGTCGGCTCCATACGTTTCTCTTCAGCTCCTTGCCGTACAGTCAGTTCGTTTTATTCGACGTGCGTCTGGCTTGCCGGGCCCCTAGGTCAGAGAGCTGACGCCATAGCAGTTCATGCCTGGCTGGAGAGGCGGTCATCGGCCCAGCCTTGCCTGACCCGTAGGGGGAGGCGATGCTCGCCGATGACAGTGTTTGCCGGTCCCCGCTTTTCCCGGTCGTGCTGCGCCGCTGCAAGCTGCGTCGCACTCATGGTCCACTTTCAGACGTTGGCGCTATAGGGCAGGGGTATCCAGGCATAGTGCGTTCCGACGCGTTGGACGTGGCCAAGACCCGGAAAGCCGTGATGTGCTCCGGCAACAATGTATCTTTCGTCCGCGGCTTCCGCGAAGGCGGCGGCTCGAGCCGCGCAAGCCATGTCCGGATCGAGATCGATTGTCACCGTCACCTCGGGCCGATCGTATTGCAGGAAATCACCGTGCACGATGTCGCCCCAAATAACGAGCTTATCACCCCCGCGTTCAACGGTGACGGCGCTATGACCCGGAGTATGGCCAGCCCGGAGGGCAGTAGAGAATCCTGCAATGGGGGATGCGCCGTCCTCGAAGCTCTGAAGCCTGCCGGCCGCGATGTACGGGGACAGTGAGCCTAGGGCCTCCTCAACCAAGGAGGCGAGGGTTTCAATCGTCCGCGCTTCTCCGGCTGGCGCCAGCCAGAAGTTCATTTCCCGACGGTTCACATGTATTGTCGCGTTCGGGAAGGTCATCCGCCCGTTGGTAACCAGACCTCGCGCGTGGTCCGGGTGGATATGCGTCAGGATGATGTCGTCCACCTGCTCGGCGAAATGGCCGGCAGCCGAAAGATTGCTCTGCAGCCTGCCCAGATCCGGCCCCATCAGGGTTCCCGTACCAGCGTCGATCAGGACCAGCCGCTCGCCGGTGTTGACAAGGTAGGCGTTCACCGAAGTTTCGACTGGCGATGCTTGGAAACGCTGAGCGAGATGCTCGATGACATCCTGCGGTGGAAGGCCTTGGTACAGGGTATCCATCGGGAGCCCAATGGTCCCGTCCGATAGAGCCGTAACCTCGTAGTCACCAAGCCGTATCCTATAATAGCCGGGAGCTTGTTTCCCACTTGCGGGGGCGCCGGCCTGCGCGGACTGTGCCACTGTGGCACCCATGCCAACAGCTAATCCCATGCCCCCGGTGTATTTGAATAGTGTACGACGTTTCATCGGTGTTCTCCTAACACGGTCGACTTCTGTTCAACTGCGAGGTAGGGACGTTTTCTGTAGTGATCAAATCGATGCGAGGAATGATGTCCATCGACCATTTCAATCTTCGTTCGTTCGACCTTAACCTTCTGGTCGCCTTCGATGCGCTGATGACTGAGCAGAGCGTGACGCGGGCGGCGCAACGGCTTCGGATTGGCCAACCGGCGATGAGCCACGCCCTCGCGACGTTGCGGATGCTGTTGCAAGATGAGCTATTTGTCCGATCGGGCCAGACTATGCAGCCGACCTTACGAACAAGAGCGCTCGCCGGGCCAATCCGGCAGCTCCTGTTGCAGGCCGAGGCCGCACTCCGGCAGCAGCAGGTGTTCGACCCGGCCACCGAGTGCCGATTATTCCGAATTGCCATGTCACCCGAGGTCGAGGTGTTTGTTCTGCCCGCCTTGGTGGCACTTATCGGCCGGGCGGCCCCGGGGGTCTACGTGCAATCTGTACCGGCGCAGGGAAATGATATCGATGCCGCACTTGAGAACGGCGGCGTCGATTTGGTGGTCGGCTGCAGACCCGCCTCGCCGGCAACGGGGGAGAGTTCTGTGCTGTACGAGGTCGATGCGACCTGCTGCTACAATCCCGCTTTGGTGGAAATCCGGGGGCCGATTTCATTCGACGGCTACATCGCCGCCCGGCATGCGCTCGCCTCGCAGGACGGAAGTCTCCAAGGATACATCCGGGATGCCCTCCGGGCGGCTGGGCCGCAGCTAAACGTGGTCATGGAGCCAATGGGCTTTTTCTCCGCACTTGCTGCTGCGCAGGCGAGCCCCCTTGTTGCGACAGTGGCGCGCGATGTGGCAGAGCGGTTCGGGCGGCCGCTTGGTCTCGTTGTGGACGCGCTTCCGATTCCGCTGTCATTGCCAGCTGTGCGAATGCGGTGGGGCAGACACGCAGCAAACGATCCAGCAATCGGGTGGCTGCGGGAGCGCGTCCGTGAGGCCAGCGAAAAACGTAGGTCTCCACCGTGTCCGAGCTAGAAGAAATATGAACTCTGACGAAAGGGGTACATGCTCATGTGGGTGGCACCGCCCCGGCTATGCTTTCTCTTTGGTCCGCACGAAGACAGAACTTTCGACTGGTTGAACTGTCGCGCTCCATCCCGCTACGAAGACATAGAAGATTCGACCGACTGACCAAAAGATACTCCCGTCAATCGGATCGCCTCTTCCCACAGGCGGCCGGCGATCTGCGGGTCCGCGGCTTGCTCGACAATTTTCGCGGCGACCGGATAACCACGGGTCTCGCCCATGCGGTTGGGGCCGTAGTAACCTCCGGGTCGGGCATCGGGCGAAGTGGCCGCGTAGAGGGTTGGCAGGGCGCCTTGTGCAACGGGTTGAAACAGGAACGGTAGGTAAGTCCGCATCAGGCTGCTGAAGTGCCAGCGGTTTGCGGAATTGGTGATGAGGTCGCTGCGCGAGACGCCGGGGTGCGCGCCGATGCTGTTAACGCCCCAGGCATTCGCTTGGCTGCGCCGCTGCAACTCAAGAGCGAAAAGCACGCAGGCCAGCTTCGATTGGCCATAGTTGACCATCGGCTTGTAGGAACGCTCTGCATTGAGATTGGAAAAATCGATGGCAGCGCCGTTCGCAGCAATGCTCCCAAGGGTAACGACACGCGGTTCGTGTCCCAGGCGGAGCAAGGGCAGCAGATGCGCGGTCAGCGCGAAATGGCCAAGGAAATTGGTTCCGAACTGCAGCTCGAAGCCGTCCTTCGTCAGTCGCTTGTCCGGGGGGGCCATGACGCCTGCGTTGTTGATCAGTAGATCGAGGCTGTCGCGTCCCGCGCGCAATCTCTCTCCGAATGCCGCAATGGAGTCGAGGTCGGCGAGGTCGATCTGTTCAAATGAAGCATTTGCGCCCGGCGTTGCCGCACGGATGCGATCAACCGCGGCTCTGCCGCTGGTCGGGTTTCGACCGGACAGCAGGACCGTGGCGCCGGCGCCCGCCATCGCAACGGCAGTTTCATAGCCAATGCCACCCGTTCCGGTGATCACCACTGAGCGGCCTTGCAGCGAGGGGAGGTCTTTGGTGGTCCATCTGCTCATTTGCGCGTCCTTAAATTGCAGATAAATCCTGCAGAATTTGTCCGACCTAGATGGACGCCGCGACGGTGCGGCGCATGCCTGAACCACGCGAAAATTTGCCTAATCCTACAAACCTCTGGTTTGGCGCGTGGACTTTCGCCACACTTGGCGTGGGAAGCTGTTGAAAGGAACGGGTGGTGGATGCCGACCTCGTAGGTGCTTTGTCAGAATATGTTGCGTCCGCCGGTGGGACCGACGCCCTTTCCCGCACACCGATAGATGAAGTTCTGGTCTTGTGCAGCACGCAGGCGAGTCTGCCGTTCAGGCAGATGTACAAGCCGTCGCTATGCGTTGTGGTGCAGGGGGCGAAACGAATCGAGGTCGCGGACAAGGTCCTGGACTACGCGGCGGGTAGCGCCCTGGCCGTGAGCGTCGAACTGCCAGCCTTCGGTTGCGTAACGAAGGCGAGCAAGGCGGAACCGTTCTTTGGACTGACGATCGAGTTTGACGTCGACACCTTGCGCGGGGTCTTGGAGAAGCTGCCAAAGCCGCCGGCAGTCGGGCCATCCGGATCTGGCCTGTTTGTCGAAACGCTCTGCGCCGGGGCGCGCGACTGCATCATCCGGCTGGTCCGGCTTTTCAACACCCCTGAGGCGGTTCCGGTGCTCTATCCGGCAATCATCAGGGAGTTGTATTACTGGCTTCTGACTGGGCCGAACGGCGGGGAACTTCGCAAGATGGTGCAGGTGGACAGTCATACCCGCCGGATTGCCGACTCCATCATTCACCTGCGCCGGAACTTCAAGCGCCCGTTCCGGATTGACGAACTGGCCGAGGTCGCCTGCATGAGTACGTCATCCTTTCATCAACACTTCAAGAACCTGACTTCGATGACGCCGTTACAGTACCTGAAGCAGCTTCGGCTGATTGAGGCTCGGCGGCTCATGGTAACAGAAGCGGCGACCGTCACCCGCGCCGCTCTCGAGGTCGGCTACGAGAGCCCTTCGCAGTTCAGCAGGGAATATTCCCGGCTGTTCGGCTGTTCGCCAAAGCGGGATGCGGCCGCTCTCCGACCTTACGGGGAGCAGTTGACCCTCTGAGCGTCGGCTGGCAGCGCCAGGTCAAACAACAGGACTTCCAACACCGGTCAAGACTCCATCTCACGGCCCGCCTTCGAAAAGAAATCCAAAAAGGCCTCGAGCGCCGGGGGTTTGTGCCGACGGCTCGGGTAATAGAGATGCCATGCAGGGAGCCGGGGTGAAAAATCAGACAGCAACCTGACCAGACGGCCGTCCGTAAGGGCCTCCTGCGCGTAGGGTAGCGCCACGCGAGCCAGCCCGGTTCCGCCGATAGCCGCCGCAACGGCATGGCGCGCGTTGTTCACTGTGAGCCTTCCCTCGGGCGTGAAGGTGATCTCCTGGTCTCCGTCGCGGAAGCGCCATGCGAAGATCGTGCCGCTGGGAAAGCGGATCCGGGTACAGTCGAACTCTCTCAGATGCTGCGGTGATCGCGGAATGCCGTACCGATCGACGAATGTCGGAGAACCCACGACCGCATAGTCTTGCTCCGGCCCCAGAGGAATGGCGACCATATCCTGCGCCATTTCAAGTCCGAGCCGGATACCGACGTCATAGCCTTCGGCCACTATGTCCACGTCCTTCGCATCCTCGATGATCTCGAGAGTGATCCCCGGATAAGTCTCAAGAAACCGAACCATGTGAGGCACGATCAGCCAGTCCAGCGCCGGTGCCGGTGCATTGACGCGGACCCGGCCCGTCGGCTGCCCCTTCATTGAGCGCACTTCCTCAATGCTGGATCGGATCTCCGCCAAGGCCGGCGATAGCCGTTTCATCAGCAGATCGCCCGCTTCGGTTAGTACGACGCTGCGCGTGGTCCGATTAAAGAGCCGGACCTCCAACGATTCTTCCAATGCGCGGATTGTCTGGCTCATGGCCGATCCGGTCACGCCGCGCTCGCGTGCGGCGACCCGGAAGCTGCCGGCACGGGCAACGGCGAGAAAGGCCTCGAGATCGGAATGGCGCATGGCGGGTCATAGTTAAGATTTGGTAATCTATATGGTTAGCTGCGGCCGCATAGTTTTTCCAGCCTGCGCTCTCCAACTTTGTCGTGACACCCGCTTCTCATGCACCGGAGCACTTCTGACATGTCCGACACTTCTCTCCGCGCTCCGGTTCGCAACGACCATCAAACGTCGGATTATCAGGCAATTTTTTTCGAGCTTCGGGCACGCGAGATTGGCCGGTTGTGCGCGACAATCAGACTCAGCCTGAAAGCGGAAAAGCACTTCATGACAAAACCGTTCGAGCCACGCAAAAAGTTGTCCCGGATCGGCTGCACATTGCGACTTGCAGCGGCTTTGGTGTCGTGTTCGCAGATGGTGTCTGCGCAGACCGTCGAAGGCGAGCGCCTTTACCAACAGCGTTGCGCATCCTGTCACAGCCTTGAGGACAGCGGGCGTGGAGCAGGTCCGACACTCGCCGGTGTGTTCGGGCGTCCTGCAGGCAGCGTCGAGGGCGCCCGCTATTCCCGCGCTCTCGAGGAAGCGGATCTCGTTTGGGATGCAGAAACTCTAGACGCGTTTCTGGCGGACCCACGCGAAGTCTTGCCCGGCACCATGATGGCCGTCCGGATCACCGATCCGGCTCAGCGGCAAGCGATCGTCAGCTTTCTTGAAGCGCACGGGAGTGGGGGAGAAGAACCCTGATCCCGAGGCGTGACCCAACCAAAACAGGCAAGAGGAACCAAGATGGTCAATCTGAACGTGAATGGTCGAACTGTAGAGATCGACATCAGCCCAGATACGCCACTGCTCTGGGCACTCCGGGATGAACTGAAGCTCACGGGCACGCGCTACGGTTGCGGAGCGGGGATGTGCGGCGCCTGTACGGTGCATCTGAACGGCGAGGCCATGTTTTCCTGCCAGCTCCGGGTCGGCGATATCGAGGGCGACACGATCACCACGATCGAGGGTCTGTCTCCCGAAGGGGATCATCCGGTTCAGAAAGCCTGGATTGCGGAACAGGTTCCCCAATGCGGCTATTGCCAGTCTGGCCAGATCATGCGGGCCGCCGCGCTGCTGTCCCGTTCTCCCCAGCCGAGCCGCGACGAAATCGTCGACGAGATGTCGGCCAACCTATGCCGCTGCGCCACCTACTCACGGATCATTCGCGCGATCGAACGCGCCGCACAGGAAGGTTGAGTCATGTCAGGTTCACTCTCCAGCCCGACCAGACGCGGATTTCTCGGCGGCGCGGGCGCCTTGTCGTTCGCATTGATGAGCGGCGGCGGTGTTGCCGTCATTGGCCGATCGGTCGAGGCGCAATCCCTGAATGGCGGGCAAATAAATGCGTGGGTCACGATCACGCCGGATGATCGCATGACGATCATGTACGGCGGTGCTGAAATGGGGCAGGGGGCGAATACGGCGCTGCCCATGATCGTCGCGGAAGAACTCGATGCCGACTGGAGCACGGTGTCGACCGAGCAGGTCGGCAACGACCTGGACGGGGTCTACGGGAACCCGTCGATCGGCGGCATTCTGTACACCGCCGGCAGCTACACGGTCGAGGGGTACTTCAACGGCCTGCGGCAGGCCGGTGCCCAAGCGCGCCAGATCCTGCGCCAGATGGCTGCCGCGCATTGGAATGTGCCAGTCCCAGAGGTAACGACCCGTCAGGGCACACTGCTGCACAACGCCACCGGGCGGACCATGCGTTACGGCGAGGTCGCCACTCTCGTGCAGCCCGACATGCCCGTCGAGGCAGTGGCCGATGAGGACCTGAAGCCGCGCTCCGAATGGACGATCATCGGCACCGATGTCGACCGACTCGATATCCCGGACAAGACGACGGGGGCGACGCGGTACTCCATCGATGTGGACGTTCCTGACATGGTCTATGCCGTGCAGCTTCTGGCACCTGTGGAGGGAGAAGCGCCGACAATCAACTCGGATGCCGCCGCGCGTGTCATCGACGGAGTTCTCGACGTTATGGCCCTGCCCAATTCGGTCGCGGTACTGGCCAGGTCCTTTTGGGCCGCCGTTGCCGGGCGCGAGGCACTTGACGTAAGCTGGACGGAAACATCGCCGTTCCGCACGGCCGACAGCGAGGCGGAGCTGCAGAACCTCACGACGGCCGCCGATGACCCGAATGCCGACGCTGTGGTCTGGGAAAGCCGGGGAGACGGGGGCGAGGACTACTCCGCCGGCAACGTCATCACCGCGCACTATACCACGGAGCACGTCTATCATGCTCAGATGGAACCCCTGAATGTCGTCGCCTCGGTCGACGAGGATGGTCTCGGCGCCGAAATCTGGATCGGCACTCAAAGCCAAACGGTCTCTGTCGCCATCGCTGCCGCAGTGCTGGGTACGACGCCGGACCGCATCCGGCTGAATGCCATGCAAATGGGCGGTGCTTTTGGACGGCGGACATGGTTCGCCCGCGAGATGCTGCGCGACGCATTGATCTTGTCGCGTGCCGCAGGACGGCCAGTCAAGCTGGTCTGGACCCGCGAGGATGACGTCAAGCAGGGGTGGCTGCGCGCCGCTACGGTGCAGCGATTCGACGCAATCCTTGGCGAGAACGGCGCCTTGGAGGCATTGCGTCATCGCGTCGCCGCGCCCTCGACCTTCCAGTTCGTCCAGCCCGACAGGTGGAATCCCGAGGTTCGAACGGACCCGCTGATCATGGAAGGCAGCGAGAGCCGGGACTACGATATTCCCGAATTCCGCGCAGAGCACATCCAGGCGCCACGGGTCTCGCGACTTTCTGCATGGCGCGGAATCGGGTGGGGACCGGTCTGTTTTGGTCGGGAATGTTTCATTGACGAACTTGCTGAGCAGGCGGGTTCCGACCCGGTGAGTTTCCGGCGGCGGCTGCTGTCGAATTCGCCCCGGGGACTGGGCGTATTCGATGCCGTGGTGGCGATGTCCGATTTCGGAAATGCGCCTGAGGGTAGGGCCCACGGCATTGCCTTCGCCGGCTATAAATCGAGCTATGCCTCGGGAGTGGCGGAGGTCTCGTACGAAGGGGAACGGCTTAGGGTTCACCGGTTCTGGGCGGCCGTCGACCCCGGGCTTGCGATCCATCCGCAATCCTATCTCTCTCAGGTAGAGGGTGGCATTCTGTTCGGCCTGTCCTCGGTCCTGGCGGAGCGGTCATCCTTCACGGCGGGCCAGATCGATCAGAACAACTTCTACGATTACGAGCCGATCCGCATGTACGACGTGCCAGAGATCGAGGTGCAGATCATTGACTCAGACAATCCACCCAGCGGCGGAGGGGAAATAGGCGTCCCGATGGCTGCACCCGCGATCGCCAACGCGGTGCGGGCGCTGACGGGCGCCGCACCCAACCGGCTCCCTTTTCCTCGCCGGACCTGACTGGACGGTCGGTGACGCACCGACGGGCCCCAGCTGCGCCAGTCGTAGAAACGTCTTGCCATACGGTGCTCGTCGCGTTCTCCAACGCGGCGAGTGACGGCACCCAAAAACGACAGCCGAAGGGTGAGAGGCCGCCAGCCAGTGGATGCTCCTTTGGGAAACTTTGCCAGGATCGTTGCGAGCAGGCTGAAGTAGTCACAGACATTTTCAGGTTGACGGTGTCAACCGAGCTCGCCTATGGTTGACAATGTCAACTTGGAGGGTTCAGATGCCGACTGTTTTAATCACCGGCGGTCACAGTGGTATTGGCCTCGAATGCGTCAAGCACGTCGCGGCAAAAAAGTACGATTTAGTTCTGCTGGGGCGAAATGTTTCGAGGATGGATGAGGTTGCAGAGGACCTTCGCGCAAATTTCGCGGTGAAGGTGAGCCCAATTCAAGTGGATCTGGGGTCATTGGCTTCAGTCCGCGAGGCAGCTTGCCGTTGCCTCACCTTGATTGAAAACGGTGAGGTCGCAGGTCTTCAGGCAGTCCTGTGCAATGCGGGTGCGACGTTCCGAGGTGAGCCGACTTATACTGAAGATGGTTACGAGCTGACCTTCACGACGAACTACCTCGGGCATTTCCTGCTTGTGCAGTTGTTGCTCGACGCCCTGAACAGGGAGGGGCGCATCGTCTTCACCGCGAGTGGCACCCATGACCCGGATACGGCGGACGGTCGGTTCATTGGTCGGGCCACGAAACCGGTGGCGGAGGCGCTGGCAAAAGCAGGACTTGACGGTCACCCGCCTCTGACCGGAGGCGAGCGTTATACAACGTCCAAGCTCTGTGTCATATTGCACTGCTACGAACTGGACCGGAGGCTAAGGGCAGCCGGCCGGGGCATCACGACCATCGCCTACGACCCCGGTGCCATCGCCGAAACCGGATTGCTCAGGGATCTCCCGGGGGCGGCACGCGCGATAATAGGCTCGCGCGTCATGCGCTGGCTGATGAAACGGTTCGGGCTGACGCTTGGTGACCTCGAACAGTCGGGGCGTGCCCTTGCCGACCTCGCGACTGCGACCGCCTACGGCTCGGGATGCTACTATCAATGGCAAGACGGGGCCTTGGTCGAGAGGCGCTCCGCGGCAATGTCGTATGATCTGGAGTTGGCGCGAGATCTTTGGGCAGAATCTAGGAGGCTTTCGCGGCTTGGTCATGACGAGGAGCCGGGAATCCTAATATGACGACGTACGAAACGCTGGTCGAGACCGCAGCAAATCTGCTGGATTGTGGAGGTGAAGCAGCAGTGACTTTGCGCGCGGTCGGCAAAGGCGCGGGTCTTTCGCACAATGCTCCATACAAGCATTTCGAGAGCCGTGACGCCCTGCTTGCCGCCGTTGCTGCGGCGGATCTTGACAACCTCACCGCCTCATTCGCCGAGCTCCGCAAGGCGGACCAAGCACCCAAAGACATGCTCATGAAAGCCATCGGAGCACTTGTGACCTTTGGGCGCGAACGGCCGGCCCGCTACCGCCTCGTGTTCAGTGTTCCGGCCCTCGCCCGCAATCATTCCGACTTGCAGAAGAAGAGCACCGCCTGCGTGGAACAAGTCATGGCCATGGTTGTGGAATGCCAAAGGGATTTCCAACTCCCTGACGCATCAGCCAAGGGTCTGACAAGTCTCTTTCTCGCGACCATGCATGGGCTCGTCTCTATGGAGGCCAACGGGGTCCTGTCAAAGGAGAAGGGGCTGCCCAGTATCGAAGAGGGGCTCGATCTGATGTTCGAGCTGTTCTCCCGCTAATCGATGGGGGGCATGACCGCTTCGTATTGAGTACCACGGCTTAACAACCCATTCTAACATTGCGGCCTTATTTGGTTACCTCCGCCCTGCCATTTGATGCGAGAGGTCCTGGGGCAGGGCGATGAGAGCTTTGTCCGAAGTACGTCATCACTGTGCCGGGCATTGCGACGGCATCTCATCGCAGGAGTTCTTATGTCCCTCTACACCCTAAACAGAAGAAAGATTATGCTCACGGCAATTTCGTCCGCAGGCGCTTCTCTGACTTTGCCTGCCAGCATTTCACTGGCACAGACGGCGACCACGAGCGTACCGGGAGCCCCTGACCAGAATGCCGGATACTATCGCTTTCGGGTCGGAGAGGACATCTCGGCCACAGTGCTGAGCGACGGGTTGATCGGCGGCCCGCCGCAAGTCTACGCCAGCACTGCCCCGGAAGCGGAGCTCGAGGAGGTTCTGACGCATGCTTTCTTGCCGACCGATCGGCTGACGCTGAACCTCAACACTCTTCTGATCGAGGTGAATGGCAGGCGGATCCTTCTCGAGGCGGGCGCCGGGCAGACGATGGGTCCACAGGGCGGGGCCATCTTCGCGAACCTCGCCGCCATCGGTCTGACTCCGGGCGACATCGACATCGTAGTTGTCTCGCACACTCACCCAGACCACGTCGGCAATCTGCGCGCAGCCGATGGCGGTAGTGCTTTCCCGAACGCGACAGTTTTTGCGCCCCGTGCTGATTGGGACTTCTTTGTGAACAATGACCCGGACCTGTCTTACATGCCAGTTTCGGCAGACTTCCGTCGCAATTTCTCTGCGGCCATTAAACGGAGCGTAGAGCCCATCGCAGGTGAGATTGAGCTCTATGACGCGGGAGACGAAATCGTTCCCGGTTTGACAACTATTTCGGCCGTCGGCCATACGCCCGGCATGGCGAATTTTCTCGTCCACTCAGGCGTCGACCAGTTGTTGCTGACGGCGGATCTTGCCTACCATCCCGTGGTCAACATCGACCAGCCCTGGTTGCCCGGACCTGATCGGGACAAGGAAACCGCATTGAGGTCTAGGATGCGTATCTTCGACATGGCAGCCGCGGAAAGGATGCTCGTGCTTGGCTTCCACTATCCGTTCCCCGGGCTCGGCCGGATGTTGCGCACTGACGCTGGCTACGCGTGGGTACCGGCAAACTGGCAGTTCTGACGCTGGCTACGTTGCCCGAACACCTTGGAGGTTACGGGCAACGCAGTCCGGCTCGGCCACATACGGACGCAACTGACTAACTCTACCGCAGTCAATAGGTCAAACGGGGTGCGATCGTGATGGTCCGGGTTGCGCATCCTGTATACCGTATCCGGCTAGCTATTCATGCATTTCGAGCGTGGGGAGATTGCATGGTCGGGCGCACCGCGCGCCCTATTGCCCGCGAACTCGTTCTACCGCCTCTATTTCAGTTTCGGTGGGCTCGATGCCGAGGGACTCGTACAAGGTTGCGTTCGCGTATTCAGCTATTCGAACGATTTGCCCGTCATCGATATCAAATCTCGTGATATAGACATTTCTATAGCGCTCGCCCGAGTGGGTGACAGTTGCATCACCTCGACCTTCGAGAAACGCAGTCCTGCCATCGGCGGATTCGGTCCACTGCGGGTCTGGCCAGTGCAGGTTCTCAAATTTCCGAAACAGGCCGTATGTGTAGTCCAAAACTTCCTCCTTGCCGACAAAAAGACCTTGAGGGTCACCGGTGGCTTCCGATGAGATGGGAAAGATTTGTTCGACGTCTTCCGCAAGGCTTCGCTCGATACCCTCCCGGTCACCTGTTTCGATAAATCTGACGTAATCCTGCGCAATCTCAAGTGCGCTTCTTTCCGGAGAAGTAGTAGTTTGCGCAAAGGGCATACTTGCCATTGAAGCTGAAGTCGCAGCTGCGATTATTAACGCGCTCCACCGGGGCATCGGAAGTTTGAGGAACTTTCGCTTCTCAATTGAAAGAAGGGACATCGATCTCTCCATTAATTTTCGTTGTGCCTTCAAGGTAATCTCAACTACCAATGACAGTACTCGCATTTCTACGCTCCAGCGCGCCACCGAGCGACGCCATGTTACACGGGGCTTGGGCCCCGTTTTTCCTACTTCTCGCGACGTGTGACGATTACTTGCTCAGCTTCCGCTTCTGCGAGCTGCCTGTTGTGTTTCTAGAGGCGGCGGAGGGGTACTGTGTAAGTGAACGCGGGTCCGAGCGCTGGATGCGTGGATCTCTTCCGAAAGTTGTCGGCACTTGGCGCCTGTCCAGACATGCGCATCCGCCGCGGAGAGGAACCGTCGAGCCGGCTGGAACGCAGTTGCCTCGAAGACAATCAGCGCGGCAAGGTCTTCAGGGGCGCTGGGCTGGGCTCCGTTTGCCCAAGCAACGAAGCTTCAACTATTGAGAGCCAACTTCGGTGCTGCGTACACCGAACAGTCTGATTTGGAAACGAGCCCGTTCACGAACAAGACACCGCTAAGCGCCTGGAAAGTGGACTGGGGGTGCAGTTGCTTTCGCGGTGCGACACGCACAGCCCTGCGCCTAAAGCCGCAGGTCATCGGCGGCTTGAGAGCTTTGTGCCGGCGATCGCAGGGCTCGACGCCGAAATCGAGGATCTGGGCCTACTGCGGGAGCACCCGGGCGGGCGTCTACGTGTGACTATTGGTAAACATGCTGCGGACGCCCTGGTCTGGCGGACTTTTTCGCGCTGGATGGCGGCCTTCTTTGCGATCCTGCGGCAGGGAGGGGCGTGAGCGGACCGGCCCCTCAGACGGCCAGGACCGCCAGTCGATCAGGTTGCCGACGCCCGGTGACTAGGTCTTGCAGACGCTACCACGGAAGCGCTCCGTGCTCGGCGTGAGTGAAGGTTCCGGTCGGGCTCGGGTCTTCGAGCAGTGCAAGGCGAACGGCTTCGGCCGCGCCTTGTTCGACCGTATCAGTGCCAGCAAACCCGGTCAGCCGTGTCCGCGTGTAGCCCGGCGATACGGCGTTGACGCGGATACCCTCGGGTTCCAGCTCGATAGCCATGGCAAGGGTCAGGCCGTTCAGCGCCGTCTTCGACGCGCAATACCCGGCGTCGAACCCGGACCGAAGCGGAAAGTCCGATTGCGCGTTTAGAGTGAGTGATCCTGCGCCACTGGAAATGTTCACGATACGAGCGCCAGGGGTAATGCGCAGTACGGGCAGCATTGCCTGATAGACCGCAAGAACTCCGAACACATTAGTATCCCAAATTCGGCGTATGTCCTGCATGGGTATGACGGATGGCCGACCAGCCTGAGCCAATTGCTGAGATGTAACCTCTCCCGTCAGCGCGGTGGCAATGGCGGCGTTCTGCACCAGCACGTCGAGCCGTCCAAAGTCCGATCGGACACGCTCCGCCGCCGCCTTGACAGACGTTTCGTCCGTTACATCCAGTTGTAGTGGAACGACATTCGATCCGATCTCGCGCGCGGCGATCTCGCCGCGCGCGAGATCTCGGGAGCCGAGGAGCACTGTCAAACCGTGACCAGAGAGGTCGGTTGCAATCTGGAAACCTATACCCTGGTTGGCACCGGTGATGAGTGCGACGCGCGATGTATGCATAGTATCTCCTGACGGTTGCTAGTCTCGAACAGCGCATATGAGTATAATTGGAGCATTGCTCCGCATGCCGACATAAGGAGCAATGCTCCGTTTTGCAAGTATTGGACAAACTTATGGTCAGAAAGCCACCCGACGTCGCAGCGAGTCCCGGACACGGCCCCAAGCCTCTTCGCGTGGATGCGCAGCGTAGCGTTGAGGCGATCGTCGTGGCAGCTGCGCAGCTTTTTGCCGAACAGGGTGTGGACGTCACGACGCGTGAGATTGCGCAACGGGCGGGGGTTGGCATGGGAACGCTCTATCGCCGCTTCCCGCGCCGTGCTGATCTGGTCGGAGCCGTCTTCCGGACCGAGTTCGACGCCTGTGTTGCGGCGGCCGAGCGGCTCCGACGCGATCGGCCTGCCTTTGAGGCGCTGGCGGAATGGATGCAGATCTATGTTCGATTTCTCGGCACGAAACAGGGTCTCGCCAAGGCGGTCAGTTCAGACGATCCGGTCTATACGGGGATGTATCCCCTCTTCGAGAAGCGCCTTCGGCCTGCGGTGGACAGCCTCTTCGCCGGTGCTGTGGAGGAAAGATCGGTGCGGTCCGACGTAGATCCGGGCGACATCCTCGCAGCCGTTTCCACGCTGTGCCTTTCTGCGCATGTGGGCCGGCCGGATCACGCCGCGCGGATGGTCGCGCTGCTGATCGAGGGTTTGCGCCGCAAGCCTTGAACGTCCCGCATCAGGCGAGGCAGCGTCGCGCCGACTATCTTCGACTATGGACCGCTCACCACTCAGTCTGTCGCGGACCGGCCAGCAGCCGGTGTCTACTCGGACATATGCCCGAACGTGCGCCGCGTGTACGAAGGCACTTGGCGAAGCATAGCCGACATCACGGGCAATCGCTGGGATATCGCCGCCGCCGCCCAGAGTCCCGCGCCATGCCAGTAGCATTCGCCAGCGTATCAGGCAGTCCAGAGGCGGCTGGTCGACGCGCCTGGGGCGCAGGACTAAGGAGGATCGAAGGACGGCAAAGACAGGGGCCGGTGTCGTCCTCTGGCTTAGTAAAGTGGGCGTGCAACGTGTCGATACCCGGTTCACACGCCCGTTCAGTCGAGGCTCTAGATAAACCCGCCATTGGCCCGAAGGACCTGCCCGTTGACCCAGCCGCCGTCCGGCCCGGCCAGAAACGACACGGCCGCGGCGATGTCCTCTGGGGTGCCGAGCCTTTCAAGTGGGGGCAGGACCGCGAGCCGGTCGATCTCCTCCTGGCTCTTGCCTTGCAGGAAAAGGGGCGTCGCGACCGGGCCCGGTGCCACTGCATTCACCGAGATACCGCGCCCGCGCATCTCATTGGCAAAAACCCGCACCAGTCCTTCGACACCCAGTTTGGAGGCGATGTATGCGCCGTAGCGCGGAAAGTTGACGCCAATAACGCTGGTGGACAAAGCGATGAACCGCCCGCTCTTTGGCATGTGCTCGGCTGCCGCGCACATAGCGAGGTAAGTGCCGCGAAGGTTTGTCGCGATGGTCCGGTCGAAACCGTCTAGCGCGTTCGCGCTGATCGGAGCAAGTTCCATCATACCTGCGGAATGGACAACGACATCGCATGTGCCGCGTGCCATCACCGTGTCGAACATCTCTGCCACCTCGACCTCCTGGCTGACGTCCGCACGAATGGAGAATGCCGCGCCTCCTGCCGCAGCGAGCTCGGCAACGACCTTGTCGGCGGCCTCCGACGCTCCACAATATTGCACGGCAACTTGAAAGCCATCCGATGCAAGACGCTTTGCGATGCTTCCGCCGATGCCCCCCGATCCGCCTGTGACAAGCGCTGTCTTCCCGTTTTCCATCCCGGCCTTCCCTCTGGTCGTGACGCACAACGAGCGCGTCCTGAAGTGGGTAAGTGGACGTCGGAACTGATGAAGACTACGGTCGCAATACTGAATGGACCGATTAGAACTACTAATCAATATTTGGTCAGCACGGCCGGATTCTCGCGCCGCACTTCCGCGGACTAGTGCACCCATAACGGGCCCCTGATCGCGCCGCCGGCGACCGGGCGTTGTGTTGGGGCCTACGGCGCCAACTTCGACAGGGCCTCGCGCTGATACCGGCGCGGTGGCGTCCCCATTTCGCGTTTGAAAGCAGCGGCGAAGGCGTGTTCGGAGGTGTACCCGAGGGTCGCCGCGATCGCGCCAATGCTGTCTTTCGTTTCGATCAGTCGCTCGCCGGCCAGCATCATGCGCCAGCGTGCGACGTAGGCCATGGGGGTAGCGCCGACCAATACCCGGAACCGCTCGGCAAAGACGGTTCGCGAAAGCCCGATGGTCATGGCCAGCACTTCGACGGTCCAGGCACGAGCTGGGTCCTGATGGATTTCCCGGATCGCGGCGCCAATATGTGGATCGGCCAGCGCAGCGAGCCAACCTGTCTCGGCTGGTCCCTGCCGTTCGACATGTAGTCGGAGCGTCTGAACCAGCATCATGTGCGACAATTGCTGCGCCATCAGAGATGATCCGGGCCGGCCATCCCGCATTTCCTCCATCATCATCTCGATGAGATCCCGCAGCCGCGCACGGCCGTCGGCGGCCACGACCCGGATCAGCGGCGGCAGTGATTGAAGGATCAGGCCGGCGTGGCGACCGTTCACCTCGAAACGGCTTCCAACGAGGTAGCAATCTCCGCCGCCGTTCATCGTGACGACACCGCCGCTGTTGTCCGGGTCCAGAACTTCGCTTGCGCGGTGAGGCGTGACGTCCGGACCACTCGAGATCACGACATCGCGCCCGGAGGGAAGAACGAAGCACTCGCCCGCCTGGAGCTGGATCGCCGTGCCAGCCGGCTCGGGGCGGAGCCAGCAGGTGCCGCTGACCACCGCATAGCACTTGATCCGGCCCGCGAGATCGTCGAGCGCGAGCGCCCAGCTGCCGCCGGCATCGAAACCGGCGGTGATGTAGCTTCGCGGCTTGAGCAGCGACAGCAGGTCAGAGAGAGGGTCCATGGTGTTTCCGGACGACCGCGTAAACCTCTGGGATGCTCTCGTATAGATCGTTCGGCGAACGGCGTCTATCTCTCTGCTCGAACGCGTCGGGAAGGCAATGGTCGATGCGGCCTCCCGTCTCTCGCAAACGAAAGGAAAGCCAATGGTGGAAGTCTGTGCAAGCGGCGTCATCGACGCCGATGTCGATACCGTCTGGTCCGGTCTCCGGGATTTCTCGGGCCCTGCTAGATGGGTGCGCAACATCGTCTCGAGCGATATCGAGGAAGGAAAGCCCGTGGATCAGGTGGGCGCCGTGCGGCGCCTGGTGTTCGACAGCGGTTCGGAACTGCGCGAACGTCTGATCGCTCTGTCGGATCACGACCGCTACTTCCGCTATGCCCTGCTGCCTCCGACGTCACTTCCGATCGAGGATTACAACGGCAAGGTCCAGGTTTTCCCGGTCGTGGAGTCGGGCCGGTCTTTCGTGCGCTGGTGTGGAAATTTCACCATCCGCGAGGGAGAGCCCGAAGAGGTTATGGACTGGGTGCGGGGCATCTATCAGCGCGACATCGAGGACATGCAATCCTGCTTCGGCAGGTCGGTGCTGGCGGGAGCACAGCCATGAAAGCCGCAATCATAACCTCGCCCGGCGCACAGCCGCGCTATGGCGATTTTGCCGAGCCTGCCGCAGGAGAGGGCGAGATCGTGGTCACCGTAAAGGCGGCCCCGATCAGCCCCATTGTCCGGGTGCGTGCGGCGCAGGCGGACATTGGGGACGCGGGCGTTGTTGCCGGTATCGACGGCGTGGGAACGATGCCGGACGGTCGCCGGGTCTATTTCCTTTTCCCCAAGGCCCCGTTCGGCGCGCTGGCCGAGCGCACTCTGGTGCCCGCGGCGCTGACAGTGCCTGTACCCGATGGCCTAGACGATCCGGCCGCCGCCGCTGTGGCGACATCGGGCCTAGCATCTTGGGTCGCGCTGACACGGCGCGCGCCGATGGTTGCCGGGCAGACTGTCCTTGTCACTGGGGCAAACGGGGCGGCTGGGCGCATCGCGCTCGACATCGCACGTCACCTGGGGGCCGGGCACACCATCGCAGTGGCGCGCTCCGCCGCCAAGCTGCAGGGGCTATCGGCCGACAGGGGCATCGCGCTGGATGCGCCGGATGCGGACCGGGCGCTGAAGGCTGTCTTCGATGACGGCGTCGACATCGTGCTCGACTTCGTGTGGGGCGAGACGGCAGGCCGTCTGATCGGCGCTGCAACGGCTGGTCGCGGCTCGCCGGGTGGTGAGGCCCGGACACGTTACCTGGTTCTGGGGACCAGCGGGGGCCTGACGGTGTCACTGTCCGGTTACGGGTTTCAGAGTTCGGGGATCGAACTGCTCGGCTCGGGCATCGGGTCGGTTCCGGTGCGGGACTACCTGGCCGCGGCTGGCGAGCTTCTCGGCGCTGCCGCGTCAACTGCGCTTTCTCCCCGCTACGACGTGGCGCGGCTGTGCGAAATTGCGTCTATATGGGGCCGGTCGGGCGAAAGGCGATACGTCTTGCTGCCGGATGGCGAGATGCCTGGTCGTTAGGGGCGGGGAAGAAATCGAGCCAGCACGCGTGGCAGCCCACCGGGCGGCTGGCTGTCGATACAAAATGATACACTCCGCGACGGCGCCGACAACGCTCTGCGACACGCACGGGTTAACCCTGATCAAAAAAAGCGAACTCCCGCCGCGGCTTGCCGGTCGCGGCGGGGACCCTATCAGACGCCTCAAGGAGAATTTGATGCCCCGCTTCCCATCGCGCCGTGCATTTCTAATCACTGGGGCCGCTCTGGGCGGCACCGCTCTCGTTGCAGCGGTCGGCGGTGTCGGCTACCTCTCGACCCTCGATGTGGACGGGCTGGACGGCCATATCGAGGGCGATTTGGCCCATCTCAACGCCTTCGTCATC
The DNA here is from genome assembly GCF_003448965.1 of Oceanicella sp. SM1341. Lineage (GTDB taxonomy): Bacteria > Pseudomonadota > Alphaproteobacteria > Rhodobacterales > Rhodobacteraceae > Paroceanicella. The sequence goes on from NZ_QRGC01000010.1 coordinate 54,461, forward strand.
CTGCACGAGGACGGGCGCGTGGTTGTGAACGTGCCCAAGACCGAGATGGGGCAGGGGATCCACACCGGACTTGCCATGCTGGTGGCGGAAGAACTGGATATCCCTTGGGACGATCGTATTTCAGTTGTCTTCCCGACCGAGCCGCATCCGGCCTATTCGAACTGGTTCAACGCGCTTCAGATCCGACCAGAGGAGGCGACCGGCCCCGTTGTCTGGATCGGCCGCCGGGTTCTTGGGCAGTTGGGGTTCATCGCCACGGGGGCCTCTGGGTCGACCATGGGCATGTGGCATCCAATGCGTGTTGCGGGCGCATCCGCGCGGCACATGCTGGTCGCCGCCGCCGCCGCGCGGTTGGTTGTGCCCGAGGCAGAGCTGACCACGCGCGATGGCGCGGTGCTGCACGAAGCCTCTGGCCGGAGGCTGCCCTATGGAGTACTCGCCCGCGAGGCTGCCTTGCTGTCACCGCCGGATGACCCGGTCCTGCGCAACCCGGCGGATTGGCAAATCGCGGGCCGGTCGCAGCCGCGCATCGACGTGCCGGCCAAGGTGCGGGGCACGGCGGTGTTCGGGATGGACGTGGTCCTACCAGGCATGGTGTATGCCTCGATCCGGCATGCGCCGGTCTTCGGCGCCGCGGTCGCGCGGATCTTGAACGAGGACGAGGTCCGCGCGGGCCCCGGCGTGATGGATGTCGCCATCGTCGGCGGCAGCCATGTCGCCGTGGTGGCGGAAAGCTGGTGGCAGGCCGAACAGGCGGCCTGGGGTCTCGACGTTGAATGGACTTCGACCGGGGCCGATGGCGTGTCCACCGCCGAGCTGAAGGAACGGCTGCTCGAGGGGCTCGGGGGCGAGGACCTGCACGAGCATCTGGCCGAGGGCGACATCGACGCCGTCTTCGCGGCCGAGGGGGCCAGGCTGGTCGAGGCCGAGTACCAGGTGCCCTTCGTCACCCATGCCTGCATGGAGCCGATCAACGCCACCGTGCGGATCGCCGAGGACGGTACCGCCGAGCTTTGGGTGCCGACGCAATCGCCGGCCTTCGCCCGCCGCGCCGTGACGCGAGGGGCGGAATGGGCAGGCGTCTCACTCGGCGAGGTCACCTGCAACGTCACCCTGACCGGCGGCGGCTTCGGGCGGCGCAGCGACGGCGACGTGGTGTCCGAGGCGATCTTCCTCGCCGCGCGGATGCAGGGCCGCCCGGTCAAACTGATCTGGCCGCGCGAAGAGGACATCGGGCGCGGCCTGTACCGGAGTCACGCAGCCGCGCGGCTGCGCGCCGCCCTTGGCCCCGACGGCCTACCCGCCGGGTACGATGCCACGGTCGCGGCGCAATCCGCGATGGAATCCATCGCAACCCGCAACCTGCCGTTCACACCGAACCCCGAGGGGGACGCCCTGTCGCTCGAGGGTCTGGACAAGCCGCACTATGCCATCCCGGACCGGCGCATCCGCATCGCCCATGTCCCGAGCCACATGCCGATCCACTTCTGGCGGTCGAACGGCTATTCCTTCAACACCTTCTTCAGTGAAAGCTTCGTGGACGAATGTGCCACGGCGGCTGGCGCCGATCCGCTGGACTATCGCCGGGCTATGCTGCGCGACAGCCCGCGCCACCTTGCCGTGCTCGACCGTGTCGCCGAAATGGCCGGCTGGGGCGCGCCGCTCGGGCCGGGGCAGGGCCGGGGCATCGCCATCGAAGCGTGCTATCGCAGCGTCGTGGCCCAGGTCGCCGAGGTGACGGTCCTTCCCGATGGCGAGGTTCGGGTGGACCGGGTGTTCTGCGCCCTCGACGCCGGGCTGATCATCAATCCTGACGCGGTGGTCGCGCAGATGGAGGGCGGCATCGTCTACGGTGTCGGCACCGCGCTGATGAACGCCCTGACGATCCAGGACGGCGCGGTGCAGGAAACGAACTTCCACGACTTCACCATGCTGCGCCTTGCCAATGCGCCCCGGATCGACGTGGCCCTAGTGCAGAGCGGGGAGCCTCCCTGCGGCGTAGGGGAACCGGGCGTGGTGCCCGCGGCCGCTGCCGTTGCCAATGCTATCTTCGCCGCGACGGGACGGCGGCTCCGGTCGCTGCCCCTCGCCAATGTCGAGTCGGTGGGCGAGCGGCGCATCCGTACGATCCTTCCGGCTGCCGCGTCCTGAGCGCGCGGCGGCGGGATCCCGCGCCTATTCCGCAGCGGCCGCCGTTGCCAGCCGGCCGTATTGTCGCGGCGAGACCCCGTGCAGCCGCTTGAACGCGGTGCTGAAGGCGCTTTCCGACTCATATCCCAGGTCGAGCGCGATCACCGAGACCGTGTCCTCGCTGTGTTCCAGCCGGTCGATGGCGTGCAGCATCCGCAGGCGGGTCAGATATTCGATGGGGGTACTGCCGACCCTTTCCTTGAAATGGGAGGCGAAGGCCGACCGCGACATCCCGGCCTCGGCGGCGAGGTCCTGAAGCGACCATCGCCGCGCGGTGTCGTTGTGCAGGGCCGCCATGACCCGTGACAGATGCGGATCGGCCAAGGCGCCGAACCAGCCGGGCCCGGTCGCGCTGGTGCTGTCGAGGTAGTGGCGCAGCGCCTGCACCAGCATGATATGGGCAAGGTGCTGCGACACCAGATGCCCGCCGGGCCGGCTGTTGCGCATCTCCTGCATCATCATCTCGACCGAGGATCGCAGCACGGCTTGCTCGGCGGCCCTGCTCACATGCACGATGGGCGGGAGAGCGCCAAGCATGTCCGCCGCATGGGCTCCCCCGACCGCAAAGCGCGATCCGACGATCTGGAACCTGTCTCCCCGGTTGATCCGCACCATCCCGCCGTCGCGCACCGCGGGTAGAAGATCCCGCGCGGCAACGGCCGCAACCTCGCGGTTGTTGCCCATCCAGAACCGCCTGCCGCTTGGCAGGACGAAGCAGTCACCCTCCTCCAAGTGTGTGGGCGCGTCGCAGCCATCGACCAGAAGCAGGCATTCACCTCGGGTCACCGCGTAGCATTTGATGAGACCCTCCTGCGGGTCGAACTGAAGCGACCAGTCCCCGCCTGCCTCCAGACCCGAGGAGATGTAGCTGCGGGGCCGGAGCAGCGAAAGGATGTCGGAGAGGGGGTCGATCTGCATCGGGACGCTCGCGAAGGTCTGCTGGACGGTGCGGAATGGCTAGCTGTGCGCCTGCATTCTAACTTGATGATCAACGACATCGAAGCGCGAAAGCCCGGAACCCGATGATAACTTCGTCAACTCCTCTGACACAGGCGGGACGGTGCCGAGGCCGCGGGCTCTGAAACGTTCGACTGGCCGGACCGCCTGCCGGCGCCGGGAAGCCGGACCACCACCCTCACCATAGCAAGGGAAACGAGATGAAGATAACCTCGCCAAAAGTATCCCGGCGCTCGCTGCTGCGGGGAAGCGCAGCCGCGGCCGCAGCGTCCCTGGCCCATGCCAGGCAGGTTTCCGCCCAGAACGCGCCCGAAGAAAGTGCCTTCGAAGCGTGGATCGACCTCCGGCTGACCGTGAACGGCCAGGCACATGCCCTGACGGTCGAGCCGCGCGTGACCCTGCTCGACGCGCTGCGCGAGCGGATGCAGCTCACCGGCACCAAGAAAGGCTGCAACCGCGGCGAATGCGGCGCCTGTACGGTACTGATGGACGGCCGGCGGGTGAATTCCTGCCTGGTGCTCGCGGCTTCCGCAGAAGGTCGGAAAATCACGACTATCGAGGGTCTGGCGGACGGCGACACCCCGCATCCGGTACAGCGCGCCTTTGCCGAGGCGGACGCCTTCCAGTGCGGTTTCTGCACCTCGGGACAGATCATGTCGGCGATGGCCTGCATCGAGGAGGGGCACACCGGCTCCCCCGAGGAAATCCGCGAATGGATGAGCGGCAACCTCTGCCGCTGTTCCGCCTATCCGCAGATCACCGCGGCCGTGGCCGCCGCCGCCGAGGAGCTGGGCTGATGCGCGACTTTTCCTATGCACGAGCCGGGTCCCGCGCCGAGGCGCTGGACCTCGGGCAGGCCGATGACGCGGCCTTTCTTGCCGGGGGCACCGAACTGATCAACTGGATGCGGATCGGCATCAATGCGCCAGCGCGGGTCATCGACCTGGCGCGGGTCGAGGGGCTGGACGCGGTCGAGGAGATCGAGGGCGGCGTGCGCATCGGCGCGCTCGCGCGGCTGAACGACGTGGCGCAGAACCCGCTGATCGCCGAGGGTTATCCGGTCCTGTCGCATGCGATCCTCCGGGCAGCCTCGGCCCAGATCCGCAACCTCGCCACCATCGGCGGCAACCCGGTGCAGCGCGTGCGCTGCCCCTATTTCCGGGCCAACGAGGGCGCCCCCTGCAACAAGCGCGAGCCGGGATCGGGCTGCGCCGCGCTGAACGGCATCCACGACCGCCACGCCATCTTCGGCTGGACCGAGGATTGCGTGGCCGTCCATCCGGCGGACCCGCCGGTGGCTCTGGCCGCGCTCGACGCGGTGATCGTGACCGACCACCCGGAGGGCGGCCGTCTAATTCCCGTGCGCGAATTCCACGTCCTGCCCAGCCAGAACCCGGCCTGGCACGATGTGCTGCGCGCCGGCGAGCTGATCGTCGGCATCGAGCTTCCCGCCCCCGCGCCGCGTTCAGCCTATCTGAAGATCCGCGAGCGCGAGAGCTACGAATACGCCACCGTCTCGGCCGCTGCCGCGCTCGAGATGGACGGCGGCGTGATCCGGCGGGCGCGGGTGGCGCTCGGCTCGGTCGCGATGCGGCCCTGGCGGCTCGTCGCCGCCGAGGCGCGTCTGGCGGGCCTCGCCCCGGATGCGCCGGAGGTGGCCGATGCGATAGATGCCTCCTTTGCCGAGGCGCGCCCGCTCTCGGGCACCGAATGGAAAGTCCGGCTCGCGCGGAACGCGGCCCGGCGCGTGATCGAACTTGCAGCGGAGGCCTGAGCGATGGCTATCGGAGACATCATCACCCGCGTGGACGCCCCAACCAAGACAACCGGGCAGGCGATCTACGCCAACGACGTCAACCTGCGGGGTCAGCTTTACGCCGCCTTCGTCGGGGCGACGGTCCCTTCCGGCCGGATCGTGTCGATCGACCCCGCCGCCGCCCTCGCCATTCCGGGCGTGGTGCGGGTGCTGACCGAGGCCGACATGCCCCGGCCCGCGCCGAGCTTTGCCGATCTCTACGTGCCGCCCCTCGCGACAAGGCACATCCCGCTTCAGGGGCTGGAGATCGCCCATGAGGGCGAGCCGGTGGCGATGGTCCTTGCCGAGACGCTGGAAGCCGCCGAGGCGGGCGCGCGGGCGGTCGACGTGGTTTATGACGCCGCGGCCTTCACCGACCCGGCGCTGGCCGAGCCGGTGGACCCCGACCCGGGGCGGGGCGACTATTCCTTTCTCGACATCGCCGAGTTCGAGAAGGGCGACGCCGCCGCCGCCATCGCCGCGGCGCCGGTGCGGATTGCCCGGACCTACACCCAGCCCAGCCGGCATTCCAACCCGATGGAGCCCTGCGCGGTGATCGCGGAATGGTCCGGCGGGCGGGTCACGATCCACGACACGATCCAGCATGTCGCGGCACTTCAGGGGGTCATCACCGGGGTCTTCGGGCTGGAGATGGATCAGGTCCATGTCCGCTCGATCCACTGCGGCGGCGGCTTCGGGCCCAAGGGCTTCATCTGGCCGCATCAGATCCTGGTACCGATGGCGGCGCGGGTCGTCGGGCGGCCGGTCAAGCTGGCCCTGACGCGGGCCGAGATGTACGCCCTGGTGGGCATGCAGCCCCATATGGTGCAGGAGGTCGAACTGGGCGCCGACGAGAACGGCCGCCTGCTGGGCATCAGCCACATCGCCTCGAACGAGACCGGCGTGACGGAAGATTACATCGAGTTTTCGACCGTGCCGAGCCGGACCTATTACGCCTGCGACGCGATCTACAACCGGCAGTACATCCGCCGGGGCAATGTGACCCTGCCGACCTACCAACGCTCCCCCGCCGAGGGGCCGGGGTCCTGGGCGCTGGGCTCGGCGATGGACGAGCTGGCGCGCGAGCTGGACATGGACCCGCTCGACCTGCGGCTTGCGAACTACGCCGATGTCGAACCCTCCAGCGGCGAGCCCTGGTCGTCCAAGATGCTGCGCGAGGCCTATGAGATGGGGGCGGAGCGGTTTGGCTGGCGAAACCGGCCGGCGGGCGGCACGCGGGACGGGCACTGGCGGCTGGGCTACGGCATGGCCGACAGCAGCCAGGGCACGCAGCGTTACGGTTCCAGCGCCCGGGTGCGGCTGCGGGCGGATGGAACGGCGGTGGTCGAATCCAGCTTCTCCGACATCGGCACCGGCTCGGCGACGGTGATGCGCCAGATCGCGGCCGATATCCTCGGCCTCGACGAAAGCGCGGTCAGTTCGCGCGAAGGCGACAGTGTCCTCCCCGAAGCCGGGCCGACCTGGGCGTCTGCGACGGTCATCAGCACCGGCACCGCCGTGCACCGTGCGGCGACCGAGGTCCGGGGCCGTCTGGCGCGGCTGGCGGGCTGGCCCGCCGATGCGGTCGGCGTCGAGAACGGCGCACTGACCCATGAGGGCGAGGCGCGGCCGATCCGCGACATCCTGGCCGAGGCCGGAGTGTCCGAGGTCTCGGGCGACGGCACATTCACGCCCAACGGCGGCGAGTTCTCGGACGCCGGGCCAGAGGGGTTCCCGTCGCGTGTCTTCGGGGTGATTTTCGTCGAAGTGGCAGTCGATCCCGAGCTGGGGCTCTTGCGGCTGCGCCGGGCGACCGGCGTCTACAGCGCCGGGCGGATCATCAACCCCCGCACCGCCCGGTCGCAGATGACCGGCGGCATCATCTGGGGCTGGGGCATGGCGGCGATGGAGCAGAGCCGTCTGGACCCGGTGCTGGGCCGCTGGCTGTCCAAGGACCTGGCCGGCGTCGCGATTCCGACCAATGCCGACATCCCGGAACTCGACGTGGCATTCGTTGACGAGTTCGATGAACGGTCGGGTCCGCTCGGAGCTAAGGGGATTGGCGAGTTGGGGGCGACCGGGGTTGCGGCGGCGGTGGCCAACGCGGTCTACGACGCGATCGGCCTGCGCGTCCGTGAGTTGCCGATTACTCCGGAGAAGATCCTGGCCGGGTGACCCTCGGCACAAATCACAAGGATGCGGGCCCCACCTTCTAGAAGGCTTGAAACTAATCACACGGCGCGGCGGGCTAAGCCCCGCCGTTCAGCCGGCGCGACAACTTGGAAGCCACTCTTTGCGGCGAGTGACTGACCTTGCCGGTCTGCCGATGGCGATACCGACAGGGGCCAGCATCAAGCAAGTATATCGCGACGGGCCGCGCCAGTCAGCCGCGCGTCAGCCCCCGGGCGATGGTCTCGGCCCTAGCCAGTGCGTCTAGGTCGATCCCGTGGCCGAGGCCCTGCGCCTCGACCACCTCGAGCACGCGGCGGGTGTCGACATTGCCGGGGGCGCCCGGTGCATAGGGACAGCCGCCAAGACCGGCGACCGAGGCGTCGAAGCACCGCAGGCCGCGCTCCAGCGACAGCGCCACCAGTTCGGCGGCGCGTCCGGTGGTGTCATGGAAATGCCCCGCGAGCCGCCCCGGCGCGATGTCACCGAGCAGGGTGCGGAGCAGCGCGTCCAGCGTCTCGGGCGTGCCCGCGCCGATGGTGTCGCCCAGCGAGACCTCGTAGCAACCCGCCTCGATCAGCCGCTGCGCCCAATGCGCCGCCACGGCGGGGTCGGTCGGCCCGTCGAACGGGCAGGCGATGACCATGGACAGGTAGCCCCGCACCGGCACATTCGCGTCTTTCGCGGCGGCGAGGACCGGGGCAAAGCGCGCGAAGCTCTCTTCGATCGAGCAGTTGAGGTTGGCGCGGCTGAAACCCTCGGAGGCGGAGGCGAAGACCGCCACCTCGTCGCAGCCCGCGTCGAGCGCTCGTTCGAGGCCGGTGAGATTGGGCGTGAGCGCGGCGTAGCGCACGCCGGGGCGCCTCTCGATCCCGGCCATGACCCCGGCCGCGTCGGCCATCTGCGGCACCCAGCGCGGGCTGACGAAGCTCGTCGCCTCGATCCGGCGGAAGCCGCTGCGCGAGAGCGCGTCGATCAGGTCGATCTTGCCCTCGGTCGGAACCAGTCCGCCCCGGCTTTGCAGCCCGTCCCGCGGCCCTACCTCGTAGAGCGTCACATCGGGGGGCATCGCATCACCGCGCATTGGCCGACAGCGCCTCGGGCAGCCATGTCACCAGCCCCGGGAACAGCGCGAAGAGGATCAGGATCACCACCTGGATCAGGAAGAAGGGCACCACGCCGCGATAGACCTGCCCGATGCCGATGTCCCTGGGCAGCACGCCCTTGAGGTAGAACAGCGTGTAGCCGAAGGGCGGGGTGATATAGGCCATCTGCGCCGTGATCATGAAGAGCACGCCGAACCACAGCGGATCGAAGTCGAGCGCCGTGACGATCGGCAGGAACACCGGCACGCAGAGCAGGATGATGCCGATCTCGTCGAGGAACAGTCCGAGGAAGATCAGGATCAGCATCATCGCAGCCAGCACAAGCCAGCGCGAGGCCTCCAGCGTTTCGACGAAATTCAGCAGCGAATCCGCGCCGCCGGTGGCGACGAAGGTCGAGATGAAGGCCCGCGCACCGATGGTGATCCAGAGGATCATCGCGGTCACCCGCATCGTGTCGCTAGCGCTTTCGGAGAGCATCGACCGCGAGAAGCGCCGCGTCACCAGCGACGAGGCGGCCGCGCCGAGCACGCCGACCGCGGCGGCCTCGGTCGGGGTCGCGATGCCGGCGTATATCGAGCCGAGCACGCCCACCACGACGAAGGCGGGCAGGATCAGGCTCTTGAGTTTCGACAGCTTGACCCGCAGGGGCACGTCCTGGATGTCGTCCGGAACGGGGGCCAGCGCGGGGTTGATCCAGGTCCGCACGAGGATATAGGCGATATAGCTTCCCGCCAGGATGAGGCCCGGCACGATGCCCGCCGCGAACATCTGGCCGATCGAGATCTGCGCGGTGATGGCGTAGACGATGGTGATGACCGAGGGCGGGATCAGGATGCCCAGCGTGCCGCCGGCGCAGATCGCGCCGAGCGCGAGCGGCGGGTAGTAACCGCGTTTGAGCATCGAGGGCAGGGCGAGGATGCCCATGGCCGCCACCGCCGCGCCCACCACGCCGGTCATGGCCGCGAGGATGGTGCAGATCGCGATGGTGCCCACCGCAAGCCCGCCGTTGATCCGCGCGAACCAGGTTTCCATCGCATCGTAGAGCGCGTCGATGATCGCGGATTTTTGCAGGATTGAGGCCATGAGCACGTAGAGCGGGATCGCCATCAGGCTTTCCGACGTCATCGTCTCGAAGGTGTTGAGCACCGCCACGATGAGCGCCGCCGGACCCCAGAGCAGGATCGTCGAGATGAAGGCGATGGCCCCCAGCACAAAGGCCAGGCCCGCGCCGCTCAGCATGAAGACGATGAGCGAGACGAACATGAAGGCGAGGATTAGCGAACTTTCCATGTCACTGCGCCTTCATGGAGGTTTCGGGGCCGGTATCTGGGCCGCCGCCGAGTCCGGGATGGCTGCCGTGCAGCACCGCGACGGCATCCGCCAGCGCCTGCAAGGTCAGCAGCAGCGCGGCCAGCGGCAGGAACAGCCTGGCCGGCCAGATCGGCGGGTTCCAGGCGGAGTAGCTGGTTTCCCCGTAGCTGTAGCTTTGCCAGACCAGCGGGGCTGCGAACCACAGCAGGATCAGCCCGAAGGCCGCCGCCAGAAACAGTCCCACGAGGGTCAGCGCGGTGGCCAGCCTGCCGGCGGCCCTGGCCGACACGATATCGACCGCGACATGCCCGCCGAGATGCAGCAGATAGGGCCCGCCGAGCAGGAAGAACGGCCCGAAGACCAGCGTCGCGAGTTCCGGCGCCCAAGAGGTCGGCGCTGCCAGAAGGTAGCGCGACAGCACCTCCCAGAGCATCAGCAGGACGATGGCGTAGACGAGCCATTTCGCGGCGGCGAAAAGACCGCGGTTCAGCGCGGTGATGCCACGGGAAAGGGGCAGCATGGCGGACTCCGGAAAAAAGGGTAGGGCCGGCCCGTAAGAACAGGCCGGCCCCTGACGGCTGTCAGAGCAGGCGCAGTTCCTGCATCAGGGCGACCTGCGACTCCATCATGCGCGTGGACAGATCATCGGTTGCCGCGCGGGCCCAGCTTTCGACGGCGCGCGCGCGGTTGTCCGCGATGTCTTGCGGATCGAGATCGACGATCTCGACCCCCGCCTCCTGGAACCTGGCGATGTATTCGCCGTTCGCGACGAGGATGTTCTGCCGCAGGGCCCCCGAAACTTCGCGGGCCGCCACTTCGAGCGCGGCGCGCTGCTGGTCGTCGAGCGCATCATAGGCGCGGGTGTTGGCGACATAGGCGGTGGCAGTCGAGGGTTGGTGGATGCCCGGCAGCACGAGGTATCCCGCGACCTCGTGCAGGCCTTCTTCATAGTTGGCCTTGATGTCGCCGCGGTCGGCGATGTCCACCAGTCCCCGGTCCAGCGCCGAGTAGACCTCGGAGGTCGGCAGCGGCGAGACCGCGACGCCGAAATCGGCCATCACCGCCGCGGCAAGGCCCACGAAGCGACCCTTCAGACCGTTCAGGTCGGCGATGCTGGTGATCGGCACGCGCGAATGGATCGGCTCTTCGCCATAGACGGTGGGGGCGACGTAGGTCAGCCCGGCCGAGGCATAGCTCTCGCGTGCCAGTTCGAGGCCGTCGCGCTCGTAGAACCAGGCTTCGTACTGGTCCGCCTCGGGGAAACCGAAGGGCACCGTGGACGAGAAGCCGTGCGCTGGAATCCTGCCCGCGGTATAGCCGTCGAAGGTTTTCATCAACTCGAAGGCGCCGCCGCGCACCGCGTCGAAGGCCTGCGCCGCGGGGACGATCTGGCCGCCCGAGAAGGGCGTGATCTGAAGCGAGCCGCCGGTCAGTTCGGAGACGCGGGCGCAGAACTGCTCCTCGAACTCCATGGGCGTGGTGCCGCCGCCCCAGAGGGCCTGCATACGCCAGGTGGTCGTACCCTGCGCGCGCACCGAGGTCGCGGCGACGATGGCGGGCGCCGCGAGTGCGGCCGCCCCGAGGCGCAGTATGCCGCGCCGGTTGGATCTGGTCATGGTCTTCCTCCCGTTATGATCCTGTCAGGTGCCCTCCAGCACCCGTTTTGCGCAGGCGACGCTGACGTCCCCCGCTGCGACGATGGCCTTGGCCACGCGGTCGATGTCGGAGCCGGTGGCGCCGGCGGTGATGGCGATGTTGCGGGCGTGCAGCGTCATGTGCCCGCGCTGGATGCCTTCGGTGGCCAGCGCCCGCAGCGCGGCCATGTTCTGGGCCAGGCCCACCGCCGCGGCGATTTCGGCCAGCTCCCGCGCCGAGTCCACCCGCATCAGGTGGAGCGCGGCTTGCGCCCCGGGATGGGTGCGCGTCGCCCCCCCGACGATGCCAAGCGCCATGGGCATCTCGAGCGTGCCGACCAGCGCGCCGGAGGCGTCGATCTCCCAGTGCGTCAGCGACGTATAGCGGCCCGAGCGGGCGGCATAGGCATGGGCCCCGGCCTCGATGGCGCGCCAGTCGTTGCCGGTCGCCACCACCACCGGGTCGATGCCGTTCATGATGCCCTTGTTATGGGTCGCCGCCCGGTAGGGATCGACGATGGCCAGGGCGCAGGCCTCGACGATGCCGCGGGCCACCTCGGCGCCGTCCAGGGTCTTGGTGGTCAGCGCCTCGGCGGGCACGCGCACACCGGCAGTGACCAGCCTGCGGTCGGCGAGGTTGGACAGAATGCGCAGGCGCACCTTGCCGCCGGTGATCGCCTCGATCCGGGGGGCCAGAAGTTCGGCCATGGTATTGACCGTGTTGGCGCCCATCGCATCGCGCACGTCGACGAGCAGGTGCATGACCACCATCGCGCCGATGGGGGTGTCGTCGAAGACATGGACCTCGATATCCTTGCAGCCGCCGCCGAGACCCACCAGGACGGTGTCGCGCGAATTGGCCAGCGCCATCAGGTCGTCGCGATGCGCGAGGATCCGGGCGCGTGCGCCGCGCGGATCGCTGAGCCCCAGGACCTGCACCTGCGCCCGCATGATCGGGGTGGTGCAGGTTGCGGTGAAGCCGCCGCCGCTGCGGGCGATCTTTGCCATATAAGAGGCCGCGGCCACCACCGAGGGCTCCTCGACGGCCATCGGCACGAGATGTTCGCGCCCGTTAATGATAAAGTTGGTGGCGACGCCCAGCGGCAGCTCGAAGGTGCCAATGACATTTTCGATCATGCCGTTTGCGGTGGTGAGCGGCAGCGAGTTGCCTGCCAGAGTGTCCCTGTCGGTGGCCTCTAGCCCAGCCGCCGCAGCAACGGCGTCAAGCCGCGCCTGCGGTTCCATGTCGCGCATGCCTTCTAGGCGCGAGCCGAGATCCTTGGCGACGCCGGCCTGCGCGCCTTCCGCTGTTCCAGTCATTTAGCCCTCCCAGTTCCGCGGCAGTTCTGGCGCGTCTTCGACGAGTTGTATTGGTACAGTTTGCAAAATTGAGCCTGTACTGTATGGCTCAGATTTATGGTACAGTTATTCAATGGCACAGACCAAGACAGACCGCATCTTCGACGCGCTCAAGAACCGCATCACGCAGGGCGAGCTGCCGCATGGCGCGCGGCTCGCCTCACTCCGGCAGGCCAGCCAGCAATATGGCGTGTCCAAGAATATCATGGTCACTGTGTACGACCGGCTGGTGGCAAGGGGCCTTGTCACCTCGAGGCCGGGGGCGGGGTTCTTCGTCGCGTACGTGCCCTCGATGGCGGAGGAGCCGGCAAACCTCCAGGAGGCGATCGACACCCTCTCGCTGCTGCGCGCCCAGCTAGACCGGCCGCACACGGTGCTGGCCGGCGACGGCCGCCCACCCGCGAGCTGGCTGCTAAAGGCGGTGCCGGCACTGACGCTTGGGGTCGGCGAAGGTGGCTACGGAACGCCACACGGGCTGTTGGCCCTTCGCGAATGCATAGCCGTTGGGCAACTGGCGCAGGGGATCGAAGTGACGCCCTCGCAGATTGTTACCACCTTCGGGGCCAACCACGCGCTCGAGCTTCTCATCCGGCGCTTTGTTAGCGCTGGCGACCCGGTGCTGGTGGACGATCCGGGGTATTACCCTCTCTTCGCCAAGCTGAGGCTGGCAGGGGCCAAGGTGATCGGCGTGCCGCGCCGGTCCACCGGTCCCGATCCGGACGCTCTCCGCAGCCTGGCGCTAGAGCATGGTGCCCGGATCTTCTTCACGCAGTCGCTGGGGCAGAACCCCACGGGCTGTTCGATCGCCCTGCCCATCGCCCATGCCATCCTTCAGGTCGCCGAACGGCAGGAGATGCTGGTGGTGGACGACGATCCCTTTCTGGACCTGCCCGGCATCGAGGGCACGCGGCTGGCGCATCTCGACCTGTTCGACCGGGTGATCCAGGTCGGCAGCTACTCCAAGACCCTTTCGCCCTCGCTGCGGTCAGGCTACATCATCGCGCGCCCAGGGATTGCGTCTAGCCTGGCGGAGCTGAAGATGATCCTGACGGTCAGCAGCTCGAGCTATGCCGAGCGCATCATCGCGAACCTGATCCGCAGCCGACGTTACGAGAAGATCAAGTTCACGATGGCCCGGCGGCTCTCAGAAGCACGAGCCGAGGGGATGCGCCGGCTGTCATCGCTCGGGCTGTCGCTTTTTGCGGAACCGCATGGCGGACTTTATGGCTGGTTGAAGCTTCCCGACGATCTCGATGATCTGGAGATGGCGCGCGAAGCTTCGGCTCATGGCATTTTCTTGGCGCCCGGATCGCTCTTTCAGGCGGGATGTCAGGAGCATCCGCCGGGCATGCGTATCAACTGGAGCCGGGTGAACGACAGTCGGTTCTATTCGTTCCTGCGCCGCATGCTGTGAGACGGGCATCTTCAGGAGGGTGCGGACCCGTGAGTTGCCGATTACTCCGGAGAAGATCCTGGCCGGGTGACCCTCGGCACAAATCACAAGGATGCGGGCCAGCCCACCTTCCAGAAGGCTTGCAAGGCGTTATGCGTCGCGGCGGACGACGCCGCGCCGTCCTGCTGTCGCGACAACTTGGAAGGGAGCTGTTGTGACGACTGACTGAGTGACCCCGCCGATCTGCCGATAGGTAGTACTAGGAGGGTCCGGCACCAATCCTATCACTCCTGAATCATGATCTTCCTGAGAGCATCGGCATCCCTACGGGGCGGGGCACCAAAAAGCCGTTTGTATTCGCGTGAGAATTGGGACGCGCTTTCGTAGCCGACGGCATAGGCCACCGCAGCGGATTCCAGTTGCTCAGTCGTCAGCCTCCGGCGCGCCTCGTGCAACCGGACGTGCTTTTGATATTGCAACGGGCTGAGACCAGACACGGCCTTGAAACGCCGGTGAAACACCGACACGCTCATCCCAGCGACGGACGCCATGGCATTGACGGTCAGCCGATCGGCATGACGCTGACGAACGAAAGCCATCGCGCGCCGTATTCGAGAGAGCGAGGAATCCGTAGCCGATATCTGCCGCAGCAGGTTCCCCTGTCGGCCCATCAGCAGGCGAAATATTAGCTCCTGCTCGACGTGCCGTGACATGACGTGGACTTCATCGGGGCGGTCGAGCAGCTCTGCGAGTCGACGCCACGCCTCGAGCAGGGGCGGGCCGGCCTGCGTGACGCCATAGCCGGACCGCGCCGCGGCCTGGGTCAACCCGTCCATGTCGTGCAGAAGGGTGGAAATCACCGCAGGATCGAGCAGCAGGTTCAGGCACAGAAATGGCTCTGCCGACGTGGCCTCGATCACCTGCCCCATCGCGGCGACCTCTGCCGCGACCACGAGACACTCGCCCGGTCCGTACTCTAGCATGGAATCTCCGATGACGGTGCGCTTGCGCCCCTGCAGGACAAGGCAGACGACCGGCTCGTAAACCAGTCCTGCCGCTTCGTTCGGAGTGTCGACCTGAAACAGATGCAGGCGAGGCATTGCAGGACACGACGCACCTGCGTGGCGCCGGGCCAGGGCTTTCATGATGGCCAGATCTCTCATGCCCGAACGAGACGACTATTGCCGAAAAAAATCAAGCCGCCAGCAGGATCAGGCAATCATCCGGGACCATCGGGCATCCGAGGCAGGCTGCTGATCTGTACATATGGGCCACGAAACCAACAATTGACGCAGGACAAGACAATGCTCTTCTACGATGCCGACAACCCGACCCCCAACGTCATGCCCGTGCGCATGTTCATTCACGAGCGTGGCGGGCTGGCGCTCGATACCACGATCATCAGCTTGGCGGAACTGGAGAACCGCGGTCGCAATTACCGTGAGACAGTCAACTGTCGCGGCGAGGTGCCGGCCTTGCGGGGGCAAGACGGTCAAATCATTACTGAGATTATCGCGATCTGCGAGTATCTGGACGAGAAGGCGACGGAAGGGCGTTCGCTGATCGGCGATACGCCTGAGCACCGCGCGCATGTCCGAATGTGGACACGCCGCGTCGATCTCGAAATCGCTCAGCCGGTGGTCGCCTGGTGGCGAGGCAGCAGTGACGCCGAAGATTTTTATATGGGTTATCGGACTCTTGCGCCCGAAGCTCAGCGCTATCATCGCCTCCTGGCCGAACAGGGAATGAACATGCTCGACGAGGAAATGGAGGCCCGCAACTACATCTGCGGAGACAAGATGATGCTGGCCGATATTCTCCTGTTTGGTACGATGTTCACCATGTCGATGACAGGAGCCTGGATTAACAATCCTAACCGCAAGAACCTCGCTGCCTGGTCTGAACGGATGCGGGTTTCCGGCTCGGCGCGCGCCGCGCTGATATCCCTTGCCGGCGCCAAAGATTCTTTGGCCTGATAAGACCATTCCCGTCCGGCGGTACGCGGTTAGCGCAGACCGCCGACGGGAATGGGCAGAAAGTGGAGATCATCGTTGGCATCTGTTTCGTGACTCCAAGATCTTAGTTGTGGGCGCCGTGTTGCCGCTGCTTCCGCAAAGGAAACCCCTGTTAGCCGTTCCGACACTTCCCACAGTCGAGTTGCTATTCTGGCATCGTCCGACAACGGTGGTACCCTGGCGACGGCCGGATAGCCCCGGAGTTCGCAAAACCGATCGGGGCCGAAGTATCCTCCCGCGTATGCGTTGTCGGATGTCGCGGCAAACAAAACCGGAAGGGATTGTTGCGCGAGAGGCTGAGTCAGGAGCGGAAAATAGTTGAGGATGCGCCACCTAAGGGTTTGTCTGCCGACGCTTAGCCTTGCAAGGCAATCTCTCGGAATACCGGGATGCGCCGCAATACTCGTAATCCCCCAACTACTGGACCAGCTCCGCCGTTGCAGTTCGAACGCGAACAGCAGGCAGGCCAGCTTAGACCGGCAATAGGCCGTCATCGGGTCATAGTTGCTCACGGCGTCGAGGTCGTCGAAATCGATCGCACCGTGCCGTGCGAGAATACTCCCCAGAGAAATCACCCGCGCCCCGGAGCCTCGTCGCAGGAGTGGCAGCAGAGCCGCCGTCAGGGCGAAGTGCCCCAGGTGGTTTGTCCCGATTTGCCGTTCGAAGCCGTTGTCGGTTTCCTGCCGTGCCGGAGGCATCATAACCTCGGCGCTGTTGACCAGCAGGTCGAGCCGGTCATGGGCGGCGCAGACGCGTTGGCCGAACGTGGATACGGAGATAAAGTTGGCGAGGTCCAGCGTCTCGAACCGAACGACCGCGCCGGGCACCAAGGCGCGAAGTTGCGCGATCGCGTCACTTCCCTTGTTCGGGTCGCGACCCGCAAGAATGACCTCGGCCCCCGCTCTTCCAAGGGCGGCGGCCGCCTCCAGCCCGATGCCGCTGGTTCCGGTTACGATGGCCAAGCGCCCAATTTGCGAGGGCATGTCCCGGGCTGTCCAAATAGTCATTCGCCCGGCAACCGACTGGCTGGATTGTCTCGAGCGATAGAAGATGGGAGTCGAGGTGCACGCCGGGTGATCTTGTAGACCGAGGCCGGCGGCAGGTTCCACACTGTCCCGCCGATACGCCGCGACTTGAGTCCGAGGCGGTCGAGGATCGGGCGCGGCACGGGGCAGCGCGGACCGTAGGTGAACTGATAGAACCCGGCACTTGGCCGCAGGCAATCGAAGGCATTGGCAAGAATGGCGAGCACGGTGCGTGGCGGCATCGACAATAGACCGAGACCACTGATGACTGCGCCGGCTTCCCCTTGGGCAAACAGGTCTCTCGGTCGGATTCGTGACGCATCGCCTTCGACGACACGGGCCTCGGGATAACGCGCGCGCAACAGGGCGGCGAACTCCGGCCCGTATTCGACCAGTGTCAGATTGGCGGGGGGGATGCCACGCTCGACAATTGCGCGGGTGAACACTCCCGTTCCGGGGCCGAGCTCCAGAATGGGAGCGCTTGAGGGTTTGATCTCGCGGGTAATGAGGCGAGCGAGGGCCGCGCTGGAAGGGGCTACCGCCGCTACTTGGAGCGGGTGCGCGGCCCAGGTGCGCAGGAACAACCTCAGATCAGGCATCCTGCGCTCTGGATCATTTGTCGAAGTTGGTGATGGGCGGTGGTCAAGCATGACTTCTGTCTCTCATGTGTATGCGGTCCGCAGGACCGACCGGGTCTGGCGCTCCCCGATGGTTTCGGTCGCTGCCAGCGGCAGCGATCGAATTCGATGACCCGTCGCGGCGAAGATCGCATTGCCAAGAGCGGGGGCGATCGGGATCACTCCGGTTTCACCGGCCCCGCCCGGCAACTCCTCGCTGGGGACGATCTCGACCGTGATCCGTGGCGCGTTGCGCAGGCGCTGGACCTGAAAGTCGTGGAAATTCGACTCGACGATGGATCCGTTCTCCACGGTATTCTCGCTCATCAGCGCTGTGGTTAACCCCCAGAGAATGCTACCTTCCATCTGCGCGATGACCTGATCCGGGTTAATCACAGTGCCTACGTCGACGGCGCAGGACACCTCGTCGACCGTGATCTCGCCGTCATTCGCCACCGTGACTTCGACCACCTGTGCGACAACGCTGTAATAGGCGCCGCCGATGGCAATGCCGCGGCCCCGGCCTGGAGGCAATGGGCTGCCCCAGTCGGCCATCGCGGCGACGCGGTCGAGCACGGTCAGAAGGCGCGGACTGTCCACCAGAAGTCGTCGGCGGTATTCCAGCGGATCGGTGCCCGCGGCATGGGCGCATTCGTCGAAGAAGGATTCCGCGAAAAAGACGTTGTGCGAAAAGCCATTCGACCGCCAGAGACCAACACGGATATTGCTGGGGACATGGTGCGACCCAACATGCTGATTTGGGATCGCGTAATGCGGGCTTTCCAGTCCTTCCGACGTTAGGAAGTCACCCTCGGGATTCCCGCCTCCTGTAATGGGCAACAGACGGCCCATCAGTCCTTGCGCGACCGACTGTCCGGCGACCCGCGCCTCGTAGGCGATGGGCAGTCCGTCTTCGCCTAACGCCGCCCGCAGGCGGGCGCGGGCGTGACTTCGATAGATGCCGCGTCCAATGTCCTCTTCTCGCGACCAGAGCAACTTGACCGGTCGATCCGGGTGAAGCGCAGCCAGGAAGGCTGCCTGCTGAACCACGTCCAACTCGGTCCGCCTGCCGAAGGCGCCCCCGTTCTGCATCACGTTCACCGTAATATCGTCCAGGTCGATTCCGGCCGCCGCGGCGCCCCGGGAAACCCCCCACCGGGCCGAGGTCAGGGACTGCGACGAGACCCACGCCTCGGCGGTGCCGTCACTGCGGACCAGTACCGTGGCATTCATCGACTCCATGCAGGCATGGGTGACAAGCGGTGCGGAGTAGGCGGCCTCAACCAGATGGTCAGGCGTGTCCGGGAACGGCTCGCCCTCCTCATGAACTACGTTAGGCTCATCGCTGTCGAGAGCAGTCTCCATCCGTTGGGTCAGTTCTACGCCTGAAAGATCGTCCCATTCTGTTGGCGTCCACGCGATTTCGGCCCGCCAGAGGGCCTGCTCGGCGGTCCACCAGCTGTCTGCAATCACTGCGACGCTGGTGTCTTCGATCACTACGACGTCAACAATACCCCGTATCTCGCGTAGCTCTGCCTCGTTCACCACCCGGGCCACCGCTGCACCGGTCACGGGCGCTTGCCGGATCGAGGCATGAAGCATCTGGGGCTGGATCACGTCCATGCCAAAGACCGGCAATCCGCGCACCTTGGCCGGAATGTCAACGCGCGGTTGGGACCGGCCGATGAGCTGCCAATCTGAAGCCGGCTTCAGCTCCGGGCTCTCGGGCGGTGGTATTGTCGCTGCCGCGAGGGCCAAATGACCATAGGTCAGGCTGGTTCCGGTCGCCTCATGAACCACGCTGCCGTCGCCCGGGGTCGTCAGTTCAGTGGGCGCCACGCCCATTTCGGCTGCGGCGGCGCCAACCAGCATGTGGCGGGCCGCAGCACCGGCCTGACGCAGACTGGTCCACAATTCATACGTCGACGACGAGGCCCCTGTGGACACGATTGAGGCCGCACCCAATGCGCGTCGCCCCAGCCAGTGAAGTGGGCCGCTGGCCTCTTCGGGGCGGATGCCGAGTTGCGATGCCCATCCGCCATAGACGGGGAGCACCTCTGTCGGATGTTCGACCGATATGCGGTTGTCGAAGGGAATGCCCAGTTCCTCGGCCACCAGCATGGCGATGCCGGTGTGAATGCCTTGGCCCATCTCTGTTTTCGGCACGAAGACAGAGACCGTGCCGTCGGTGTAGATAGCGACGAACGCATTCAGCACCGCGCGGTCGCCGTCGACAAACCCGTCCGGGCCGTCGATATCCACGCTTGCCAGATAGCCTATGCCAGCGGTGGCTGCGACCGCGACAGTGCCGCTGAGCACCGCGCCGGTAATGAGAAAACTGCGACGGGATAGCAAACGTGGCATCTGGATGACCTCGATTTCGGATCAGGTTTCGGACAGCGCCGCGGCGGCCCGGTGAATTGCCCGCCGGATGCGGGGATAGGTTCCGCATCGGCAGATATTGGAGATTTCCTCATCGATTTCGGCGTCGGTGGGGTTTGGGTTGGACGCCAGAAGCGCAGTCGCCGCGATGATGAAGCCCGGCTGACAGAAGCCGCACTGCGGTACCTGTTCGTCGATCCAAGCCTGCTGGACGACCGAGAGCGTTCCATCCGGCTCGGCGAGCCCTTCGATCGTCACCACCTCGGCGCCTTCGAGATCGCCTGCGAAGGTCACGCAGGAGGGTACGGACACGCCGTTGACGAGAACCCGGCAGGCGCCGCACTGGGCCACACCGCAGCCGTACTTTGGGCCGAGGATGCCGAGGTCCTCGCGCAACACCCAAAGGAGGGGCTTGTCCTGGTCTACGTCCAGATCGACTGGAGCGTTGTTGACTGTGAATGTGACCATGACGGCTCCTGAACTCAATTGCGGACCCGGTTGGTGACGGTATTTGCCGGGTGCTCGTGATAGTGGTGCGAAGCGGTTGGACCTTCTGCCTCGCGCTTCGGTTCATGCACGCTACCCGGATCCTGTCGCGCGGCTGTGCCGGCTCGGTCGCGGTTTGTATCAATGTGTATCGGGATCGGGGGAAGCCGCCGCCTGGGCTCGGTGGCGCTTACAAACGGATACAGTTTGGAACGAGCCTTGGGCTAAAAAGGGGATATAGTAGGGAACAAGTTTAACACTGAAGGACTTGCCATGACGCAAGTACCCCACATTGCCGTCGTCGACGATCACCGCGATATCCGCGACTTGGTCTCGAAATATCTGCAGCAACAAGGCTATCGGGTCAGCACTGCAGAAAATGGCACCGGCCTCAGGCGGATCGTCGAGACCGGGGCGCCGGACCTGGTCGTGCTCGACATCATGATGCCGGGCGAGGACGGCCTGACACTCTGCCGGGAACTGCGTTCGCGGTCGGGGCCGGACATTCCTATTATATTCCTGACCGCGCGGAGCGACGAGACAGATCGCGTGATCGGTCTGGAACTTGGTGCCGACGATTACCTCGTCAAACCGTTTTCTTCTCGTGAGCTCGTCGCCCGCATCAAAGCCGTTCTACGCCGGGTGAACAGCCTGCCTCCTCAGCGGGCCGCTCGACGGCCCGGTGTCGTGCGTTTCGACCGTTGGGTACTCAGCCTGTCGCGGCGAGAACTGCAAGGTGACGACGGGGTCGGGATCCCACTGTCAACCGCCGAATTCCGGTTGCTGAAAGTGCTGGTCGAACATCCTGGCATGGTGCTTAGCCGCGATCAGCTTCTGGACTTGACCGTAGGACGTGAGGCCGATCCATTCGACCGGTCCATCGACAACCAGATCAGTCGTCTACGCCGCAAGGTGGAAAGCGACCCGAAATCCCCCACCATCATTCAGACCCATCGCGGCGGCGGATACAGCTTCATGCCGGAGGTCTTCGCAGATTGAACCGCCTAGTGGGCATCCTGCAAAAAAGCGTGACGGCACAGTTGCTCTTGTCGATGCTGGTCGCGCTTTTCGCATCACAGGCGATCGGCTTCGCGATCCTATGGGACTACCTGCAGAGTGACCTGCGCGCGGCTGCCCGAGCGGAACTCGCCAGTCGTGCCGCCGCGGTGGCTCGTTTGGCTCAGACGGTGCCTCCGGACCTGCTGGACGAACTCCTGCCGATCTCCAGCACGGATACCTCGCGTTTCTGGATCTCCAACGACCGACAGGTAGCGATCGAGTCTTGGGTGCAGCAGGCCTTCGAACGTTTTGAGGTGCCGCTTCATGACATCCTCGGAGAAGAGGGGAGGGCCAACGCCGGGTATCGCCTGCCTGCCGGCGTCGATGCAGGTTACTTCATGGAGGGTGCCGAATGGTCGCTTTCCACGGCGGACCGTTCCGAGCTTCCAATCCTTACCCGGTCCCTCGACTTTGCGCGGCAGAATGGGGCCGGTGTGATCGTTCCGATCGGTGACGGACGGGTGCTCAACGCTGCGCATTACAAGAACATCAATCCGGCGCTCTGGCGTACCCATTTGCCATTGTCGCTGGCTCTCACGGCGATACTTGTTTCCCTTGTCGGGGTGTTGACTGTGCGACGCATCGCGAGCCCGCTGCGGCAGTTGACCCGGGCGGCCGAATTGTTGGGTCGAGGCGAGCAGGTATCAGCGTTAGCGGTACATGGACCCGAGGACATCAGGCGCACGACCGTCGCTTTCAACAGCATGCAGGAGCGACTCCAACGCTTCGTGGCGGACCGCACCCGCATGCTGGCCGCAATCGGCCACGACCTACGCACCCCGCTCACGACTCTTCGCTTGAGGGCGGAATTGGTCGACGACGCCGAATTGCGCGACCGGATGCTTGCAACCATCGACGAGATGCAGGCGATGACCGAAGCCACTCTTTCCCTCGTCAGCCAGGACACGAGTAGCGAACCGACGCGGACCATCGACCTGACGGCTTTGGTCGAAAGCGTGTGCGACGATCTTGCCGAAATAGGACATCCTGTCCGTTTCGTGCCCGGAGAGAGGCAGGACTACCGTTGCCGTCCAGAGGGACTGAAACGTGTTCTGCGCAATCTGATCGAGAATGCGGTCCGCTATGCCGGCGGCGCCGACGTCCGGCTTGTCACCGACGAAAAGGGTGTGACCATCTTCGTCGAGGACGAAGGGCCGGGTATTCCTTTCGGCGACCTAGAGGAAGTCTTCACACCATTCTTCCGCCTTGAAGAGTCGCGGTCGCGGGAGACCGGGGGAATTGGCCTTGGCCTCTCGATCGCCCGCGCAATTGCCCGTCAGCACGGCGGCGACATCGTCTTGACCCAGCGCGATCCCGGCCTGAGGGCCGCCCTTGTTCTGCCGCAGGCGGCTTGAACTCGGAGCCTCGACAATCTGTCTCTTGCCCGTTTCAAGTGGGATATCGGATACTGGATCATCGGCAGGTAGTGACGATCAATCCGATCCATGGAGCCGCTGGGCTTTGTTGCGCAAAGGCTGAAGGGGATTCATCTCACGAATCCAGCGTGGTAGCTGGCTTGCATGAGCAGACCCATGCCGCCGAGCTACAAGACCCAGAACTGGCCGGCCTACAACGAAGCGCTGAAGCAGCGCGGCTCCCTGACGATCTGGTTCGATCCGGACATGGTGTGGGTGCCGCCGCCAACCGGCAGGCGAGGCAGGCAGCCACAGTATAGCGATGCCGCGATCCAGACGTGCCTGACGATGAAAGTGCTATTTGGCATGCCCCTCAGGCAGACGACCGGCTTCGTGGAGAGCCTGCTCCGCCTGGTCGGCCTCCACTGGGCGGTGCCGGACTTCAGCACCTTGAGCCGGCGCCAGAAAACCCTGTCCGTGTCCATCCCCTACAGAGGCTCGCACGGGTCGCTGAACCTGCTGATCGACAGCACAGGCATCAAAGCGGAGGGCGAAGGCGAGTGGCATGCGCGCAAGCATGGCGGCGCGAAACGCCGTCTGTGGCGCAAGATCCACATCGGCGTCGACGAACAGACGCTGGAGATCAGAGCTATCGAGATCACTGGCAGCAACGTTGGTGACGCGCCGATGCTGCCCGAGCTGCTTGATCAGATCCCCGCTGAGGTGGAACTCGGCTCTGTCACCGCGGATGGTGCCTACGACACCCGCAAGTGCCATGACGCCGTCGCCGACCGTGGCGCCTATGCAGTCATACCGCCACGCAGGAACGCGAAACCGTGGAAGCCTTCGACGCCCGGCGCCATCGCCCGGAACGAGGCACTGCGCACATCGAAATACCTCGGCCGTGCAATCTGGAGAAAATGGAGCGGATACCACCGCCGTAGCCGCGCCGAGACGAAGATGCATTGTGTGAAGTCACTGGGGCAGAGCCTCATGGCACGTGACTTCGATCGCCAAGTTGCCGAACTCCAGATCCGCGCTGCCGACCTGAACGGCTACACCGCGCTCGGCATACCTGTCACCGAGCCCATGGGGTAAGTGCGTCTGGGGAAAGGGGAGGTCCGGGCTCCACGCTCTTTGCGCAACAAAGCCGAGCCGCTGGTGAAACCGGCAGATGTCCTTGGGGTGTCGCGCTCTAAGCTGATCCATGCCATCACCGGGCTGAAGTCGAAGCTGTGCGACTGCCCGCTCATCCGCGCGACCTGAAGCGTTTCGCCCACCCAGGCAAGGGCCGACCTGCTCGACCGGCTCGGTTCGATTTTTCGGGATCTGTACGACGCGCTCGACGCGCTGTCAGCGGCGCGCGGCAGGCCGAGCGGTCTTCTGCGGATCAACGCCAACAAGAGCGGCGCCCGCATCCTGCTGCGGCGGTTGTCCCGCTGTCCCTTGCGCAATGACCGGAGGTCGAACTTGATCTGGTGTCCGAAGGCTGGCTCGTCGATATCGTGGGACAGGGGTTCGATGCCGGTGTCCAGGCAGCGCCTGCCCAGTGGCAAACGCTATCGCTCGGAGTTCTCGAGGAGGAGCAGCGAGGTCGGTCTGGACGGTCACGGCACGCAGACCCTGGACGACAACGACCTACTGGCAGAGGCCGCCGCGGCGGGGAGGGCATCGCCTATCTGCCCGAGCATTTCGCCGAGCCCTTCCTGGGCGACGGGCGGCTGTGCACGGTTCTGGAGGATTGGTGCCCGCCGATCGACGGGCTGGCGCTGTATTCCCCCCTGAACCGGCACATGCCCTCGGCCTTGCTGGCCTTTGTCGACACGCTAAGGGCCGTGAAACCGGAGATGTAAGTCTGGGGCGGTATGTCGCGATGCCGATTAAGGGGCCGGCCCTTGACATTCGTTCGCTACCTATCAATTATCGCATGGTAGCGAACATTATGAGTGGGCGGACCGATGACCGAATCCGACACGATGACCGGGGCCGATGAAGACGCAGCAGTCGGCGCATGGGCGAAACGCTGTTACATGGCGGGGCGGGCGGTGATGGATGCCACCCTGCGGCCCTTCGATCTGGGTTCGACCCAGTGGTATGTACTTTGGCATCTGGCGCAGTCGGGCCCGACCGTGCAGCGTGATCTGGGGCGGAAGCTGGAACTCGAACGCGCGACGCTGAGCGGCATCGTGACAACGCTGGTGCGCAAGGACCTGGTGGCGCAATCCGCCGACGGCACGGATCAGCGCCAGCGCCTGCTGTCCCTGACCCCGGCGGGGCATGCGCTGTGGCAGGAGCTTCCGGACCTGACCTTCATCCATGACGCGGCCTTCGGCGGCGCCGATCCCGCCGATCTTGAAACCGCCGCCCGGGTCCTCCGGGCGGCCACAGAGAACCTGCAATCCCTTCTGAAAAAGGACTGATCCCATGACGATCCTGATCACCGGTGCCACCGGCCTTGTCGGCGCGCGCCTGAGCCCCCGGCTGCGCGACGCGGGCCACGACTGCCGCCTTCTCCTGCGCGAGGGCAAACCCTGCCCGGACGGGTTCACAGCCGCGCGTGGTGATATACTCGATCCCAGCTCCCTGGCAGAGGCGGTACAGAGCGTGACGGCTGTCGTGCACCTTGCCGCGGTGTTCCGCACAACGGACACTGACATGATCTGGAAGAGCAACCTCGACGGCACCCGCAACCTGATCGCGGCGGTTCAAGCCCATGCGCCCGACGCCCGGTTCATCCTATCGAGTACCAGCCACGTCTACGACGCGGACAATCCGCATCCAGGGCAGGAGAGCGACCCGGTCGATCCGCAACACGCCTATCCTGCAAGCAAGGTGGCGGCCGAGACCGCGCTGCGCGAGAGCGGCCTGACCTGGGCGGTCCTGCGTTTTCCCTTCGTCTACGGGGACGGCGACGGGCATCTGGAGGCGCTGCCCAAACATGTCGGAGACTGGCACCCGGCGCAGCGCATGAGCACGGTTCACCATCGCGACATCGCCACGGCGGTGCTACTTGCGCTGGACGGCAGGTTTGACGGCCGCGTGGTGAACATCACCGACGAGGCGCCGCTGTCGGTCTTCGAGCTTGTCAGCCTCTCGGGGGCGAAGATGGAGCCGAAGGCCGAGCCCCTGAGCAACCCGTGGTATCTGCATGTCGACGGGTCGCTGGCCCGCAGCCTCAGCTTCACGCCGACAGTGCGAACGGTGCACCAGGCCCGGCAGGAAGGGCTGCTGTAGCCGGTCAGGGCAGGGCGGAGATGGCCAGCGTCACCCGTCAGAACGCTTCGGACCGCTTGAAAAAGCGGACCTGAGGTAGGCGCTGGAAAGCCGGGTGAGCTCGATGTGAAATCCCGGCAGGAGCATGGCAGAGTTCGTGTCTTCGAGAATCTGCCGAGTGCCGCCCGTGACGACGGCAACCCAGCAGGTCACGACCTCGTCGGGTGGGGCGGCACGGACCTCCGGGCAGCGGCGCAACATCTGCGCCGCTGCATCCTGAAGCCTGACGATTGTGCGGGAGACCAGCGCGCTCATCTCGAGGTGCGACGAGGCCAGATAAAGCGCGCGGGCCTTTTCGGGGTCGCCCGTCTTCGCCGCGAAATACGTCTCGACGAACAGCGCTGCGCAGTCGTCCAGCGTAGGCCGCTCGGCCGCGGCGCAGGCCTCTTCGATCTGGCAGGCAACCTGATCCAGAAGCTGCTCGACCAGCGCGTAGAGCAGTGCCTCCTTGCCGGGGAAGTACTGGTACAACGTGCCGATCGACACCCCGGCGCGCGTCGCCACGTGGTTCGTGGTCAGTCGGGCCAGCCCTTCGCTCAGCAAAACCTGAGCCGTCGCTTCGAAGATGGCGTCGACAGTCGCCTTGGCACGGGCCTGAACGGGGTTCTTGCGGGGCTTTAACCGTGTCGGCGGGATGAGCGTCATATGCGAGTAACCAAGCTGAGGGTTTGCTCATATATCTGCTTCTCAACGCAAGACAGCAAGAGGAGAGCGATATGGCTCAGAGCACAGGACTTGTCGTCCTCGTCACCGGGGCGAACAAGGGCATAGGGTTTGAGACTGCGCGTCAGATCGGTCTGGAAGGCCACACGGTCCTGATCGGTTCGCGCGATGCAGGTCGCGGCGACGAGGCTGCGGGCCGGCTCGGATCAGAGGGGATCGACGCTCGACCGATCGCGCTAGACATCCGGGATGCGACGTCCCGAGACAGCGCGGCCGAGCAGATCCGGTCGACCTTCGGTCGCCTCGACGTCCTGGTGAACAATGCCGGAACCGGCGTAGTCGGGGATGGTCCGCCGGGCGCGGCCGACCTGGCGCAGGTCCGCGACCTGTTCGAGGTGAATTTCTTTTCGACGCTCGAGATCATCCAGAGCATGCTCCCGCTGCTCAGGAAGGCGCCGGCGGGCAGGATCGTGAACGTCTCCAGCGGTCTTGGCTCCCTGTCCCGTCACAGCGACCCGGATTGGGAGTTCGATGCCGTTCGCCTTACGGGCTACAACTGCTCCAAAGCAGCCCTGAACATGGCGACCATCCTGCTGGCCAAGGAACTTGCGGGGACCGGGATCGCGGTCAATTCCGTCGCACCGGGGTTTACGGCCACCGATCTGAACGGCGGCGGGCCAGGCGCACAGTCGCCCCGGGAGGGCGCCCGCGCCTCTGTCGCGGCAGCGCTGCGGGCCGATGGCACGACCGGCGGTTTCCTGACCCATGACGGGATCGAGCCTTGGTGACCCGTGGCGGGGCGCCAAGGCAGGTGCGGTCGGAGCCCGACCGCGCCTGTGGAGTATGCTATGATCTCGCACTCGGGGCGAACCAAGGCTAGATTTCTCCGATTAGCGTGCGGAACTCGCGGTCGCACCATTCGCGAAATGTGGTCGGGGTTGTCCGACGCGAGGCAGTCATGTCGAGGGTGTCGATCCCCTCATTCTTGGCGGTCAGCATCTCCACGTAGGCCTGCGCCATGCCCTCGCTTGCACCGAGTCCTCGCATCATCTCCTCGAATTGCGACATGCTTATCTCCACCGCCTTGACCGGACGGCCCAGAGCCTCTGACAGAATGTCTGCCATCTCGTCGAACGACAGGTCCTCCGGACCCAGGAGCGGAAGCTCCTGGACATCCGTCCAGCCGGTATCGAGCAGGAGATCCGCCGCGATGCGTGCCACGTCGGACTTGGCGACATGCGGCAGCTTCTTGTCGCCGGGTGTCGGCTGGTAGAACATGCCCGTGGCCCGGATGGGTTCGATCTGCCGCGCGAAGTTGTCCATGAGGGAGGCGCAGGTCAGGGCGCGCAGGTGCACGCCCGTCCGAGCGATCATGTCGTCGACCTCCAGCGTCGCGGTGACAAGCCCGGCAGGCTTGGGCCAACCGCGGCCGAGGGCGGAGATGGTGACCACCTGCGTGACCTCCGACCCCGGAAGAGCGTCGCAAAAGGCCTGCGAGACCCCACGGTAGGCGGCTCTCGCGGATGGGAGGCTCGGGTCACCGGGGGGCAGCCAGAACACGCGCGTCACGCCCGGCAGCGCCTGCGCGATGGTGTCAGCGTCTGACATCGACCCCTGAATGACGTCTATGCGGTTGTCCATCGACAGTTTGAGTGGATCACGCGCGATGACGCGGACATGTGTGCCGGCGTCGAGCAGCCGGCCAAGCACGCGGTGACCGATGTCTCCGGTGGGAGTGGTCAACAGGATCATATTGTCTTCCATTGTCTGTGTGTCTTAGGCGCGATGGTCAGCGATCGCTTGGCACAAGGTCTGTAAGCGCCCGTCCCGTCGAGAAATCGATTGGGACCGAAACGTGATCGTGCAGTACCAGCCAGCGGCCGTTCACCCGGCGCAGGACGTTCGTTTCCCGCGTCCACATGTCGACGAAAGGGCCGTCTACAATTGTGCCTTCCAAGCGCGTCAACCCACGCACGGTCGCCAGATCACCCTGCTGATAGACAGTCAGATCGTCGATCGAAACGACAAGATCGTCTTCGAACATCTCGAAGAAGGCGACCCAGTTCTGCCGCCAGATCGCCTCGCCATCGAACGCCATCGCAAGACCGTCTTCGGTAGGCGCGGCCATGAGATCGTAAGAATAGATGTCTTCGACGTAGAAGGACATCATTCGCTCGAGGTCTTGTGCCGCGAAAGCCTCCAGCCAGTCGGCGCGGGCGGCGGCAACCTCGTGGGCAGCGGCTGCATCTTCGGTAGCCTCGGACACGATGACCTCGAAGGGCAGGTCCATCTGGGCGTCCTGCGCCTGCAGCGGGGAACCGATGAAGACAGCCGCGGCAAATGCGGCGATGCAGAACCGGGCGCGGGCGGGAAAGGGATGAGGTTCGTTCATTTCGGGTCTCCTTGTGATCTACGATGCCCAGATATGGCTTTTCCTCGAACTATTTATGTGAGACTGTTCGCAAAAATGTCGCGATCGTTCAGGACTTGTCGATGGCAGAAGTTTTGTTCGACCCGCTTTCAGACGTGCTTGAGCTGCTGAGACCACAAGATTGCGTCGCGGCGGGCCTGGATGCCGGCGGCAACTGGTCCATTGGTTATGCACCACATGCCGGCCTGAAGTGTAACGCGGTCATGAAAGGCGGTTGCTGGCTGACGCTCGAGGGGGCCGGTTCACGCATCTGGCTGGGAGAGGGGGATTGCGTGATGCTACCGCATGGCAAGGGCTTCGTGCTGTCCGCGCGGGGCGCCCGTCAGGGGGAACCTGCCGAAGCGGTCCACTCCACACCGTCGCACGGAGCGACCGCGACGCTGCGCGGCGGCGGCGACTTCTTCATGACGGGCGCGCGATTCCTGCTGTCGGGATTGGCCTCGGACATCCTCTTGGCGTCGCTTCCGGACGTTGTCGTGATCCGCTCCGGCGCCGACGACCGGTCCGCCAGCGGAGAGACGGTCCGCTGGGCAGTTACACGGATAACTGCGGAACTTAGATCGCGCCGTCCGGGCAGCGCCCGTTCAATCGAGCATCTGTCACATATATTACTGATCGAGCTCATGCGGTGCCACCTCGAGGAAGGGCAGGAGGGTCATTTCGGATGGACGGCCGCGCTTTCGGACCCCTACATCCGCCGTGCCCTAGCCGCGATGCAAGGCGACCTCGCCCGTTCATGGACGGTTGCCTCACTTGCCGAGGAAGCAGGCCTCTCGCGCACAGCCTTCGCGGTCCGCTTCGCGCGTCTGGTTGGGCAGACGCCGATGGGCTACCTCACCCTGTGGCGGATGCTCTGGGCGGCGCAGCGAATAGATCGCGCCGGGCTGACAATCGCGGTGGCTGCCGCCGAAGTCGGCTACGCCTCCGAGAGTGCGTTCACGGCGGCATTCAAGCGGACCTTGGGCCAGACGCCCCGACGGTTCGTCAGCAGGCAGTCGAAGCCCCTCCCGGTGACGAGCGCCTGACCGCCATTACGTGGCGCGTGAACCGCCGTCCTTCCCTGGATGCCTGAAGCGCCGGACGTGGTCCACCAGCGCCCGCAGCTTGGGGGCCATGTTGCGCCGCTGCGGGAAATAGAGAAAGAAGCCCGGAAAGGGCGGAAGGAACCTTTCCAGCAGCGGAACGAGCGCGCCGTTGTCGAAATGTTTGCGCAGGCAGTCCTCGGGGGCGAAGGTGATGCCGGCCCCGGCAATGGCCATGCGGATCATCAGGCGCAGGTCGTTGGTGGTGAAGGTCTGGTTCACCGCCACGTCGAAGGGTTGACCGTTCTCGACGAATTCCCAGCGATGCGGGGCAAGCTCGGGCGCGCGCCGCCAGCCGATGCAGCGGTGGTCGACCAGCTCACGCGGGTGGTTCGGCGCATCGTACCGCGCCAGATAGGCCGGAGAGGCGGCGGCGCGCTCTTGCTGGTCGCCGCCGACAGGCACCGCGATCATGTCCTTCTCGATCACTTCGCCCAGCCGCACGCCGGCATCGAAGCCATGGGCGACGATGTCGAATTCCCCGTCCGTCACCGTCACGTCCACCGTTATCTCCGGATGGCTTTGCACGAAGCCTGCCAGAAGCGGGCCCGACAGGAACGGCTCGGCGATTGAGGTGGCGGTAAGCTTGAGGTGCCCGTGCGGCACGTCCCGGGCCTGGGCGGCTTCCAGCGCCCCGCCGATCTCGGTCAGCGGCGACTGGAGGGCGGCGACCAGCGCCGCCCCCGCCTCGGTCAGGTGGACCGAGCGGGTGGTGCGCAGGACAAGCGCGGTGCCAAGTTGGTCCTCGAGCCGCCGGATCGACTGGCTGACGGCAGAGCGCGTTACCCCCATCCGGTCGGCGGCGGCGCGGAAATTCCGCTCTTCGGCGACGGCGAGCAGAAGCGGAAGAAGGTTGAGGTCCATGGCAATTGTCCAGTCATGCTAACCACCGCATAAACCTCGGGCGGTCTACAGGCGACAGTCAATCGCCGCCACCTTCTGTTCGGTCGCAAGACAAATCGAAACGAAGGAGCCAGATATGGACAAGGTCATTCTCATCACCGGCGCCTCCAGCGGCATCGGCGAAGGCATCGCGCGGGCCCTGGGGGCGACAGGTGCCAGGCTGCTGCTCGGCGCCCGGCGCACCGACCGGCTTGCCGCGATTGCAGAGGACATCAACGCCAGCGGCGGTACCGCCGAATATTGCGCGCTCGACGTCACCAGCCGCGAGGACATGGCCGCCTTCGCCGCCACCGCCATCGGCCTCTGGGGCCGGATCGACGTGCTGGTGAACAACGCTGGCGTGATGCCGCTGTCGCCGATGTCCGCAGGCAAGCACGACGACTGGGAGCGCATGGTGGACGTGAACGTCAAGGGCGTGCTCTGGGGCATCGGCGCGGTCCTTCCGGCGATGGACCGTCAGAATGCCGGACAGATCATCAACATTGCCTCCATCGGAGCTCTGAATGTGGTGCCCACGGCGGCCATCTATTGCGGGACAAAAATTGCAGTGCGGGCGATCTCGGACGGGCTGCGGCAGGAGAGTCCCCACATTCGGGTGACCTGCGTGAATCCCGGCGTTGTCGACAGCGAACTGGCGCAGACGATCACGCATGAAGAGACGATGGCCTTCATGGAAGAGTATCGCGCAATCGCCCTTCAGCCTGCCGATATCGGTCGGCTTGTCCGCCATGTCATCGAAAGCCCTGAAAATGTGGCCGTGAACGAGATCACCGTGCGCCCTCAAGGGCAGCAGGGATGAGCCGGGACGTACCGGCCTCCGCAACAGAAAGGAAAACGGATGACAAGAACCAGATCTGCATTCCGTAGCGCCCTTGGCGCCAGTGTAGTATTCGGACTGACCTCGCAGGCACCGGCCGACATCCGGGGTTCGGCGGCCGGCGAAAGCGCCTCTCATCCCTATGTCGGGATGTGGCACACCGACGACGACAGGGTCCGCCACGAGCTTTTGCCCAACGGGCGCTACGACGAAGCGCGCGGCACCCGCGAGAGCGCCTATCAGGGGCGCTACGAGGTGAAGGGAAACTATATCCTGTATTGGGATGATACCGGTTTCACCGCCGATGGCACCTTCGTGGACGAGAATACGCTCCACCATGGCGGTATGATCCTCCGTCGGCAAGGTTAACCCCCTGACACGCAATGCGTCTCCTCAGAGCAGATTACTTGCGCCGGTCTCGCTCGCCGTTCCTGCGAATAGGCTACCATGCTCTACGAATTAAAGGCCGCTGGGAAGGGCGATCGGGTTGCCGATCTCAGAGCTTAGAACGAGTATGAGCTCAATTCGCTCAAGCTGACTAAACGCGGCACCACCGGGATCGACCATGCGTCCTATCGCGTCTCTTAGCCCGCAAGGCTGGAATGGCAGGTGACTCTTTTTCACTCGGCCAGCAGGAGCCGTTGCGACTCGATCAGCCGAAAATCCGGCGCGGATGGCCCGAAGAGTACCTTTTTCGAAGCGCGGGGAGCAATCAAGTGGTGAGAAGCGGACCGGCGACAGCGCGCACCGAGGGCAGGCATAACACTCAACATATCCTGTCAGCCTTGCCCGAGCTTCGTGACCGTTGTCTGTTCGTCCATGAACCGCGGGGCTGAGCTTTGACGTCGAGACGATCGACCGAGCGGTGCTGGAGAACCGCTAGCCCTCCTACAGGACCGCGATTAACCCGCGCGGTGAGCTTCCGGCACTGAGTCCACACGACGGCATCATCATCATCACTGAGACCACCGCGATCTGCAGCCATTTCGACGAGGTGGCGGCGTATGGCCGGCGAGACCTTTCAGGAACGGGCCGTAATCCGAATGTGCACCCACCGCTTGTTTCGCGAGACCGTTCTGCTCAACGTCTTCTGGTGTCACGGCATCGAAAAGGCCTGTCGCGGGCAGTGCGTCCAGAAAACCCGATGCAGAGTGGAGTCATCTTCTGTTGGAAGACCAGGGACTAATCCGTCTGGACGAGCGTATGGATGGGAAGACTTTCGCCGCCAGAGACGGCCCGACCATGGCCAACATCATGCTCTCCGGTTTCTTGTAGCCAGCATTGCCAAGGGTGAAATCCCATAGCTGTTTCATGCTCGATTGTGGAACATGACAGCGTGATACGACCGCATGTCTGAGCGCGAACCTCGACGGAGGTGATAGATGTCTCCCGCCCGGTGTGGAGTGTTGACCCGGCGGCCTATCGCCAGTCGGAGAATCAGGCAAGTTTTCCGGGGTATCCGGCATCGTAGCCGTGAAGGACGGTTTCTACCTTGGGTCTCAAGCCAAGGAGACCAGCCATGCAGCGGAAATTAGGTCGCGGTTCCGTGCCGTTATCATCGTCAAACGAACGACCGGGGCTGTCGCGCCGGCGGTTCCTTCAATCCTCGGCGGTCGCCGCCGGGTCGACCCTGCTGGTCGGATGTTCGTCGCCCTCGCAGGCTCAGGACTGGGGTGTGGCGAACATCCCGTCCCAGGCGGGGCGCTATGCCCTGGTGACCGGCGGCAACGGCTATCCGATGGGCGATATCAGCGGCCTGGGCTATCACACGGCGTTGCAGCTCGCCCGGGCGGGTGCGGATGTGACCATCGCCTCCCGCAAGGCGGATCGCGGCGCCGAGGCCGTGCGCCTTATCCGCGAGGCCGCGCCGGATTCGGAGGTTCGGTTCGAACAGTTCGACCTGACCGATCTGGCCTCGGTGAACGCCTTTACCGAGCGCATGAACAGCGAGGGCAGGCCACTCGACATGCTCGTGAACAATGCCGGTGTGATGGGACGGCTCTCGATGGAGCTGAGCGAGGACGGCCACGAGCGGGTGTTCGCGACCAACACGCTGGGCCATTTCGCGATGACGGGGCAGCTGATGCCGCTGATGCGCGACGGGTCGCAGACAAGGGTGGTCTGGGTGTCGAGTTCCCGCGCATCGCGCGAGCCTCTGGATTTCGAGACCATGCGGCTGCCCGACCCCTACGATTACGGCGCCGCCTACAATTACACCAAGCTCGCCGCCATGGAACTGGCGATCGAGATGGAGCGGCGGAGCAGGGCGGCGGGCTGGGCCATCACCAGCGTCGCGGCCCATCCCGGCGTGGCGCGGACGCACCTTATCCCCGACGGCCCCGGACCCAACAGCATGGAGGGGCGGCGCCTCAGGACCATGGGCGCGATGTTCCCCCCGGCCGAGGAGGGCGCGGTGCCGCTTCTTTTCGCGACCACTTGGCCCGAGGCGCAGGGCGGCCACTACTACGGACCGACCGGCGGGCCAATGAGAAGCGGCCCGCCGGGAGAGAACGACATGCGCGAGGCGGCGCTCGATCCCGAGGCGAGTGCCGCGCTGTGGACCTGGCTCGAGGAGCTCAGCGGAGGCAGCTACGGCTGATCCCGGGGTGCCTTCCACGACGGCTGGTGGGCCGGACGCCGGCCCGTTGCCGCCCGCTGTCACCAAGATGTGCTGATCCGGGCGGTTGATGGCGATGCGTAACAAGATGGCGCGATGCTATGGTTGTGATGAAACGCAACTGCAGTTCAGTGGAATCGCGCATGTCTCAGGCTTTGGACGAGACCACCCGGCAGGGCCCGGCCCGGACCGGGCGCACACCGGCTTGGCTCATGTCGGCTGCTCTCGATTTCATCGAGTCGCGGGGCGGCGGCCAGGGCCGGTTCAGCACGCCGCTTCCCGGTATCCACATCGTGCGCGCATTCCAGGACAGGCTGCCCATCCACAATCTCTACAAGCCGTCGCTCTGCGTTGTGCTCAGGGGCAACAAGGAAATCTACTTCGGCGACACCTGCCTGCACTATGCCGAGATGCAGTGCCTTTTGGTGAGCGCCGAGATCCCCGCCAGCGGCAGGATGGTGGGTGCATCGGTCGCCGACCCCTACATCGGGGTGATGATCGACTTCGACGTCGCCGAACTCAGAGACGTGCTGCGCAAGATCGAGAGCCCGCCGGTGCCGCCCGTCGAGCCGGTGCCGTGCGTCTTTGTGGGAGAGGTCGATCAATTCCTCGCGGATTGCGTGGCCCGGCTGTGCAGGATGACCATGATGCCGGACCCGGTGCCCGTGCTCTACCCGGCTGCGATGCGCGAGCTCTATTATTTTCTTCTGACCGGACCCTATGGCAGCGAGGTGGCGAAGATCACGTTGCCTGAGAACTATGCCGAACGGATTGCCCGG
Source organism: Oceanicella sp. SM1341 (assembly GCF_003448965.1). Taxonomy (GTDB): domain Bacteria; phylum Pseudomonadota; class Alphaproteobacteria; order Rhodobacterales; family Rhodobacteraceae; genus Paroceanicella. The sequence goes on from NZ_QRGC01000010.1 coordinate 89,879, forward strand.
TCCATTCACTTCATCCGCGGCCACTACAGCGAAACCCTGAGGGTTGAGGACCTCGCGAGGAAGTGCGGCATGAGTTCGTCTTCATTCTACCATCACTTCAAGGAGATAACCTCGATGAGTCCGGTCCGGTACCAGAAGCACCTGCGGCTGATAGAGGCCCGCCGGCTGATGGTTACGGAGGGCGCGAGCGTTTCTCAGGCCGCGCATCACGTCGGCTACGAGAGCGCGTCGCAATTCAGCCGGGACTATGGCCGGACCATTGGATGTCCGCCAAAACGGGACGTCGCGAACTTCAAGGCGCTGCTCGCCGCCGGATCAAGGTGAGCCGATCGGAAGCGGAGGCTCGCGGGCGTCGCGACCTCCCATTTCATCTTCACTGTCATCTACATAGGCCGCCCGGGGCGCGTGATGCCACGTCACTGCGTGGCTATGGCAGACGAAGGCGCTCAGCAACGGTGACCTGTCCCCCTTTAAAGCCTGCACTTACGGATTGGTGCTGTTTAGGATTTGATGTGCTGGACCGTGAGCAAGCCAGCTGCGACCAGCCAAAAAACATGTTAGTCCTCATATGGAAAATTTCATCGCCGTGACGCAGGGACAGTTCGACAAGGACTGAAAGGCCGCTTGCAACCTAAGACGGCGCGCGGACTTACTCTTGGTTGATAGCGTGTCGCAGGGTCAGCCAGTCTGCATATTTGTCGCGACTTTCTCGTATGTGCGTGTAACGCTTTAGGCTGGTCCATGACCTGTGTCCGCTGACCGCTGCGACATGGGGAATGTTCCAACCCATCTCGAACAGCCGAGAAATGCCTTCGTGGCGCAGATCGTGGAAGTGCAGATCTTCGATCCCGAGCAGCTTGCAAGCGCGTGTGAAGTTGGCCGTGATCGCGTCCGGGGAGTAGGGGAAGATCTCAGCCTTGCTCTTGCGCATACTGTCGATGATCTGAATGGCCTCCTTGGGCAAATCGACCCAAGTATTGTTGCCGAGCTTTTCGCCGGGATGCTTCATGTCACGGACCAGAATGCGTTTGTGCTCTTTCTGGAAGTCATCCCAGGTGAGACGGGTGATCTCTGCCTGTCGGCGCGTCGAGAAGAGAGCGAAAACGATCACCTTGTGCATGGGCATGGCCTGCGGTGCTCTTTCGCGCCGATCAATGAAGTAGGTCAGCAGCCGGTCGAGTTCATCAAGGGTGGGTCTACGGTTTCGCTGCGCGGAACGGGAGATGATCCCCATGCGGCGCGCGACCGTGATCGCGTCTCTCATTTCCCGGTCATCCAGGCGAAAGTCCCACATCGGTCGTGCTATGGCGAATATGGAGGCGAGATGGCTCGCGTAGTTCCCGACTGTTTGAGGTTGTCCGGGCAATGACTGAAGAAACTCGATGATATCCTTCGACTTGATGGTGGAACAGGGCAGATCGGCGATCGGGTAGGTGGCGATGGTCCTGAGGACCTGCGCCTTTGTGCGACCGATGTCCTTCACCGTCTCTTCAGTGTAGCGCTCGATCGCTTTGCACAGCGGAGGGTCGCATGCGTTCAGCCCTTCCAGGGCACCAGGTTTTGCTAGCTCTTTCTCGCGTTTCTTTATCCAGGCGGCTGCTGCTGGGCGTCTGTCAAAAGTCTTCGTCTCGTGATAGACGGTGCCTTCGCGCATCACTCGTACGCGTGCCCTGTAGCTGTGACTTCCATCCTTGCGTTTGCGTGTGGTGATCGAGCCCATGATGGTCCCCCGTTTGGTCCACGAAATTGTATTTGGTCCACAGGACCAAATCCAGGGTCAAAATCGACGGGTTTGGTCCATAATGAGCGGAAATGCGACGAACTGTAGGTGTCTCTAAGTGGCTGATAAAATTAAAAAACGAGACATATCAAGGGCCGCCCGCCTATCCGTCGCCCCGATGATGGACTGGACCGACCGGCATTGCCGCTACCTGCACCGGCTGATGAGCCGGGAGGTGGTGCTCTACACCGAGATGATCACCGCGGCCGCGCTCATCCACGGAGACCGGGAGCGGCTGCTGCGCCATGACGCCTGCGAGCACCCCGTGGCGCTGCAGATCGGCGGGTCGGAGCCCGACGCGCTGGCCGAGGCCGCGCGCATCGGGGCCGCGGCCGGATATGACGAGATCAACCTCAACGTCGGCTGCCCGTCGGACCGGGTGCAGTCCGGCGCCTTCGGGGCCTGCCTGATGCGCGAGCCCGATCTGGTGGCGCGCTGCGTGGCCGCGATGATCGCCGCGGTGCCCGGCGTGCCGGTGACGGTGAAATGCCGCATCGGGGTGGACGAGCAGGACCCGGAAGTGGTGCTGCCCGATTTCCTCGCCCGCGTGGCCGACGCCGGCTGCAACGCCTTCACCATCCATGCCCGCAAGGCCTGGCTGGAGGGCCTGAGCCCGAAGGAAAACCGCGACATCCCGCCGCTCGACTACGGCATCGTGCACCGGATGAAGGCGCGCTTTCCGCAGCTTCACATCTCGCTCAACGGCGGCATCACCGCGCTGGACACGGCGGCGGACGCGCTCGCGGCGGGGCTCGACGGGGTGATGATCGGGCGCGCCGCCTACCACGATCCCGGCCGCATCCTGCCGGGCATCGACGCGCTGGTGACCGGCCGGCCCGGCGGCGGCCGGGGCCCGGAGGAGGCTGTGCTCGCCATGCTCGACTACATCGAGGCGGAATGCGCCGCGGGCACGCGGCTCAACCAGATCACCCGGCACATGCTGGGGCTGTTCTCCGGCCGGCCCGGGGCGCGGCAGTGGCGGCGCATGCTCTCGGAGGGTGCGCACCTGCCCGGCGCCGGGCCGGAACTGGTGCGCGACGCCCTCGGCTGCGTGGAGAGCCGCGCCGCCTGAGCGCGTTACTGGCGGATCAGGATGCGGTTGCCGCGGATGGTGGTCTCGTAGAGGCCCTCGAGAAAGCTCATGCCCAGCAGTGAGGATTGCAGCTTGCCTTCCTCGGCCACGGCGCCGCGCACCTCGCGCAGCTCGACGTCGCCGATGCGCACGGAGGAGAGCACCACGGGGGCCACGTAGGAGCGGCCGTTCGCGGTGGTGACGGGGATGGTGTATTGCAGCCCGCTCATGTCGAGGCCGATGCGCTCGGCATCGTCGTGGCGCAGCAGCACCAGCGAGGCGCCGGTGTCCACGAGCAGGGCGACGGAGCGGCCCTCCACCTCGGCGATGGCGCGGAAATGCCCGTCCCAGGCGCGGACCAGCTCCACCTCGCCGGCGCTCGCGGCAAGTGCTGCGGTGGGCGCGGGGGCTGCGGCGAAGGCGCGGGCGGTCTCCTCGATGCGCTCGCGCCAGATCAGCGCCGTGGCGAGACAGGCGAAGACCCCGGCCCAGGCCAGCACGCCGCGGGTGACCCGCCGCGCCGCCTGGAGCTGGAACAGCATCGCCGAGAGCGCGGCGCCGGCCAGCACCGCGGCGAAGAACACCAGCGGCGTCTGCGCCTCGTGCGCCCCGTTTCCGTTGCGTATCGCAAGGAAGGTGAGCGCCAGCGCCAGCGACAGGATCAGCGGGAGTTGCAGCATCGCGGGGGGTTCCGTCTCGTTGCCTCGGATCGCCTCGCGCAAGAGACTAGCGCGGATGCGCCGGGCTGACGAGTCCGGCCGTCGCGTCAGTCGCCCCGGCGCGCGCGGCGGCGGGCGGAGGGGCGGTTTTCCGGGGCGCGCAGCGCGGCGCGGCGGGAGGGGAGCTCCTCCATGATGCGCCGGCGCTCCGCGGCCGGCAGGGCAGACCAGCCGGCGATCTCGTCGAGGCTGCGCAGGCAGCCGGTGCAGATCTGCGCGCCGGGGTGGATCACGCAGATCTTCACGCAGGGGCTCTCGATCTCGGCGCGTTTCCAGACCTCGTCCGACATCACCCCTCCTGCCGGGAGAGGAAGGCCAGCCGGTCGAGCACGCCCTGCAGGATGTAGGAGGCAGCGACATTGTCGATGATCTCGGCCCGGCGGCGGCGCGAGGTGTCGTTGGCGATGAGCATGCGCTCGGCCTCCACCGTGCTCAGCCGCTCGTCCCAGAAGGCGATGGGGATCTCGGTGAGGCGCGAGAGGTTGCGCGCGAAGGCGCGGGTGGACTGGCAGCGCGGACCCTCGGAACCGTCCATGTTGCGCGGCAGGCCGAGGATGAGCCCGCCGATGCGCCGCTCGGCGGCGAGTGCGAGCAGGGCTTCGGCGTCGACCCCGAATTTCTTCCGCCGGATGGTGGTGAGCGGCGTCGCGATGGAGCGCAGCGTGTCGGAGACCGCGATGCCGATGGTCTTGTCGCCGAGGTCGAGCGCGAAGAGGGCCGCACCGGGCGCGAGCCGGGGGGCGAGCCCGGCCACGTCCTCGAAGATCTCCGCGTTCACTGGCCCGCCTCCGCCACGCCGGCGGCTTCGGCCGCGGCGCGCAGTTCGGTCATCGCCTCGGGGTTGGAGGCGAAGGTGTCGCGGGCCTCGGTCCAGATGGCGGCGGCGCGCTCGGTCTCGCCCAGCACGCCGAGCGAGCGGATGAGCCGGGCCCATTCCTGCGGGCTGCCGCCCTCGGTGGCGAGGCGCTGCGACAGGCCGTCGACCATGCCGCGCACCATCTCGGTGCGGGCCTCGGGGTCCATGTCGCGGGCGTTGCGCATGGCCTCGGCATCCGGACCGGGCAGGGCGCCCTGCGCGCCGGGCAGGGGCGCATCCGTCGCTGGCGCGTCCGGGATCTGCGGCATCGCACGGCCGAGAGCCTCGGCCAGCGGCGGGAGCTGGCGGGCGATGGCCTGGATCCAGGGCGCGTCCGGCGGGCCCTCGCGCAGCAGCGCGGTCCAGAGCTGCCAGGCGCCATCGGGCCGGCCGTTCTGCGCCATGGCGAGGCCGGCGTAGTAGCGGGCGGCGGGGTCCGCGGGGTCGGCCTCCAGGGCGGCGGCGAGAGCCTGCTCGGCCTCGGGAGAGACATAGCCGTTGGCCGCGAGGATCATCAGCTCGGCGAGGTCGGCGTATTCGCGCACGCTCGCCCGGTCACCGGCGAGCTCGACCACCCGCGCCTGGGCCACGCGGGCCTCGGAATAGCGGTGCAGCTGGGCGAGGGCGCCCACCAGCAGGCGGTGGCCGCGCTCGTCGTCCTGGCGCTCGGAGAGCACGGCGCGCAGCTTGCCGACGAGGTCGGTGAGCTGGGCGGTCTCCTCGGTCTGCGGGGTCTCGGGGGTGAGACCGGCCTCGGCGAGCATGGCCTCGATCCGGTCCTGCCCCGGGCGGGCGGCCTGGCGCTCGGCCAGCGGCTGGTCGCGCAGCGCCGGCGTGCCGAGCCGGGCGTAGAGGCCCACGGCACCGAGCCCCACGATCACCACCAACCCGAAGGCGAGCGCGCGAGAGATCCCGGCAGGTGCGCGCACGGGGCCGGCTTGGCCGCGCGCCGCGGCGGTGTCGGCGGCGAGCAGGCGGCGGCCGACCTCGGCCCGGCTGGCCTCGGCCTCCTCGGCATCGAGCACGCCGCGGGCGCGGTCACGCTCGATCTCGGCCATCTGGTCGCGGTAGACGCGCTTGTCGTACTCGGCGCGCGCCTCCGCATCGCGCGCCCGGCCGAGCAATGGCCGCGCGATCCACGCGAGCCCGAGCAGGGTTATCACTGCGATGCTGAGCCAGAGCGCCATGTCTCTCCCAATCCGCCCCGGGGGGCCATGCGTCGTGTTCCGTCGCGCGCGAACCTATCCTTCCGCCTGTCCGCCTTCAATGCACGAACGCGCCATCGGGCGGGGGCGCGAACGCCGCATCCCGGCTGCGCGCGCAGCCCGGCCGGTGCGGCCGGGCTGGTCCTGTCGGGTTTGGCGGGCGGAGTGCCGGAAAGCGGCGCCTGCCGCCGGCGCCCGGCTGGTACCACATCGGATGCGGCCCGCGCCGCGAGAGGCTTGCGCAACCTGCCCGCGCGCGGGAGGATCGCCGCGCCTAACAGGGGAGTCGCTCATGCGCCGCTATTCCGTCTTCGCCATTGCCCGGGAGGCCATGCGCTACCATCAGGGCTGGGAGCGCGCCTGGCGCTCGCCCGACCCGAAGGCGGAATACGAGGTGATCGTGGTGGGAGCGGGCGGCCACGGGCTGGCCACGGCCTATTACCTCGCGAAGAACCACGGCGTGAAGAATGTCGCGGTGCTGGAGAAGGGCTGGCTCGGCGGTGGCAACACCGGGCGCAACACCACCATCATCCGCTCCAACTACCTGCAGGACCCCTCGGTGGCGATCTTCGAGAAGGCGCGCAGCCTCTATGAAGACCTCTCCCAGCAGCTCAACTTCAACATCATGTTCAGCCCGCGCGGCGTGCTGATGCTCGCCCAGACCGAGCACGAGCTGCGCGCCTACCGCCGTGCCGAGCACGCCAACCGCCTGCAGGGCATCGAGACCGAGATGGTCTCCACCGCCCGGGTGAAGGAGCTCTGCCCGATCCTCGAGACCGGCGGCCCGCGCTACCCGGTGCTGGGCGGGCTCTGGCAGGCGCGCGGCGGCACCGCCCGGCATGACGCGGTGGCCTGGGGCTATGCGCGTGCCGCCTCCGACCTCGGGGTGGACATCATCCAGCAGTGCGAGGTGACCGGCATCGACACCGCCGGCGGCCGGGTGCGCGGGGTGCAGACCAGCCGCGGCGCCATTCGCTGCAAGAAGCTCGCCATCGTGGTGGCCGGGCACTCGGGCGTGCTGGCGGAGATGGCGGGCTTCCGCCTGCCGGTGGAATCGGTGGCGCTGCAGGCGCTGGTGTCCGAGCCGATCAAGCCGGTGATCGACGTCGTGGTGATGGCCAACACCGTGCACGGCTACATGAGCCAGTCCGACAAGGGCGAGCTGGTGATCGGCGGCGGCGCCGACGGGTTCAACAACTACACCCAGCGCGGCTCCTTCCAGCACATCGAGGAGACGGTGAGCGCGCTGGTCGAGACCTTCCCCATCATCAGCCGGCTGAAGATGCTGCGGCAATGGGGCGGCATCGTCGACATGACCGGCGACCGCTCGCCCATCATCGGCCGCACCCCGGTGGAGGGCATCTTCGTGAACTGCGGCTGGGGCACCGGCGGGTTCAAGGCCATCCCCGGCTCGGGCTGGGGCATGGCCGCCACGGTGGCGAAGGGCGAGCCGGACGCGCTCTCCGGCCCCTTCGGCCTCGAGCGCTTCGCCGAAGGCCGGATGATCGACGAGAGCGTGGCCGCCGCGGTGGCGCACTGAGGTGCCGCGGTTGCGGACGGCAGGACGAGCCGGGCACCGCCCGGCAGGCAAGTCCGGGCAGGGCCCGGCTGGGAGACGAGGCGGCAGCATGGGGGCAGGCGATATGAGGCGCGGTCGGCAAACCGGTGAGGCGGAACCACTTTCCGTTTCGTGCGTTGGGATGTGCAACGGTAACGAGACGGAGAAAAACTCATGGCTACCGGTAATCGCGGTTCCGGACTGTCGTTCATCGTCGGCGCGCTTGTCGTCGCGGTGGTGGGGCTCGGCTTCTACGCCTACAACGGCGGCTTCGAGAAGCAGGATGCCGACATCACCATCGACCTGCCGGACGTCGACACCCAGTGACATGCGGCGCGGCCCCGCCTCGCGGAGGCCGTCATGCTGATCCTCACCTGTCCGTGCTGCGGTGTCACCGGTGAGGAGACCGAATTCCACCCGGGCGGCGAGGCGCACCTGAAGCGCTTCGGCCCGGGCTCGGAAGACGGCGAATTCACCGCCTATCTCTTCGACCGCAAGAACCCCCGCGGTGTGCATTTCGAGCGCTGGCGCCACGCGTTCGGCTGCGGCAAGTGGTTTCACGCCGCGCGCTGCACCGCCACGCTGGAGGTGTTCGGCACCTATTCCGCCCGGGTCTCCGCGCCGCCCGAGGAGATCCTCGCCATGATCCGCGCCCGCCGCCCCGGCTGGGAGGCTTCCGCATGAGCGCGCGTCTGCCCCGCGGCGGGCTCTTGATCGACCGCCAGTTCCCGGTCTCCTTCCGGGCCGACGGGCGCAAGCTCTCCGGCTATCGCGGCGACACGCTCGCCTCCGCCCTCATGGGCGCGGGCGAGATGCTGATGGGCCGGTCCTTCAAGTATCACCGCCCGCGCGGTCCGGTCGCCTCCGGCCCGGAGGAGCCGAACGCGCTCTACGGCATCGGCAGCGGGGCGCGCTTCGAGCCCAACCAGCGCGCCACGGTGACCGAGCTCTTCGAGGGGCTGGAGGCACGATCGCAGAACCGCTGGCCCAGCCTTGCCTTCGACGTGGGCGCGGTGAACGCGAAGCTCTCCCGCCTGTTGCCCGCCGGGTTCTACTACAAGACCTTCATCCACCCCCGCGCCGCGTGGAAGCACCTGTTCGAGCCGGTGATCCGCCGCTCCGCCGGCCTCGGCCGCCCGCCGCGCGAGCCGGACGCCGACCGCTACGAGCAGGTGCATGCCTTCTTCGACGTGATGGTGGTGGGCGGCGGCATCGCCGGGCTCGCCGCCGCGCGCCAGGCCGCCGCGGGCGGGGCGCGTGTGATGCTGGTGGAGCAGGCCGCGCACTGGGGCGGCCGGGCGCTGGTCGACGGGCCGGAGATCGATGGCTTGCCCGCCGCCGACTGGGTCGCGGCCGAGGTCGCCGCGCTCGCTGCGCGCGGGAACGTCACCCTGCGCAGCCGCTTCGCCGCCGCGGCGGTGAACGACCACGGCTATGTGCTGGGCGTGGAACGGCTCACCGACCATGCCCCGGGTGCCGAAGCGCCGCGCCAGCGCCTGTGGCGCATCCGGGCGGGCAGGGTCGTCACGGCCACCGGTGCCATCGAGCGGCCGCTGTCCTTCCCGGGCAACGACGTGCCCGGCGTGATGCTGGCCTCCGCGATCCGCGATCATCTGGCGCTCTACGCCGTCTCTCCCGGCGCGCGCACCGTGCTGCTCACCAACAACGACGACGGCTACCGCACGGCCATTGCGCTGAAGAAGGCCGGGCTCGACGTGCCGGCCATCGTCGACGTGCGGGCGAACCCGAGCTCGCAGCTCGTGGCCGATGCGCGCGCCCTCGGCCTGCGGGTCGAGTTCGGCCGTGCCCTCTCCGGCGTGAAGGGCGTGAAGCGGGTCGAGGCGGTGCAGCTCTGCGCGCTCGCCGGCCAGGGCTCGGTGATCGAGGAGATCGCCTGCGACGCCGTGGCGATGTCCGGTGGCTGGTCGCCGGTCGTGCACCTCTGGTCGCACTCGGGCGGCAAGCTCGGCTGGGACGAGGCGAACGCGATGTTCATTCCCGATCCGGACCGTCCGCCCACCGGGGCCGACGGGGCGGGCTTCGTCCTCGCCGCCGGCACGGCCGCGGGGAAGCTGCTCACCGGCGAGGTGCTGGCGGACGCGGCGGCCATCGGCCGTCGCGCGGCCGAGGAGGTGGGGCAGCGCCCCGGCGACGAGGCCGTTCCCCGTGCCGACAGCACGGCCGAGGCGCCATTGCTGCCGGTCTGGATCATGCCGTTGCATGCCGGGCCCGAACTGCGCGCCAGGGCCTTCCTCGACTACCAGAACGACGTGAAGGTCTCCGACGTGCAGCTCGCCGCGCGCGAGGGTTACGAGAGCGTGGAGCACACCAAGCGCTACACCACGCTGGGCATGGCGACGGACCAGGGAAAACTCTCCAATATCAACGGGCTGGCGGTACTTGCTGACACGTTGGGTCAACCGATCCCGCAAGTGGGCACCACCACGTTCCGCCCGCCCTATACCCCGGTGTCCTTCGGCGCGATCACCGGCATGGCGCGCGGCCCGCTCTTCCGCCCGGTGCGCCGCACCACCACCGACCCCTGGGCCGAGGCCGTGGGGGCGGTGTTCGAGCCGGTGGGCGACTGGCGCCGGGTCTACGCCTGTCCGCGCGCCGGCGAGAGCACGGAAGATGCCGTGGTGCGCGAGGTGCTCACCGTGCGCGAGGCGGTGGGGGTGCTCGACGCCTCCACGCTGGGCAAGATCATCGTGAAGGGGCCCGACGCCGGAAAGCTGCTCGACCTCGTCTACACCAACGTGATGTCGACGCTGAAGCCCGGCCGCTGTCGCTACGGGCTTATGTGCACCGAGAACGGCTTCGTCTTCGACGACGGCGTCGTGGTGCGCCTCGATGCCGGGACCTTCCTGTGCCACACCACCACCGGCGGCGCCGAACGGGTGCACGGTCACCTCGAGGAGTGGCTGCAGACCGAGTGGTGGGACCTGCAGGTCTACACCGCGAATGTCACCGAGCAGTTCGCCCAGTTCGTGGTGGCCGGTCCGAAGGCGCGCGGCGTGCTCGAGGCGCTCGGCGGCATGGATGTCTCGCGCGAGGGGCTGCCGTTCCTCAGCTCCGCCGAGGGCGTGCTCGGCGGCTTCCCGGTGCGCGTGCACCGGATCTCCTTCTCGGGCGAGCTCTCCTTCGAGGTCGCGGTTCCGGCCGCGCGGGGTGCCGAGCTCTGGGAGCGGCTGATCGGGCTCGGTGCCGTGCCCTACGGCACCGAGGCGATGCATGTGCTGCGCGCCGAGAAGGGCTTCATCATCGTGGGCGACGAGACCGACGGCACCGTGACCCCGCACGATCTCGGCATGAGCTGGGCGGTGTCGAAGAAGAAGCCCGATTTCATCGGCAAGCGCGGGCTGGAGCGCAGCTACCTCGTCGGCGCCGGGCGCAAGCAGCTCGTGGGACTGGAGACGGTGGATCCGAGCGACCAGCTCCCCGACGGTGCGCATGCCACCTCCGGGACGCGGCCCGACGGGCGGCCGCGGGCCATCGGCCACGTCACCTCGACCTACCGCTCGCCCACGCTGGGGCGGCCGATCGCGCTGGGGCTGATAGAGGACGGGCTGGCGCGGATGGGCGAGGTGATCGACTTTCCGGTGTCGTCTTCGCTCACCATGCATGCCCGCATCGTCTCGCCCTGCTTCTTCGACAAGGAAGGGAGCCGCCAGGATGTCTGACATGGCACAGGCCGCGCTGCGCCGCTTTTCCGGCGAGGCGCTGATCGAGGAGGCCGGGCCCACCGGCATGGTCACCCTGCGCGGCACGCTGCGCTCGGGCGCCATCCTCTCGGCGGTGCAGGGGGCGGTGGGCCTCCGGGTGCCCGAAGTCCGGCGGGCGGAGAGCGGGCCGCGCGGCTCGGTGCTGTGGATGTCGCCGGACGAGCTGATGCTGATCTGCGAGGCCGGGGAGGCGGCGGGCATCGCCGCCGGCATTACCGAGCGGCTGGCGGGCGAGCATTTCCTTGCCCTCGATCTGTCGTCCGCACGCAGCCGGTTCCGCATCTCCGGCGCCGGCGCGCGGGAGGTGCTCGCCAAGGGCGCGCCGGTCGACCTCGCACCCCGGGCCTTCGGGCCGGGGGACCTGCGCCGCACCCGGCTCGGCTCTGTCGCCGTGGCCTTCTGGTGCACGGGGCCCGACATGTTCGAGCTGATCTGTTTCCGCTCGGTGGCAGATCATGTCTACGAGTGGCTGTGCCTCGCCGCGCGGCCGGGCGGGCGCGTGCACCTCTACTGAACCCGCGCCGGGCCCCGCGCTCGCTACTGGAAGAGGAAGTCTCCGGCGTCGAAATCCGCCGCCTCCAGGTCTCCGCCGAGGCCGGTGATGAAGATGAACTGGCCATCGTAGACGATGCGCACCACGCCGGGCGAGAGATCGACGAAGCGCATGTCCTCGAAGCCGTTGCCCTCATGGCCGGAGAAGACGATGGTATCGATGCCGTCCTCGTAGTCCCGCAGGGCATCGACCTCGTCATCCTTCACGAAGATGAACACGTCGTCGCCGTAGCCGCCGAACAGGCGGTCGCGGCCGGTGCCGTCGGTGATCGTATCCTCGCCGTTGGCGCCGCGCAGGATGTCGTCGCCCTCGTCGCCGAAGATGGTGTCATCGCCGTTGCCGCCGTGGATACGGTCGCCGCCACCGCCGCCCCGCAGGGTGTTCGAGACGCCGTTGCCGGAGATCACGTCGCCCGCCGAACCGCCGATGGCGTTCTCGATCCAGGCGGAGCGGGCGCCGGAATCGCGCACGCCCAGGGCGATGGAGACGTTGTTGGCGACCGAACCGATGGTCGAGAAGGACCCGGGGCGCAGGTCGATGACGGCGCGGCTGGTCTGGGCTTCGGCGCTGAACGTGTCCTCGCCCGAGGCGTCCCAGATCGTGGCGACGAGATTGCCGCCGTCACCGATCTCGAAGCCGGTGCCCGAGCCTTCGGCGAAATACACGTCGTCGCCAAGGCGGGTGGAGAGATTCGCGCCATAGGCCGATTGCAGCGCCTGGATGTCGTAGAGCATCGGTGTTGCCGGGAAATACTGCTGCAGCAGGTCGAGATCCTGCTGCGAGGGCAGGCCGCGGTCCGACATCAGGGTGAAGGCGGCGGAATTATGCGCGCCCTGCAGGGTTTCGTCCGGCACGGCGAGGCCGAGCGCGCGACCGATGTTCTGCATCACGCTGTGCCAGGCGTAGTTCGTGCCGCCGTAGTCCGCGTCGTCGTTGAGCCAGATGTCGCCGCCGATGCGGCCCTCTCCGGCATTGTAGCTCACGCCCGAGACCGAGGCGTCGTCGAAGGAGAGCGCCCCGAAGGTGAGGTTGCCGTCGGTCACCACGCCGTTGCGGAAGTTGAAGCGCCACATGCCGGTGACGCCGGTGTTGCCCGGTGTCTCGTCGAGCGCGCGCAGGGGGGAATGGCGGCCGGAGGCGGGAAGCTCGTAGAAATAGCTGCCGTCACCGGCGGTGAAGCCCGCGCGCGGAAGGATGCCGCCGAAGCCGTTGTTTCCGTTGCTCGCATCGCCGGTGAGCCAGTCGATGTTCTCGTAGCGGAACACGATGTCGAAGTTGCCCGCGCCGTTGGAGCGGTCGAAGAGCTGGAGCTGGAAGCTGTTCTGCCGCGTGCCGTTGCGGTCGTAGAAGTTCACGTCGTCCCAGGTGATGGTGACCACGTCGCGCTCGGTGTCGATGTCGAGGTAGACCCGGCCGCTGGTCGCCCCGGTGCCGCCGGCGCGGGTGTCGATGTCCGCGAGGAAAGGGGCGATCATCGGCGTGGTGCCGTGGGACAGGGAGCGGGCATTGTAGGCCAGCACGCCGTTGCCGAAGGTGATCGAGCCGTTGGTGTTCACGTAGATCGAGGAATAATTCGTGCCGAAGAAGTCGATCCCGTTCTCGAACACCCGGCGGATGCTGTACTCGTAATAGGCATCGTCGGTGCGCGGCAGCACGATCTCGCCGTAGCCGAGCGGGCCGCCGAAGATGTTGAGCATGGTGCCCGAGCCGAAGATGGCGCCGTTGTTCTCCTCCCCCGGCAGGAGGTCGGCGCCGGCGGGGGTGAGGTTGAGGTTCGCCACCTCGTTGAGCCGCGCCACGGCGACCTCGATCAGCTCCATCTGCGTCTGTTGCAGGGTCGGGCTGGTGTCCGGCGCATAGGCGTAATCGCCGATCCGGTACTGCAGGTCGGCCGAGTAGTCGTCCGGGATCTCGTAGGCGTAGGAATAGGTGATCTTGCCCTCACCGCCGTGCCAGAGCGGCGCGTCATCGGGCAGGAGGGCCTTGTAGTTCACCTCCGAATAGCCGTTGGGGATCGTCATTCCTCATGCTCCATGCCGGGGATCGCGGGCCGCGGGGCCTGTCATGGAGCTTCGCGCAGCAAGGTGAATGAAAGATTGACCGGTTTCAGCAACGTCAATGTGGTTAAGACTTGACGCGAAAGGTATGGATCGGCTGCGATACGGGCACATACAACAGGCGAGGCGAAAAAACATGCACAGACTCATTGCCGGCGCGGTCGCGGCCCTGGCGCTTTCGGGAGCGGCCTCGGCCGCAGATCTCAAGATCTGCGTGGAGGGCGCCTACGCGCCCTTTTCGGAAACGGCTCCGGACGGCTCTGTGGTGGGCTTCGACATCGACATCGCCAATGCGCTCTGCGCCGAAATCGGCCAGAGCTGCGAGATGGTCAAGACCGACTGGGACGGCATCATCCCCGCGCTTCTGGAGAAGAAGTGCGATGCCATCGTGGCCTCCATGTCGATCACGGAGGACCGCAAGCAGGTCATCGATTTCACGAAGAAATACTACAACACCCCGGCGCGCTTCGTGGCGCGTGAGGGCACCGAGATGACCGATACGCCCGAGGGGCTGAAGGGCAAGCTGGTGGGCGTGCAGCGCGGCACCATCCACCAGGCCTTCATGGAGGGCGAGTTCCCGGACGTGAACCTGGTTCTCTATGCCAGCCAGGACGAGGCCTATCTCGACCTCGTCTCTGGTCGCATCGACGCGGTGATCGCCGATTCCATCGCGGTGGACGAGGGCTTCCTGAAAACCGACGCGGGCAAGGGCTATGCCTTCTTCGGTGAGCCCTACTCGATCCCGGAGTACCACGGCGAGGGCGCGGGCATCGGTGTGCGCAAGGAAGACACCGAGCTGCGCGACCAGCTTTCCTCCGCCATCGACGCGATCCGCGCCTCGGGCGAATACGAGACGATCCAGGCGAAATACTTCGATTTCGACATCTACGGCGATTGACCCGGACCGCCGGCCCTCTTCCGGGGGCCGGCCATCGCCGGGGGCCGGCGGGATGCGCGCATGCAAAAACTCCTGGACTATGGCCCTCTGCTGCTCGGCGGCGCGGTCACGACGATCTGCCTCGCGGTGCTGTCGCTGCTGCTGGCCACTCTGCTGGGCGGGTGGGGCGCGCGCGCCAAGCTGCTGCGCCCGCGCGGCGACCCGCTCAACAAGGGGCTGATCCGGCTGCAGGCGCGCGTCGCCACCGCCTACACCACCCTCGCGCGCGGCATCCCGGACCTCGTGCTGATGCTCATCCTCTACTTCGGCGGCCAGCGCGCGCTGAACTGGGTGACCGAACTGGCGGGGCTGGACACGCTGGAGTTCTCGAAGTTCCTCGCCGGCACGCTGGCGATCGGCCTGCTCTACGGCGCCTATCTCACCGAGACCTTCCGCGGCGCCTGGCTGGCGGTGGCGAAGGGGCAGGGCGAGGCCGCGGAGGCCCTGGGGCTGCGCGGCCTGCGCGCCTTCCGGCTGGTGCTCTTCCCCCAGTTCGTGCGCCACGCCCTGCCGGGCTACGGCAACGTGTGGCAGGTGCTGGTGAAATCCACCGCCGTGGTCTCGGTCATCGGGCTGGAGGACCTGGTGGGGCTCGCCAATGACGTGGGCAAGTCGCAACGCGACCCGTTCCTGTTCATGCTGGTGGTGATCGTGGTCTATCTCGGCATCACCTCGGTCTCGGGCTGGGGCTTCAACCGGCTCGAGAGATACTACTCGCGGGGGATGCGGTGATGCGGTTCGACCTCGTCTTCGAGCACTGGGACCTGTTCGCCCGCGGCGTGGTGACCACGCTGGAACTGGTGGCGCTGTCGCTTGCCGTGGGGTTCTGCATCGCGCTGCCCTGCGGGCTGGCGCTGGCGCGCGGGCACCGCAGCGCCCGGCTCATCCGGGCCTATGTCTACGTGTTCCGCGGCACGCCCCTGCTGGTGCAGACCTACCTGTTCTACTACGGGCTGGGCGTGACGCTGGGGCAGTACGACTGGGTGCGCGACAGCCTGTTCTGGCCCTTCCTGCGCGATGCCTGGTGGATCGCGCTGCTGGTCTTCTCGCTGAATTCGGGCGCCTACGCGACGGAGATCATCCGCGGGGCGGTGATCACCATCCCCAGGGGCGAGCTGGAGGCGGCGCGGGCGCTCGGCCTGTCGGACCGCCAGGTGGATTTCCTGGTGCTCATCCCCTCGGCCCTGCGCCGCGCCCTGCCGCAATACGGCAACGAGGTGGTGTTCATGCTGCATGGCTCGGTGGTGGCCGGCGTCATCACCATCCAGGACATCTTCGGCGTGACGCAGACCTTCCGGGCCCGCTACTACGTGGCCTACGAGGGCTTCCTCACCGCCGCTGCGCTCTACATGGCGATCACCTTCGTCATCGTGCTGATCTTCCGCCAGCTCGAGAAGCGCTACCTGGCCCATCTCGGGTTGAGTCGCTGAGAGCCCTGCGTTTCGCGCATGTCGGCATCCGAATTTTTCGCAGTGCAAATTAAAGCCGGCATGCGCCATATCTCTCCCAACGACGCCGGGCTGCCCCTCGGCCGACCCCGAAAGAGAGATACGACCATGAGCACGATCACCTACCCGACCAACGAAGAGATGGCCCGCATCGAGCGCGCCGCCCGTGCTTACCGGGCCCAGGTTGTGCGCTCCGGCTTCCGCGCCGCGGGCCACGGCATCGCATCCGCATGGCGCGCCCTCGCGGCGGCGCTGCACCGCCCCAGCGCGGCCTGACACCAGTTTCAAAGTTCCTCCCTAGACTTGGGCCGTGTCCGACACGGTCCTCTTTTTTTGTCCGGAGGGGAGGGTGGACGGTGCGGCAGCCTGCCGCATGTTGCGCATGCGAAGGGGGTCCTCGCGCCCGTTTGCTAAGGAATGATGAGCAAAGCCTTGCATTTCCTGCATGACAGGGTTCTCGTTTATTGCACTGCACAAAGGTCGGTGTGCGGCGCATATTGAACGCAACGAAAGACATCGGAAACGCCCTCACGCAGCTGAGGAGAGAGACATGAGCATGACCCGTTCCGCATACCCGTCCTACGACGAGATCACCCGCATCGAGCGCGAAGCGCGCGAGTACCGTGCCGCCGTTCTGCGCGCGGGCATCCGCGCCACCGGCCGCGGCATCTCCGCCGCCTGGCGCGCGCTGGCCTCGATCCTGCATCGGCCGACCGCGGCCTGATACCCCATTCAGAGTTCCTCCCTAGACTTGGGCCGTGTCCGACACGGCCCAATTTTTTTGCCCGAACGCCAGGCCGCGCCGAAGCTGCGGCGCCGACAGCGGCGAGACCGGGGCGAGCCTTGCGTTTCGTGCATGTCGGGATGTTAATTTTTCGGACTGCAAAATAATCCGGAGAAGGTGCATCTTCTTCTCAACGCAAACGCAACCGGCCTCAGATCGAGGCAGAGAGAGAACGCCATGACCAGCTACCGGTCTTACGAAGAAATCGCCCGCATCGAACGCGCCGCCCGCGAGCACCGCGCCGCTGTTCTGCGCTCCGGCCTCCGGGCCACCGGCCGCGGCATCGCCGCCGCCTGGCACGCCGTCGCCGCGATGTTCCATCGCCCCACGGCCGCCTGACACCAGTTTCAGAGTTCCTCCCTAGACTTGAGCCGTGTTTGTCACGGCTCATTTTTTTTGTCCGGATCCCAGAGAGTTGCGCCAGTGCGGAGGCCGAGCCCTGCGTTTCGCGCATGTCGGCATCCGAATTTTTCAGGGTGCAAAATAATCAGCCCGCAAGGCATGTTGGTTTCAACGCAACGACGCAGACACATGCCCGGCAACACCGCTTACCGGCGACCGAGGAGAGAGAGATGACCATGTCCAGCAACTATCTGTCCCACGACGACATCGCCCGTTTCGAGCGGGCCGCGCGCGAGCACCGTGCCGCCGTCCTGCGCTCCGGCCTCCGGGCCACCGGCCGCGGCATCGCCGCCGCCTGGCATGCCGTCGCGGCGATGTTCCATCGCCCTTCGGCCGCCTGACACCAGTTTCAAAGTTCCTCCCTAGACTTGGGCCGTGTTTGTCACGGCCCATTTTTTTTGTCCGCCTGCAGCGGGCAGGGCGCGCGACCGCGGGTTTTCTTCGTCGCGTCGCCGCAGTATGACCTGCGCGAAATGCCGGCGCTGTGCCGGCCCTTCAGCTTG
The DNA here is from genome assembly GCF_003448965.1 of Oceanicella sp. SM1341. Lineage (GTDB taxonomy): Bacteria > Pseudomonadota > Alphaproteobacteria > Rhodobacterales > Rhodobacteraceae > Paroceanicella. The sequence goes on from NZ_QRGC01000010.1 coordinate 107,475, forward strand.
AGGGACGCCATGCTGTTCGACCGACCCACCGTGCGACTGCGCCCCAGGCCCGGCCGGCGCTCCGCCGCCGCCGGTGCACCTTGGTCCTTTACCGATGAAGTGGTGCTCGACCGCCGGACCAAGGCGATCCTGCCCGGCACCATCGCCACGCTCGAATCTGCCGAGCGCGAGCCGATGGGCACCGTGGCGGTGAACCCGGGTTCGCGAATCGTGCTGCGCCATCTCGACCCCGATCCGTCTGCCGAGATCGACGAGGCCTGGCTGCGCAGCCGGCTGACGCGGGCGCTGGAGCTGCGCGAGGTCCTGTTCGATGCGCCCTTCTACCGGCTCGTTCACGCCGAGGCCGACGGACTGCCGGGCGTGATCATCGACCGGTTCGGCGATGCCGCGGTCATCCAGCCCAACGCGGCCTGGGCCGACCTGCTCGTGGAGGCGCTGGTGTCTGCCCTGCAGGCGGTGACCGGCGTGACGACCGTGGTGGTGAACGGCCAGGGCCGTGCGCGCGGTCTGGAGGGGCTGCCGGAACGCATGGACATCCTGCGTGGCCGGGTGGAGGCGCCGATCCCCGTGCCGATGAACGGGGCCGTCTACATGGCGGACCTCATCGGCGGGCAGAAAACCGGACTGTTCTTCGACCAACGGCCGAACCATGCCTTCGCCGCCCGGCTGGGGCGCGGGCGCGATGTGCTCGACGTGTTCAGCCACGTGGGCGGGTTCGGGCTTGCGGCGCTGGCGGCGGGGGCGTCGTCGGCGCTTGCGGTCGATGGCTCTGCCGCGGCGCTCGAACTGGCGGCGCAGGGGGCAGAGGCGGCCGGGCTCTCGGCCCGGTTCGACACGCGCAGGGGCGATGCCTTCGACACCATGGCGGCGCTGGCGGCGGAAGGGGCGCGATTCGGCATGGTGATCTGCGACCCGCCTGCCTTTGCCCCGTCGAAGGCGGCGCTGGAGCCGGGGCTGCGCGCCTACGAGAAGGTGGCGCGGCTCGGGGCGTCGCTCGTGTCGCCCGGCGGGTTCCTCGGCCTGTGTTCCTGCTCGCACGCGGCGGACCTGGAGCGCTTCCGTGCCGCCTCGCTGCGGGGCGTGGCGCGGGCGCGCCGGCAGGGGCAGATCCTGCACGTGGGCGGCCCGGGGCCGGACCATCCGGTGCATTCGGCGCTCTCCGAGACCTCCTACCTCAAGGCGATCTTCCTGAGGCTCGACTGATGCGCGCGGTGCTCGACGCCTGTGTGCTCTACCCGACGGCGACGCGCACCCTGCTGCTGGCGGCGGCCGAGGCCGGCGTGCTCACCCCGGTCTGGTCGGCGCGGATCCTCGAGGAATGGGCCCGTGCCATGGCGCGGGGCGGCGCCGCGTCCGAGGCGGCGACGCGTGCCGAAATCGCCGCGCTGGAAGCGCGCTGGCAGGCGAGCGTGGTTCCCCGCGTGCTGGAGCATGACCTGCCCGATGCGGACGACACGCATGTGCTCGGCGCCTGTCTCGCGGGGGGAGCGGACACGTTGGTGACGCGGAACCTGCGGGACTTTCCGCTGCGGCGTCTCACCCCGCTGGGCGTTGCCCGGACAGACCCGGACAGCCTGTTGCTGGGCCTCGTGCGCGACGGCCTTGCGCTGGCGGAGCAGGCGGAGGCCATGCGCAGGGCCGCCGGCTGGAGCGGCGACCTGCGCTCGTTTCTCAAGCGCGCCGGCCTGCCGCGGCTGGGCAAGCACCTCTGTGGTGCCGCTCTGGCGGCCCGGGGCTAGGAGGCCAGCGCGGCCGGACTGCTGGCACGAAGCTGCGCGAGGGCGCCGTCGGCGATGCTGCGCAGCCAGGGCTCGCCCGGAGAGGTGCGCGAGAGCACCCTTATCGAGACGACTGCCCCCAGCAACACCCGCGCGAGGTCCCGGACCGGCGCTTCGGGCGCGAGGGAACCTTGCGTGACGGCGCGCTCCAGGGCGCGCAGGAGGGCCGCCTCGAGCTCGCCCAACCCGCCGCTCACCGCGGCGCGGATCTCCTTGTCGAGCGCCACGGGGCTGGCGGCCGAGTTCACCAGCAGGCAGCCGCAGGGGTCGGCCGCGGAAACCAGCACGATCGAGCCGAGGAAGCACTCGATCGCGGCGAGCGGGTCTGCCGAGCGGTCGAGCAGGGCGATGCGCCGGCGTGGCGAGGCGTCCATGTAGGCTTCGAGCGCGCGCAGGAACAGGGTCTTCTTGTCGCCGAAGGCGTTGTAGAGGCTGGACGATTTCAGCCCCATCTCGCGCTCGAGATCGCGCATCGAGGAGGCGTGGTAGCCGCGCTCCCGAAAGCAGGCGATGGCGCCGTCCATGGCGCGCGTCTCGTCAAAGCTGCGATATCTGCCCATTGCAAACCCCTTCTCGCGGTCGAACACCCGCACGCCGGCGGCCTCCCGGGTGACTGAAGATCTGGAGCGCATGTTTCAGAATCAAGTCCCCCACACCGACCCGCGGCCATGGAAGGGGTACCCGCGGCGAATTGCAACCGCCGTTCACGGATCGTGCACGGCCGCGGCCGGGGCGGGGCCGGCGATTGTGCACCCCGAGAGTGTTGCCCGGCCTTCATGGCCCGGGTCCGGAAGCTCGACGCGCAAGCGGGCAGCTGTGCGCCGCGGGGCGCCGGTAAGCCATCCTCTCAGCCGGTCACGAAGGGAGCCAGGCCTTCGGCGCCACGGGGCATCGGCGGGCCGGAAGGGGCACGTCATCATGGTGCGGGCCGGGCAGATGCCCGGGGCGGTCGGCGCCCTTGCGGAGGCGCCCGGCGTTCGGAACCCTTGTCAACCGGGCCCCGGGGCGGCATTAGACTGCCAGCGGGGCGTGGCCCCGTTTCGTGGCACAATTGCAGGAGATCCGGGAATGGACAGGCTCGTCGAAGGGTACAGGCGGTTTCGCGAGGGGGTGTGGCCGGAGCAGCGCGCGCGCTACGAGACCCTGTCGGAGATCGGCCAGAGCCCCGAGGCGCTGGTGATTTCCTGCTCGGATTCGCGGGTGGACCCGGCGACGGTGTTCAACGCCCGGCCCGGCGAGATCTTCGTGGTGCGCAACGTGGCGGGCCTGGTGCCGCCCTATGAGCCCGATGGCCGGCGGCACGGCACCTCGGCGGCGCTGGAATACGCCGTGCGGGTGCTGAAGGTCGACCGGATCGTGGTGCTGGGCCATGCCCAGTGCGGCGGCGTGCAGGGCCTGGTGCAGGGCATGCCGGCGGAAGTGAGCGACTTCCTGGAGACCTGGATGAGCACCGCCTCGGAGGTGCTGAAGAACAGCCCGCCCGAGGGCGTGGACCCGCTCGAGTTCTACGAGACCGAGGTGGTGCGCGTGTCGCTTGCCAACCTGATGACCTTCCCCTGGGTGCGCGAGGCGGTGGAGGCCGGGCGGCTGCAGCTCGCCGGGTTCCGCTTCGGCATCGCCGAGGGCAAGCTGCTGCGCCTGGTCGACGGCGCCTTCGTCGAGGTGGAGTGAGCCTCCCGGGGCCGGGCGGCTGCGCCCGGCCTCAGAATTCGCTCTCGTAGCCCTGCTGGTAGGGTTTCACCAGGTTGCCGAACCGGGTGAAGCGGCCTTCGAAGGAGAGTTCCACGGTGCCGATGGGCCCGTGGCGCTGCTTGCCGATGATCACCTCGGCCTTGTTGTGCACGCGCTCCATCGCCTCCTGCCAGGCGATCATCTTCTCGGCGTCGTGTTCGGAGGGCTTCTCGCGCTCCTTGTAGTATTCCTCGCGGAACACGAACATCACCACGTCGGCGTCCTGCTCGATCGAGCCGGATTCGCGCAGGTCGGAGAGCTGGGGGCGCTTGTCCTCGCGGCTCTCGACCTGGCGGGAGAGCTGGGAGAGCGCGATCACCGGCACGTTCAGCTCCTTCGCGATGGCCTTCAGGCCCTGGGTGATCTCGGAGACCTCGTTCACGCGGCTGTCCTTCGCGGTGGCGGGGCGGACGAGCTGGAGGTAGTCGATCACCACCACGTCGAGCCCGTGCTGGCGCTTGAGGCGCCGGGCGCGGGCGGCGAGGGTGGAGATCGGCAGGGCCGGCGTGTCGTCGATGTAGAGCGGCATCTTCTCGAGCGCCTTCGCGGCCTCGACGAAGCGGCGGAACTCCTCCTCGGTCATGTCGCCGCGGCGGATCTGCTCGGAGGGCACCTCGGCCTGCTCGGAGAGGATGCGCGCGGCGAGCTGCTCGGCCGACATCTCGAGCGAGAAGAAGCCGACAACGCCGCCGTCGACCGTGCCTTCGGTGCCATCGGGGCGCAGGCCGCGGCGGTGGGCCTTGGCGATGTTGAAGGCGACGTTGGTGGCAAGCGACGTCTTGCCCATCGAGGGGCGGCCGGCGAGGATCAGCAGGTCGGAGGGGTGGAGGCCGCCGAGCTTGCGGTCCATGTCCACCAGCCCGGTGGAGATGCCAGCGAGGCCGCCGTCACGCTGGTAGGCGGCGTTGGCGACGTTCACCGCCTCGGTGACCGCCTTGAGGAACGACTGGAAGCCGCCCTCGTACTTGCCCTTCTCGGCGAGGGTGTAGAGCTGCTGCTCGGCATCGGTGATCTGCTCGCGGGGGTCGGAGTCCACGTCCACCGTGCCGGCCTTGCCGGTGATGCCCTCGCCGATGCGGATCAGGTCGCGGCGGATGGCGAGGTCATAGACGATCTGGGCGTAGTCGCGCGCCGCGAAGGCGGAGATCGCCGCACCCGAGAGGCGGGTGAGGTAGGCGGGGCCGCCGAGTTCGGCCAGGCCCGGGTCGTCGGAGAGGAAGGTCGCCACGGTGGTGGGCGTGGCGAGCGTGTTCTTGAGCACGCGCTGCTGGATGATCTCGTAGATGCGCTTGTGGACGGGGTCGAAGAAATGGTGGGGGTCGATGATGCTCGCCACCTGGTCGAACACGTCGTTGTTGTTCAGCAGCACGCCGAGCAGGGCCTGCTCCGCCTCGATGTTGTGCGGGGCGGGGGTGGTGCTCTGCGGGGTGTGTGATCCGTCGGCCATGTGAATCGCTCTCCTCGGGCCCGGTATAACCCGGGCGCGCATTTTTCACAGGGTGTGAATGTCGGGGATAACTCGCCCGCACAAAAAAGCACGGCGCCCCGAGGGCGCCGTGCTCGTGTCTTTCCGGCAGGGCCGGGAGCGATCAGACGTTGGGCTGATCGTCGGCCTGGCTGTCGCCGTCCTCGATCGGGGACTCGTCGTCCTCGCGGGTGGCGCCGCCGATGTCGTCGAACAGCTCGGAGATCTCGAACTCGGCTTCGGCATCGGCCTCGGCGCGCAGGTCCTGGATCGAGCGGCCGGCGGCCTGGAGCTCGGCTTCATCCATCGAGCGGGCCACGTTGACCGTGATGGTCGCTTCCACTTCCGGGTGCAGGGACACGACCAGCGGGTGCAGGCCGAGTTCCTTGATCGGGCGGTCGACGACGATCTGCTTGCGGTCGATGGTGACACCGGCCTCGTCGGCGGCATCGGCCACGTCACGCGGGGTGACGGAACCGTAGAGCGCGCCGGATTCGGCGGCGGAGCGGATCACGATGAAGGTGAGGCCGTCGATGCGCTCTGCAGCGGCTTCGGCTTCCTTCTTCGTCTCGAGGTTGCGGGCCTCGAGCTGGGCGCGCTGCGCCTCGAAACGCTCCATGTTGCCCTTGGTGGCGCGGAGCGCCTTGCCCTGGGGCAGGAGGTAGTTGCGGGCGAAGCCATCCTTGACGGCGACGACGTCGCCCATCTGGCCCAGCTTTGCCACGCGCTCAAGAAGAACGATCTGCATGTCGTCTGCTCCTTATTTCACGGCGTAGGGCAGCAGGGCGAGGAAGCGGGCGCGCTTGATGGCGCGCGCGAGCTCACGCTGCTTCTTCGCGGAGACCGCGGTGATGCGGGAGGGAACGATCTTGCCGCGCTCGGAGATGTAGCGCTGCAGGAGCTTCACGTCCTTGTAGTCGATCTTCGGGGCATCGGCACCGGAGAACGGGCAGGACTTGCGGCGGCGGAAGAACGGTTTGCGTGCCATTGTGTCTGCTCCCTTTCTCAGTTGTCGCGGTCGCGGCGGGGACGATCGTCGCGGTCGCGCCGGGGGCGCTCGTCGCGGGCGTTCTTGGCCTGGATGACCGCGGTCGGGCCTTCCTCGTGCTCGTCGACGCGGATGGTCAGCACGCGCATCACGTCGTCGTGGATGCGGGCGAGACGCTCCATCTCGGCGACGGCCGGGGCCGGGGCGTCGGAACGCAGGAAGCCGTAGTGGCCCTTGCGACCCTTGTTGATCTTGTAGGCGAGGGTTTTCAGGCCCCAGTATTCGGTGCCGATGACGGACCCGCCATTGTCCTTGAGGATCTGGCCGAGATGCTCGATGAGCCCTTCGGCCTGCGCGTTGGACAGGTCCTGACGCGCGATGAAGACATGCTCGTAGAGAGCCATGTGCCACCTGTTCTATGGGCGTGCTTCGCCATGCGGTCTGCCGCCCCGGCCGGCCCGCATTCGAGAGGCTACGCGAGTTCATCTGACCCGGGGAAGCGTGCCTTATACACGGAACGCCCCGCTTTGCAAGGCGCGGCCGGGGCTGCGGCACCTTGTTCTGGGCCCCGCGAGTGATTACACGGAGGCCTCGGAGAGCGGAACCGAAAGGAAGCAGATGAGCCGAGCATTCGTATTCCCGGGGCAGGGCGCCCAGGCCGTGGGCATGGGCAAGGACCTGGCCGAGGCCTATCCCGCGGCCCGGGCCGTGTTCGAGGAGGTCGACGAGGCCCTGGGCGAGAAGCTCAGCGCGCTGATCTGGGAGGGTTCCGCCGAGGATCTCACCCTCACCGCCAACGCGCAGCCGGCGCTGATGGCGACCTCGATCGCGGCGCTGCGCGCGCTGGAGGCCGAGGGCGTGACGGTGGCGAGCGCGGCATACGTGGCCGGGCATTCGCTGGGCGAGTACTCGGCGCTGTGCGCGGCGGGCACGCTGGGCCTGTCGGACACCGCGCGGCTGCTGCGCATCCGCGGCATGGCCATGCAGGAGGCGGTGCCGGTGGGCATCGGCGCCATGGCCGCCCTGCTGGGGCTCGACTTCCGCACCGCGGTGGCGGTGGCCGAGGAGGCCGCGCAGGGCGAGATCTGCCAGGCCGCGAATGACAACGACCCCGGGCAGGTGGTGGTCTCCGGCCATCGCCCGGCGGTGGAGCGGGCGGTGGAGATCGCCAAGGAGAAGGGCGCGAAGCGCGCCATCCTTCTGCCGGTGAGCGCGCCCTTCCATTGCGCGCTGATGCAGCCCGCGGCCGAGCGCATGTCCGAGGCGCTGGCGGGGGTGACCTTCGAGAAGCCCGTGGTGCCGCTGGTGGCGAACGTGCTTGCCACCCCGGTGAGCCATCCGGACGAGATCCGCGCCCTGCTGGTGCGCCAGGTAACCGGTGCCGTGCGCTGGCGCGAGAGCGTGGCCTGGATGGCCGGCGAGGGCGGGGTGACCGAGTTCGTTGAGATCGGCGCCGGCAAGGCGCTCAGCGGCATGATCCGGCGCATCGCGAAGGATGCGGCAACGGTGGCGGTGAATCGCCCGGCAGACGTGACCGCCTACGCGGGCGCGCAGTGAGGAGAGACAGATGTTCGAACTGACAGGCAAGACCGCGCTGGTGACCGGCGCCTCGGGCGGCATCGGCGGCGCGGTGGCGAAGGCCCTGCACGCCCAGGGCGCCACCGTGGGGCTGAGCGGCACCCGCACCGCGCCGCTGGAGGAGCTGGCGGCCGAGCTCGGCGAGCGCGCCCATGTGCTGCCCTGCAACCTTTCCGACAAGGATGCCGTGGAAGCGCTGCCCAAGCAGGCCGCGGCCGCCATGGGCTCGGTCGACATCCTGGTGAACAATGCCGGTGTCACGCGCGACAACCTGTTCATGCGCATGTCGGATGATGAATGGCAGACGGTGCTGGACATCAACCTCACCTCCGCCATGCGCCTCGCGCGCGGGGTGCTGCGCGGCATGATGAAGGCGCGCTGGGGGCGTATCGTCTCCGTCACCTCCATCGTGGGCGTGACCGGCAACCCGGGGCAGGGCAACTACGCCGCCTCCAAGGCCGGCATGATCGGCATGTCCAAGAGCCTTGCGCAGGAAGTGGCCAGCCGCAACATCACGGTGAACTGCGTGGCGCCCGGCTTCATCACCACCGCGATGACCGATGCGCTGAACGACGAGCAGAAGGCGCGCCTGCTGGCGGGCATCCCGGCGGGCCGCATGGGCGAGGCCGGTGAAATTGCCGCCGCCGTGGCCTTTCTGGCGAGCCGGGAAGCCGCATATGTCACGGGGCAGACCCTGCATGTGAACGGCGGCATGGCAATGATCTGACGGTGCTTTCCGGCACGCGCAATCAGGATTTGCACGTGCCGGAAGGTGTGGTATAGGCCCGGCAGAATACAAGCCGGGGGCCTTGCCTACGGGTCTGTTTCTGTGCGGCCATCTGACAATCGCCCGGCCGGCCGCACTCCCACATCGAGGCAACCCCCGCGGGGGGTCAAACTGCGAGGACAGGACTATGAGCGATATCGCTGAGCGCGTTAAGAAGATTGTTGTCGAGCACCTGAGCGTTGACGAAGACAAGGTGGTCGAGGGCGCGTCCTTCATCGACGATCTGGGCGCGGATTCGCTGGACACCGTCGAGCTGGTGATGGCTTTCGAGGAAGAGTTCGGGATCGAGATCCCCGACGATGCCGCCGAGACCATCCAGACTTTCGGCGACGCGGTGAAGTACATCTCCGAGAACGCCTGACCCGTTCCGGACTTCCGGAAGGACTGCGGCATCCGGGCGATCCGGATGCCGTTTCTGTTTCGGGCAACATGTCGCCCAAGGGCTTCTTGCCGCCGGCGCGATGACTGCTGTAGAAGGGGCCCGACCAATGAGAGCTGAGGAGCGCTGATGAGACGGGTTGTGATTACCGGGCTGGGTATGGTCACGCCTCTGGCCTGCGGAGTGGAGCAGACCTGGGAGCGCCTGATCGCCGGAAAGTCCGGGGCCGGCAAGATCCGCTATTTCGACGCGAGCCAACTGGCATGCGATATCGCCTGCGAAATCCCGCTGGGCGACGGTACGGACGGCACCTACAATGCCGACGACTGGGTCTCGCCCAAGGACCAGCGCAAGACCGACCGGTTCATCACCTATGCGCTCACCGCGGCCGAGCAGGCCGTGACCGACGCCGGCTGGAAGCCGACGGACGAGGAGGAGTGCCTGCGCACCGGCGTGATGATCGGCTCGGGCATCGGGGGTGTCGAATCCATCGCCGAGACGGCGCTGGTACTGCGCGACCGCGGCCCGCGCCGCGTCTCGCCCTTCTTCATCCCCGGCGCGCTGATCAACCTGTGCTCCGGCCAGGTGTCGATCCGCTACGGGTTCCGCGGGCCCAACCACTCGGTGGTGACCGCCTGCTCGACCGGCGCGCACGCGATCGGCGACGCGGCCCGGCTGATCATGCTCGGCGATGCCGACGTGATGGTGGCCGGCGGGGCGGAGAGCCCGGTGTGCGAGATCGGTGTCGCGGGCTTTGCCGCCTGCAAGGCGCTCTCCACCCATTTCAACGACGAGCCCACGCGCGCCAGCCGGCCCTATGACAAGGACCGCGATGGCTTCGTGATGGGCGAGGGCGCCGGCGTGGTGGTGCTCGAGGAATACGAGCACGCCAAGGCGCGCGGCGCGAAGATCTACGGCGAGGTGCTGGGCTACGGCCTGTCGGGCGACGCATATCACATCACCTCGCCCGCGCCGGACGGCAACGGCGGCTACCGGGCCATGCAGGGCGCGCTGCGCTCGGCCGGCATCTCGGTGGACAACATCGACTACGTGAACGCGCACGGCACCTCGACCCCGCTGGGCGACGAGATCGAGCTCGGCGCCGTGACCCGCCTGCTGGGCTCGGCGGCGGAAAAGGTGACCATGTCCTCGACCAAGTCGTCGATCGGGCACCTTCTGGGGGCCGCGGGCGCGGTGGAGGCGATCTTCTGCCTGCTCGCCATGCGCGACGGCATCGCCCCGCCGACGCTCAACCTCGAGAACCCCTCGGTGGAGACGGTGCTCGACCTCGCGCCGCTGAAGGCGCGCGAGCGCAAGATCGACATCGCTCTGTCGAACTCCTTCGGCTTCGGCGGCACCAATGCCTCGCTGATCATGGGCAAGGTGTGATCGCATGCGCCATCTCGCGGCGAACGGGCTGAACCTGCTGATCGTCGTCCTGCTGGTGGTGCTGGGCATCATCGGCTGGGGCGTGAGCGAGTTTCGCGGCGAGGGGCCGTTGAAGGAGGAGGCGATCGTCGTGCTTGATCGCGGCGAGAGCCTGCAGGCGATCACCGCGAAGCTCGAGCAGGAGGGCGCGATCTCCAACGGCACGATCTTCCGCATCGGCGCGCGCTACACCGAGCGCGCGACGACGCTGAAGTTCGGCGAATACGCCATCCCCGCCGGGGCCTCGATGGACGAGATCCTCGCCCTGCTGGCCTCGGGCCGGTCGATCCTCCACCCGGTGACCATTCCGGAGGGGCTTACCTCCTTCCAGGTGGTGGAGCGGCTGAAGGAAGCGGATTTCCTCACCGGAGAGGTGGCCACCGTGCCGCTCGAGGGGATGCTGGCGCCCGACACCTACAACGTGCAGCGCGGCACGCCGCGCCAGGCGGTGATCGACCAGATGCTGGCCGCGCAGCAGCGCATCCTCGCCGCCGCCTGGGAGGGCCGCCAGGCCGACCTGCCGCTGGAGACGCCCGAGGAGGCGCTGGTGCTCGCCTCCATCGTGGAGAAGGAAACCGGCATTCCGGGCGAACGGCCCGAGGTGGCCTCGGTGTTCATCAACCGCCTGCGCGCCGGCATGCGGCTGGAGACCGACCCCACGGTGATCTACGGCATCACCGGCGGCAAGGAGGTGCTGGACCGCGGGCTGCGCCGCTCCGAGCTCGCCGCGCGCACGCCCTACAACACCTACCAGATCGACGGGCTGCCGCCGACGCCGATTGCCAACCCCGGCCGGGCCGCCATCGCCGCGGTGATGCAGCCGGCGAAGACGGAGTACCTGTTCTTCGTGGCGGACGGCACCGGGGGGCATGTGTTCGCCACCACCCTTCGCGAGCACAACCGCAATGTGGCCGAATGGCGGCGCATCGAACGCCAGCGCCAGAGCGAGCAGCAGCAGAACTGAGGCCTCCGGGAGAGGCGCTCAGATTGCGCTTGACATACCGCGCGCTCTTCTGTATAGAAAGAGCACGCTGGACGAAATGGGCGCCGAAACCCCGGGATCAAACGATCCCGGGGTTTTTGGTTTTCGTGGCAAGTTCCGCACAAGGCTCGTTTCCATATGAATTCTGGTTCAAGTGATACTGACGACAACAGGACTGCGGCGCTGATCGGTCGGGCGCGCTGCATGTACGAAACACTTTCCGAAGCCCTGGCCGCGGCAATCGCCGACCTGCGGGACGAGGCTGGCCAGGACCCCGCCACCGCGCGGGCGCGGCTGGACCTGATCCGCTCGCATCACAAGGCACTTCAGACAGTCATTGATATCGAGGTGAGTCTTGAGAAACGCAGCAAGGAACCCGGTGGCGCGGGGGCGGGAGCCCTCGACCTCGACGCCGCCCGTACGGAAGTGTGGCGCAGGGTTGCTCGCCTCCAGGGGGCAGGAGGAGATTGAGGCCTTTCTCGGCACGCTTAGCATGAACGCGCTGCTGGCACTGCCCTGGCTCTTCGAGTTCTGGGCGATGGAGCACCAGCTTGCGCCGCAGGGCGACTGGTCGACCTGGGTGGTGATGGGCGGTCGCGGCGCGGGCAAGACCCGCGCCGGGGCCGAGTGGGTGCGCTCGCAGGTGGAGGGGCCCGCGCCGACGGCGCCGGGCGCCTGCCGGCGCGTGGCCCTGGTGGCGGCCACGCTCGACCAGGCGCGGGAGATCATGATCGAGGGGGACTCGGGCCTGATGGCCTGCACCCCTCCGGACCGCCGGCCGCAGTGGATCGCCACCCGGCGCCTGCTGGTGTGGCCCAACGGGGCGGAGGCGCGGATCATCTCGGCCGCCGACCCCGAAAGCCTGCGCGGGCCTCAGTTCGACTGTGCCTGGTCGGACGAGCTGGGCAAGTGGAAGAAAGGGCGCGAGACCTGGGACATGCTGCAGTTCGGTCTGCGGCTGGGCGACAACCCGCGCCAGGTGGTGACGACGACGCCGCGGGTGAACAGCCTGCTCGAGGACATCCTGCAGGATGCGCACACCGTGCAGAGCGCGGCGTCGACGCGGGCGAACCCGCACCTGGCGCGCAGCTTCATCCGGGTGATCGAGGAGAGCTACGCCGGCACCTTCCTGGGTCGGCAGGAGATCGACGGCGAGATGTGTGAGAGCATCCCCGGGGCGTTGTGGTCGCGCCGGGGGCTGGAGGGCATGCGTTCGGAGACGCAGGGGCTCACGCGCATCGTGGTGGCGGTGGACCCGCCGGTGACCGGCGGCAAGACGGCCGATGCCTGTGGCATCGTGGTGGCCGGCGTGCAGGCCGAGGGCCCTCCGCGGGACTGGCGGGCCTGGGTGCTGGAGGACGCGAGCGTCGTCGGCGCCCACCCCAGCGCGTGGGCCGCGGCGGCAGTGGCCGCGGCGCGGCGCTGGAACGCCGATCGCGTGGTGGCCGAGGTGAACCAGGGGGGCGACCTGGTGGAGAACATCCTGCGCCAGGTCGACCCGATGCTGCCCTACCGGGCAGTGCGGGCGGCTCGGGGCAAGGTGGCGCGGGCGGAGCCGGTCGCCGCGCTCTATGAGCAGGGCAGGGTCCGGCATGCGGGGATCTTCCCCGAGCTCGAGACGCAGATGTGCGCGATCGGGCCCGAGGGGTATTCCGGCCGCGGCAGCCCGGACCGTGTCCATGCGCTGGTCTGGGCGCTCACCGACCTGATGATCGTGCCCGCCGGGAAATGGCAGGCACCGAGACTGCGTTCGCTCTGACGCGGGACTGACATTCCGGAACCGGCTGCCCCTCCGGGTGCCCGCCCTTGCGGCGGTGCGCCGGGGAGCGGCCTGCGCGGGCGGCGGCTGCCGCCTGCCGCGACGCCCTCCGCCATGCGGGGCGGCGAAGGATTTTTGACATTTGCGGGAGAGGCGGAACATGCTTCTGGGATTGCGACGCAGCGCGCGGGAAGAGCCGCGTGAACAGAAGGCCTCGGCCGCGGGGCCGGTCATCGCCTTTCAGGCCGCCGGGCGGCCGGCCTGGACACCACGCGACACCGCCTCGCTCACCCGAAGCGGCTTCATCGGCAACCCGGTGGGCTTTCGCTGCGTGAAGATGATCGCCGAGGCCGCCGCCGCCGTGCCGGTGATCGTGAGCCGCGACGGCGCGCGCTACGAAACCCATCCGCTTGCCGAACTGCTGGCCCGGCCCAACCCGGCCCAGTCCGGCCCGGCGCTTTTCGAGAGCTTCTACGGGCACCTGCTGCTGAGCGGCGATGGCTACCTGGAGGTCTCCGGGCTCGACGGACGCGGCCGGCCGATGGAACTGCACGTGCTGCGTTCGGACCGGATGCGGGTGGTGCCCGGTGAGGATGGCTGGCCGGTCGCGTACGAGTACTCGGTCGGCGCGCGCAAGGCGCGGTTCGACATGCGTGACGGGGCGCGGCCGGTGCTGCACCTTCGCGCCTTCCACCCGCAGGACGACCATTACGGCATGTCGGCGCTGGAGGCCGCGGCCTCGGCCGTGGACGTGCACAACGCCGCCTCGCGCTGGTCGAAGGCGCTGCTCGACAATGCCGCGAGGCCTTCGGGCGCCATCGTCTACCGCGGCGCCGACGGCATGGGGCAGATGGCCTCGGACCAGTACAACCGCCTGGTGGAGGAGCTGGAGAGCTACCACATGGGCGCGCGCAACGCCGGGCGGCCGATGCTGCTCGAGGGCGGGCTCGACTGGAAGCCGATGGGCTTCTCGCCCTCGGACATGGAGTTCCACAAGACCAAGGAGGCGGCGGCGCGGGAGATCGCGCTCGCCTTCGGCGTGCCGCCGATGCTGCTGGGCCTGCCGGGCGACGCGACCTATTCGAACTACCAGGAGGCTAACCGCGCCTTCTACCGGCTCACCGTTCTGCCGCTGGTGAACCGGCTGTTCACCGCGCTCTCGGGCTGGCTGCCGGAGTTTTACGGAGAGCGGCTGTCGCTGAGCCCCGAGCTCGACGCCGTGCCCGCGCTCTCGGTGGAGCGCGAGGCGCTGTGGCGCCGCGTGTCGGAGGCGGATTTCCTCAGCGCCGCGGAGAAACGCGCGCTGCTCGGCCTGCCGAGGGCCGAGGAGGGTGGCGGCGAATGAGCAAGGAGCAGCTCAGGAGCGGCTCACGGTTCCTCTACGAGCCCTTCGACAGCGCCCACGCCAGGATCGAGACCCACGAGAGGGTGAGCGAGGAGCGCTGGGGCGCGCTGGAACGGCGGCTCTCGGCCATCGAGGCGGCCATCGACCGGCTGGAGCGGCGGCTGTGGATCGCCGTCTACGGCGTGGCGGGCGCCATGCTCAGCCAGCTCGTCTACGAATTCGCGACCCGCGCCGGCCCCTGAGGCCCGCGGCCCCGTCCTCGTTTCAGCATTCGGGACAAGAGCTTATGACATCAGTATCCGATTTCGGCCTGGAGACGAAGTTCCAGACCTTCGACACCGGCACGGGCCTGGCCGGGGAAACCGGCATCGCCGGCTATGCCTCGCTGTTCGGCGAGGCGGACCAGGGCGGCGACGTGGTGCGCCGCGGTGCCTATGCCAGGAGCCTCGCCTCGCTCACCGCGCAGGGGCGCAAGGTGAAGATGCTCTGGCAGCATGACCCCGCCCAGCCGATCGGCGTGTGGGACGAGATCCGCGAGGATGAGCGGGGCCTGCACGTGCGCGGCCGCATCCTCGCAGACGTGCAGCGCGGCGCGGAGGCGCTGGCGCTGCTCAAGGCCGGTGCCATCGACGGGCTGTCGATCGGCTACCGCACCGTCCGGGCGGCGAAGACCTCGCTCGGGCGGGCGCTCGAGGAAATCGAGCTCTGGGAAGTCTCGCTCGTGACCTTCCCGATGCTGCCTTCCGCGCGGGCCAGTCTCGGCGCGGGCGAGGCGGAAGACGCGCTCGCACGCGCACTCACCGAGGCCATCGCCGAGGCGCGGGCCGACCTGACCTGAAGCTTCGCGGCCATACCCGGCCCGTGCCCCTCGGGAGGCCCGGGGCCGGGAGCCACGCAGTCCAACCCAGCATCCATGCGATCTCACGAAGGATCTCCCATGTCTCATTCCGATGCAGACCGTGAACAGGCGGCCGCGACGCCGCAGCCCGGTACGGCCGTGGAGGTGAAATCCGCCATGTCCGGTTTCCTCAAGGAATTCAGTGCATTCCGCAGTGATATTAAGACCCGGTTGAACGAACAGGAAGAAAAGCTCGCCATGCTGAACGCGAAATCCGTTTCCGCGGCCCGTCCGCATCTCTCCCAGGCCGCCGAGCCGGGCGTGCCGCACAAGAAGGCCTTCGCGGCCTACCTGCGCAGCGGCGACGACGACGCGCTGCGTCACCTGCAGGTCGAGGAGAAGGCGCTCTCGACCGCGGTCTCGGCCGATGGCGGCTACCTCGTCGACCCGCAGACCTCCGAGCAGATCAACGGCGTGCTGCGCGGCGCGCACTCGATCCGGGCGATCGCCAACGTGGTGACGGTCGAGGCCTCGGCCTATGACGTGCTGGTCGACCATTCGGACATCGGCGCCGGCTGGGCCGACGAGAGCGGCTCGATGAACGAGACCACCACGCCGCAGCTCGACCGCATCTCGATCCCGCTCTTCGAGCTCTCGGCGATGCCCAAGGCCTCGCAGCGGCTGCTCGACGACAGCGCCTTCGACGTGGAAGGCTGGCTCGCGGAGCGCATCGCCGACAAGTTCGCCCGTGCCGAGGGTTCGGCCTTCGTGGCCGGCGACGGCGACGGCAAGCCGCGCGGCTTCCTCGACCACCCGGCGGTGGGCAACGACAGCTGGGCCTGGGGCAGCATCGGCTATGTGCCCACCGGCCAGAACGGCGACTTCAACGGCGTGGAGCCGGCGGACGCGATCGTCGACCTCGTCTACGCGCTCGGCGCGCGCTACCGCGCCAAGGCGACCTTCGTGATGAACTCGAAGACCGCCGGTGCCGTGCGCAAGATGAAGGACGCCGACGGCCGCTTCCTGTGGTCCGACAGCCTCAGCCAGGGCCAGCCCTCGCGCCTGATGGGCTATCCGGTGCTGATCTCCGAGGACATGCCCGACATCGCCGCGGATGCCTTCGCCATCGCCTTCGGCGATTTCGGCGCCGGCTACACCGTGGCCGAGCGGCCGGACCTGCGCATCCTGCGCGACCCGTTCTCCGCCAAGCCGAACGTGCTGTTCTATGCCACCAAGCGCATCGGCGGCGACGTGAGCGACTTCGCGGCGATCAAGCTGATGAAATTCGCGGTGGCCTGAGGCCGTCCGCGGACGCGGCCCGGGCTCCCCCGCCGGGCCGCAACCGGCGCCTCCGTGCCGTCCAGCACGTTTCTCCCCCCTCTGCCCGTGGGGCGCGGGGGCGCCATCCAGATTTGCGCCGTTTCCGCCGCGCGGCCCCGAGGGGCCCGGCAGGGACGGCACCTCCCGCCACGCGGTTGCCTGAGGAGATCCACCCATGATGCTGACCGAGCTTGAACCGCCCGTGCTGGGAACCAAGGCCGTGCGCGACCTCGCCGACCATCTGCGCCTCGGATCGGGGTTTGCCGATGACGGCGCGCAGGACGCGCTGATCGAGCTCTACCTGCGCACGGCCATGGCCGCCATCGAGGCGCGCATCGGCAAGGCGCTGGTGCAGCGGGCCTTTTCCTGGACCGTGACCCGCTGGCGCGAAACCGGCCGGCAGGCGCTGCCCATCGCCCCGGTGCGCCAGGTGACCACGGTGCGCATCGTCTCGGCGAGCGGCACCGAGCAGGAAACGGATTCCTCGCTCTGGGTGCTGGTGCCCGATGGCCAGGCCCCGTCGCTGCAGGGAAGCTGGGGGCGCGCGCTGCCTGGCATCCCCGACCTGGGCCGCGCCGAGATCGAGTTCAGCGCCGGATACGCGGTGAGCTGGGAGGAGCTGCCGGCCGACCTGCGCCAGGCGACGCTGCTGCTGGCCGCGAGCTACTACGAGAACCGCAGCGCCGACGAGGGCCGCGAGGGCGCGCTGCCCTTCGGCGTTCTCGCGCTGCTCGACCCCTACCGCCCGGTGCGGCTGTGAGCGCGGAGAAATCGCGCCCCGCGCTGCGACGGCTGCTGGTTCTGGAAACCCCGGAGCGGGTTGCGGACGGGGGCGGCGGCGCCGGGGTGGCCTGGAGCGCGCTCGGCGCGCTCTGGGCCGAGGTGCAGGCGGTCTCGGGCAGCGAGACCATCTCCGGCGCGCGCGAGCGGGTGCGCATCTCGCACCGCATCATGGTGCGCGGCGCGCCCGAGGGCTCGCCCGCGCGGCCGCTGCCCGACCAGCGCTTTCGCGAGGGCGGGCGCATCTATGCCATTCGCGCGGTGAGCGAATACGACCAGGAGGGCCGGTTCCTCACCTGCTGGACCGAGGAGGGAGCGGGCGCATGACCTATGCAATGTCATGGGCGCTGCAGAAGGCGGTGTTTGCCCGGCTGAGCGGCGACACGGCCCTGGGCGCCCTCGTGGGCGGCGCCATCCACGACGCGCCGCCGCATGCCGCGCGCAGTGCCGACCCGCTGGCGGTCTACGTGACGCTGGGCGACGAGACCGCCCGGGCCTGGGACACCGCCGACAGCCACGGCTGCACCCATGATTTCGACGTCACGGTGCATTCGGGCGCCGAGGGCTTCGCGGCCTCCAAGGAGGTGGCGGAGGCGGTGTGCGACGCGCTGGTCGACGCCGATCTCGCGCTTGAGCGCGGGCATCTCGTGGCGCTGCGCTTCGTGCAGGCGCGGGCCCAGCGGGGCCGCAGCCCGGAGAAGCGGCGCATCACCCTGCGCTTTCGCGCGGTGATCGAGGACACATGAGTTTCGCAGCCCCCGCGCGCCGCGGCGATGATGCCGGTGCGCGGGGGCGGGGCAGGGCGCGCGGCGCCGGCCTCCATCCGGCATTTCACAGACGAGGAACACGACATGGCCGCCCAGAAAGGCAAGGACCTGCTCATCAAGCTCGACATGGACGGCGGAGGCACCTTCCAGACCGTCGCCGGCCTGCGGGCCACCCGGCTCGGCTTCAACGCCCAGGCCATCGAGGTGACCTCCATGGAGAGCACCGGGCGCTGGCGCGAACTGCTCGGCGGGGCGGGCGTGCGCTCGGCGACGCTCTCGGGCTCCGGCGTGTTCAAGGACGCGGCGACGGACGAGCGCGCGCGGCAGATCTTCTTCGACGGCGCCACGCCGGATTTCCAGGTGGTGATCCCGGATTTCGGCACCGTGACCGGGCCGTTCCTGATCACGGCGCTGGAGTTTTCCGGCAGCCATGACGGCGAGGCGGTCTACGAGATGTCGATGGCCTCGGCGGGCGCGCTGAGCTTCGTGGCGCTGTGATGGCCAACCCGTGGCGCGGCGAGGTGGAGCTGGTGGTCGACGGCGCGGCGCACCGGATGCGGCTGTCGCTCGGCGCGCTGGCCGAGCTGGAGGCCCGGCTCGACAGCGGCTCGATCGTGGAGCTGGTGGAACGGTTCGAGCGCGGCGACGTGCGGGCCCGCGACCTGCTGGCGCTGCTGAGCGCGGGGCTGCGCGGGGGCGGGCTCGACATCGACGAGGCGGCGCTCGGCGCGGCCGAGATCGGCGGCGGGCCTCTGCGCGCCGCCCGCGCGGCGGCGGAGCTGCTGCGCCTCACCTTCGCGCTGCCGCAGGGCGATGGCTGAGCGCGTCGCCTGGGCGCGGCTGATGCGGCTGGGGATGGTGCAGCTCGGCCTCGCGCCGGAGCGCTTCTGGGCCCTCACGCCGGCCGAGCTCTTCCTGCTCGCCGGGCTCGACGACGGCTCGGCGCAGGGCATGACACGCGGGGCGCTGGAGGCGCTGGAAGCGCGCTTCCCCGACCGCCCGAATGGAGAGAGATCCGATGGCTGACCCCATATCCGACGATGAATTCGGCGGGCTCGAGGAGGGGTTCTCGGGCGCGCAGAGCCTGGCCTCGGCCTTCCGGGCCGAGCTGGAGCAGGTGCAGGCCGCAATGCGCAGCACCGAGCGGGAGAGCCGCTCGCTGTCGCGCACCATGGGCTCGAGCCTGCGCGGCGCCTTCGAGGGGCTCGTGTTTGACGGTGCCCGGGTGTCCGACGTGCTGTCGGGGATCGGGCGCAGCGTGGGCAGCGGCGTGTTTTCCGCCGCCATCCGCCCGGTGCAGAACGCGCTCGGGACGGGGGTGGAGGCGCTGGTCTCCGGGCTGATGCCCTTCGCACAGGGGGGCGTGTTCGGCGCGGGCCGCGTGCGCGCCTTCGCCCAGGGCGGCATTGTCGACAGCCCTACCTATTTCGGCATGCGCGGCGGCACCGGGCTGATGGGCGAGGCGGGGCCGGAGGCGATCATGCCGCTGGCCCGCGGCCCCGACGGCAAGCTGGGCGTGCGCGGCGCCGGCGGCGGCGTGCAGGTGAACGTGACGGTGAACACGCCGGACGTGGAGGGCTTCCGCCGCTCGCAGGCGCAGATCGCCGCGAGCCTGGGCCGCGCGATGCGCCGCGGCCAGCGCAACCTCTGACGCGGGGAGAGACACATGAGCTTCCATGAGACGCGCTTTCCGGCCGGGCTGTCCTTCGGCTCGACCGGGGGGCCCGAGCGGCGGGTGGAGATCGTCACCCTCGCCAACGGGTTCGAGGAGCGCAACGCGCCCTGGGCGCAATCGCGCCGCAGTTTCGATGCCGGGATCGGGCTGCGCTCGCTCGACGACCTGGAGGAGATCGTCGCCTTCTTCGAGGCGCGCGGCGGCCAGCTCAACGGATTTCGCTGGAAGGACTGGACGGACTACAAGTCCTGCAAGCCCTCCGGCACGCCGGCGCGCACCGACCAGCCGCTCGGCACCGGCGACGGCAGCCGCACCACGTTTCAGCTCGTGAAGCGCTATGCCTCCGGCGGCTCGGTGTACCTGCGCGATATCCGCAAGCCGGTGCAGGGCACGGTGCTGGTGGGGGTGAACGGGGCGGCCGCGGCCGGTGTGAGCGTGGATACCACGACCGGTGTCGTGAGCTTCGCCAGCCCGCCGGCGAACGGGGCCGCGGTGACGGCGGGCTTCGAGTTCGACGTGCCGGTGCGGTTTTCGGCCGAGCGGATCGACACCTCGCTCGCCGCCTTCCAGGCCGGCGAGATGCCCTCCATCCCCGTGATCGAAGTGAGGGTGTGACATGCGCGCGATCGACCCCGCCCTGAGGGCGAAGCTCGACAGCGGTGCGACCACGCTCTGCCGCTGCTGGATCCTGGTGCGGGCCGACGGCGCGACCTTCGGCTTCACCGACCATGACCGCGACCTGGAGATCGAGGGCGTGAGCTGTGCCGCGGCGAGCGGGCTGTCGGCCACGGCCGTCAGCCGCTCCACCGGGCTGTCGGTGGACAACGCCCAGGTGGCCGGCGCGCTGCAATCCGCCGGCATCACCGACGCGGACGTGCTGGCCGGGCGCTACGACGGCGCCACCATCTCGCACTGGCTGGTGGACTGGACCGAGCCCGCGCTGCGGCTGCGGGTGTTCGCCGGCAGCATCGGCGAGATCACCCGCGAGGGCGCGGCCTTCCGCGCCGAGATGCGCGGTGTCTCGGAGGTGCTCAACCTCGCGGCCGGCCGCTCCT
This sequence comes from Oceanicella sp. SM1341, assembly GCF_003448965.1. Lineage (GTDB taxonomy): Bacteria > Pseudomonadota > Alphaproteobacteria > Rhodobacterales > Rhodobacteraceae > Paroceanicella. The sequence goes on from NZ_QRGC01000010.1 coordinate 128,130, forward strand.
ACCTGCGCGATTGCGATGCGGTGCTGGGCGACGCGCGCTGCGGGGTGGACCTCGACAGCCCGGCCTATTCGGGCGAGGCCACGGTCGCCGATGCCTCCGACCCGCTCGAGTTCACCATCGACGGGCTCGGCGGGTTCGAGGGCGGCTGGTTTGCCCGCGGCCACGTGGAGTGGCTGAGCGGGGCGAATGCGGGCACCCGGGTGCGGGTGCGCCAGGACCTCGTGCAGGGCACGGGCAGGCGGCTGCGCCTGTGGGAGCAGCCCGGCGCGCCGGTGGCGGCCGGCGATACGCTGCGCCTGCGAGCGGGCTGCGACCGGCGGGCAGAGACCTGCCGGGGGAAATTCGCCAATTTCAGAAACTTCCGGGGCTTTCCTCATCTTCCTGGCGAAGACTGGATGACCTCCTACGTGCGCGAGGGAGATCGCCATGACGGCGGATCGCTCTACCGCTGAGGCGGCGCTGGCCATCGCGCGGGCCTGGATCGGCACGCCCTACGTGCACCAGGCGAGCTGCCGGGGCGCGGGCACCGATTGCCTCGGGCTGCTGCGCGGGGTGTGGCGCGAGCTCTACGGCTGCGAGCCCGAGCCGGTGCCGGCCTACACGCCGGACTGGTCGGAGGCTTCGGGCGACGAGCGCATGCTCGCCGCCGCGGCGCGGCACATGCGCGAGATCGCGCCCTGCGAGCGCCGGCCCGGCGATGTGCTGGTGTTCCGCATGCGCGCCCGGGCGGTGGCCAAGCATGTCGGCATCCTCGGGATGCGCGACGGCGGGGCCACGGTGATCCATGCCTATTCTGGCCAGGCGGTGATCGAGTCGCCGCTGGGCCCTGCCTGGGACGCGCGCATCGCCGCGGTGTTCCGCTTCCCTGACTGACGACGGAGACGTTTCATGGCAACTCTGCTCCTCTCTGCGGCCGGTGCCGCGGTCGGCGGCTCGTTCGCGGGTACGGCCTTCGGGCTGGGCGGCGCGGTCCTGGGCCGGGCCGTGGGCGCCACGGTGGGCGCCGTGCTCGACCAGAAGCTGCTGGGCGAGGGGTCGGACCCCGTCGAGACCGGCCGGCTGGGCAGCCTGCGGCTGCAGGGCGCGCGCGAGGGCGCGCCCGTGACCCGCATGGCGGGGCGGGCGCGGGTGGCCGGGCAGCTCATCTGGTCGACGCGGTTTCTCGAGAGCGTCTCCACCCGGGGCGGCGGCGGCAAGGGCGTGGCGCCCAGCCAGCCGGAGGTGCGCGAGTATTCCTACTCGGTGAGCATCGCCATCGGGCTCTGCGAGGGCGAGATCCTGCGCATCGGCCGGGTGTGGGCCGATGGCAAGCCCTTCGCGCTGGAGCAGGCGCAGTACCGCCTCTACCGCGGCGGGCAGGACCAGCAGCCGGACCCGCTCATCGAGGCGGTGGAGGGCGCTCAGAACGCGCCGGCCTATCGCGGCACCGCCTATCTCGTGTTCGAGAACCTCGGCGTGGGCGAATTCGGCAACCGGATACCGCAGTTCAATGTGGAGGTCTTCCGCCGACCGGAGGTGCCGGCGCAGTATCTCGTCGACGGGGCCATCGACCCCGGGCAGGCGGTGCGCGGCGTGGCGATGACGCCGGGCACCGGCGAGTATTCGCTGGCGCCGGACCCGGTGAGTTATTCCTACGGCCGGGCGAACCGGAAGGTGGCCAATGTCAACAACACCACCGGCGAGACCGATATCGAGGCCTCCACGGCGCAGCTTTCGGCGGAGCTGCCGGCCTGTGACGGGGTGTCGCTGATCGTCTCCTGGTTCGGCACCGACCTGCGCTGCGCGAGCTGTGTCATCCGCCCCAGCGTGGAGCAGCGCGACTTCGACAGCCCGGAGATGCCCTGGAGCGTTTCCGGCCAGAGCCGCAGTGCCGCCCGGGTGGTGAGCCAGAAGGACGGCCGCCCGAATTTCGGCGGCACGCCCACCGACCAGTCCGTCGTCCGCGCCATCAAGAGGCTGCGGGCGCAGGGGCGGCGGGTGACCTTCTATCCGTTCATCCTGATGGACGTGACCGAGGACAACAGCCGCCCCGACCCCTGGAGCGGCACCAATGGCCAGCCGCCCTTTCCCTGGCGCGGGCGCATCACGCTGTCGGTGGCGCCCGGGCGGCCCGGCTCGCCCGACATGACGGCCGCGGCGGCGGCGGAGGTGGCGGAGTTCTTCGGGACGGCGGCGCCGGAGGATTTCACCACCTCCGGCGAGACGGTGGGCTATACCGGCCCGGCGGAGTGGAGCTTCCGGCGCTTCATCCTGCACTATGCGCATCTGTGCAAGGCGGCGGGGGGCGTGGACGCCTTCCTCATCGGCTCGGAGATGCGCAGCCTCACCTGGATCCGCGACGGGCAGGGCAGCTATCCCGCCGTGGTGGCGCTGCGCGCGCTCGCGGCCGATGTGCGCGAGATCCTGGGGCCCGACGTGAAGATCAGCTACGCGGCCGACTGGTCGGAGTATTCCGGGCACCGGCCGGATGACGGTTCGGGCGACGTGTATTTCCACCTCGACCCGCTCTGGGCGCATCCGGCGATCGATTTCGTGGGCATCGACAACTACATGCCGCTGTCGGACTGGCGCGACGGCGATGCGCATCTCGACGCGCAGGTGGCGCGCTCGATCTACGACCTCGACTACCTGCGCGGCAACGTGGCCGGCGGCGAGGGCTATGACTGGTATTACGCCGATGCCGCGGCGCGGGACGCGCAGGTGCGCACGCCGATCATCGACACGGCCTACGGCGAGCACTGGGTGTTTCGCTACAAGGACCTGGCGAACTGGTGGGGCCAGCCGCACCACAACCGCGCGGGCGGTGTGCGGGCGGCGAACCAGACCGCCTGGGTGCCGCAGAGCAAGCCGGTCTGGTTTACCGAATACGGCTGCCCGGCGGTGGACCGGGGCACGAACCAGCCGAACGTGTTCGTCGACCCCAAGTCGTCGGAGAGCGCGCTGCCCTACTATTCGCACGGCGCGCGGGACGACTTCATCCAGCTGCGCTACCTGCAGGCGGTGCTGGGCTACTGGGGCGATGCGGGGAACAACCCGGTGTCGGGCGTCTACGGCGGGCCGATGATCGACCTCGCGAATGCCTATATCTGGGCCTGGGACGCCCGGCCCTGGCCGGATTTTCCGGCGCGCACCGATGTCTGGGCGGACGGGCCGAACTACGAGCTGGGCCACTGGATTTCCGGGCGGATGGGCTCGGCCGGGCTTGCCGAGCTGGTGGCGGAGCTGTGCCTCTATGCGGGGCTGGAGGAGATCGATGTCTCCGGCCTCTACGGCGTGGTGGACGGCTTCGCGCTCGAGGCCACGCAGAGCACGCGCCAGGCGCTGCAGCCGCTGATGCTGGCCTGCGGGTTCGACGCGTTCGAGCGCGACGGCACGCTGGTGTTCCGCATGCGCGAGGGCGAGGTGGATCATGTGCTGGAGTCCGGCGCGTTCGCGGTGGAGAAGGGCGACGGAGACTTCGGCCCGGAACTGGTGCGCGGGCCGTCGGCGGAGATGCCGGAGGCGGTGCAGGTGAGCTTTCCCGACACCGGGAATTCATACCAGGTATCGACCGTGGAAGCGGTGCATCCGGCCGGCCGCACGGGCACCCGGGCGGACCGCAGCGAGCTGCCGGTCACGCTTTCGGCCGCGCAGGGGCAGGCGATCGCCGACCGCTGGCTGTCCGAGGCGCGTGTGGCGCGGGACACGGCGCGCTTCGCGCTGCCGGCCTCGCGCATCGACGTGGAGCCGGGCGACGTGGTGAGCATTGCCGCGGGGCAGGGCATCGCGCGGTACCGGGTGGACCGGATCGAGGATATCGGCATGCGGCGGGTGGACGCGCTGCGGGTGGATGCCTCGGTCTACGGGGCGCATTCGGGCGCGGGGCGCAGCTACACGATCGAGAAACTGCCGCAGGTGGGGCCGGTGTGGTCGACCTTCCTCGACCTGCCGCTGCTGCGCGGCGACGAGGTGGCGCATGCGCCCTGGGTGGCTGCCGCGGCCGAGCCCTGGCCCGGGCCGGTGGCGGTGTACGACGCCGCGCAGGACGATGGCTACGAGCTCGACACCGTGCTGCGCAGCTCGGCCGTGGTGGGCGAGACGCTGGACGTGATCCCCGCCGCGCAGCCCTGGCTGTGGAGCCGGGGGCCGGCGGTGCGGGTGAAGGTGGCGGGCGGGGCGCTGGAGGCGCGCAGCACCATCGACGTGCTCAACGGCGCCAACGTGGCCGCGCTGCGCGCACCGGGCGCGGAGGACTGGGAGATCGTGCAGTTTCGCCAGGCCGACCTGGTGGACGCGGACACCTGGGCGCTCTCGGGCCTGCTGCGCGGGCAGGCGGGGACCGAATTCCTCGCCGGCACCGACCTGGCCCCGGGCACGGATTTCGTGCTGATGGGGCCCGGCTGCGCGCAGGTCGACCTGCCCGCCTCGATGCGGGGCATCGAGCGGCACTACCGCATCGGGCCGACGGCGCGGGGCTATGACGACGCGACATACACCCATGTGGTGGCGGCCTTCGAGGGCGTGGGCCTGCGGCCCTGGGCGCCGGTGCATGGCGCGGCGCGGCGGCAGGCGGATGGCGATATCGACATCCGCTGGGTGCGCCGCACCCGGCGCGACGGCGATGCCTGGACACGGGGCGACGTGCCGCTGGCCGAGGAGCGCGAGGCCTATCTCGTGCGCGTGCTCGGCGGTGGCGGCGCGGTGCTGCGCGAGGTGGAGACCGCCACGCCCTTCCTGCTCTACACCGCGGCCGAACAGGCCGCGGACGGCCTCTCGGCGCCCTTCGCGATCGAAGTGGCGCAAATCTCGGCCAGCTACGGCCCCGGACCCAGCCTGAGGATGGAATTCGATGAGTGAAACCCGGAGAATGGCCCTGCCGCTGATTGCCGCGGGGCAGGCACAGAAGCATGTCACGGTGAACGAGGCGCTGGCGCGGCTCGACGCGCTGGTCTGGCCGCAGGTGCTCTCGGCCGATCTCGCCGCGCCGCCGGCCGCGCCGGCGGAGGGCGACGCCCATGTGGTGGGCGCGGCGCCCACCGGCGCCTGGGCGGGGCAGGCGGGCAGCATCGCCTTTCGCATCAACGGCGGCTGGGACTTTGCCGCCCCGCGCCCCGGCTGGCGGACCCATGACCTCGACAGCGGCGCGATGCTGACCTTCGACGGGGCCGACTGGGTGGCCGATGCGGTGGCCTTCGGGAGCGGTGGGGCGGCGACGCTGGGCCGGGTGATCGAGATCGACCACGCGGTGGCGGCCGGTGCCGTCTCGACCGCGGCGGGGGCGATCCCGGCGGGCTCGGTGGTGCTCGGGGTCTCGGCGCGGGTGACCTCGGCGCTCACGGGCGGGGCGACCTCGTGGTCGCTCGGGGTCGCGGGCTCGGCGGATCGCTACGGCTCGTCGCTGGGCGTGGCGCAGAATTCCTACGCGGCCGGGCTCACCGGCAGCCCGCAGGCCTATTACAACGACACCGCGCTCACCCTCACCGCCGCGGGCGGCAGCTTTACCGGCGGCGCGGTGCGGCTGGCGGTGCACCTGTGGCAGCTGCGCCCGCCGCGGCAGGTGTGAGGCCCGCCGCGCCGCCCGGGAAGGCCGGGCGGCGCGGCGGGTCAGCGCCGGTCGCGCCAGCGCATCACGATGGGGTAGCGGCGGTCGAGCCAGAAGGCCTTGGGGCTGACCTTGGCGCCGGGGGCGGCCTGGAAGCGCTTGTATTCGGAGAGGTAGAGCAGGCGCTCGACCTTCTCGACCGTCTCGCGCTCGAAGCCCTCGGCCACGAGGTCGCCGACCGCGAGGTCGCGCTCGATGAGCCCGTCGAGGATGGCGTCGAGCATCTCGTAGGGGGGGAGCGAATCCTCGTCCTTCTGGTCGTCGCGCAGCTCGGCGGAGGGCGGCTTGGTGATCACCCGCGGCGGGATGACCTCGCCCCCGGGGCCGAGCATCCAGGGCCGGTGGTTGGCGTTGCGCCAGCGGCAGGTCTCGAAGACGCGGGTCTTGTAGAGATCCTTGATCGGGTTGTAGCCGCCGGCCATGTCGCCGTAGATCGTGGCATAGCCCACCGCCACCTCGGACTTGTTGCCCGTGGTGAGCAGCATCTCGCCGAACTTGTTCGAGAGCGCCATCAGCATCAGCCCGCGCAGGCGCGACTGGATGTTCTCCTCGGTGATGTCGGGCGCGAGCCCCTCGAAGAGCGGCGCCAGCGTGGCCTCGACCGCGGCGCGGGCGGGGTCGATCGGCACGGTGTCGAGCCGGCAGCCGAGCGCGCGGGCGACGCCCTCGGCATCCTCGAGCGACTCGGGCGAGGTGTGCCGCGAGGGCAGCATCACGCAATGCACGTTTTCCGCCCCGATCGCATCGGCGGCGATGGCGGCGACCAGCGCCGAATCCACTCCCCCCGACAGGCCCAGCACCACTTTCGAGAAGCCCGACTTGCGCAGGTAGTCCCGCGTGCCTTCCACGATGGCGCGGTAGTCCTGCTCCCAGGTGTCGGGATGGGCGGCGCGCTCGGCGGGCAGGCAGGCCCAGCCCTGCGGGCCCTTCTCGAAGTCGAGATGCGCGATGGCCGTATCGAAGACCGGCATCAGCGCGGCGAGCTTGCCGCCGGGGTTGAGCGCGAAGCTGCCCCCGTCGAAGATCTGGTCGTCCTGCCCCCCCACCATGTTGAGATAGACCAGCGGCAGCCCGGTCTCGACCACGCGCGAGACCATGTGGGTGAGCCGCACGTCCCACTTGCCGCGGAAATAGGGCGAGCCGTTGGGCACCACCAGGATCTCGGCGCCGGTCTCGACCAGGGTCTCGGCCACTTCCGGGTGCCAGGCGTCCTCGCAGATCGGGATGCCGACGCGGATCGGGCCGATGCGCACCGGGCCGCTGATCTCGCCGCTGGTGTAGAGGCGCTTCTCGTCGAACACCTCGTTGTTGGGCAGGTCGTGCTTGAGGATCTGCGCCGTCACCTTGCCGCCCTGCAGGATGTGGTAGGCATTGTGCAGGTCGGCGCCTTCCATCACCGGGGCGCCGATGCCGAGCGCCGGGCCGTCGGACACCTGTGCGGCGAGTGCCGCGAGCGCGTCCATCACGTCGGCGATGAAGGCGGGCTTCAGCACCAGGTCCTGGATCTGGTAGCCGGTGAGGAACATTTCCGGCAGCATCACGAGATCGGCCCCGGCCTCGCGCCCGGCGCGGTGCGCCGCGAGGGCCTGCTCGGCGTTCCCGGCCAGGTCTCCCACCACCGGGTTGAGCTGCGCGAGAGTCAGCCTGAAGCGTTCGGACATTCGCAATTCCCCCTCACTTTCGGACCGTTGCGCTATATCGCCTTGGTCCGGGCAAAACCAGAGGTGACGCTTAACCTCGTTCAAAACCAGAGTTGTCACCGCAGGGGCGGGTCTTTAGACTTCGCGCAGGCAACCCGGCGCTGCACCGGGCGACCGGGAGCGAAAGTGTATGGGGTGCCGGCGCGCCCGGAACTTCCCCGTGCCGGCTCCGGTGGAGGAATATCGTGACGCTGAGTAGACCGACCCTGATCCTGGCCTCCGGCCTGCTTCTCGTGCTCGTGGGCAGCGGGGTGGTCGCGCAGTCGGACTCCACCGTCCAGACCAAACAATACGACACCGGCGACATCTACGAGGGCGAGTTCAGGGACGGCAAGCAGCACGGCCACGGCACCTACAAGCGCCCCGGCGGCTTCGAGTACACCGGCGAATGGGTGGACGGGCGCATCGAGGGCGAGGGGGTGGCGACATATCCCAACGGCTCGGTCTACGAGGGGCATTTCAGGAACGGCGGCCCGGACGGCCACGGCAAGATCACCTATGCCGACGGCGGCTGGTACGAGGGTGACTGGGTCGACGGCGTGATCGAGGGCAAGGGTGTCGCGGAATACGCCAACGGCGTGCGCTACGAGGGCGAGTTCAAGGCCGCGGTGCATGACGGCTTCGGCATCATGACCTCGCCCAACGGCTACCGCTACGAGGGCACCTGGGTGAAGGGCACCAAGGACGGCACCGGCAAGATCACCTATGCCGATGGCGCGGTCTACGAGGGCGACATCGCCAACGGGGTGCGCGAGGGGCAGGGCAGCATCACCATGCCCGACGGGCTCACCTACACCGGCGCTTGGAAGGGCGGCCAGATCAACGGCACCGGCACGCTGGTGCAGGCCAACGGCGACCGCTACGAGGGCGAATTCGTGAACGGCCGCCGCGAGGGCCAGGGCAAGACCATCTTCGCGAACGGCGATGTCTACGAGGGCGGTTTCCACAACGACCAGAATTCGGGGCAGGGCGTGTTCACCGCCGCGGACGGCTATCGCTACGAGGGCGAATGGGTCGAGGGCCGGATGGAGGGCCAGGGCACCATCCATTACGCCGATGGCGCGGTGCACGAGGGCACCTTCGCCAACGACCAGCCCAACGGCCAGGGCAAGATCACCTATTCCGACGGCTCCTCCTACGAGGGCGATTGGGTGAACGGCGTGATCGAGGGCCAGGGTGTTGCGCGCTACGAGAACGGCATGGTCTACGAGGGCGAGTTCGCCAACGCGAAATACGAGGGCCGGGGCCGGATGACCTACGGCGACGGCTACACCTACGAGGGCGAGTGGAAGAACGGCCTGCGCCATGGCGAGGGCGTGACCACCTATGCCGACGGCACGGTCTACGAGGGCGATTTCGTGAACGGCCAGCGCGAGGGCCAGGGCACCATCACCATGGAAGACGGCTTCAGGTACGTGGGGGAATGGAAGGCCGGCGAGATCGACGGGCAGGGCGTGGCGACCTATCCCAACGGCGATGTCTACACCGGCATGTTCCGCAAGGGGCAGCGCCAGGGGCGCGGGCAGATGACCTATGCCTCGGGCGAGGAATACGACGGCTACTGGGTGGACGGGCAGATCGGCACCCAGGGGGACGCCGGGAACGCTCCCGCCGCGCCCGAGACCGAGGACGCGCCCGAAGCGACGGAGCCGCCGGCCGGGCCCTCGAACTGAGGGCTCAGAGGGTCCAGTCGTCCACCCGGCGGATGTCGTCGTCGCTCCAGCCCAGGTGGTGGGCGATCTCGTGCACCAGCACATGGGTGACGAGGGCGGCGAGCCCCACGTCGCCCCGCTCGATCCATTCATCGAGAATCGGCCGGCGGAACAGCCACACGGTGTCGGGCGCCATCGGCGCGTCCCAGGTGGATTTCTCGGTGAGCGGCACGCCCTGGTAGAGGCCGGTGAGGTCCCAGGCGCTTTCCAGCTCCATCTCCTCCACGATGTCCTCGGCGGGGAAATCCTCCACCCTGAGCGCGAGATCGGCACAGGCCCCGCGCACCTCCGGCGGCAGGCTGGCGAAGGCGGCGTGCATCATCTCCTCCATCATCGCGAGATCGGGGGCGAGCGGGCCGTCGGGAGAGTCGGGTTCTGTCATGGCGCGAGAGTAGGCCAGCGCCGCGGCAGGCTCCAGAGGGGCGTGCCGCCCCGTGGGCCCCAGTGGAGCGTGCCGCCCGGGGGGCTCCAGTGGAGCGTGCTGCCCCGGGGCCCCGGAAGGGCTTAAAGCCCGGCGCGGCCCGGTGTAAGAGGGGGGCGAGAGACACCCCAGCGCCCGGAGGCCCCATGATCACCACGCGCTTCGCGCCCTCGCCCACCGGATACCTGCACGTGGGCAACCTGCGCGCGGCCCTGTTCTCATGGGCGCTGGCGCGCAAGGCCGGCGGCCGCTTCATCCTGCGGCTCGACGACACCGACACCGAGCGCTCGCGCCCCGAGTATGCCGACCAGATCCGCCGCGACCTCGAGTGGCTGGGCCTCACGTGGGACCGGGAGGAGCGCCAGTCGGAGCGGCTTGAGCTCTACCGCGCCGCGGCCGAGCGGCTGAGCGCGGAGGGCCGGCTCTACGAGTGTTTCGAGACACCGGTCGAGCTCGACATCCGCCGCCGCAAGCAGCTCAACATGGGCCGCCCCCCGGTGTATGACCGCGCGGCCCTCGCGCTCACCGGGGCCGAGCGCGACGCCCTGCGCGCCGAGCGCGGGCCCGGCCACTGGCGCTTCCTGCTCGATCTCACCCGCATCGGCTGGGAGGACGGCATTCTTGGCGCCCAGTCCATCGACGCGGGGTCCGTCTCCGACCCGGTGCTGATCCGCGGCGACGGGCTGATGCTCTATACCCTCGCCTCGGTGGTCGACGACGCCGACATGGGCGTGAGCGACATCGTGCGCGGCGCCGACCACATCACCAACACCGCCACGCAGCTGCAGATCTTCGAGGCGCTCGGCGCACCGCGCCCGCGCTTCGCGCATCACTCGCTGCTCACCGGGCCCGGGGGCGCGGGGCTGTCGAAGCGCGAGGGGGCGCTGGCGCTGAAGGACCTCGCCGCGGCGGGGGTGGAGCCGCTCGCGCTGCTCTCGCTCATCGCCCGGCTCGGCTCGGCCGACCCGGTGGAGCCGCGGACCTCCCTCGCGGAGCTGGTGGAGGGGTTCGACCTCAGCCGCTTCGGCGCGGCCCCCACGGGCTTCGACGCGGACGATCTCGGCCCGCTCACCGCCAAGGTGCTGCACGCGCTGCCCTGGGAGGCGGTGGCGGAGCGCGCCGCCGCCCTCGGGGTGCCGGAGGCGGAGGGCCGCGCGCTCTGGGAGGCGGTGCGGGGCAATCTCGAGCGGTTCGACGAGCTCGCCGGCTGGTGGCAGCTCTGCCGCGAGGGGGCCGCGCCGGTGGTGGCGGAGGAGGACGCGGAGTTTGCCGCCGAGGCGCTCGCGCTGCTTCCCCCCCGCCCCTGGACGGCGGAGAGCTGGCCGGCCTGGACCGCCGCCGCGAAGGCCGCGAGCGGGCGCAAGGGCCGGGCGCTGTTCCTGCCGCTGCGCCGGCTGCTCACCGGGCGTGACCGCGGCCCGGAGATGGACCGGCTGATGCCGCTGCTCACCCATGTGCCCGACCTTTCCCGGAAGGAGCTCCCCCGATGACCGACGCGCTCCCCTTCTCGCATTTCGTCCGCCATCTCGGCCGCGGCCCCGGCCGCTCGCGCCACCTCACCCGCGAGGAGGCACAGGAGGCCATGGCCCGCATTCTCGAGGGCTCCGTGGCCCCCGAGGCGGTGGGGGCAATGCTGATGCTGATGCGCTACCGCACCGAGAACGCCGAGGAGGTGGCCGGCTTCATCGGCGCGATGCGCGAGCGGGTGGCAGCCTGGGCGGGCCTGCCGGTGGACCTCGACTGGCCGTCCTACGCCTCCGGTCGCAGCCGCGGCATGGCCTGGTTCGTGCTCTCGGCGCTGCTGGTGTCGCGCGCGGGCGTGAAGGTGCTGCTGCACGGCTACAACAGCCATCATCTCACCAACCCCGTGGCCCCCGGCCACGTGATCGGCGCGCTCGGCCTGCCGGTGGTGCATGACCCCGCCGCCGCGCGGGCGGCGCTGGAGGCGCAGGGCATCGCCTACGTGCCGCTGAAGAGCCTGGAGCGGCGCTTCCTGCAGCTCGTCGATTTGCGCGATGTCTTCGGGCTGCGCTCGCCGGTGAACACCTGCCTGCGCGGGCTCAACCCGGCGGGCGCGCCCGCCTCCGTGCAGGGCGTCTTCCACCCGCCCTACCGCGACCTGCAGCGCGACGCGGCCCGGCTGCTGGGCCAGGAGACGATGATCGTGATCAAGGGCGGCGGCGGCGAGGTGGAGCGCCATCCCGGCAAGCCGGTGGAGGTCTACGGCCTGCGCGGTGGCGAGACCATCGACCTCACGGTGCCGCCCTTCGCCGACCTGCCGGCGCGGCGGCTCGCGGGTGACGAGGACGCGCCCGATCTCGCCCGGGTGACCGATCTCTGGCACGGCCGCGCCGAGGATCCCTTTGCCGAGGCGGTGGTGCTGGGCACCGCGGCGCTCGCGCTCTACACCGCCGGCAAGGCCGCCGACCTGCCGGCCGCCGAGGCGCTGGCCGCCGGGCTCTGGGCCGCGCGGCGCGGCTAGGCCCTGGCCCGGCGGATGCGGGCCGCGAGGGCCGCCGGCGCGCGGCGGCGTCACCGTTCCGCCTCGGACCCGACCGGGGGGACGCCCGCCGTGCCGAGGGGGCTTTCGCCCCCGCAGCCCGGCGGGCGTGGCGAAGGCCCGTGCGGGCCTCCGCCCTGGCGGCGCCGGGGGCGATGCGGGCCGCGGGCCCGGGGGCGGATGTGACGCGAGACGCGCGGCCTTCCGCTTCCGCCGGTCGACCGGTCCGGGCCGCGCCTCAGGCAGGGCGAGACGGCGATGTCGACCATGGTCGGGCCGTGAACCGGGGCTTTGGGGGAGAATGGCGCCCGGCACGCGCGTGGCTTGCGCCGGGGGGAGGGCCGGTTGCCGTTCGGGAAGGCCGGGGGCAGGGACGCTCCCGCCGTCCGGCCTATTGCGTCTCCGCCAGCCAGGCGCGAGGCGAGGCGCCGAGGACGCGGCGGAACATCGTGGTGAAGGCGGCCGGATTCTCGTAGCCCATGTCGAGGGCGATGCTCGTCACCGCCTCACCGGCGGCGAGGCGTGGCAAGGCCGCCATCACGCAGGCCCGGCTGCGCCAGGCGACGAAGCTCAGGCCCGTCTCGCGACGGAACGCCCGGGTGAAGCTGCGGCGGCTCATGCCGAGGGCGGCGGCCCAGTCGTCGATGGTCTCGTGGGTTCCGGGGCTGCGCAGGAAGGCGCGGCAGCGTCGGGCCAGGCCCTCGCCGCGCGGCAGCGGCAGGGCGAGGGGCAGGGGCGGCAGGCGGCGCAGCTCGTGCAGGATCAGCGTCATCAGCGCGCCCGCCCGGCCGGCCTCGTCATAGGCGCGCGGCAGGGTCACCGCTTCGGCCAGCAGGCTGCGCATCAGCGCGGGGATCTCCACCACCTCGCAGGCGCCCGGCATGTCGGAGAGCAGCTCCGGCGCCACGTAGATGCTGCGCATCCTCACCGCGCCCAGCATGCGCACCGAGTGCTCGGTGCCCGGCGGGATCCACAGCCCGCGCTGCGGCGGCATCATCCAGGCACCGGAGGCGGTGGTCACGCTCACCACCCCCGTGGAGCCGCTGAGCAACTGCCCGCGCCGGTGGCTGTGCGGCGCGATGACATGGCCGTCGGGGTAGTCGCTGCCGCGCGCGATCACCGGCCGCGCGACCTCGGGGATATCGGGATGTCCGCTCTCGTCCTGCATGGCCCGCTCTCGTAGGTGTCTGACCCTAGCCGGGTGGCGGGCCGCCGTCTACCGGGCGATAAGCCCGGAGATGGGCGCGCCCGCCGGGCCGCCACCGCACAGGAAAGGTCCCCGCATGAGCGATGTCACGGCCGGGCGCGCAGCCCCGGCGCCCACGGTCTTCCCGGTGCTGGGGGCGGCGAGCTTCTGCCACATGCTCAACGACATGCTGCAGTCGCTGTTCGTCGCCGCCTACCCGGTGTTCCGGAGCGGCTTCGACCTGAGCTTCTCGCAGATCGGCGCGCTCACCCTCACCTACCAGGTCACCGCCTCGCTGCTGCAGCCGCTGGTGGGGCTCTACACCGACCGGCGGCCGCAACCCTTCTCGCTGCCGGTGGGGATGGGGGCCTCGGCGGCGGGGCTTCTGCTGCTGTCGGTGGCCGGCAGCTACGCGATGCTGCTGGCGGCGGCGGCGCTGCTGGGGGTGGGCTCGTCGATCTTCCACCCCGAGGCCTCGCGCCTCGCAAGGCTGGCCTCGGGCGGGGCGCACGGGCTGGCGCAATCGGTGTTCCAGGTGGGGGGGAATCTGGGCTCCTCGCTCGGGCCGCTGCTGGTGGCCTTCATCGTGCTGCCGGCGGGGCAGGCGAGCCTGGGGTGGTTCGCGCTCGCGGGGCTGGGGGGCATGCTGGTGCTCACGGCACTGGGGCAATGGTATCGCCGCCAGGGCCACGCGGCGCGCCCGGCGCGGGGCCGGGCCCTGCCGGCCGCCACGCTGCCCCGGCGGCAGGTGCTGGGCGCGCTCGGGGTGCTCTTCTGCCTCATCCTGTCGAAATGGTTCTACCTCGCCAGCTTCACCAGCTACTACGTGTTCTACCTGATGCAGGAGTTCGCGGTGCCCGAGGCCGAAGCCCAGCTCTGGCTGTTCCTGTTCCTCGCCTCGGTGGCGGCGGGCACGCTGATCGGCGGGCCGCTGGGCGACCGGATCGGCCGCAAGCCGGTGATCTGGGGCTCCATCCTCGGCACGCTGCCCTTCGCGCTGGCCCTGCCGCATGTGGGGCTCTCGGGCACGGTGGCGCTGAGCGTGCCGATCGGGCTGATCATCTCTTCGGCCTTCTCGGCCATCGTGGTCTATGCGCAGGAGTTGATGCCGGGCCGGGTGGGGATGGTCTCGGGCCTGTTCTTCGGCCTCGCCTTCGGGCTGGGCGGCATCGGGGCGGCAGCCCTCGGCGTGCTGGCGGACGCAACAAGCATCGGCTTCGTCTACGATGTCTGCGCCTTCCTGCCCGCTGCCGGCGCGCTGGCGCTGCTGCTGCCCGAGCCGCGCAGGGCCTGAATGCAAACGCGCCCGGGGGCTGGACCCCCGGGCGCGTTTCAATGGCTTCGGTGCCGGCTGCTCAGCTGTCGAGGAAACTGCGCAGCTTGCGCGAGCGGCTCGGGTGCTTGAGCTTGCGCAGCGCCTTCGCCTCGATCTGGCGGATGCGCTCGCGGGTCACCGAGAACTGCTGGCCGACCTCCTCGAGGGTGTGGTCGGTGTTCATGCCGATGCCGAAGCGCATGCGCAGAACCCGCTCCTCGCGCGGCGTGAGGGAGGCGAGCACGCGGGTGGTCGTTTCCTTCAGGTTCTGCTGTATGGCGCTGTCGAGCGGCAGCACGGCGTTCTTGTCCTCGATGAAATCGCCGAGCTGGCTGTCTTCCTCGTCGCCGATCGGCGTTTCGAGGGAGATCGGCTCCTTGGCGATCTTCATCACCTTGCGGACCTTCTCGAGCGGCATCTGCAGCTTGGCGGCCAGCTCTTCCGGGGTCGGCTCGCGGCCGATCTCGTGGAGCATCTGGCGGCCGGTGCGCACCAGCTTGTTGATGGTCTCGATCATGTGCACCGGGATGCGGATGGTGCGGGCCTGGTCGGCGATCGAGCGGGTGATCGCCTGGCGGATCCACCAGGTGGCATAGGTCGAGAACTTGTAGCCGCGGCGGTACTCGAACTTGTCCACCGCCTTCATCAGGCCGATGTTGCCCTCCTGGATGAGGTCGAGGAACTGCAGCCCGCGGTTGGTGTATTTCTTCGCGATCGAGATCACGAGCCGCAGGTTGGCCTCCACCATCTCCTTCTTGGCGATGCGGCTTTCCTTCTCGCCCTTCTGCACGGTCTGCACGATGCGGCGGAACTCGGGGATGTCCACGCCCACATGCTGGCCGATGGAGCCCATCTCGTTGCGCACGCCGTCCACACGGTCGCGGAAGCGGCCGCCGATGTCGGCCCAGCCGCGGCCCTTGAGGGCGGCGACACGGTCGATCCAGCCCGGGTCGAGCTCGGAGCCGCGGTACTCCTCCACGAAGTCGCGGCGGTTGATCTTCGCCAGGTCGGCGATCTTCACCATCTGGCCGTCGAGGGTCATGATGCGGCGGTTGATGCCGTAGAGCTGATCGACCAGAGCCTCGATGCGGTTGTTGTGCAGGTGCAGCGAGTTCACCAGCTCGACGATCTCCGAGCGCAGGCGCTGGTAGTCCCGCTCCTGGAAGGCGGAGAAGGTCTGGGCCTGGTTCAGGGCGGCGTTGATGCGGCTGTCCTGCATGTCCGACAGGCGGGCATAGTTTTCCGCGATGCGCTCGAGGGTCTCGAGCACCTGCGGCTTCAGCGCCGTCTCCATCGCCGAGAGCGAGAGATTGGACTGCTCGTCCTCCTCGCCCTCGCTCTCGCCTTCGCCGTCACCCTCGCCGTCGCTGTCGGCCTTCGGGCCGGCGGGCGCGGCACCGGCGGCGGGCGCCGCGGGTTCCTCGGCGCCGTCCTCGTCGGCATCGCCCTCGCCGTCGACCGCCATCTCCTCCTCGACATCGCCCTCGAGCGAGGCGCCGAAGGTGGTCTCGAGGTCGATCACGTCGCGCAGCATGATCTTCTCCTCGAGAAGCTCGTCGCGCCAGATCGTGATGGCCTGGAAGGTGAGGGGGCTCTCGCACAGGCCCGAGATCATCGTGTTGCGCCCGGCCTCGATGCGCTTGGCGATGGCGATCTCGCCCTCGCGGCTGAGCAGCTCGACCGAGCCCATCTCGCGCAGGTACATGCGCACCGGGTCATCGGTGCGGTCCAGTCCCTCGGACGTGCTGGAGGTGGTCGCGACCTCGCGGCTCTCCTCCTTCTGCTCGCCCTCGCCCTCGCCGTCGCTTTCCTCGTTCTCGATGACATTGATGCCCATCTCCGAGAGGAGGGACATCACGTCCTCGATCTGCTCGGAGGAAAACTGGTCGGACGGGAGCGCCTGGTTCAGTTCCTCGTAGGTGATGTACCCGCGCGCCTTGGCCTGGGCGATCATCTTCTTGACGTTCGCCTGGCTCATGTCGAGCATCGAGGCATTGCCGTCCTGCTGGTCCTGTTCCTTGTCTTGCTCCAAGTCCTTGGCGGCCATGCTGCACTCCGTTCTGGAAACACTCGGGGCCGATGAGCGTGCGACTCACCGGGGGCGGCTCTACCGAATCGTCGATTCGGACGACAGGGTCTAGCGCTTTTTCTTTACCCAAATCTGGTCGTCGATGAAGCTTTGCAAGTGTGCAGAGAGAGATTCTTCGTCGACTGTTGCTGATTCGGCAGCCCGGGAGTGCCCCCTGGCCGCCCGGTTGCGGGCTTCCGCCGCCTGGCCGATGCGCCAGGTGAGATCGGCGGCCTCCCCCGCAGCCGTATCGCCGCGCCCCGCGAGCGCCTGCAACGCCTCGCGCAGCTCCGCCCCCATGCCCACGGTCGCGGCCTGCCAGGCCAGCGTGTCCGCCAGCGCGGTGCGGGCGTGCTGGGGCTCCGCCCCGGGGCCGAGATGGGGATTGAGCCGCACCTGCCCGATCGCCATCAGCCGCGGCATGGGGTCTTCGCCCAGTGCCGCGCGCACGCAGTCCATGAGATGGGTGCGGGGCTCCGGTTTGTCCAGACATTCCGAAAGGGCGGCGAGCAGGGCGGCGCGCAGCGCGGCGAGATCGGGGTTGAGGAACGGCGTGCGGTCGAGCGGGTCGTCGTACTCGGCGGCGAGGCCGGGGTGGTTGAGGCACACGCACAGGATGGCGGCCTCGCGCACCCGCGCCTCGGCCTCCGGCCCCGCGTCGGAGCGGGCGAGCAGCGAGGCCTTGGTGCCCGCGGTGGGCAGGGGCTGCGGCGCGGGGCGGCGCATGCCCGGCTGCCAGGCGCGGCGGAAGCCGCCCTCGGGCTGGAAGCCGCCGTCAGGGCGGAAACCGCCCCCGGCGCGGCCCCCCTCCGGACGCTCGCGGCGAAAGAAATCGGCCCGCCGGTCGCGGATCTCTGCGGTGTAATGGGCGCGGATCGAGGGGTCGGCGATGCGGCCGAGGGTTTCGCGCAGGGTCTTGTCGAGGGCGGCACGGCGCTCGGGGCTGTCGAACACCTTGCCCTCGGTCTCGCGCTGCCAGAGCAGGTCGACCATCGGGCGCGCACCGTCGAGCAGGGTCTGCATCGCCTCCGGGCCCTGGGCGCGCAGCAGGTCGTCGGGGTCGAGCCCCTCGGGCAGCACGCAGAAGCGCAGCGACTTGCCGGCGGTCACCAGCGGCAGGGCGATGTCGATCACCCGCATCGCGGCGCGCAGGCCGGCGGCATCGCCGTCGAGCGCGATCACCGGTTCGTCGGCCATGCGCCACATGAGCTGGAGCTGGTCCGGCGTGATGGCGGTGCCGAGCGGCGCCACGGCATGGGCGAAGCCGGCCTCGCAGAGCGCGATCACGTCCATGTAGCCCTCGGCCACGATGAGCGAGCCGGCCTTGCCCGCCGCCTCGCGCGCGCGCTGGTGGTTGTAGAGCGAGCGGCCCTTGTCGAAGAGCGGGGTCTCGGGCGAGTTGAGGTATTTCGCCCGCGCCTCCGGGCTCATCGCCCGGCCGCCGAAGGCGATGGCGCGGCCGCGCACGTCGCGGATCGGGAAGATGATGCGGCCGCGGAAGCGGTCGAACGGCCGGCCGCCGTCCTCCGGCACGATGGTGAGCCCGGCCTCGGCGAGCAGCTCGACGCCGATGCCCTTGGCGGTGAGGGCGGAGGTGAGGGCGGTGCGGTCGTCCGGGGCGAAGCCGAGCTCGTGGCGGGCCTGTGCCGCTTCGCCCAGCCCGCGGCCGGCGAGATAGTCCCGCGCGGCCTGGGCCCGGGCGGTGCGCAGTTGCAGGCGGTAGAACTGCACCGCCTGTTCCATCACCTCGACCAGTTTCGTGCGGCTGTCGGCGCGCTCCTGGGCGCGGGGGTCGCGGGCGGGCATCTGCATCCCGGCCTCGCGGGCGAGGATCTCCACCGCTTCCATGAAGCCCACGTTCTCGGTGTCCTTCACGAAGGAGATGGCGTCACCCTTCGCGTGGCAGCCGAAGCAATAGTAGAAGCCCTTGCGGTCATCCACGTGGAAGGAGGCGGATTTCTCCTGGTGGAACGGGCAGGGCGCCCAGTGGTCTCCCTTGCCGGGGTTGGACTTGCGCGTGTCCCACGTGACCTTGCGCCCCACCACCTGGGCGAGGGAGACGCGGGTGCGCAGCTCATCGAGGAATCCGGGTGGGAGCGACATGGCGCCAATATCTTCCGTCGGGCGGGGGAGCGCAAGGCGAAGCCTGCGGCGCGTTGCCGATCTGCGGGGCAGGATGCGTGGCGGCGCGCGGTGTCCCTCGGCGCCGGCTCAACCGTCTCCCCCGGGCGACCAGCCCGGGCCGCGCCCGACCCTCCCCCCGGGAGGGCGCGATGGCGATGGCAGTTCCCGCACAGCCGTCGTCCGGGGCTTTTGAGATGAATCGCTGACCACGGGCGGTGCAGCGCCCACCCAGGGTCGGGCGCGGCCCTCGGCACCCTGCATCGAGGTTGCGACGGGATCTTGGGAGGACAGAGGGGTCCGGCGGCCCTTGCCGGCCGTTCAGCCCTCGCGCGGGCTGCGAGAGAATTCGCCGGTCACGAGCGGTGCTGCGCCCTCCCGGTGGCGCGCGCCGGGCCTTACTGCGCCGGCGCGGGGGTAGGCGTCACCAGCAGGCTCTGGCGCTCCTCGCCGGTGGCGGCGTCGTAGATGCGGATGTATTCCGGGCCGCCGGGCGCCGCGGTCACCAGCAGCACCCAGTCGGTGCCGAAGGTGGCCGAGCGCAGCTCCTCGCCCTCGGGCAGGGCGATGCTCTCGGGCAGGGCCACGGCCCGCGGGGCGGCGGGGATTTCCAGCACCTTGATGACAAGCAGCGAAATGATCGCTATCACCGCGATCACGAGGGTCGCGGTCAGCCCCGTCACCAGCCAGCGCAGCAGGCGCAGGCGGGGGTGCTCCTCGAGCTCGTCATCCTCGGCAACCTCCCGCACAGGGCCCATGCAAGATCCTCTCCACATCACGCTTCCCGACGGCTGCGACAGCCGCCTCGACAAGGCCCTCGCCGCGGCGCTCGCCGCCACGGACGGCGAGGGGGCCGGCCTGTCGCGCTCGCGCCTCAGGGCGCTGATCGAGGAGGGGGCGGTCGCCCGCGCGGGCGGCGAGACCGTCACGGAGCCGAAGACCAAAGTCAAGCCCGGGGAGAGCTGGGTGATCCGCCCGCCCGCCCCGGTGGCCGCCGAGCCGGAGCCGGAGGCGATCCCGCTCGACATCGTCTTCGAGGATGCCGACCTCGTGGTGGTGAACAAGCCCGCCGGAATGGTCGTGCATCCCGCGCCGGGGGCGGAGCGCGGCACGCTGGTGAACGCGCTGCTGCACCATTGCGGCGACAGCCTGTCGGGCATCGGCGGCGTGCTGCGCCCGGGGATCGTGCACCGGATCGACAAGGACACCTCCGGCCTGCTGGTGGTGGCGAAATCGGATGCCGCGCACCAGGGGCTCGCGGCGCTCTTCGCCGCCCATGACATCGAGCGCAGCTACCAGGCCGTGTGCCAGGGCGCGCCGGACCGGGGGGACCCGCGGCTGCTCGGCCTCGAGGGGGTCACGCCCGAGGAGGGCTGGCTGCGCATCGAGGGCGACATCGACCGGCACCGCAGCGACCGCAAGCGCATGGCCGTGGTGCCCGGCGGGCGGCACGCGGTCACCCGGGTGCGGGTGCTCGAGCGCTTCGGCGCGACGCGGGCGGTGGCGGCGCTGGTGGAATGCCGGCTGGAGACCGGGCGCACGCACCAGATCCGGGTGCATCTCGCCCATGTCGGCCATCCGCTGGCGGGAGACCCGGTCTATGGCCGGCCGCGGGCGGTCTCGGCGCGCGATCTCGACCCGGAGGCGGCCGCGGCGCTGCGCGGCTTTCCGCGCCAGGCCCTGCACGCGGCCTCGCTGGGATTCGTGCACCCGGTGAGCGGGGAGCGGGTGGCCTTTCGCGCCGATCTGCCGGCGGACATGGATCACCTTCTCGCGAGCCTGCGTCGGAATCACACCCCCGGCGCGTAATACCTTAGGATACAAACTGTATCCGCCCCGTACGGTTGATGACGGGGCCTGCAGTGCCTAGATGGAAATGCTCGGGTATTCAGAGCCCGAGATGGAGGTGTGAGATGTCGACATATACTTCTCTTCCGGCGCCCTCGCCGGAGCAGGGGCTCAGCCGCTACCTCAGCGAGATCCGCAAGTTCCCGATGCTGGAACCGGACGAGGAATACATGCTGGCGAAAGCCTGGGTCGACCACGAGGACAAGGACTCCGCCCACAAGCTGGTGACGTCGCACCTGCGGCTCGCCGCCAAGATCGCCATGGGCTATCGCGGCTACGGGCTGCCGACGGCCGAGGTGGTGTCGGAGGCGAACGTGGGCCTGATGCAGGCCGTCAAGCGCTTCGACCCGGAGAAGGGCTTTCGCCTCGCCACCTACGCGATGTGGTGGATCCGCGCCTCGATCCAGGAATACATCCTGCGCTCGTGGTCGCTGGTGAAGATGGGCACCACCGCCTCGCAGAAGAAACTGTTCTTCAACCTGCGCAAGGCGAAGAACCGGATCGGCGCGCTCGAGGAAGGGGACCTTCGCCCCGAGCATGTCGAGAAGATCGCCCATGACCTCGGGGTGGCCGAGGACGACGTGATTTCGATGAACCGCCGGCTCACCGGGGGCGATGCCTCGCTGAACGCGCCGCTGAAGACCGATGGCGAGGGCTCCGCCGAGTGGCAGGACTGGCTGGCCGACGATGACGCGGACCAGGCCTCGGCCTATGCGGAGCAGGACGAGCTCGAGAGCCGGCGCAGCCTGCTGATGGACGCGATGCAGGCGCTCAACGAGCGCGAGCGCCACATCCTGACCGAGCGCAAGCTGCGCGACGAGCCGGTGACGCTGGAGGAGCTTTCGAGCGTCTACAACGTGAGCCGCGAGCGCATCCGCCAGATCGAGGTGCGGGCGTTCGAGAAGCTGCAGAAGAAGATGCGCGAGCTCGCCGCCGACAAGGGGATGATCCCGCAGTTCGGCTGAGCCACAGGCCGGCGCCTGCCGCGCCGACGCCCTTGAAGCAGGCCCCCTCCCGCCGGGAGGGGGCCTGCGGCGTTTGCGGGCGCGCGACGGCCGGGGCGGTCGTGGCCGAAGAGCTTGCCGCCTCCCCGGCCTGAGGCGCTTCCGGGCCCGCGGCCGGCACGCTTCGTGCCCGTGACGGCAAGGGTGCGGGCCCCGTGACGGGGCCTGGCGGACGGCGCGTGCCGCGCCGACCCCTCCTGAGCGCCCCGGCCGCCGGCCGGGGCGCGCGCCGTCTCAGACCAGGGTCGCGAGGGCGGCCGGGTCGAAATCGCCGAGGGCCGCGGTGTCGCCCTCGCGGATCTTGCGCACCCAGTCCGGGTCGCCGATCAGGGCGCGGCCGACGGCGATGAGGTCGAACTCGCCGCGCTCCATGCGCTCGACCAGCGTCCCGAGCCCGGCGCGGCCGGCGCCGACCCCCGAGAAGGCCTCCATGAAGTCGCCCGTGAGGCCCACGGAGCCGACGCTGATCGTGGCCGCCCCGGTGAGCTTCTTCGCCCAGCCGGCGAAGTTCAGCCCGCCCGCACCGTCGAGCTCGGGGAACTCCGGCTCCCAGAAGCGGCGCTGCGAGCAGTGCAGGATGTCGGCGCCGGCCTCGACCAGCGGCAGCAGCCAGTCGGCCATCTCGTCGGGGGTGGTGGCGAGGCGGGCGGAGAAATCCTGCTGCTTCCACTGGCTCAGGCGCAGGATGATGGGGAAGTCCGGGCCCACGGCGCGGCGCATGGCGGCCACCACCTCGGCGCCGAAGCGGGCGCGGCGGCCGATGGTCTCGCCACCCCAGGCATCGCTGCGCCGGTTGGTGCCGGGCCAGAAGAACTGGTCGAGCAGGTAGCCGTGCGCGCCGTGGATCTCCAGCGTGTCGAAGCCCAGGCGCTTCGCGTCCGCCGCGGCGCGGCCGAAGGCATCGAGCGTGTCGGCGATGTCGGCGTCGGTCATGGCGCGGCCGCGCGGGCTGCCGGGGCCGGCGAGGCCGGAGGGGCCCTCGGGCTCGGCGTCGGGCACCCAGTCGGTGAGGAAGCTCGCGACGGCGCCGACGTGCCAGAGCTGCGGGCCCATGCGGCCGCCGGCGCCATGCACCGCGTCGATCACGCCTTTCCAGCCCTCGAGCGCCGCGGCGCCGTGGAAGAAGGGGATGCCGGGGTCGTTGCGCGCGGCGGGACGGTCGATCACCGTGCCCTCGGAGAGGATGAGCCCGACATCGCCCTCCGCCCGGCGGCGGTAATAGGCGGCCTGCGCGGGGCCCGGCAGGCCCCCCTCGGCAAAGGAGCGGGTCATCGGCGCCATCACGATGCGGTTTTTCAGCGCGAGGCTTTTCAGGCGGAAGGGGCTGAAAAGGGGAGTGTCCTGTAGGGATGTCATCCGGCTGCGCGTCCTTGCTGCAGGTTGAAGGAGGCTCCTAGGTATCCATTGTATATCTGGTTTCAATCAGGCACTTTGTTGCCACCAGATATACGGAGGGAAACCGCCATGCCCGCGATCATCGCCGAAGCCGGGCCCGGAGCCGCAGACGGCGCCGAAACGGCTGCCGGGGCGTCGCCGCAGTGCAGGGACGCTGCGCGGGAGGTGCTGAGCGCTGCCGACTGTCCGTGCCGGCTGCTGCTCGACCAGATCGCGGACAAGTGGTCGGTGCTGATCCTGGCGGCCCTCTGCCCGCGGCCGCTGCGCTTCAACGAGCTGCGCCGGCAGCTCGAGGGCATCACCCAGAAGGCGCTCACGCAAGGGCTGCGCAAGCTCGAGCGCAACGGCATCATCTCGCGCCGGGTGATCGCCACCTCGCCCGTGGCGGTGGAATATGCCATCACGCCACTGGGCCGCACGCTGGAGCAGCCGATCTCGGCGCTCCACGGCTGGACGCACACGCATTACGACGCGGTGGCCCGCGCCCGGGAGGAGTACAACCGGCGGATGGCCGGCGAGAGCTGAGGCTCAGAGCCCGTAGAGGCCGGCGAATTTCGCCTCGAGATAGCCGAGCAGGGCGCCGGCCTGCGGGGCGTGGCCCGTGGCGTCCTCCACCAGCTGCATCGGCGGCTTGAGGCTGCCGTGCACATGCACGTTGCGGCGCAGCCAGCCGAGGGCGGGGCCGGCATCGCCGCGCGCCAGATCGGCCTCCAGCGTCGGCACCGCGGCGCGCAGGGCGGCGAAGAGCTCACCGGCGAGGATGTTGCCCAGCGAATAGGTGGGGAAGTAGCCGAACAGGCCCACCGACCAGTGCACGTCCTGCAGCACGCCGTCGGCGGGGTCGGTCACGGGGCGGTGGAAGTCGCGCAGGAAGGCGGCGTTCCAGGCCTCCTCCAGGTCCTCCACCGCGAGCGCGCCGGAGATCAGCGCCTGCTCCAGCTCGAAGCGCAGCAGGATGTGGAGGTTGTAGTGCACCTCGTCCGCCTCGGTGCGGATGAAGCCGGTCTCCACCCGGTTCACCGCGGCGTGCAGCGCGTCCGGGCCGGTGACGCCGATGTCGCCGTAGACCGCGCGCATCTGCGGGTAGAGCCATTCGCAGAAGGCGCGCGAGCGGCCGATCTGGTTTTCGAACAGGCGCGACTGGCTCTCGTGCACGCCCATCGAGGCCCAGCGGCCGGCGGGCGAGAGCAGGAGCGCGGGGTTGATGCCCTGCTCGTAGCAGGCATGCCCCACCTCGTGGATGGTGGAGTAGAGGCAGTTGAGCGGGTCGGTCTCGACCACCCGCGTGGTGATGCGCGCGTCACCCCCGGTGCCGGAGGAGAACGGGTGCACGCTGAGGTCGAGCCGCCCGGCCGACCAGTCATAGCCCAGCGTGGTGGCCACGCGCCGGGCGAGCTCCATCTGCGCGGCCTTGGGGAAACTCCCCTCGAGCCGCGGCGCCACATGGCCGGAATGGGCCACGCGCTCGGCCAGCGCGGTGAGGCGCGGGCGCATGCCGGTGAGGAGCGGCGAGAGCACGGCAGTGGTCATGCCGGGCTCGTAATCCTCCAGCAGGGCGTCGTAGCGGCTCTGGCCCGGCTCGGCGATGCAATCGGCCTCCTCGCGCCTCAGCGCCACGATCCGGCCCAGAGAGGGGGCGAAATCGGCGAAGCGGCGGGCGGCGCGGGCCCGCGCCCAGATGCCTTGCGAGAGCGCGGTCACCCGGGCGATCTCCTCGGCCAGCGCGGCGGGGATGCGGGTGGCGCGGCGATGGGCGCGCACCGCCTCGCGCAGGGTGACGCAGCCGGCGGGGTCGAGGGTCTTCGGGTCGATCGCGGCGGCCCAGTCGGGGATGCGCGGATCGGCGCGCAGGCGGTGGATGCAGGCCTCCACCGCCGCGCATTGCTCCGAGCGCAGCTCGGCGCCGCGCTCGGGCATCATGGTCTCCTGGTCCCAGGAGAGCAGGCCCGACACCTGGGAGAGCGCGGTGACCTGCCGGAAGTGGCCGCAGAGCTCGGAGAAGGCGTCGGGTGCCCGCATGTCAGTCCTCCATCGCCTCGAGCTCGTCGATCATGCTCTCGATCAGGCCCAGGCCCTTGTCCCAGAAGGACGGGTCGGAGAGGTCGAGGCCGAAGGGGGCGAGCAGCTCCTTGTGGTGCTTCGAGCCGCCCGCTTTGAGCATGTCGAAATACTTCTCCTGGAAGCCCGGCTCGCCGTTCTCGTAGACCGCGTAGAGCGCGTTCACCAGCCCGTCGCCGAAGGCATAGGCGTAGACGTAGAAGGGCGAGTGGATGAAATGCGGCACGTAGGACCAGAAGGTCTCGTAGCCCGGCGCGAAGTTGAACACCGGCCCGAGGCTCTCGCCCTGCACCGACATCCAGATCTCGTTGATCTGGTCGGGGGTGAGCTCGCCCTCGGCCCGCGCCGCGTGCAGCTTGCACTCGAAGTCGTAGAAGGCGATCTGGCGCACGACCGTGTTGATCATGTCCTCCACCTTGCCGGCGAGCAGCGCCTTGCGCGCCGCCTTGTCGGGGGCGGCGGCGAGGAGCTTGCGGAAGGTGAGCATCTCGCCGAAGACACTCGCGGTCTCGGCCAGCGTGAGCGGGGTGGAGGAGAGCAGCTCGCCCTGTCCCGCCGCCAGCACCTGGTGCACGCCGTGGCCCAGCTCATGCGCAAGCGTCATCACGTCGCGCTGCTTGCCGAGGTAGTTGAGCAGCACGTAGGGGTGCGCGTCGGTCACCGTGGGATGGGCGAAGGCGCCGGGGGCCTTGCCGGGCTTTGCCGGTGCGTCGATCCAGCCCTTGTCGAAGAAGGGCTCGGCGATGGCGGCCATCTCGGGCGAGAAATCGGCATAGGCGTCGAGCACGGTGCTGCGCGCCTCGGCCCAGGGCACCTCGCGGTCCTCGCGCTCGGGCAGGGGGGCGTTGCGGTCCCAGTACTCGAGCTTCTCCAGCCCCAGCCATTTCGCCTTGAGCGCGTAGTAGCGGTGCGAGATGCGCGGGTAGGCGCCCACCACCGCGTCGCGCAGCGCCTGCACCACTTCCGGCTCCACATGGTTGGAGAGGTGACGGCCGGTCTGCGGCGTGGGCATGCCACGCCAGCGGTCCTCGATCTCCTTTTCCTTGGCGAGCGTGTTGGTGATGCGCGCGAACAGCGGCAGCCGCTCGGTGAACACGGCCACCAGCGCCTCGGCGCCGGCCTGGCGGCGGGAGCGGTCGGTGTCGGAAAGCAGGTTCAGCGTGGCTTCCAGCGGCAGGGTCTCGCCGTCGACCTCGAACTCGAGCCCGGCCATGGTCTCGTCGAACAGCCGGTTCCAGGCCGAGGCGCCGACGACGGACTGGTCATGCAGGAACTTCTCCAGCTCGTCGGAGAGCTGGTAGGGCTTGAAGGCGCGCATGCGCTCGAGCACCGGGCGGTAGCGGGCGAGCTCGGCGCTCTCGGAGTAGCGCGCCTCCAGCACCGCGTCCTCGATGCGGTTGAACTCCAGCGAGAAGAACACCAGCGGGGTGGAGATGTCGGTGAGCTTGCCCTGGCAGTCGGAGAAGAACTTCGCCCGCGAGGGGTCGATGGTGTTCTGGTAGTAGCGCAGGCCGGCGAAGGACATCACCCGCCCGGCGATCTGCTGGATGCGCTCGTAGCGCTTCACGCAGGCGGCAAGCGAGGGGGCGTCGAGCCCGGCGAGCTGGCCCTCGTAGTCGGCGGCGAAGGCGGTGGCCTCCTCGGCGAGCCAGGCCATGTCCTCGGCGAGCGCCGGGCTGTCCTCGCCGGGGTAGAGATCGTCGAGGTTCCACTCGGGCATCGGGCCGAAATCGCCTTTGCCCGCGCGCCCCGGGGCGGCCGTGTCGGCGGTCTCGGGCAGCGGGGCGAAGGACTGGAAGAACTGGGCCATCGGGGTCTCCGGATCGGCTGGAAGGGTCAGTGGGTGGCCGGGGCGCGCGGGGCGGGCTCCGGCCTGCGCGGGGCGGCGTCGGGCCGGCCGGGCAGGGTGTCGGGGGCGAGCCGGTCATAGACCGGCAGCGGGCTGTTCTCCTCCGCGTCCGCACGGCTGCCGGGCCGGCGACGCCGCGGCCCGCGGCCCTGCGCGGTGACGGACCGGGCCCCGCGCTGCGCGCGCGGCGAGGCTGTGCCCGCGTGGCCGGCCGGGGGCAGGCCGGCCGGCGGCGGGGCGGACGGAAGGACGCGAGGTCTGA
Organism: Oceanicella sp. SM1341; assembly: GCF_003448965.1. Classification (GTDB taxonomy): domain Bacteria; phylum Pseudomonadota; class Alphaproteobacteria; order Rhodobacterales; family Rhodobacteraceae; genus Paroceanicella. The sequence goes on from NZ_QRGC01000010.1 coordinate 155,150, forward strand.
ACATGCGGCAAATATAGCCCCGGTGTCCGGCGAATGCATCCCCGCAGGGTGAAGATCCCTCGCGGCCCGTGCATGCATCGCCCCGGGTCCGGGCCTGCGGGCGGCAGGCGCCGCTCCGGGCCTGCGAGCCTTCTCCCGGCGCAGGGGCGTGCGGCCGGGCCCCGGTCTGCCTGTCGCGTGTCGGGCGCGGCCGTCCGGGGGCAGAGCCCCGGCTGTGCAACGGAAAACGGCCCCGCATTTCTGCGGGGCCGTCGAAGCCTTGGTATCGCCGGTATCGCTTACTGCGAGATGGCGATCGTGGCGCGGCGGTTGCGGGCCTCGCGCACGTTCGGGCCGGTGTCGACCGCGGGCTCGGTCCAGGAGCGGCCGGCCGTGGTGATGGTGCCGGTGGTCACGCCCTCGGCCGAACCGCGCGACAGGATCGCGTTGCGGACGGTGTTGGCGCGGCGCTCGGACAGGGTCTGGTTGTACTGGAGCGAACCGACGGTGTCGGTGTGGCCCACGACCGAGACGAGCGGGGTGGTGTAGCTCTTCAGCGCGTCGACGACCTGGTCGATCACTTCGGAACCGGCGTCGGTGAGGTCGTAACGGTCGAAGCCGAAGTAGACCACGTAGTCGCCCGGAGCGGCGCCCTTACAGGCGGCGAGCGCCTCGTCGAGCATCGCTTTCGCGTCGTCGGTGTTGATGCAGACGCCCGAGTAATCGGTCATCGACTCGAGGTACTGGTCCCACATGGCCTGCGCCTTGGCGCACTCGGCCGGGCGGGCTGCCTTGTTGGCGGCCACGGTCGCGACGACGTCCTCGTAGAGGCCCGCCGGCGCGGACACGCCGAGCTCTTCCGGGGTCCAGGCCGGGGCGCTGCCGGAAGCGGCGGCTTCGGACTTGGACACGTAGGCGGTCGCATCCATCCAGTTGACGTCCTGGGTCGCCGACCGGGTTGCGAGAGCCTGGTATTCCCGAGCCAGCGCAGAGTCAAAATCGCTCCCCGAGATGGTCTCGCCCAGGTAGTTTTCTGCCGTGAAGGTGCCGCCCAGGTTTGCGCCGGGGAGCGAGCTGCACCCTGCGAGCGCGACCACTGCGCCGGCCATCATCAAACGGGAAATCGCTTTCATCCCTCTCTCCGTCTCTCTCAAGTTGTGCAGCACTTGAACGGCTGCCACTCTGGTGTGTCATGCCGGGAACAGTGCCCCCGGCGTCGGCTCAAGGTTCGACAACGTGCGAGTCTGCAACGTGCTGGTCTGCGACGCTCACCCTGCCGGACGTGACATAGGTTAGTGTGTAGCTCGCACACATCAAATCCACAACAGAACTTTGACCGAACCCCGTCCGAGGAAAGAGCTTTTTCACCGGTTTATGCACAGAAGTTCAGCGGGTGAGACAATCTTGCAACGGGTATCGCGGCCATCGGGGCCCGTGTGCCCCGATGTATACCGGCACGGGAGCGTGGATGATGGCGCGTAGGATTCTGGTTGTGGAGGACGACGCGGCGCAGCGGCGGGTGATCGCTGCGCTGCTCCGGGCACAGGGCGGCGAGGTGACGGAGGTCGCCTGCGCCCAGACCGCGCTCGAGGCGCTTGACCGGGACCCGGGACCCTGGGTGGTCCTGCTCGACATCGGCCTGCCGGGCATGGGCGGGCTCGACCTGCTCTCGGTGATGCGCGGCCGGGGCGATGACGCGCGGGTGATCATGCTCACCGCCGACGGCGGGGTCGACACGGCGGTGCGCGCGATGCAGCGCGGCGCGGTCGACTACCTGGAGAAGCCGGTGGCGATGGACCGGCTGCGCGCGGTGGTCTCGCGTCATGCGCTGGCGGCCGCGACACCGGCGCCGCAGGGTGCCTTCGCAGGGCTCGTCGCCGGGGCGCCGGCCATGGTGGCGGCGCTCGACCTCGCGCGGCGCGTGGCGCCCTCGCGCATGCCGGTGCTGGTGGCCGGGCCGAGCGGCAGCGGCAAGGAGCGGCTGGCCCGCGCCATCCACGAGACCTCCGGGCGCACCGGCGCCTTCGTGGCGGTGAACTGCGGCGCGCTGCCCGAGACGCTGGTCGAGAGCCTGCTGTTCGGCCACGAGAAGGGCGCCTTCACCGGCGCCGACCGTGCCCAGCCCGGCCGCTTCCGCGAGGCGCAGGGCGGCACGCTGTTCCTCGACGAGGTGGGCGAGCTGCCGCTTTCCGCGCAGGTGTCGCTGCTGCGGGTGGTGCAGGAGGGCGAGGTCGACCCGCTGGGAGGGCGCGGTCCGGTGCGGGTGGACGTGCGGCTGCTGGCCGCGACGAATCGCGATCTCGGCGAGGAGATCGCCGCCGGCCGGTTCCGCGAGGATCTCTACTTCCGCCTCGCCGGGGTCGAGATCGGCCTGCCGCCGCTGGCGGAGCGTGGCGAGGACATTCCGGCCCTTGCCGCCGCCCATGCCGCCCAGGCGGCGCGGCGCGAGGGGCGCCTCTTCCACGGCTTCGGCCCGGGGGTTGCGGAATGGCTCGCCGCACAGCCCTGGCCCGGCAACGTGCGCGAGCTGCAGAACGCGGTGCACCGCGCCGTGGTGATGGCCGAGGGCAGCGAGCTGATGCTGGCGGATTTCGGCCCCGCGGCCCGCGCGCCCGAGCCGCAGCGGGCCCCCGCGCCGCGCCCGCGTCCCTCGGGCCGGGGGGCCGACCGGGTGCGCCCGCTCGCCGAGGTGGAGGCCGAGGCCATCGCCGACGCGCTGATCCTGTGCTCGGGCCAGGTCTCGGAGACCGCCCGGCGCCTCGGCATCGGCCGCTCGACCCTGTATCGCAAGATGGCGCAATACCAGATCGCCCCCTTCAACGACCCGCGCGAGGAGCGCGGCAGCCCTGCCGGAAACGCGGAGGCGCCGCCGGGCCGCCGGGCGAGGTAGCGCCCGCGACGGGCGGAAATGCATGCCGTGCGCGGGCCGGGCAGCAGGCGCAGCCCCTCCCGCCCGCGGCGGGCGGGCGCGGGCAGAGCGCCGCCCGGCCCGGCCGGCGCTGGCCCGGCCCCT
>NZ_QRGC01000099.1 GCF_003448965.1 Oceanicella sp. SM1341
GGCCCGGTGGTGGCCGAGAGCGGGCCCGGCAGGCCGATGCCGGTGCGGGTGGCGTCGAACGCCTCCTCGACGATCTCCTCCTCTTCGGCCTCGGCGTCCCAGGTGTAAGGCTCAGGCCCGAGCTCGAGCAGCTGCACCGGACAGCGCAGGGCCACGCCCTCGTCGTCACCCACCAGCGAGGCGGCGGGGTGCAGGCCCTGCACCTCGTAGACCCCGCCAAGCGCGGTGAAGGGCGCGGGCAGCGCCACGGTCACCGTGGCCCCGGCGACCATCCGGAAGGCCGAGGGCGGGGCGACGCCGGTGAGCGCCTTCTGCCGGCGGGCGCGCCACCCGCCGATCTTGCGCAGGCGCATGGCCTGCGTGGGGCTCGTCACCATGTCGAAGCGCATGTCGGTGACGGCGGGGATGCCGCCGTCCTCGGCCTGCGCCCCCGGAATGTCCCAGGGCGCGAGCTCGGCGGTCTCGTAGCCGCGCGCGGCACTGGTGTAGGTGGCGCGGACCTGCGTGGGGAGCTCGCGCCCGGTCTTCAGGCGGGTGAACTCGAAGCCGTCGCCGATCAGCACCGAGAGCTCTTGCGTGGGCGCGCGGTAGGTGCCGGGGATGAAGCCCAGCCGGCCGCCGACGCGGGTGAAGCCGGAGGCGCCGGCGAGCATCAGCGGCTCGACCTGGTCCTCGATCTCGGCGTCGGAGAAGATCACCACGCCGCCGACGCGGTAGCGCCGCTCGGTGCC
>NZ_QRGC01000100.1 GCF_003448965.1 Oceanicella sp. SM1341
ACGAAGGGGTTTTGCAGGCGCACCACCGTCTCGCCGCGGATGTCGCACAGGCAGGGGGTCCACTCGAAGAGCGCGCCGTCGCGCACCGCCCGCCAGCCCTCGAGGTTCTGGCCGAGGCCGGCGAGGCGGGCGAGCTCCACGTCATCGTCTGGCAGGGTGCCCGGCGGGTCCTGGTCGCAGGCCTCGGACCAGAGCAGGATGCCGTGGAAGCCCGCCGCGGGCTCCACATGCGCGACAAAGCGCGATTTGAGCACCTTGCGGAAGTGCCAGGGCACCCAATTGCCGCGCAGCACGGTGCCCTGCGGCACGGGGTAGATGGGCAGGTCATCCATCGGCCTGCTCCAGCTCGGCCCGCAGTGCCTCGACGCGCTCGAGGCTGAGGCCGGTGAGCCGGGCCACCGTGCCCGGCAGGGCGCCGAGGCGCAGCTCGGAGATCGCCTTCCGGGTCGCCACGCTGCGCGGCGCGAAGGGCTCGGGCGGCGGCAGTGGCCGGGCCCGGGGCGGGCGCTGGAAGAGTGCCCGCAGCCGCGGCTCGCTCGGGCCGATGCGGCGCAGGTCGCGGACGCGGACGCCCGAGGCGCAGAGCCAGGACTCAAGCCGCCGGGCGCTGTTCGGGTCCGCGCTGGACTTCGCGACCGAGACGCCGCCGGCCACGCTCATGATCGGCTCGCGGAAGGCATCGAAGGAGCGGGTGCGCCCGCGGCGCGTGTCGCGCGGCTCCATCAGCGT
>NZ_QRGC01000101.1 GCF_003448965.1 Oceanicella sp. SM1341
ACGAAGGGGTTTTGCAGGCGCACCACGGTCTCGCCGCGGATGTCGCACAGGCAGGGGGTCCACTCGAAGAGCGCGCCCTCGCGCACCGCCCGCCAGCCCTCCAGGTTCTGGCCGAGGCCGGCGAGGCGGGCGAGCTCCACGTCATCGTCGGGGAGCGTGCCCGGCGGGTCCTGGTCGCAGGCCTCGGACCAGAGCAGGATGCCGTGGAAGCCCGCGGCGGGCTGCACATGGGCGACGAAGCGGGATTTGAGCACCTTGCGGAAGTGCCAGGGCACCCAGTTGCCGCGCAGCACGGTGCCGTGCGGCACGGGGTAGATGGGCAGGTCATCCATCGGCCTGCTCCAGCTCGGCCCGCAGTGCCTCCACGCGCTCGAGGCTGAGGCCGGTGAGCCGGGCCACCGTGCCGGGCATGGCGCCGAGGCGCAGCTCGGAGATCGCCTTGCGGGTCGCCACGCAGCGCGGCGCGAAGGGTTCGGGCGGCGGCAGCGGCCGGGCCCGGGGCGGGCGCTGGAAGAGCGCGCGCAGGCGCGGTTCGCTCGGGCCGATGCGGCGCAGGTCGCGGACGCGGACACCCGAGGCGCAGAGCCAGGACTCGAGCCGCCGCGCGGCATTCGGGTCCGCGCTGGACTTCGCGACCGAGACGCCGCCGGCGACGCTCATGATCGGCTCGCGGAAGGCATCGAAGGAGCGGGTGCGCCCGCGGCGCGTGTCGCGCGGCTCCATCAGCGT
>NZ_QRGC01000102.1 GCF_003448965.1 Oceanicella sp. SM1341
CGCCCGCGGAGGAGCCGCGCGAGGACGGCGCCGGCGCGCCGGCCGCGAGCCTGCCCGGCTTTCCGGCCGCGGCCCGCGCGGCCGGGCGCATGGTGCTGGTGGCCGAGGACAACCCCGCCAACCGCGAGGTGATCCGCCGCCAGCTCGGGCGCCTGGGCCATGCCTGCGAACTCGCCACGGACGGCGAGCAGGCGCTCGCCGCCTGGCGCGCAGCACCCGCGGCCTACGGCGCCCTGCTCACCGATTGCCACATGCCGGGGATGGACGGGTTCGCGCTTGCCGCCGCCATCCGCGCCGAGGAGGCCGGCCTGCCCCGGCGGCTGCCGATCATCGCCATCACCGCCAACGCGCTGGCGGGCGAGAGCGCGCGCGGCCTCGCCGCCGGCATGGACGATTTCCTGTCGAAGCCGGTGGAGATGGCGCGGCTGCGCGCGGTGCTGGGCCGGTTCCTGGGCGCTCCGGAGGCCGGGGCCGCCGCCGCCCTGCCCCGCGCCGAGAGCCTGCGGCTGCGCGCCGGCACCCTGCACAGCTCCATCACCGCCGGCATCGCCCGGCGCAACCCCGAGGCGGTGCGCCTCGCCGCCGCGACCCTCGCCACCGTGGCGGCCGAGGCGGGCGCCGAGATGCTGGCCCGCCTCGGCCGCGCCCTGGAGGACG
>NZ_QRGC01000103.1 GCF_003448965.1 Oceanicella sp. SM1341
CCGGTCACCGCCTCGATCACCACCTTCCTGCTCGTCAACGGCGTCGCCGAGGCCACGGCGGTGATCATCGCCGGGGTGATCACCTACCTCGCCCCCTCGGTGCTGCTGAGCTTCGCCTCCACCCTGCTGGTGCGCGGCCGGCCCAAGGCGCAGGACGTGATCCGCGAGTTGCAGACGCCGAACACCCTGCCGCCCTACCGCTTCGTCTACGGCCACACCCGCGTCTATGGCACCTATGCCCCGGTGAAGGTGAAGGGCCGCGTGCTCTACGCCTGCCTCATCCTCAACTCCCGCCCCTCCGCGGGGCCCTTCACGATCTTCATCGACAAGCGCGAGGTCGAGCTCAGCGGGGACGTCCACGACTTCGGCCCCGGCGGCGGCGCCAGTGCCACCAACGATCCCTTCGCCGGCTACCTGCACGCCTGGATCGGCCGCGGCGACCAGGTCAGCCCGCCCTTCGACGTCACCGACCAGTTCCCCGGCGGCTTCCGCACCTCGGACGCCTGGCGCGGCCGCACCGTGCTCTGGCTCAGGCTCAACGCCGGGCCCAACGGCAGCCGCCCCGAGCGCTGGCCCCGCCTGCCGCCCGAGGTGGAGGTCGAGGGCGACTGGTCGCT
>NZ_QRGC01000104.1 GCF_003448965.1 Oceanicella sp. SM1341
CACCGGCTCGGCGGGCTCGCGCAGGGCGGGGCGGCGGCAGCCCCGGAGATCGCCCTGCATGTCACCTCGTCCTTCGACGCCAACGGCAACTTCCAGACCGCGGTGAGCCGCATCGCCGACGGAAGGGTGCAGCGCGCCGCCCCGGGCATCGCGCAGCAGGGTGCCGCCCGGGCCGCGGCGATGAAGCAGGCCACCAAGAAGGGCACCTTCTGATGCCGACCACCGTTTATGCCTGGCCGCCGGTGGGTGTCACCGGCTCCGAATGGACCGAGCTCGCCCCGGTGAACGTCTCGCGCGACATCTTCACCGGCGACGAGATGCTCTCCGCCGCACAGCGCAAGCGCCGGCTCGCCACGCTCACCGTCTCCGCGCTCGCCGCCGGGCGCAACGGCGCGGGCTACATGGAGATGCTCAAGCGCCTCACCGCCGGCGGCGAGGCGCTGGTGCGCCTGCGCAGCCATCCGGTGAACTGGCACGTCGACGCCGCGCTGGAAGAGGCCGCGCGCCAGTCGGTGCCGATCCTGAAGACCTCGGGCGGCGTGGACTGGGACTGGGACGACGCCGGCGTGCCGCTGCTGCTCTACGAGGGCCGGGTGCTCGAGGG
>NZ_QRGC01000105.1 GCF_003448965.1 Oceanicella sp. SM1341
ACAAGGAAACAGCCTCCGGAGGTTTTCCCATGCGCCCGCAGCGCCCCAATTCCTTCCACGCCATGCTGGCCGACCTGCTCGACACCTGCGGTCGGAAGCATGTCGAGGCCGAGCTCGGCCGCTCGCTCTCGATCATCAGCCGCTGGACCGACCCCGGCGAGGAGAACGGCCGGCGCATGCCGGCGCCCGACCTCGACCTGCTGTGCCGGCTGTTCCCCGCCGGCGCGGCGGTGGTGGCCCGGCATTTCGCCTCGCTGGCGGGCGGTGTCTACGTGCCTATCGAGACCGGGGACGGTGACGTGTCGGAGGCCTCGGCCACCGTGGTGCTCCGCTTCGCCGAGGCGAATGCCAACATCATGGCGGCCCTCGGCCAGGGCTCGAAGCTCCCGGGCGATCTCACCCCCGAGGAAGCCGAGACCGTGCACACCGACCTCACCCGCCTCTATGACGCCATGCACCGGCTCACCGCCATCGTGCAGGAGCGCCGCGAGGATCCCGCCCGGCTGCGCGCCGTTGCGGAGGCACGCTGATGGAGCCGCGCGACACGCGCCGCGGGCGCACCCGCTCCTTCGATGCCTTCCGCGAGCCGATCATGAGCGT
>NZ_QRGC01000106.1 GCF_003448965.1 Oceanicella sp. SM1341
GCGCCCATGGCGCGACCCAGGGCCTCGCCGTGGCTGCCGAGCAGGTCGCCCGCGTCCTGCAGGCTGGTCTCCGGGTGGTGCCGCTGCAGGGCCGCCCACATGAAGGCGCGCAGCTCGCGCATCGTGAGATCGCCGGACTGGAAGGCGTCGATCGAGGTGACGGCATTGCGGCCCGTCGCCTCCTCGAAGGCGCAGAGCGCGTTGAAGTCCATCACCAGCCGCAGGGTGCGGCCGTCGACCGTGATCTCGGTCTCGCCGAGGAGCCGGTTCGCCATCACGCGCCCTCCCCGGCCACAACCTGCTCGCTGAGCCGGAAGGTGGCGGTGGCGGTCATCTTGTCGGCGATGGGGGCCGTGCGGGTGTAGCCCTTGAGGAAGCCCGCGTAGGTCTCAGGCTCGGCCCCCGGCAAGGTGATCTCGATGAGCACCTCCTCGCGGCTGGCGCGCAGGGATTGCAGGAGCACGTCCGTGGGGCTGCCGGGGATGTGGTTCATCGGCACGCCCACCTCGCCGCCGTCGGTGAGCCCGGGGATGAACTGCTTGCGCCGCCCGGGCGAGCCCATGTGGGTCACCTCGATCTCGTCGACCTGCTC
>NZ_QRGC01000107.1 GCF_003448965.1 Oceanicella sp. SM1341
CCTGCGCCTTATTTATTTTTTTATTTATATTTTTATCTCCGCCCCGTCCGTCGCCGCGGCGGACGGACCCGCCTTGACCGCTACCGCTGGAGCTGACGCCACACCGCCCCTGCCCTGCTCGGCCGCAACAGGCTTAGCCGGAGTCGCCGTCGTCAACTGGCCGGTACGGTAGTAGACCCGGTACGCCAGGAACGCCGCGATCAGCACGCAGGCGATGAACAGCATCAGCACAGGCGGCACGGTGTACTTGCGCTTGATGTGCAGACTGGAGGACTTGTACAGGCCAAAGCTGGACTTCGGCAGGCTCCACTTCTTCTTGATCGGCGCAGTGTTGAACGTCTCCGGGTTCGCGCACTCCGGCCATTCGTAGTACCAGCGTCCGAGCAAGCCAGCGTCCCGCAGGTGGACATGCTGCCCCACCAGCTTGCGGATATGACTGTCCAGGAACGTCGGGTTCTGCGTGATCAGAACAAACGTCACGCCGGTATGCCGCACCATCTCAAACGCCGCCACGTGGTCAGGCACCTTAGACCCGGCCGTGCGGACGCGAAACACCCGCTGCGCCTCATC
>NZ_QRGC01000011.1 GCF_003448965.1 Oceanicella sp. SM1341
CGGCGCGCCTCCGCGAGCGGCAGGGCCAGCCCGCCGCACAGCGCGGCGGCGGCACGCACCCGCCGCGCCAGCCGGGCCGGCGCCGTGGCGGGCGGCGCATCGGTGAGCAGCGCCATGGGCGGACGGGACGGGCGACGCGACAGGGTCTCCTGCGGCAGCCAGCGGGCGCGGTAGTCCCACCAGCCGAGCGAGGAGGCGAGCATGTCGTAGCCCTGCGCGGCCAGCGCCTCTGCCACGGCCTGCGGCAGTCCGGCGCTGTTGGCCACCACGCACAGCCCGGGGTGGCGCGCGCGCAGCGCGGCGAAGAGGGCGGCGGCCGCCTCCGCCGGCAGGCGCTGCGGCGCATCGATCACCACGCCGGCGACACCCGCCGCGGCCGCGGCTTCCAGCCGCTCGGCGAGGCCGCTGTCCACCGCATCCCGCGCGTCCGCCGCGGGCGAGAGCAGCCCGGGCGGCAGTGGCGGCAGGTTTCGCGGATCGAGCGGAGCCCCGGCGAGCGCGGGCTCGGCAGAGGGGGTGGCGGGCGCCGGCGGGCGCGGGGCGCGCAGCCGCATCCAGGGCAGGATGCCGCCGGCGCGCAGGCGCGTGACGCGCTCCGCCTGACCGGGCAGGGCCGCTTCGTCGAAGAGCACGCCGGAGAACCCCTCCACGGGAAGTGCCGCACCCTCTCCGAGCGCTGCGAGATCGCTCGCGCGCAGGGCGAGAAGAACCGGCGGCGTCATGCCGGAGAGCCGGGGCAGGCGGGAGCTTGGGCCGGGAAGCTGGCCGGGGCGGCAGGCGGGCAGGCGGACGTCGTCGCGGGCATTCTGGAGACCCCCTTGTTGCATTCCGAGGCCCCGGTCCTCCCGACCGTGGGCCGAAACGGCCACCGACCCGGGCAGACGGGAAACGAACCCCGCCCGGGCCGGCAGCCGCACACGCGATCACTGGCTACGCTACGCAATCCTGAACCGGCGACGTGACCCCACCGCCAGGACAGGGCGCCTGTCGGGCGGGTCGGGCCGCGTCGGTTCCGCTCCCTGGCCTGCCTCGCGCGGGTGGCGAGGACACGGCCGGGCCGGGCCGCGAAGCCCCGTCATCCGGGCATCAGGAAAACGCGCGGCGCGACCATTCGTTCCACGGCGGCGCGGGAGAATGCGGGGGGTCAGCCGCCCGGGGCGGCGGGCGGCGGATTGAGCCGGGTGTCGAGCGCGAGCGGCTCCTGCCTCAGCAGCCGGTAGCGGCCGGCGGCCACCTCGGGGTCGAAGACGAGGTTCCAGCTCCTGCGCGAGACGGTGCTGGGGATCGCGATCATCCCGTGCTCGGCGAGCAGGGCGTCGCCGAAGCGCATCTGCCCGGCGCCCGGATAGCCGGGCACCAGCCAGCCGGGGTTGGGCACCTCCTCGGGGCGCACCACACGGATCGACCGCGGCACCAGCACCTCGAGCGCGGTGAGCACGCTCGGAGTCGCGTCGAGCAGGGCGAACCCCTTGTGCACCGCCACCTCGAGGATCGCCGTGGCGGGATCGAAGGCGCAGTAGACCGCGCGGCGGCGGGGCGTGTTCCAGCGCCCGCCCACGCGAAAGGCGCCCTCGCCGCTGTCCCAGCTCGCGGCGAAACGGGCGTGGTCGATGCGCCAGGCGGTGAGCGGCCCCTGCTCGAGCGGGAAGGGCAGGGGGGTCATGAGTAGACGCCGTACTCCATGCGCACGAGCAGGGTCTGGACCATCTCGGCGCCGGCGGGCGTGCCGAGCAGGTCCATCGGCGTGCGCCCGTCGAGCCCGGTGGCCGGGCTGGCGAGCCATTGTTCCGCCGCGGCCTGCGAGCCCAGCACCTCGGTCGCCCTGGCGAGCACGCTCGCAAAGGTCCAGGCGCGGGCGCTCTGCTCGACGTTCAGGCGCGGGCGGCGGGCCTTCTCCTGTCGCTCCAGCGTGCGGGCGGAGACACCCAGGGCGCGGGCGAAGCTCTGCCGGTCGCCCAGCCGGGCGAGGCGCCGGCGCAGGCTGGCCACCGCCGCCTGCGGCAGGCCGCCGGCGATCATCTCGTGCGCATCGAGCGGGGTGCGGATGATCCGGTGCAGCGTGTCCTCGCCGCCCAGGAGCGCGGCGACGGCGCCGAAATCGCTGTCATCGGCCTGAAGTGCGTTGCGCATGGCAGGCGCCTCCTTTCGCTCTTCGCTCTCGTCGACCTGTTCGCTCTCGTCGTCCTGTCCCGGACGGTCGCCATCCTGTCCCCGGATCCTGTGCCACGGGAGCTCGTCCACCGGCACGTCCGGCGGGCCAGCGCCGGGCTGCGACAGATGTCGCTTCCTTATATGACACTTGACGCAGACCGATTCAAGCCTGTCGCGCGGGGCGGTTCGCGCCCGCAGTGCGGAGGCGCGGAACGGGGCGGGTGCGGCGGAATGCCGCCACGCCCGACGGCCGCTTCCCGTCCCGCCGCCGCCGGGGGGCCCGCGCCCCGGCGGCGGAAAATTCCCGCGAATGCAGCCTGTTGCACCGCCGGGCCGGCTCCTGCGCATCCGTCGCGCGGCGAAGATAGTTGCAATTGCGCGAACATGGCGGCTTGCAACATCCAGTCATGTATGTATGTTGCACCGCACAGTAGGCGGACCTTGCCTGCCGTCCGACTGTCCGACTCGTTCCGTATCCATGCCACTCCGGGCATTGCAATTTGCAGGCTTCATACATGCAAGACTTTCTCCGCTCCCGACTCGCCCTTGCGTCGCTGATGGTGCTGGTTCTCGCCGGCTGCCGTGAGGAAGAGGACGCCGCGCAGGGCGGACAGGCCCAGCGGCCGCCCTCGCAGGTGGCCATCATCACCACCAAGGGCGAAGCCGTGCCCTTCCAGTCCGAGCTGCCGGGCCGCGTGGCCGCCACCCGCATCGCCGAGGTGCGCCCGCGCGTGGGCGGCATCGTGCTCGAGCGGGTGTTCGAGCAGGGCGCGAACGTGGAGGCGGGCGACCCGCTGTTCCGCATCGACCCCGCGACCTACCAGGTGGCGCTCGAATCCGCCAAGGCCGGCCTCGCGCGCGCCGAGGCGACCCAGCTGCAGGCCCAGCAGGACGCCGACCGCGCCAGCGCCCTCGTGGGCAGCAACGCGGTGAGCCGCTCGGCCTACGACAACGCGGTCGCCTCACTCGCCCAGGCCAAGGCCGACGTGGCGCTGGCCCAGGCCGAGGTGCGCCAGGCGCAGCTCAACCTCGACTACACCACCGTCACTGCCCCGATCTCCGGCCGCATCGGCCGTGCGCAGGTCACCGAGGGCGCGCTGGTCTCGGCCAACAACACCGAGGCGCTGGCGACCATCCAGCAGCTCGACCCGGTCTACGCCGACTTCCAGCAGCCGGTCTCGCAGCTCATCAAGCTGCAGGAGGCGCTGCGCAACGGCGAGCTGCAGCAGGTCGAGCCCAACGCCGCCCGCGTGATGCTGGTGCGCGACGACGGCTCGGTCTACAAGCACCCGGGCAAGCTGCTGTTCTCCGAGACCACGGTGGACCCCACCTCCGGCCAGGTGCTGCTGCGCTGCGAGTTCCCCAACCCCGACCTGACGCTGCTGCCCGGCATGTACGTGCGCGTGCGCATCGAGCAGGGCATCCAGGGCAACGCCATCGCGGTGCCCAACCAGGCGATCCAGCGCGACGCCAGCGGCCGCTCGCTGGTCTACGTGGTGGGCAATGACGACACGCTCAGCCTCCGCCCGGTCATCGCCTCGCGCGTGATCAACGACCGCACCGTGATCGACCAGGGCCTCGAGCCCGGCGAGCGCGTCGTCGTCGACGGGTTCCAGAAGATCGGCCCGGGCGCCCCCGTTCAGACCACCGACTGGCACAACCCGCTCGAGCAGGACGGCTCCGCGCCGGCCGGCGAGGCGGGCGAGGGCGCCGGCGGTGAAGGCGGCCAGGCCACCCAGACGGCACCCGACGGCGCCACCAGCTCGGACTGAGGACGGATCCCGATGCCACGTTTCTTTATCGACCGGCCCATCTTTGCCTGGGTCGTCGCAATCTTCATCGTCCTGGCGGGCGTCCTGGCCATCCCGATGCTGCCGATCGCGCAGTATCCGAACGTGGCACCGCCCCAGGTCACCGTCTCGACCGTCTACCCCGGCGCCTCGGCCGAGGACCTCTACCTCACGGTCACCAAGCCCATCGAGGAGGAGCTCAACGGCATCCCCGGGCTGATCTACTACGAGAGCACCTCCGACGCGACCGGCCGCGTCTCGATCACCGTCACCTTCGAGAGCGGCACCGACATCAGCCAGGCGATGGTCGACACGCAGAACCGCATCGGGCGCGTGGAGGCCTCGCTGCCATCGGTGGTCCAGCAGCAGGGCGTGCAGGTCGAGGAGGCGGGCAACGCCTTCCTCATGGTGGTCTCGCTCATCTCCGATGACGGCAGCCAGGACGCGGTGGCGCTCGGCGACTTCGTGCAGCGCAACATCGTGAACGAGATCCGCCGCGTGCCCGGCGTGGGCCGCGCGCAGGTGTTTGCCTCCGAGCGCGCGATGCGCGTGTGGATCGACCCCGACAAGATGGTGGGCTACGACCTCTCCACCGCCGAGATCATCGCCGCCATCCAGGCGCAGAATGCCCAGGTGGCCGCAGGCTCCATCGGTGCAGCACCCAACCCGGTCTCGCAGCAGACCACGGCGACGGTGCTCGTGACCGGCCAGCTCACCACGCCGGAGGAATTCGGCGCCATCGTGCTGCGCTCCAACCCCGACGGCAGCCTCGTGCGCCTGCGCGATGTCGCCACCACCGAGGTGGACGCGGAAAGCTACGCCTTCTCCTCCTACCTCGACGGCAAGCCCTCCGCCGCCGTGGGCGTGCAGCTCTCGCCCACGGGCAACGCGCTGGCCACCTCGCAGGCGGTGCAGGAACTGATGGCCCAGCTCGAGGGCACCTTCCCGCCGGGCGTGAGCTACCAGATCCCCTACGACACCTCGCCCTTCGTGGAGGAATCGATCACCAAAGTGATCCACACCCTCATCGAGGCCATGGTGCTCGTGTTCCTCGTGATGTTCCTGTTCCTGCAGAACTTCCGCTACACGATCATCCCCACCATCGTGGTGCCCATCGCGCTGTGCGGCACGCTGGCGATCATGCTGGTGGCGGGCTTCTCCATCAACGTGCTCACCATGTTCGCCATGGTGCTGGCCATCGGCATCCTCGTCGATGACGCGATCATCGTGGTGGAGAACGTCGAGCGCATCATGTCCGAGGAAGGGCTCCCCCCCAAGGAAGCCACCAAGAAGGCGATGACCCAGATCACCGGCGCCATCATCGGCATCACGCTGGTGCTCTGCGCGGTGTTCGTGCCGCTCGCCTTCTTCCCCGGCTCGGTGGGCATCATCTACCAGCAGTTCTCGCTCACCATGGTGGTGTCGATCCTGTTCTCGGCGCTGATGGCGCTCTCGCTCACCCCGGCGCTCTGCGCCACCCTGCTCAAGCCGGTGGAGGCCGGGCACCACCACGCCAAGGGCGGCTTCTTCGGCTGGTTCAACCGCGGGTTCGACCGCACGGCGCACAGCTACTCGCGCGGCGTGGGCCGGATGGCCAAGCGCACCTGGCGCTTCATGATCATCTATCTCGCGCTCGTCGCGGGGATGGGCTGGATGTTCCTCAACCTGCCCTCCGCCTTCCTGCCGCAGGAGGACCAGGGCTTCCTGATCGCCAGCTTCCAGGGCCCCTCGGACGCCACGGACAACCGCATGCGCACCGTCACCTCGGCGGCCGAGGGCATCGTTCTCGACAACGAGGCGGTGGAGACGATGATCACCATCCAGGGCTTCTCCTTCTCCGGTGCCGGGCAGAACGCCAGCCTCGCCTTCATCACCCTGAAGGACTGGGCCGAGCGCGGCGAGGGACAGGACGCGGCCTCGCTGGGCATGCAGTTCTCCATCGCCTTCAGCCAGTTCCGCGACGCGATCGCCTTCGCGCTGTCACCGCCGCCGATCCAGGGCCTCGGCACCACCGGCGGGTTCGAGTTCCGGCTGCAGCAGCGCTCGGGCGGCTCGCAGGCCGAGCTCGCGGCGGCGCGCGACCAGCTCATGGCCGCCGCCTCGCAGAGCCCGGTGCTCACCGGCATGCGCGTCGAGGGCCTGCCCGACGGCCCGCAGGTGCGCGTGCGCATCGACCGGGAGAAGGCCAACACCTTCGGCGTCACCTTCGCGGACATCAACTCGACGATCTCCACGGCGCTCGGCTCGAACTACGTGAACGACTTCCCCAACAACGGGCGCATGCAGCAGGTGACGGTGCAGGCCCAGGACCGCTCGCGCACCAACGTGCAGGACATCCTGAACCTCAACGTCATCAACCAGAACGGCGCCTCCGTGCCGATCTCGGCCTTCGCGGACATCTCCTGGACCACCGGCACGGCACAGGCGGTGGGCTACAACGGCTATCCCGCGGTGCGCATCTCCGGCGAGGCCGCCCCGGGCTATGCCTCGGGCGACGCCATCGCGGAGATGGAGCGGCTGGCGGGCGAGCTGCCCTCCGGCTTCGCCTTCGAGTGGACCGGCCAGTCGCTGCAGGAGATCCAGTCCGGCAGCCAGGCGCCGGCGCTGATCGGCCTGTCGATCTTCGTGGTGTTCCTGTGTCTCGCCGCGCTCTACGAGAGCTGGGCCATCCCGCTCTCGGTGATGCTGGTGGTGCCGCTGGGCGTGATCGGGGCCGTGGCCGCAGTCACCCTGCGGGGCATGACCAACGACGTGTACTTCACGGTGGGCATCATCACCATCATCGGCCTCTCGGCGAAGAACGCGATCCTGATCGTGGAGTTCGCCAAGGAGCTGCGCGAGAGCGGCAAGAGCCTGCACGAGTCCACCATCGAGGCCTGCCGGCTGCGCTTCCGGCCCATCCTGATGACCTCGCTCGCCTTCTCCATGGGCGTGATCCCGATGGCCATCGCCACCGGCGCCTCGGCCGCGAGCCAGAACGCCCTCGGCACCTCGGTGCTGGGCGGGATGATCTCGGCCACGGTGCTGGCGGTGTTCCTGGTGCCGGTGTTCTTCGTCTTCGTGCTCTCCAACACGAAGGCGGACCGGGTGCTGGAGGAGCATGCCCGCAGCAACGCCGAGAAGGGCATCGTGCCCCCGGCCGCGCAGGGCCACGGGGCGGCCGAGTGATAGCGTTCGGCCAGCGTCGCACCCCGGCGCGCGGGAGCTCTCCCGCGCGCCGGCGCCATCGGCGGGAGGCCGGGGCATGAGACGCACGAAGGAACAGGCGGCCCGCACGCGGGCCGACATTCTCGCCGCCGCCTACAGCCTCTTCGCCGAGAAGGGCTTCGAGCAGACCTCGCTCGAGGCCATCGCCGAGGCGGCGGGCGTCACCCGCGGGGCGATCTACTGGTATTTCGCCAACAAGGCCGCCATCCTCGACGCCATCCTGGAGATGGAATGCGCGCCGATCGACGACCTGGTGACCGGCCTCACGGGGAACCTGGTGGACGACCCGGTGGGAGCGCTTTCCTCGCTCACCCGGGAAATGTTCACCCGCGTGCAGCAGGATGACCGCAAGCGCTGCATCTACAGCATCATGCGCCAGATGACCTGCGCCGCGCAGGACGCCCCGCGCCAGACGGCGCTGCAGGTGAACCGCACCCGCCTGGTGCACAAACAGCTCGAGAAGGTCTTCGCCTATGCCCACCGGCATGGCAGGCTCAACCCGATCTGGAGCCCCGAGACCGCCGCCATGGCCTATCATGCGCTGGTCACCGGGCTGCTCGAGGAATGGTCGCGCGAGGCCGAGGCCTTCGACATCGGCGCGCGCGGCGGCGAGATCGTCGAGCTTTTCCTCGACCATCTGGCCGCGGTGTCCTAAACCGGCGGCGGCGCCCCGCACCGCGCCTTCGCCCACGGACACCCCCGCATGACCCCCGACCTGCTTCGGCCCGACTGGATCTGGCCCGACTGGATCTGGCCCGACTCGCTCTGGATCCTCTTCACCCTGGGCGCGGCCCTCTCCCAGACCTTCCGCAACGCGTTGCAGCGCGGCCTCACCGAGACGCTCGGCACCGCCGGGGCCACGCATGTGCGCTTTCTCTACGGGCTGCCCTTCGCGCTGGTGTTCTTCGGGCTGGTGCTGCTCTGGGCCGGCCGGCTGCCGCCGATGCCCGACGGGCGCTTCGCGCTGATGCTGGCAGGCGGCGCGCTCACCCAGATCCTCGCCACGGGGCTGATGCTGGCGGCGATGCGCAGGCGCGCCTTCCTCATCGTCACCGCCTATACCAAGAGCGAGCCGGTTCTGGTGATCCTCGTCGCCTGGGCGCTGCTGGGCGAGACGGTGAGCCTCGCGGCCATGGCCGCGGTGGCGCTGGCCACGGCGGGGGTGATGACCATGTCCTGGCCCGGGCGCGAGATGCGTGGCCAGCCCTGGGCGGCGCCGGTGGCGCTGGGGCTGATGTCGGGCGGGATGTTCGCGGTCTCGGCGGTGTGCTTTCGCGGCGCGATCGGCGGCGTGGGCTCCGGGCTGTTCCTGCTCGACGCCAGTTTCACCCTCGTCTGCGCGCTCGGCTTCCAGGTGGCGGTGCTGAGCCTCTGGCTCGGGCTGCGCCAGCCCGGCGTGCTGCGCGCCCTGCTCGCCAACCCGGGGCAGTCGCTGCCCGCGGGCTTTGCCGGCGCCTTCGCCTCGCAGCTCTGGTTCCTCGCCTTCGCGCTGCAATCCGCCTCGCTGGTGCGCACGGCGGGGCTGAGCGAGATCCTCTTCGCCCAGCTCGTGTCGCGGCGGATGAAGGCCCAGCCCCTGCGCCCGCGCGAGGTGGCGGGCATCGCGATGCTGGCCGCGGGCGTGGCCGGCGTGCTGCTGCTCTGAACCCGCCCGCCCCGCTCAGGCGGCCGGGCGCTTCATCACCGCGAGGAAGGTCTCCGCCGCGCGGCGCACCGCGGCACGGGGCGCGTCGAGATGGGTGACCACGCGCATCCGCGTCGGCCCCTCCACCCCGAGGCGCACCCCGTGGCGCTGCATCTCCGCCGACACGTCGGCCGCCGCGCGCCCGCTCTCCGAGAGGTCGAGGAACAGGATGTTGGTGCGCACCCGCTCCGGAAACACCTTCACCCCCGGGCAGTCCGCCACCAGCCCGGCGAAGAGCCGGGCGTTCTCGTGGTCCTCCACCAGCCGCTGGACGTTGTTGTCGAGCGCGTAGAGCCCGGCGGCGGCGAGGAAGCCGGATTGGCGCAGCGCCCCGCCCAGCCGGTGCTTCCAGAACCAGGCCTCCTCGATGAACCCGCGCGCGCCTGCGAGCACGCCGCCCACCGGGCAGCCCAGCCCCTTCGAGAGGTCGATCCACGCCGAGTCGAAGCCGCGCGTGTAGTGGGAGGGGGCCACGCCCTCCTCCGCCGCGGCGTTGAGCAGCCGGGCGCCGTCGATATGCGCGGCGATGCCGCGGGCGCGGGCGCGCTTCGCGAGGGCGTTGAGCGTGGCCGCCGGCCAGATCGCGCCGCCGCCGCGGTTCGTGGTCTGCTCGGCGGTCACCACCCGGCTGCGGGGCGATCGATGCCGCGGCGCGCGCAGCGCCGCTTCGAAGGTGTCGGCATCGAAGATGCCGTCCGCTGTCTCCACGGTGCGGAACTGGGCCCCGGCCAGGGCCGCCGCCCCCGCGCCCTCCGAGCCGAAGACATGGGCGTTGGAGGCGGCGATGATCTCGTCGCCCGGCCGGCAGTGCACCAGGTAGGCGATCTGGTTGCACATGGTGCCCGAGGGCAGGAAGACCGCGGCCTCCATGCCCAGCAGCTCCGCCACGCGCTGTTCCAGCGCGATGGTGGTGGGGTCCTCGTAGCGCTGCTCGTCGCCGGTCTCCGCCGCGGTCATCGCCGCCAGCATGCCGGCCGAGGGGCGGGTGGACGTGTCGGAAATCAGGTCGATCTCGATATGCGTGCTCATCGGTGGCCCCGCCCCAGGTGGTGGAGGAGGCGCGAGGCAAAGCGCGTCACGTCCTCCTCGGTGTTGTAGAAATGCACGGCGGCGCGCAGGTGCCCGTCTTTCGCCGCAACCCGGATGCCCTCGGCGGCCAACGCTGCTTCCAGCGTCTCGGCCCGCACGCCGCCGGTCTCCATGCTCACGATGCCGCCGCGCTGCGCCCAGGGGCGGGGCGTGCGCACCGCCACCTGCCCGGCGTCGAGCTGCTCTATGAGCAGGGTGGTGAGGTCGCGCACCCTCAGCTCGATGTTGCGCAAGCCGATGCGGCCGATGAAATCGGCCGAGCGGCGCTGGATGGCGAGGCCGAGGAAATTCGGGTTGCCGTATTCGAAGCGCCGCGCGCCGGGCGCCCAGCCGGGCTCGGCCACCGCGCGGTCGAGCGTGTCGAAGGAGTATTTCGCCGCGAAGGGCGGGGTGATGCGCTCCATCGCCCGCGGCCCGAGATGCATCAGCCCCGCGCCGGTGACCGAGAGCTGGCCCTTGTGGCCGCCCGCCGCCACCAGGTCGGCGCCGAGGTCGTCGAGCCGCTGGTCGATCACCCCGAGCGCCTGGATGGCGTCGACCACGAAGAGCGCGTCCTTCGCCCGGGCGATCTGGGCCAGGGCCGCGAGGTCGGCCCGCTGCCCGGCGCCGTAGCTCAGCCAGGCCACGGTGAGCACGCGGGTGCGGCCGTCCACCGCCTCGCGCAGCGCATCGGTGCTCACCACGCCGTCCGGCCCCTCGGGCACGATGCGCAGTTCCACGCCGCGGCGGGTGAGCGGGCGCCAGGGGAAGGTGTTGTTCTCGTGCTCGGCGGAGGAGAGCACCACGTTGTCGCCCTCCTTCCAGTCGAGCCCGGTGGCGACGATGTTCATCGCCTCGGAAGTGTTGCGGATGAGCGCGATGCTCTCCGCATCCGCGCCGAACACCCGGCCCACGGTGGCGCGGGTCTGCTCCACGCCGTCCATGGCGAATGAGGTGGCGCCGGCCTCGGGGCTCGCGATATCGGCAAACCAGTCCTGCGCCGCCTGGCCCGCGCAGCGCGGCAGCAGCGCCTTGCGCGCGGTGTCGAGGTAGACGGTGCTCTGCGTGGCCGGGAACAGTGCGCGCAGGGCGGCCCAGTCCGGGGAAGGCGTGTCGGACATCTCAGTCTCCGTGCGAGATCTGGGCTACGAATTCCGCCGCGCGCGGGCTGCGCGGGGCGGCGAAGAAGCTCTCGGGGTCGGTCGCCTCGACGATCTCGCCGGCGTCCATGAACACCACGAGATCGGCCACGCGCCGGGCAAAGCCCATCTCGTGGGTGACGACGATCATCGACTGGCCCTGGGCCGCGAGCTCCTCCATCACCTCGAGCACCTCGTGCACCATTTCGGGGTCGAGCGCCGAGGTGGGCTCGTCGAACAGCAGCACCCGCGGCGCGAGCATCAGCGTGCGGGCAATGGCCACGCGCTGCGCCTGGCCGCCGGAGAGCTGGCCGGGATATTTCGCCGCCTGGTCGGAGAGCCGCACGCGGGCGAGCAGCTCGCGCGCCCGCTCCGCCGCCGCCGCCCGCGCCATGCCGCGGCCGTGCACCGGGCCGATGGTGAGGTTTTCCAGCACCGTGAGATGCGGAAAGAGGTTGAAGCTCTGGAACACCATGCCGGACATGGCCCGCACGTCGCGCAGGGCCGCCGCCGTGCCGTCGAGCCGCCGGCCGCACAGGGTGACGGAACCTTCCTGGAAGCTCTCCAGCCCGATGATGCAGCGGATCAGCGTCGACTTGCCCGAGCCCGAGGGCCCGCAGAGCACCAGCTTCTCGCCGGCGCCGAGGCCGAGGCTCACGTCGCGCAGCACGTGATGGGGGCCGAACCACTTGTTGAGCCCGGAGATCTCCACCGCCGGCGCGCTCATTCGCCCGCCCTCCGCAGGCGGCGCAGGTTGTCGCGCTCGATGGAGCGGCCGTAGAGCGACAGGCCGGTGCAGATCAGGAAGTAGAGCAGGAACACGAAAAGATAGCCCTCCAGCCCGTAGCGCACCCAGTCGGGGTCCTGCAGGGCGGCCTTGGTGGCGCCGAGCACGTCGAACAGCCCGAGGATCGAGAAGAAGGTGGTGTTCTTGAAGGCGCGGATGATGTCGTTGAAGAGCGCGGGCAGGGCGACCGCGATGGCCTGCGGCAGCACCACCTTGCGCAGGCGCAGCCAGTAGGACATCCCCAGCGCCTTGGCCGCCTCCTCCTGACCGTCGGGCAGGGCCTGCAACCCGCCGCGCACCGCCTCCGCCGCGTAGGCGGCGAAGAACACGATCATGCCGATCTCGGCGCGCAGCAGCTTGTCGATGGTAAGCTCGGGCGGCAGGAACAGCGGCAGGATGAGCGCGGCGAAGAACAGCACCACGAGGAGCGGGAAGCCGCGCACGCATTCCACGAAGGCGGCGCAGAGGAAGGAGATCACCGGCCAGTCCGAGCGCCGGCCGAGCGCCAGCGCCACCGCGAGCGGCAGCCCCCCCGCCACCGTGCCGCCGAAGATCAGGAAGGTGAGCGGCAGGCCGCCCCAGAGGTCGGTTCCCACCGGCGCGAGGCCGAGGATGCCGCCGCGCATCAGCACCAGCGAGACGAGGAACACCACGACCCAGCCGCCGAGCCGGACCGCGAGCGGCAGCAGCCGCGGCGCGGTGAGCAGCGCCCAGCCCAGCCAGAGCGCCACGATCACCGCGCCGCGCCATTGCTGCTCATAGGGAAAGGCACCGAAGAGGATGACGCGGTGCTTTTCCACGATCACCGCCCAGCAGGCGCCGGCGCCCTCGGCCCGGCAGGCGGCGGGGTCGGGCGCATACCACACGGCGTCGATCACCGCCCAGCGGAGGAGGGGCCAGGCCACCGCCACCAGCACCAGCGCGATCACGAGTGTGAGCGCGCCGGAGAGCGGGCTGCGGAACAGCCGGCGCAGGGTGCCCGCGGCGCGGCCCTCGGCCTCTGGGGCAGGGCGGGGGGCGGCGCCGGTGCCGGGGGTGGCGAAGGAGGTCACGCTCATCTCAGCGTCCCGGGATCTGCACGAGGCGGTTGAACAGGTTGGCCACCAGCCCCACCGAGACCGAGAGCGCGAGGTAGATGCAGGCCATCACCACCAGCACCTCGATGGTGCGGCCCGAGTAGGTGAGCGCGGTGTTGGAGGTGCTGAACAGGTCGGGGTAGCCCACGGCCACGCCGAGCGAGCTGTTCTTGATCAGGCTCACGTATTGCGCGGCCAGCGGCGGGATCACCACCCGGAAGGCCTGCGGCGCCACGATGCGCCGGTAGATCGAGCCCGGCGACAGGCCGATGGTGCGCGCCGCCTCCACCTGGCCCGCATCCACGCTCTGCACCCCGCCGCGCACGATCTCGGCGATGAAGGCGGCGATGTAGAAGGAGAGGCCGAAGTAGATGGCGAGGAATTCGGGGCTGAGCGTGGCGCCGCCCGAGAAGTTGAACTTGCCCAAGGCGGGCACCGACCAGCCCAGCGGCACCCCGGCCCCGAGCCAGACCGCGAGCGGCGGGCCGAGCACCAGCAGGGCGACGAGCGGCCCGGTCCAGCGGCGCGGGCGCTGCGGGTCGGCCGGGCGGCGGCGGGCGAGGCGGCCGATGAGGAAGGCGAGCAGCAGCCCGCCGCAGAAGGCGAGGAACACGAGCGCCAGCGTCTCGCGGTCATCCGGCGCAGGCACGGTGAGGCCGCGGTTCGAGGCGAAGGCGACGTCGAGGATCGACCAGGCGTCGCGCGCCGCGGGCATCAGGGTGAAGAACGTGTACCAGAACACGATCTGCACCAGCTGCGGCGTGTTGCGGAACAGATCAATGTAGCCACGCGCGAGGCCGGCGGCGAGCGGGTTGCGCGACAGCGCCGCCACCCCGGTCACCGCGCCGATCAGCGTGGCGGTGACCATGCTGACCAGCGAGAGCATCACCGTGTTGCCCAGGCCCACGCCGAGGGCGGAGAGGTAGCTGTCGCCCGAGGAGAAGGAGAAGAACCCCTCCCCGAGCGAGAAGGGCGCCGCGGCGAAGAGGAAGTCGAGCCCCGATGTCATGCCGCGCGCCTCGAGTGCGGCGCGGGCATTGGCCACCAGCCACACCCCGAGGGCGATCACGGCGGCGAGCACCGCGAGCTGCCACAGGGCGGCCCGCGGCCCGCCCCGGCGCAGCCGCGCAAAGCGCGGCGGCCGGGCGGGGGGTGCGATATCGGTCATCGTGCCGTCTCCGCCGCGAGGATGTTCAGAGCGGCGGCGAGTAGATCAGGCCGCCCTCGGTGTAGAGGGCGTTGATGCCGCGCGGCAGCTTGAGGGGCGAGCCCATGCCCACGTTGCGCTCGAACACCTCGGAGTAGTTCCCCACCGCCTTGATGACGTTGTAGGCCCAGTCCTTGTCGAGGCCGAGGCCCTCGCCGCCGGCATCGTCGACGCCCAGCAGGCGGCGCACGGCGGGGTCGTCGGAGGTCTCGCGCATCTCGTCGACATTGGCGGCGGTGACACCGCTCTCCTCGGCCTGGAACAGGGTGTAGATCGTCCACTGCACGATGTCGCGCCACTGGGCGTCGTCCTGGCGCACCACCGGGCCCATCGGGTCCTTGCCGAAGAGCTCGGGCAGGATCACGTAGTCATCCGGGTTCGGCGCCACCGCGGCGCGGGTGGAGGAGAGGCCGGAGGAGGACTGCACCGCCACGTCGCAGCGCCCGCCGAAGAAGGCGGTGTTGATCTCCTTCTGGTCCTCGATCACCACGAGGCTCAGCGAGATGTCGTATTTCTTCTGGATGTCGGCCACCACGCGCTCGGAGGTGGAGCCGGGGCGCACGCAGACGCTGGCGCCGTCGAGCTCGGCCACCGAGGTCACGCCGAGCTCCTTGGCCACCATCAGCCCCTGGCCGTCGTAGAAGGTGGGGGAGATGAAATCGAGCCCGAGGTCGGTGTCGCGCGCGCGGGTCCAGGTGGTGTTGGCGGCGGTGAGGTCCACCTCGCCGGTCTGCAGCGCGGTGAGGCGGGTCTGGTTGTTGGTCTTGAGGAACTGCGCCTTCGAGGGGTCGCCGAACACGGCCGCGGCCACGGCGCGGCAGGTGTCGATGTCGATGCCGTGCCAGGCGCCATGGCTGTCGACCGAGGAAAAGCCCGGGCGGCTGCCGTTCACGGCGCATTTCACCACGCCGTTCTGGCGCACGGTGTCGAGGGTTCCGGCGGAGGCGGCAGAGCCGAGCGCGGCGGCGGCGCCGAGGCCGGCGCAGAGAAGGGCGGCAAGCGTGTTCACTGGGTTTTCTCCATTCCACTGTTGGACGAGGTGTCGGTGCCCTTTGCGGGTTTCCGGCCGACTCCGGTTTCGAGCTTCAGGCGCAGCTCCAGGCCGCGCGCGAGGTGGTCGACCATGCGGGCCCGGGCGGCGACGGGATCGCGCGCCTCGACGGCCTCGAGGATGGCGATGTGTTCGGCGAGGGTTTCCTGCGCGATCTCCTGGGCGAAGTAGCGCGGCAGGTGGAAGGCCAGCCGGAAGCGCATGCGGAACAGCCGCACCGCCTCGCTGAGCGGCACCGAGCCGGAGGCCTCCATCAGCAGGTTGTGGAACTCGGTGCCCGCGTCGTCGATCTCGGCGGCGGTGAAGGCGGAGGCGTCGCGCGCCATGATGCGCATGCGCGTGCCGCAGGCCGCAAGCGCCCCGGTGGTCGGGCGCCCGGCGGCAAGCTCGGCCGCCAGCCCCTCCAGCGCCTCGCGCACGCGGTAGACCTCGGCGAGATCCTCCGGCGAGACCGAGCGCACAAAGGTGCCGCGGGCGGGCCGCACCTCGACCACCCCCTCCTGCTCGAGCTGGCGCAGGGCCTCGCGCACCGGCATGCGCCCCATGTCGAGGGCCTGCGCGAGCTTGCGCTCGGACAGCGGCGTGGCGGCATCGTAGGTGCCGCCGAAGATCAGGGCGACGATGCGGTTGTAGGCGCGGTCGCGCTCGAATTCGAAACTTGCTGACATGCCGGGATACTGGACGACCGGTATACCAGTTGCAAGTGCGAAAGCGCGCTGCACTGCACTCCCGACGGGGCGGCGATGAGCGGATTCACGCCTATGCCGGCCCGGCGCCGCCGAGGGCTTCGGCGGAAACTTACCTATTCGGAAGTAATGTATTCAGTCATGACGTTTTTTCGCGCTCTCGTTACTTGAACCCGTTTTCCCCGGCTCTAAGACTCCAGAAATCAGCCTCGGAAAGGCTTTGAATTCACTATGAGCTCCGGCGCCTTCGCGTCTGGAAATACTTTTCTTTTGCCTCCGCGAGATCGGGGCGCCTGTCAGTCAAGGCCCGCAGATGACCATGAAAGCAGACAACAACAGCGACCTGCCTGCCGAAGAGAACAAGTCCCGCGGGGATACGTTCTTTGCCGCCGTTTCTCTCGTCGGTTGTGCGGTGATTCTGTTTCTTGCCGGTGCGGTGGTGACCATCGGCGGTTTCTTCCCCGGGCCGGAGATCCGCCGCGCCTATGACGGCGGGATGGCGCTCTACGAGAAGGCCACGATGACCCAGAACGTCCACACCTCGGACCTCTGGTTCCCCGAGCGCACCCCCGAAAAAGGCGTCACCATCCCCGCCACCGAGCGCTCGCAGGGCGGTGTCACGCTCTACACCACCGGCGACCAGCCCTCGGCCTATCTCGTCGACATGGACGGGCAGGTGCTGCACCAGTGGACCAAGCCCTTCAGCCAGGTCTGGTCGGCCGACTGGGGCGGCGTGGCCGAGCCGCAGCCCGACGAGTTCGTCTATTTCCGCCACGCGCATGTCTACCCCAACGGCGATCTCCTCGCGATCTACGAAGGCGTGGGCGACACGCCCTACGGCTATGGCCTCGTGAAGATCGACAAGGATTCCAACGTGATCTGGAGCTATCCGGGCCGGGCGCACCACCAGTTCTCCGTGGGGCCGGACGGCAATATCTACACCCTCACCCACGAGATCGTGGACGACGTGCTGCCGAGCTTCGAGCACCTGGAAAGCCCGCGGCTGGAGGATTTCCTCGTCGTGCTCTCGCCCGATGGCGAGGAGCTGAAGAAGATCCGCCTGCTGCCGGCGATGGCGGCCTCGAAGTTCCGCCACATCCTCTACGCCACCTCCGGCTTCGCGCTGGGTGACCCGCTGCACGCGAACGCGGTGAAATACATCACCGCCGAGCAGGCCGCGAACTTCCCCTGGGCCGAGGAGGGCGACCTGCTGTTCTCCTTCCGCGAGGCGAACGGTGTCGCGATCCTGAACCCCGAGACCGAGGAGGTGCACTGGGCCACCCGCGGCCCCTGGCTGGGCCAGCACGACGCCGACCTGCTCGACAACGGTCACCTGCTGCTGTTCGACAATTACGCCAACTACCAGGGCGAGGACGGCTCCTCCCGCGTGCTCGAAATCGACCCCGAGACCATGGGCATCGTCTGGCAGTACGCCGGCACGAAGGACCAGCCGCTGGAAAGCCGCATCCGTTCCGACCAGCAGCGCCTCGCCAATGGCAACACGATGATCACCGAGTCGAACGGCGGCCGCATCCTGGAGGTGACGCCCGAGGGCGAGATCGTCTGGGAGTTCATGAACCCCGTCCGCACCGAGTTCAACGGCCAGACCATCATCCCGATCGTGGCCTGGGCCGAGCGGCTCGACCCCACCACCCTCGACCCCTCCCTGCTGGTGCCCCCCAGCCGGCAGGCCTCCCTCGACCCCGCAGCGCTCACGCCTGCGTCCCTTCCCCTCGACGACACGACCAAGGAGACGAACTGATGAAGAAGACCGAAATCGCCATCTGCCTCATGGTTGCCGCCCTCACCGTTCCCGGAACCGCCATGGCCTACGTGGGCCCCGGCGCGGGGCTGAGCCTGCTCGGCGCACTCTGGGCGCTTGTCGCGGCCCTGGGCACCGCCCTCGTCTTCGTGGCCATCTGGCCGATCCGCAAGATGCTGCGCCGCCGCCGCGCGGGGCAGGCCCGGCCGGCCACCGCAACCGCTGCCTCGGCCCGCGCCGAACAGCGCGACTGAGGGCGGCGCCATGGGCCTGCTCGACATACCCGCCCCGCTGTTCAGCGCCGTCGACGGCTGGCTGGCCGGGTTCCTGCCGCCGCTGGTGCGGCTGGCGGTCTGGTCGGCGCTGATCGCCATCGTCTCGATGGAGCTCTACCGGCTGCTGTCGCCCCAGAAGCGCATCGCGGGGCTGAAGACGGCGCTGCAGGCCCAGCAGAAGCAGGTCTCGCAGTTCGACGGCGAGTTCGAGGAGGCCTGGCCGATGATCCGCCGCATGCTCGGCCTCGCGCTCCGGCGCGTGGCCATCGTGCTGCCGGCCACCATCATCGGCTCGCTGCCGGTGCTGATGCTCATCGTCTGGCTCGACGGCCGCTACGGCGGCGAATACCCCGAGCCGGGCCAGCCCGTGGCCGTGCAGGTCTCGAACGGCTACGACGGCCGCTGGGTGGACGAGGGCGCCGGCACGCCGCGCGCCGAGATCACCAACGAAACCGGCACGCCGGTGGCCGAGGTGCCGCTCGCCGCCCCGGTGCCGGTGATCCACAAGCGCGAATGGTGGAACACGCTGATCGGCAACCCGGCAGGCTACCTGCCCGACGACGCCCCGGTGGACCGCGTGGAAGTGGCCCTGCCGCGCCAGCAGCTCCTGCCCGTGGGGCCGGACTGGATGCGGGGCTGGGAAGTGTTCTTCTTCGCCGCCCTCACCCTGTTTGCCTTTTCCTTCAAATCCCTGAGGCGCATCGAATGACCATCGCCGGATCGGACATGAAAGTCGACTACTGGACCGACCTGCTCGGCGGCCTCGCCGAGCGCCACCCCGGCCTCTGCCGCCGCATCGCCGACCGCGAGACGCGGATGCTCGGCGAGCGGCTGGAGGAGGCGCGGGTGGACCGGCCGGTCTACATCGCCGGGATCGCGCGCTCGGGCAGCACCATCCTGCTCGAGCTGCTCGCCCGCCACCCCGACATCGCCACCCATCGCTACCGCGACTTCCCGCTGGTGATGACGCCCTGGTCGTGGAACTGGTTCATCGACCGGGCCGGCCGCCCCGACCAGGCCCCCTCCGAGCGCGCCCACCGCGACCGCATCACCGTGACCCCCGAGAGCCCGGAGGCCTTCGAGGAGGTGCTGTGGATGGCCTTCTTCGAGGGCGCGCACGACCCCAGCCAGAGCGCGGTGCTCACCCGCAACACCTCCAACGCCGCCTTCGAGCGCTTCTACGAGGAGCACATCCTCAAGCTGATGCTGCTGCGCGGCGGGCACCGCTACCTCGCCAAGGGCAACTACAACATCACCCGCCTCGCCTACCTGCGCCGTCTCTTCCCCGACGCGCGCTTCGTGGTGCCGGTGCGCGATCCGCTGTGGCACGTCGCCTCGCTGATGAAGCAGCACGCGCTGTTCAGCGGCCCGGGCGAAACCGACCCGCGGGTGCGCCGCCACCTGCGCCGCGCCGGGCATTTCGAGTTCGGCCCCGACCGGCAGACCATCAACACCGGAGACCCGGAGGTGGTGGCCGAGATCGAGGCGCTCTGGGCCGAGGGCCGCGAGGTGGAGGGCTGGGCTCTGCACTGGGCGAACGTCTACGGCCACGTGGCCGACACGCTGGCGCGCGACGCCGACCTCGCCTCCGCCACCCGCCTGGTGCGCTACGAGGAATTCTGCGCCGACCCGGCCGCCGAAATGGCCAGCCTGCTCGACCATTGCGGCCTCTCCCACGAGGACCTGCCCGAGCAGGCCGCCGCCCGGGTGAGCGCGCCCGACTATTACGAACCTGCCTTCAGCGACACAGAGCGTGCCGCGCTCGAGGCCCGCACCGCCCCTGTGCTGGCGCGGCTCGGCACCCTTCGCTGAAGACAGGGCCGGCGCGGCGTTCCCCTCCCGTCAGGCGCCGCGCCGGCCGAAATCCTGCCCCCGCGAGGGCGGCTGCCACCCGCTTCACGCGCAGCGAAAGACGGCGGCCGCACGGCTGGTGACGACATTCGTCCCCGGCACAATGCGCCGATCGCGTCGATTGACCGGTCGCAGGCCTGCTCTCACAAGCCGAATACCCGTCACTGCGTAGCGAAACACCAGCGCGTCGGCCTGCAGAACAGCCGGGGCATTCCAAGTTCATAACATAATCTTCCTTATAGGCCGCGTCCTTCCACACCTCAGCCCGCTCGCTCCGCCCCGCCTTCCAGCAGCGCCCGCTGGCCGGTGAGCGCTTCTGCCATGTGATCGAGAAAGGCGCGCACGCGCGGCGCGCGGCGCAGGTCGGGGTGGGTGAGCAGCCAGAGGTCGGCGGTGAAATCCGGGTCCGGCGCGGCGAGGCGGCGCAGGCCGGGGCGGGTGTCGGCGATGAAGCACGGCAGGTAGCCGATGCCGAGCCCCGCCTCCACCGCCTCCGCGAGGCCCAGCACGCTGTTCACCCGGTAGGCGAGGCGCTCGGCCGGCACCGTGGCCTCGACGTGCTTGACCACCTTCATTCGCCCGCCGGGGTCTGACAGGCTCACCCAGTCGCAGCCGGCGAGCCGGTCTGCCGGCAGCTCGGCGCCGGTGGCGGCGTAGAGCGTCCAGGCCAGCCGCGCCACCCGGCGGCCCACCA
Source organism: Oceanicella sp. SM1341 (assembly GCF_003448965.1). GTDB lineage: Bacteria > Pseudomonadota > Alphaproteobacteria > Rhodobacterales > Rhodobacteraceae > Paroceanicella. The sequence goes on from NZ_QRGC01000011.1 coordinate 20,429, forward strand.
GCGTCTCGGGGGGCGTATCGGTGGCGCGGATCGCCACGTCGGCGTCGCGCCGCGACAGGTTCAGCGCCGCGTTCGCCAGCACCATGTCGAGCCGCACGCCCGGGCAGGCGGCGCGGAACCGCGCGAGATGCGGCGTGAGCAGGTGCAGCAGCAGCGTGTCGGAGGTGGTGACCCGGATCTCGCCGCTCACCGCGATCTCCTGCCCCGCGAGGCGCCGGGAAAAGCCCGCCACCCGCGCCTCCATCGCCTCCGCCACCGCCACCATCTCCTCGCCCGCCGGCGTGGGCACGTAGCCCGAGCGGTGGCGCTCGAACAGCGGCACGCCGAGCCGCTCCTCGATCTGGCCCAGCCGGCGGAACAGGGTGGAATGCGCGAGCCCCGCACGCTCCGCCGCCGCCGGCAGGCTGCCCGCCGCCGCGATCGCCCCCACCAGCCGGAAATCATCCCAGTCCGCGCCGTCGTTCATCCCCGCCTCGCAAATCCTTCATTGCAAACTTGCAATGCCTCCTGCCTCGCATCCGTAGTTATATTGCCCATATGAGAGCGACAGGGCAATCCCGCCCCGCGACGGAGAGAGACAATGCACATCAACGGCATTCATCACGTGACGGCCATCGCCGGCCCCGCGCGTCGGAACCTGGAGTTCTACTCCGGGGTGCTGGGACTGCGCCTGGTCAAGAAGACCGTGAACTTCGACGACCCCGGCACCTATCACTTCTATTACGGCGACGAGGCCGGCCAGCCCGGCACCATCCTCACCTTCTTCCCTTGGGAGCATGCGGCCCCCGGCCGGGGCGGGATCGGCGAGGCGCAGCAGACCGTGTTCCGCGTGCCGGCGGCCTCGATGGGCTTCTGGCTCCACCGCCTGCTGGAGAAGGGCGTCGCCCACGAGATGCCGGTGCAGCGCTTCGGCGAGAGCTTCCTCGCCTTCCGCGACCCCGACGGCCTGCGCCTCGCCTTTGCCGGCGTGCCCGGCATCGAGGCCGAACCCGGCTGGAGTGACGGCAGCGTGCCCGCCGAACACGCGATCCGCGGCTTCCACAGCGTGAACCTGCTGCTGGCCGACGCGGGTGCCACGGCCGAGGTGCTCACCGATGTCTTCGGCTTCGCCGAGATCGGGCAGGAAGGCAGCCTGCGCCGCTTCGCCGTGCCGGGCACCACCATCGGCGGCATCGTCGACCTGCATGCCGCGGGCGAGTTCCTCAAGGCCCGGCAGGGCGCGGGCTCGGTGCATCATGTCGCCTTCCGCGCCGACGAGGCCGGCCAGGCGGAGATGGTGGAGAAGCTCGCCCGCAACCACGGGCTGCGCACCACCGAGCAGAAGGACCGCAACTACTTCCGATCGGTCTACTTCCGCGAGCCCGGCGGCGTGCTGTTCGAGATCGCGACGGACGACCCCGGCTTTGCGGTCGACGAGCCCGCCGCCAGCCTCGGCACCGCGCTGAAGCTGCCGCCGCAATACGAGGCGCATCGCGAGATGATCGAGGCCACGCTGCCCGCGCTCGCCTGACACGCCGCGGCCCCCGGACCTCCCCGGGGGCTGCCCCTCATCCGCCCGGGAGACCCGCCATGACCACGACGACCGACATCCTCGCCCGCCCGCACCGTTTCGAACCGGCCACGGCCCCGGGCCGGCCGCCGCTCCTGCTGCTGCACGGCACCGGCGGCGACGAGACCGACCTGCTGCCGCTGGGCCGCACCCTCGCGCCCGAGGCGGCGCTGCTCTCGCCGCGCGGCAGCGTGCTGGAGAACGGCATGCCGCGCTTCTTCCGCCGCCTGCGCGAAGGCGTGTTCGACGAGGCCGACCTCGCCCGCCGCACCGACGAGCTGGCGGAATTCATCGCCGCGGCGCGGGCGGAATACGGGCTCGCCGCCCCGGTGGCGGTGGGCTTCTCCAACGGCGCGAACATCGCCGCGGCGCTGCTGCTGCGCCACCCCGGCGTGCTCGCAGGCGGGGTGCTGCTGCGCGCGATGCGGCCCTTCGCGGCGGCCCCTGCCCCGGCCCGCTCCGGCACGCCGGTGCTGCTGCTCTCGGGCGCGATGGACCCGATCGTGCCGGCGGCGAATTCCGAAGGGCTCGCCACCGATCTCGAGCGCGTCGGCGCCCGGGTCACCCGGCAGGTGCTGCCGGCCTCGCACGGGCTCACCCAGTCCGACCTGCGGATCACCGCCGAGTGGCTGGCGGCGGAGGCTCAGGCCTTCAGCGGCTCGAGCACCGAGACGTAGTTCGCCACGGCACCGCCGCCCATGTTGAAGCACAGGCCCAGGGCAGCGCCCGGGGACTGCATGCCGCCCGCCTCGCCGGTGAGCTGGCGGGCGGCGAGCACGTGCATCGACACGCCGGTCGCCCCCACCGGGTGGCCCTTGGCCTTCAGCCCGCCCGAGAGGTTGACAGGCAGCCGGCCGCCCGGCGCGGTCTGCCCCTCGATCACCACCTCGCGCCCGCTGCCGGCGGGGGCGAGGCCGAGCGCCTCGGTGGCGAGCAGCTCGGCGATGGTGAAGCAATCGTGCACCTCGGCGAAATCGAGGTCGTCCACCCCGATTCCGGCGGTCTCGTAGGCGCGGCGCACCGCCTCGCGCGGGCCCTCGAAGGCGGCGGGGTCCTTGGCGGAGATCGGCAGGTAGTCGTTCACCTGCACCGCGGCGCGGAAGCCCACGGCGCGGCGGAAATCCCCCAGCATGTCGGTGCGCGCCACCACCACGGCCGCGGCGCCGTCCGAGACCAGCGAACAGTCGGTCACCTTCAGCGGGGCCGCGATCATCGGGTTCTTCTCCGAGACATTCCGGCAGAAATCGAGCTCCAGCGGCCGGTGCATCTGCGCCAGCGGATTGTGCATCGCGTTGGCGTGGTTCTTCACAGCGATGCGGGCCATGGCCTCGGTCGGGTCGCCGTACCGCTCCGCGTAGGCGGAGGCGAAATCGGCGAAGATCTGCGGGAAGCTCTTGCCGGCCTCCTCCTTCTGGTAGCTCGCGCAGCCGAGGGCGGCGGTGACGGAGGCGGTGTCGAGATGGGTCATCTTCTCCGCCCCAACCACCAGGGCCACGCGGATGCGGCCCGCGCGCACCGCGTCGATGGCGGCGTAGAGCGCGGCCGAGCCGGAGGCGCAGGCGTTCTCGCAGCGCGTGGCCGGCTTGAAGCGCATGCCATCGTCCGCCCCGAGCACCATGGAGGCGGCGAAGCCGTCCTTCACCAGCCCGGCGTTGAAATGCCCCAGCCAGACCGCGTCCACGTCCGCCCCGGTGAGCCCGGCATCGCCGAGCGCCTCCGCCGCGGCCATGGTGATGAGCTCCTCGAGGCTCAGCGCGTCCATGCGCCCGAATTTCGTGTGTCCCCAGCCGACGATTGCCGCGTCCATGCCTTTCCTCCCGCACTGGCGGGCGCGCGGGGGGCGCGCGCCCTTTTTCCAAGAGCTAGCGCCCGGAGGGGGGGCGCGTCGAGCCCAATTGCGCGGCGCGGGCGCCGCCGATCAGCCCGGCCCGGCGAGATTGTCGGCCTCTCTGGCTGCCCTGCTGTCCGTCGCGCCGGGCTCGGGCCCCGCGCCGCGGGTTCCGGCGGCAACCAGCGCGTCCGCGTCCCGGTGCGAGAGCGCCTCGGAAAACAGGAAGCCCTGCAGGCTGTCGCAGCCGAGTGCGCGGATGCGGGCACGCTGCTCCTCGGTCTCGACCCCCTCGGCGGTGGTCTCGAGAATCGTGGCATGGGCGAGGTCGATGATCGCGCGCACGATCGCCTCGTCGCTCGAGGAGCGGCCGAGGGCGTGGATGAAGCTGCGGTCGATCTTGATGCGGTCCACCTCCAGGCTCTGCAACCGGCCGAGACAGGAGAAGCCGGTGCCGAAATCGTCGATCACCAGCCGCACGCCCATGCCGCGCAGGCTGCGCAGGTTCTGCATGTGGGCGCCAGGAGCCTCGATCATCGTGCTCTCGGTGAGCTCGAGCTCCAGCCGCTCCGGCGCCAGCCCGGTTTCGCGCAGCAGGTCGGCGAGGCGGCCGGCATAGTCCGGGTCGCGCAGTTCGATGGCCGAGACGTTCACCGAGATCACCAGATCCGGCCAGCCGCCCGCGGCGGTGCAGGCTTCGCGCATCACCCAGGCGCCGAGAGGCTCGATCAGCCCGGTTTCCTCGGCGATGGGGATGAAGACCTCGGGCGATATCGGGCCCAGTTCGGGGTGCTGCCAGCGCAGCAGCGCCTCGAAGCCGGTGAGCGCGCCGTTGCGCGCGGCATAGATCGGCTGGTAGCACACCTGCAGCTGCCCCCCCTCTCGCAGGGCGATGCGCAGGTCGGCCTCGGTGCGGCGGCGCTCCTGCAGCAGCGCGTCCATGTCCTTCTCGTAGACCACGTGGCGGCTGCGGCCGAGGGATTTGGCCCGGTAGAGCGCCACGTCGGCCCGGCGTACCAGCTCGTTGAGCCCCGGCCCGTCCGCCCCGGCCATGGCATAGCCGATGCTCATGCCCATGAAGATCTGGTTGCCCTCGATGTCGAAGGGGATGCGGGCGGAATCGCCGATACGGTCGCACAGCCGCTCGACATGGGCCTGCTCCGTGACGCCGGTCATCACGATGGCGAACTCGTCGCCCCCCACGCGGGCCACGGTGTCCGTGTCGCGGGTGAGGCCCTGCAGGCGGCGGCCGGCCTCCTGGATGAGCTGGTCCCCGGCCGGGTGGCCGAGGGTGTCGTTCACCTGCTTGAAGTGATCGAGGTCGATGTAGAGCAGCGCGGTGCCCCCGCGCCCCGCGGCGCTGCGGGTGAGCGCGCTCTCCACCCGCTCGACGAACATCGCCCGGTTGGGCAGGCCGGTGAGGGCGTCGTGCAGGGCCATGTAATGCATCCGGGCCTCCGTGGCGCCCAGGGCCACGGATCTCCGCCAGAGCAGCCACAGGAACAGGCCGAGCCCGGCGAAGGCGAGCATGCAGAGCACGGCGAGAGCCGGCAGGATGCGCCGGCTCACCCCCGCGCCCGGCAGCACCGGCCGCCAGGTGAAATACCCCAGCGTGGCATCGGAGCCATCGAACAGCGGGTAGAGCTGCAGCGCGCCCGGCGCGTTGGCGACATCGGCGTCGAACTGCAGGTCGTTGAACAGGTAGCGCTCCTGCACCTCGGCAAGGAAACTGCCGTCGAGGTAGCGCACCGCGACGTGCACGTACTGCTCCCCCGGGGTCTGGACGATGTCGCCCGTGTCGCTCACCACCGGCTTCGCGCTCACGATCGCGGGATGGCCACGCACCATCGCGAGGTCGGTGACCCCGGCGCTGTCCATCCTGTCGGGAACGTCCGCGGGATCGTCGCGGCGCAGCACGGCGCGCAGCCGGTCGACCCGCGGGAGCACGGCGGCCGCCACGCCGGCGAAGACTTCCGGTGTCAGCAGGCGGCCCTGCTCGGAGGCAAAGATCGCCCGGTCATCGGGGTCGAGCAGGTAGGAGGCGTCGATGCCGAAGTAGCTGTAGAGCCAGCTGCCCATGTTGGCGTCGAGCCACTCCTGGTCGCGCGGTTCCTCCTGCAGATGCAGCACCGAGTCGTCCCAGACCGTCACGCTCTCCTGCTGGTGGGCGATGTTCTCGGTCATATCCATGACCGCGAGGCTGAACAACCGCCTCTGCCGCTCGAGCGACAGGCGATCGGCCTCGCGCGCGCTCCACTCCAGCAGCAGGAAGGCCGCCCCGCTCACCGCGAGCGCGATGAGGATCGTCGGAAGGACCCTCCACAGCAGGAAGGCGCGCTTGTTGAACTCGCTGGGCCCGACGTTGCGGGTTGGCTGGCTACCGAACGACACTCCTGCTCCTTTCAGCGGGCGGCCGGGGGGAGGCCGCGGCGCCCGGCCACGTCTAGCACAAACCACGCACGAGAACCGTCATTGTGGCAATTTGGTGAATATATCCTGATCATCGGGGCAGAGTGTTGCAATTGCGGCATCAAGCAGCATCCGGCTTTCCTTGAGCAGTGCGGCGCCGGCGGCACCGCCTTCATGGGCTGCACGACCGTGCCCGACTTCGGGGCAGACATCCTCACCTTTTCCGGTTATGCGGGACCATTCTCGCACATCTGCCGGACAGCGCCCCGTCACCGTCGCGTGGCCTCGCCTCCTGCCCGCTCTCCCGCGCCGTTCCGCTTCAAGGTACCGTCCATGACCCGTCTGCTCCCCGCCGCCGCCGCCCTCGTGCTCATCGACCTGCAGGAGGGCATCCTGTCGATGCCGCTCGCGCCGCGGTCCGGCTCCGAGGTGCTGGCGGCGGCGCGGCCGGTGGCGGAGCGGTTCCGCGCCGCGGGAGCGCCGGTGGTTCTGGTGCGGGTGGGCTGGGCGGCGGATTTTGCCGACGCGCCGCCGCAGGCGGTCGACCAGCCGCTGCCCCGGCCGGAGGGCGGCCTGCCCGAGGGCTGGGGCCGTCTCGCCCCGGGGCTCGAGCGACCCGGCGACCTGGTGATCACCAAGCGCCACTGGGGCGCCTTCCACGGCACCGAGCTCGACCTGCAGCTCCGCCGCCGCGGGGTGCGCAGCATCGTCCTGGGCGGGATCGCGACGAATTTCGGTGTCGAGTCCACCGCCCGCGCCGCCTGGGAGCACGGCTACGATGTGGTGCTGGCGGAAGACCTGTGCACCAGCGTCTCGGCCGAACTGCACGAGATGAGCCTGCGCGCGGTGATGCCGCGCATCTCGCGGGTGCGCCTGTCGGGTGACATCCTGCTGGCGGCGGAGTGAGCACAATGGCCTGCAGCGACACGTCTCCCGCCCCGCAAGGCCGCCTCGCGCGCCAGCCGCTGCCGGCGCAGTTCCTGCTCCTCGTGCTGCTCTCGGTGGTGATGGTCGCGCTGCTGGAGCTGTTGCGACTGCCCGCGGCGCTGCTGCTCGGCCCGATGGTGGCCGCGATCATCCTCGCATCGGCGGAGGTGCGGGTGCGGGTGCCGCGCCTGCCCTTCCAGCTCGCCCAGGCGGTGATCGGCTGCATGATCGCCCGGGTGATCACCCCCGCCACGCTCGCGGAAGTGGCGGCGGACTGGCCGATCTTCCTCGCCGGCGTGCTCTCGGTGGTCGCGGCAAGCGCGTTGCTGGGCTGGTTGCTCGCCCGTGCCCAGGTGCTGCCGGGCACCACGGCGGTCTGGGGCTCGTCGCCCGGGGCGGCCGCGGCGATGGTGTTCATGGCCGAGGCGCATGGCGCCGACGTGCGCCTCGTCGCCTTCATGCAATACGTGCGCGTGGTGCTGGTGGCCGTCGCGGCCTCCGCGGTGGCGCGCATCTGGGTGGGGGCGGGCGGCGGCGCGCCGGCGCCGGTCTGGTTCCCCGAGACCGACTGGGCGGGCCTCGCGATGACGCTGGCGCTGGCCTGGGGCTGCGTGGGGCTCTCGATGGCGCTGCGCTTCCGCTCCGGGCCCTTCCTGCTGCCGCTGGTGCTCGGCGTGGCGCTGGAGGGGGCCGGGCTGATCCGCATCGAGCTGCCGCTGTGGCTGCTGGCGCTGAGCTACGCCATGGTGGGCTGGAGCATCGGGCTGCGCTTCACCCGGTCGATCCTGCGCCACGCGATGCGCGCCCTGCCCCGGCTCGTGGCCTCCATCCTGCTGCTGATGGCGATCTGCGGCGCCTTCGCGGCGGCACTGGTGGCCTTCGCGGGGGTGGACCCGCTCACCGCCTACCTGGCCACCAGCCCCGGCGGCGCGGATTCGGTGGCGATCATCGCCGCGTCGAGCGATGTCGACGTCTCCTTCGTGATGGCGATGCAGACATCCCGCTTCCTCGTGGTGCTGGTCACCGGCCCTGCCCTGGCCCGGCTGATCGCGAGGCTGGTACGCAGGCGCCTCGCCGGCGGCACGCCCTGAGGACCGGGAAAGCGGCCGGGGCTGGCGCCGCCCCGCCCCCGGGCGGGGCGAGGCCCGACGAACTCCCCTCCCGCCCCGGGAGGGGATGAGGAGGGCCTTCCCCGCGGGAAGGCCCGCGGCGGCTCACACGAAGGCGAGCGAGAGCGCCGGCACCAGCGTCACCAGCAGCAGCGCCAGGATCAGCGCCGCGAAGAACGGCCAGCCGCGCTTCACGAACTCCGGGATCGACACCTTCGTGAGGCTGCACACCAGCAGCATCACCGTGCCCACCGGCGGCGTGAGCGTGCCCACCGAGAGGTTGAGGATCATCACGATGCCGAAATGCACCGGGTCGATGCCGAGCTGCTTGACCACCGGCAGCAGCAGCGGCACCAGGATGATCATCAGCGCCGTGCCCTCGATGAACATGCCCAGCACCAGCAGCAGCACGTTCACGATGAGCAGGAACACCACCGGGTTGTCGGTGAGGCCGGTGACGAATTCCGCCATGCCGATGCCGGCGCGCTCCATGGAGAAGATCCAGGCGAGCGCCGAGCTGGTCATGATCACCAGCAGCACGGCGGAGGTCTGCCGCGCCGTCTCCGAGAGGGCGGAGCCCACGTCGGCGAGGTTCATGCGCCGGTAGAGGAAGAAGCCGATCAGCAGCGTCACCACCACGGCCACGGCGCCCGCCTCTGTCGGCGTGAACACAGAGAAGCGGATGCCGCCGATCACCACCACCACCAGGAACAGCGCCGGCCAGGCCAGCAGCAGGGTGCGGCCGGTCTCGGCCATGGTGGGGCGGGCGGTGCGGGTGGGCTTGTAGCCCTCGCGCTTCGCCACGAAATAGGTGGTGAACAGCAGCAGCGCCGCGCAGAGCAGCCCGGGCAGGATGCCGGCCACGAACATCGAGCCGATCGAGACATTGGCGATCAGCCCGTAGATGATCAGCGCGATGCCCGGCGGGATGATCGGGGTGATCAGCGAGGAGGCCGCAGTGAGCGCCGCCGCCACGCCACGGTTGTAGCCCTCCTTCTCCATCTCCGGCACGATCATCCGGCACATCATGCCGGCATCCGCCAGGTTGGAGGCCGAGAGCCCGCCCATCAGGGTGGAGAGCATCACGTTGGTCAGGCCGAGCCCGCCGGTGAAGCGCCCCACCAGCAGGTCCGCCACCTTCAGCAGCCGCTCGGCGATGCCGGTGGAGCCCAGCAGCGTGCCCAGCAGCACGAAGAAGGGAATGGCCAGCAGCGAGGCGTTCTGCGTCGGCGCGATGATGCGCTGCACGGCGATCTGCAGCGGCATGGAGGCGAAGAACAGGAAGTAGAGCAGGACCGCCGCGAACATCGCGAGGTAGAGCCGCATGTTCAGCGCGAACAGGCCGAACATGATCGGGATGATGATGAACCAGGTCATTCGGTGTCGTCCCCTCCGGCGACGATGCGGGCCTTGCGCACCAGCGAGGCGATCACGAAGAGCGCGATGCCGGCGGCGCCCACGGTGAGCGCGATGTCGAGCCAGAACCAGGAGATGCGCAGGATCTGCGTGGACTTGAACTGCGCGGTCTGCGCCAGCTCCCAGGACAGCCAGCCCATGGCGGCGAGCAGCCCCAGCGAGGCCAGCCCCACCACGATGCCGACCAGCGCCCCGGCCCGGCGTGGCAGCAGCGCCACGATGAAATCGATGGTGAGGTGCTGTTTCTCGCGCTCGCAGGCGATGGCGCCGATCATCACGATCCAGACCATCAGCAGGCCCGAGATCTCCTCGGTCCACTGCAGCGGCGCGCCGGCGATGTAGCGCATGCCCACCGAGGCGACCGTGATGCCCACCAGGACGACGAGCAGCAGCGAGGCGACGAGAACCGCCAGCTGTCCGATATACTTCATGGAATTATCCGATCGTTGAAGGAAAACGGGCAGGCCCGGAGGGGCCCGCCCGACGCGGTGTCACTGCGTGGCTCAGTCCTTGAGCTGGGCCTGGATTTCCTCGTAGAGGCCCTCGGACCACTCGGGGAATTCCTTGTAGACGGCCATGGCCTTCTCGCGGAACGGCGCGATGTCGGGGGTGACGACGGTCACGCCCTGGGCCTTCATGTCCGCGATGATCTCCTCGTCCTGCGAGGCGGCGAGCTCCTGGCTGTAGAGGCCGGCCTGGTAGCCGGTGTCATGCAGCATCTGCACCACTTCGGGGTCGAGGGTGGAGAAGAAGGCCTCGCCACCCAGCCAGAGCGAGGTGTTGTTGAGGTAGGAGATCATCGAGAGGTACTTCGCCTGCTCGTGCAGCTTCTGGCCGTAGAGCACCGGCAGCGGGTTTTCCACGCCGTCGATCACGCCCTGGGTGAGGGCGGGGTAGACATCGCCCAGCGGCATCGGGGTGGGCGTGCCGCCCATCGCCTCGATGGCGCGGATCTGCATGATGTTGTTGGGGGTGCGGATCTTCATCCCCTCCAGGTCGGCCGGGGTCTCGACCGGCTTGTTCGCCAGCAGCTGGCGCGTGCCGTAGAGGTAGTTGTTGATGACGATGTGCACGCCCTTCTCACGCAGCTCCTCGTCCTTCTGCTTGAACCAGTCGCTCTCGTAGATCTTGAAGAGCTGCTGGGGGTTGTCGGTCAGGTAGGGGCCGAAGAGGATGCCGAGATCGGGGTCGTAATCGGTGAGGAAACCCACGTCGGCGAGGGTGATCACGTTCACGCCGAGCAGGCCCTGCTCGATCACGTCCTGCTTGGCGCCGAGCTGCGAGGACGGGTAGAGCTCGAGCTCCACGTCGCCGCCGGAGGCCTCGTGCACGAGGTCCTTCCAGCGGTTCATCACCATGTCGACCGGCTCGCCGGGGTTGTTCTCATAGGCGACCTTGACCGTGACGCTCTGCGCGAAGGCCGGGGCGGCAAGCACGGCAAGCGCCGCGGTGGCGAGGCCGAAAGCAAAAGACTTCATCAGTTTCCTCCCGAAAGGATCGTCGTGCGATGGCTCGGGGCCGGAGCGTTTCTCCGGCCGGCCGCCGGGGCGCCTGCACGCGGGCCCTCCCGGCGGATCTGTGGCGCGCGGGCGGCGGGCCCGGTCGCGGTGGCGGGCCGACAGGCCCCGGCGCGGAGGCCGGGGCGCCGGAGCGCAGGGTGGCAGGGGGCGGGCGACAGGCTCATGCGCGCCCTGCCCCGCCGGTGCTGTCGGCGACGGGTTCCTGTGTCGCCAGCACCGCGCCGGAATGGCTGAAATGGCTGTGCAGCGCCTCGGTGAGCGCCGCGGCGTCGCGCGCCCGGGCGGCAGCGATGATGCGGGCATGCTGCTCATGCGCGCGCTCGGTGTCCGGCCTCCGGGTCTTGCCCACTTCGAGGTAGAATTTCAGCGGCATGGACATCACCTGGTACATGCGCTGCACCACGGCGTTGCGCGCGCCCAGCACCAGGCCGAGGTGGAAGGCGTAATCGGCCTCCGCCGCGTCATGGGCGGTGAGGGCCGAGGCCATGCGGTCGTTGTGCGCCTCGAGCGCCGCGAGCTCGGCATCGGTGATGCCGGCGGCCACGGCCGGCGCCGCCCCGGTCTCGACGATGCGGCGGAACTCCAGAACCTCGCGGTAGGCGGAGAGCGAGCGGTCGAAATGCTGGGTGAAGGCCTCGAACATCGGCTCGAACCCCGGGGTGCGCACGCGCGCGCCGCGCTGGGTCTTCTCGATCAGGCTGTAGGCTTCGAGGTAGATCATCGTCTCGCGCATCGTGTTGCGCGCCACGCCGTAGCGTTCGGCGAGCTCGCGCTCGGTGGGGAGCATGTCGCCCGGGGCGTAATGCTCGGCGATGTCGCGCCTGAGCAGCTCCAGAACATGGCCCACGGCCGTTTTTCGACTCATGTCTGAGGTTCCTCCCGCAGCGTTCGAGGGCACTTTGCGTGCCTCTGGTCCTATTGTTGGACCAGTGACTAGCCGCGATTCGACCTATCGTCAAGTTTCAGCGGCGCGGTGCGGGGGGACAGAATCTTGCTAAATGGTTAACAGGCCGCGGCCGCGGGCGAATCCTCCTCGCCCCATTTCACCGAGGCGAGCAGGGTCTGCCGCGCGGTGCGCAGATGCGCCCCGAGGGTCTGGGCCACGGCCCCGGCATCGCGGGCCTCCAGCGCGGCGATCACCGCCATGTGCTCGCGCGCGGCCGTGTGGTTGCGCTCGGCCTCGTCGCGCTTGTTCCAGCGGTAGTGGTAATGCACCACCACCGAGATCATCCGGTTGAAATCGTCGATGAAACGGTTGCCGGCGGCGGTGCAGACCAGACGGTGGAAGCGCTCGTCGAGCCGGGGGAAATCGAGCACGTCGCTGCGCCCGGCGATCAGCCGCTCATGGTCCTCGGCGATGCGCGCCAGCCGGTCCCAGTGGGCATGGCCGGGCGGCAGGGCGAGGAAGGCGGCGGCGGCCCGGGTTTCGTACATCTCGCGGATGTCGAACATCTCCTGGGCGAAATCCAGCGTGAACCCCTCCAGCACCCAGTGCCGGTTCGGCCGCTTCGAGATCAGCCCGAAGCGCGCGAAGCGGATGAGGAACTCCCGGAGCGCCGCGGCGGACACGGAGAATCGCCGCGCGAGATCGGCCTCGTTGAGCGTGGTGCCGGGCGCGAGATCGCCCTTCAGGATCCACTCCATGAAGGCGGCCTCGATGCGGCCTGCCACCGATTCCGTCTCCTCCGTGCCGAAGCGGTCGGCGCGGGAGGGGCGGCGCAGCAGGGTCTTGCGGCGGCCGTCCCAGGCGAGGATCCCGCGCTCGGAGAGCCGTGCGAGCACCGCGCGCACCGTGGTGCGGCTCACGCCCAGCATGGCGGCGATCTGGGTCTCCGAGCCCAGCGGCGTGCCGGGGCTCATGCGGTCGAGATCTTCGAGGCAACGGTTGAAGACGTCCTTGAAGACCTTGTTGTGTCTGGCCATGGGCCACGGCTCCGGCAGGCTCGGGGGAAGGGTTCGTTGACAGGTTCGGGCCCGCGCTTCCTCTCATAAAAAACAATTGACGGAAAGGGTTTTTAATAAATAAAAGACCGAAATCGCGGCGCGCCCCGCGTCCCTGCCACACGAAGGAAGATCCGACATGTCGATGAAAGCGCTCCTGTGCGAGCAGCCTGGCACGCTCACCCTCACCGAACGCCCCCGCCCCGAGGCGGCGCCCGGCAAGGTGCGGGTGAAGATCGAGTACATCGGCATCTGCGGCACCGACTACCACATCTACGGCGGCCAGCAGCCCTTCCTGCAGTACCCGCGCGTGATGGGCCACGAGCTGTCCGGCCGCGCGCTGGAGGCCTCGGCCGACGGGCGCATCAGGGAAGGTGACCTCGTGGTGGTGAACCCCTACCTCGTCTGCGGCACCTGCCATGCCTGCGAGATCGGCAAGCCCAACTGCTGCCAGAACATCGCCGTGCTCGGCGTGCACACCGACGGCGGCATGTGCGAGGAGATCGTTGTGCCCGAGGGCAACCTCTACCCGGTCGAGGGCATGGAGGCGAAGGCGGCGGCGATGGTGGAATTCCTCGCCATCGGCGCGCATGGCGTGCGGCGCTCGAAGCTCGCGAAGGGCTCGAAGGCGCTGGTGGTGGGCGCGGGCCCGATCGGCATCGGCGCAGCGCTCTTCGCCGCCATCGACGGCGCCGAGATCACCCTGAAGGACACGTCCGAGGCGCGCCTCGCCCTCGCCGCGAAGGTGCTGCCCAACGCGAAGACCGAGCTCGCGAAGCCGGCCGACCAGTCCGACGACCTGCTGTCCTACGACACGGTGTTCGACGCCACCGGCAACATCCACGCGATGAACGCCGGGCTCAACTACCTCGCCCACGGCGGCTCCTACGTGCTGCTCTCGGTGGTCAAGGGCGACCTCTCCTTCGCCGATCCCGAGTTCCACAAGCGCGAGACCACGCTTATCGGCAGCCGCAACGCGCTGAAGGCGGATTTCGACCACGTGCTCGCCTGCATCCGCGACGGCCTGGTGCCGATCGACGCGCTCGCCACCCACGAGACCTCCTTCGAGGACGCGGTGACCAACCTGCCCGAGTGGGCGAACGACCGCGGCACGCTGATCAAGGCGCTGATCCGCGTCTGATCTCCCGCTCCTCCAGCGACACGAAGAGGCCAGAGGCTTGACCACTCCCGTACTCCAGTTCGGCACCAGCCGGTTCCTGCAGGCGCATGCCGACCTGTTCTTCGCCGAGGCCGAGAGCCCGCTCGCGGTCACGGTGGTGCAATCCTCCGGCGACGCGTCGCGCGCAAAGCGCCTCGGCGCCCTCGCCGCCCCGGAAGGCTACCCGGTCCGCATCCGCGGGCTGGAGGCCGGCACGGTGATCGACGAGGAGCGCCGCGTCACCTCGGTGAAGCGCACCCTCTCCACCGCGACCGACTGGGCGGAGGTCACCCGCGTGTTCTGCGAGGAAGCCGAGGTGGTGATCTCCAACACCGGCGACGCGGGCTATGCCCCGCGCCCCGATGACACCGCGCCCGATTTCGCGCAGGGCATGAGCTTCCCCGCGAAGCTCTACCACCTGCTCGCCGCCCGCTTTGCCGCCGGCGCCGAGCCCCTCACCGTGATGCCGATGGAACTGGTGCCCGAGAACGGCCGCGTGCTGCGCGCCCGCGTGCTCGAGATCGCCGCCGCCAATGCCGCCGCGCCCGCGCTGGTCGACTGGATCGGCCAGCAGGTGGTCTGGGCCTCGAGCCTGGTCGACCGCATCGTCTCCGAGCCGCTGGAGCCCGCCGGCGCGGTGGCCGAGCCCTACGCGCTCTGGGCCATCGAGGCGGCGCCGGGTGTCACCGCGCCCTGCGTGCATCCCTGCGTGCAGCTGGTGCCCGATCTCGAGGAGATCGAGCGGCTGAAGTTGCATATCCTCAACCTCGGACATACGTCTCTCGTGGACATGTGGCAGCGCCGGGGGGCGGACCCATCCGCCGTGGTGCGCGACTTCATCGCCATCCCGGAGGTGCGCGCCGAGCTCGATGCGATCTTCGCCGAGGAGGTGCTTCCCGCCTTCGCCGCGGCGGGCCGTGGCACCGAGGCGGAGGCCTATCTCGCCACCACGCTGGAGCGTTTCGCGAACCCGTTCCTCGACCACCGCATTTCCGACATCGCCCAGAACCATGCCCAGAAGGTCGCCCGCCGCATCGTGGCCTTCATGGACTGGGCAAAAGCCAATGGCGGCCCCGCCGGAATGCCCCGGCTGGAGGCCATCACAGCAAGGTCAGGCCAATGACAACCCTCGTGCGCGACAGCATGCATCTCAATACCGCCGACAACGTGGCCGTGGCGCTCCGTGCGCTCAAGGCCGGCGAGACGGTGGACGGAACCACCCTCCTCACCGACGTGCCCATGGGCCACAAGTTTGCCGTGATGCCGGTGGCCAAGGGCAGCCCGGTGGTGAAATACGGCCAGGTGATGGCCACCGCCACCGCCGACATCGCCGCGGGCGAGCATGTCCACGTGCAGAACTGCGCCATGGCCGAGGAGCATTCCACCGAGTCCGAGCAGCGCGGGCAGGTCCACGCGAAGCCCGAGCGCACCACCTTCGAGGGCTTCCTGCGCCCCGACGGCCGCGCCGGCACGCGCAACTACATCGGCATCCTCGCCTCGGTGAACTGCTCCTCGACCGTCTGCGGCGCCATCGCGGCGGAGGCGAACCGGGTGCTGAAGCCGAAATACCCCGGGGTGGACGGCTTCGCCCCCATCGTGCACGACCAGGGCTGCGGCATGGCCGGCTCGGGCGAGGGCTTCGACACGCTGGTGCGCACCCTCAAGGGCTACCGCGACCACCCGAATTTCGCCGGCGTGCTCATCGTCGGCCTCGGCTGCGAGGTGAACCAGCTCACGCTCTACAAGCGCGATGACTGGACCCGCGAGCGCTTCCAGACCTTCAACATCCAGGAAGTGGGCGGCTCCGCCTCCGCCGTGCGCCGCGCGGTGGAACTGCTCGAGCCCATCGCCGAGGCGGCGAACCGCGACGTGCGCGAGACGCTGCCGGTCTCGCTGCTCACGCTGGGCATGCAGTGCGGCGGCTCGGACGGCTTCTCCGGCATCTCGGCGAACCCCGCACTCGGTGTCGCCTCGGACATGCTGGTGGCCGCGGGCGGTACCTCGATCCTGTCGGAAACCCCGGAGATCTTCGGCGCCGAGCACCTGCTCATCGCCCGGGCCGACCCCGAGACCGGCGCGAAGATCGAGGCGATGATCGACTGGTGGCGCGCCTATGCCGATCGCAACGGCGCCTCGCTCGACAACAACCCCTCGCCGGGCAACAAGCGCGGCGGCCTCACCACCATCCTCGAGAAATCCCTCGGCGCGGTGGCCAAGGGCGGCCTCTCGCCGCTCTCGGGCGCCTATGCCTATGCCGAGCGCATCGACCGGCCCGGCTTCGTCTACATGGACAGCCCGGGCTACGACCCGGTTGCGGCCACCGGCCAGGTGGCGAGCGGGGCGAACATCATCGCCTTCACCACCGGGCGCGGCTCGTGCTTCGGCGCCAAGCCCGCGCCCTCGGTGAAGCTCGCCTCCAACGGCGCGCTGTTCCGCTCGATGCCCGAGGACATGGACATCAACTGCGGCACCATCCTCGAGGAGGGCGCGAGCCTGGAGGAGGTCGGCCGGCAGATCTACGACTTCCTGCTCGACACGGCCTCGGGAAAGAAGACACGCTCCGAGGAATTCGGCTACGGTGACAACGAGTTCGTTCCCTGGAAGATCGGAGCCGTCCTGTGACCAATACCACCGTCGCCTGCATCGGCGAGGCCATGCTCGAGCTGTCCGGCGAGACCGGCGCCGAGCCGCTGCGCCTCAGCAATGCCTTTGCCGGCGACACGCTGAACACCGCTGTCTACCTCGCCCGGCTCGGCCTGCCGGAGGTGGCCTATGTCACCCTGCTGGGCCAGGACGCGGTGTCCGATTCGATGCTGCGCTACATGGCCTCCGAGGGGCTGTCGACCGAGCATGTCGGCCGCCACCCGGAGCGCCTGCCGGGCATCTACCTCATTGAGAACGACCCCGACGGCGAGCGGCATTTCCGCTACTGGCGCGAATCCGCCGCCGCCCGGCGCCTGTTCACCGGCGAGGCCGGGCCGGCGCCGGAGGCGCTCGCGGGCTACGGGCTGATCTACCTCTCCGGCATCTCGGTGGCGATCCTGTCGGAGGAGGCGCGCGCGGCGCTGCTCGCCTTCCTGCCCGGCTACCGCGCTGCCGGCGGCCGCTTTGCCTTCGACAGCAACTACCGCCCCCGCCTGTGGTCCTCGCCCGAGGAGGCCCGCACGGTGCTGGCCCGCTTCTGGGCGCAGGCCGACATCGCCCTGCCCTCGATCGATGACGAGATCGCCCTGCACGGCGGCGGCGAGGCCGAGACCGTGGCGCGCTTCGCCGCCCTGAACGCCGAGGTGCTGATCAAGCGCGGCGCGGCCGGCCCGCTCGCCATCACCGGCGGCACGGTGCAGGAACTCGCCGCCTTCCCGCGCGCCGAGCGCGTGGTCGACACCACCGGGGCCGGCGACAGTTTCAACGCCGGCTACTTCGCCGCCCGCCTGCAGGGCGCAAGCATCCCCGAAGCGGCCGTGCGCGCGCATGCGCTGTCGATGGAAGTCATCGGCCACCGCGGCGCCATCCTGCCGCGCAAGGCCCCCCAGCCCGCCTGACGGCGGGTTCCCCGCATCCCGACATTGCCAGCCCTGCCCCTCACCGGGGCGGGGTGTCAGCTGTTGAAGGCCGCCAGCAGCAGGAGCAGCACGAACACCAGCCCCACCACCCACTGCGTGATGCGCAGGAAGCCGTGGAACGTGTGCTGCTGCTGTTCGATGTTCATGTGACCGTGTTCATGATGGGCCATGGCCCGTCTCCCGACTGTCGCGGGGCGCGGAAGTCACACCGCAACGGGTGAACGCCGCGTTGTGCCTGCAGGTTCCACAGGTTTTCAATCGATTTTTTCGGTCATATTGATCAGATCAATTCGTTTGAACGATTGGTTCGCGCTGCCTATCTCTGTGGCACGGCCAAGGAGCCTATGATGACCCTCGAACAACTCCGCATCTTCGTCGCCGTCGCCGAGCTCGAGCACATGACCCGGGCCGCCGAGGTGCTGCACCTGTCGCAATCGGCGGTGAGTGCGGCGATCGCTGCGCTGGAGGACCGCCACGGCGTGGCGCTGTTCCACCGCGTGGGGCGGCGCATCGAGCTCACCGAGATCGGCGAGACCTTCCTTGCCGAGGCGCGCGCCGTGCTGGCCCGGGCCGAGGCGGCCGAGCAGGTGCTGGGCGAGTTCGGCGGGCTGGTGCGCGGCCGGCTGCGGCTGGTGGCGAGCCAGACCATCGCCGACCACTGGCTGCCGCCGGTGCTCGCCGCCTTCCGGGCCCGCCACCCGAGCATCGACCTCAGCCTCGCCATCGCCAACACCGAGGGCGCCGCGGCGCAGGTTGAGAGCGGAGCCGCCGAGCTGGGCTTCGTGGAGGGCACGGTGCGCGCGCCCGCCCTGCGCCAGGAGCTGGTGGCCGAGGACCCGCTTGTGCTGGTCGCCCCCCCGGGGCTGCCGGCCCCCGACGGCCCGGCGGATGACGACTGGCTGCGCGCAGCACCCTGGATCCTGCGCGAGCAGGGCTCGGGCACGCGCTCCAGCCTCGAGGAGATCCTCACCGCCCGCGGCATCGACCCCGCGGGCCTCACCGTGGCGCTCACCCTGCCCTCCAACGCCGGGGTTCTCTCGGCGGTGGAGGCCGGGGCGGGGGTGGCGGTGCTCTCGGAACGGGTGGTGGCCCGGGCGGTGGCGGGCGGCTCGGTCCGCGCGCTGCCCGCCGGACTGCCGGCCCGCGCCTTCCACGCGCTGCGCCACGGTGCGCGCGCCCGCAGCCGCGCCACGGGGGCGCTGCTCGCCCTCATCAGGAGCCTCGAGCCATGACCAGATTGGCCCTTGCAGCCATGCGGCTGCGCCCCTTCTCCGCGCTGGAGACCCCGCTCGAGGTGATCCGCCAGTTCACCCCGAACTGGTTCGCCGTCACCATGGGCACCGGCGTGGTCTCGCTCATCCTGCCGCAGGTGCCCGGCGCGGGGCCGGTGCTGGCGCCGGTGGGAGAGGCGCTCTGGATGCTCAACATCGGGCTCTTCGCCCTGTTCAGCCTGCTCTACGCCCTGCGCTGGATCCTGTTCGCGCGCGAGGCGCGGCGGATCTTCGACCATGGCGTGGTGTCGATGTTCTTCGGCACCATCCCGATGGGCCTCGCCACGCTGATCAACGGGCTCATCCTCTACGGGTTGCCGCGCTGGGGGGCGGGCGTGGTGCCGGTTGCCGAGGCGCTGTGGTGGGCCGATGCGGCGATGGCGCTGGCCTGCGGCGTGGGCGTGCCCTTCCTGATGTTCTCGCGCCAGGAGCACCGGTTCGAGGCGATGACGGCGGTCTGGCTGCTGCCGGTGGTGGCGGCGGAGGTGGCGGCGGCGAGCGGCGGGCTCATCGCGCCGCATCTCGCCGAGCCGGGCGCGCGCTTCGGCATGCTCATCGCCTCCTACGCGCTCTGGGCCTGCTCGGTGCCCGTGGCCTTCGCGATGATCGGCATCCTGATGCTGCGCATGGCACTGCACAAGCTGCCCGAGCAGGGCATGGCCTCGACGAGCTGGCTCGCGCTCGGGCCGATCGGCACCGGGGCGCTGGGGATGCTGGTGCTGGGCGGCGAGGCGCCGGCGATCTTCGCCGCGCACGGGCTGGAGGCGGCGGGCCATGTCGCCGCCGGGCTGGGGCTGGTGGCGGGGCTGGTGCTCTGGGGCTTCGGCGCCTGGTGGTTCCTGCTCGCCACGCTGATCACCGCGCACCACCTGCGCCGGGGCATCCCGTTCAACCTCGGCGTCTGGGGCTATACCTTCCCCATCGGGGTCTACACGCTGGCCACCTTCCGGCTGGGCGCCGAGCTGAACCTCGCGGCTTTCGAGGGGCTGGGCACCGTGCTCGCCGCCGGGCTGGTGCTGCTCTGGGCGGCGGTGAGCCTGCGCACCCTGAAGGGCTGCTGGAGCGGGGCGCTGTTCTTCTCGCCCTGCATCGCCGGGCTGCCCCGCGGCGGCGCGGAACTTCAGCCCGGCGGTCCCTCCTGAAACGCGGCGAGGCCGGGGCCCGGCCTGTCCCAGGCGAGGCCCCGCGCCGCGAAGGTGACGAGCGTGGGGCGGAAGGCCTCCGGCGCATCGAGGCTGCCGGCGTGGATGGCGGTGAGCCCGGGGTTTGCGGCGAAGCCGAGATGGGTGGGCGTGCCGCAGGTGGGGCAGAAGGCGTGGATCTTCTCCGCCCCGCTCTCCCCCGCCACGCGCCAGGTGGCCGGCGCGCCGGTGACCTGAACCGCCCCCTCCCCCGCGAAGACGAGATAGGAGGAATGCCCGGTGCCGCTGCGCATCCGGCAGTGGCGGCACTGGCAGTGGAGCTGCGCCACCGGCGCGCCCCCGGCCAGGTAGCGGATGGCGCCGCAGGCGCAACCGCCGCTGAAGGATGTGTCGCTCATCATGTCTCTCCCGCAGGGGCTCAGAGCTCCATGCCCCGGCCGGTTTCGAGGAAGGATTTCAGGCTGGAGAGCACCAGCGGCCAGCCCTTCGAGATGCCGTTGAACATGCCGCTGCCGGGCTGCAGCTCCTCGTGGGTCACGGTGAGCTTCACCGTCTCGCCCTGGGGCTCGATGTCGAAGGTGACCCGGCTGTAGGCCTCGGGGTCGGCGCGGGCGCTTTCGTTGGCCCAGCTCAGCACGAGGCGGCGGGGCGGCGCGCTCTCCAGCACCTCGCCCACCAGGTCGACCGTGCGCGCGGCATCGGTGCGCACGTGGCACCAGGCGCTGCCGGGGGTCCAGGCTTCGGCGAGGTTCTCGTGGCCCCAGTAGCGCCGCGCGAGCTCGGGCCGGGTGATGGCCTCGAACACCTTCTCCGGCGTGGTGCGGATGTAGGTGA
Source organism: Oceanicella sp. SM1341 (assembly GCF_003448965.1). Classification (GTDB taxonomy): domain Bacteria; phylum Pseudomonadota; class Alphaproteobacteria; order Rhodobacterales; family Rhodobacteraceae; genus Paroceanicella. The sequence goes on from NZ_QRGC01000011.1 coordinate 41,097, forward strand.
CATAGACGAAGCTTGCTGATCTGTCGGTCATTCCTGCTTCCTTTCGAGCTCGGTCCTGAGGTCGTGCAGAAGGTCCAGGCGGCCTTCCTCGAACTTCCGCACCCAGCGCCCGTAGACCTCGTGCAGCGGCACCGGGTTGATGAAATGCAGCTTCTCGCGGCCGCGGCGCACCGTGCTCACCAGGTTGGCCTGCTCCAGCAGCGCAAGGTGCTGGGTGACCGATTGCCGGGTCATCCCCATCTCCTCGCAAAGCTGGCCGAGCGTCTGGCCATTGCGCGCGCAGAGCCGGTCGAGCAACTGCCTCCGCGCCCTGTCGGCCAGGGCCTTGAACACCTTGTCGTCGTCCATCCGTCACTCCGCTGCCTGTCCTGAAATATGCAGGTATTTGCCTGCACGTCAAGACATGCAGGCAAATACCTGCGTTTTTATCCGGGCATGAAAAAGGGCGGCCCCCCGGGGGGAGCCGCCCTTGCGTATCGGAAACCGGGGCGGGAGGGCCCGCCCCCGCGCCTCAGCGCATGTTTTCCTTCAGCATGTGGTCCACCATCATGTCGGGCGGCATCATGTTCGTGTTCAGGTGATACATGATCCACAGCGACCCGCCCACGAACAGCACGACGATCGTGACGGTGAACACGAAGGACAGCAGCGTCCAGCCGCCCTTCTTCGTGAAGTCCATGTGCAGGAAATACACCAGGTGGACGACGATCTGGATCACCGCCAGCAGGGCGATGGCGAAAAGCGTCGTCTCCGTGCTGAACATGCCCGTCGTCACGATGAGGAACGGGATGACGGTGAGGCCGAAGGCCAGCCCGAGACCGGTGAACAGGATCTGCGGGGTGCCGTGGCTTCCGTGCGAGGACGAACCGGACATCACATCGCTCCTTTCAGGTAGACGAGCGTGAACACGCAGATCCACACCACGTCGAGGAAATGCCAGAACATGCTGAACGTGGCCAGGCGACGGGTCATGAAGCCGCCCACGCCGAAGCGCTTGATCTGGAACATCAGCACGCCCATCCAGACCAGGCCGGCGGTGACATGCAGGCCATGCGTGCCCACCAGGGTGAAGAACGCCGAGAGGAAGGCACTGCGCTGCGGGCTGGCGCCCTCGTGGATGAGGTGCTGGAACTCGTAGACCTCCATCGCGATGAAGCAGGCGCCGAGCACAAAGGTGATCTTCAGCCAGAACGACACCTTGTCGGCGTCGCCCCTGTCGGAGGCGAGCATGGCCAGCCCGCAGGTGCCGGAGGAGGCGAGCAGGAACATCGTCTCGATGAAGACGAAGCCCAGCTCGAAGAGCTCCCGGCCGGTGGGGCCGCCGTCGGTGGCGCCCGCCAGCACGGCGTAGGTGGCGAAGAGCGTCGCGAAGATGATGCAATCGCTCATGAGGTAGATCCAGAAGCCGAGCTGGGTGGTCCCGTCGACGTCGTGGTGGTGATCATCCTCGTGGTGGACCGCGGCGCCGTGGGCGCCGTGGTTTGCCAGGGTAGAAGAGCTCATTTTCAGGCCTCCATCATCGGACGCGGAGCGGTAAGGGCCTCGATCCGGGCCACTTCCTCGGCCGGCACGTCATAGTCGCGGTCGGTCGAGAAGGTATGGGTGATGATCCCGACCACGGTGATCGCGAAGCCCGCGATGGCCAGCCACCAGATGTGCCAGACCAGGGCGAAGCCGACCACCAGCCCGAGCATGGCCAGCACGAAGCCCGCGCCGGTGCTCTTGGGCATGTGGATCGGGCCGTAGGGCTTTGCGGGGCCCTTGCGGTTGCGCTGCTTGGTATCCCAGTAGGCGTCGAGCTCGGTCACCTCGGGCTCCTCCGCGAAGTTGTAGAACGGCGGGGGCGAGGACACCGACCACTCCAGGGTGCGGCCGTCCCAGGGGTCGCCCGTGGTGTCGGCCAGTGCCTTGCGGTCGCGGATGCTGACCACCAGCTGGATGAGCTGGCAGGCGATGCCCGCAGCGATCACCACCGCGCCACAGGCCGCGAAGATGAGCCAGGGCTGCCAGTCGGGGTTGTCGTAGTGGTTGATGCGACGGGTCATGCCCATGAAGCCCAGCACGTAGAGCGGCATGAAGGCCATGTAGAAGCCGACGATCCAGCAGAAGAAGGACGCCTTGCCCCACCGCTCGTTCAGCTTGAACCCGAACACCTTCGGGAACCAGTAGGCGAAGCCCGCCAGGTAGCCGAACAGCACGCCGCCGATGATCACGTTGTGGAAGTGGGCGATCAGGAACAGCGAGTTGTGCAGCTGGAAGTCCGCGCCGGGCACCGCGAGCAGAACGCCGGTCATGCCACCGATGGTGAAGGTGATCATGAAGCCGATGGTCCAGAGCACGGGCGGGGTGAGCCGCACCTTGCCGCGGTACATGGTGAACAGCCAGTTGAAGATCTTCACGCCCGTGGGGATGGAGATGATCATCGTGGTGATGCCGAAGACGGCGTTCACGTCGGCGCCGGCACCCATGGTGAAGAAGTGGTGCACCCAGACGAGGAAGGAGAGCACGCCGATGCACACCGTGGCATAGACCATCGACTTGTAGCCGAACAGCGGCTTGCCCGAGAAGGTGGAGATCACCTCCGAGAAGATGCCGAAGGCCGGCAGGATGAGGATGTAGACCTCCGGATGGCCCCAGGCCCAGATGAGGTTGATGTACATCATCGGGTTGCCGCCGCCGTCCACGGTGAAGAAGTGGAAGCCGAGGTAGCGGTCGAGGGTGAGCAGCACCAGGGTGGCGGTGAGGATCGGGAAGGAGGCCACGATCAGCACGTTGGCGACCAGCGTGGTCCAGGTGAAGACCGGGACGCGCATCATGTTCATGCCGCGCGCGCGCATCTTCATGATCGTCGTGATCAGGTTGACACCTGACAACGTCGTGCCGATGCCCGAGAGCTGCAGCGCCCAGATGTAGTAGTCCACCCCGACATCCGGGCTGTAGCCGAGCTCGGAGAGCGGCGGATAGGCCAGCCAGCCGGTCTTGGCGAATTCGCCGACGACGAGCGAGATGTTGATGAGGATGGCGCCGCCCGCGGTGAGCCAGAAGCTCAGCGAGTTCACGAAGGGGAAGGCCACGTCGCGCGCGCCGATCTGCAGCGGCATGACGATGTTCATGAGCCCGATCGCGAAGGGCATGGCCATGAAGAAGATCATGATCACGCCATGCGCGGTGAACACCTGGTCGTAGTGGTGCGGCGGCAGGTAGCCGGCGGCGTCATTGGCCGCGATGGCCTGCTGGCCGCGCATCATGATGGCGTCCGAGAAGCCGCGCAGCAGCATGATGAACGCGAGGATCACGTACATGACGCCGATGCGCTTGTGGTCCACCGAGGTGAGCCACTCGTCCCAGAGGTAGCGCCACTTGCCGAACCAGGTGATCAGCGACAGGACGGCGAGACCGCCGATGACGATCCCGGCGAACACGACCATGATGATCGGCTCGTGCCAGGGGACCGAATTGAGTGTGAGTTTTCCGAACATGTCAGAGCTCCGTGTTCACGAGCGCGGCTCGACATGGTGTCCGAGCACCATGTACTTGTTGCGGACGATGTCGTCGAAGAGCCCGGGCTGGACCTGGGCGTAGAACATCGGCTCCACGTTCGTGCTCGGCCGGGCGAGATCCTGATAGCTGTCGCCGTTCAGGGTGTTGTGCCCGGCATGGACGGTATCGATCCAGGCGTCGTAGGCCTGGTCGGTGACGGCCCGCATCTTGAACTGCATGTCCGAGAAGCCGTGGCCGGAGTAGTTGGCCGACAGGCCGTCATAGACGCCCTCGTGATCGGCGATGAGGTGGAGCTTCGTCTCCATGCCCGCCATCGCGTAGATCTGGCCGCCCAGTTCCGGGATCCAGAAGGAATTCATCAGCGCGGAGGAAGAGATCGAGAAGTTCACCGGGCGGTTCGCCGGAACGACGATCTCGTTCACCGTGGCGATGCCCTCTTCGGGGTAGATGAACAGCCATTTCCAGTCGAGCGAGACGACCTGGATGTTCACCGGCTCCTCGGCATGGTCGAGCGGCTTGTAGGGGTCGAGGTCGTGGGAGGAGTTCCAGGTGATGACGGCCAGGATGGCGATAATCACGCAGGGCACGGCCCAGACCACGAACTCGATCTTGCCGGAATGCGACCAGTTCGGGAGGTAGCCGCTGTGGCCCTCGCGGTCGCGGTAGCGCCAGGCGAAGAGAAGGGTCATCACGATCACCGGGATCACGACGATCAGCATCAGCAGCGTGGCGGTCACGATGAGGTTGCGCTCCTCGATGCCCACCTGGCCCTTGGGGTCCAGGACGGGAAAGCGGCAGGCCGCCAGCAGCGGCAGGAGCGAGAGCAGGAAGAGGCGGCGCAGGGTTTTGGCGATCATCCCTTCCTCCCCTTGCCCGACGCGCGCCGACCAAGCGGGAGCTGGGCGCGGAAGATAGAATGGACTGGCATGTAACATGGCTCCGTCAGACTCGTGGGTCGCCGACGGCGTGACGATCGGGAGGCATTTGGAAGCGCGTGCGAAACGCGCAGGCAAATACGCGGCAAGAGCGTATCAAGGGCACAATCAGAACGATTGTGTCGGAAGTGATGCGGCTGTCTTGTCGTCCGAACGCGGACCAGTTCTGCGACTGCGCCTGAGCTACGCCCATCTCGCGGTCGCCGCAACGCCTACCTTGGATTATGCGGCGGATTGTCGCGATATTTTATTCGAGGGACTCATCTAATCGGCGAGACTCCCCCTGCACCTTTCCCGGAAAAGCCGCAATAGGGTATTCTGGTTCACTTTTTCGGGAGAGACGCCGATGCGCCAGGAAAGTTCGGCGCGACTCGGCCTGGCTTCCTGTTTTTTGTGCATCGCAACATTGCGGGTGAAAAGAACCGTTTCACCCAGGCTTCCGCGCGGCCGAATTGCGAACCGACATAACGCGGCGCCCGAATATTGTATCAATGCGAGATCTCGCAATTGTACATTGTATCCGGATTTTTCAGTACAATCGGAATGTTCAGGCGTTACGTCAATCGCGCGGATTTCAATTGCGCCCGGGCCCGGAACGGACAGACTGATCGAAAATCGAACAGGATCGCATGCCAAGCAAAGCCGCCCGCATCCAGGACGTCGCCCTGCTCGCCGGGGTCTCGACAGCCACCGTCAGCCGCACCCTGTCGAGACCGGATCTCGTGTCGGAGGCCACGCGGCGGGCGGTTCACGCCGCCATCGAGGCCTCCGGCTACCGCGCGCCGAGGGGGCCGCACGGCGGCTCGTCCGGCGGGGTGGTGGCGCTGGTGCCCGGCCTCTCGAACCCGTTCTTCACACGGATCCTTTCGGGCATGGCCTCGGTGCTGACCCCGGCGGGATACGCGCTGCTGGTGGCCGACACCTCCGCCCGGCTTTCCGAGGCGCGCACCCTGCTCGACTACATCGACCGCGGCCGCGCCGACGGCATCATCCTGCTGGACGGCACGCTCGACCCCGGCCTTTTCGCCCCGGCGGCCGGCGGGCGCGGCCTGCCGCCGCTCGTCCAGGCCTGCGAGTGGATCGAGGGGCTCTCCGCGCCGCGCGTGCGCGCGGACAACTGCGACGGCGCCGGGCTGGCGGTGCGCCATCTCGCCCGGCTCGGCCACCGGCGCATCGGCCATGTGACCGGCCCGGCGGGAAACGTGCTCACCCGCGCCCGGGCCCGCGGGGTGCAGGACGCGCTCTCCGCCCTCGGGCTGCCGCGGAGCGCGGACTGGGTGCTGCCCGGCGATTTCACCCTGGATGCGGGCCGCCGGGCGGCCCGGGCCTGGCGCACCCTGCCGGACCGGCCCACCGCAATGGTCTTCGCGAATGACGAGATGGCCCTGGGATTCGTGCTCGAGCTGCACGCGGCCGGGCTGGACGTGCCGCGCGACGTCTCCGTCGTCGGCTTCGACGACATCGAGCTCTGCGGCCTGCTCAGCCCCGCGCTCACCACCCTGCGCCAGCCGCGCGCCGAGCTGGGCGCACAGGCCGCCCGGGCCCTGCTCGACCAGATCGGCCAGGGCCCCGCCACCGCCGCGACCGCCCTCGACATCCTGCTGCCGGTGCAGCTTCTCGAGCGCGAGAGCACCGCCCCTCCGCCACCGGGCTGAGGCGCCGCTTCGTGCGGCAGCTTGCCCTTCCGGGGTTTTCGCGGCGCAAAATCGGGATAGACTCTCTCCCGGACCGGCCCGGCCCCCGCCCCGCCGGCCCGCGAGGCGCCACCCGCACAGGCGGCGCACGGCACATCCCCCGCCGCAGGACAGGGAGACGCATGATCACGCAAGCCAAGCTCTGGATAAGCCAATGGGTGCCCTCCTGGGCGCTGGAAGTCGGCCTCGTGCTGCTCGCCCTCGCCATCGCCTGGGTGCTGCACACGCTGGTGATGCGGCTGCTGCTGAACGTGATCGAGGGCCATAACGGCTTCGTTTCACACTCGCTTCGCCGGTTGCGCAGCCCCTCGCGGCTGGCGGTGCTGTTTCTCACCATCGTGCTCATCCTGCCCGCGGCGAACCTGCCGCGGGACTGGCGCCTGCTCTTCCAGCACGCCGCGCTGGTGATGCTGATCATCCTCATCGGCTGGTCGCTGCACATCATCGTGACCGTGATCGCCGACCGGGCCTCGCGGCGCTACCGGCTCGACGACGAGGAGAACCTGATCGCGCGCAAGTTCCACACCCAGATCCGGGTTCTGGTGCAGTGCACGCGCATCATGATCTTCCTCATCACCGCCGCCGCGGTGCTGGTGACCTTCGACGAGGTCCGCGAATGGGGCGTGAGCCTGCTCGCCTCCGCCGGTGCCGCCGGTATCGTGCTCGGCCTCGCGGCGCGGCCGGTCTTCGCCAACCTGATCGCCGGCATCCAGATCGCCCTCACCCAGCCGATCCGGCTGGAGGACGTGGTGATCGTGGAAGGCGAGTGGGGCTGGATCGAGGAGATCACCTCCACCTATGTCGTGGTGCGCATCTGGGACTGGCGGCGCATGGTGGTGCCGCTGTCCTATTTCATCGAGAAGCCCTTCCAGAACTGGACGCGGCGCAGCTCCAACATCATCGGCGCCGTGGTCTGGGAGGTGGACTACACCCTGCCGGTCGAGGAGATGCGCTCCAAGCTCGACGAGTTCGCCCGCGAGAGCAAGCTCTGGGACGGCAACGTGCTGAACCTGCAGGTGATCGAGGCGAATTCCACCACCATGACGGTGCGGGCGCTGATGTCGGCGCGCAATTCGCCCCGGGTGTGGGACCTGCGCTGCGAGATCCGCGAGAAGATGATCGCCTGGCTGCAGGCGACCTACCCCCAGTCGCTGCCGCGCCAGCGCACCGGCCTGCAGATGATGGAGAACTGGACCGGCCCCGTGCCCCCCCTGCCCGGCCGCGACTTCGCCGGCATGGAAGCGCCCGAGGCCCCCGGCGGACGGGCCGCCGCCGGACCGGGCTGAGCGCCGACGCGCTAACCCTTTCTACACGCGAGGGGAGTAGTTGCTTGCTCGTTCACAGGAAAGGAACGAGCATGGGGCTGAGACTTACACCGGCGTTGGCCGCCCTCGCGCTCCTGGCGTACTCGGGCTTCGCGGCCTCGCAGACGTCGGGGCCCGAGCAACCTCCCGTGTCCGAGGCACCGGACATCGGAAACCTGATGGAATCCGGGCTGTCGGACAGCCTGCAGCAGATCATCCGCGAAGAGATCGTGCTGCTCGCCATCTCCTCGCAGAACCGCCACTACGGCAATCTCAGCCAGGACGAGATCACCCGGCTTGACGAGCAATGGGCGCGCGAGCGCGATTCGAGCCTCAAGCCGCTCATCGCGATGACCCTCTCGAACCCGCTGTCGAGCTATCTCATCCGCCTCCAGGCCGGGTCGGAAGGCCTGTTCCGCAAGATCTGGGCCACCGACCAGAACGGCCTGAACGTGGGCCAGACCCTGCCCACCAACGATTTCTGGCAGGGCGACGAGGACGAGTTCCGCCTCGCCTTCGACAAGGGGCCCGGCGGCATGGCGGTCTTCGGGCCGAAGTGGAACGCCGAGTACCACTACTGGTACGTCACCGTCACGCTCACGGTCTCGGACGCGGACAGGAAAGCCATCGGTGCGGTCACCTTCGTCGTGAATCTCGATGAACTGGCCCGCCGGGCCGAGCTGGGGATCATCTGACCATGCTGAACAGTCTCACGATGAAGCAGAAGTCGCTGATGGCCTTCCTGGTCATCGGCATCGTCACGCTCTCTGCTGGCGGGATGAGCGTCTTCCAGGCTCTCGAGGTGCGCAAGAGCGTGCAGCTCAACCTCGACGCCCAGCGGGTGAACAACAGCACCCGGACGCTGAGCGAGAATGCCCAGGACCTGGCCTCGACACTGAAATCCTTCGTGCTGTCGGGCGACAGGAGCGACCTTGCGGAGTTCACCTCGGCGCGCGACAGCGTCGAGCGCGACTACAATGACTTCGTGACCGTGCTGGAGGACATAGACGCCGAGCGGCTGCGCCCGGCGCTGGACGAGATCGAGGAGAGTGTCCAGGTCTGGCTCACCAGCCACGCCGACATGATCCTGCGCCTCATGTCGGATCCCGGCACCGTCGACATGGCCCGCGCGGTGGAGGTCTCCGGCCAGGGCGATCGGCTCGCCGAGCAGATCAGGACGGGCACGGACGGGCTGCTCGCCACGGTGCAGGAGTTCGTTGCCGAACAGCGCGTGCACCAGAGCGCTGCGGTGGAATCGCTCATCATCGTCTCGATCGCGAGTGCCCTGGTCGTGGCCGCCATCGCCATCAGCTTCGGCATGGTGAACGCGCGGCTGCTCGGCCAGATGACCCGGCGCATGTCCTCGATGGCCGATGGCGACGTCGACATCGCCGAGGCCGAGCTGGCCCGGCGCGACGAGATCGGCGCCATGGCGCGCGCCGCCCAGGCCTTCCGGGAGAAGGCCCGCTCCGCCGAGGAGGCCGCCGAGGCGCAGCGCCAGGCCGAGGCCCGCAGCGAGGCCGAGCGCGAGGCGATCATGAACCGGCTCGACCGCAGCTTCGGCGACATCGTCTCCGCCGCGGTGGAGGGGGATTTCTCCCACCGGATCGAGGAGAATTTCGCCGACCCGGTGCTCGACAGGCTCGCCACCCGGATGAACGAGATGCTGCGCACCGTAGGAAGCGGCATCGGCGAGACGGCCGAGATGCTCCAGGCCCTCGCCGAGGCAGACCTCACCCGCCGGATGAAGGGCGACTACCGCGGCGCCTTCGCCGAACTGCGCGACAACGCCAACGAAACCGCGAACCGGCTGACCGAGCTGGTGACAGGCATCCTCGAGGCCTCCCGCGCAGCGAAATCGGCCAGCGAGCGCATCTCCTCGGCGATGACCCAGCTCTCCGACCGGACCGTCACCCAGGCCGCCTCGCTGGAGGAGACCGCGGCCACCACCGAGGAGCTGTCCTCCACCGTGCGCAGCAATGCCGAATCGCTCTCGGACGCCGAGGGGCTCGCCGTGGAGGTGACCCGCAAGTCCGAACAGGGCGGGCGTACGGTGAAGGCCGCCACGGATGCCGTGCACCAGATCCAGCAGAGCTCGGAAAAGATCAACGAGATCATCACGGTGATCGACTCGATCGCGTTCCAGACCAACCTGCTGGCGCTCAACGCCGCCGTCGAGGCTGCACGGGCTGGTGATGCCGGCCGCGGCTTCGCCGTGGTGGCCTCCGAGGTGCGCACGCTCGCGCAGCGCTCCTCCGAGGCGGCGCGGGAGATCAACACGCTGATCGCCGAGAGCACCGCGAAAGTGAACGAGGGCGTGCGCATGGTGGGTGAGACCAACTCCGCGCTCGACGAGATCACCCGCGCCATCAGCAGCCTCACCGAGACGGTGAAGGCAGTGAGCTTCGCGGGCAAGGAGCAGGCCTCCGGCATCGAGGAGATCAACCGCGCCGTGAGTCACATGGACCAGCTCACGCAGGAGAACTCGGCGATGTCCGAGCAATCCGCAACCGCCGCCGGCGGCCTGCTCGAGCAGATGCGCGAGCTCGAGACCCTGGTGTCGCGCTTCCGTCTCGAGGGCCTGCGCGCCGCGGCCTGATGCGGTCCGTGATCCGCCCCCCGGAAGCCGGCTTGCCGCCGCTTCCGGGGGCGCGGAGTCGCCACCGGGGCTTGACCCCGATGGTGGTTTCGGGCCAGCAGGAATGGCTGCCCTGCCCCGGGATACGCCCGGACAGCGAGGGCCGAGCTTCGGAGGCGGAGACTTGATACGCGCACTGACCCCGGTCATCCCCCTTCTTCTCGGCATCACGCTCCTGATGTTCGGCAGCAGTCTCCAGGGGCTCCTGCTGCCCCTGCGCGCCCAGATGGAGAATTTCGACCAGCCGGAAATCGGTCTGCTCGGATCGGCCTATTTCGTCGGCTTCACGCTCGGCTGCTTCCGCGGGCCCCGAATCGTGCAGAATGTCGGGCACATTCGCGCCTTCGCCGCTGTGGTCGCGATCGCCTCCTGCGTCATTCTGGCACACTCGCTCTTCGTGCTGCCATCGGTCTGGTGGGTGCTGCGCGGCGCCACGGGCTTCTGCTTCGCCATCCTGTTCATGATCATCGAGAGCTGGCTGAACGAGAAGTCGGACAACAGCACCCGCGGGGCCGTCTTCTCCACCTACGCGATGATCGTGAACGGCGTCGGCACGCTGGGCCAGCTTTCGGTCGCCACCGCCGACCCGGAGAGCTTCGAGATGTTCGCCTTCGGCTCCATCCTGATCTCGCTCGCCGCCGTGCCCGTCGCGCTGTCGCGGCGCGAGGCCCCCGCGCCGATCGCGGAGGTGCACATCCGGCCGCTGCGCATCTTCCGCTTCTCGCCGGTGGGTTTCGTCGGCTGCCTGGTCACCGGGCTGGCGAACGGCGCCTTCGGCGCGCTGCTCGCCGTCTATGCCCTGCGCATGGGGTTCGACACGCTCGACATCGCACTGCTCGCCGCGACCCCCGCGCTTGCCGCTGCCGTGGTGCAATGGCCGATGGGCTGGCTGTCGGACCGGATCGACCGGCGCATCGTCATCATCGGAGCTGCCGCGGCGGCCGGGCTGGCCGGGCTGTTCCTGAGCCTGCAGGACGGCGGCTCCCCCACCGCGGTCTTCGTCGGGGTCATCGCCTTCGGCTGCTTCAGCTTCCCGCTCTACGCGCTCGCGGTGGCGCATTCGAACGACTTCGCCGCCCCCGGCGAGATGGTGGAGACCGCGAGCGGGCTGCTGTTGATCTGGTCGCTCGGCGGCGTCGCGGGCCCGATCATCGCCTCCGTGGCCATGGCCCAGGCCGGCGCACCGGCGCTGTTCCTGTTCACCGCGCTCACCCATGTGGCGCTCGCCGGCTATGCCGGCTGGCGAATCACCCGCCGCGCCGCCCCCACCGCGGAGGAGCGCGGCAGCTTCAACGAGGCGGTCGTCGTGTCGCAGACCATCGGCCCGGTCGAGATGGTCGAGGACGGGCGCGACGCGGAGGAGGCCTGACCCGGCCTCAACCGGCGGACAGCGCCACCGCGATCCCGGCGGCGAGCCGGGCGTTGTTGCGCACGAGGCTGATGTTGGCGGCGAGGCTGCGGCCGCCGGACACCTCGTTGATCCGTGCCAGCAGGAACGGCGTCACCGCCTTGCCGACCACGCCGCGCGCCGCAGCCTCGCCGACCGCCCGGGCGATGATCGTGTCGATGTACTCGGGCTCGAGCGCGTCCTCGCGCGGCACCGGGTTCGCGATCAGCAGGCCGGTGCCCGAGCCCATCCGCCGGTGCAGCGCGATGGCTGCCGCGATCTCGCCCGGCGTGTCGAGGCGATGATCGGCCCGCGCCCCGCTCTCGCGGCAGAAGAAGGCGGGAAAGGCGTCGGTGCCGTAGGCGATCACCGGCACCCGCGCCGTCTCGAGATATTCCAGCGTCTTGGGGATATCGAGGATAGACTTCACCCCGGCACAGACCACGGCCACCGGCGTGGCGCCCAGCTCTCCGAGATCGGCGGAGATGTCGAAGCTTTCCTCCGCACCGCGGTGCACCCCGCCGATGCCGCCGGTGGCAAACACGCCGATGCCGGCCAGCGCCGCGATACGCATGGTCGCCGATACGGTGGTGCCGGCAGTGGCGCCGCCGACCATGAGTGCGGCGAGATCGCGCCCCGATGCCTTGGCCACCTGCCCGGCGCGGGCCAGCGCCTCCAGCTCGCCCGGCGCGAGGCCGGCCTTCAGCCGCCCCCCGATGAGCGCGATGGTGGCCGGCACCGCACCCGCGGCACGCACCACGTCCTCGACGGCGCGGGCAGTCTCGAGGTTTTCCGGCCAGGGCATGCCATGGGTGATGATGGTCGATTCGAGCGCCACCACGGCGCGCCCCTGCGCGAGCGCCGCGGCAACCTCCTCGCCGAGGTCGGGGGTGAGCAGGGTGGATGGTCGGGATGCCATGACGGGACCTCGCATGTCAGGAAGCGGCGGCAGGAAGGCGGTGGGACCGGGCGGCGAGCCAGGAGGCGGTGAGTTCGGGGATCACGCTGCCGTGGCTCTCGGTGGCGAGGGCGCCGAGCAGCGCCCCCACCCGCGCCGCCTCGGCAAGCGGCTCTCCGGCGAGCAGGCGGCAGAGCGTGCCGGCGATCATCGCGTCGCCCGCCCCGGTGATGTCGACGGGATGCGCCGGCACGGCGGCCAGCATGCGCGCGCCGCCGGCATCGGCGACGGCGAGGCCGCGCGGCCCGTCCGAGACGAGCGCGCCCGCCGCGCCGCGCGCCACGATGGCGCGCGCCGCCTCGCGCGGCGTGGCCGGGTCGGCGTCGAGCAGGGCGCGGGCTTCGTCGAAATTGAGCAGCATCAGGTCGACCCCCTCCAGCGAGGCGGGCAGGCGCGTGACCTTGTGGCTCGAGACCGCGTCGACCGCGAGGCGGAAGCGCGCGCCGCGGGCCCGGGCGATCAGCGCCTCCAGGGTCGCGGCCGGCAGGTTGCAGTCGCAGAACACCCGGTCGGCCCCGGCGAGATGGGGCCAGGCCCGGTCGAGCATGTCCGGCGTGAGACTGTCGAAGATCGCCATGTCGGCGATGCCGAGCACCAGGTCGCCCTTGCGGTCGAGGATGGCGGCATACTCGGCCGTCGCCCCCCCTGCCCCGCGCAGCACCTGGCTCACGTCGACGCCACGCGCCTGGAGATGGTCAAGGATCAGGCGGCCGCCCTCGTCCTCGCCCACGGCGGAGACGAAGGCGGTCTCCACCCCCAGTGCGGCGAGGGTCTCGGCCACGTTTCGCGCCACGCCGCCGAAGCTGCGATGGCCCTCCACCGGGTTCGAGGTGCCCCGCACCACCTCGCCCAGGGCGCGGTACTTGCGGTCGAGCACCGCGCCGCCGAGGCAGACCACGCGACGCGAGCCTGCAAGCACGTAGCCGCGGCCGAGGATATAGCCCTTGCGGGTGAGCGCCGCGACATGTGCGGCCACGGTGGAGCGGGCCAGGCCGAGCATGTCCGCCAGCTCCTGCTGGCCCGCGAACGGATTGCGGGCGATGCAGTCCAGCACCGCGGTTTCCTGGTGTCCGAGTTCCACGCCATGTCCTCCGCTGGCCGGGATGGCCGCGGCGGCCCTGATGCCAGACAAGTGTTGTACTGGTCAACAGATGTTATCGGGGGCGCCGGGCGTTCCGGGCAGCGCCGGCCGGCCGAGGAGATAGCCCTGCATCTCGTCGCAGCCTTCGGCGCGCACCACCGCGAGCTCGGCCTCGGTCTCGATCCCCTCCGCCAGCACGCTGAGCCCCAGGCTGTGGCCGAGGGCCACCATGGCGCGCAGCACGGCCCGGGCCGGCTCGCCGCCATCGACGCCGGCGATGAAGCTGCGGTCGATCTTCAGCTTGCCGAAGACGAAGGACCGCAGCGTGCCGAAGGAAGAGAAGCCCTTGCCGAAATCGTCCAGCACGAAGGTGACCCCCATGCGCGAGATCGCCTCCATCTGCGCGATGGCGGTGCGGCGCTCGGCGATGAGCGCGCTCTCGGTGATCTCGAGCTCCAGCCGCCCGGGGGCGAGGCCGGTCTCGCGCAGCACGCGGGCGACCACCGCCGGCAGGCCGCCGCTGTTGAACTGCAGGGGCGAGAGATTCACCGCCACGCGCAGGCCGTCGGCCCAGCCGGTCGCGGCACGGCAGGCGCGCTCCAGCACCAGGGTGCCGAGCCGGTCGATTTCGCCGGTCTGTTCGGCCAGCGGGATGAACTCGCCCGGCGAGATCGGGCCCAGCACCGGGTGGGTCCAGCGTGCCAGCGCCTCGAAGCCCACCGGCGCGCCGCTGCGCACGCAGGCCTGGAGCTGGTAGGCGATGTCGATGCCGCCCGCCCCGAGCGCGGTGCCCAGGTCGCGGCCGAGGGCGCGGCGCGCGCGTTCCGCCTCGTCCATCTGCGGATCGTACCGGCAGAGGACCGGCGAGCCGGGGTCCTTGGCCCGCCGCATCGCGAGCTCGGCGTTGTTGAAGAGCTGGTCCGGCGTCTCGCCGTGCTCGGGCGCGCAGGCCACCCCGATGCTCACCCTGGGGCGCAGCTCCATGTCGCCGATCGGCACCGGCCGCGCGAAGATCCCGCGCAGGCGCTCCAGCTCGGCCGCCAGCGCCTCCGGGTCGGAATGGCGGCAGGTTATGGCGAACTCGTCCGCCCCGATGCGCGACGCCACCCTGCCCTCCGGCCCGCTGGTGCCGAGGCGCCGGGCATAGGTGGCGAGCAGATGGTCGCCCGCACTGTGCCCGTGGAGATCGTTGATCTCGCGAAAACGGTCGATGTCGATGGCGATGACCGCGAGCCGCGCGCCGTCGCGCCGGGCGCGCTCCACCTCCTCGCGCAGATGGTCGGCATGTGCGGCGCGGTTGGGCAGGCCGGTGAGCACGTCGTGGCGCAGCACGTAGTCGACATGTTCCCTGATGCGGCGCTGCTCGGAGAGGTTCTCGTAGATCGAGATCCACGAGCAGTCGGGCAGCACGGTGCGGGCGAGGCGCAGGCCCTCGCCGATGCTGAGGGCCTGCTCCACCAGCCCGCCATGGGACCGTCCGTCCTCGACCAGGCCGCGGTGCCTCTCGTAGACCTGTTCCAGCCAGTCGGCGTCCTCGCGGCCGTTGACCTGCCGGCCGACCGAGGCCAGCAACTCGCGCACATGCATGCCCGGCCAGAGCGCCTCGGCGGGCAGCCGGAACAGCAGGCGGAAGGCGTCGTTGGCCAGGAGCAGCCGCTCCTGCGCATCGAACACCGTCACCGGCTGGCGGATCTAGGTGACGGCGAAGCCCAGCCGGCGGCCGAGGCCGGCGAGGGCCTCGCCCTCGGCTCCGCCCCGGCCGGCATCCCGCGCGATCTTGGAAAACCCCACCAGCGTGCCGTCGACCAGCACCGCCCCGAGCGAGGCGAGCACGCGGATGCGGCTGCCGTTCTTGTGCAGCCGCCAGCCCTCGACCGTGTAGCGCCCGTGGCGCCGTGCCGCCTGCAGCGCGCGCTCGGGCGCCCCGGCGGCGCGGTCCTCCTCGGTGAACAGGCAGGCATAGTGCCGGCCGAGCATCTCGTTGCGGTCGTATCCCTTGAGCTGCTCCGCGCCGGTGTTCCAGCGCAGGAAGCGTCCTTCCGCGTCGAGCATGGCGATGGAGTAGTCGTGGATCGAGTCGATCAGCAGCTGGTCGATCCGGTCGCCGGGGAGAGTGGTGCTGCGGGAAGGGGGCATCTTGGGGGGTCGGGCTCCGGAACGCTCGGATCACGCGCGGGGGGAGGGAAACTTGCGCCGCCGCGGTTGAAACACATCAATTGGTCAAATGGCTACAGGATCGGAATCATACGTCTGAAAGCGACCGGGGGAGGCATTTCGACCCGGCCGTGCCGGGCACCCGTTTCGGACGCCCGGCACAATTTTCGACAATAGATGCGCTGGCAGTGCAGTCAATCGCGCAATTCCGGCCCGGACATTTCCGGGCGCCTCATGCCCCCTGTTCCGGGGCGCTCACCCTGAGCCGGGTGATCCCGGGATCCAGCCTGCGCACCACGGCGAGGATCTGCGCGGAGAGCTGTGCCTCCACATAGCCGGCCACGAAACCGTTCGGCGCCTGCAGCATCAGCAGGTCGCCCGCCTGTCCCGCCCCGGTGAGGCGCCCGTACCAGGCGCGGCTGCGCGCGGGGTCGATCTCGGCCAGCCTGGCGCGCGCCTCCGCCCAGAGCCCCGGGGGCTCGGGCCGGAGCACCGCTGCACCGCGATCGGGAAAGGGCACCACTGTGGGCGCCTCTTCGGCCATGGTCTCCGGCGCGCCGGTGAGCCGCTCGACGAGGTCCGGGCCCACCGCTTCCCAGGCCGGCCGGGTTGCGGCGAGGATGGCCTCGATTCCGAGACCATAGACCGTCACCCTCCCCCGCACCGCCGGCAGGTGCACCACGATCCAGCCCATGGCGCGCAGCTTCGCCATCTCGCGCTTCACCGTGCGCTCGTCGACATGCCAGAGCCGGGCGATGTCGGCCCGGCCGATGCTGAGCCGGTCCGTCGCCCAGTTGTAGCGCGCGGTCACGAGAGCGATGAGCCTCAGGGCAAGGCGCTGCTGCGAAGACGGGCCCGAGAGCGCATGGCTGGAGAGCGCGCTCAGCAGGTCGTACTTCCGGGACGCGGCACCGCGTCCGACTGCGCGTCCGGCAATCATGCGCGGCGCTCCCCGGGTGGTCCCGGTCCTGCCTCCGGGATATGCTGCTCGGTGCCCTGGCTCAGGGCTGTTTATCGGTCCGTCGGCTGGTGCAGGCAACGCTTTTCTCCGGACGCTGTCAATTTACGTCCGGTTGCCCCGGTGCTGTCAAGCCCCGGCCCGGCACCGCCAGCCTTCCAGCCTGATCTGATAAGAAAAAAACGGTGAATATGGTTATGGGGGACATGCCATGTGACCCCCATATGGGCCATCATGTCCCCCTAACTCTGGTGGCGCCGCAGTTTCCGTCCCCCATATCCGAGCGCGTCGGGGCGCGGGTTCCGCCGGATGGCGCCGAATCGGCCGGGCGTGAACTCTCCGGTGCAACAGCCTGCCCGCGCTGGGTTTTGGCGGGCCGCGGCTGGCGGTATCCGGATGTTATTCGGTTTTGCAATCCGGCGCAAATCAACGTAGTTTCGGGAACGGCAGGAATTTGCGTCCCGCAAGGTGCGCGAAACAACGAGACCGACAGGCAAGAGCATCACAGAGCACCGGAGGCGCATCTTCCCCGCGGGGAAGGTTCCCCCGGGGAAGGAGAGCGGATGTACACCCATGAAGACCTGGCCGCGCTGCAGGCGCAATCGCTGCGGATGCAGACCTGGATCCGCAAGCAGACCTTCTCGCCGGAGATGGAGAAGACGCTGCGGCGCTTCTCCTCCTGGGAGGTGGCGGAGCTGATCCTGAAGGTGAACCAGTCCACCTTCCGCGGCCGGCTGGCGGCCGACCCCTCGCTGCCCGACGGCGAGGTGGAGGAGGAGGGCCGGCAGCGCTGGTATTCCCTCGACGAGATCAACGAGCTGCGCCGCCGCATGAAGGTGAACCGCCGCTCGCTGCTGCCCTACCGCCCGGCCGGCAAGCGCGCCATCCGCGCCGCCATCGCCAACTTCAAGGGCGGGGCCGGCAAGTCGACCGTGGCGCTGCACTTCGCCCATGCCGCAGCACTCGACGGCTACCGCGTGCTGCTGATCGACTTCGACCCCCAGGCCACCCTCTCCCACGCCATGGGCATGACCGACGTCGACGAGGACCACACCGTCTGGGGCATCATGGCCCGCGACCTGGTGCGCGAGACCGACCGGATGAACGCGGCCTCGGTGGGGGCCGAGAGCGGCACCGCCCTGCCCCGCCGCCAGCTTCCCGCCTCGATCCGCGACCTCGGCCTCTCGGGCCTGCGGGCGACCGATTTCATCAAGCCCACTTCCTGGCCCACGATCGACATCATCCCGTCCTGCGCCAACGCGGCCTTCGTGGAGTTCGCCTCCGCGCAGTACCGGCACCTGAACCCGGACTGGTCGTTCTTCGCCTGCGTGGCGCGCTACCTCGAGGGCATCCCGGACGATGCCTACGACCTCATCCTGTTCGACTGCCCGCCGGCCATCGGCTACCAGTCGATGAACGCGGTCTTCGCGGCCGACATGCTCTACATCCCCTCCGGCCCCGGCTACTGGGAATACGATTCCACCACCAGTTTCATCGGCCAGCTCGCCGAGGCGCTGGAGGACCTCGCCGCCGGGTTCGAGACCTTCCCCGCGGGGAAGGTGGCGCTGCCCAAGGCCTTTCTCGAGCTGCGCTTCCTGCTCACCCGCTACGAGCCCGGCAACGAGCTGCACCGGGCGATGCGCGACGCCTTCCGCAAGGTGTTCGGCGCGCATGTCACCGAGCACCCGATCGAGCTCACCCGGGCGGTGGAGCAGTCCGGCCGCTTCCTGTGCTCGGTCTACGAGATCGACTACCGGGACATGACCCGCGAGACATGGCGGCGCGCCCGCGCCACCTTCGACCAGGCCTATGACGAGTTTCGCGCCTCCTTCTGCTCGGCCTGGGACAAGGTCGATGCCGGCCGGGAGGACGCGGCATGAGCCGGAAGCGCAGGGTATTCCACATCGACCTTCCCGACGAGCCGGAGGAGACCTTCCCCGCGGGGAAGGTCGAGCCCGAGGCTCCGCCGCCGCCCGCGCCGGAGCCCGAGCCCGAACCGGAAGCGCCCGCCGCCCCGCGCCGCGGCCCGATGGCAAGTGCGGTGCGCGAGACCGCCGAGGCCCTCGCCGAGCGCCGCGGCCAGGAAGCGAAGATCCGCGCCGAAAACGATGCGCTCGCCGCCGAGCACGTGCGGCTCAAGCGCGCCGGGCTGATCACCGATCTCGTGCCGCTGGAGGCGATCCGCGTCTCCAAGTTGATGCGTGACCGCCGCGCCGGTGCGGACCCGGAACTGGAGGAGCTAAAGGAGAGCATCCGCGCCGTCGGCCTGTCGAACCCGATCCGGGTGGAGCAGGGCGAGGACGGCAGCTTCGAGCTCATCCAGGGCTTCCGCCGCCTCTCCGCCTACAAGGCGCTGCTGGAGGAGACCGGCGACGCGGCCTGGGCGCGCATCCCCGCCGGCTTCGTGCCGCGCGGTGAGGACCTGCCGGCGCTCTACCGCCGGATGGTCGACGAGAACATGGTGCGCAAGGACATCTCCTTCGCCGAGATGGCCGAGCTCGCCCGCGTCTATGCCGCCGACCCGCGCAACGGGGTGGAGGATGTCGACGCCGCGGTGCCGGTGCTGTTCCGCTCCGCCTCCTACCAGAAGCGCAGCTACATCCGCGCCTTCGCCCAGCTGCTCGACCTGCTGGGCGACGCGCTGCACCACCCGGAGGCGATCCCGCGCAGCCTCGGCCTCGCGCTGCGCAAGCGGATCGAGGAGGTGGAGGGCGTGGTCGGCGCCCTGCGGCGTGAGCTCGGCCGGCTCGGAGACTGCACGGCGGAGGAGGAGCTCGCCGTGCTGCGCCGCTACGCCGCCGGCGGTGCCGAGCCGCAGGAGAGCTTCCCCGCGGGGAAGGTGGCCAAGGGCGGCGCCGTGCCGCGCCCGGCGCGCACCACCTTCCGGCTGGAGCTGCCCGAGGGCGAGGCGCGCTGCACCGCCTCGCGCGGGCGGCTGGAGCTGCGGCTCGACCGCGATTTCTCCGAGGTCGAGCGCCGGCGGCTGGAGGCTGCCGTCGCCGCCTTCTTCCGCACGCTCGACGCCTGAGTGTGCGCGCATCTTCCCCGCGGGGAAGGTGCGCCCGCGGGCGATTTCGCGCTGGCGGGGCAGGGCGTTTTGGCATAGAGATCGGGAAGCCCTTGAGTGCCGCGCAAAATGCCCTCATAATGCGCGTTATAATCCTGCCGATTCTGGGACACCGCCGCTATGCCCAAGCCCGAAGATCCGTTCCGCTCCCCCTATGATACCGAGCCGGAGGAGCAGGACCTGTGGTTTCTCCCCGCCACGGAGGAGGAAGAGGGCGGGCCGCGGCCGCGCGGGGCCGCCGCGCTGCCGTGGGAGACGGCGGACCGCCGGCCGCTGCTCGACCCCGAGGACTGGCTGAAGGCGGAGCGCGCGCAGGGCAGGGCGCTCACCGCCGCCGCCGTTGCCTTCGCCCGGCTCGACGAGCGGCTGCGCGCCGGGCCCGAGGGGCTGGTGCGCCGGCTCGCGCTCATGGATGTCTCCGACCTGCTCTGGTCCGAGGGCGTGCGCATCGCGCCCGAGCGGCTGGCGCTCTACGTGAACCTGCGCGCCGGCGCCCCGGCGGAGGGCGACCGGGAGCTCGCCCTCGCCGGCTGGGCGTTCCGCCGGCTGCTCGGCGGGCCGGGGCCGCTGGAGGGGCTGCACGATTTCCTCGGCCGCAGGCCCGCCCCGGCCGACGGGCTGCTCGATTTCAGCCAGCGCCCGGTGGGCCCTGCCTTCGACGGGCTGGCGGAGGACTGGCGCGCGGTGCTGGAGCGCGGCGAGGCGCTGCACCCGATCAGCCGCGCCGGCTGCGCCTTCGCCGCCTGGCGCAGCTTCGGGCTGTCCGGCGCGGGCGCGGTGCTGGAGCCCGCGGTGGTGGCGGCGCGGCTCGGCGGCGGCGAGGGCCGGGCCCTCACCTTCCTGCCGCTCGCCATCGGTGAGCGCAACGCGCTGCGTGCCGGCGGCGGCAGCCCGGAGGAGCGGCTCGCCGGCTGGTATCGCGGCATCGAGACCGCCTGCCTGCGCGGCTACATGGAGCTCGACCGGCTCACCGAGTGGCAGCGCCGCGCCTCCGAAACCCTCTCCGACCTCTCCGGCCGCACGCCGCCGGCGCTGGTGGCGGCCCTGCTCGCCGCCCCGGTGCTTTCGGCCGAGATGGCGGCGGCCACGGTGGGGGTGTCCTTCTCCGCCGCGGCGCGCAACCTCGCGCTCTTCGAGGAGCGCGGGCTGGTGCGCGAGGTGACCGGGCAGGAGCGCTTCCGCTTCTGGACCGTGCGGGCCTGAGGCGGCCGCGCCTGCGCGGTCGCACCGCCAGCGCCCCGGGAACCGCGGTCTCCCGGGGGGGGGCACGCCGACCCCTTGTGCCCGGGCTGAGGGGCTTCGACGCCGGGTGCGAGCGCGCATGCCGGGCAGGGCCGTCATCGCGGGGGCGCTGATCGGCAGCACGGGCACCTGCCTGCGCCGGTACGGGCCGATGTTCCGCTCACGGCACCGGGCCGGTGCGGCGGCGGACGAGCGCTCCGGTGCCTCTGCCGCCGGCGCCCTCGCCACGGTGCGCGGGCGTCGTGCCGGGGCGCGGGCGGCGCCGGGGCGGGTGCGGCCAGATGTCCTTCGGAAAACTGTTCAAACCACGGCCAGGGGGTGTAGTTTCGTACCCGACCACCCGAGTCGCGGGACCGGATCTCCGGCCCGGCCGGGGAAGGGCAGCAGTGCAATGGCCAGGACCGAGACGACAGATCCCTACAAGCTCCTCGGCGTGGCGCGTGGCGCCTCGCAGGAGGAGATCCGCAAGGCCTACCGCCGCAAGGTGAAGGAAAATCACCCGGACCTGCACCCGGGCGATGCCGACGCCGCCGAGCGGTTCAAGGCCATCTCCGCCGCCAACGACATCCTCTCCGACCCCGAGAAGCGCGTGCGCTTCGACCGTGGCGAGCTCGACGCCGAGGGCCACGAGACCGGCCGCTCGGGCTTCTGGCGCGACCACGCGGAAGGGGCGGACGCCGGGGCCTACCGCTCCTCCGCCGGGTTCGACGATTTCGCCGATGCTTCCGAGTTCTTCGCCGACATGTTCGGCCGGCGCGCCGGTGCGCGGGGAGGCAGCGGCATGAAGATGCGCGGCGCGGACATGCATTACCGCGTGGAGGTGGATTTCCGCACCGCCGCGCGCGGCGGCAAGGTGCGGCTCTCCAATGCCGAGGGCGCGGGCTTCGACCTCTCCGTGCCGGAGGGCTGCGAGGAGGGGCAGGTGATCCGCCTCGCCGGGCTCGGCCGGCCGGGCGCGGGCGGCGGCCCCTCGGGCGACGCGCTGGTGGAGATCGCCATCCGCCCCGACCCGCTGTTCCGCCGCGAGGGCCGCGACATCCTCATCGAGGTGCCGGTGTCGATCGACGAGGTGGTGACCGGCGCGCGCATCGACGTACCCACGCTCGACGGCACGGTGAAGCTCACCATCCCGCGGGGCGCGGGCGCCAAGGTGCTGCGCCTGCGCGGCAAGGGCATCCGCCCGGGCGGCGACCAGCTCGTGCGCCTGCGCATCGCCGCGCCGGAGGCGGTGGATGACGAACTCGTCGAGGCGCTGGAGGCCTGGCGCAAGCGCGCCCGCCCCGATCCGCGCCGCAACTGGGGAGGCGCGTGATGCCCACGATCACCCGTCGCCAGCTCTGCGAGGAGCTGCATGTCGAGACCGCCCGCATCGATGTCTGGATCTCCGCCGGCTGGATCCGGCCGGTGGTGGCGGAGGGGGAGGGCGCGCCGCGCTTCACCGCCGCCGATGCCGCCCGCGCCGCCTTCCTGCTCAGCCTCGAGCGGGACATGGCGCTGGACGCGGAGACGATGGGCACCATGCTCTCGCTGGTCGACCAGATCCACGGGCTGCGCGCCGAGCTGATGCGGCTGGGCCGCGCTGTCGAGGCCCAGCCCGAGCCGGTGCGCCGGCAGATCCTCGAGCGTTATTCCGGGCCGGGCGGGCGCTGAAGCGGCGCCCCCAGCCCCACCCTGTCGCCGCCGGGCGCGGCAGGGGCAGGACCGGGCCCGGCAGGAGGGGGAGAAACCCATGAGCTACAAGACCATCCTGAGTGCCTGCGCCGAGGCGGGGCCGGTGTCTGCCGAATACGAGCTCGCCGTGGCGCTGGCCGGGCGGTTCGACGCGCACCTGGAGCTGATCGCCTGCGGGCTGGAGCCCGAGCTCACGCTCTACGCCTATGACGGGGTGGATGCGGGGCTGATCGCGGAGATGAGCGAGAAGGCGAAGGGCCGGGCGCATGCGCTGGCCACCGCCGCGTCGGCCGAGCTCGACAAGACCGGCCTGCGCAGCAACGTGCGCGAGCTGGTGTGCAGCTACGACCGGCTGCAGGCCCGCTTCGGTGCCTTCGCCCGCTACGCCGATCTCGTGGTGGTGGCCAAGCCGAAGGACAGCGAGGACACGGTGGCCGAGCGGCTGCTGGAGGGCGCGCTCTTCGACGGCGACGCCACCGTGCTGCTCTGCCCGCCGCGCGCGGCCGGCGCGCCGGTGCCGGGTGACACGGTGGTGATCGCCTGGAACAGCAGCCAGGAGGGCCTGCGCGCCGTGCGCGGCGCCATGCCCTTCCTGATGCAGGCAAAGCGCATCGACATCGTGATCATCGACCCCGAGCCGGACACCGAGCTCACGGGCGAGGAGCCGGGCAGCCTGCTCGCCCTCATGCTCGCCCGCCAGGGGCTGGAGGTGAGCGTGACGCCGAAGCCTTCGTCCGGCCGGGCCCCGGCCGAGGTGGTGCGCGAGCACGCGACCGATCTGGGCGCCGACCTGCTGGTGATGGGCGCCTACGGCCATTCGCGCCTGCGCGAGTACCTTCTGGGCGGTGCCACCCGCGACATGCTCGCCGACATGAGCATCCCGGTGCTGATGGCCCACTGATGCTGCCTCCCGCTTCCGGCCACCGGAAGCGGGACACGCCCGCTCAGCCGCGGCTGCGCCCGGCGCGCAGGAAATCGATGAAGGCGCGCAGCGGCGCCGGCACCAGCCGGCTGCTCGCGTAGTAGAGGAACGGGCCCGGGAAGCGCGGCGCCCAGTCGTCCAGCACGCTCACCAGCCGGCCGTCGGCCAGCGCGGGGGCCAGCACTTCCTCGAAGGTCTCGAACAGCCCCTCGCCGGCGAGGCAGGCCGCCAGCAGGATGTCGAGCGAATTGGTCACCAGCCGCGCCGGCGGGTCGATGCGCAGCACCTCCTCGCCGCGCTCGAACTCCAGCGGCCGGGTGTTGCCGCTGAGGAAGCGGTGGCGCAGCACCCTGTGGGCGAGCAGGTCGCGCGGGTGGGCGGGCGTGCCGTGACGGGCGAGATACGCCGGCGCGGCGGCCAGCACGTAGCGCTGCGGGCGCGGCAGCAGCGGCACGGCGATCATGTCCTGCGCCAGGTGCTCCTCGTAGCGGATGCCGGCGTCCATGCCCTCGGCGATGATGTCCAGCAGCCGGTTCTCGGCCGTCACCTCCAGCGTGATGCCGGGATGGGCGGCGAGGAAGGCCGTGGTGATCTCCGGCAGCAGGAAGCGCGCCACGGCCTCGGGCACCTGCAGGCGCAGGGTGCCGCTGGGCCCGCTCCCGGGGGTGCCCGCGGCCTCCAGCGCCCCGGCGAGATCGGAGAGCGCCGGCGCGATGCGCTCCAGCAGCGCCGCCCCCGCCTCGGTCGGGGTGACGGAGCGGGTGGAGCGGTGCAGCAGCCGGTGGCCCAGCCGGGCTTCAAGCCGGCGCACCGCGTCCGAGAGCGTGGAGGGTGCCTCGCCGCGCCGCGCGGCGGCGGCGCGAAAGCCGCGCGCCCGCGCCACGGCGGCGAAGGCTTCCAGGTCGGACAGGCTGGGCTGATTCATCGTGCGCATCCCCGGACAATTCCCCCCATGCTTCCCCGATCGGCGGACGCGATGCCAGAGCGGATCCGCGCGCGCCGCGCCGCGCGGACCAATCCGCGAATTCATTTACAAAAGTCGTATTGTATGATTTTTTCTTCCCGTGGCTGCGGCCCGACAAGAAAAGACTCATGGGAGGAAATCATGCTTCGGAAGACATTCTGGGGAACGGCGGCGTTTGCTTCGCTGGTTCTCGCGGCGCCCTCGCTGGCCCAGACCATCGGATTCTCGCAGATCGGCTCGGAATCGGGCTGGCGCGCGGCCGAAACCACGCTCACCCACCAGCAAGCCGAGGAACGGGGCATCGACCTCAAGTTCGCCGACGCCCAGCAGAAGCAGGAAAACCAGATCAAGGCCCTGCGCTCGTTCATCGCCCAGGGGGTCGACGCGATCCTGCTCGCCCCCGTGGTGGCCACCGGCTGGGAATCGGTGCTCGAGGAGGCCAAGGAGGCCGAGATCCCCGTGGTGCTGCTCGACCGCACGGTCGACGCGCCGGAGGACCTCTACCTCACCGCCGTCACCTCCGACCTCGTGCACGAGGGCAACGTGGCCGGGCAGTGGCTGGTGGACGCGGTGGCGGGCGAGCCGTGCAACGTGGTCGAGCTGCAGGGCACCACCGGCTCCTCCCCCGCGATCGACCGCAAGGCGGGCTTCGAGGAGGCGATCGCCGGGCATGACAACGTGAAGATCATCCGCAGCCAGACCGGCGATTTCACCCGCACCAAGGGCAAGGAGGTGATGGAGAGCTTCCTCAAGGCCGAGGACGGCGGCCGCAACATCTGCGCCCTCTACGCCCATAACGACGACATGGCCGTGGGCGCCATCCAGGCCATCAAGGAAGCCGGGCTGAAGCCGGGCGACGACATCCTCGTGGTGTCCATCGACGCGGTGCCCGACATCTTCAAGGCGATGGCCGAGGGCGAGGCGAATGCCACCGTCGAGCTCACGCCCAACATGGCCGGCCCCGCCTTCGACGCGCTGGCCGCCTACATGACCAACGGCACCACCCCGCCGAAGTGGATCCAGACCGAATCGAAGCTCTACACCCAGGAGGACGACCCCATGGCGGTGTACGAGCAGAAGAAGGGCCTGGGCTACTGACCCTGCCGCCGGCGGGCGCCCCGAGCCGCTCGGGGCCCCGCCATCGCGACATCGCAGGCGAGGCGGGGGCCGCGGAGGCCCCCGGGAGCAGGGGGAGGACAGCATGGAAGATCGCGAGCCGCTGCTGCGCGCGCAGGGCGTCACCAAGGCCTTTCCGGGCGCGCTGGCGCTCGACGGGGTCGATTTCACCCTGAGGCGCGGCGAGGTGCACGCGCTGCTGGGCGAGAACGGGGCCGGCAAGTCGACGCTGGTCAAATGCCTCACCGGGGCCTACCGGCGCGACGGCGGCGACATTCTGCTCGACGGCCGGCCGATAGACCCGCGCGACACGCAAGCCGCGCAGGAGCTCGGCATCGGCACCGTATACCAGGAGGTAAACCTTCTGGAAAACCTCACCGTGGCGGAAAACCTGCTGCTGGGCCGGCAGCCGAGGCGCATGGGCCTCGTCTCGCCCGGCGCCACGCGGGCGGCGGCGCGCGAGATGCTGGCGGGCTACGGGCTCGACATCGACGTGGGCCGCACGCTGGGCAGCTACCCCGTCGCCATCCGCCAGGTGGTGGCCATCGCGCGGGCGGTCTCGCTCTCGGGCAAGGTGCTGATCCTCGACGAGCCGACCGCGAGCCTCGACGCGCGGGAGGTGGAGATGCTCTTCGGTGTCATCGAGGGGCTGCGGGCGCGCGGCCTCGGCATCGTGTTCATTTCGCATTTTCTCGACCAGGTGTTCCGCATCTGCGACCGGGTGACGGTGCTGCGCAACGGACGCCTGGTGGGCGCGCGGGACACGCGAGGGCTCGACCGGGTGGGGCTGGTGAACATGATGCTCGGCCGCGAGCTGAGCGAGGAGACCCGCGCCCATGGCCGCACCGACGGGCCGCAGGGCGCCCCCGCCCTCACCTTCCGCGGCTTCGGGCGGGCGGGGCGCATCGCGCCGGTCGACCTCGAGATCCGCCGCGGCGAGGTGGTGGGCGTGGCCGGGCTGCTCGGCTCCGGGCGCACCGAGCTTGCCGAGACCATCTTCGGCGTCACACCCCATGACAGCGGTGCGGCGGAGGCCGGCGGCAGCCGGCTCTCGCTCGCCTCGCCGCGCGCGGCGGTGGCGGCGGGGTTCGGCTTCTGCCCGGAGGACCGCAAGACCGACGCGCTGGTGGGCGATCTCACCATCCGCGAGAACATCGTGCTCGCCCTGCAGGCCCGGCGCGGCTGGGCCCGGCCGGTGCCGCGGCGCGAGCAGGCGGCACTGGCCGAGGAGTATATCGCCCGGCTCGACATCCGCACGACGGACGCGGAAAAGCCCGCCGGCCAGCTCTCGGGCGGCAACCAGCAGAAGGTGATCCTGGCGCGCTGGCTGGCGACGAACCCGCGCTTCCTCATCCTCGACGAGCCCACCCGCGGCATCGACGTGGGCGCCCATGCCGAGATCATCCGGCTGATCGAGGAGCTCTGCGCGGCCGGCATGTCGCTGCTGGTCATCTCCTCCGAGCTCGACGAGCTGGTGAGCTACTCGCACCGGGTGATGGTGCTGCGCGACCGCGCGCAGGTGGCAGCCCTCGAGGGCGCCGGCATCACGGTGGAGAGCATCGTCTCCGCCATCGCCGCACCCGAGCCGGAAGGAGCGCCCGCATGAGCCGGACCCGCGAATTCCTGCGCCGCATCCTGCCGCAGCTCGTCACCCTCGCCGCGGTGCTGGGGCTGATCGCGGCGGTCTATCCCGGCTTCTTCGAGGTGAGCATGGCCAACGGCCGGCTCTACGGCTCGCTCATCGACATCCTCAACCGCGGCGCGCCGGTGGCGCTGCTCGCCATCGGCATGACGCTGGTGATCGCCACCCGGGGCATCGACCTCTCGGTGGGGGCGATCATGGCGATCTGCGGCGCGGTGGCGGCGGCGGCGATCACCTCGGGCCTCGGGCTGGCGGCGGCGCTGGGGCTGGCGCTGGCGGCGGGGCTGGCCTGCGGGCTGTGGAACGGGCTCCTCGTGGTGCTCTTCGGCATCCAGCCCATCGTGGCGACGCTCATCCTGATGGTGGCGGGCCGGGGCATCGCCCAGCTGGTCACCGAGGGGGCCATCCTCACCTTCACCCACGAGGGGCTGATCTTCCTCGGCTCCGGAGCGGTCTTCGGCGTGCCCACGCCGGTGCTGATCTGGTTCGCGGCGGGGGCGCTGGCGCTCCTCGTGGTGCGGCGCACGGCGCTCGGCATGCTCATCGAGGCGGTGGGCATCAACCGGCGCGCAGGCGCGCTGGCGGGCGTGGGGGCCGGGGCGCTGATTGTCGCGGTCTACATGGTCTCGGGGCTCTGCGCGGGCATGGCCGGGGTGATCGCGGCCGCCGACATCCGCGGGGCGGACGCCAACAACGCCGGCCTCTGGCTCGAGCTCGACGCCATCCTCGCGGTGGTGATCGGCGGCACCTCGCTGCTGGGCGGGCGCTTCTCCATCGCGGCCTCGCTGATCGGGGCGATGATCATCCAGTCGGTGAACACCGGCATCCTGCTCTCCGGCTTCCCGCCGGAATTCAACCTCATCATCAAGGCGGCGATCATTATCGTGATCCTGGTGTTGCAATCGCCCCGGCTGCGCGCCGGCCCCCGGCTGCGCCGCCCCGGCGGGCGGGTGCGCGGGGCCTCCGCGGCCGAGAAGAAGGAGCGCGTCACCTCATGAGCTCACGCCATCTCCCCCTCGCGGCGACGCTGCTGATCTTCCTCGTGGCCTATGCCGCCTGCTACGCGCAGTTCCCGGCCATGCTCTCCACCCGGGTGGTGGGCAACCTGCTGACCGACAACGCCTTTCTCGGCATCGTGGCGGTGGGGATGACCTTCGTCATCCTCTCGGGCGGCATCGACCTCTCGGTGGGCTCGGTCATCGCCTTTTCCGGCGTGTTCATCGCGGTGATGCTGCGCGACACCGGGCTGCACCCGCTCGCGGTCTTCGCGCTGCTGCTGGTGCTCACCACCGCCTTCGGGGCGGCGATGGGGGCGATCATCCACCTGCTGGAGATGCCGGCCTTCATCGTCACCCTCGCGGGCATGTTCCTCGCGCGCGGGATGGCCTATGTGCTGTCGATCGACTCGATCCCCGTCACGCATGACTTCTACGACACGTTGCAGGGCGCCTACTGGCTGATGCCGGGCAAGGGGCGGCTCACGCTCATCGGCGGGCTGATGCTGCTGGTGGTGCTGGGCGGCATCCTGCTCGCGCATCGCACCCGCTTCGGCGCCAACATCTACGCCCTCGGCGGCGGGGTGCAGGCGGCGCGGCTGATGGGGGTGCCCGTGGGCCGCACCACGGTGGGGATCTACGCGCTCTCCGGGCTGCTGGCCGGGCTCGCCGGCATCGTGTTCTCGCTCTACACCTCGGCGGGCTACTCGCTCGCCGCCGTGGGGGTCGAGCTCGACGCCATCGCCGCGGTGGTGATCGGCGGCACGCTGCTCACCGGCGGCAGCGGCTTCATCGCCGGCACCTTCATCGGCGTGCTCATCATGGGGCTGATCCAGACCTACATCATCTTCGACGGAACCCTGTCGAGCTGGTGGACCAAGATCGTCATCGGAATCCTGCTCTTCGCCTTCATCCTGTTGCAAAAGGGCCTGCTCTGGGCCAGCACTGGACGCAGGTGGAGACTTGCAGGATCGGGCTGAGGGGCAATGCCGCTGCTGAAATCGGCGATATCGGGGCGGGCGCTGCGCAACAGCCATGCCCATGTGGTGCACGAGATCGGGCGCGCGATCGTCGGCGGCGACTTCGAGGAGGGCAGCCTGCTGCCCGGCGATGCCGAGCTCGCGGCGCGCTACGGTGTCTCGCGCACGGTGCTGCGCGAGGCGATGAAGACCCTCGCGGCCAAGGGCATGCTGGTGGCGCGCGCGCGCATCGGCACGCGGGTGACCGGGCGCACCGAGTGGAACCTCTTCGACGCCGAGCTGCTGGGCTGGCATTTCGAGGCGGGGGTGGACCGCGCCTTCCTCAGCCACCTGTGCGACATGCGCCTGTCCTTCGAGCCCTCCGCCGCCCGGCTGGCGGCGCGCCGGGCCCGGCCGGCGCAGCTCGCCCGGCTGTTCCTGCTGGCCGACCGCATGGCCGGGGCGCAGAGCTCCGAGGCCTTCGCCATCGCCGACCTCGAGTTCCACATGACCCTGCTCGAGGCCTCGGGAAACCCGTTCATGCTCTCGGTCGGCAGCCTGATCGAGGCGGCGCTGGTGAGCGTGTTCCGCATGAGCTCGCCCACCCGCGAGGCCGGCGCCGTGGCCGAAAGCGCCACCGCCCACCGCCGCATCGCCGAGGCGCTCGCCGCCGGCGATGCCGAGGCCGCCGCCGCCGCGATGGAAGCCGTGATCGTGGTGGGCTGGGAGAACGTGCAGCACTCCGACGCGCTCTCCGGCCCGGCCGGCGCCCGGCCGCCGCTGCTCGCCCCGGCTCAGCCCCGGCGGGGGTAGGAGAAGGCCTCGAAATCCTGCTCGAACACCCGGTAGACCTTCTTGCGCAGAGCGGGGGTGTAATAGGCGGCAAGCTTGTCGCCCGCGTCGTTGCTGTGCGGCGAGAAGCGGGCGAGGTGCTGCGCGTCGAGCCCCGCCTCGCGGCAGACATGCGCCATGTCGGGCTCGAAGCGCTCCATGCGGCCGATGAAATGGTAGTCCATCTCGTCCACGCAATTGTGCAGGTATTGCGGGCGCCAGTGCGGGTCCATCAGCGCGGGCGGCGTGGCGGCGACGGCGTCGACGAACTCGGCGAAGCTGATCTCCGCCTCCGAGCCCGCGCTGCGCCCCAGCACCGCCTTCACCTGGGCGGCCTGCGGCCTGTCGCCCACGATCTTGTCGAGATAGGCCGAGAGCAGCCGGTCATAGGGGTTGCGCACGAAGCAGAAGCGGAAGAAACCGGAGCCCGGCTCCAGCAGGCGGCGGAACGGGTAGACCTGCTTCACGTTCAGCAGCGGCGAGAACTCGCGGTTGTGCAGGAAGTCGAATTCCTCGTAGCTCACGTCGGAGCGGTCGAACAGGCGGATGCCGTCGATCTCGTTCTTGATCAGGAAGCGCTTGATGGTCGAGCAGGCCACTTTCGGGGTTTCGAAATACACGTAGCGGTGGCGCGCGGAGATGTTGATCGCGTAGACGAGGTGCTGGAAACCGTTGGTGGTGGTGAGAAAGTCGAGGTCGTCGAGCGCGTGGTCAAGTCGGGTCGTTTCGGGCATCTTGCAGGCCCCTTCTCGGTCGGGAGGCGGTCGAAAGGAATGCTGTTTCAAAGCAATAGGCCGGCTCTCGCTGCGGTGCAACCGGCGCGGGGGCGGGCGGCGTGAACGGGCAGGCGATGCAGATCGCGGCGCTCGAGGCGGCAGCCCCGCTGCCCGCGCCGCCGGGGCTGGTGTTCCGCGCCTGCGACTTTCCCCGGCCGCCGCGCGGGGCGCCCGGCCCCGGGCCGGAGGCCTGCGAGCATGACGGGCTGCGCGCCGAGCTGCCGCAGGCGCTGGCCCGCGCCGTGCCCGGGCGGCGGGCCGAGTTCCTCGCCGGGCGGATCTGCGCCATGGCCGCCCTGCGCGCCCTCACCGGCGCGCCCGCGCCGGTGCCGGTGGGCGAGGGGCGGGCGCCGGTCTGGCCCGGGGGGGTGGCCGGCAGCATCAGCCATTCCGGGGCGCGCGCCCTCGCCGTGGTGGGCCGGGCGGCGGAGTATCCCTTCCTCGGGCTCGATTTCGAGCCGGTGATGGAGGATGCGCGGGCCGCCCCGCTGGCGCCCACCATCCTCACGGAAGGCGACGCGGATCACCGCCCCGCCGGCATGGCGGAGGGCGCCTTCACCACGCTGGTGTTCTGCGCCAAGGAGGCGGTCTACAAGGCGGTCTGGCCGCGGGTGCGCCGGGTGGTGGATTTCCACGAGGCCCGGGTGCTCGGCCTCTGGCCGGGGGAGGGGCGCATCGAGCTTGCCTTCGACGAGACGGTGCGCGCCCCGGGTGTCACCGGCCGGGCCTTCGCACTGCGCTACGCGCTCGGGCCGCGGGCCTGCCTCTGCCTCGCCGCCGAGGGGGAGTTACTCAGCCCGCCTCGCCGGCGTAGAGCCGCGCGACGAGACCGCGGCCATACTCCGCGTCCGGGGATTCCCAGAACAGGATGCGATACATGATCGGGCCCACCACGCCGTCGATCACCGCGTCGGTGTCGGGGAAGCGCTCGCCGCGCGCCGAGGCCCGGGCGCCGATCTCCTCGATCTGGGCGCGGGTGATGGTGCAGCAGCGCGTTGCATTGCCCGAGCCCGATTGCGCCGCGATGATGTCGCGGATCATCGCGAGACCGGGGGCGGAGCCCATCTCCTCGACATATTGCTCGGCCCAGGCCTCGAGGTCGCCGCGCCCGCTGCCGGTGTCGGCCGGCGGGGTGTCGGCGCGGAAGCGTTCCACCGCGACGTCGGAGAGCAGTTCCTGCAGTTCGCCCCAGCGGCGGTAGATGGTCGAGGGGGTCACCCCCGCCTCGGCCGCGATCATCGGGATGGTGATGGAGGCGCGAGTCTCCCGCGCCAGCAGCCGCCCGACCGCCGCATGCACCGAGGCCTGCACGCGCGCACTGCGCCCCCCGGGCCGTATCCCGCCTCGCAACTCCATGATGACGCTCCGTTTCCCCTTATCTTGTCCTGCAAAAGCAAATGAATTGCTTTTGTGGGCATTGTGCCCTACACGAGGGTTAATGCAATGAATTTGCTTTAGATGGATCCTCCGCCCATGTCCAGCCTCCAGGATACCGCTGCCGCGCCGGCCGAGAACCGCGCCGCGCTGGCGTTTCACGCCGGCACGCTGTTCACCTTCTACGCGGCCTCCGCCGCGCCCACGCCGCTCTACCGGCTCTACCAGGAGCTCTGGGGCCTCTCGCCCATGGTGGTGACGCTGGTCTTCGCGGTCTATGCCTTCAGCCTGCTGGCGGCGCTGCTGGTGGTGGGCTCGATCTCCGACCATGTCGGGCGGCGGCCGGCCATCGCGGTGGCGCTGGTGCTGCAGGCGGGCGCCATGCTGCTCTTCACAGTGGCCGAGGACGCGAGCCTGCTGCTCGCCGCCCGGGTGGCGCAGGGGCTCGCCACCGGGGCTGCCGCCAGCGCCATCGGTGCCGCGCTGGTCGACGTGAGCCGCAGCCGCGGCCCGCTCGTCAACGCGCTCTCGCCGATGCTGGGCATGTCCACCGGCGCGCTGCTCGCCGGGGTGCTGGTGACCTGGGCGCCGGCGCCGCTGCGGCTGGTGTACCTGGTGCTGCTGGGGCTGAACCTCGTGCAGCTCGCGCTGCTGCTCACCCGGGTGCCCGAGACCATGGGCCGCCGCCCCGGCGCGCTCGACGCGCTCTGGCCTCGGGTGCGGGTGCCGGCGGGGCTCGGGCGGCTGCTGCTGGGCGTCACCCCGGTGAATGTCGCGGTCTGGAGCCTGGGCGGCATCTTCCTGTCGATCATCCCCACGCTGGTGAGCCGGGTGACCGGCATCACCTCGCCGCTGCTCGGGGCGGGCGTGGTGGTGCTGCTCACCCTCAGCGCCGCGACCTCGGTGCTCGCCAACCGCGGGCGCGACCCGATGCGGGTGATCGCCTCCGGTGTCGCCTGCCTGCTGCCGGGCCTGCTCATCCTGGTGCTGGCGGTGCGCACGGGCAACGTGGCGCTCCTGCTGCTCGCCCCGGTCATCGGCGGCTTCGGCTTCGGCTCGATCTTCCAGGGCAGCCTCAACTCGCTGCTGCCGCTCGCGAGCCCCGAGCAGCGCGCCGAGCTGCTGTCGATCTTCTACGTCGAGTGCTACCTGTCGATGAGCGTGCCGGCCATCGCGGCGGGCGCGCTGGCGAGCCGCATCGGCATCGTGGCCACGGTGGAGATCTTCGCCATCGCCTCGGCGGCGCTGGCGGCGGGCGGCTTCCTCGCGCTGCGGGCGGGCAACCGGCGCCGGCGCTGCACCGGCTGAGGCGCCGGCTGAAACGGCGCGGGCTGAAACGGCGCGGGCTCAGCCCCGGCCGGCCGCGGAAGGGGCGGCGTCGAGCGCCGGTTCCGCCCCGCGCGGGCAGCGCCAGAGCGAGACCGCCACCTCCGCCATGCGGCCGCGGATCGCCACCACCCGGCGGGTGTCGGGCACCGGCAGGCCGGAGAGCGCCTGCGGCCCCGCCCCGGAGACGAGATCGGCGGAGACCGCGATCGCGGCGCCTTCCGCCTTCGCCACCTCCATCAGGCGCGAGGCCAGGTTCACGCTGTCGCCGGTCACGGTGACATGCTGGTGGGTCTCGTGGCCCAGCCGCGAGACCACCACCGGCCCGCGGTGCACCCCCACCCTGAGGTCGAGCGCCACGCCCGGCAGGCCCGGAAGGCTCAGTTTCCGCACCGCCGGCACCAGGGCGAAGGCGGCCGCGAGGGCGTTTGCCGCGTCGTCCGGCCCCGGCTCGGGCAGGCCGAACACCGCCATCGCCCCGTCGCCCATGTAGCTCAGCACCAGCCCCTGCCGCCGGTCCACCACCCCGCTGATGCAGCCGTGGAACGATTTCAGGAACTCGCGGGTCACCTCGGGCCCCATGAGCTCGCTCATCCGCGTGAAGCCGGAAAGGTCGACGAACAGCACGGAGGCGGTGATGGCCAGCGGCTCGGTGAGAAAGCCCGGGTCTGCGGCGATGCGCGCGGCCAGCAGCGGCGGCTGGAACTGGCTCAGCGCCCGCGCCGCCCGGCCGCTGGCCCGGGCGGCGCGCCGCTCCATCAGGTGCCGCGCGGCGGCCACCAGCAGCACCGGCGGCAGGCAGGCGGCGGCCGGCAGCGCCGCGCTGAACCATTGCCCCTGCGCATAGGCCAGCGTGACCGCGCCGAGCCAGAGCGCCAGCGCCCCGGCCACCAGGGGCAGCCCGTAGACCAGCGGCAGCAGCGCCACCGTCACCACCCCGCCGAGCGCGAGCACGGCCGCGATCGCCACGTCCGCCCGGCGGATGGCGGCACTGCGCACCATGCCCTCGCCCGAGAGCAGCGTGGCCATGCCGGCGGCCAGCACCTCCACGCCGGGGGTCACCGGGTCGAAGGGGGTGGAGAAGCGGTCGCCCACCGCGGTGGCGGTGTAGCCCACCACCACCAGCCTGCCGGCGAGCCGGGCCCGGCCCGGGGGCGTCTCGAGCAGGTGGCGCGCCGAGACGGTGCGGATCGTGCCGGCCGGGCCCGGCGCGCGCAGGGCGAGGTGGTAGCCGAGGTCCACCGCCCGGCGGCTGCCGCCCAGCCCGATCTCGCCGGTGCCGATCTCCGCCGGCGCGCCGGACCAGAGCGCGGCCGCCTGCAGCACGAAGGAGGCCTCGATGCCCGCCGGCCCGCGGTAGAGCAGCGGCACGTGGCGCGGCGTGCCCGAGGCATCGGTCACGATGTTCACCAGCCCCGAGGCCGCGACGGCACCGAAGCGCGGCAGCGGCCGCAGTGCCTCCTCGATCACCGGCAGCCCGTCGGGGCCGGCGGCCTCCGGGCGGAAGCGGCCGGCGGCGGCGAGCACGGTGGGCACCCGGCCGAGGGCCTCGGCCAGCACCGCGTCGGTGGCGGGATAGGTCGGCTCGACGAGCAGCACGTCCACCGCGAGCGCCCGCGCGCCTTCCTCCGCGATGCGGTTCACGATCTCGCTCAGCCGGGCGCGGGGCAGGGGGTAGGTGCCGCCGTCTCCCGCCAGCGTGGCGTCGTCGATGGCGACGATCACCACGTCCTGCGGCGGCGGCTTGGGCCCGGCCACCAGCAGGCGCAGGTCGGTGAGCATCGCCTCGGGCCAGTCGAGCGGTCCGCGCCAGCCCTCGAGATGCGGCCGCGCCAGCACCGCCACCCAGGCGACAGCCAGCACCGCCCCGACGAGCGCCAGGATGCGCGGAGCGCGGGGCCCGCGCCTCACCGGCCGAAGCGCTCCATCAGGGCCGCGACCCGCGCGGCGCCCCAGGTCTTCACCTCCAGCGGCGCGCCGGGGACCACGTCGACCCCCTCGCCGGGCCCGAGCAGCACCGGGCGGGAGGGCGCATCGGCATGCGCGACCGCGACCTGCCCCTCGGCGACGAAGACCGCCGTCGCGCCGCTGTCCACGTCCACCGCCCAGACCGTGCCGCGCACCGAGGCGATGGCGTGCGGCGTGCGGATCTGGAAGGTGTGGCCGGGGGCGGGGGCGTCCTCGATCCAGGCGGCGCCGGAGCGCAGCCCGATCTCCTCGAGGGGCGCGTCCTCGCCGGAGAGGGTGATTCCGAGCGATGCCGCCGCCTCGGCCTCGAACACCAGTCCGCCGGTACAGGCGAAGGCGCGCCGTGCCGGCTCCTCCAGAACCCGGGTGGTGCAGGGGCCGACGGTCGTCGCGCCCGGCGCCCCCTGGGCCAGTGCCGCGGCCGGGGCCAGCCCGGCGGCGAGCAGTGCCAGCAGGGCGGCGGCGGTGCCGCGCGGGAAGCGGAGGGGGGAGGGGGAATGGCCCTGGATTGTCATCGTGACAGCTCCTCTATGCGGGTCAGGAAGTCGGGGTCGTGAACGGTGATGCGCCGGCGCCCGAGGCTGATGTGCCCCTCGGCCTGCCAGCGGCGGAGCTGGCGGTTCACCGTCTCGCGGGTGGCGCCGGCGAGCAGCGCCAGTTCCTCCTGCGAGATGGTGATCTCGGCGCCGTAATCCTCCACCAGCACCGCCATGCGCCGCGCGAGCCGCGCCGGCAGGGTGAGGAAACCGCGGTCCTCCATCCGGGCGGACACGTCGCGCAGGCGGGCGCAGAGCAGCTCTATCACCTGCATCGCGAGGCTCGAATCGCCCGAGAGCAGGCGCAGGAAGGCGGCGCGGGGCACGAGGAACAGCTCCGCGTCCTCCGTCACCACGGCGTCGGCGGTGCGGGCCTGGCCGTCGAGCAGCGCGATCTCGCCGAAGACATCGCCGCTGCCCAGCATGTTGAGGGTCATGCGGCGGCCGGCCTCGTCGGTCACGGAAATGGCGATCTGGCCGCGCCGCACGAGGTACAGCCCGTCGGCCGCATCGCCCTTGAGGAACAGCGTCTCTCCGGCCGACGGGCGGCGCAGCGCCCCGATGGCGGCGATCTTCTCGCGCGCGGCGGGAGAGAGGCCGGCGAAGAACGGGTTCGCGGCAAGCATCGGCATCAGCCCTGTCGGCGGTGTCACGGTCGGTCTCCGGTCTGGCGGTGTGGCGGTCGGGGGGCTGCCCCGGAAAACTGGTCTGCCGCGAAATCGGACGCGCGGCGCGGAATACGGAAATGCGATGCCGGTCCGGCACCGTCGCAGCCCGTCGGGCCGCGACGCGCGGCGGATCCCGCGGCCTACCCTCGCCCGCGGACCGGGGAGTGCACTATGCGATCCGTCACAGAACACCCGTCCGGAATTGTGCGACATCCGGCGGTATCGCGGCAAGTGTCGCGTGCGCATTTCGCTGCGGCAAGTGCCGCCTGCACATCGAACGGGGCGACAGCCGCCCGCAGCCCTTCGGCCCGCCCGTGAGACGGGTCGTCCGAAACCCGCCCTGCCGCGCGCCGTCCCCCGGCCGCCGGCCGCAACACCAGGAGACCCGAAGACCATGTCCAGATCGCACACCTCCGCCCGCCTGCCCCATACCGGTGGCGACGCGCTGTTCCTCACCGATGCCGGGCTGGAGACCTGGCTGATCTTCCAGCACGGCGTGCCGCTGCGCAGCTTCGCCGCCTTCGAGCTGCTGGAGAGCGATACCGGCCGCGCCGCCCTGCGGGCCTACTACCTGCCTTTCCTCGAGATGGCACGCGACACCGGCCACGGCTTCGTGCTCGAGACCCCCACCTGGCGCTCCGGCGCGGACTGGGGCGCCGAGCTGGGCTACTCCGCCGCCGCCCTCACCCGGATCAACCGCGACGCGGTGCGCTTCGTGACCGATCTCGCGCGCGAGGCCGCCCCCGGCGTGCCGGTGGTGATCTCCGGCAACATCGGCCCGCGCGGCGATGGCTACGACGCGGGCGCGCCGGTCACCGCCGAGGCGGCGGAGGACGCGCATGCCTTCCAGGTGGGCGTCTTCGCCACCACCGGGGTGGACATGGTCTCGGCCATCACCATCACCAGCGCGGCGGAGGCCACCGGCATCGCCCGCGCCGCCGGTCGTGCCGGGGTGCCCTGCGTGATCAGCTTCACGGTGGAGACCGATGGCCGCCTGCCCAGCGGTGAGGGGCTCGTGGCCGCCATCCGCGCGGTGGACGCGGCCTGCGACGTGCCCCCGGCCTACTACATGGTCAACTGCGCCCACCCGGACCATTTCGCCGCCGTGCTCGACAGTGCGGGCGAGACCGCGGCACGCATCCGCGGCGTGCGGGCCAATGCCTCGCGCCTCAGCCACGCCGAGCTCGATTGCTGCGAGACCCTCGACCAGGGCGACCGGGCCGAGCTCGCCGATCTCTACGCGGGGCTGATGCTGCTGCTGCCGCGCCTGAGCGTGGTGGGCGGCTGCTGCGGCACCGACCATGACCATGTGCGCGAGATCGCCCGGGCCTGCCGGCGCGGTGCGCATGTCCACGCCCCGGCATGAGGCGCCGCAGCCTGCGTCGGCTGCGCTGCCGGGGGCGGGTGACAGGCCCGCCCCGGCCACCGTGCCCGAAACCGGTCCGTCACGGCGCGCCGCGCCCGGGCGCCCGGCGCCGTGCCTCGTGCAGGGCAGGGCAGGGCGCACGCCCGAGGGCGTGCCTGCCCGGCCCATCGCCCTGTTCGACCCCGGCGCCGGGCGGCATGGCTGCATCCTTCCGCCGCGCCGCCACGAAGAAAGCCCGGCTCGCCGGGCCGCGCGGGCATGTCCGGCGCGGCGCTGCGGCCGGCGCCTGCGGGACCGGCCGTCCGCGCGGCCGGGCGCCGGGCCGCGGCTGCTTGCCGGCCGCCGCCGCTCCCCCGACCCCGGGCCGGGGGAGCGGTCTTCGGCCTGAAGACGAGAGATCGGCCTCCGGCCTGAAGGCGAGTGATCGGCCTCCGGCCTCGGGCCGGGTGATCGGCCTCCGGCCTCAGGCCGGGTAGTCGGCCTCCAGCCGGCCCAGCCCTGCGATCTCGGCGCGCACCTTCGTGCCCGGCGCGATGAAGGGCATGCCGTTGAGCGAGCCGGAGATCACGATCTGCCCCTCGCGCAGGCCGCCGCAATGGCTGCCGATGCCGCGCACCAGCGCACAGAACGTGGCCCAGGCATCGCCGCCCGGCACGGTGGCCGGGCCATCGAGAACGGTCTCGTCGCCCAGCTCCAGCCGCGCGGTGATGGCATCGAAGTCGAATTCCTGCCAGTCGGCCAGCGGCGTGCCGGTGACGAGCCCGCCGTTGAGCTGGTTGTCCGCGAGCTTGAGCAGCGGCGTGGCGGCATCGTGATCGGTGAGCCGGGTGTCGACGATCTCCAGCACCGGGATCAGCGCCACGCAGGCGCGGGCCTTCTCCTCCAGCTCCGGGTCATCCGCCGCGGGCAGCGGCGCGGTGACGAGGAAGCCGATCTCCAGCTCGATGGCGAGCTTGCCCGAGGGCGTGGGCGCCAGCACCGCGGGCGAGGGCTGCACCTCGGCGGCGAGAATGGGGGCGATCATCGGCGGCGCGCCCTCGATGCGCCCGGTCTTGAAGCCGCCCGCGGGGCCGAAGGCCTCCAGCACCCGGGCCTGCACGGCCAGCGCCTCGTCGCGGCTGGCGGGGGCGTCGCCGAAACTCTCCGGGCTGAGGCGGGTGCCGTCGCGGCGGGCGGCGATGAGGCGCTCGGCGATGGCGTCGGGCGAGAGGCGGGTGGTGTTCTGGGTCACGCGGGGGTCTCCGTTTCCTGTCGGCTGCCACCGGCGTAGCAGGCGCGGGCGCGCGCCGCCAGCCCGCCGGAGGTGCAGGTGCACCGGACCGGCCCGCCGACGGCGCGCTGACCGTCCCCGGGGGGATGGAGCGCCGGGCGGCCGCCCCGCGCCCGGGGGCCCGAAGGCGTGCGGCCGCGGCGCATCCCCACCGCCCTGGAGGCGCCCCGCATGTCGCGGAGGGCTGTGCGGGCAAGGTGCCGCACGCCCGGCGTTTCGCGCGCGAAAGGGTGAGGGCGGGCGGATCGGCGCGAAGGCCACGCCGGCGGCCCGCGGGCACCGGGCCGCCCTGCGCGCGTTTGACGCCCCCGCCCGCCCGGCATATGGGAGGGGCGATTTCGCGGCCACAGGAGGCAGACATGACCGAGAAGGACATCTACGCGGGGCTCACCCAGCTCGGCGGCGCCACCGCGCTGCCCGCGAGCCCGGAGGAGGCCGTGCTCGAGCGCGTGCCCAACCCGCAGGCCGACACCGCCTATTGCGTGCGCTTCGCGGCCCCCGAGTTCACCTCGCTCTGCCCGATCACCGGCCAGCCCGACTTCGCCCACCTGGTGATCGACTACGTGCCGGGAGAGTGGCTGGTGGAGAGCAAGTCGCTCAAGCTCTACCTCGGGTCGTTCCGCAACCACGGCGCCTTCCACGAGGATTGCACCGTGTCCATCGGCCGGCGGCTGGTGGAGCTGCTCGCCCCCGCATGGCTGCGCATCGGCGGCTACTGGTATCCGCGCGGCGGCATCCCCATCGACGTGTTCTGGCAGACCGGCGCCGCGCCCGGGGGCGTGTGGATCCCCGAGCAGGGGGTGGCCCCCTACCGCGGGCGCGGCTGAGCCGGGCTCAGCCCTCCGGCGCTTCGGTGAATTCCGGGCCGGCCGGCGCGCCCCAGCGCTCCTCGAACACCAGCGGGGCGAGGGCGCGGCGCCGGGCCCAGCCGCGCGCCTCCAGTTCCGGGCCCTCGTGCAGCTCGGCGACATAGCCGAGGCAGAGCCAGGCCACCGGCACCACTTCCGGCGGCAGGCCGAGCATTTCGCGCAGGTCCTCCTCCTCCACGATGCTCACCCAGCCCACGCCCACGCCTTCGGCCCGGGCGGCGAGCCAGAGGTTCTGCACCGCGCAGGCGGTGCTGTAGAGGTCGGTGTCCCGCGTCTGGGCGCGGCCCAGCACCGAAGGGCCGCCGCGCGAGCGGTCGCAGGTGACACAGAGGTTGAGCGGCGCCTCGGCGATGCCCTGCAGCTTGAGACTGTCGTAGAGCGCGCGGCGCGGGCCCTCGTATTGCG
Source organism: Oceanicella sp. SM1341 (assembly GCF_003448965.1). GTDB lineage: Bacteria > Pseudomonadota > Alphaproteobacteria > Rhodobacterales > Rhodobacteraceae > Paroceanicella. The sequence continues at coordinate 81,674 of NZ_QRGC01000011.1, forward strand.
CGGCGGCGGCGGCATTGGCGCGCTCGAAGGCGGCGAGGAGCCGGGCGCGGGTGGCCGCATCGCGCAGCAGGATGAAGTTCCACGGCTGCATCAGCCCCACCGAGGGCGCGTGATGGGCGGCCATCAGCAGCCGCTGCACCAGCGCGGGCGGCAAGGGCTCGGGCAGGAACTGGCTGCGCACGTCGCGGCGGGTGTGGATGGCGCGGTAGACGGCCGCGCGCTCGTCGGCGCTGAACGGCCCGGCGGCGGCAAGGCCGCCCGGTGGCTTGAGCATCTTCGGTCCCCTTCGATGCACGCGCGCGGGCGCCCGCCGTCCGCGCGGGGGCCTGCTCTGTCCGTCCGGCCGGTCTTCTGACTCGGGCATCGACTGGCCGGAGCGCCTTCCCGGCCCGAAGGCCAGTGGCACCTGCTCCGCCATCCGCCTCACAGCGTTGGGCACGTCGCGGGTTTGCACCGCGTTCCCGATTCTCCGCGCCCTCGCGGGCCGCGGCACCGCACGGAGCCCCCTTCTGCCACGCGGACGGCGCCGGGGCCAGCCTGCGGTTTCGCTTGCCCGCCGCGGGCCCGCCCCGCTACTCTGGTACGTCTGGGGGGGTCCGCAATGGCCGAACTCGTCGATATCCGTGCCTTTCTCGTCACGGCACGGCTGGGCAGCTTTTCCGCGGCAGGACGCGAGCTGGGGCTCGCGCCATCGGTGATGACCAAGCGCGTCGGCCGGCTGGAGGAGCAGATGGGCGGGCGGCTGTTCCTGCGCTCCACCCGCTCGCTCACCCTCACCGCGCTCGGCGAGCGGGTGCGCCCGCGCCTGCAGCTGCTGCTGGGCGAGATCGACGAGGTGTTCAAGGGCGCCGGCCCGCCCGACGGCACGGTAGAGGGCAACCTGCGCATCAAGATGCCCACGGTCACCGCGCAGTTCCTCGGCGCGCTGCTGGCCGATTTCCAGGTGGCGAACCCGCGGCTGACGCTCGACATCCACATGGTCGACCGCTCGGTGAACCCGCTGGAGGAGGGCTTCGACGTGTCGATCGGCGCGCTGCCCGCCTCTTACGTGAACGTGATCGACGAGCCGCTCTGCCCCTACCGCCGCATCCTCTGCGCCGCACCCGCCTATCTCGAGGCCCGCGGCCGGCCGGTGCACCCGACCGACCTCATCGAGCACGATTGCCTCACCTATCTCGTCACCGGCAACACCTGGACCTTCGACAGCCCGCAGGGGCCGATGAACGTCGAGGTGCACCCGAAGTTCAACGTGAACGACAGCCGGGTGCTGCTCACCGCCGCGCGCCGGGGCCTCGGCCTCGCCACCCTGCCGGTGTTCCTGTGCCAGGAAGACCTCGCGGCCGGCCGGCTGGTGGCGCAGATGCAGGACTACCCGGTCTCCACCCTGTGGCTGAAGGCGCTGGTGCCGCGCATCAAGCGCAACCGCCCCGCGGTGCGCGCCCTCGTCGAGCACCTGCAACGCCACATGGGCCCCATCCCGCCCTGGGAGAATGGCGCGCTCACCGGCTGATCTTTCACGACTCGCAAAAGCTGGTCGCGTGAATTTGCGTATTGTGCAGGAAAGCACGATAGCCGACCCTCCTCCCCGGACCGATGACCGGGAGAAACCCGGCAGGGGGAGGAAACACATGTCCCACCGCGACAGCATGCGGAGGCTCACCCCGTGAGCCGCCCGCTGAGATCGAATTTCGAGCCGGGAAGCTCCCGCTGGGCGGTGCGCCGGGCGCAGTGGCGCGCCCTCGGCCTTACCGACGCCGACATGGAGAAGCCCAAGATCGCGGTGGTCAACACCTCCTCGGAGATGGCGATCTGCTTCTCGCATCTCGACGGTATCGCGGCGAAGGCGAAGGAGGCGATCCGCGCCGCCGGCGGCCTGCCCTTCGAGATCCGCACCGCGGCACCCTCCGATTTCATCATCTCCGCCGGGCGGCGCGCCACCTACATCCTGCCCACGCGCGACCTCATCGCCAATGACATCGAGGTGCAGGTGGAGGGCGCGCAGCTTGACGGCATGCTGCTGCTCACGTCCTGCGACAAGACCGTGCCGGGCCAGCTCATGGCCGCCGCGCGGCTGGACATCCCCGCGCTGATGGTGATCTGCGGCTACCAGGCCTCGGGCCATATCGGGGCCGAGCATGTCGACATCGAGGAGGTGTTCCTGCACGCGGGCTACCACGCGCAGGGGGCGACCTCGCTCGAACGCCTCACCGAGATGAGCGAGCAGGCCATCCGCTCGCCCGGCGTGTGCTCGGGCATGGGCACGGCGAATTCCATGCACTCGGTCACCGAGGCGCTGGGGATGTGCCTGCCCGGTGCCGCCCCGGTGGCGGCACTCTCCGCGCGGATGTGGGCGCATGTCGAGGCCTCGGGCCGCCGCATCGTGGAGATGGTGGAGGAAGACCTCAGGCCCCGCGCCATCCTCACCGCCGACGCCTTCCGCAACGCCGCCGCACAGGTGCAGGCCCAGGCCGGATCGATCAACTGCATCAAGCATCTGCAGGCCATCGCGCTGGAGGCCGGGGTGGAGATCGACATGGCGGAGGCGTTCGATGCGGCCGGAGACCGGGTGCCCGTGCTCACCGCCGTGCGGCCCATCGGCCCGCTCTCCATCGAGGCGTTCGAGGCGGCGGGCGGCGCGCGGGGCGTGCAGGCGCGGCTTGCGCCCCTGATCGACACGTCGGTGCTCACCTGCACCGGGCGCGCGCTGGCGGAAAACCTCGCGGGTGTCACCGTCGCCGACGACCATGTCATCCGCCCGCTCACCGACCCCTGGGGCCATGAGGCGCCCATCGTGCTGCTGCGCGGCTCGCTCGCGCCGCAGAGCGGGGTGGTGAAGGTGGGGCTGCGCACGGCCGAGCGCAACCTCGCCTTCCGCGGCCCCGCCCGGGTGTTCGGGGACAGCGCCTCCGCCGAGGCGGCGCTGAAGGCGGGCGCCATCGCCCCCGGCGCGGTGATCGTGCTGCGCGGGCAGGGGGTGCGCGGCGGCCCGGGCATGGGCGGGGCCTCGCGGCTCGTCTTCGCGCTCGAGGGTGCAGGCATGGGCACCGATTGCGCCGTGGTCACCGATGGCCAGCTCTCCGGCCTCGTGAACAAGGGGCTCGTGGTGGGCGAGGTGCAGCCCGAGGCGGCGGAGGGCGGGCCCCTCGCCCTCGTCGAGGACGGCGACATGATCGCCATCGACGTCACCGCGAAGCGGCTCGACCTGGAGGTGGCGGCCGAGACGCTCGCCGCCCGCGCCGCCCGTTTCACCCCGCCGGAGCCCTGCAGCGATTCCGGCTGGCTGTCCATCTACGAGCGTACCGTCTCGCCGCTGTCGCGCGGGGCCTCGCTGATCGAGACCGCGCGCAGGCGCTGAAGGAGAATGCCCATGTCCCACGGACGCCCGATCAACCCCGGCACCACCCTCGTGCGCTTCTCCGGCACCGACCCCGTGCACGTGATCGAGGCCGATCTCTGCGTGGTGGGCGCCGGCATTTCCGGTATCGCCACGGCACTCGAGGCGGCGAAGCTCGGCCGCCGGGTGGTGATCGTCGACAGCCTGCCGGCGCTCGGCGGGCAGGCGGTGAACTCGATCATCGGCACCTTCTGCGGCCTCTTCGCCAACGGCACGCACGGCCACCGCTTCACCTTCGGCGTGGTGGACGAGATGCTGGCGGCGCTGGAGGCGGAGGATGCCGTCTACTACCGCCACGGGCCGATGACCACGGTGGCGCATTACAACGAGATCGTGCTGTCGCGCTGGGTGGAGAAGGCGATCGACGCCGCCGGCGTCACCCCCATCGTCGGCGCCACGCTGCGCCGGGTCAGCCGCGAAGGGCGGCGCATCGAGGCGGCGCAGTTCGTCACCCGCTACGGCGACGTGGAGATCCGCGCCGAGGCCTGGGCCGATTGCTCGGGCGACGCCGCACTGGCCTACCGCGCCGGGCTCGAGTGCCGCGAGCCCGACGAGAAGGTCTTCGGCTCGCAGCAGGCCGTCATCCAGGGCATCAACACCGATGCCCAGCCCGACCGCGAGACCCTCACCGCCTGCATCGCCGAGAAGGCTGCCGACTACGGCCTCCTGCGCCGCGGCGGGCTGATCTTCAACTTCCCCGGCAAGGACATCGGCGTGCTGAACATGACCCATGTCGAGACCCCGCTCGAGCCGGTGGCCGCCAGCCGCATGGGGATCCTGGGCAAGGAGCAGGTCGACCGCGGCGTGCGCCTGCTGCGCGACGCCTTCCCCGAGGCCTTCGGCAACATCTCGGTGCGCGCCTACGGCTTTCCCGGCATCCGCCAGACCCGCTGGATCCGCGGCGCGCATCACATCACCGTGCCGGAGGTGACCGGCAGCGTGAAATTCCCCGACGCCATCGCCCGCACCGCCTGGCCCATCGAGCTGCACAACGCGCCGGAGGGGTTCGTGTGGGAGGTGTTCGACGAAAACCACGTGCATTACGTGCCGCTGGGCGCGATGCTCTCGCCCGAGGCGGACAACATCGTCGCCGTGGGCCGCTGCATCGACGGCGATCCGGCGGCGCTTTCCTCCGTGCGGGTGATGGGGCCCTGCATGGCGATGGGGGCGGCGGCGGCGCATGCGCTCGACCTCGCGGGCTCCGGCTCGGTGCACCAGATCGACATCGGCGCGCTGCAGGACCGGCTCTCGGACAATCTCACCCGCACCGACGGAGTGGCGCCATGAAGCTGACGGACCACGAGCAGGCCATGCTGCAGGGAGACCACGGCCCGGCAAAGGCAAGGGCGATGGACCTGCTGCTGCGCTACGGCCGCGCGCTCGGCGCCGAGCGGCTGGTGGAGGTGCGCAATGTCGCCGGCACCTGGAACGCCGGCTCCCCCGCCCTGCGCCCCTACGCCGACGAGAGCATGGACAGGCTGTTCTCCAAGTTCAATCTCGACAGCGACGAGGTGGTGGAGACCCCGCAGGCCGAGGTCTACACCTGCCAACTCATCCACGGCATCGACACCCGCAACAACCGCCTGATGGGCGTGCCGGACGAGGCGGCGGACTACCAGCGCCGGGCCGAGGCCTTCTTCGGCCGCCGCGGCGTGTCGATGTTCAACACCTGCACCCCCTACCAGGTGGGCAACGTGCCGGTGAAGGGCGAGCATTGCGCCTGGATGGAGAGCTCGGCCGTGGTCTATTGCAACGCCGTGCTGGGCGCGCGCACCAACACCGAGGGGCGCGAGAGCACCGGTGCCGCCTCGCTCACCGGCCGCATCCCCTACTGGGGGTTCCACGTGCCCGAGAACCGGCTCGGCACCCATGTGCTGGAGGCCGAGCCGGAGGTGCGCGGCATCATGGAATGGGGGCTCTTCGGCTACCACGCCGGCGAGGCGGTGGGCGAGGACATCCCCGTGCTCACCGGCCGGCTGCACCAGCCCGGGCTGATCGACCTGAAGCATTTCGGCGCCGCCGGGGCTTCCTCCGGCGGCATCGAGATGTACCACATCCCCGGCACCACGCCGGAGGCGCCCGGCCTGGAGGCCGCCCTGCGCCCCGGCGCGCACGAGCGCCTCGTCTACACCGCCGCGGACCGGCAGCGCGCCTGGGAGAACCTCAACCACTCCGCCAGTTCCGACGACGTGGACTTCGTGATGCTCGGCTGTCCGCACAACGCCATCGAGCAGGTCTGGACCGCGGCGAAGCTGCTCGACGGCCGGCGGGTGCACGAGAACACCGAGCTGTGGATCTTCACCCCCCGCGCGCTGAAGGACACGGCCGATCTCAACGGCTACACCGAGGTCATCGAGCGCGCCGGCGGGCACCTGCTGTCCGACACCTGCCCCGCCATCGGCCGCGTGGTGCCGAAGGGCACGCGCACGGTCGCCACCGACAGTGCGAAGCAGGCGCATTACCTGCCGGCGATCATGGGCGTGGGCTGCCATTTCGGCTCGGTCGCGCAATGCGTGGAGGCGGCGATCACCGGGCGCTGGCGCGGGGGGCTCGCGTGAGCGTGGTCGAGATCCGCGGGCGCTGCGTGGTGCCGGGCGTGGCCGAGGGCGCGGCCTTCGTCTCGCCCGAGACCATCTCCGGCTGGGGCGGCATCGACAGCCGCACCGGCACCATCGTGGAGATGCGCCACCCGATGCGCGGGCAGAGTTTCGCCGGCAAGGTGCTGCTGTTTCCCGGCGCGAAGGGCTCGTCGGGCTACTCGCATTTCTTCCACCTGTGCCGGGTGAACGGCACCGCGCCCGTGGCCCAGCTCTTCACCCGGATGACCGCGAAGGCCGCCCTCGGCTGTGTCGTCACCCGTGTTCCGGCGATGACCGATTTCGACCGTGACCCCTTCGAGCTGATCCGCCCCGGCGACCATGTCCGCGTCGATGCCGACGCAGGCCTCGTCACCGTCACCCGGCCCTGAACGTCCGGGCCCGTGCCATCGCCGGCCTGACCCGCGGGTGGTGTTGGCCCCGACGTCGAGGCGTCTCGAACTGCTCCGCGACCCCCTCCGGGCCATCGTCCCGGAGCACTCCGCGCCGGCCCCCCGGCCCGACGGATGCCCGGGCCCCGGGTGGTCCGCACGCATCTCCCCGTGACACCGGGTCGGGGTGGCGCACCCCGTGACCGGGACGCCGCCTCCCGCCTCGCCTCATCGCAGAGCCCACGGAGCCGCCGGGGCCGCGCCTCACGGGCGCGGCGAGCGCCGAGCGGGGGCTCGATGCCCCCCGAGGCGCTGACACCCCGCGAGCCGGCCGGGGGGTCAGGGCGCGGGGCGGGCCATTGCGGCGCGGGTCTCGCGGTCGGCAATGGCGCGCAGTGCGGCGAGCAGGGGGTGGGCGTCGGTGCGTGCCCGGCCGTAGGGCAGGTTGAAGCCGAGGTCGAAGCCCGGCGGGTTCGCGCCCTTCGCGTGCTGCAGAACGGTCTCGATCTTGTCGAGCCCCTTGGCCAGCACCGCCTCCGGGGTGGCGGCGGCGTCATACTCGTCCTGCAGGGCGAGCAGGCGGGCGCGGATATCGGGCGGCAGCGGGGCGGCGAGGGCCTCGAGATCGGCCCGTTCGCGCGCCGCCTTGTCGGCATCGGGGCACTGCTCTGTGGCCGGAATGTCGCCGGAGACCGCCTCGCCGAGGTCGTGGAGGATGCACAGCTCGAGGAGGCGCAGCCGGTCGATGCCGGTGAACTCCTCCGCCAGCACGAGGGCGAGCAGGCACAGCCGCCAGCTGTGCTCGGCGGTGCTCTCGGGCCGGCCCTTCGCGCTGTGGCCGCTGCGCAGCGTGTCCTTCAGCGCCTCGGCGGACTGGATGAAGGCGGTGATGCCCTCAAGGCGTGCGGTGTCCATCGCGTGTCCCTCCTGATGCGCGCGCAGGATAGCGCGGCCCGGCGCAGGGGGGCAGGCGCTGAATATCTTATGCAGGCCACGCCCGGGGGTTCCCGCAGACGTCGCGCGGACGCACGGGCCCGCGCGCGAATTTTCTGGACCGCGCAGCGTCGCGCATAGCTCCGGAACCGCATGACGTCGCGCCTGGCCTTGAGGCCGCACCCCGTCGAGCATAGCCCTGAAGGTGCGGGCCGTCGCGCATGGCCCTAAGGCCGCGCGCCGTCGCGCAGGTATTTAAGGCCGCACGCCGTCGCGTGGATCTTTAAGGCCGCGCGCGGTCGCGTGGATCTTTAAGGCCGCGCGCCGTCGCGCGCGAGGCGGGCGAAGCTGCCGTCGGAGAGGGCGAGGCGCGTGTAGCGGATCTCGCCTTCGCGGATCAGCATTTCCGGGTGCTCGACCCGGCCGGTGACGAGGGTGAACTCCTCGGCCAGCGGCGCGTACCAGCCCCGCTCGGCGAGCCCGGCCTCGCAGGCCACGATCTCGGGCGAGGCGAAGCGCCAGAGCGAGCGGCCGCGCAGGTCCGCCTCCGACACCCGCCAGTCCGCCACCCTTGCGGGCGAGGCGGCGAGCAGCCGGTGGGTGAGGTCGCAGACCAGGTGCACCGGCTCGGCCGCGCCGCGCACCAGCCCGAGCAGCGCGCGGTCGGAGGCCGAGGCGGGCCGGGCGCTGAGCAGGGCCCGCGCCAAGCCCAGGGCGCGGGACCCGGGGGTGAGCCGCCCGGCCTCCCAGCGCGAGAGGCCGGATTGCGACAGGCCGAGGTCCTCGGCCAGGGCGGCCTGTTTCACCCGGTTGAGCAGCCGCCAGCGCCGCAGGGCCCGGCCCAGGAGGGCGGCTTCGGGGAGGGCGGGCGTGTCGGTGTCGCTGCGCATGGGGGAAGTCTAGCGCCGTGCGCCGCGCCGGAAAAGGCGCCCCGGCCCCGCGCCCGGCACGACCGGGGCGCCCACCCGCCCGCCCCGCCCCGCCCGCACCGGGCGCGGGGCCGGTGCGGGCGGGGCGGGGGGTCAGTTCATCGAGTTCGGCAGGAAGAGCGAGATCTCCGGGAAGCCGATCAGCAGCACCATGATGACCGCTTCGCAGGCGAGGAACCAGCCGATGCCGCGGAAGATGGTCTCGAGCGGCACCTTCTCGCCCACCACCGATTTCACCACGTAGGCGTTGAAGCCCACCGGCGGGGTGAGCAGGCCGATCTCGATGTATTTCACCACGATCACGCCGAGCCAGATCTCGTCGAGCCCCAGCGCCTTGAACATCGGCTGCACGATGGGGAGGGTGAGCAGCAGCACGCCCAGCGGGTCGAGGAACATGCCCAGGATGAGGTAGATGATCGACACCGCGACCACCAGCAGCACCGGGTCGAGCGCCCAGGAGCCGATGAGCCCGCCCATGATGCCGGGAATGCCGACCAGGGCGAGGAACTTGGTGAACATCACCGCGCCGTAGGCGACGAAGAAGAGCTGGGCGGAGGTCTTCACCGCCTCGAGCACGCTGTCGCGCAGCACCGCGAGGGTGAGGCGGCGCTGTGCCGCGGCCACCACGCAGGCGAGCAGCGCGCCGCCGGCCCCGGCCTCGGTGGGGGTGAAGACGCCGCCGTAGAGCCCGCCGATGATGCCGGCGATCAGCACCAGCAGCGGCCAGACCGGCCCGAGCGAGCGCCAGCGCTGGCGCCAGAGCTCGGCCCGGTCCATCTGCAGGGTGACGCGCGGGGCGATGGCGGGGTTCCACCAGGCGCGGCCGACGATCATCGCGGTGTAGACCGCCGCGGTGAGCAGCCCGGGCAGCACGCCCGCGATGAGCAGCTTGGTGATCGAGACCTCGGCGAACACCCCGTAGATCACGAACATGATCGAGGGCGGGATGAGCGCGCCGAGCGTGCCGGCCGAGGCCACCACCCCGCAGGCGAGCGAGGGGGCGTAGCCCTGTTTCAGCATCTCCGGGATGGCGAGGCGGCTCATGGTGGCGGCCGTGGCGACGGAGGAGCCGGAGGCGGCGGCAAAGCCCGCCGAGGCCATGTTGGTGGCCACCGCCAGCCCCCCCGGCAGGCCGGAGAACCAGTAGCGCGCCGCGTTGAACAGCGCCGCCGAGATGCCGGTGTTGTGCGCCACCGCCCCCATGAGGATGAACATCGGGATGGCCGAGAGCCCCCAGTTCGCCGCCACCTCGAAGGGGGTGTTCTGCATCACCCCGAAGGCCACGTTGATGTTGCGCTGCGCCCAGAGCCCGATGAAGGCCGCGACCCCGAGCGCCACGCCGATGGGCACCCGGATGGCGATCAGCACCAGCACGAGGCCGAGGATGGCGAAGCCGAGTTCCGCGCCGCTCATTCCGGCCGCTCCGGTGCGGTGGCGGGGCGGGCATCGGGGGCCGCCGCGGCATCTTCCTGCGCCTCCTCTTTCAGGGGCGCCTCCGCGCGCGGGGCGTCGCGGGCCGGGTCGTCGGCGTCGGCCATGTTGCGCGCCGCGGCGCGGGTGTCGCGCACGAGGTGGATGACGAGGTAGACCGCCATCAGCCCGAAGCCGATGGGCACCACCCAGCGCGAGGGCCAGACCTCGATGAAGCCGCCGCCGGCCTCGCGCGCCTCGCGCATCCCGGTCATCTCCACCGCCACGATCACCGCCTGCCAGGTGAAGACGGTGACATAGACCACGCTCAGCACCGCGGCGAAGGCGTCCATCCACTTGCGCGGCCGCCAGGACATCCAGCCGGTGAACAGCTCCACGATGATATGCCCGCGCTCGCGGGTGATGAGCGCGAGCGGCAGGAAGGCGAGGGCGGCCATGTAATAGGCCGAGACGATCTCGATCGTGCCCACCAGCGGGCGGTGGAACACCGTGCGCCCGATCACGTCGGCGGAGACATGGAGCATCATCGCGAGGGTGAGCAGGGCGGCGACGAGGGTGAAGAGACCGGTGATCCGGTCGAGCAGGTACCGAAGAGCGTGCATGCGCATCCCTTTCCGGGGTACGGGGGGGAGGAGGGAGGACGGGCCCCGCCCGGAGGCGGGGCAGGGGGCGCTCAGAGCGCCTCGGCGTCGACCTTGTCGTAGATCTCGCGCTTCAGCGCGTCGCGGAACTTCGCGGGGTCCTCGCCCACTTCCTCGGCGGTGATCTTCTGCCATTTCGCGTAGGCGGCGAGGTAGTAGTCGAGCACCGCCTCGGGGTTCTCCACGCCGGCGGCCTTCGCGTTTGCCACGTTCTCGGCGTATTGCTGGGTGTCGCGCTCGGCCATCACCGGGGCGAACTCGGCCTCGGCATCGACGAAGGTGATGCCCTTCTCCCGCGCGGCGGCGATCACGTCGGCATCCTCGGCCATCTGGGCCTCGAAGGTCTCGCGCACCACGGCGTCGACCATGAGGTCGAGGTGGATGCGGCGCTGCTCGGGGGTGAAATCGTCCCAGACATCGCGGTTCACGTACATCAGCACCGGGGGGCCGCCCATGCCCAGCGGCGCGTCGAGCACGGTGTCGACCACGTCCATGTAGCCGAAGCTGCGCAGCCATTGCACCGAGCCCAGCACGCAGTCGAGCGCGCCGCGCTCGATGGCGGTGGTGGCCTCGTTCGGCGGCATGGCCACCGGGGTGGCGCCGGCGAGCTGCATGATGCCCACGCCGCCGCCGGAGGCGCGCACCTTGAGCCCCTTCACGTCGGCCAGCCCCTTCGGCTCGCCCCGGCACATCAGCAGGTAGGGCGAGACCGAGTAGCCGCCGAAACCCACGGCGCCGGCATGCTCGAACTCCGCCCGGCACTGCGGGCAGCCCAGCATCAGCACCTCGTTCATCGCCGCGGTGGCGGCCATGATGTCGTCTCCGATCAGCGACTGGCTGAAGATCATGTTCATCGAGGGCAGCATCTTGGGCACGTAGGGCGCCATGGTGATGCCGGCGTCGATGAGGTTGGACTTCACCGCGTCGGGCGTGCCGGGGCCGTTTGCGAGCTGGGCGCCGGCGACCATCTTCCAGGCGATCTCGCCGCCCGTGGCCTCCTTTATGGCCTCGAAATAGGGCTCCATCGCCACGGTGTTGGTGGCGTTGGTGGCGCTGAGCCAGGAGCCGAAGATCAGCTCCTTTCCCTGCGCCGCCCCCGCGAGCAGCGCCAGCGCGGCGGCACCGGTGAGCAGGTTGCGTATCATGTCTTGCTTCCTCCCTTGGCTTGGGCCGGCCGCCCCCGGATCTGCCGTCCGGGTGGGGCCGGTGGCGGGGTCAGCGCGGGGACCGCGCGGACATCTGGGCAGGGGAGGGAAGGGGCAGGCGCAGCCGGAGCGCGCGCCCGGAGCGTCTGTGGTGATCGGTGTCCGCCATGGCGGTCTTCCTCCCGTGGCCGCCCCTGCTTCGGGGGCTGGCCTGCTGATTTGCGCCAACGGTAGGCCAACTTGATCCGTGAGGGTATCCCGTTTTTTGCGGGAGTATCTTTCTCGAATCGGGAAAACTCAAACCTGATCCTGCCGGATACCCTGCCGGGGCGGCGGAGCGTACCCTCGGGCAAAACACCAGGGGAGGAAACCGCATGTCCCAGCCCGTTGCCGGTGCCACCGATTGCGATGTCCATGTGCCGCCGCCGCCGGTCTCGGCGCTGCTGCCCTGGCTCGACGCCTACTGGGCCGAGCAGGTGACGGCCCGCAACATCGACCGCGCGCCCTTCACCCTCACCAGCTATCCCGCGCAGGCGCCCTATTCCTGCCGGGAAGACTGGCGCGCCCCCGGCGGCGGCCTGCCCTGGCTGCGGGAGAGGCTGCTCGACCGTTTCGGCCTCGGCCTGGCCGTGTGCTCGGTGCTGCACGGCGCGGTGACCCTGCACAACCAGGACATGGCCGCCGCCCTCTGCGCCGCGGTGAACGACTGGCTGGCCGCGGAGTGGCTGGCGAAGGAGCCCCGGCTGCGCGGCTCCATCCTCGTTCCGGTCGACGACACCGACCTCGCGGTGCGCGAGATCGAGCGGCTGGCGCCCGACGGCCGCTTCGTGCAGGTGCTGCTGCTGGTGATGCACGAGCGCCCGCTGGGCCACCGCGCCTATTGGCCGATCTACGCCGCGGCCGAGCGGCACGGGCTTGCCGTGGCAGTGCACGCGGGCAGTCATTACCGTCATGCCCCCGGCTCCGGCGGCTGGACCACCTACCAGGTGGAGGACCACGTGCAGCACTCCTTCGCCTTCGAGAACACCCTCGTCTCCTTCCTCGCCGAGGGGGTGTTTCAGAAATTCCCGGCGCTGAAGCTGGTGTTTCTCGAGAGCGGTTTCGCCTGGTTGCCCACGCTGCTCTGGCGCTGCGACAAGACCTGGCGCGGCACCCGCGCCGAGGTGCCCTGGCTCGACAGGCCGCCGAGCGAGATCCTGCGCGGGCGGCTGTTCCTCGGCCTGCGCCCCTGCGACCCGCCGGGCCCCGCCGAGCTTTCCGCCGTGCTGCGCCACCTCGCCCCCGCCGGCGGCACCGACCTGCTGCTGTTCTCGACCGACTTTCCCCACCGCCATTTCGAGGGCGACGCGGCCCTGCCCGCCGGCCTGCCGGAGGAGAGCCTTCCCGCCATCCTCTCCGGCAACGCCGCGCGCGCCTGCCCGCGCCTCGCCCCCGCACCCGTGGAGACCTCGTGATGAACCGCCTCGCCGACCCCGCGCTGGACCAGCGCCTGAAACTGGTGGATTGCGACATCCACATGACCCAGAAGCGCCCGTCCGACCTCTACCCCTTCCTCGAGCGGCGCTGGGTGGAGCACCTGGAGAGTTTCGGCAGCTTCTTCCGCCAGCCGCTGGTGGGGCAGCTTGCCTATCCGCGGATGACCGCGAACGGCATGCGCGCCGATGCCGAGCCCGAGGACGGGCCGGCCGGCTCCTCGCTGGAGATGCTGCGCGCCCAGCACCTCGACCCGCTGGGCGTGGACATCGGCATGCTGATCTGCCTCGGGCGCGGCGGCATGGAGGAGCGCCACCCCGGGCTGGCCGCCGCCATGTCGCGCGCGGTGAACGACTGGCAGATTCATGCGCTGGTGGCGCCCGAGCCGCGCCTGCGCGCCGGGCTGGTGGTGGCGCAGGACCATCCGGAGGCCGCGGTGGCCGAGATCCGCGCCCGGGCGGGAGACCGGCGCTTCGCCCAGGTCATCCTCTCCACCCGCGCCGCCGAGCCGCTGGGCGCCCGGCGCTATTGGCCGATCTATGAGGCCGCACAGGAGGCGGGCCTGCCGATCGGCCTGCACCCCGCCGGCTACTCGGGCGGCCACCCCTCCACCGGCTCGGGCTGGCCGAGCTATTATTTCCACGAGCATTACACCTTCCTGCCCGGGGCGGAGGGGCTCGTCTCCAGCCTGGTGCTCAACGGCGTCTTCGCCGCCTTCCCGCGACTGCGCGTGGCGATCATCGAGGGCGGCTTCTCCTGGGCCCCGGCGCTCGGCTGGCGGATGGACCGGGCCTGGGCGCACTGGCGCGCCGAGGTGCCCGAGCTCACGCGCCCGCCCTCGGAATACATGCGCGAGCATGTCTGGTGGGCCACACAGCCCATCGAGGAGCCGAAAAACGGCCGCGAGATCGAGGAGATCGTCGACTGGATCGGCTGGGACCGGCTGCTCTACTCCTCCGACTATCCGCACTGGGACTACGACGACCCGCGCTTCGTGTTCCGCTTCCCCCTCAGCCCGGAGCGGCGGCAGGCGGTGTTCGGCGGCAATGCCCGCGCGCTCTACGGGCTCGACGCATGACCCGGCACGTGGTGGCCGCGGCGGCCGAGATCGCGCCCGGCGAGATGAAGCGGGTGACGGCCGGGGGCCGGCCGGTCTGCGTGTTCAACCTCGACGGCAGCTTCCACGCGCTGGTGGACCGCTGCCCGCACGAGGGCGCCGCCCTCTCCGCCGGGCGGCTCTGCGGCATCGTCACCGCCTCCGCGCCCGGCGAATACCGGCTGTGCCGGCAGGGCGAGATGGTGCGCTGCCCCTGGCATGGCTGGGAGTTCGACATCCGCACCGGGCAGAGCTGGTCCGACCCCCGCGCCACGCGGGTGCGCAGCCTGCCCGCGGCGGTGGAGGCCGGAGCCGAGCTGGTGAAGGGCCCCTACGTGGCCGAGCGGCTGGAGATCACCCGCGAGGGCGCCTATCTGGTGATCGAGATCTGACCGGCCGGGCCCGCGCCCCGGCGCTCCCCCCGGCGAGCCCCTGCTTCGCCGGGCAAAATAATGCGCCCTCCCGAATCCGCGTTGACATGATGCAATCCGAAAGTGAAACTTTCTGGTAAAGAAGGTTAATACCTTCTTGTTCCACGGGGACTTCTCGCATCCGGCGCATCTGTTCCGGGCGTGACTTGCCCGCGGAGCGCCCTCTTGCCGGTGCGGCGGGGCTGCCTTCGCCTGAGCCGGTCCTGTCAATGGAGCTGACGATGAAGCCCTTTCCCGCGCCGCCCGTCTTCCTGACGGCCCGACCGGCCGCGGCCGCCTGCGTGGCGGCGATTGCCCTGGTGATGATGCAGGCCCCGCCGGGCCGCGCGGCGGACGAGAGCGACTACATGCTCGCCACCGCGGGCGACCTCGCCGACCTCTGCGCCTCCCCGGAGGACCCCTCGGCCATCCACATGTGCCAGGGGTTCATCGTGGCGGTCGACCAGGTGCATATCCAGCTCGCCGCCGCGATGGACGAAAAGCTCTACTGCCTGCCCACCGAAAGCGTGGTGACCCGCAACGGCGCCGCGGCGGCCTTTGCCGCCTGGGTGGCCGAAAACCCCCGGATTGCCACAGTTTCGCCGATCGACGGCCTTGTTTCATGGGCACTGGACGCGTTCCCCTGCCCGGCCGGCCAGTGATGGGAGCCCGTATCATGACCCGTATCCTCGCGCTCTGCGCAGCACTTGCCCTCACCGCCTGCTCCGACCTGAACGACACGCAGCAACGCGCCGCCACCGGCACGATCATCGGTGCCGGCAGCGGCGCGGTGATCGGCGCCATCGCCGGTGATGCCGGGATGGGCGCGCTGATCGGCGCCGGTGCCGGCGCGGTGGGCGGCCTCGTCTACGACAAGGTCGAACACGACAAGGACGAAGCCTACCGGCAGGGCGTGCGCGACGGCCGCGCCACCCGCTGACACCCCGAATGCAGCGCGGCGGCCGCCCGGCTGCCGCGCCCCAACACGAGGCCGCCCGCCCTTGACCCCAGCCAGACCCGTTCCCGCCCTGTCCTGCTTCCTCCTTCTGCTGCTCGCGGGGTGGCTGGCGCTGTTCGCGCCGCCCGCCCTGGCCCAGCACCTGCCGGGGCCGCCGCCGCCACAGCAGCAGGCGCCCGACGCCGTGCCGGAACAGGACCTGACCGGGATAGTCGAGGCCGCGCAGAAGGCCGGGCTCGAGATCCTGGTGCTGCGCCCGGCCACCGGCGCGGCCGCCGGGGGGCCCGTGCCGCCCGCCGAGGAGGCGGAAGCCGAGGTCGACGGGCTGATCCGGCGTCTCACCCTGGGGGCCGAGGCGATGAAGGCCGATCTCGCCGCCACCCCCGGCTGGCTCGACACCACGCTCTATCACCCCGCGCCGCCGCTCACGCCCTTCTGGCTGGGGCGGGCGACGCTGCTGACCGTGTTCTCGCTGGGCCTGGGCGGGCTGGCGGGCTGGGCCGCCGGCCGCCGCCTGCGCCGCTCGCTGCTGCCGCCGCCCCCCGCGCCGGGGGCATTGCTGGGCACGCGGCTGCGCTTCCTGCTCGGCCGTTCGGTGGTGGCGCTGCTGGTGATGGCGGTGATCCTGCTGGTGTCCACCCTGGTGGCACTGGTGCTCGGCACGCGGGATTCGGGCTTTCGCGGCGTGTTCCTCTCCACCCTCGAGGTGGCGATCACCGGCGGGCTGGTGATGATCGCCTTCCGCGCCATCCTCGCGCCCTGGCGGCCGGACTCGCGGGTGCTGCCCTTCGAGGATGCCGAGGCGAAGCGCATCCACCTGCTGATGCGCCTGACCGTCTGGTCGGCGCTGTTCTTCTCCGGCGTGGCGGCGCTGGTGCGGCGCATGCAGGGGCCGGACGGTTTCGCCGACCTGCTGCTCGACCTCTCCACCCTCATCGTGGCCGCGGGGCTGATCCGGGCGGTCTACCTCGCACGGCCGCTCTTCGTGCGCCTCGCCGAGGCCGACCTGCGCCCGGTGCGCTTCTGGCACCGGCACTGGCACGTGCTCTTCACCACCTACCTGGTGTTCACCGTGGTGGTCACCCTGCTCGCCCGGCTGCTCGACCTCGACATCGAGGGGCTGGTGGCGGCCCCCATCCTCGCGGTGCTGATCGGGCTCGTGGTCAAGGGGCTCGGCCTCATCGCCATCGAGAGCTTCTACCTCGACCGCCCCGCCCGGTCGGCGGCAGGCGCCGAGCCCGGGCCGCCGGTCACGCACCCCTGGCGCGGCTGGGCGCTGAGCAGCCTCAACCACGTGGCGCTCGCGGCCGCGGCGGTGTGGCTGGTGAGCCGCTGGGACATCGGCCTGCTCACGCCGGACGGCCGGGTGCACGCGGTCTGGGTCATCCTGCTGATGGCGCTGGTGGGCTCCATCGGCTGGGAGGCGATCCGAACCGCCTTCGACCGCCGCCTCGCCGAGGAGGAGGGCACCGCCCCCGGCGCCGAGGGCGAGGGGGACGGCGAGTCCGAGATGGGCACCGGCAAGTCGCGCCTCGCCACGCTGCTGCCGCTGTTCCGCAACGCGGTGCTCATCGCCATCCTGGTGCTGGTGAGCATGGTGATGCTGTCCTCGCTGGGGGTGGACGTGGCGCCGCTCTTCGCCGGGGCCGGGCTGATCGGCTTTGCCGTTGGCTTCGGCGCCCAGGCGCTGGTGCGCGACGTGTTCTCGGGCGTGTTCTTCCTCATCGACGACGCCTTCCGCGTGGGCGAGTACATCGAGACCGGCTCGGCCAAGGGCACGGTGGAGCGCATCTCCATCCGCTCCATGCAGCTGCGCCATCAGAACGGCCCGCTGCACACCGTGCCCTTCGGCGAGATCACCCAGCTCACCAACTACTCGCGCGACTGGGTGATCATGAAGCTGCCCATCGCCGCGCGCTACGGCACCGACCCCGAGAAGGTGCGCAAGATCGTCAAGAAGCTCGGCCTCGCCCTGCTGGAGGACCCGGAGCTGGGGCCGAAGTTCATCGAGCCGCTGAAGTCTCAGGGCGTGCTGGAGATCTCCGACACCGGCCTCGTCTTCCGGGTGAAGTTCAAGACCCGCCCGGGCGAGCAGTTCGTGCTGCGCAAGACGGTGTTCCACCGCATTTCGGAGGCTTTCGCGAAGGAGGGCATCGAGTTCGCCGGTCGCGAGGTGCGGGTGCGCGTGCTCGACGAGGACGACAGGACCGTGCCGCCCGACGACCCCCGCGCCCAGCAGGCCGTGGCCGCCGCCGCCGGCGAGATCGCCACCGAAGCCGCCCAGGGCGAGCAGAAGCCGTAGCGCAAGCCCAGGCCATACCGGCGCGGGCGCCTGCCATCGGGGCGCCACGGGGCGCCGGTATGGCGCATGGGCGGGAGAACCGGCCGGCGGCCGCCCCCGGGCAGGTGGCGGCCAGGCTCGGCACCGGTGCCGCGCAGGCGCACCCTTCTGCGGGCAGGCCGGAGCCTGCCGCCCTGCGCGAAACCGCCCGCGGGCGGATCGGGGCCGGTTTGCCCGGGGCTACTCGGGCACCAGCTCCCAGTCGTCCCCGGGGTTGAAGCGCTCGATCCAGGGCACGATCACATCGGTGTCCGGCCCGAGATCGGCCTCGTAGAGCACGCCGAGATGGTTGGCGAGGAAGGTGTGCACCCCGGTCTCGCCATACTGCGCCGGCCAGGCGAGGATGGCGTAGCCCGCGATCATGTTGCCGTTGATCACGTAGTCATAGGCGCCGCCGGCGATGTTGTCGCCCTGGCCGGTGAGGATGCGGAAGCGGTAGCCGAAATAGCCCCGGCCCTCGGCGGCGTCGTCCAGCTCAGCCTCGCTGATGTCGGCGCCCGCCGGGCTGGGGCCATCCTGCGCGGTCTCCGGCCAGTAGAGCCCGTCGGTGGTGCCGGGGCTGCTCACCAGCCGCTGGGCGTATTCCCGCACGCCGTCGCCGTCGCGGTCCTCGGCGGCATAGGCCTCCTGCGCGTCGAGATAGGCGTGCAGCGTGTCGATGGCGGCGAGCTCGTTGGCGCCCACCTGGCGGTTCACGATCTCGTCGATGCCGGCCCCGGTGTCGAAGGCCCAGCTTCCGTCCTCGCCGCGCACCACCGGGAAGGGCAGCGGCCAGAGCCGCCAGCCGATGTCGATCAGCACCCGGTCCTCGCTCTCCTCGGTCACGAGACGGCGGGCGATGCCCTCGCGCATCTGCGCATAGGCCTCCATCGTGTCCGGGCTCTCGCGCAGGGCGGCGGCATCGAGGCCCAGCAGGGCGGCCATGTCCTCGAGATCGTCGGCCTCGAGGGCGGCGCGCAGGGCCTCCACCGCCGCGCCGGCGCTCTCGAAGCGCGGCGCGGGCGTGGCGGACACGAACCGCGCGAAGGGCGCCTCCTGCTCCTCCTGCGCCGCGGCGGGGCCGGGGGCGAGGACGAGCGCCGCGAGGGCGAGGGCGAGCCCCGCGCCGCGCCAGCCGGAGGCGGTCCGGTTCCGGGGCCGGGAGGCGGGGGCGAGGAAACGCGCCTGGTGCATGCTGTGCTCGCCGCTACGGGGTGTCATCGCCGCCGTCCGCCGCCGATATGCGGCTTGCCGCCGCCGCGTCCGCCACCGCGGGCCGCGGTGCCGCGCTGCGAGGCCATCTTGGCCCGGGTGCCGCCGCCGCCTCCGGCGCCGAGCGCCGACTGGGGGCGCGCGCCGGAGGGCTTCGCGCCCAGCCGGGGCTTGCCCGCCGGCTTCAGCGCGGGCTTGCCGCCGCCGCCGCCGGGCCGGGCGAGGGCGGGTCTCGTGGAGGGCTGCACCGCCGCGCGGTCTCCGCCGCCCGGGCGCAGGGCAGGCTTGTCGCCCCCGCCGGGCCGCAGGGCCGGCCTGTCACCGCCGGGACGGAGCGCGGGCCCGTCGCCCCCACCGGGGCGCAATGCAGGCCCGTCGCCCCCACCGGGGCGCAATGCAGGCCTATCGCCCCCACCGGGGCGCAATGCAGGCCTATCGCCCCCACCGGGGCGCACTCCGGGCCTGTCGCCCCCACCGGGGCGCAACGCGGGCCCGTCACCCCCGCCGGGGCGCAGGGCGGCCGTGTTTCCGCCGCCGGGGCGCAGCCCGCCGGCGGCCGCCGCCTTGCGGATGTCGCGCGAGCGGTCGGCGCGGTCGCCCGCCAGGCCGGGGCGCGGGCGCGTGCCGATACCCGCGCCGGGGCGGCGGCCGTTGCCGGCGCCGATGCGGTCGCGGTTGTCGAGTCGGTCGCCGAGCTTGCCGCGGTCGATCTTGCCAAGCTGGTCGCGGTCGATGTGGATCTTGTCGCGGTCGACCTTGTTCCAGTCCACGTCGCGCCAGTTCACCTTGCCGTTGATGTTGTTGAAGCAGTTGTTGCAGTCGATGTCGACGTCGTTGCCCCAGTGACCGCCGTGCACGCCCCAGTCGTCCCAGTCCACGAAGGCGGCCCAGGCGGCGCCGGTCACCACGCCGGTGAAGAAGGTGGCGGTGGGCAGGTAGTAGTTGGGGTAGGGCTGGGGGTAGTAGCTCACCGGCGCGCACACGTAATCGGGCTCGTAGAGCATCTCAGGCGGGTATTGCGGCACGTAGACCTTCTCGGGCTCGGCGGGCTGGATGATGATCGTGTCGCCCTCCTGCACCACCTCGGTGTGCTGGTCGGTCTGGATCACCCCGTCGGCCACGGCCTGGGAGCGCAGCTGCTGGATGGCGATCAGCACGTCCTGCTGCTGGTAGGTCACCGCGTCGCCGAGCTGGCTGGTCCAGTCGAGATCCTCGCTCATCATCTGCACGATCTCGGGGGTGTTGAGCAGCGAGATCACCGAGCCGTCCCAGTCCGGGTCGGGCTCCTGGCCCTCCTTCGCGCTGTCGAGGAAGCGCGCCGCCTCCACGATCTGCAGCGGGTAGAGCGAGGCGGCGGCGATGGCGGCCACCAGCGCATCGGGGTAGAGCGCGATGCGGGCGACGAGGATCTCCATCTCCTCCTCGCTCAGCCCGGCCTCCTCTGGCGCGGGCGCGGTGGCGGAGACATCCTGCACGGCGGCCGGGCTGTCCTGCGCTCCGGCGATGCGCGGTGCGGCGGGAAACATTCCGAAGGCGAGGGAGAGAAGAAGAGCGGTCGGATGGCGCAGTAAAGCGGTCATTTCAGATCCCCGACGTCTCGGATTCCAATGCCCCGGCCAGTACCCGGAGCATCGGAATCTGTTCTGTTTTGCCGAATTGTTATCATCAAAACAGGATTCGGGCGATGTGTTTGTTTGGCGGGCCGGCGCGGGTTTCAGCGCGGCGCGGCCTCGTCGGAGACCGGGGCAGTGGCCGGCTCCTGCGCCCCGGTTTCCGTGCCCGTCTGAGTCTGCGCGTCGGTCCGCGGTTCCGGTGCGGCGGGGGCGGCTGCCGGCCCGTTGCGCACCACCGCCCGCACGGCCTCGGCACCGGCGTCCTCCGGTGCCAGCTCGGGCATCGGCGGCGGGCGCATCTGGCCCTGGGTGCCGGCGGCGCTCGCCTCCACCGCGGCGCGCAGCGAGGGGTTGCGCTCCAGCAGGCGGCGGAAGCGCGCATCGTCGAGGCTGAGCAGGGTGCAGGGGGTGATGGCGGTCACCTGGGCGCGGCGGCGGCGCTTGGCGAGCAGGCCGAGCTGGCCGAACATCTGCCCGCGCCCCAGCCGCTGCTTCTGGCCGGCGAATTCCACCTCCACCGCGCCGGAGGCGATGAAGTAGACGCTGCGCGCCACGTCGCCCTTGCGGATGATCACCTTGCCCGGCGCCGCGAACACGGTGACCAGCGCGCGCGCCAGCTTGGCGCGGTGGCCCTCCTCCATGTTCTGGAACAGCGGCATGCTGGCCAGCAGCGTGGGCTTGTGCAGCGTGATGTCGAGGCGCGGGCGCAGCTCCACCTCGGCGCGGCTGCGGGCGAGCTGGCCGGTGAGCGTGGCATGCACCTCGAAGCCGATCAGCCCGTCGGCGAACAGCGCCTCGTACTCGCGCTCCTCCATCCTGAGCACGGTGCGGCGGATGAACACGCGCTCGAGCTGCTCGGCATAGCCGGGATACTGCAGGCGCAGGCCGTCGAGCGCGCGGGACACCTCCTCCTGCCGGCGCTCGAGCACCTCGTGCAGCAGCTCGGCCACGCGCTTGCCGTGGATGCGCAGGATCTTGGCGGAGATGAAGCCGTGCAGGTCGCGCAGGATGAACTGCTGGTGGATGAGGATCTCGAACCGGTCGGAGGTGATGGCGGCGAGCGGGCGCGAGATGTGCAGCCGGTTGTGCAGCATCACCGCGAACCGGTAGCCGGGGCTGTAGACCAGCGAGCGCCGGGCCGCGAGCCGGTACTGGCTGCGCCCGCCGCGGGTGCGCTCGATCAGCCGGTCCACGTCCGAGAGCATGCGGTCCACCAGCCGGGCCGAGACCACCTGCTGGTTGAACTGCTCGAGGATCAGGTCGCGCTCGCGCCCGGCCAGCGCCACGAGGCCGAGGGTGATGCGGTCGCGGTCGAGGATCTCGGCGCCGGCCTCGGCCTCGCGCACCGCCACCTCGAGCCGCTCGCCGAAGGCCTTGGCCTCGGAGCGCACGATGTCATGGGTGAGGCCGTGGTCGCGCGCGGCCTCGGTGGCGTCCTCGCGCACGTTCTGCAGCGCGACCGCGATCACCTGGTTGGACAGTGCCAGGTCGAGCGGCGAGAGCCGGTCGAGCCCGATGCGCCGGATCATCCAGCGCAGCGTCGTGCCCTGGAAGACGAGGGTGAACAGGGTGAAGCCGGTGGCGAGGATGCCCACCGCGCGTTTCACCTCCGGCTCCACGAACGGGTTTTCGGTGACGGCGAGCGCCAGCGCGAGGGTGACCGCGCCGCGCAGGCCGCCCCAGAGGATGGCGAGCCGGTAGGGCGGCTCCACCCGGGGCGAGAGGCGTATCAGCGTCATCGCCGGCAGCAGCACCCAGAGCATGAGCGCGCGTGCCACCACGGCAGCACCCACCACCACCATCACCAGTCCGAGGTCGGTGAGGTTCACCCCCTCGAGGAAACGCGGGATGAGCAGGGCGGCGATGATGAAGATGAGCGAGCCCGCCCAGTGCGCCAGCAGGTCCCAGACCTCGCGCAGGTAGGTCCAGGTGCCGGGCGAGAGCCGGCCGGGCCCGAGCAGGTTCATCGTGAGGCCGGAGACCACCACCGCCGTGACGCCGGAGGCGCCCAGCACCTGCTCGGTGAGGATGTAGGTGAGGTAGGGGATGGCCACCGTGACCGAGACCTGCGCCAGCCGGTGGCGCGAGACGAGGGCCACCAGCATCACCCCGAAGCGCGCCACCAGGTAGCCGGTGCCGGCCCCGCCGATGATGAGGAAGGGAAACTGGCCGATGGCCGTGCCCAGCGTGGGGTTGGGCACGCCGTTCATCACGAAGGTGAGGAACACGCCGAACAGCGCGATGGCCGCGGCATCGTTGAGCAGGCTCTCGCCCTCCACGATGCGGGTGAGGCGCTGGGGGGCCGCGATGTCGCGGAAGATGGAGACCACCGCCGAGGGGTCGGTGGTGGAGACGATGGCGCCGATCAGCAGGCAGGCGGTGAGCGGCAGCCCGCTCACCGGCATCAGCGCGAGCCCGATGGTGAAGGTGGCCACGATCACCGCCACCACGGCGAGCAGCAGGATGGGCACCCAGTCGTCCATCATGCGGCGCAGGTTCAGCCCCAGCGAGACCTGGAACAGCAGCGTGGGCAGGAAGACGTAGAGGAACACGTAGGAATGGATCGGCAGGCCGAGGATGGCCTCGGCCACCGGGTTCAGCACGTCGGTGAGATCGGTGCTGAGCGCGTAGCCCGCCCCCACGCCCACCAGGATGCCCATGCCGGCCAGGATCACGCTGTAGGGCAGCCGCAGCCGTGCCGCCAGCGGCTCGCTGAGGCCGATGACGATGAAGAGGCCGGCAATGACGCTGACGACGCCGATGAGTTCCATTCGTCCGACGGGTGTCCGCAATGAGAGGGTGCGAGCCCTCGGAATGCAGGCTGGCCCCGCGTCTTGTCAAGCTGCCACGCCGGTGCTGCGCCCGGAAAAGCGCGGAGAATGCGGTATGTTGCGCTGCATCGTGAAAGCGGCGGCCCGGTGCTCCGCCCCCCGGCATGCGGCTTGACCGCGGGCCGGATCGCCGCGAACAATACCCGCGTTCTTTCCGTGGTCGAGGACCCGTCGCCGGACATGTCTGGAGTGTGCGCCCCGTATGGCTCTTAGGCCCTTCCTTCCCCTCGCTGCGGTGGCGCTGGGTGTGGCATTCGGCGCCGTCATGCTCGACCGGCAGCGCGTCGGCATCGCCATCGAGCGCCAGCGTGTCGAGGCGGTGGAGGAGCTCTCGCGCCTGCGGCTGCGGCTCGAGGGCGCGATCGAGGGCGATGTGCAGCTCCTCCGCGGCCTGGTGGTGGCGCTGGAAGACGAGCCCGGCATGTCGCAGGAGGATTTCTCGGCGCGGGCCCGGCGGCTGCTCTCCCATTCCGGCAGCGTGCGGGCGGTGGCGCTGGCGCCGGGGCTCACGGTGTCGATGGTCTATCCGCTGGAGGGAAACGAGAGCCTGATCGGCGTGGACCTCGCCGCGCTGCCCGGCCAGGCGGAGAGCGCGCGGGCCGCGATGGCGGCCGGCGACGTGGTGCTCTCCGGCCCGGTGGACCTCTACCAGGGCGGCAAGGGCCTGCTGATGCGCTACGCGCTGCGCCGCTCCGGGCCGGAGGGCATGCCCCGGCCCTGGGGCATCGTCTCGGCCAGCGTCGACCTCGCGGCGCTGCTGGAGAAGGCCGGCATCAGCGGCTCGCCGCACGACCTCTCGCTGGCGATCACGGCCGGGGAAGCGGGCGCGGACGGGCCCCCCTTCTTCGGCGACCCGGAGGTGCTGCGCGACGCGCCTGTGGCGCTGCCGGCCGGCACACTCGGCTGGGCGCTCCACGCGGCGCCCGAGGGCGGCTGGCGGGTGCCGGCGGGCGAGCTCTGGCGCTTCCGGGCCCTGCTCGCGGCGACGGGGCTGCTCATCCTGGCCCCCACGGCCTGGGCCGGGCTGCTGCTGCGTCAGCGCCAGTCCAGCATCTCGGCGCTGCTGCGCCGCGAGGCCGACCTGCTGGCCACCTCCCGGCGGCTGAAGCTGGCCATCGAGACCGCCGGCCTGCAGATCTGGCAGCGCGACGCGCTGAGCGGCGAGCGGGTGGAGGACCCGGTGTTCGACACCATCGGCGAGGACGCGCCGGGCCTGCCGCGGCGGGAATGGCTCTCCCGCGTGCTGCCCGAGGACCAGTCGCGCCTGCGCGAGAGCTTCCGCGAGGCGGTGCGCAACGGCACGACCTTCTCGGCCGAGTACCGCGTGCAGGAGGCCGACGGCTCGCTGCGCCACCTGCGCTCCTTCGGGCGCACCTATGCCGATCCCGGCGAGCGGCCGGTGATGATCGGCGCCAACTGGGAGGTGACGCCGTTCATCCGGCTCAACGAGCACCTGCGCGAGGCCACGCGCGAGGCCGAGAGCCGGGCGGGGCTGCTGGAGGCGGCGCGCGACCGGCTGGAATATCTCGCCAACCACGACACGACCACCGGCCTGCCCAACCGCAATTCCCTCGAGACCCTGTTCGGCACCGTGGATGCCGATGCGCAGGACACCGCCCCGCTCTCGGTCATCATCGTCGATCTCCACCGCTTCAAGGACATCAACGACACGCTCGGCTACCAGGGCGGCAACGACATCCTGCGCCACACCGGCGGCGTGCTCACCCGCACCGCCGGCCCGGATGACGTGGTCGCCCGCGTGGGGGGCGACGAGTTCGTCATCGTCAGCCGCGAGGCGGTGTCGGCCGAGGACCCGGACAACCTCGCCCGCCGCCTCCTGCGCGCGCTGGTGCGCCCGGTCATCCTGGGCACGCATGAATACCGGGTGGGGGTGACCATAGGCGCGGCCACCCGCAGCACCGGCGCGGAGCAGTCCACCTCCGTGTTCCTGAACGCCGATATCGCCCTGCACGAGGCCAAGAAGCACGGCCGCAACCACATCGAGTATTTCACCGACACGCTGCGCGCCGAGGCGATGGACACCAAGCGCATGGCCGACGACATCCTGCGCGGGCTGGAGCGGCGCGAGTTCCTGCCGGTCTACCAGCTGCAGTTCGATGCGCGCAGCCTGGAGGTCACCGGGGTGGAGGCGCTGGTGCGCTGGCAGCACCCGCGCCAGGGCCTGCTGACGCCGCAGCATTTCCTCGACGTGGCGGAGATGCTCAACGTGATGAGCGAGCTCGACGACCTGGTGCTGCGCCGCGCGCTGGAGGATTTCCGCGCCTGGAGCGCGGCCGGCATCCGCATTCCCCGGCTCTCGGTCAACGTCTCGGCGCAGCGGCTGGGCGACGAGGGGCTGGCCGGGCGCCTCGCCGCCCTCGAGTTCCAGCCCGGCACGCTGGCCTTCGAGCTCGTGGAGACCATCTCCTTCGACGAGGCCTCGCCGCTGATCGCCGAGAACATCCGCCGGATCCGCGCCAGCGGCATCGAGATCGAGATCGACGATTTCGGCACCGGCTACGCCTCCATCCTCAGCCTCATCAACCTGTCGCCGCGCTTCCTCAAGATCGACCGCCACCTGGTGATGCCGGTGGACGGGTCGGCGCGGGCGCGCAAGCTCGTCTCCTCGGTGGTCGAGATCGGCCGGGCCCTCGGCATCGGCGTGATCGCGGAAGGGGTCGAGAGCCTGCGCCACGCCGAGGTGCTGCGCGACCTCGGCTGCCAGGTGCTGCAGGGCTATGCGCTCGCGCGCCCGATGCCGGCCGGGGAGATCCCCTCCTATGTCGCCGCGCGCTCCTGGATGCGCGACGCATCCTGACGCCGCGCCGCGTTTCCACTTGGCGGAAAAGCCTCCCGCGGTGGCGCCGCGCCTGTCGCGGGCCGGCCGCCCGCGTGCTAGGCGGAAGGCCAGCGGCGGCCGCGCGGCCGCCGGGGACAGTGCAAACCAGGGCAAGGAGCCGGACATGATCACTTTGCGGCGGATCGACATCGCGGATGCGCGCATTCTCATCGACGGGGCGCGGGCGAAGGCGCGGGAGATCGGCGTGCCCATGTGCATCGCCGTCACGGACGAGGCCGGCCAGCTCGTTGCCTTCGAGCGCATGGACGGCGGCAAGGTGACCAGCACCACCATCGCCATCGACAAGGCCTTCACCGCCGCGGGCGCGAAGAAGGCGACGCATGAATACGGCGCCGCAAGCCAGCCGGGCAACCCGACCTACGGCATCAACTCGGCCATCGCGGGCCGGCTGATGGTGGTGGGCGGCGGCCTGCCCGTGGTGGTGGAGGGCGAGGTCGTGGGCGGCATCGGGCTGAGCTCGGGCACCCCCGACCAGGACCGCGCCTGCGCCGAGGCCGGCATCGCCGCCTTCCTCGCCACGCTCTGAGCCGGGCGCGGGGCCCGGGGGAAGCCGGCGCGCCGGCCGGCATCTGCAAAATTTCACATATCCGCTCGCACGGCGGGAACCTTCGGCGTGCGCGGGGCGTTCACGACCGTATTAAGTCAGGACACCCTACCCCTTGGCCACGGATTGCAAGAATTGCCCCCTGCGCAAGCGCCAGCTCTTCACCGCGATGAGCGACGAGGAGCTCGATTTCATGCGGCGGTTCAAGTCCGGCGAGCTTACGGTCGAGCCGGGCACCGTGCTGCTGATGGAGGGGTCCAACAGCCCGCAGCTCTTCACCGTGCTGCACGGTATGGGCGTGCGGTACAAGGGGCTGTCCGACGGGCGCCGCCAGGTGGTGAGCTTCGTCATGCCGGGAGACTTCATCGGGTTGCAGGCCGGCGTGATGGGCGAGATGAAGCACTCCGTCGAGGCCACCACGGCGATGACGCTCTGCGTGTTCAAGCGCTCCGACCTCTGGAGCCTGTTCCGCAGCTTTCCGCGCCGCGCCTACGATCTCGCCTGGCTCGCGGCGCTGGAGGAGCATTTCCTCGGCGACGCGCTCACCACGCTGGGGCGGCGCTCGGCGCTGGAACGGGTGGCCTGGAGCTTCCACCGCTTCCATTCCCGCGCCGCCGCGCTGTTGATGACCCGCAACGGCGAGTGCAAGGTGCCCTTCCGCCAGCAGGACCTGGCCGATGCGCTCGGCCTGTCGCTGGTGCATACGAACAAGACGATCAAGAGGCTGCGTGACCGCCAGATCGCGTCGTGGCAGGATGGTGTGCTGAAGATCCTCGACGAGGCGAAGCTGCGCGAGCTCGCCCACCTGGAGGACACCGACGCCGCCGCCGAACCGAGACCGCTGATCTGAAAGCCCTGCCCCGGATGTCCGCCCCTCCCCCTCTCCCTGACCGCATCCGCTTCCCCAGCCAGCTCGAAGGGCGCGCGGCGGCATCCGGGCTTTTCCGCGGCAGCGTCGGTTTCCGCCGCCGCGGCTGCGTGATAGGTGCAGGCCGGGCGGCGCGGTCGCCGGGTGATGCGTGCGTGAGCCGATCGGGGGGCGTGGCCGGAGAATGACGGAAACAGGGGTGCGTGATCATCTGCGCCGGGCGACGTCCGGCCTGCATGAAGCGGTCGACGCGGGCTTCTCCCGCTACGATCTCTCGCGGCGCGAGGACTATGCCGACTTCCTGCAGGATCATGCCCGCGTGCTGCCCGGGCTGGAGGCGGCGCTGGCCGCCTCGCCCGAGTTCGCGCGCCTGCCGGATGCCGCGGCCCGGCTGCGCCTGCCGGCCCTGCGTGCCGATCTCGCGGCGCTGGGGCGGCCGATGCCGCAGAGCCTGCCTATGTCATACGTTAATGAAAGCGGGGCGGGACTCGGGTTAGCTTATGTACTGGAAGGCTCCAGGCTCGGGGCGCGCGTGCTGTCCCGGCAGGTGGTCGCGGGGCAGGGATCTGCCCCGATGGCCTTCCTGTCGCACGGCGCGGGAGAGCGCCTCTGGGCGGGGTTCCTCGCCTGGGTTGCGCGGGAACGCTGGAGCACAGACGAAATCGAAGTCGCGACGCAGGCGGCCCGCAGCGCGTTTCAGGCATTCCTGAACGTGTCCGGGGGCTGCCTCGTGGCGCAGGAGGTGCCAGACCGATGACAGACCCGAGCCAGCAAGCCGACCTCACGAGTTGCGACCGCGAGCCGATCCACCTGCTGGGAAGGGTCCAGTCCTTCGGCTGCATGATCGGGCTCACCTCGGACTGGATCGTGTCCTGCCACTCCGACAACGCGGCGCAGATGCTGGGCCGCGCGCCCGATGCGGGCGCGATGATCGCGGAGCCGGCGGCCGAGGTTCTGGGCCCGGAGCTGCAGCACCGGCTGCGCAACCGCATCCAGATGCTGCGCGCCGGCCATGGCGCGGAGATGATCACCCGGGTCGAGCTGCCGACCGGCCTGTTCGACCTGTCGCTGCACGTCTCGGGCGAGACGATCGTGCTCGAGTTCGAGCCGCACCAGGCCGGCGCCGCGGACGACGCGGTCACCACCGTGCGGCGCATCATCGAGCGGGTGTCGCAGTATTCCGGCCCCGGGCGGCTCTTCGAGGATGCGGCGCATTTCCTGCAGCTCGACACCGGCTTCGACCGGGTGATGTTCTACCGCTTCCTCGATGACGGCACCGGCGAGGTGATCGCCGAGGCGCGGGCGCCGGGCATGGAGAGCTACATGGGCCTGCGCTACCCGGCGAGCGACATTCCCCGCCAGGCACGGGCGCTCTACCTGCGCAACACCATCCGGCTCATCGCCGATTCCTCGGACGAGGGCGTGCCGATCCGCCCCGCGGTCGACCCCATGGGCCGGATCATCGACCTCTCCGGCTCGGTGCTGCGCTCGGTCTCGCCCATCCACCTGCAATACCTGCGCAACATGGGCGTGGCCGCCTCCATGTCGATCTCCATCATCGTGGACGGCAAGCTCTGGGGGCTGGTGGCCTGCCACCACCGCACGCCGCTGGTGCTTTCCCAGGTCAAGCGCAACGCGGCGCAGCTCTTCGGCCAGATGTTCTCGCTGGTGCTGCAGAGCAAGCTCATCGACGAGGAGCGCCGCCACGACGACCAGGTGCGCGACCTCACCGCCGCCATCGCCCGCGCGGCGAGCTCGGAGCAGCCGGTCACGCGGATGCTGCTCGACTGCGTGGCGGATTTCATGCCGCTGCTGGAGGCCGACGGCGTGGCCGTGGTGGTGGAGGGCGCGGTCGAAACCCGTGGCAGCGTGCCGGGGACCGAGGAGATCCTCTCCCTCGCCCGGGCGCTGAACCGCACGCCGGCGGGCCAGGTCTATGTCACCGACCATCTCGCCGGCCTCTCGCCGGCGGCCGCGGAGCATGCCGGGGTCGCCTCCGGCCTGCTCGCCATCCCGGTGTCGCGCCTGCCGCGCGACTACATCCTGTTCTTCCGCCGCGAGCTGCCGCGCAAGGTCACCTGGGCCGGCAACCCGGACAAGCCGGCCACCGCCGGCCTGCCCGGCGGCCAGCTCTCGCCGCGCGAGAGCTTCGCCGCCTGGGCCGAGGAGGTGCGCGGCCGCTCCGACGAGTGGAGCCGCGCGCAGCGCCGCATCGCCGGCCAGCTCCGGGTGAGTCTGCTCGAGGTGGTGCTGCGCCTCACCGACGAGGCCTCGCGCCTGCGCAAGACCGCCGGCGAGAAGCAGGAGCTGCTGATTTCCGAGCTCAACCACCGGGTGCGCAACATTCTCGGGCTGGTGCGCGGGCTGGTGTCGCAGACCTCGGTGTCCGAGATCAGCACCGCCGAGATGGTGGCCGTGCTCGAGAGCCGCATCCAGGCGCTGGCCCGCGCGCATGACCAGATCACCCGCGACAACTGGGCCCCCGCCTCGCTGCGCGAGCTGGTGCGGGTGGAGGCCGAGTGCTACCTGCTCGACCGGCAGGACCGGGTGGCGGTTTCCGGCGCGGACGTGCTGCTGATGCCCACCGCCTTCTCGGCCGTGGCGCTGGTGGTGCACGAGCTGATGACCAACTCGGCCAAGTACGGCTCCCTCTCGGTGCCGGGCGGCGACGTGCAGCTCACCATCGAGAGCGACCCGGACGATGCGCTCATCCTGTGCTGGACCGAGCGCGGCGGCCCCGAGGTGCGCGAGCCCGAGCGCCGCGGTTTCGGCTCGACCATCATCGAGCGCTCGGTGCCCTTCGAGCTGCAGGGCGAGGCCGAGGTGGCCTATCGCCCCGAGGGGCTCTGCGCGCGGTTCTGGATCCCGGCCGTGCACGTGCGCCCCGGCCTGCCCTCCGGCGAGGTGGCCCGGCTTCCCCTCGCGGAGGCCGCGGCCCGGGTGGCGCGCAGCCCGCGCCGGGTTCTGGTGCTGGAGGACAACCTGGTGATCGCCATGGACGCGGAGGGCATCTTCCGCGACCTCGGCGCCGAGAACGTCATCCTCGCCGCGTCCAACGCCCAGGCGAGCCAGCATCTGCGCGCCTCGGCCTTCGACCTCGCGCTGCTCGACGTGAACCTCGGGGCGGAGACCAGCTTCCCCTTCGCCGAGCAGCTTCTGGCCGCCGGCATCCCCTTCGCCTTCGCGTCCGGCTACGGCGAGGGGGCGGACTTCCCCGACCTGCTGCGCAACGCGCCGCGTTTCTCCAAGCCCTACAACGCCGGCACCATCCGCAAGGTTCTGGCGCAGATGAGCCTGGAGGGAAGGAGCGGCGCCGCCTGAGCGCGGCGCCGCCCGCATTCAGCGCGCCGCGGGGTCTTCGCCCACGCGGATCACCAGCTTGCCGCGGTTGCGCCCGGTGAGCAGGCCCTGGAAGGCCTCCACCGCGTTCTCCAGCCCGTCGACGATCTCCTCGCGGTACTGCACCCGGCCCTCGGCGAGCCAGCCGCCCATGTCGCGCATGAAATCCTCCCAGCGGTCGAGATGGTCGAACTGCAGGAAGCCGCGGAAGGTGAGCCGGCGGGTGAGCACCAGGCCCATGGCGGCGGGCAGCCGGTCCGGGCCCGGGGGCGGGGCGCTGTCGTTGTAATGGGCGATGCGGCCGCAGACCGGGATGCGGCCGAAGTCGTTCATCAGCGGCAGCACCGCGTCGAACACCGCGCCGCCCACGTTCTCGAAGTAGACATCGACGCCATCCGGGCAGGCGGCGGCGAGCTGTTCCGGGAAATCCGCGTCGCGGTAGTTCACCGCGGCGTCGAAGCCCAGGGTCTCGGTCACGTAGCGGCACTTGTCCTCCGCCCCGGCCACGCCCACGGCGCGACAGCCGAGGATCCGGGCCATCTGGCCCACCACCTGACCCACCGCGCCCGAGGCGGCGGAGACGACGACCGTCTCGCCCGCCTTCGGCCTGCCATGTTCCAGCAGGCCGGCGTAGGCGGTGAAGCCGGGCATGCCGAGCACGCCGAGCGCGGCGGAGAGCGGGCCGCGGGCGGGGTCGAGCTTGCGCAGGCCGGTGCCGTCGGAGAGCGCGTGGGTCTGCCAGCCGGCGCCGGCGAGCACGATGTCGCCGGGCGCGAAGCCCTCGAGCCGGCTCTCCATCACCTCGCAGACCGTGCCGCCGACCATCGTGTCGCCGGGGTTGATGTGGCTGGCGTAGGAGCGCACGGGGCTCATGCGGCCCCGCATGTAGGGGTCGAGCGAGAGGTAGATCACCCGCAGGAGCACCTGGCCCTCGGCGGGTGCGGGCACCGGCACTTCTTCCAGCTTCAGGTGCTCGGTGGTGGGCATGCCTTCGGGAAAGGCGGCGAGGTAGATGCGGCGGGCGCTGGCCATGCTGGTCTCCCATCGGGTTGCGGTGCCGGGGAGAATGGCGCGCGGGGCCGGGGGCGTCGAGGGCAGATCACGGGGCCGTGTTCCGGCGGCGGCGCGAAACCCCGCCCCGGCCGAGCCGCCCGCCCGTGTTCGGCGCCCGCCGCGCGGCACGCGCGGCCCGGCCCAAACCGCAGGAGACGCGCCCGTGAGGGCGGGTTGACGGAGGGCGGGAGGGCCCCGTCTCCGCGCCCACGGACGGGGCGGTTCAGGGCCGGTTGGAGCGCCCGCGCCACCGGGCTCCGCGCGCAGGGCCTTGCGGCCGGGGCGCTCCCGCGATGCGGCCACCTGTCGGTGTCCGCCCCTTTGGGCCGGGCCGGATGCAGGGCATCCGGCGGGAGCGCCCGCGGATGACGGACCGCGACGGTCCGCATGAGGGGCGCGCGTGTCGCGGGGCGCCCGCATGCTCCAGACGCGACCGGAAGATGCCGGCTGCCTGCGGCCCGATGATCCACGGGTCGCGGCACCGGGGGAACGGGGCCGGCGGCATTCCGGACGGGCCCGTGGCCTCGTGGCACGGCAGGTGCGACCGCCGCGTGGGGGAAGGAGTGCGCCTTGCGGGCAGACGCCGCCGGTGCCGGTCACGGCCGCCTTCCATGCGGGGCAGCGGCGTGCGGAGGGAGCCTCCGGCGCTGTGTCCGGGCGGGAGGCGCGCCTCCCTGCGGCAGCGCGCCCTTCGCGGCGGGGGGCGCCGCGAAGGGAAGGCGTGTCTCAGTCGGCGCGCGCACCCTTGCGGTGACGGGCCGGGGCCTGGCCGCGCGGGGCGCCGGCGCGCGGTCCGCCGGGGCCCTTGCGGGAGGGCGCGCCCTTGCGGTGGGGCTTGCCGCGGAACGGCTTGTCGCCGCGCGGGGCCGAGGGGGCCGGGCCGGTGTCGGCCGGCTCACCGGGAAGCGGCGTCACGGTGATGCCCTTCTCCAGCGTGCGGTGCGGGCCGAGGGCGGCGATGAAGGCCTCCGCGTGGCTGGCCGAGATCTGCACCCAGGTCTCCTCGGCCTGCATGCGGATGGCGCCCACCTCGCGGCGGGAGAGCCCGCCCGCCTCGCAGAGCATCGGCAGCAGCCAGCGCGGCTCGGCGTTCTGCTGGCGCCCGACCGAGAGCGAGAACCAGGCGCTCTCGCCGAAGGCCTCGGGCTTGCGCTTCTGGCCCGCGGCGGCGGAGGCCACGTCGAGCAGCTCCTCGGGGGCGGACTGGCCGGCCCGGGCGCGGCGGATGAAGGCGGCGGCCACCTTCTCGGCGCCGTGCTCCTCGAGCAGCTTCGCCACCAGGGCGGCTTCCTCGGCGTTCGGTGCGGCCTGCAGCGTGGTGTCGGCGAGCAGGCGCTCGTCGTCGCGCGCGAGGATCTCGGCGGCGGAGGGCGGGGCGGCCCATTCGGCGTCGATGCGCGCGGTGGCGAGCAGCCGCTCGGTGCGCTTGCGCCCCGAGGGCGCCACGATCAGCGCGCTCACGCCCTTGCGCCCGGCCCGGCCGGTGCGGCCCGAGCGGTGCAGCAGCGCCTCGCGGTTGGTGGGCAGGTCGGCGTGGATCACCAGTTCCAGCCCCGGCAGGTCGATGCCGCGCGCCGCGACATCGGTCGCGACGCAGACCTTCGCCCGCCCGTCGCGCATCGCCTGCAGGGCGTGGCTGCGCTCGGACTGGCTGAGCTCGCCCGAGAGCGCCACGACGGGGAAGCCCCGGTTGCCCAGCCGCGCGGTCATGTGCGTCACCCCTGCGCGGGTGTTGCAGAACACGATGGCGTTTTCCGCGTCGTAGAAGCGCAGCAGGTTGAGGATCGCGTTTTCCTTGTCGCTCGCGGCGGCCATGAGCACGCGGTACTCGATGTCGACGTGCTGGCTCGCCTCGGCGGTGGTGGTGATGCGCTGCGCGTCGCGCTGGTAGCGCTTGGCCAGTGCCGCGATCGGGCGCGAGACCGTGGCCGAGAACATCAGCGTGCGCCGCTCCTCCGGCGAGGCCTGCAGGATCGCCTCCAGGTCCTCGCGGAAGCCCAGGTCGAGCATCTCGTCGGCCTCGTCGAGCACCACGGCCTCGATCTCCGAGAGGTCGAGCGCGCCGCGGGCGATGTGATCGCGCAGGCGGCCGGGGGTGCCCACGACGATATGGGCGCCGCGCTCCAGCGCCCGGCGCTCGGTGCGCATGTCCATGCCACCGACGCAGGTGGCAAGCACGGCGCCGGTCTCGCCGTAGAGCCACTCGAGCTCGCGGCACACCTGCAGCGCCAGTTCGCGCGTCGGCGCGATGACCATGGCGCGCGGGGCGCCGGCGCGGCCGAAGCGGTCTTCCCCGCCCAGCAGCCCGGGGGCAAGTGCCAGGCCGAAGGCCACCGTCTTGCCCGAGCCGGTCTGGGCCGAGACCAGCGCGTCCGCCGCGCCCAGTTCCGGCGCGATCACCGCCTTCTGGACCGGGGTGAGCCGCTCGTAACCGCGTTTCTCCAATGCCGCGGCCAGCGCCGGCACGATGCCTTCGAACTCTGTCATGTTCCGTCTTTCGGAAAAGTCGCTCTCTCGCCGCGAAGCCGGAGAGCCCGGACGCGTACGCCGTCCTGCCCCGGCATCCGGCCAGGGCGAGGAACGATTCCCCCCGCTCCTACTGCGCATGGCCGCGATTGTACAGGGATGGCGGTGCGAAGCGGGCCGATTGGTCCGACGGCGTGCCCGGGCTGCACCGGCTCGGGCCCCGGTTCAGGCGAGCAGGCGCAGCGGGCTGCCGGCGGCCCAGGCGGCGATGTCCTCGACCATGCCCTCGTGGTAGGCGCGGAAGGTGGCGCGGGTGGCATAGCCCAGGTGCGGGGTGAGCAGCAGCCGGCCCTCGCCCGTGAGGTCGGGGGCGAGCAGCGGGTGGCCGGCGGGCAGCGGCTCCTCGTCGAACACGTCGAGCGCGGCGGACATGCCGGGGCGGGCGCGCAGGGTGGCGAGCAGGGCCTCGGTGTCGACGATGGGCCCGCGCGAGGTGTTCACCAGCATCGCGTCGGGCTTCATGGCCGCGAGGGCGGCGGCATCCACCAGCCCGCGGCTGCGCTCCGACAGCACGACATGCACCGAGACGGCGTCGGCCTCCGCCATCAGCGCGCCCAGCGAGGGGCAGGCCCGCACGCCGAGCGCCGCGGCCCGCGCGGGGTCGAGGTTCTGCGACCAGGCGATCGGCTCCATCCCCAGCGCCCGGCCGAGCACCGCCATCTGCGCCCCGATCTGCCCCAGCCCGATCAGCCCGAGGGTGAGCCCTGCGAGGTCGCGCCCCAGCGCGCGCTGCCAGCCGCCGGCCGCAGCCGAGGCCGCCTCGGGGATCAGCCGTCGGGCGAGGGCGAGCAGCAGCAGCAGCGCGAGCTCGGAGGTGGTGGTCTTGCGCGAGGCGGTGCCGCAGACCGGGATGCCGCGGGCCTTCGCCGCCTCGATGTCGATGGCAAGGTTGCGCATGCCGCTGGTGACGATGAGCTTCAGCGCCGGCAGGGCGGCGATCAGCGCGGCCGGCATCGGCGTGCGCTCGCGCATCAGGCAGATGACGTCGAAAGGGGCCAGCAGGGCGGCCCGATCCGCCTCCGGGATCGGCGCCTCGAACACGGTGATCTCCGCGCCCAGGCTGGCCCAGTCGGCCATCTGCAGCGCCTCGCCGGTGTAGTCGTCCAGTATCGCGATCTTCATGCCGTTCTCCCTGCCCATTCTCCCGGGCGGCCCATCTGCACCCGGGCAGGGCGGGCTGGCAACCCCCCGCCGGAACCGGGTGCCGCCTTCCGGGGCTTGAGCCCGAGCGGGACCCGCGCGCCCGTCTTCCGGGCCACCGGGCCACCGGGCCACCGGGCCACCGGGCCACCGGGCCACCGGGCCACCGGGCCACCGGGCCACCGGGGCTCAGCGGTCGCCGCGCAGCCAGGCCTGCAGCTTGGTCTCGGCGTATTCCAGCTCCTGGGGGTTGAGGATGCGCTTCTGCAGGGCGCGGGCCACGGCGCGGGAGCGCTGGTTGAAGTCGCCGGGGGCGAGGTCGTTGCCCTCGGGCAGCACCTCGAGCTTGTCGTAGAGCCCGCGCAGCCGGTTCTGCACCGAGCGCAGCGACAGGTGCTGGCGCCGGGCGATGCAGCGGTCGGTGAGGCCGAGGGCGGCATCCACCAGCACCGCGTGCTCGGCCTCGGTGAGGCCGCGCTCGGGCCGGCCGCGGGCGTGCTGGATCTGGTGCACCTCGCGGTCGATGACGATCTGCGCCTCCAGGAAGATGGCGCGCAGGGCGAGCTTCAGCCGGTCCTCGGAGGCGGTCTTGAGCACGTAGCCATAGGCCGCCTCCTTGGGCACGATGCGCGAGATGCCGCGCACATAGGCCTCGTCGGAATAGTTCGACCAGAACAGGATGCGCGTGGCCGGGCGCTCGGCCCAGATGGTGCGGGCGGCCTCGATGCCGGTGCGCCGGCTCATCTGCAGGTCCATCACCACCGAGGCGCAGCCGGGCTCGCGCGCCAGCCGCTCGCCCTCCATGCCGTCGCGGGCCTCGACGATGTCGATCACGCCGGGCAGGGCGCCGCGCACCGCCTCGCGCAGGTAGCTCGCGTGCAGCGGGTCGTCCTCGACCACCAGCACCCTCATGCGCGGGGATCCGGGCGGGGGGGAAGGGTCATCGTGCCATCTCCTGGGGAAGGGTTACGCGAACACAGGTGCCGGGGCGGCCCGCGCAGGGGCCGACCTCCAGCCGCGCCGAGATCAGGCTGGCGCGGGTCTGCATGTGGGTGAGGCCGCCGCTGCGCCCGCTGCCCGTGGCGGGCAGGCCGGTGCCGTCGTCGCGCACCTCGACGCTGAGCGCGCCGGAGGCGGCCCGGCCGATCGCCACCTCCACCCGTGCGGCGCCGGAATGGCGGGCGGCGTTGTTCACCGCCTCCTGCACGATGCGGAAGAGCGCGATGCGCACCGTGCGCTCCAGCCTGTCCGGGGCATGGGCGGAGCTGTCGGTCACCTCGGTGGAGACGCCCGGCAGCCCGGCGGTGGCGCGCTCGAGGTGGATGTCGACCGCGTGCACGAAGCCGAAGAGCTCCAGCAGCGCGGGCATCGCGGTGTCGATGATCTGGCGCAGGTCCTGGATGCAGTCCTGCAGCCGCGGCACCACCGAGGCGGCGAGGCTGTCGGGCCGGGCCTGCTCGAGGTCGCGCAGGATGCGGGTGAGGTCGGCGAGGGTCTGGTCGTGCAGGTCCATGCCGATGCGCTGGCGCTCGCGCTCCAGCGCCTCGGTGAGCTGCAGCGCGCCGAGGCGCAGGCCCTCCTCGCGCGCCCGGGCCCCCGCCTCCACCGCCGCGGCGCGCCGGGCGCGCTCGCCGGCGCGCAGGGCGTAGAAATAGGGCGAGAGCGTGTCGGCCACGTGGCGCACGTAGTCGAGCTCGGCCGCGCCGTAGGCCGCCTCGCGCTGCGCGGAGAAGTTGAGCGCGCCGATGATCTCGCCGCGCACCTTCATCGCCACGTTGATGCGGCTGCACAGGTTGTGCTCGAAGATCGGCTGGCAGAAGGCGCCGGGGTAGGTGTAGCGCTGGTCCTTCAGGGCGTTCTCGGAGAGCATCGCCTCGGTGCGGCCGGTGAGGATGTCGCGCACCGGGCTCACCGCCACCATCGAGCGCTGGGTGCCCCAGAGCGTGCCCAGCCCCACCTCGTAGGAGGTGTGGAACGCGTCCGCCCCGTCGATCAGGCAGACGTCGAGATGGTCGTGCTCGAGGAATTCCTTGATCTCCTCGTGCACGGCCTGCAGCGCCGACTGGACATCGAGCTGCCCGGCCAGGTGGCGGGAAATCCTCAGGAAATGATGAAGCTGCGCATCCGCGCGACCGAGCTCTTGCACGCCACGACCTGTTCTGATGTTGTGATGTCGTCTCCCTTGCGGCCGAGAGTGGCGCAGGCGGGCCGCCGCTGGCAAGAGGCCTTGCGGTTTCCCGCAAAAGAGATGCGGAAACCCGCAGATTTCCTGCGGATGACGTGCTTTACAGGCCGGCGCTTCCCCCGCAACCTTCCCCCATCCGGCGCAGACCGGTGACAGAGAGAGCAACCGGGCGCGGCCGGGCCGCGCTTGCGGGAGGAAAACATGATCAGCACGACACGACTGCTCGGCATCGCCGGGCTTTGCGCCGCCGTTCCCTTCATGGGGCTGGCCGACACGTCCGACAAATCCATCGCCCTGTCCAACAACTACGCCGGAAACTCCTGGCGCCAGGCCATGCTGGAGAGCTGGCAGAAGGTGACCGCGCAGGCCGTGGAGGAGGGGGTGGTCTCGGCCGCCGACGCCTTCACCACCGCCGAGAACCAGGCCACCGAGCAGGCCGCCCAGATCCAGAACATGATCCTGCAGGGCTATGACGCCATCGTCATCAACTCGGCCTCGCCCACGGCGCTGAACGGCGCGGTGAAGGAAGCCTGCGACGCCGGCATTGTCGTGGTCTCCTTCGACGGCATCGTCACCGAGCCCTGCGCCTGGCGCATCGCCGTG
The DNA here is from genome assembly GCF_003448965.1 of Oceanicella sp. SM1341. Lineage (GTDB taxonomy): Bacteria > Pseudomonadota > Alphaproteobacteria > Rhodobacterales > Rhodobacteraceae > Paroceanicella. Next base: position 120,146 of record NZ_QRGC01000011.1, read on the forward strand.
GACTTCCAGGAGATGGGCCGCCAGCAGGTGGAGTATCTCGCCTCGCGCCTGCCCGAGGGCGGCAACCTGCTCGAGATCCGCGGGCTTGCGGGCGTGTTCGTGGATGACGAGATCCATGCCGGCATCGCCGCGGGCGTGCAGGAGCACCCCGATTTCAAGGTCGCCGCCGCGGTGAACGGCGACTGGGCCCAGGACGTGGCGCAGAAGGCGGTGGCCGGCGTGCTGCCCTCGCTGCCCGACATCGCCGGCGTGGTCACCCAGGGCGGTGACGGCTACGGCGCCGCCCAGGCCTTCGCCGCCTCGGGGCGCGACATGCCGATCATCGTGATGGGCAACCGCCATGACGAGATGGAGTGGTGGAAACAGGCGCATGAGGAGAACGGCTACGAGACCGTCTCGCTCTCCATCGCGCCGGGTGTCTCCACCCTCGCCTTCTGGGTGGCCCAGCAGGTGCTCGACGGCGCGGACGTGCCCAAGGACCTCACGGTGCCCTTCCTGAAGGTGACCCAGGAGGATCTCGAGGAGGTGCTCGCCTCCACCCAGGCCGGCGGCGTGGCGAACGTGGAATACACGCTCGACGACGCGAAGGCCGTGATCAGCGACGCCGCCCAGTAACGGCGCCCTCCCCGCGGGCGGGCCGCCGGCCTGCCCGCGTTCCCCCTGTTGCGGGAGCACCCCATGTCAGACCAAACCGACACGACCCCGGTCGTGGCGCTCGAGAACGCGCGCAAGCTGTTCGGCGCCGTTCGCGCGCTCGACGGTGTCACCCTCGCCATCGCGCCGGGCGAATGCCTCGGCCTCGTGGGCCACAACGGCGCCGGCAAGTCCACGCTGGTGAACCTGGTGAACGGCGGGCTGAACCTCACCGAGGGCACCATCCGCCTCGGCGCGGGCACCGCCTCGCCCGAGACCTCCATCGCCGCGGCGCGCGCGGCCGGGGTGCGCTGCGTGTTCCAGGAGCTCTCGCTCTGCCCCAATCTCACCGTGACGGAGAATGTCCGCATCCCGCACCGCGGCCTCACCGGGCGCGGCTGGCGGCGCCGGGCGCGGGCCATCGTCGCGGAAAAGCTCGCCGAGATCTTCCCCGGCCATGCCATCGACCCCGGTGCGGCGGTGGGTGCGCTCTCCATCGCCGAGCGGCAGATGGTCGAAATCGCCATCGCCTTCTCGGTGTTCGACGAACCGCCCCGGCTGGTGATCCTCGACGAGCCGACCTCCTCGCTCGACGCGGGCCTCGCCGAGCAGCTCCTCGCCCATGTGCGGCGCTTCTGCGCCGCGGGCGGGGCGGTGATCTTCATCTCGCACATGCTGGGCGAGATCCTCGACATCGCCAGCCGCATCGTGGTGATGAAGGACGGCCGCATCACCGAGGAGCGCGCCCGCGGCGGCTTCGACCGGCAGGGGCTCGTGGACGCGATGGGCCACGTGGCGGCCGAGGGCGCGGAGGACCCCCGCGCCGCGGCCCGCAGCCTGGAGGGCGCCGAGGTGGTGATCTCCACCCCCGGTGGCCTCACCGCCCGGCGGGGCGAGATCGTCGGGCTCGCCGGGCTCGGCGGCCACGGCCAGGCGGAGGCGCTGGAGCAGATCTGCCTCGCGCGCTCCTCGTCCTGGAAGGGCACGCGCAGCCCGAAGGTGGCCTTCGTGGCCGGTGACCGGGCGCGCGACGGGCTCTTTCCCATCTGGTCGATCCTGCGCAACGCCACGCTCTCGCGCCTGCCCGCCCTCACCCGCCGCGGCCTGGTGGACCGCGCGGCGGAGGAGGAGATGGCGGCGGAGTGGCGCCGGCGCATCGGCATCCGCACCGATGACATGGACAACCCCATCCTGTCGCTCTCGGGCGGCAACCAGCAGAAGGTGCTCTTTGCCCGCGCGCTCGGCACCTCGGCGCCGGTGGTGCTGATGGACGACCCGATGCGCGGCGTCGACGTGGGCACCAAGCGCGACGTCTACGACATGATCCGGGCCGAGGCCGCGGGCGGGCGCACCTTCATCTGGTACTCCACCGAGACCGAGGAAGTGTGCCAGTGCGACCGCGTCTACGTGTTCCGGCTGGGCCGGATCGCGGCCGAGCTCACGGGGGCGGAGATCACCGAGGAGAACATCCTCGCCGCCTCCTTCGAAATGGAGGCTGCCGAATGAACCGCGACCAGCTGCGCATCCTGCTGCCCGTCGTCTCGCTTGCCGTGCTGCTGGGGGCCGTGTTCTGGCTCCAGCCGCGGGCGATGAGCTACCTCGGGCTCAACCTGCTGTTCAACCTCGCCGTGCCGATCGCGCTCGCCACCATCGCGCAGATGCTGATCATCATGGTCAACGACCTCGACCTGTCCATCGGCACCTTCGTGAGCTTCGTGGCCTGTGTCACCGCCACCCTGGTGCAGACCGACCCGGTGCTGGGCTATCTCGTCCTCGCCGCCGGCATCGCCGGCTACGCGGCCATGGGCGCGCTCATCCACCTGCGCAACCTGCCGGCCATCGTGGTGACGCTGGGCATGTCCTTCGTCTGGGGCGGGCTCGCGGTGCTGATCCTGCCCTCGCCGGGCGGCGCCTCGCCCGAGTGGCTGCGCAGCCTGATGACCGTGAAGCCGCCGCTGGTGCCCATGGCCATCGTGGCAAGCGTGGTGATCGCGGTGGCCGCCCACCTGCTGGTGCGCCGCTCCGCCTTCGGCGTGGTGCTGCGCGGGGTGGGCGGCAACGCGGCCTCGGTGGAGCGCGCCGGCTGGTCGGTGCTGAAGGCCAAGGCCGCGGCCTATGCGCTGGCCGGCTTCTTCGGCACGCTCTCGGGCATGGCGCTGGTGGGCCTCACCACGGCGGCGGACGCGAACATCGCCCTGCGCTACACCCTGCTCTCCATCGCCGGGGTGATCCTGGGCGGGGGCGAGTTCACCGGCGGCCGAGTCTCGCCCGTGGGCGCGGTGATCGGCGCGCTCACGCTCGCCCTTGCCGGCTCGTTCCTCTCCTTCATGCGGCTGAGCCCGGACTGGCAGATCGGCGCACAGGGCGCGATCCTCATCCTCGTGCTCGCCGTGCGGCTGCTGGTGAGCCGCGGGCGCGGCCGGAGGGTGGCCGCATGAGCCGCCCGGACGCCTCTGCCGCCCATCCCCCGCACAGACACGGAGACAAGCCCGTGACCTCTCTCCTGAGCATCCTGCGCAAGCCCTGGCTCTGGGCCTTCATCGCGGCCGGTGCCGCCTTCGTGGCCACCGCCGCCGTCACCCAGGCCGGGGGCTGGGGGCTGGGCATGACCGCGCTCACCTTCGCCGCCTTCTCGGTGCTGGTGGGCATCGGGCAGATGTTCGTGATCACGCTCGGGCCCGGCAATGTCGACCTCTCCATCCCCGCCACCATGACCCTCGCCGGCACGCTGGCGCTCAAGGCGATGGCGGGGGACCCGGCGATGATCCCGGTGGGGCTCGCCATCGCGCTCGCCTCCGGCCTCGCGGTGGGGGTGGTGAACTACGGGCTCATCCGCCTGCTCTCCATCCCGCCGATCATCGCCACGCTCTCGGCCTCCTTCCTCATCCAGTCCGCCGCCATCTGGTCGAACCGCGGGCTGCGGGTGAAGCCGCCGCAGGCGCTGGCCGATTTCGCCACCGGCCGCGCGCTCGGCGTGCCCAACGTGGCGGTGGTGGCGCTGCTCGTCGCGGTGCTGGCCTGGGTGGTGCTGGAGCGCGCGCTCGCCGGGCGGCGGGTGCTCGCCATCGGGCAGAACATGCGCGCCGCCCGCCTCGCCGGGGTGCCGGTCGACGCGGTGCGCTTTGCCACCTACGTGAGCTGCGCGGTGCTCGCCGGGCTCGCGGGCTTCCTGCTCGCCAGCTTCTCGGGCGGGGCGGCGCTCAACATGGGTGCGGAATACCTGCTGATGTCCATCGCGGTGGTGGTCATCGGCGGCTCCTCCATCGCGGGGGGCAATTCCAACGTGCCGGGGATCTGGGGCGCCTCGCTCTTCATGTTCCTCATCGTCTCAATGCTCAATTCCTACGGCGCGGGCGCCGGCGTGCGGATGATCCTCACCGGGGTCATCATCATCGCCATCGTCGCGGCCGCAGGCGGAAGGAAGGTGTCCCGGTGACTCTCCTGCTCGAGGATATCTACGACATCCGCGACCCGCGGTTCCGCGCCCTCATCCAGCCCAACGCGCGGCTGGAGCGCCTCGCCACCGGCTGTCGGTGGACCGAGGGCCCGGTGTGGTTCGACGACCAGCAGTGCCTGCTGTTCTCCGACATCCCCAACGAGCGCATCCTGCGCTGGAGCGAGGGCGGGGCGAGCGTGTTCCGCGCCCCCTCCGGCTTTGCCAACGGCCACACGCGCGACCGCGAGGGGCGGCTGGTGAGCTGCCAGCACGGCACGCGCTCGCTCACCCGCACCGAGCCCTGCGGGCGCATCACCACGCTGGCGGAGCGTTTCGAGGGCAGGCGGCTGAACTCGCCCAACGACGTGGTGGTGCATTCCGACGGCGGCATCTGGTTCACCGACCCCACCTACGGCATCATCTCCAACTACGAGGGCTACCGCGCCGTGCCCGAGCAGCCGGCGCGGCGGGTCTACCGGCTCGACCCCGATACGGGCGAGATCGCGGCCGTGGCGGCGGATTTCACCCAGCCCAACGGCCTCGCCTTCTCCCCCGACGAGGCGCTGCTCTACGTGGCGGAATCGGGCGCCAGCCATGACCCGACGGTGCCGCCCGTGATCCGCGTCTTCGACGTGCAGGACGGCCGCGCCCTCGGCCCGGGGCGCGATTTCGCCACCATCGACGCCGGCATCCCCGACGGCATGCGGGTGGACGAGTTCGGCAACCTCTGGTCCTCGGCCGAGGACGGGGTGCATTGCTTCGCCCCCGACGGCACGCTGATCGGCAAGATCCGGGTGCCGGAGGTGGTGGCGAACCTGTGCTTCGGCGGCCCGCGCCGCAACCGGCTGTTCATCACCGCGACCACCAGCCTCTACGCGGTCTACGTCGAGCCCTCGGGCATCCAGCTGCCGCGCCGCGGCTGAGCGCCTACGCCCCGCGCCCCACCGCTTTCCCCTCGGTGGCGGCGCGGGCCAGCAGGTGGCGCGAGACCGGGTCGGGGAACAGCTCCTGCACCCCGCTCTCCAGCGCCGCCAGCGCGGCCCGGGCGAGGGCGGGGAGGGCGAGGCGCGGGCCCGCCTCCTCCTCCGTTCCCGGCAGGGCGAGCGGGCCGGGGTACACCCCGATGGCCCGGCCGCCGCTGGCCGAAAGCGTCTCGCGCAGCCCGATGAGCCAGGCCTCCGCCGCCGCGAGGGCTGCGGAAGGGGCGGGCCGCGCTGGGTCCGGCACCCGGGCCTCGATGCCCAGCACGGCGAGCCAGGCCGCTCCCGCCAGCACGGGCGACAGCGCCGCGGCGAGGCGCGCGGGCGCAAAGCAGGTGGCGGCCATCTCCTCCTCCAGCGTGCCGGTGCCCGGCCCCGGAACCGACACCACCAGCGCAAGCGGCCCGGTCACCTCCGCCACATCGGCGAGGGCGGAGATATCGAGCGGGCGCGCGCCCTCGGCCCCGGCCAGCGCGGGGTCGAGCGGCCCGGCGTGCCCGAGCCAGACCGGCCCCGCCCCGCGCGCGAGCAGGGCGCGGGCGAAGGCGGCGCCCACGGGCGTCGTGGCGTCGGTCACGAGGGCGGGGCCCCGGCCGGTGACGGCGCTGATCTGTGCAAGCATCGGGTCTTCCTCCTCGGCGTGTTCCGGCAGGGCGAGCAGGCAGGCCATGCCGGCGCGGTCGGTGGTGAGGCTGAGGCGCACCGGGCCTGCCCCGGCGCAGGCGGCATGCACGAAACAGGTGAGCACCGCGCCGCTCTCGTGGCGCACCAGCCCCAGCCGCCAGGGCGCGGGCCGGCCGGCGCGGGCCTGGAAGAACGGCTCCAGCGAGTGGCTGAGCCGCGTGCCGGCGAGCAGGTGGCCCTTCGGGGCGACATCCTTCCAGCGCAGATCTCCCGAGAGGCAGGCGGCGCAGATCTCCTGCGGGGGGTACTGCACCGCGCCGCACTCGGCGCAGTGCTGAAGCGCGAAACGCCCCTCCGCCGCCCGGGCGGTGAGGCCGAGCGCGGGGGCGGAGCGCAGTCGCGGGGGCAGGGCGGGCGCGCTCATGCCGCCGCCAGCACGGCCGCACCGCAGCTCAGGCCCCGGTCATAGGCGATCATCCCGAAGCCGCTCACGAGGCCGATGCGCGCGCCGGGCACCGCGCGCCCCTCGGCCGCGCCGGTGAGCTGGCGCAGGGTTTCGGTGAGGCCGAGGAAGCCCCCCGCCGCCCCGGCCTGCCCGGTAGAATGCTGGCCGCCGCCGGTGTTCATCGGGAAATCCCCCGTGGTGGAAAGGTCATGCGCGGCCACGAAGGCCCCGGCCTCGCCCTTGGCGCAGAAGCCGAGGTCCTCGAGTTGCAGGAAGGAGATCACCGGGTAGTCGTCGTAGCTCTGGAACAGGTCGACGCCGGCGGGGGTCACGCCCGCGGCGGCGAAGAGCGTCTCGCGGTCCGCCGCCCAGCCGCCACGCTCCTGCACCGGGTCATCGGCATAGGCGTTGTGGCGCTCGGTGGCGGCGAGCAGGTGGCAATGCGGCAGGCCCCGGGCCTCGGCTTCCTCCCGGCGCATCACCAGGAAGGCCTCGGCTCCGGCGCAGGGCATCACGCAGTCGAGCAGCCGCACCGGCGCCGAGATGGGGCGGGAGGCGAGGTACTCCTCCAGCGTGATCGGCTTGCGCAGCAGGGCGCGGGGGTTTGGCCCGGCATTGGCGCGCTGTGCGACGCAGAGCCGGCCGAAATCCTCCGCCACCGCGCCGAAGCGGCGCATGTAATGGTCGGTGATCATGGCGAAGGAGGCGTTCGGCCCGCCGGCCCCCACGGGGTAGACCGCGTCCTGCGAGGCCTGGGAGAACCGCGCCGTCGCCTCGCGGAAGCCGCCGGGGGCGCAGGTGTCGCCCGCGATGCAGGCGACGATATCGGCGTCGCCGCTCTCCACCGCTCTCGCGGCGCGGCGCAGGGCCACGATGCCGCTCGCGCCCCCGAGGGGGATGGTGTCGAGCCAGGTCGCCTCCAGCCCCAGCGCGCGCAGCAGGCCGATGCCGCTGTCGGGGAACAGCGAGAAGCTCGAGGCGCAGAGCCCGTCGACCTCGCGCTTCGCCAGCCCGCCTTCGGCGAGCAGCCCGCGCAGCGCGGTGCCGATGAAATACTGCGCCCCGCGGGCCGAGAAGCGCTCGTAGGGCACGCTCACCGGGCAGGCGAGCACCACGTCGCGGAAGGCGGCCCGGCTCATGCGCCGCGGGTCCGGAGCGCCTGCTTCCCGGCGCGGAAATCGAACGCGCCGGGGGCAGCCTCGGGCGCCTCCGCGAGGTCGCGCAGGGCGGCCTTGCGCACCTTCTGGGTGGAGGTGGTGGGCATGTCCTCGACGAACACCACCCAGCCGGGCACCTTGTAATAGGCGAGCTGTGAGGCGCAGGCCTCGTAGAGCGCGCGGGCGAGGGCGGGGCGGTCGGCGCCCGCTTCCGCCAGCACCACGGCCATCACCTCCTCGCCGCGCAGGGCATCGAGGGCGGCGATGGCCGCCACCTGCCGCACGCCGGGCACGGAGGCCAGCACCTGCTCCACTTCCACCGCGGCGATGTTCTCGCCCGAGCGGCGGATGATGTTCTTCTTACGGTCGACGAAGAACACCGCGCCGTCCGGCCCCTGGCGCATCACGTCGCCGGTGTGCAGCCAGCCGCCCTCCCAGGCGGCCTCGGTGGCCTCGGCGTTCTTCAGGTAGCCCGAGAAGAAGCCGCGGCGCGGGTCGGGGCCGGCGGCGCGCAGCACCAGCTCGCCCGGCGTGCCGGGGGGCACCTCGGCGCCGGCATCGTCGAGGATGCGGATCTCCATCGCCGGGCCCGGCCGGTCCGGGCGGCCGATGCAGCGCGCGCCCACGTGGCGCGGGGCCTCGACCGCGCAGAAGGTGCCGGCACCGCCGGTCTCGGTCATCGCCCAGCCCTCGAGCAGCGGCACGCCGAAGCGCGCCTCGAAGCGCGCGTGATGGCCCGGGTGCACCCCGCCGCCGAGGCCGAAGCGCAGCGCGTGGCCCCGGTCATGCGGCGCCTCGGGCAGCTCGAGCAGGATGGCGGGCATCACCCCGAGGTAGTGGAAACAGGTGGCGCCGGTCTCGATCGCGGTCTCCCACCAGTCGCGCGGGTGGAAGCGGTCGATGATGATCTGCGCGCCGCCCGCGCCCAGCATGCCCATGAAGGAATGGCCGGTGGCGTTCACGTGGAAGGTGGGCAGGGGGGTCATCAGCCGCTCCGCCCCGGGGGTGAGCGAGATCGCCCCGCCCTGCGCCGGATACCACTCCGCCCAGCCGAGGAAGAAGCGGTTGGACAGGATGCAGCCCTTGGGCCGCCCTGTGGTGCCGGAGGTGTAGACGAGGGCGCATTCCGCCGCCTCGCCCGATGGCCCGCCCGGGGCTGGTGGGGCGGCGGGCGGCGTGTCGTCGGGCCCCGCCACGGGCACGCCCAGCCTTGCCGCCACACCGTCGATCTGCCCGGCGCGGGCGGGCAGGCGCACGGCGAGCACGCTCTCGGAATGGGAGAGCAGGTAGTCGAGCTCGTCCTCCCGGTAGTCGGGGTTCACCGGCACGATGCCGGCGCCGAGCGCGTTGAGCGCCAGCCAGTGCAGGAAATGCTCCGGCCGGTTCTCCAGCAGCAGCGCCACCCGGTGGCCGGCGCCGTAGCCGGCGGCGGCATAGCGGGCCGAGAGGCGCGCCACCTCGGCCGCCGCCTCGGCATAGCTCCAGCGGGTTTTCGCCGCGCCCCAGAGCGCCGCCACCTTCGCCGGCAGCACGAGGAGGTCGTTGCCCGGCCATTCCGCGGCCCGGGCGGCGAAGAGCGCATGCACGCTGCCGGCGCGTTGACTTTCGGGGGTCGATGGGTCTTGCTGCGCCGTCATGCCGGGTCCTGTCGATACGGGGTGATGGGGGCCTGAGAGAAGAGGGAGGGCTGCGGGACATGCCGCCTGAACATCCCGCGGGCGAGATGCCCGCCGAGGCCGAGCGCGGCCTGGCCGATTTCGAATTCGCGCTCTGGCACCTGGGCGCCGCCTTCGCGCGCTGGCGGCGCGACTGTTTCGCCGCGGTCTGCGACCTGGGGCTCGGCGGCACCGAGGCCTCGATCCTGCACGTGGTCCACATGAACGACACCGCGAAGGGCCTCTCGGAGATCGGCCGCATCCTGCACCGCGACGACCACACCAACCTGCAGTACGGGGTGAAGAAGCTCCTGCGCCTCGGCCTGCTGGAGAAGCGCGGGGCGGCGCGCAAGACCATGACCTACGGTGTCTCGCCGCGCGGCCGCGAGATCGTGGAGGCCTATCTGGCCGAGCGCCGGCGCACCCTGCTGCGGCTCTACGCGCGCATGGCCCCGGTGACGGGCGAGCTCTCCGAGACCACCACGCTCATGCACCTGCTGTCGGGCGTCTACGACCAGGCCTCCGACCTGGTGATCAACCACCAGCCCGAGTGAGGGCGGCAGCGCGGCTGTGGCGGTACGGCTGGTCATGCTCCATTCCCTGCGAACCACCTCTTTATAAGGTAATTCGCCGAATAAACCAGAGGCTCGCGCACCCCGCGCCGGCTCTCGCGGCAGCGCCGCGTCCGGAACCCGCGCTTCGGGCGCGCAGGGGCGGGACGTGGAGGGGGTACGCAACGGCAATCCGCCGCCCCCGGGAAAATTTGAAGGGACGTGCAATGCTGCACATGCTAAGGCGGGGGAGCGCGGGGGAGGTCTCACCCCCCGCCGCCGGCCCGGTCCGGGCAGACCCCCGTGGTGAGGGGCAATGAACAGGCAGATCCGGTGCCGCGTGTTTCGGTGGCGCCGGGGATCCGGGAAGACCAACGGCGGAGAGGAACCTTTGGCGTCACGTATCGCAAGGCTCACCGGGCTGGCGGCCGCAGGCTTGCTGGCGGCCGGGTGTTCGAGCAAGTCCATCAGCACGCCGGCGCGCACGGCGACGGAAGAGCTGCTGATCTCGACCGCGGTCGACAAGGCCGCGGAGAAGCTGGCGAAATCCCTCAAGGTCGAGGGCAAGATCTTCGTCGATGCCGGCTACTTCGAGGGCTACGACGCGAAATACGCCATCGCCACCATCCGCGACAGCCTGCTGCGCCACGGCGCCGCCCTGGCCGAATCGCGCGAGACGGCGCAGACCATCGTGGAGATCCGCACCGGGGCGCTGTCGCTCGACACCGAGAGCTCGCTGCTCGGCCTGCCGGAGATCAGCCTGCCGATCCCCTTCGTCGACGTGGCCTCCACCCCCGAGATCGCGCTCTTCAAGCAGGACACCGTGGAGGGCGTGGCCAAGATCGCCGCCACCGCCTGGGACCGCGAGACCGGCAAGATGGTGTCCTCCACCGGGCCGCAATACGGCTTCTCCCACAAGGCGGACTGGATCCTGATGCTGCTCGTCACCTGGGATTCGACCGACGTGCTGCCCGAGAACGTCGAGCCGCAGCCCGCCCCCTGGGAGCCCTGGGACACCTGGCAGCTCTGGGAGTAGGCCGCACAGCCGTTCAGAGCCGGGGCCCCCCCGGAGCCTCCGCAGCCTCCGCCCGGAAGCACTGCCCCGCGCCGCCGCTCAGAGCCGCAGCGCCGCCAGCCGCTCCTCGTCGGGCACGAGGCCGAGGCCGGGGGCATCGGAGAGCTGCAGCCAGCCGTCCCACGCCTGAAGCGGGGCCGCGAGCGGGTAGTCGCGCCGCGCGAGCGACCATTCCGGCGGATCGTAGGGCCATTCGAGGAAGGGCACCTCGCCCAGCCCCGCGGCGAGATGGGCGTTGGCGAGCACGCCGGCGCCGTTGGTCCAGCTGTGCGGGGTGAAGGTGAGCCCGGCCTCGCGCGCCATGATCGCCACCCGCCGCAGCCCGGTGATGCCACCCACCAGCGCCACGTCGGGCTGCAGCACGTCGAGGCAACGCTCGCCGATCAGGTCGCGGAACTCGTGCAGCTCGCGGGTCATCTCGCCGCCGGCGATGCGCAGGGGCGAGGCGGCGCGCAGCTCGGCCATGCCGCGCCTGTCGCCGCGGTGCAGGGGCTCCTCCATCCAGTATATTCCCAGCGGCTCCAGCGCGCGGGCCACCTCCAGCGCATCCTTCATCGTCCAGGGGGCCGAGGTGTCCCAGGGCATGCGCCAGCCCTGGTTGCAGTCGACCATCAGGGCCAGCCTGTCGCCCGTGCGGGCGCGGATCGCCTCCAGCGCCGCGAGGTCGTCGCGCCAGCCGCCGCGGCCGCCGGCGGAGGAGGTGAAGCGCACCTTCATCGCGGTGAACCCCTCGGCGAGGTAGCGCTCGGCCTGCGCGGCCATCGCGCCCGCGTCGCGCAGCACGCCGGAGGAGGCGTAGAGCCGCACCCGCTCCGCCCGCCCGCCGAGCATGCGCCACACCGGCTCGCCGGTGACCTTCCCCGCGAGGTCCCAGAGCGCGAGGTCGAGCGGCCAGCAGCGCCCGCCGTGGAACTGGATGTGGCTCAGCACCTCGTAATGCCGCTCGAGGTGGCGGGGGTCCTGGCCGAGGAACAGCTCCTCGTGGCCCTCGAACCCGTGCATCAGGTCGCCCGAGCCGATGCCCTCGCGGCCCTCATCGTCGCGCACGCGCACGATGGTGGCGTCGAAATGCCGGCGGGGGCGGCCGTCCCAGCTCGCCTTGAAGGCGGGATCGAGCGGCAGGCGGTGATGGCTGATCTCGATGGCGGCGATACGGGACATGGGCAGGCTCCGGCAGCTTCGGACAGGTCAGGCGTGGGCAGGTCAGGTCAGGCGTGTCAGCTCAGGCGGCGGTGGCGAGCATGGCGGCGGCGAAGCCGAGCAGCGTCTCGCGGTCGGGCGTTTCGGCATGGGCGGTGAGCATCGGGGCGCATTCCGGCCCCTCCACGGCGCGGGTGAGGGCCTCGGCGCTCACGCCGCGAAAGGCCGCGGGCAGGGCCAGCGTGGCGCCCGAGCGGGCCACCAGCGCCTCCCAGAACCCGGGCAGGGCGGCGGCGCCGGCACAGCCGCAGGCCCGGGCCGCGGCCTCGACCTGCGGTGTGGGCCGGGCGGCGAGCCAGCCCAGGCTCACGCCGAAGCCGAGGGCCGTCGCCAGCCCGTGCTGCACCGGGGCGAGAGCGGCGGCGCCATGGCTCAGCGCATGGGCAATGGCCGTGCCGCACATGTCGATCGCCACCCCGGCGTGGAAGGCGCCGAGCAGCAGCGCCTCGCGCGCCGCGAGGTCGCCCGGCGCCTCCGCCACCCGGGGCAGGGCGGCGCAGATCAGCCCCAGCGCGTGGTGCGCGTGCAGGGCGGCGCCGGGGTGGGTACGGGCATTGGTGGCGGCCTCGAAGGCATGCACGAAGGCGTCGAGCGCGCAGAAGGCGGTGAGATCGCGCGGCAGGCTCACGGTGAGGGCCGGATCGAGCAGCACCAGCCGCGGCTTCAGCCCGGGGTCCCAGGCCCAGAGCTTGCGCCCGTCGGGGCCGGAGAAGATGCAGGTGGCGCAGCTCTCGGCCCCGGTGCCGGCGGTGGTGGGCACCAGCAGCGAGGGCAGCAGGCCGGGCGGCATCGGGGCGGCGGCGAGCGCGTAGGCCATCGGGTCGGGCGCGCCGGGGATGCAGGCGGTGGCGAGCTTGGCGGTGTCGAGCGCCGAGCCCCCGCCGATGCCCACCACGAGATCGGCCCCCGCCGCGCGCCCGGCCGCGGCCGCTGCCGCCACCTGCGTGGATTTCGGCTCCCCCGAGAGCCCGGTGAAGGCGGTGACCCGGAGCCCGGCGCCGGCCAGGGCCTGCTCCAGCGGCGCAAGGCGCCCCTGCGCCTGCAGCCAGGGGTCGGCCACCAGCAGCACCGACCCGGCGGGTGAGAGGGCCGCCGCCTCCGGGCCGAGCCGGTCGATCGCGCCGGGGCCGCAGAGCGTGGCGGGGATGGTTCCTGTCGAGTAGCGCATCGGGGTCTCCCCTGCGGCGGCGGCGGGTCCGGGGCTCAGGGAGCATCCCGGCCGCCCGCCCGTCAAGCGCCGTTGCATGTTTCGGATGTTTCCTGCCGCCGGGGGTTCGAAAGCTGCGCGGGCCGTACTACGTCAAGCCGTGGCCCGGGGGCTGCCCGGGTCTCACTCACACAAGCAGAGCGAGGCTAGCCATGACGATCAAGAAGACCGGTTCCGCCGCCTGGGAAGGCGGCCTGAAGGATGGCAAGGGCACCATTTCCACCCAGAGCGGTGCGCTGAAGGAATATCCCTACGGCTTCAAGACCCGCTTCGAGGGCGTGGCCGGCTCCAACCCCGAGGAGCTCATCGGCGCCGCGCATGCGAGCTGCTTCACCATGGCGCTGTCGCTGATCCTGGGCGATGCGGGCCTCACCGCCGACCGGATGGACACCACCGCGACCGTGAGCCTCGACCAGGTCGACGGCGGCTTCGCCATCACCGCGATTCACCTCGAGCTCAAGGCCAGCGTGCCCGGCACCACCGCCGAGCAGTTCGCCGAGCTCGCCGCCAAGGCGAAGGCCGGCTGCCCGGTGTCCAAGCTCTTCGGCTCCAACGCCGAGATCACGCTCGACGCCACCCTGGCCTGATACCCCGTCTCCCCGCCGCCCGCCGTCACGGAACCGTCGCGAAAACGGTTCAGATGTGCGGGCGGTGATTCCGAGGGGAGATGGATCCATGAAAAAGGCATTGTTCGGCACCTGCGCGCTGGCCGCGCTGGTGGCCCTTCCGGCCGCACGCGCCGGCGCGCAGGACGCGATTTCCGAGAGCGCCCGCAACTTCAACCGCATCGCCGCCTTCGCGGTGAACGACAACCTGCCCGGGGACGCCGACCCGAAGACCGAGACCTCGGCCGAGATCATCTACGCCGACGAGACCGGCAACATGCTGATCTACACCGACAGCCCCGCCAGCGTGGTGGGCCGCATCGACATCACAGACCCCGAGGCGCCGAAGCCGCTGGGTGTCACCGCGATGAACGGCGAGCCCACCTCCGTGGTGGTGATCGGGGAGCAGGCCTATGTCGGCGTGAACACCTCCGAGAGCTACACCGCCCCCTCGGGCAGGCTGGTGACCCTCGACCTGACCAGCGGCGAGGAGCGGGCGAGCTGCGACATCGGCGGCCAGCCCGACAGTGTCGCCGCGGCGCCCGACGCGAGCTTCATCGCCGTCGCGGTGGAGAACGAGCGCGACGAGGACCTGGGCGACGGCGGCCTGCCGCAGATGCCCGCGGGCTACGTGGTGATCCTGCCGGTGACCGACGGCGTGGTGGACTGCGCGAACATGGTGAAGGCCGATGTGACCGGTCTCGCCGAGGTGGCGCCGGAAGACCCCGAGCCGGAATTCGTCGACGTGAACGCCCGCGGCGAGATCGCCGTGACCCTGCAGGAGAACAACCACGTCGTGGTGCTCGACCGCACGGGCAAGGTGCTGTCGCATTTCTCCGCCGGCACGGTGGACCTCGAGGGCATCGACACGAAGCGCGACGGCGCGCTCTCCTTCACCGACACGCTTTCCGGCGTGGCGCGCGAGCCCGATTCCATCCAGTGGCTGGGCGACGACCGGCTGGTGACCGCCAACGAGGGCGACTGGAAGGGCGGCTCGCGCGGCTGGACCGTGTTCTCCCCCGCGGGCGAGGTGCTCTACGAGAACGGCGCCGGCTTCGAGAAGGCCGTGGTGCAGATCGGCCATTACCCCGAGAAGCGCTCCGACAAGAAGGGCGTGGAGCCCGAGGCGCTGGAGACCGCCACCTTCGACGGCACGCCCTATGCCTTCATCGGCTCCGAGCGCGGCTCGGTGATCGGTGTCTACGACATGGGCGGCGAGGCCCCGGTGCTGCGCCAGCTCCTGCCCTCGGGCATCGCGCCGGAGGGGCTGGTGGCCATCCCCGCGCGCGGGCTGCTGGTGAGCGCGAACGAAGCCGACCTCGTGGAGGACGGCGGCGCGCGCTCGCACGTGATGATCTACCGGCTGGAGGACGCCCCGGCGGCCTATCCCTCCATCACCTCCGCCGGCGCGGAGGAGCTGATCGGCTGGGGCGCGCTCTCCGGCCTCTCGGCCGACCCGGAGGAGGCGGGCCGCCTCCATGCGGTGAACGACAGTTTCTACGCCATGCAGCCCACGATCTTCACCATCGACGCGACGGCGCGCCCCGCGCGCATCACCTCGGCGCTGCGGGTGACCCGCGACGGCCGGCCCGCGGAGCATCTCGACATGGAAGGCATCTTCGCCGATGCCGACGGCAGCTTCTGGGTGGGCAACGAGGGCAACAGCGAGAAGCAGGTGCCCCATGCCATCCTGCATGTGGGCGCCGACGGCGCGATCGCGGAGGAGATCGCCCTCCCCGATACCCTGCTCGCCGGCGAGAAGCGCTTCGGCATCGAGGGCATCACCCGCATCGGCGACCGGCTCTGGCTCGCCATCCAGCGCGAGTGGGGGGACGACCCGAAGGGCATGGTGAAATTCGTCTCCCACGACCTCGCGAGCGGGGAGTGGGGCGCGGTGCACTATCCGCTCGACGCGGCCGAGGCCGGCTGGGTGGGGCTCTCCGAGATCAGCCTCGACGGCGATCGGGTGCTGATCCTGGAGCGCGACAACCAGATCGGCGCCGCCGCGCGCATCAAGAAGCTCTACGCCGTGCCGGTCTCCGCGCTGCAGCCCGCACCGCTCGGCGGCGAACTGCCGGTGGTGGACAAGACCAAGGTGCATGACTTCCTGCCCGAGCTGAAGGCGCCCAAGGGCTATGTCGTCGACAAGATCGAGGGCTTCACGGTCGATGCCGCCGGCAATGCCTTCGCCGTGACCGACAACGACGGCGTGGACGACAGCTCCGGCGAGACGCATTTCATCGCCCTCGGCAAGCTCTGACACTGCACTCCCCCGGCGGGCGCCCGATCGCGGCGCGCCTGCCGGGCCCCGCGCCGCGCCGGTGCACGCATGCCCCGCAGAACGCTCGCGAAATCCCGCCCGGCCCGGCCGGGCCATGGTCGCGCTCCGGGTGGTATCTCGCCGATTCAGCGCGCTGCGCGGGAACTTTTTCCTCACTGAAAGGTTAACACTGCATCGGAGAAAACCGGCTTTCGCCCGCGGGTATTGGCGGTCGGAAGACGGGAAGAAGAATTCAGTCTCCGCGCGTCTGTCATCAATCGACATGGGGAGAGTCCGATGCAGCCCGCCGACCGAAACCCGCCTGCCGCCGCTGCTCCTGCCCGGGAGACCCGCGGCCCCGTTCAACGCCCGCCGCACGGCACCGCCCGGGGAGGGCGCTGCTGATGTCCCGCATCATCGTCGTATCGAACCGCCTTCCGAGCGCGCGCAGTTCGGCCGGGGGTCTTGCCGTGGCGCTGTCCGACTGCCTTTCCGCAACCGGGGGCGTCTGGATCGGCACCAGTGACGAGATCGCCGACGAACCGGAGCAGCGCCTGCACGAGTTCGAGGAATCGCTTTTCGTGAAGCTCGGCTTCGCCCTCACCCGGCAGGAGCACGAGAATTACTACCTCGGGTATTCCAACTCGGTGCTCTGGCCGGTCTTCCACGGCCGCGCCGACCTGATGGACTATCACGAGGAATACGATATTTCGTATCACGCGCTGAACGCGCGCCTCGCGCAGATGATAGCCGGCCTGTTGCGGCCGGGGGACCTGCTGTGGGTGCAGGACTACCACTTCCTGCCGCTGGCCTCCGAGCTGCGCCGTCTGGGGGTGCGCAATGCCATCGGGCTGTTCCTGCACATCCCCTTTCCGGACGCGCATGACATCCAGGTGGTCCCCGACCACGTGGAGCTGCTGCGCGCGCTCTTCGACTACGACCTCATCGGGCTGCAGACCCGGCGCGACGTGAACGCCTTCCTCGGCACCTGCCGCACCTGCGCCGGCGCGGAGCTGCTGATCGACGGCACGGTATCGGCCTTCGGCAAGCGCACCACGGTGGCGAGCTTTCCCATCGGCATCGACACCGAGGGCTTCGCGCTGGAGGCCTCGCGCACCCTGCCGCCGCGCCACGTGGAGGACCCCGAGCGCCAGCACCTCATCATCGGGGTCGACCGGCTGGACTATTCCAAGGGCCTGCCGCAGCGCTTCCTCGCCTACGAGCGCCTGCTGGAGACGCATCCCGAGCTCTCCGGCCGGGTGTCGTTCCTGCAGATCGCGCCGCCCACCCGCTCGGGCCTGCGCGCCTACAGCGAGATCCGCTCCGAGCTGGAGCGGCTCGCGGGCTGCATCAACGGCGCGCATGCCGACATAGACTGGACGCCGCTGCGCTACATCCACCGCGCCCTGCCGCGCGAGCAGCTCGGCTCGCTCTACCGCCGCGCGCGGGTGGGGCTGGTCACGCCGCTCGCCGACGGGATGAACCTGGTGGCGAAGGAATATGTCGCGGCCCAGGACCCGGAGAACCCCGGCGTGCTGGTGCTGTCGCGCTTCGCGGGTGCTGCCGAGCAGATGGGCGAGGCGCTGCTGGTGAACCCGCATGACCGCGGCGAGGTGGCCCAGGCCATCCACCGGGCCCTGCGCATGCCGCTGGCCGAGCGCCGCACGCGTCACGCGGCCCTCATGGGCCGGCTGCTCGAACAGGACATCACCTGGTGGAGCACCACCTACCTCAAGCGCCTGCGCGAGGTGGTCTGGCACCGGCGCGGCGTGCCGGAACCGAGCAAGCTCTTCGCCGGTCAGCTCCCGGGCTGACCGGCCCTTCTTCCGCCCGGAGCTGCAGCGCTCCCGGCCCCTCGCCCGAAACCGCGCAGCGGAGCGGAGAGGGGCCCCGGGGCCCGTCCGCATGCGCGGGCCGCCCGCCTCGGGGCCGCATCGCGCGGCCCGGGCCCGTGGCCAGCCGGGGCGGGAGCCGCTCCCGACGCCATCACCGGCCGTCGAAGGCCCTTGCCCGCCCCTGGGGCGAAGCCCGCGCGGCCTGCGCTCAGGCGTGGTGGGGCAGGGCCGCCGCCAGCCAGCCCAGCAGGGCGGCCGGGCTGTCGACGCGCCATTCCGCCGCCGTCTCCGCCACCGTGCCGACATGCACCGAGATGCCGCCCCGCGCCCGGACCCAGGCCAGCGCGGGCTCGTCGGTCACGTCGTCGCCGGCGAACACCGGCACCCGGCCGCGGAAGGGCGGACGCTCCATCAGCGCCGCCACCGCCCGGTCCTTCGAGACGCCGGCGGGGTGGATCTCCCAGGCCATCTTCGCCTGTTGCAGGGCAAAGCCCGGGTGGGCGGCCACCACCGCCTCGGCCGCGGCGCGGGCCTCCTCGGCGAGGCCGGGGTCGGCGCGGTAGTGGATCACCGCGCCGGCGGGCTTGTCCTCGCAGAGATAGGCCGCCCGGGTTTCGGCCAGGGCATGCAGGGCGGCGCGCACCGGCGCGGCATCGGGGAAGGCGGAGGCCTCCCCGGCGATCTCCGGCGGCCAGATCTCCGAGCCGTGCGAGCCCACGATCACCCCGCGGTGCCCGGGCAGGAAGCCTTGCAGGTCCGCCAGCCGCCGGCCGGAGACCAGCGCCAGCGCCCCGCCCGCCGCCTCTCCAAGGGCGGCGAGCAGGGTCGGCAGCGTTCCGGGCACCTCGATCGCGTCCGGCCGCTCGGCGATCTCCACCAGCGTGCCGTCGAAATCGAGGAAGATCGCCTGGCCGGCCGGCGAGAGGACGGGCGGCAGCGTGGCGGTGGCGGAGAGGGTATCGTCAGGCATCGTCGGCCTCCGGTCCGGTGATCAGGATGGCGAGCGGCATGTCCCGCCCGGCGAAAAGCCGCGCGAGGCTGCCACGCGCGAGCGTGGCCGCCGCCGGCACGCCCAGCGGCGCGGCGGCGACGTCCCGGCAGGGCGCGGTGGCGATGGCCTCGGGCAGGCGCAGCACCGTGCCGTCCCAGAAGGAGGCGCCGGGCAGGCCCGGGCCGCCGAAGCGCAGGCCGGCGGCGCAGACGAGCCGCGTCTCGCCGGCGCTGCGCATCCAGCCGATCACATGGCCCGCCGCCGGGCCCTCGGCCTGCAGCCCCTCCCAGGGGCCGGTGAACAGCGCGGGATGGCTGCGGCGCAGCTCCAGCAGCCGGCGCAGCAGCGCCTGCTTCACGCAGGCGTCGTCGGCGAGCGTGGCCCGGAGCGCGTCGAAATCCACCGGGCGGCGGTTGTCGGGGTCGACCAGCGAGAAATCCCCGCCCTCGCTGCCCTGGTAGGTGTCCGGCACCCCGGGCGCGGTGAGGCGCAGCGCGAGCTGCGAGAGGGCGTTGAGCCGCGCCGGCGCCTCGATGCGCGCCATCCACTCCGCCAGCCGGTCACGCAGGGTGCGGCCGCCAGGCTCGAGCAGGGCATGGCCGACGAGCCCGGTCAGCCGGGCCTCGTAGCCCTCGTCCGGCGCGGTCCAGGACGAGCGCAGCTTCGCCTCGCGCAGCGCCTTCACCGCCCAGGCCGAGAGCCGGTCGCCGAAAGCCTCGCGCGAGGGCCGCGAGGCGCTCTCCAGCCCCTCGGGCCAGGCGCCGACGAGCCCCTGCAGCAGCATCGCGAGGTCGCCGCCGTCCACCCCCTCGGCCGCGTCGCCCAGCAGCGCGGTGCAGGCCGCCATCTCCGCGATCCAGTCCTGCGGGGCGGCGGAGAGCACGGCGAGCCGGGCGCGGGCATCCTCGCCGCGCTTGTGGTCATGCGTGGCGGTGGCGAGCATCGTGTGCGGGAAGCGCGTCTGCATGCCGGCCATCCGGGCGTGGAAGCTCTCCACCGGCAGAGAGAAGCACTCGGGGTCGAAGCCCACGTCGTTGCGCGACAGCAGGGGACCGTGGCGGTAGAAGGCGGTGTCCTCCACCGCCTTCGCCGCGATGGGCGCGGAGAGCTGCTGGAAGCGGCGCACCGCCTCGGCCACACGGCCCGCGGCCCCGGGGCCGGTGCCCGCGAGCCAGGCGAGCACGAGGTCGATCACCTCCGCCTCGCCGGGGGCCGCCTCGGGCAGCGCGCGGGCGCGCGCCCGGGCGCGGATCTCCGCATCGCCCTCCGGCGCGGCGCCGCCGGTGCCGTAGGTGCGGTAGACCGGGAAGGTCTCGAGCAGGGCGCGCAGGGCCCGTTCGAGCATGCCGCGGGTGAGATGGGCGGTGGCTTCCGTCTCGGCGGCGAGGCGCTCGAAGGCGTCGAGCGTGGCCCCGAACTGGGCGCCGAACTCCCAGGCCAGCATCTGGCGGCGGGCGCGCAGCTCCTCCGGGGCGAAATGCGCGTGCCGGCCGGAGGCGGCGGCCCAGGCGCGTGCCAGCGGCGCCGCCCCCTCCGGCGCGTGCTGCAGGGCGGAGACCGCGTCCATGAAGTCGTAGCCGGTGGTGCCGTCCGTCTCCCAGTCGCGCGCGAGCTGCTCGCCGGGGCCGAGGATCTTCTCCACCACGAGCCAGGCCGGGCCGGGCAGCGCATGGGCCGGGCGGTCGGCGGCGCGGGCGTCGAGGGCGGCGCGCAGGCGGCGGCAGTAGCCGGCGGGGTCGGTGAGCCCGTCGACATGGTCGACGCGCAAGCCGTCGATCACCCCCTCGCCGTAGAGCGCCAGCGGCAGGGCGTGGACGGCCTCGAACACCGCTTCCTCCTCGATGCGCAGGCCCGCGAGATCGGTGATGGAGAAGAAGCGCCGCCAGTTCAGCAGGTCGTGCCCGGCCCGCCACCAGGCCAGCAGCCAGTGCTGGCGGGCGAGCAGGGCCTCCAGCGCCTCGCGGCCGACGGGGGTTCCGGGGTCGAGGGCGGAGAGCCCCTCGGGACCTGCCTCCGCCAGCGCCGCGCAATCGGCCGGGCGCAGCGGCAGCCAGTGCGCGCCATGCGCCACCACGCCGTAGCCGCCGGGCAGGCCGGGCGCCAGCATCACCCGGATCTCGCCCGCCGCCAGCGCCTGCGTCAGCGGCGTGCCGAGCAGCGGCAGCAGCAGCCGGCCGCCGTGGCGCGACCAGTCCACGTCGAAGGCCGCGGCATGGGCGCTCTGCGGCCCGTGGGCCAGCAGGTCGGCCCACCAGGGCGTGTCGGCGCCGATGCCGATATGGTTCGGCACGATGTCGAGGATCAGGCCCATGCCCCGCTCGCCGAGCGCGGCGGAGAGGGCGCGCAGCGCGGGCTCGCCGCCGAGCTCGGGGTTCACCCGCGTGGGGTCGGCCACGTCGTAGCCGTGGGTGGAGCCGGGGCGCGCCGCGGTGAGCGGCGAGGCATAGACATGGCTCACCCCCAGCGCGTCGAGATAGGGCACGATGCGGCGGGCATCGTTGAGGGTGAAACCGGGGTGGAACTGCAGCCGGTAGGTGGCACGGGGGATCATCTGTGGCGGGGTCCTTCCTGGGACGGATCGGATGCCGGCGGCGCCTCGGGCGGGGGGGCTTCGCGGGCGGCGGCGATGCGCGCGAGCCGTGCCTCCACCGCCGGGTCCTCGAGCCTGGCGGGGGTGTCGGCGGGCAGGCGGCGGCGCCAGTTGGGATGGGCGTCGGTGGTGCCGGGCAGGTTGGGCTGCTCGGGCAGGCCGAACAGGTCCTCCGCCGGCAGCAGCGTCGCGACACAGGCGGCCGAGGACACATGCGCGAGCCCGGCATCGACCACGGGCGCGGTCTGCGCCGGGTCCGGCTCCGGGCCGGACGCCGCGCCGCTGGCGCAGAACGCCTGCCACAGTCGGCTGCGCTCCCGCGCGCGCAGGGCGCGGTGGGCGGGCTCGGTGGCCGCCGGGGCGCCGCGGCCGAGCCGCCAGGTCCAGTCGATGTCGCGCCCGCTCCACCAGCCGGCGAGGGTGGGGGTGTCATGGGTGCCGCTCATCGCCAGCGCGCCGGGGTCCCAGGCACCGGGAGGCGTGAAGGCGCCGAGGCTGTCGCGCTCGAACCAGAGCACGCGCATGCCCATCAGCCCGGCGGCGTCGAGCTCCTCGCGCAGGCCCTCGGGCACGGTGCCCAGGTCCTCGCCCACCACGATTGCCCCGGCGCGCTCCGCCTCCAGCGCAGCCAGGCGCAGCATGGCCTGCTGGGGGAAGGCGAGGTAGGCGCCCTCGGCCGAAGGCGCCCCGCGCGGGATCACCCAGAGCCGGCGCAGGCCGAGGATGTGGTCGATGCGCAGCCCGCCACAGTGGCGCAGGCTGGCGCGCAGCGTGTCGCGCCAGGCGCGGAAGCCGGTGCGGCGCAGGGCGCGGGGGTCGAAGCCGGTGAGGCCCCAGTCCTGCCCGTCGGGGCCGAGCGGGTCCGGCGGCGCGCCGACGGAGAGGCCGGTGAGCAGCTCGTCGGGGCGCGACCAGGCATGGCTGCCGCCCGCCTCCGTGCCCACCGCGAGATCGGCCACCAGCCCCACGCCCATGCCGCCGGCCACCGCGGCGGCCTGCGCCTCGGCCAGCCCGCGCTCGGCCAGCCATTGCAGGTAGATGTTGAAGGCGATCTCCGGCTCCGCCTGGCCGCGGAAGGCGCGCACGTCGGGGCCGCGGGGGTCGTGATACTCTTCCGGCCAGTCCGGCCAGCCGGAGGTTCCGGGGAAGCGGGCGTGCAAGGCGTCGAAGGTGGCGTGCAGCACCAGCTCCTCGCCGCGCTCGCGCGCGTAGTCCTCCAGCGCGGGGGCAAGGGCGCCGCGGCTGCGCTCGAACTCCGCGCGCAGGGCGGCGCGGCGAGCCGGCAGGGCGGCTTCCCAGTCGATGAAATCGCCCGGCCGGGGCGGCATCGGCTCCAGCCCGGCCAGCCCGGGGTCGGCCAGGGCGGTGTTCAGGAACAGCCGGCTGGAGGGCGCGTAGGGGCTGAAGCGCCCGGCATCGGCCGGGAACAGCGCGTGCACCGGGCTGATCGCCAGCATGTCCGCGCCGCGGCCGGCCAGCGCGGAGGCAAAGCGGGCGAGGGCACCGAAATCGCCGTAATCCGGCGCGCCGGGGTCGCGCAGCGCGGGGATCTGCACCGCGAGCCCCCAGCTGCGCGCCCGGGCGCCGAGCGCCCGGGGCGTCGGGCAGCGGGGCGGGCAGACGGCGATTTCCACCGCGGTTCCGTCCGCCAGCTCGAGCCGGTGATAGCCGGTCTCCTCGATCGGGGGCAGGGCGGGGGCCGGGCCGCCCTCGAAGGTGATCTCGTGGCGCGCGCCGCTCTCGAGCGTGAGCAGGGCCCGGCCCTCGAGCCCGCCGCGGCCCTCCAGCACCACGGGCTGCCCGGCCTCGCCGATGGCGAGGGGGGCGGGGCGCGCGACCTCCTCGTGCAGGGCGCGCAGGCTGTCGGCGCGCTCCGCATCCGAGCCCGCGGCGAGGCCGAGGGCGCCGACCACGCCGGCGAGGGCCTCGGGGCTCACCTCCTGGTCCTCGCCATGGGCGTCGCGCCAGGTGGTGGCGAGGCCGGTTGCCGCGGCCAGCTCCGCGACCCCGGTCATGACGCGCCCAGCCACACGGTGCAGCCCGGCCCGCGCAGCGGGTCGCCCTCCCGGAAGAGGGGGTCGCCGGGCGGGCAGGCGATGTCGCCCGCGCCCGCGGGGTCGAGCGAGAGCAGGATGTCGAGCCGCGCGCCGTCGCCCATCCGCCAGGCGGCCATCACGCCGCGGGGGCCCGTGGCCTCGGCGCCGAGGGCGCGGGCGCCGGGCAGGCGCGGCACGATCTCGGCGGCGCGCAGGTCGAGCAGGGCGCGCCACAGCGCCTCCCAGGCCGCGGCCTCCGGGCCCGGGGCGGGGCGGCTGCGCGCGAAGGTCTCGGCCGCGTTGGGGTCGGGGATGCGGGCGCGGGCCTCGGGGTTTGCGAAGGCGGGGAAATGCGCGAACTCGCGCCGCCGCCCCTCGCGCACCGCCTCGGCGAGGTCGTCGTGGAAATCGGTGAAGAACTGGAAGGGGGTCACCGCGCCCTGCTCCTCGCCCATGAAGAGCATCGGGATGGCGGGCATCAGCGCCAGCAGCACGGTGGCGGCGCGCAGGGGGCCGGGGGCCGCGAGGGTGATCAGCCGGTCGCCCATGGCGCGGTTGCCGGTCTGGTCGTGGTTCTGCAGGAAGTTCACGAAGGCGGTGGGCGGCAGGTGGGCGGAGGCATGGCCGCGCACCCGGCCGCGCGGCGTGGTCTCGCCCTGCCACACGAACCCCTCGGCGAGGCAGCGCGCCAGCCGGCGGGCCGGCGCCTCGGCGAAATCGGCGTAGTAGCCGTCGGTCTCGCCGGTGAGGAGCACGTGCATGGTGTTGTGGAAATCGTCGTTCCACTGGGCGTCGAAGCCGGCCTCCAGCCGGGGCGCATCGTTCTCCTCGTTCTCGAGCACGAGGTGCACGCGGCGGCCGGGCAGGGCGGCGCGGATGTCGGCGGCCATGCGGTCGAGGAAGGCGGGGTTGGCGATGGCGTGCACCGCGTCGAAGCGCAGCCCGTCGATGCCGTATTCCCCCAGCCACATCAGCGCGTTCTCGGTGAAGAAGGCCGCCACCTCGGGGCGCGAGACCGCGACGGCGCCGCCCCAGGGCGTGTCGACGCGGCTGTCGAAGAACTCCGGCGCGTAGGCGTTGAGGAAGTTCCCGTCCGGTCCGAAATGGTTGTAGACCACGTCGAGGAACACCATCAGCCCCTCGCGATGCGCCGCCGCCACCAGGGCGTGCAGGGCCTCGGGGGGGCCGTAGGCCTCGGCGGGCGCGAAGGGCAGCACGCCGTCATAGCCCCAGTTGCGGCTGCCGGAGAAGGCGTTCACCGGCATGATCTCCAGCGCGGTTATCCCCAGGGCGCGCAGGCGAGGCAGCTCGGCCGCGAGGCCGTCGAACCCGCCGTAGACGCCGGCATGCGCCTCCCAGAGCACCGTCTCCTCCCAGGGGCGACCGGGCCAGCCGGGCGCGGGCGAAAGCGGCGCGCGCAGCACCGACCAGCCGTGCACCCCGCCCGACTGGGCGCGGGAGGCGGGGTCGGGCACTTCGGTGCCGTCGGGCAGAACGAAGCGGTAGCGCGCGCCGGGGGCGGCCTCGGTCTCGAGCGTGAACCAGCCGCCGGGGGCGGGGCGCATCGGCTCGGGCTCCGCCCCCTCCAGCAGCAGCGAGAGCGTGTCGCAGGCCGGGGCCCAGAGGCGGAACAGCGCCCGGCCGGGGCCGGTGACCAGCGGGCCCCAGAGCGGCTCGGGCGCCTCCGGCAGGCTGCGGGGGGTGGCCTGGCTCATGACGGGGCCTCGCTGCCGCAGATGATGGCGGCGGACTGGGGTTGCAGGGTGTAGCGGGCCCCGATCTCGCGCTCGGGCGCCTCGGGCTCGGCGCTGTCGACCAGCAGCAGGTGGGTCTCGCCCGGCGGCGGCAGCTGCACCTCGCGCTCGGTGTCGGCGGCGTTGAGCAGCAGGGTGATCGCCACCACCTCGCCCTCGGCCGTGCGCAGGGCCCGGCGCATCACCAGGCAGCGCTCCTCGGGGTTGTCCCAGCTCTCCGGGCCGGTGCGTTCGCCGGAGGCGTCGAACCACTCGAGGTCGGAGACATGCTCGGCCGGCTGCTCCTGCCCGTAGAGGTAGCGCGGCGAGCGCAGGCTCTCGTAGCGCGCCCGCAGGGCGGCGAGCCGGCCGGTGAAGGCGATGAGCGCGGCGCCCTCGGGGCTGCGCGCCTGCTCCCAGTCGAACCAGCTCAGCTCGTTGTCCTGGCAATAGGCGTTGTTGTTGCCGTGCTGCGTGCGGCCGAACTCGTCGCCCCCCAGCAGCATGGGCGTGCCCATGGCGGCGAAGAGGCTGGTGAGCATGGCGCGCTGCACGCGGCCGCGGGTTTCCAGCACGGCGGGATCGTCGGTCTCGCCCTCGGCACCCCAGTTGCGCGACAGGTTGTGGCCGTGGCCGTCGTTGTTGTCCTCGCCGTTGGCCTCGTTGTGGCGGTGCTCGTAGGCGGTGAGATCGGCGAGGGTGAAGCCGTCATGCGAGGCGAGGAAGTTCACCGAGGCCCAGGGCCTGCGGGCGCGGCGGTCGAAGAGGTCACCCGAGCCGGAAAGGCGGGCGGCGAGCTCGCCCCGGCGACCGGGGTCGCCGCGCCAGTAGCTGCGCAGCGTGTCGCGGAAGCGGTCGTTCCACTCGGCGAAGCCGGGCGGGTGATGGCCCAGCTGGTAGCCGCCCGGCCCGATGTCCCAGGGCTCGGAGATCAGCTTCAGGCGCTGCAGGACGGGGTCCTGGCGCACGACGTGGAAGAAGGCGTGGCCGGGGTCGAAGCCCGCGTCGGTGCGGCCCAGCACGGTGCCGAGGTCGAAGCGGAAGCCGTCGATGCCGTAGGAAGTGGCCCAGTAGCGCAGCGAATCCGCCACCATCTGCACGGTGCGCGAATGGCTCATGTTCAGCGTGTTGCCGGTGCCGGTGTCGTTCACGCAGTGGCGCGGCGCGTCGGCCACCAGGCGGTAGTAGCTCGCGTTGTCGAGCCCGCGCCAGGACAGGGTGGGGCCCAGCTCGGAGCCCTCGGCGGTGTGGTTGTAGACCACGTCGAGGATCACCTCGATGCCTGCCGCGTGCAGCCGGCGCACGGCGTAGCGGAACTCGTCGCGCGTGGCGGAGGCGAAGTAGCGCGGCTCGGGGGTGAAGAAGTTGAGCGTGTTGTAGCCCCAGTAGTTCGACAGGCCCTTCTCGAGCAGGAAGCGGTCCTGCGCGTAGGCGTGCACGGGCAAGAGCTCCAGCGCGGTGACGCCGAGCGAGAGCAGGTGGTCGATTACCGCGGGGTGGGAGAGGGCGGCGAAGGTGCCGCGCTCGGGCAGGTCGACCTGGTCGAAGAGCATGGTGAGGCCGCGGGGGTGGGCCTCGTAGATCACCGTGCGCGACCAGGGCGTGCGGGGCCGCACGTCCTGCGACCAGTCGAAATGCTCGGCCGTCACCACGCTCTTGGGCAGGAAGGGCGCGCTGTCGCGCCGGTCAAGGCTGAGGTCGGCGCGGCGCGAGCGCACCGAGTAGCCGTGCAGCGCGTCCGACCAGCGCAGGGGCCCATGGAGCCCGCGGGCATAGGGGTCGATCAGCAGCTTCGCGGGGTTGAAGCGGTGGCCCTCCTCCGGGCGGTAGGGGCCGTGGGCGCGCAGCCCGTAGAGCAGGCCCGGCCGGGCGTCCGGCAGGTAGCCGTGCCAAACCTCGTCGGTCCATTCCGGCAGGGTGTAGCGGGCGATCTCGCGGCGGCCGGTGGGGTCGTAGAGGCACAGCTCTATCCGGTCGGCATTGGCGGAGAACACCGCGAAATTCACCCCCAGCCCGT
Source organism: Oceanicella sp. SM1341 (assembly GCF_003448965.1). Lineage (GTDB taxonomy): Bacteria > Pseudomonadota > Alphaproteobacteria > Rhodobacterales > Rhodobacteraceae > Paroceanicella. Next base: position 147,176 of record NZ_QRGC01000011.1, read on the forward strand.
CGAAGGACGCACCGAGGGGATAGGCCGAGCCGGGCTCGAGCGTGTCCGGAAATCGCGTCAAGATGCGTCATCCTCGTGGGTGAAGACCACCGCGGCGAGCGGCGGAAGGGTGAGGGAGAGGCTGTGGGGCCGGCCATGCGCGGGCTCGGGCGCTGTCTCCGCCCCGCCGCCATTGCCGAGATTGGAGCCGCCGAAGGCCGCGGCATCGGTGTTGAGCACCTCGCGCCAGCGCCCGGCGCGCGGCACGCCGATGCGGTAGGCTTCCTGCGGGGTGGGGGTCATGTTGAGCACCACCAGCGCGGGGGGGTCGTCCGGCCCGCCGTGGCGGGTCCAGGCGAAGACGCTGTTTTCGCGGTCATCCCCCACCACCCAGGCGAAACCGTCGGGGCGGGTGTCGTGGCGGTGCAGCGCCGGGTTCTCGCGCATCAGGGTGTTGAGGGCGCGCACCAGGCCCTGGATGCCGGCATGGCCGGGGTCGGAGAGCAGGTCCCAGGGCAGGTCGGCGTCATGGTTCCACTCGCCGGGCTGGCCCAGCTCCTGGCCCATGAACAGCAGCTTCTTGCCCGGGTGCGTCCACATGAAGGCGAGATAGGCGCGCAGGCCGGCGCGCTTGCGCCAGTCATCCCCCGGCATGCGGCCGAAGAGCGAGCCCTTGCCGTAGACCACCTCGTCATGGCTGATCGGCAGCACGAAAGCCTCGGAGAAGGCGTAGACGAGGCCGAAGGTCAGCTCGTCATGGTGCCAGCGCCGGTGCACCGGGTCACGGCCCGCGTAGAGCAGCGTGTCGTGCATCCAGCCCATGTTCCACTTGTAGTCGAAGCCGAGGCCCCCCTCGGTGACCGGGGCGGTGACACCCGGCCAGGCCGTGCTCTCCTCCGCGATGGTGACGGCGCCGGGCGCGTGCTCGGCCACCAGGGTGGAGAGACTGCGGAAGAAGGAGACGGTCTCGAGGTTCTCCCGCCCGCCGTAGACATTGGGCACCCACTCGTCGTGCTTGCGCGAGTAGTCGCGGTAGAGCATCGAGGCGACCGCATCCACGCGCAGCCCGTCGACGTGGTATTCCTTCAGCCACCAGATGGCGGAGGCGAGCAGGAAGCCCGACACCTCGCGCCGGCCGAGATTGTAGATGTAGGTGTTCCAGTCGTGGTGGAAGCCCTCGCGCGGGTCGCCGTGCTCGTAGAGCGGCGTGCCGTCGAAACGGGCGAGGCCGTGGGGGTCGGTGGGGAAGTGGCCGGGCACCCAGTCGAGGATCACGCCCAGCCCCGCGCGATGCGCGGCGTTCACGAAGCGCGCGAAGCCCTCCGGGCTGCCGTGGCGGGCGGTGGGGGCGAACTGCGACAGCGGCTGGTAGCCCCAGGAGCCGCCGAACGGGTGTTCCATCACCGGCATCAGCTCGAGATGGGTGAAGCCCATGAGGGCGGCATAGGGCACCAGGCGCTCGGCCAGCCCGTCCCAGTCATGGACCGCGTGCGGACCGGGGCCGGGGCGCAGCCAGGAGGCGGAATGCACCTCGTAGACCGACATCGGCGCGTCCTTCGCCGCGCGCGCGGCGCGGGTCTTCATCCAGGCCTCGTCGGACCAGTCGAAATCCGGCGGAGCGGCGACCACGGAGGCCGTGGCGGGCGGGCGCTCGGTGGCGCGGGCCAGGGGGTCGGCCTTGTCGAACACGCCGCCGCCCGCACCGCGGAGCTGGAACTTGTAGCGCGTGCCGGGGCCGAGCCGGGGCACGAACAGCTCCCACACGCCCGCGTCATGGCGCAGGCGCATCGGGTGGCGGCGGCCGTCCCAGCCGTTGAAATCGCCGATCACCGAGACCATCCGCGCGTTCGGCGCCCAGACCGAGAAGCGCGTGCCCTGCACGCCTTCCACCGCCATCGGCACCGCGCCGAACACCCGGCCCATGTCGAAGTGCCGGCCCTCGGCGAAGAGATGCAGGTCGAGGTCGCCCAGCAGCAGGCCGAAGGCGTAGGGGTCTTCCGTCTCCTGAACCACGCCGCCGGGCCAGCGGATGCGCAGCACGTAGGCGCCGGGGCCCTCGGCGGCGGGGGCGGCGATGGCGCCGAAGAACAGCCCGCCGGGGGCCTGTTCGAGCTGGCCGAGGCTGGTGCCGTCGGGGGCTGCCACCTCCACCGCCTCGGCGCCGGGCTGGAAGCTGCGCAGGGCGAGGCGCCCGTCCTCCAGCCGTCGGGGGCCGAAGGCGGCGAAGGGGTTTTCCATCCGCCCGCTCATCGCGTCGGCGGCCAGGGCGCCGACGAGGCCCGCGTCCTCCATGCTCTGCATCGCGCTCATGACACTGTCTCCCCCAGCAGGGCCCGGGCGGCGCCGGCCATGCCGTGAACCGGAATGCGCAGCCATTGCGGGCGGTTGGAGGCCTCGTAACGTACCTCGTAGGCGGCCTTCTCCAGCACGAGAAGGGCGAGCAGGCCGGTGTCGGCAGCCCCCTCCGGCGCGCCGTCGCGGTAGGCGGCGAGGCAGGCGTCGCGCATCCGCTCCTCGAAGGCATCGGCCAGCGTGGCCGGCATGTCCGGGTGGGCGGCGCGCGCGCTCGCCGCGGCATAGCCGAAGGAGCGCAGCAGCCCGGCGAGGTCGCGCAGGCCGAGGTCATGCGCCCGGCGCTCGGCGAGGGTCTTCACCGGCTCGCCCTCGAAGTCGATGAAGGTGACATCGGAGCCGGTCACCAGCACCTGGCCCAGGTGCAGGTCGCCGTGCACGCGGATGGTCTCGCGGCCGCGGGCGGCGCCGGCCACCTCGCCGGCGCGGGCCAGCAGCGCCTCGCGCTGCTCGATCAGCCAGCGCCCGGCCTCGGTGCCGCCCTCGCCGCCGAGATTGGCGCGCTCGATGAGGTCGAGCGCCTCGCCCACCTCGGTGCGGATGCGCGCGGCGAGGGCCTCGGCGGTCTCGGCGTTCATGCGGCGCGGGGCGAAGGCCTCGGGCGCGTCGGGGGCGGCGAGCACGGCGTGCATCTCCGCCAGCCTGCGGCCGAGGGAGGTGGCGAGGCTTTCGGCGCGGGAGAGCTCCTCCTCCGCCTCCGCGTCGCCGGCGGCGCGGGCGATGGCATCGAGGGTCCAGCGCCAGCCGTCGCCCTGGTTGGGCACGAAGCCCTCGACCAGCATCAGCATCGAGCTCTCGCCGCCGGTGTTCTTCTCCACCGTGCCGAGGAAGGGCGGCACATGGGCAAAGCCGCGGGTGCGGAGGTGGCGGATCATCTCCGCCTCCGGGTGCTGGCCGGGCTGCAGCCGGCGCAGCAGCTTGATCACCGCGCGCCCGCCGAGGATGAGCGTGCTGTTGGACTGCTCGGCCGCGATCCACTCCGCCTCCGGCGCCTCCGGCAGATCGAGCGCCTCGGCGGGGTGGAAGCGCAACTCGCCGCCGGGCAGCGGCACCGCGGCACCGTCGCGCAGCCCCGCCACCACCGCATCGGCGAAGGCGGGCATGGCGAAGCCGTCCGTCAGCAGGCCCACGTGCCGGCCGCGCCGCACCCGCGCGAGCGCGAGATTGGGCGCGAAGGGCCCGGCCTCGCCCCCCTCCCAGGCGATGCCGAGGGGCAGGGCGTAGGTCTCCGTCACCGCCTCGGCGCCCTCGCCGGTGGTCACGGCCACCTCGGCATAGAGCAGGTCGGTCGCATCGGGCATCGGCGCGGTGGTGAGCAGCTCGACGCGCGAGATCAGCGCGTCCTTGCCGGCAAACCAGCGGCGGCGGGAGACGTAGTCGGGCAGGATCTCGCGCTCGAACACCTCGAGGTTGCGGCCGCGGGCCACGTCCTCCAGCGCCGGGCGCAGCACGAAGGTGTATTGCTCGGCCTCCGAGGGCGGGGCGGCGGAGGCCCAGTCCGGCGCCTCCGCCTCGGTGGCGAGGCGGAACCAGGAAAAGCCGTAGGGCGGCAGGGTGAGCAGGTAGGGCAGCCGGCCGATGGCGGGAAACGGCGTCTCGCCGGTGAGCTCCACCGGGATGCGGCCGCCGAACTCCGACAGGTCGAGCTCCACCGCCTGCGCGGTGCGACCGAGATTGGCAACGCAGAGGATCACGTCCTCGCCATGCTCGCGCAGGTAGGCGAGCACCCGGCGGTTGCGCGGGCGCAGGAAGCGCTGGGTGCCGCGGCCGAAGGCCTGGCTCTCGCGGCGCACGGCGAGCATGCGGCGCAGCCAGTGCAGCAGCGAATGGCGGTCGAAGACCTGCGCCTCGACGTTCACCGCCTGGAAGCCGTAGACCGGGTCCATGATGGCGGGGAGGGTGAGGACGGCGGGGTCGGCGCGCGAGAAGCCGCCGTTGCGGTCCGGGCTCCACTGCATGGGCGTGCGCACGCCGTCACGGTCGCCCAGATGGATGTTGTCGCCCATGCCGATCTCGTCGCCGTAGTAGAGCACCGGGGTGCCCGGCATGGTGAGCAGCAGCGCGTTCATCAGCTCGATGCGCCGGCGGTCACGCTCCATAAGCGGCGCGAGGCGGCGGCGGATGCCGAGGTTGATGCGCGCCTTGCGGTCGTTCGCGTAGGTGTTCCACAGGTAGTCGCGCTCGGCGTCGGTCACCATCTCCAGCGTCAGCTCGTCATGGTTGCGCAGGAAGATCGCCCATTGGCAGGCCTCCGGGATGTCCGGGGTCTGGCGCATGATGTCGGTGATGGGGAAGCGGTCCTCCTGGGCCACGGCCATGTACATGCGCGGCATCAGGGGGAAGTGGAAGGCCATGTGGCACTCGTCGCCCGCCTCGCCGAAATAGGCCTGGGTGTCCTCGGGCCACATGTTGGCCTCGGCCAGCAGCATGCGGCCGGGGGCGTAGGCGTCGAGATCGGCGCGGATGCGGCGCAGCACCTCGTGGGTTTCGGGCAGGTTCTCGTTCGAGGTGCCCTCGCGCTCGACGAGGTAGGGCACGGCGTCGAGGCGCAGCCCGTCCACGCCCTGGTCGAGCCAGAAATGCATCACGTCGAGCACCTCGGCCATCACGGCGGGGTTGTCGAAGTTCAGGTCCGGCTGGTGGGAGTAGAAACGGTGCCAGAAATAGGCGCCGGCCTCCTCGTCCCAGGTCCAGTTCGACTTCTCGGTGTCGAGGAAGATGATGCGCGTGCCCTCGTAGGCCTTGTCGGTGTCCGACCAGACGTAGAAATCCCGCTCCGGGCTGCCCGGCGGCGCCTTGCGCGCGCGCTGGAACCACTCGTGCTGGTCGGAGGTGTGGTTGATCACGAGCTCGGTGATCACCCGGATGCCCCGCTCGTGCGCGGCGGCCACGAAGGCGCGGAAATCCTCCATCGTGCCGTAGTCCGGGCTCACGTCGCGGTAGTCGGAAATGTCGTAGCCGTCGTCGCGCCGCGGGCTGGGGTAGAAGGGCAGCAGCCAGATGGCGGTGACGCCGAGATCGGCGATGTAGTCGAGCTTCGAGATCAGGCCCGGGAAGTCGCCGATACCGTCGTTGTTGCTGTCCATGAAGGATTTCACGTGCAGCTGGTAGATCAGCGCGTCCTTGTACCAGTGCGGGTCGGCGGCGTGGATGCGCTCAGCCATGAGGTTCGTCTCCCTGCGGCATGACATGCCAGATGCGGTAGGGCTCTTCGGGCGTGAGGGACACGCGCTGGCCCTTTCCGGTGAAGGTGAAGCGGGCGCCGGTGGCGAGATCCTCGGCCGCGAGGCTGCCGTCGTCGGGCAGGCCGAACTCCCAGAGCGGCAGCTCGAAATCGCCCTCCTGGGGGTGGTGCGGGTCGAGCGAGACCATCACGAGGATCATGTCCGAGCCGTCCGGCGCGGGCTTGGCGTAGTAGAGGATGTTGTCGTTGCCCACGTGGTGGAAGCGGGTGTTGAGATGGGTCTGCAGGGCCGGGTGCAGCCGGCGCAGGCGGTTGAGCAGGGTGATGTCGGCGATGATGTTGCCGGGGGCCTGCCAGTCGCGCTGGCGGATCTGGTATTTCTCCGAGTCGAGATATTCCTCGCGCCCCGGCAGCGGTGCCGCCTCGCAGAGCTCGAAGCCCGAGTACACCCCGAACAGCCCCGAGAGCGTGGCCGCCAGCACCGCGCGGATGCGGAAGCCCGGGCGGCCGGAGGTCTGCAGGAAGTAGGGGTTGATGTCCGGCGTGTTCACGAAGAAATGCGGCCGGAAGAACTCCTTCGGCGGGGTGGTGGTGAGCTCGGTGATGTAGTCGGTCAGGCCCTGCTTGTCGTCGCGCCAGGTGAAATAGGTGTAGGACTGGCTGAAACCGGCCTTCGCCAGCGCATACATCACCTTGGGCCGGGTAAAGGCCTCGGAGAGGAAGATCGCCTCCGGGTGGCGGGCGCGGATGTCGCCGATCATCCATTCCCAGAAGGCGAAGGGCTTGGTGTGCGGGTTGTCGACGCGGAAGGTCTTCACCCCCTCGCCGATCCACATCAGCACGATGTCGCGCAGGGTGAGCCAGAGCTCGGGCACCGCGTCCGGGCCGTAGAAGTCCACGTTCACGATGTCCTGGTACTTCTTCGGCGGGTTCTCGGCGTATTTCATCGAGCCGTCGGGCCGCCAGGCGAACCAGCCGGGATGCTGCGAGAGCCAGGGGTGGTCCGGCGCGCACTGGATGGCGAAATCGAGCGCGAGCTCGAGCCCGTGCTCCGCCGCGGCATCGCGCAGGGTGCGGAAATCCTCGATGGTGCCGAGCTCGGGGTGAATGGCGTCATGCCCGCCCTCGGCCGAGCCGATGGCATAGGGGCTGCCGGGGTCGCCGGGCCCGGGGGTGAGCGTGTTGTTCGGCCCCTTGCGGTTTACCCTCCCGATGGGGTGGATGGGCGGGAAGTAGAGCGTGTCGAAGCCCATGTCGCGCACCGCCGCCAGGCGGGGGATCACGTCGAGGAACGTGCCATGGCGGCCGGGCTCGGGGCTCATCGAGCGCGGAAAGAGCTCGTACCAGCTCGCGTAGCGCGCGGCGAGGCGCTCGGCGTCGAGCGGCATGCCGGCCGAGACCGTGCGGTGCGGGCGCGCGCAGGCCGCCGCCATGTCGGGCAGCAGCGCGGGCGCGAGGAGCAGAGCGGTGCGCTCGGCCGCGTCCGCCCCGTCGAGGGCGGTGAGCACGGCGGAAAGGCGGCGGGCAAGCTTGCCGCGCGCGCGGCCCGCGGCCTCCTCCACCAGCCCGCGGCCCTCCATGAGGTCGACCTCGAGCACCACGCCCGCCTCGTGCTTGCGGCCCAGATCGCGGGCGAAGGCGCCGAACGGATCGATCCAGGCCTCGACGCCGAAGACATGCGCGCCCGGTGTCCAGGGGGTGAAGGAAGCGCCCCAGGCGTCGTTGCCGAGCGGCTTCATCGGCACGCGCTCCCAGTCGCGCGCGCCGGCGGGGCGCCAGAGCAGCTCGGCGCCCAGTTTCTCGTGGCCGTCGGCGAAGATGTCGGCGGTCACCTCCACCGGCTCGCCGGCGATGCGCTTCACCGGCACGGTGCCTCCGTCGACCGAAGGCGCGATGGCCTCGATGATCACCCGGTGCTCGTGCGCTGCGGCCTCGCGCACCGCCTCGGCCTCGCGCCGGCGGCTGCGGCGGGGCAGGGCCGGCGCGCCCTCGGGGGGCAGCACCATGAGGCGGCACTCGGCAGGGGCGAGGGGACCATCGCCCTGCTCGTCGGGCAGCAGCGGGCGCGCGCCGGGCGGCAGCGGCGGCGGCGCGGCCTCCGCCTCGGCGTCGGTGTTGAGCAGGATGAGCAGGGCTCCGGCACCGGCCCGGCCCTCGCGGCGCAGGAGGGTGACAGGCGCGCCCTGGGCGGTGAGCGGGCGGGCCTCGCGGGCGAACACGGAGGCCGCCTCGGCGAGGGCGCGC
>NZ_QRGC01000109.1 GCF_003448965.1 Oceanicella sp. SM1341
AGAAACTGGCTTATCAACACTAAAGAATTTATTAAAGATAAAGAAGGAAAATTAACTGCTTTAAAAACAATAAATGTTGAATGGAAAATGGTTCCAGGTCAACGTCCTCAGCTAATTGAAATTGAAGGTACTGAAAAAACTTGGCCTTGTGACTTGGCTTTACTTGCCCTTGGGTTTACAGGTCCAGAAGCTACGTTAAGTGACCAATTAGGCTTAGAAACAGACGCTAGAAGTAATTATAAAGCGACAAAATACCAAACCAATGTGCCAAATATTTTTGCGGCAGGAGATATGCGTAGAGGCCAATCTTTAATTGTCTGGGCAATATCAGAAGGTAGAGAAGCAGCAAGAGAGGTTGATAGATTTTTAATGGGACGTACGAACTTAGCTACCAAAGGTAGTGGAGATTTATTGTCTGTTCATTAATATCTTCTGTTCTTAGATAGATCATAATCAAATTTTATATCAATAATTACAAATAAAAATTCCTTCTTTCAATTGAAAGGAGGAATTTTTATTTACGATATTCTATTTCTGGTAATCCC
>NZ_QRGC01000110.1 GCF_003448965.1 Oceanicella sp. SM1341
ATTGGGCGTTGAAATACCAAAAAGCAACGGGAAGAAACGATTACTCGGAATTCCCACAGTTGTTGACAGGGTATTTCAACAAGCACTACATCAAGTTTTACAACCGATATTCGAGCCAGACTTTCAACAGCATAGTTATGGATTCAGACCACAACGCAACGCCCATCAGGCAATTGCACAAAGCCTTGAAAACATCAATTCAGGTTATAAGGATATAGTTGACATAGATTTAAAGAGTTTCTTTGATGAAGTGGAACATTATATACTTTTAGAATTGGTTTACAAAAAGGTAAAGTGCAAACCAACGATGAAGCTACTGCGTTCATTTCTTAAAGCCCCGATACTGATCAACGGTAAATTGCACAAACGGAAAAAAGGAGTACCGCAAGGTTCACCTTTAAGCCCATTGCTCTCTAATATCCTGCTCAATGAGTTGGATAAAGAACTAGAGCAACGAGGACACCGTTATGTAAGATATGCCGACGATTTCAGTATCTACGTTAAGAGTAAAATGTCTGCAAAACGTGTAGGTAATAGTATCTAC
>NZ_QRGC01000111.1 GCF_003448965.1 Oceanicella sp. SM1341
GGGTGGTTCATGATGATGACCTGGGATGTGAAGTTGGCAGCCTCCTTGGCAGGGTCATCCTTGGAGTTTGAGGCAACGAAACCACGCTTGAGATCCTTGACAGCAACGTTCTTCACGTTGAAGCCAACATTGTCACCGGGCAAGGCCTCTGGAAGAGACTCGTGGTGCATTTCAACAGACTTAACTTCAGTGGTGAGTCCAGTTGGTCCGAAGGTAACAACCATACCAGGCTTGAGGACACCAGTTTCAACACGTCCAACAGGGACAGTTCCAATACCACCAATCTTGTAAACGTCCTGAAGTGGGAGACGGAGGGGCTTGTCCGAGGGCCTCTTGGGCTCAGAGATCAAGTCAAGAGCCTCAAGAAGGGTTGGTCCCTTGTACCAATCAAGGTTGGTGGACCTCTCAATCATGTTGTCACCCTCGAAACCAGAGATGGGGACGAAGGGGATTTTTTCTGGGTTGTAACCGACCTTCTTGAGGTAAGATGACACTTCCTTAACGATTTCATCGTACCTTGCCTTGGAGTATTTGGGGGTG
>NZ_QRGC01000112.1 GCF_003448965.1 Oceanicella sp. SM1341
CACCGACAACTTAGCCAATATAATCGAACCACGAATAGCAGTGGCCACCTCTTTGCTGCACTTAACTCCCAATCCGACATGGCCATTATTGTCGCCGACGACAACGAAGGCCTTAAACCTAGTCCTCTGCCCAGCCCGGGTCTGTTTCTGCACAGGCATAATCTTCATGACCTCATCCTTGAGGCTGGGGCCAATGAGAGTATCGACGATCTGATGCTCCTTGATTGGGAGAGAGTGAAGGTAAATCTGCTCGAGTGACTGAATCTTACCTTCTCCCTAGCTTTCATGGCTTCAATCAGTTCCTTCTTCTTAGGAACCCTCTTAATATCAATTTTGATATCTGTCAGGGAGAGTCTCTTAAAATTCATTTGAGATCGCTCCATATCTGGGGCATCAACCAGAGCCCGATTCTGGTCAATTACATCCACGATTACTACAAGCTTCCCGTAATCTTCACCGTAGTTGATGAGGGCGATCCTTCCGATCTCAACATACCTTTTGAACGGCATTCTCGCTGGCTTGTGGGGGTTAGC
>NZ_QRGC01000113.1 GCF_003448965.1 Oceanicella sp. SM1341
GGCAACGGCAAGACCTACCGCTGCATCTCCGCGCTGCCCTCCGGCAGCCCGGCCGATGACGCGCGGATGACGATCGAGCTGAGGCGCATAGATGCACCCGCTTAAGGCGCTTCGCCTGCGCGTGGTGACCGCCCTGCGCGCCGCCGGCATCACCCTCGATGTCGGCGGCGAGGAGCGGGACGTCACCATCCTCGAGCAGCCGCCCACGGGCGGAGCGATCCCCGACACGATGCTGCCGGCGCTCTACTGCTACGTGCGCTCCGAGCGCATCGCGCCCGACTGCATGGCCTGCGACGAGCGCACCGTGCTCCTCGACCTCGTGCTGCAGGCGCAGGGCTACGACCAGCAGCCCGTCGACCAGGTCGACGACCTGCAGCTCGCCGTGGAGCGCGTGATCGCCGCCGCGGGCAGCCTCGGTGGGCTCGTCATGGTGATCCGCCCCGTGGGCTCGGAGATCAACGTGGAGCGCGGCGAGGTGATCTTCGCCGCCCGCCGCCTCACCTTCGAGGCCCGCATCCTC
>NZ_QRGC01000114.1 GCF_003448965.1 Oceanicella sp. SM1341
GCCTCGTCGAGATCGAAGGGCTCAGTCATGGGCGGGGCTCTGCAACAACAACAACAACCTCATCATCAACCCCGGGCGGGCCCGGGACACCTCGAAGCACCGGGGCGCGAATAACCCCCGAGGCCGGGATCTGCGGGAAGGACCCGAGGGCGCGCCCGGCTCAGCGGCTGCGCTTCAGGGTGCGGGCCAGCGCCCGCTCGAAGGCCTCGGGCGCGGCGGCCGCGGCCACCTCGCGTGCGCGGTCCTCCATCGGGAAGCGCGGCGCGTAGCCTGGCATGTGATCGGAGAAGGCCAGCACCTTGCGGATGCGCTTGCCCCGGCGCTCGAACACGCCGGCCGAGAGACGGCTTTCCTCCGAGGGCACGAAGTAGCCGGCCCGGCGGGCTCCCGCCCGCTTCTTCGACGCCGCCGTGGTGTTGTTCGCAGCATCTCCCTGCGCCTGCACCGCCGAGAGGATCTGCTGCGCCACGCCGGGCGAGACATTGCCGTAGCGGTTGCGGCGCAGGCG
>NZ_QRGC01000115.1 GCF_003448965.1 Oceanicella sp. SM1341
GGCTCGCCGCCAGCGTCCTCAAATGCGGGAGAGGCAAGGTCTGGCATGATCCCAATGAGGTCAACGAAATCTCCATCGCGAATTCTCGCCAAAATATAAGGAAGTTGGTGAAGCATGGTTTCATCATCAGGAAGCCGGCCAAGATCCCCTCTCGTTCTCGAGCACGCCGCATGAAGGAGGCCAAGAGAAAGGGCCGACACTCTGGATATGGTAAGCGTAAGGGTACCAGGGAGGCTAGACTGCCAACCAAGATCCTCTGGATGAGGAGAATGCGTGTCCTCAGGAGATTGCTCCGCAAATATAGAGAATCTAAGAAGATTGACAAGCATATGTATCATGACATGTACATGAAAGTGAAGGGTAATGTCTTTAAGAATAAGCGTGTGCTGATGGAGAGCATCCACAAGTCGAAGGCCGAGAAGGCAAGAGAGAAGACATTGTCAGATCAATTCGAGGCCAAGAGGGCTAAGAACAAAGCCAGCAGGGAAAGGAAATTTGCTAGAAGGG
>NZ_QRGC01000012.1 GCF_003448965.1 Oceanicella sp. SM1341
GGCGCGGCGCGGCCCATGCGGGCGATGGCCGCGCGGATCTCGCCGCGCTCGGCGGCGGTGGCGCGGGCCTCGGCGAGGATGGCGGCGCGCTGCTCCATCTCGGCCTGGCCCTGGGCCTCGAGCCGGGCGATGGCGTCGCGCAACTCCTCGCGCTCCTCGGCATTGGCGAGGCGCGCGGCCTGCACGAGGGCGGCGGCCATCTCGTCGGCCACGGGCAGCGCGCCGCGGCCGGCACCGCCTTCATGCACGGCCCGGGCGAGCGAGCGCGCCTCGGCCAGCAGGGCCTCGGCGCGCAGCGAGAGCAGGGTCGCGTACCACACCAGCAGCGGCGGCAGCACCGCGGCGAGCAGGAACAGGGCCACGTCGAGGAACAGCACCGGGCGGCCCTCGCCGCCGAAGGCGCCGAAGAAGCCGAGGGCATAGGCCAGCATCGCCACCAGCCAGATGGCGGTGAATGCCGCGGCGATGCGCGGGGCCCACGGGGCGCCCCCGCCGCCGAGGGCCGGGAGGCCGGGGCTCGAGGGACGATCGCTGCGGGCCATCAGGCTCTCCGTTCAGACAAACTTGACCGCGACGATCTCGTAGCTGCGCGTGCCCCCGGGGGTGCGCACCTCCACGGAATCGCCTTCTTCCTTGCCGATCAGCGCGCGGGCGATGGGCGATTTCATGTTGAGCAGGCCCGCGTCCACGTTGGCCTCGTACTCGCCGACGATCTGGAAGGTCTTGGACTCCTCGGTGTCCTCGTCGACGATCTCCACCGTGGCGCCGAACTTCACCGGGCCGGAGAGGCGCGCGGGGTCGATCACGTCGGCGAGGCTGATCACCGCCTCGAGCTCCTTGATGCGCCCCTCGATGAAGCTCTGCTTCTCGCGGGCGGCATGGTACTCGGCGTTCTCGCTCAGGTCGCCGTGCTCGCGCGCCTCCGCGATGGCCCGGATCACCGCCGGGCGTTCCACCGACTTGAGCTTCTTCAGCTCGGCGTCCAGGGCCGCGAAGCCCTTTGCAGTAAGAGGTATCTTTTCCATTGACCACTCCGGTCCGGTCGTCCGGGCCCCCCTGGCGGGCGGACCACAGGCGTTAAAATCATATGGCCACGCCCATGTCCCGGGCGCGGCCACACCGGCGAACCTAGGGCCGCCCCCCGGGATCTGCAAGCCTCCGCTTGGTCCTCTCTCCAGCTATCCGCATAAGCGTCCGTTTAGCAAGTCTCGGGGCTGCAACCGTGGCGCGAGGCGGGCCGGTGCGCGCCTTGCCGGGCGCCGGGCCGGCGGTGCGGGGCCTGTCGGAAACGTTATCCCGGCCGCGGCACCGCAAGCCCACAATTCGCCTTGAATGCGGCAGGGTGCTGCGCCAAGTTGCACGGCAACATTCTTGCGCGCAAGGACTTCGAAGGAGCCAGCAGATGACCGAAGCAACCCGCGAATCCATGGAGTATGACGTTGTCATCGTCGGGGCGGGGCCTGCAGGTCTCTCCGCGGCGATCCGCCTGAAACAGCTGGATCCGGAGCTTTCGGTGGTGCTGCTGGAGAAGGGCTCCGAGGTGGGGGCGCATATCCTCTCCGGCGCGGTGCTCGACCCCTGCGGCCTCGACGCGCTGATCCCCGACTGGAAGGAGAAGGGCGCGCCGCTCGCAACCCAGGTCTCCGAGGACCGTTTCCTGCTGCTCGGCCCCGCCGGGCACATCCGGGTGCCGAACTGGCCGATGCCGCGGCTGATGAACAACCACGGCAACTACATCGTCTCCATGGCCAATGTCTGCCGCTGGATGGCCGAGCAGGCCGAGGCGCTGGGGGTGGAGATCTTCCCCGGCATGTCCTGCTCCGAGCTGGTCTGGGGTGAGGACGGCACGGTGAAGGGCGTGGTGGCCGGCGAGTTCGGCATCACCGCCGAGGGCGAGAAGGGCCCGAACTACGAGCCGGGCATGGAGCTGCTGGGCAAGTACGTGATGCTGGCCGAGGGCGCGCGCGGCTCGCTCTCAAAGCAGGTGATCGCGCGGCACGGGCTCGACAAGGACGCCGAGCCGCAGAAATACGGGCTGGGCATGAAGGAGATCTGGGAGATCCGGCCCGAGAACCACAAGCTCGGCCAGGTGACCCACACCATGGGCTGGCCGCTGGGCAAGAACGCCGGTGGCGGCTCGTTCATGTATCATCTCGAGGGCAACCAGGTGTTCATCGGCTTCGTGGTGCACCTGAACTACGAGAACCCGCATCTCTTCCCCTACATGGAGTTCCAGCGCTTCAAGCATCACCCGGAGATCGCGAAGGTGCTGGAGGGCGGCAAGCGCGTGGCCTACGGCGCGCGGGCGATCACCGAGGGCGGCTGGCAGTCGCTCCCCAAGCTCACCTTCCCCGGCGGCGCGCTGCTGGGCTGCTCGGCGGGCATGGTGAACGTGCCGCGCATCAAGGGCAACCACAACGCCATGCTCTCGGGCAAGGCGGCGGCCGAGGCCGCGGTGGAGGCGCTGAAGGCGGGCCGCGAGGGCGACGAGCTCACCGCCTACGAGACGGCGGTGCGCTCCGGCCCGATCGCGGCCGACCTGAAGAAGGTGCGCAACGTGAAGCCGCTGTGGTCGGGCTTCGGGCTGACGGCGAGCCTCGCCTTCGGCGGGCTCGACATGTGGGTCTCCGAGCTCACCGGCTGGAACCCGCTGGGCACGCTGAAGCACGGCAAGACCGATGCCGAGGCCACCGGCCGCGCGCACCGCTACGAACCGATCGAGTATCCGAAGCCCGACGGGGTGCTGAGCTTCGACCGGCTCACCAACGTGAGCTTCTCCTTCACCAACCACGACGAGGACCAGCCGAGCCACCTGAAGCTCAAGGATCCCACGATCCCGGTGCGCTGGACCCTGCCGAAATATGCCGAGCCCGCGCAGCGCTACTGCCCGGCCGGCGTCTACGAGATCATCGAGGGTGACGACGGGCCGCGCTTCCAGATCAACGCGCAGAACTGCGTGCACTGCAAGACCTGCGATATCAAGGACCCGGCGCAGAACATCGTCTGGTGCACGCCCCAGGGCGGCGGCGGGCCGAACTACCCCAACATGTGAGCGCGCCGCCGGCCGGTGCGCGGGGAGGGGAGCCCTCCCGCCCGCTCCGGTCGGGTGCAGCCGCACCCTTCCTCGCCGTTGGGCCGGGCCGCGGGCTGCGCCCGCGGCGGCTCGGCAGGGGTTCCACCGCAGCGACGGGGCGGCGCCGCGAGGCGACGCGACGCGACGGGCGAGCCCAGGCTGCCCATGCCCGCGCACGGCGCTATCGGAAGGCGCGGATGATCGGGGGGCAGGGGCCGTGGCGGGGGGCGAGAGGCTACGCCGCTGGCCCGCCTGGTGCCGAGAGGCCGGCCCGCCCGTGCCCCGGAGAGATCTGGTTCCCGCAGCGTGAGCCGGTTCCGCACGCCCGGCCGGATCATGGTCTCCGGGAGGGCAGCGCACCCTGCCGGCCGGGAGCCACGCGCGCCAGGGGCGCACCGCCGCGCCGAGGCCGCCAGCCCCGCCCGTTGTCTTTCTGGCCGGCGCGGAGAGCTCGCAGGGACACGCCCGCCGGCACCCCCGCCGGCCCGGCGCAGGCCAGCGCTGCGCGTTGCATTCCCGCGGTGCCGCCGCGTGCCGCAGGCGCGCGGCCCGGCCCAACGCGGAGCGGCCCTGCGCCGCAGGCGCGGGGCCGGCGGAGGGGCGGGAGGGCCCCGTCCCGTGGCCGGGGGCTGCGGACGGCCGCTGCGCGTCCGGTTCCTTCCGTGCTCCGGCTTGCGCCTGCGCGGCCGGCGTCGGGTGTCGGCCCCGGTGCAGGCCGCCGCGGCCCGGCTGTTGCAGCGGGGTGACAGGCGCGCCGCGAAGGCGCCCGATGGCGTGGATGTGACCGCCGCGCCGTCGGTTGCGGTTGCACCCGGCAGGCGCGCGTGCCTAGCATGGCCCGATCGGGTGCGGCCGGCGGCCGGGCCCCAGTGCTCATGCGTCCGAATCGGCGGAAGGCCGGCCCGCGGGGCCGCGGCCCGCGCCGCACGGACGGTTGTTAGGAGACCGATGCCGTGATGCCCTTCGCACCGATGACCCGTATGGCCATGCCCTTCCTCCTCCTCGCCGGGATCGCCGTCCCGGGCGTGGCTGGGGCACAGGGGCTGGCGGGGGAGTATCTCGGTGCCCGCTACGCGGAACTCACCGGGGACATCTCCATGGCCGCGCGGCTCTACCCCCGCGCCGCCGCGCGCGACCCGCAGAACGCCGAGCTGATCGAGCGTGCGATGCTCTACCGCATCTCCGCGGGTGACGTGCCCGGCGCCATCGAGATGTCGGACCGGCTCGCGGCCCTCGCGCCGGACAACAACTACGTCTCCCTCGTCGCCGCCATCCGCGAGCTGCGCGCCGGTGCCTTCCCCAACGCGCTCGACCGGCTGGACGGGCAGGAGGACCTGTTCGGCCCCCTCCTGCAGGCGCTGATGAAGGGCTGGGCCCAGTCGGTGGACGACATGACCGCCGCCGACCTCACCTTCGACGGGCTCAACGGCAACGACACGCTGGAGGCCTATGGCTCCTACCACAAGGCGCTCGCCCATGCCGTGGCCGGCGACCTGGAGGGCGCGGCCGAGATCTTCTCCGCGCGCCGCCAGGACTTCCTCGGCCTCGACCGGCGCTCGCTGGTGGCGGAGGCGGAGGTCTATGCCGCCACCGGCCGCCAGACCCAGGCGCTGGAGCTGATCGACAACGCCTTCGCCCGCGGCCTGCGCGACCCGATGCTCAGCCGGCTGCGCGAGCGCATCTCCACCGGCGAGCCGGTGGAGTTCAACACGGTCGGCAACGCCACCGAAGGCGTGGCCGAGGCGCTCTACACCTTCGCCCTCGTGCTCGGCACCGGCGAGCAGAACCGCGGCTTCGCGGTGCTGCTGTCGCGCTTCGCGCTCTACCTGCGCCCGGAGCTGATCGACGCCCGCCTGCTCACCGCCGAGCTGCTGGAGAACGACGACCAGTTCGACCTCGCCATCGCCGCCTACGGCACCGTGCCGGCGGACGCGCCGCAGTTCCTGCGCGCCGAGGTGGGCCGCGCCTCCGCCCTCGACGCCGCGGACCGCACGGACGAGGCGATCGGCGTGCTCACCGGCCTCAAGCGCACCCACCCGGAGGAGCTCGCCCCGGTCACCGCCCTCGCCGACGCGCTGCGCAAGCAGGAGCGTTTCGCCGAGGCGGCGGAGGCCTATTCCGACGCCATCGCCCTCCTGCCCGAGGAGCAGCCCCGGCACTGGGTGTTCTACTACCAGCGCGGCATCTGCTTCGAGCAGTCCGACCAGTGGGACAAGGCCGAGGAGGACTTCCGCCACGCCCTCGCCCTGCAGCCCGACCAGCCGCTGGTGCTCAACTACCTCGGCTACTCGCTGGTGGAGAAGGGCGAGAAGATGGAGGAGGCGGAGCAGATGATCCGTTCCGCCGTCGACCAGCGCCCGGACGACGGCTACATCACCGACAGCCTCGCCTGGGTGCTCTACAAGCTCGGCCGCTACGAGGAAGCGATCGTGCCCATGGAGCGCGCGGTCGAGCTCGTGCCCTCCGACCCGATCCTGAACGACCACCTCGGCGACGTGCTCTGGAAGGTCGGCCGCAAGATGGAGGCCCGCTTCCAGTGGAAGCGCGCGCTGTCCTTCGACCCGGAGCAGGAGGACATTGCCCGCATCCGCCGCAAGCTGGAATTCGGCCTCGACTCCGTGCTCAAGGAGGAGATGGCCCGCTCCCCGGCAAAACCCGACGGCAAGGACGGCTGATCCGACCGGCGTGATCTCCCGCCCCGCCGGACAGCCCCGGCGGGGCATTCCGCGCCACCGCCCATGAGGCAACGGCTACAGGCGCTCTCCCGGGCAGGAATGTCGCGGGGCCGGAGGCCGGCGCTTCCCCGGCAGGGAAGCGGGTGCTTCCCGGAGGGGGGCCGGAATTTGCCCCCCCTACGCACCGATGAGCAGATGACCGACCACAGCACTCCCGCCGACCCCGCCCTCGCCCCCGGCGCCATCACCGTGGCGGCGCCGGCGAAGCTGAACCTCGCGCTGCATGTCACCGGCCGGCGCGGGGACGGCTATCATCTGCTCGACTCGCTGGTGGTCTTTCCCGGTCTCGGCGACCGGGTGACCGTGGCACCGGCCGAGGCGCTTTCGCTCGACATCACCGGCCCCTTCGCGCCCGGCCTCGCGGCGGAGGCGGACAACCTGGTGCTGCGCGCCGCACGGCTGCTCGGGCCCGGACGCGGCGCGCGCATCACGCTGGACAAGGCACTGCCGGTGGCCTCGGGCATCGGCGGAGGCTCCTCCGACGCCGCGGCCACGCTGCGCGCGCTCTGCCGGCTCTGGGACATCGCCATCGCCGAGGACGAGCTCGCCGCCCGCGCCCTCATACTCGGCGCCGACCTGCCGGTCTGCCTGCTCGGCCGCAGTGCCCGGATGTCGGGCATCGGCGAAGCCCTCGCCCCGGTGCCGGGCCTGCCGCCCTTCCACCTGGTGCTGGCCAACCCGGGCACGGGCGTGGCAACCGGCGCCGTCTTCCGTGGCCTCGCGGGCTTCGGCAGCCCGCTCGAGCCGTTGCCTCCGCTGCCCGACGCCGCGGCGCTGGCCGACTGGCTCTCGCGCCAGCGCAACGACCTCGAGGCGCCGGCGCGCGCGCTTTGCCCGCAGATCGACGAGACGCTGGCGCTGCTCGCCGCCGCCCCGGGCGCGCTGCTCGCCCGCATGTCCGGCTCGGGCGCCACCTGCTTCGCGCTCTTCGCCTCGGCGGGGGAGGCCGGCCGCGCCGCGCAGGCGCTGGCCGCCGCACGGCCCGGCTGGTGGGTGCGGCCCGCCCCGGTCACGTCTCTCTGATGCCTCGCATTCGGAGATTGCGCGCCTGGTCGCTCTCGGGCAATGATTGCACCCCCGTAAACCCGCCCGCGGAGAGCGTCGATGAAAGCCTCGAGATCGTCTGACCCCAAGCTCAGCACCATCGACCCGCTCTGGGCCCGCATCCGCCGCGAGGCCGACGAGATCGTCCGCCACGAGCCGCTGATGGCCTCGATGGTGCACGCGGTCATCCTGCATCACACCACCTTCGAGGACGCGCTGAGCTACCGGCTCACCCAGAAACTCGCCTCGCCGGACCTGCGCGAGCTTGTCCTGCGCGACATCATGGACGAGGCGCACGGCGCCGACCCCTCGCTCGGCGAGGCCGCCCGCGCCGACCTGATGGCGCATTTCGAGCGCGACCCGGCCTGCCACACCACCATCCAGCCGCTGCTCTACCTCAAGGGCTTCCAGGCGGTGCAATGCTACCGCATCGCCCACTGGATGTGGGAGCAGGGCCGCAAGGACATGGCCTATTTCATCCAGATGCGCACCTCGGAGATGTTCGGCGTCGACATCCACCCCGCCGCCCGCATCGGCCGCGGCCTGATGATCGACCACGCGCATTCCATCGTGATCGGTGAGACCGCCGTCGTGGGCGATGATGTCTCGATGCTCCATTCCGTCACCCTCGGCGGCACCGGCAAGGAAGACGGCGACCGACACCCGAAGGTGGGCAACGGCGTGCTGATCGGCGCCGGCGCCGAGGTGCTGGGCAACATCTCCATCGGCAACTGCAGCCGCATCGCCGCCGGCTCCGTGGTGCTGCGCGACGTGCCGGCCTGCAAGACCGTGGCCGGCGTGCCGGCCCGCATCGTCGGCGAAGCCGGCTGCTCGCAGCCCGCCCTCACCATGAACCAGATCCTCGGCGAGGCCTTCGGTCTCGACTGAGTGCCTGCGGCACGGCCGGGCCCGAGTGGTGCGCCCCGCGTGATCGGTGGCCGCTGACCCCGGGGGTTCGTACCGTCCCCGACGGCTCCGCTGGGCGGGAAGCCGGGAGGCCCCGGGTCAAGGCCCGGGGCGCCGGGGCGTGGGATGGGCAGCCATCCCCCCCCTGCGAGCGAGGCGATGGCTTCGGCGCCCGTGCCAGCGCCTGTCCGCGAGCCGGACCGGAAGGCGGAACCCGCAACCGCCCATGGCGACCTGCCGCACCGCCCGGGCCAGGCGCCGGGCCGGGTGCTCACTTCGCGGTGACCATCCAGCGGCCTGACACGCGTCCGGCCGGGCCGCTCCCGGCTCCCTGTCCGCCCACTGCCCGGCGGCTCGGGAAACGGAGCGCTCCGGTCACCAGCCCGTACCCCGCTGTCCCGGGCCCCGACCCGGGACCTCGCGCCACCAGCCGAACCGGCCGGCCCATGCGATGCCAGCGCAACCGGCACTCCACCACGCCACGGCCTCCGGAAACGCGAAGAGCCCGGACCTTCCGGCCCGGGCTCCCGCATCTCGTCGCTGTCGCCGGTTCAGGCGAGCATCGCCATCGGGTCTTCCAGCAGCGGCACGAAGGCCTGCAGGAACTCGGCCCCGAGCGCGCCGTCGATCACCCGGTGATCGACCGAGAGCGTCACCGACATCACCGTCGCCGGCACGATCTGGTCGCCCTCGACCACCGGCTTGCGCAGGCCGGCGCCGACCGCGAGGATCGAGCCATGCGGCGGGTTGATCACCGCGTCGAAGTTCTCGATGCCCATCATCCCGAGGTTGGACACCGCGAAGGAACCGCCCTGGTATTCATGCGGCGCGAGCTTCTTCTCACGCGCCCGGGTGGCGAGGTCCTTCATCTCGGCGGAGATCGCCGAGAGGGTCTTCTGGTCGGCGTCCTTGATCACCGGCGTGAACAGCCCGCCGGGGATGGCCACGGCCACCGCCACGTCGGAGCGCTGGAACTTCAGCACCCGGTCACCGGCCCAGACCGCATTGCAATCCGGCACCTGCTGCAGGGCGATGGCGGAGGCCTTGATGATGAAGTCGTTCACCGAGAGCTTCACGCCCCGGCCCTCGAGGCTCTTGTTGAGCTGGGCGCGGAAGGCGAGCAGGGCATCGAGCTTCACCTCGCGGCGGAGGTAGAAATGCGGGATGGTCTGCTTGGCCTCGGTGAGACGCGCGGCGATGGTGCGCCGCATGCCGTCGAGCTTCACTTCCTCGAAAGCGCGACCCTCGTACATCTTCGCGACCGCGCTCGCGTCCGCGGGTTCGGCCTTCGCCGGGCTCGGGGCCGGAGCGGCCACGGGAGCAGCCGCAGCGGCCTCGGGCTTCGCACCGGGCTTCGCGTTCTCCACATCGGCCCTCACGATGCGGCCGCGCGGGCCGGAGCCCTTGATGGCCGCGAGGTCGAGCCCCTTCTCCGCGGCGATGCGCCGGGCGAGGGGGGAGGCGAACACCCGGTCGCCGTCCTTCTCCGGCGCCGGCGGGGCGGAGCCCGCGGCGGCCGGCACGGCGGCGGCGTCCGAGGAGGCCGGGGCAGGGGCCTCCTGCTTCGGAGCCTCTTCCTTCGCCTTCGGGGCGGAGCCGGAGCCCGCACCTTCCAGCGCCGAGGCGTCCTCGCCCTCCTCCAGCATCAGTGCGATCAGGCTGTTCACCTTCACGCCCTCGGTGCCTTCGGGAACCACGATCTTGCCGACAACACCCTCGTCGATGGCTTCGAACTCCATCGTGGCCTTGTCGGTCTCGATCTCGGCGATCACGTCACCGGAGGAGACGGTGTCGCCCTCCTTCACGTTCCATTTCGCCAGCGTGCCCTCTTCCATGGTCGGCGAGAGCGCGGGCATCAGGATTTCGATGGGCATCTTGTCCCTCCCCTCAGCGGTAGCAGACCGACTTGGCCGCCTCGACGACCTCGTCCGTGGTCACCAGCGCGAGCTTCTCGAGATTGGCGGCATAGGGCATCGGCACGTCCTTGCCGGTGCAGTTGATCACCGGGGCGTCGAGATAGTCGAACGCCTGCTGCATCAGCACCGCCGAGAGGTGGTTGCCGATGGAGCACACCGGGAAGCCCTCCTCGATGGTCACGCAGCGGTTGGTCTTCTTCACCGACTCGACCACCGCGCCGGTGTCCATGGGGCGCAGGCAGCGCAGGTCGATCACCTCGGCGGAGATGCCCTCCTCGGCGAGCCTGTCGGCGGCCTCGAGCGCGTACTGCATGCCGATGCCGAAGCTCACCAGCGTCACGTCATCGCCGGTGCGCCAGGTGCGCGCCTTGCCCAGCGGCACGGTGTAATCCTCGATCTCCGGCACGTCGAAGGACCGCCCGTAGAGGATCTCGTTCTCGAGGAAGATCACCGGGTTGGGGTCGCGGATGGCGGATTTCAGCAGGCCCTTCGCATCGGCGGCGGAGTAGGGCATGCACACCTTCAGGCCCGGGATCTGGGCATACCAGGCGGCATAGTCCTGGCTGTGCTGGGCGGCCACGCGGGCGGCGGCGCCGTTCGGGCCGCGGAACACGATCGGGCAGCCCATCTGGCCGCCGGACATGTAGAGCGTCTTGGCGGCGGAGTTGATGATCTGGTCCATCGCCTGCATGGCGAAGTTGAAGGTCATGAACTCCACGATCGGCCGCAGCCCGGCGAAGGCCGCACCGGTGGCGACACCGGCAAAGCCGTGCTCGGTGATCGGCGTGTCGATCACGCGCTTGGGGCCGAACTCGTCGAGCAGGCCCTGGGACACCTTGTAGGCGCCCTGGTACTCGGCCACTTCCTCGCCCATCAGCAGCACGTCGCCGCTGGCGCGCATCTCCTCGGCCATGGCGTCGCGCAGGGCCTCGCGCACGGTCTGCTTCTTGAAGGTGGTGCCTTCGGGCAGCTCGGATTCGACCGGCGCCTGCTTCGCCGCGGCCGGCACGGTCTGCGGCGCGGCGGCGGCGGGCTTGTCCTCCTCCTTCGCGGCGGGGGCAGGGGCCGCGGCGGGGGCGGCCTCGCCCTCCTCCTCGTCCTCGCCCTGCAGGGTGGCGATGGGCGTGTTGACCTTCACGCCCTCGGTGCCCTCGGCCACCAGGATCTCGGCGATGACGCCTTCGTCCACCGCCTCGAACTCCATCGTGGCCTTGTCGGTCTCGATTTCGGCGATCACGTCGCCCGAGGAGACGGTGTCACCCGCCTTCACGTTCCACTTGGCCAGCGTGCCCTCTTCCATGGTGGGCGAGAGCGCCGGCATCAGGATCTGGATCGGCATGTCTGTGTTTCCCCCTCAGGCGTAGATGTCGGTCCAGAGCTCGGACACGTCCGGCTCCGGGCTTTCCTGGGCGAATTTCGCCGCGTCGTTGACGACGGACTTGATGTCCTTGTCGACCGCCTTGAGTTCGTCCTCGGTGGCATGGTTGCCCAGCGTCAGCAGCTGGCGCACGTGCTCGATCGGGTCACGCTCCTCGCGCATCTTCTGCACCTCGTCGCGGGTGCGGTACTTGGCGGGGTCGGACATCGAGTGGCCGCGGTAGCGGTAGGTGTTCATCTCGAGGATGTAGGGGCCCTTGCCGGAGCGGCAGTGCTCCACCGCCTTCAGGCCGGCCTCGCGCACCGCGACCACGTCCATCCCGTCTACCGCCTCGCCGGGGATGCCGAAGGCCTCGCCGCGGGTGTAGTAGGCGGGCGAGGAGGAGGAACGCTTCGTCGACGTGCCCATCGCGTACTGGTTGTTCTCGATCACGAAGATGCAGGGCAGCTTCCACAGCGTGGCCATGTTGAAGGTCTCGTAGACCTGGCCCTGGTTCGCCGCGCCGTCGCCGAAATAGGTGAAGCTCACCTTTCCGTCCTCGCGGTACATGTTGGCGAAGGCGAGGCCGGCGCCGATCGGCACCTGCGCGCCCACGATGCCATGGCCGCCGTAGAAGGCCTTCTCGCGGCTGAACATGTGCATCGAGCCGCCCTTGCCCTTGGAGTAGCCGTCCTCGCGGCCGGTGAGCTCGGCCATCACGCCCTTGGGGTCCATGCCGGTGGCGAGCATGTGGCCGTGGTCGCGGTAGGAGGTGACGACCTGGTCGCCGTCCTTCGCCGCGGCCTGCAGGCCGACGACGACCGCCTCCTGTCCGATGTAGAGGTGACAGAACCCGCCGATGAGGCCCATCCCGTAGAGCTGGCCGGCCTTTTCCTCGAACCGGCGGATGAGAAGCATGTCGCGGTAGTAGGCGAGCAGCTCCTCCTTCGACGCATTGGGCTTCTTCTGCCCTTTGGCTGGCGGCATGTCGTCCTCCTTCGGTATCGCGTTTCCCGGGTGGTTTAACGTTGAACTATCTCAACCTTACCTGCATTTGCAAGCCGGCTCTCGCGCCTTGGGCGGGGAGCATTGCGCTTTCCGCCCCGGGGCGCAAGGTGGGAAACGGGTCAGCATTCCTGCCCCGCAGCGCGCGGAGCAGGTCCGTGACCCTTCAACATAGGGCGGGATCAGCGGATGACGATCTCGTCGGAGCGGGCGAAGCCGAGCACCTTGCGGGCCTGCTCGTCGAGCAGGTCGAGGTCGAGGAAATCGTCGGAGAGGCGGCGGACCTTGTTTTCCAGCGCGGCGCGCTCGGCGCGCATGTCGGCGAGGTCGGAGGTGAGCTCCTCCTCGTTGGCATGCAGCTCGATCTGGCGCGACAGGCCGTATTCGCCCTGCAGGGCGGCGAAGCTGAAATAGGCGATGGCCGCGAGAATCGCGAAGGAGTAGATCGCGCTGCCGATCGCTTTCGGGCCTGGGGTGATGCCTGCCATGCTTCTGCCTGTGGGCCGCCCGGGGGCGGCTGCTGCCGGGCCCGGGGTGCGGATGGTCCGCTAGCCGGGAATGTCTTCGCCTCTGGTCCGCCGCTTTTCGCGACGGTTGAGCGAATCATGCCAGATCATTGGGCGAAAGGGAATATTCCAGATGGTGGAAAGCCGCCCCGGGCGATCACGATTTCGCCGCCGGGCCGCGCGCGGCCGCGCCCCGGAACGAAAAGGACCTGCCGCGGGGGCGGCAGGTCCGGGAAGCGGGGCCGGGGCGCGGGCGCCCGGCGGAGCGAGGCTCAGGCCTTGCCCTTGTAGATGTCGACCAGCTTCGCGAGCAGGTCGAGCGCGTCCTCGCGCGAGCGCTGGAAGGAGTTGCGGCCGATGATCGAGCCGTTGCCGCCGCCGTCGCGGATGGCGCGGGCGTCGTCGTAGACCGAGTCGGCACCCTTCGAGGCACCGCCGGAGAACACCACGATGCGCCGGCCGGCGAAGGAGGCGTCCATGCAGTGCTTCACGCGCGCGGCCTGGGTGGCGATGTCGATGCCCTTGGCCTCGTAGACCTTCTTGGCCTCGCCCAGCTCCAGGTGGTCGGTGGAGAGCTTGATCTTGATGATATGCGCACCGAGCAGGGCGGCGATCTGCGCCGCGTAGGCACCGATGTCGATGGCGGTCTCGCCGTCCTTGGTGAGCGCCTCGCCGCGCGGGTAGGACCAGATCACGGTCGCCACACCCTTGGCGGCCGCTTCCTTGCGCATCTCGGCGATCTCCTCGAACATGCCGAGGCCCGCGGCGGAGCCGGGGTAGATGGTGAAGCCGATGGCCGCACAGCCCAGGCGCAGCGCGTCGTCGACTGAGGCGGTGATCGCCTGGTCCTTCGGCGCGGCGTCGGGGATGAGCGAGTTGGCCGAGTTTGCCTTCAGGATGGTCGGGATCTGGCCGGCATAGGTGTCGGCGCCCGCCTCGAGCATGCCCAGGGGGGCGGCGTAGGCGTTGAGCCCGGCGTCGATGGCGAGCTGGTAGTGGTAGAGCGGGTCATAGGCCGCGGGGTTCGGGGCGAAGGAGCGGGCCGGGCCGTGCTCGAAGCCCTGGTCGACCGGCAGAATGATCATCTTGCCGGTGCCGCCCAGCTTGCCGTTCATCAGCATCTGGCAGAGCTTGGCTTTGACGCCGGGCGTTTCACCTTCGTAGTTAGCAAGGATCTTCTGTACGATTCTGGTCGCGCGCATGGGCTGTCCTCGGGTCGTGGAAAGATTGTTGATTGGGTAACGTGGGTGTGAGCACCGGTCAAGCGGGCCGGGAGGGCCCGTTGACGCAGGTGCGGGCGGGATTCAGCGGCTTTTCTCGTGCAGGGCGGCGGCGATGCCGCCCTCGGTCCAGAGGTTGAGCGCCTGGGAGGCGGCGGCCTCGAAGGCGGCCGACCAGGCGCCCTCGCCGTCATTCGCCGCGCGGGCATCGAGACTGGTACGCAGGTTGGCGGCCGAGCGGTCACCCGCCGCGGCGGCGAGGGTGGTCCAGAGATAGGCGGTCTCGTAGCTGCGCGGGATGCCCCGGCCCAGCTTCGCGTCGATGGCGAGGCGGCGCATCATCGTGGGGTCGGCGGCCTCGAGCACCGTGGCGCGGCGCTTCTCCAGCCCGGGGTCGGGCGCCCAGCCGGCGAGCACGGAGGCCTGCGCGCCGCGGATCTGCGGGGCGGAGAGCCGGGCCTCGATGCGGTCGGCGAGGCCCATGGCGCCGGGGGCGCCGGCGGCGAGGGCGCGCAGGGCGTAGGAATAGGCAGATTCCGTCTCGCCGGTCTCCGACAGGCCGCGGGCGAGGGCGAGCGCTGCCTGCCGCTCGCCGGCATCGGCCATCGGCTTCAGGATCGCCACGGCGGCCGAGCGGTCCCGCGGGGCGCCGATGCCGCTCATCAGCGCGCGGCCGGCGGCGAGCCGGTCCTCGTCCGAGAGCTCCGGGTCGCCGGTGAGGGCGGCGGAGAGCAGCTCGGGGGCCAGCACCTCGTGCACCTCGGCCGGGCGGTTGCTCACCTTCGGCTGCAGCGCGTCGATCAGCGCCTCGGGCGTGGCGAACTGGGCGGCGCCGAGCCAGACCCCGCCCTCGGGCGCCGCCCGCACGGTGAGCTGGCTCTCCTCGGCGAGGAAGGTCTCCAGCCCCGCGACCAGCGAGGAGGTGAACTCCTGCGCCGCCGGACCGGGCGTGCCGGAGGGGCCGGCAAGCTGGTCGGTGAGGGCACTCTCGACGATCCTCGGCAGGGCGGCGGCATTGCCCACCGCGCTCTCGACCATCGGCTTCACCCGGCCCCAGGCGCCGCGGTTCTCCACCGAGGCCTCGAAGCTGCGCAGCAGGATGGAGGGGCGGGGCGCGGGCATCTCGTCGCCCGAGACGGCGTCGAACAGGCCGGTGAACCAGAAATAGTCGAAATCCGCCTCCAGGTTGAGGCTCAGCGCGTCGGTTAGCCCGGCCTGCACCGAGAGCTCGAGCCCGCCGCCCGGCAGGTCGTAGCGCGCGGTGATCACGGCCGCGTCGGAGCGGATGCCGTCATAGCCGAGGTCCTGCAGCGCGGCGCGCGGCGCGGGCATCAGGCAGAGCGGCGAGATGGAGAGGTCGGTGGTCTCGATCAGGCTGGCGATCCGGTCGCCCTCCACCGCGTCGCTGATCACCGCGCGGCCGAGCGAGATGGTGCAGCCCTCCTGCGCGGGGTCGGGCATGCGGGGGTAGAGCCGCAGGCCGGTGACGGTGAAATCGCCGCTCGCGGCATCACGCGCGATGCTCTCGTAGGTGAAATCGACGAAGGAGCGCGCGAAGAGCACCGCGTAGGTGCGCGTCATCCCGCCCAGCAGGTCGAGCACGCTGTCGGAGCTGCTCTGCGCAGTCGCGCCGAGGGGGGCGGCGGCCAGCCCGGCGGCGAGGCCGGCGGCGGTGATCAGTCGGGGCATTCTGTGTCTCGTTTCGGTCTGGCTGCGTGTGGGCGGGCATCTGCCGGCCGCTGCGCGGAGGGGGCGCGCGCGGCGGGCCGGGCGCCATGCTGCCGCGGGGATATAGCCCGGGGGGCGGCGCTGACCAGCGCGGGGCGGCGAAATCTCACTCGTCCCGCGGGCCCGGCTCGCGGCGGTGGGCCTCGAGCAGGCGGGCGGCCTTTTCGGCCCGGGCCTTCTCGATGTCCTTCCGGGCGCGGGTGCGGCCGAAGGCGACGGCGTTCTCGTCGGCCTTCGCCTTCTTCTCCGCCCGCGCCTTCTGCTTGCGGAAACGGTTGAGATTGATCGGTGTGGTCATCGTGCGCGTCTCCCGCTCCGGCCGGGGCAGTCTACACCCAAGCGCCGGGAGATGCCACGGCGCGCGGGGCCCGGAGGGGGGACGCCTGCCGGGGGCATCGAGCCCCCGGCAGGCGTGTCGCCGCGTGCCGCGTCTCCGGCGCGCGGCGGGGAGGCGGGTGCGTCCGCGGGCCCGGGCCGAATCTGTTTACCGGCGCGCCAAACGCGGCAAGTATGACCACCGGGTGAACAGTTTACACGGAGACTTGCATGTCCAGGACGTCTCTTGCCGTCTCGCGCCGCCATCTGCTCGCGTCTGTGGCGGGGCTGGCCGCGCTCTCGCTCGCGCCGCGGGCCCTGCGCGCCGCGACCCCGGTGAAGGTGGCCGCCATCTACACCGTGCCGGTGGAGCAGCAATGGGTGGGGCGCATCCACGAGGCCGCCGTGGCCGCCGCCGAGCGGGGCGAGATCGAGTACGTGTATTCCGAGTCGGTTTCGAACTCGGACTACGAGCGCGTGATGCGCGAATACTGCGAGGCGGGGCACGACCTGCTGGTGGGCGAGGTCTTCGCGGTGGAGGACGCGGCGCGCTCGGTGGCGATGGACTACCCGGACACCGCCTTCCTCATGGGCTCCTCCTTCAAGCCGGACCCGGCCTACCCGAACTTCGCCGTGTTCGACAATTACATCCAGGATGCCTCCTACCTCTCGGGCATCATCGCGGGGGCGATGAGCACCTCGGGCAACATCGGCATGGTGGGCGGCTACCCGATCCCGGAGGTGAACCGGCTGATGAACGCCTTCATGGCCGGCGCGCGGGAGATGAACCCCGACATCGCCTTCCAGGTGGCCTTCATCGGCTCCTGGTTCGACCCGCCCAAGGCCAAGGAGACCGCCTTCGCCCAGATCGAGGCCGGCGCCGACCTGCTCTACGCCGAGCGCTTCGGCGTGTCGGACGCGGCACAGGAGAAGGGCATCCTGGCCATCGGCAACGTGATCGACACGCAGGCCGACTACCCGGAGACGGTGGTGGCCTCCGCGCTGTGGCACTTCGAGCCCACGCTGGCGGCGGCGCTGGCCAGGGTGGCGGACGGCAGCTTCGGCGCCGATGACTACGGGGTCTATTCCTTCATGAAGGAGGGCGGCTGCTCGCTCGCGCCGCTGGGCAGTTTCGAGGGCAAGGTGCCGGGCGAGGCGATGGACCTCGTCGCCCAGCGCGAGGCGGAGATCCGCTCCGGGGCCTACACGGTCGAGATCGACGACAGCGAACCGAAGTCGAGCTGAATGCCCGGCCATGCCCCCCGGGAGGCGCTGCGCCTCTCGGGGATCACCCGCAGTTTCGGCGCGCTGAAGGCCAATGACGACATCTCCTTCGCCCTCGCGGAGGGGGAGGTGGTCGCACTTCTGGGCGAGAACGGCGCGGGCAAGACCACGCTGATGAACATCCTCTTCGGCCATTACGTGGCCGATGCGGGGCGGGTGGAGGTGTTTGGCCAGGCCCTGGCCCCGGGAGACCCGCGCGCCGCCATCGCCGCGGGCGTGGGCATGGTGCACCAGCATTTCACCCTGGCCGAGAACCTCACCGTGCTGGAGAACATCACGCTCGGCACCGGGCCCCTGCTGCGCCCGGCGCGCAAGGGCCGCGCGCGGGCGCGGATCCGCGCCCTGGGCGAGGAATTCGGCCTTGCCGTGGCGCCGGATGCGCCGGTGTCCTCGCTCTCGGTGGGCGAGCGGCAGCGCGTCGAGATCCTCAAGGCGCTCTACCGCGAGGCGCGGGTGCTGATCCTCGACGAGCCGACGGCCGTGCTCACCCCGATGGAGGCGGAGGCGCTCTTCGCCACGCTGCGCCGGCTGGTGGCGCGCGGGCTTTCGGTGATCTTCATCTCCCACAAGCTGCACGAGGTGCTGGCGATATCCGACCGCGTGGTGGTGCTGCGCCACGGCCGGGTGGCGGGCACGCGCGCGGTGGCCCGGACCAGCCGCGAGGACCTCACGGCGCTGATGGTGGGCGCCGAGGTGCCGCCGCCGGCGATCGCCCCCGCCCGGCCAGGGCCGGTGCGCCTCGCACTGCGCGGGGTCTCCACCCGTGGCGGCGTCGGCGGCCCGGGGCTGCGCGGGGTCAGTCTGGAGCTGCGCGGCGGCGAGATCACCGGGCTCGCCGGCGTATCGGGCAACGGACAGGCGGCGCTGGCCGGGCTCATCGCCGGGGCGCTGCGGCCCGTCTCCGGAGATTTCGAGATCGAGGGCGCGGCACCCGCGCGCTGGAGCGCCGCGGAGGCCGTGGCGCGCGGCATCGCCCGCATCCCGGAGGACCGCCACGCCGAGGGCGCCATCGACGCGATGAGCATCGCCGAGAACGTGATTTCCGAGCGGGTGCGCAGCCGTTTCTCGCGCCGCGGGCTGCTCGACCGGCGCGGGGCGCGGGCCTTCGCCGAGGCGCTGATCGCCGGCTACGACGTGCGCTGCCCGGGGCCCGATGCGCGCATCGGCCTGCTCTCGGGCGGCAACATGCAGAAACTCATCCTCGGCCGGGCGCTGGAGGGCGGGGGCGAAGGGGCGGAGCCCGCGGTCATCCTCGCCAACCAGCCGGTGCGCGGGCTCGACATCGGCGCGGTGGCGGCGGTGCATGCCCGGCTGCTCGACGCCCGGGCCCGCGGCGCCGCCATCCTGCTGATATCGGAAGACCTCGACGAGGTGCGCGCCCTCTCCGACCGCATCCACGTGATCTCGGAAGGCCGACTCTCGCCCGCCAGCCCACGCGGCGCGCTCTCGGTGCAGGAGCTCGGCGCGCTGATGGCCGGGCACGGCTTCGCGGAGGCAGCGCATGCGGGCTGAGGCCGTGACGACCATGTGCGCACCGGAAGGGACAGACCGGGGCGCCTCTGGCGGAGCGGAGCGCACGCCTTTGCCGGAGGTGGCGGGCCGGGGCGCTCCGCGACGCGGGGAGCGCGCATCCGGGCCGGTGCCCCGGGCGGCGGCACTGCCGGATCGGGATCGCCCTCCCGGTGCGGCTGCGCGCCCGTGTGCAGTGCGGGGCCGGGGGATGCCGGAGCGGCTGGCATCGGCGCAGGCCTCGGGACGGTTGTGCCCCCGGCGGGCAGCGCGCCAGCCGTCCGCTGGTGAGGCCGCGAGGCGGCGCGGACCGGTGCAGGCGGCGGGCGGGGCAGCCCGACAGGCCGCAGCGCCCGGGGGCGTTCGCGCGGCAATCTCAGGGCGTGGGGCAGGACAGGAAGCGGAGGCGGCCCATGCGGCTTGAACCGATCGCCACGCCGGGGCCGCTGCGCCTCGTCGCCCTGCCGCTCGCGGCGCTGGCGCTCACGCTCGTGGTGGCGGCGGGGCTGGTGCTGGCGGCGGGGGCGGCCCCCCTGCCGGTGTTCGGGCTGATCGTGACGGGGGCCGCGGGCTCCGAGTTCGCCATCGTCGAGACGCTCACGCGCGCCACGCCGCTGATCTTCACCGGGCTCGCGGTGGCCGTGGCCTTCCGCGCCCGGCTGTGGAACATCGGGGCGGAGGCGCAGCTCTACATCGGCGCGGTGACCGCGGTGGTGCTGGGCACCGGGGCCACCGGCCTGCCGGCGCCGCTGCTGGTGCCGCTGGTGATGCTGGCCGCGATGCTCGCCGGCGGGCTCACGCTGCTCGGGCCCGCCTCGCTCAAGACCCGCTTCGGGGTCGACGAGGTGGTGACCACGCTGCTGCTGAACTTCATCGTGCTGCTCTTCGTCTCCCTGCTGCTCGAGGGCCCGCTGAAGGACCCGATGGCGCTGGGCTGGCCGCGCTCGGAGAAGATCGAGGCCGCCGCCGCCCTGCCGCGGCTCATCACCGGCAAGCGGCTGCACTGGGGCTTCGTGATCGCGCTGGTCTCGGCCGGTCTGGTGTGGTTCGTGCTGGCGCGCACGGTCTTCGGCTACGAGATGCGCGCCGTGGGGCACAACGCGCAGGCGGCGCGCTTCGCCGGCATCCGGGTGGAGCGGGTGCTGCTGAAGACCGCGCTGCTCTCCGGCGGGCTCGCCGGGCTCGCGGGCTACTCGGAGGTGGCGGGGCTGAAGGGCAACCTCACGCTCGACCTCTCGCCGGGCTATGGCTACACCGGCATCGTGGTGGCGATGCTGGCACTGCTCAACCCTCTGGGCGTGGTGGTATCGGCCGTCTTCGTGGCCGGCATCTTCGTCGGCGCGGACGCGATGAGCCGCTCGGCGGGCGTGCCGAGCTACATCGCGCAGGTGATCGTGGCCACGGCGCTGCTCTCGATGGTGGCGGCGCTGCTCTTCACCCGCTATCGCATCAGGTGGAGGTAGGGCCCTGGACATCCTCGACATTTTCCTCACGGCGAGCTTCTGGGTGGCGGCGGTGCGCATCGCCTCGCCACTGATCTTTGCCACCATGGGCGAGCTGATCTGCGAGCGCGCCGGCGTGCTCAACCTCGGCATCGAGGGCATCATGACCGTGGGCGCCTTCGCCGGCTGGGTCACGGTCTGGCTCGGCGGCGGGCTGTGGCTGGGGGTGGGTGTGGCGCTGCTCGCGGGCATGGCGATGGGCCTGCTGCACGGGCTGCTCACCGTGCCGCTGGGCCTGTCGCAGCACGTGACCGGCATCGGCATCACGCTGCTCGCCACCAGCCTCACCTACTACACCTACCGCCTCGCCCTGCCGCAGGTGACCAGCCCGCCGAAGATCGAGGCGTTCCGGCCGCTGGAGATCCCCGTTCTCTCCGACATCCCGCTCCTCGGCCCGGCGCTCTTCGCCCAGACACCGCTCACCTACCTCGCCTTCGCCTGTGCCGGCCTCACCGCCTTCGTGCTGTGGCGCACGAACCTCGGCGTGGCGCTGCGCGCGGCGGGGGAGAACCCGGCGGCGGTGGAGGCGCAGGGGCTCTCGGTCACCGGGCTGCGCCTCGGCGCGGTGGTGGTGGGCTCGGGGCTGATGGCGGTGGGGGGCGCCTTCCTCACCATGTCGGCCTTCAACTCCTTCTTCTTCGAGATGATCAACGGCCGCGGCTGGGTGTGCATCGCCCTCGTGGTGTTCGGCGGCTGGAAGCCGGGCAAGGCGCTCATCGGCGCGCTGCTCTTCGCCGCCTTCGACGCCTTCCAGGTGCGGCTGCAGCAGGTCACCGGGGGCGTGGTGCCCTACCAGGTGTTCCTCATGCTGCCCTACGCGCTCTCCATCCTCGCGCTGGTGGTGATGTCGCGCCGGGCGGCGGCGCCGCGCGCCCTCATGGTGCCCTACCGGGCAGGAGAAAGATGATGTTCGATATCCTGGTGAAGGGCGGGGTGCTGCCCGACGGCAGCCCCGCCGACGTGGCCATCACCGGCAGCCGCATCGCCGCCGTGGCGCCCGGCATCACCGCCGAGGCGGGGCGGGTGGTCGATGCCGCCGGCTGTCTCGTCTCCACCCCGTTCGTGGACCCGCATTTCCACATGGACGCCACGCTCTCCTACGGCATTCCGCGCATCAACGCCTCCGGCACGCTGCTCGAGGGCATTGCGCTCTGGGGCGAGCTGAAGCCGCTCCTCACCCATGAGGCGGTGAAGGCGCGGGCACTCGCCTATTGCGACTGGGCGGTGTCGATGGGCCTGCTCGCCATCCGCACCCATGTCGATGTCTGCGATGACCGGCTGCTCGCCGTGGAGGCGCTGCTGGAGGTGAAGCGCGAGGTGGCGCCTTACATCGACCTGCAGCTCGTCGCCTTCCCGCAGGACGGTTTCTACCGCGACCCCACGGCCCGCGCCAACACCCTGCGCGCCCTCGACATGGGGGTCGACGTGGTGGGCGGCATCCCGCATTTCGAGCGCACGATGGCGGACGGCCGCGCCTCGGTGACCGAGCTCTGCGAGATCGCCGCCGCCCGCGGCCTGATGGTCGACATGCATTGCGACGAGAGCGACGACCCGCTCTCGCGCCACATCGAG
The DNA here is from genome assembly GCF_003448965.1 of Oceanicella sp. SM1341. Classification (GTDB taxonomy): domain Bacteria; phylum Pseudomonadota; class Alphaproteobacteria; order Rhodobacterales; family Rhodobacteraceae; genus Paroceanicella. Next base: position 21,673 of record NZ_QRGC01000012.1, read on the forward strand.
CAGCTCGCCTACGAGGCGCAGCGGCTGGGGCTCGGGGGCCGGGTGGCGGGCTCGCATCTCACCTCCATGCATTCGATGGACAATTACTACGTCTCCAAGCTGCTGCCGCTCATCGCCGAGGCGGGGGTGGCCGCCATCCCCAACCCGCTGATCAACATCATGCTGCAGGGCCGGCACGACACGTTCCCCAAGCGCCGCGGCCTCACCCGGGTGCGGGAGATGCGCAGCATGGGCATCCGTGTCGGCTTCGGACAGGATTGCGTGCTCGACCCGTGGTATTCGCTGGGCACGGCCGACATGCTCGACGTCGCCTTCATGGGCCTGCACGTGGCGCAGATGACGAGCCCGCAGGAGATGGCCGCCTGTTTCGACATGGTCACCACCGAGAGTGCCGCCATCATGGGGCTCGACGATTACCGCCTCGCGCCGGGCGGTCTCGCCTCGCTGGTGGTGCTCGATGCGGGCTCCCGGGTGGAGGCGGTGCGGCTGCGCGCCGACCGGCTCTGCGTGATCGCGAAGGGCAGGGTGGTGAGCGAACGCCCCGCCGCCCGCCCGCTGCTGAGCCTGCCGGGGCGGCCGCCCACGGTGTCGCGCCGGCACGAGGCGTGACGGCCAGCGAAGACATCGCGAAGCCTGCCCCCCGGTGGGCTCCGCCCGGCGAGCGATCGTCGACGCGGCCGGGGGCAGGGGCGGTGACGCGCCCCGGAAGCGGCTTATGTGGTCACACGCCCCGCGACCGGGCGAACACCGGGCGCAATGCCTGACCAGCGGCCCGTGCGAGGCCGTGACACGAAGAGAGAAAGAGAGAGGGACTGTACCATGCCTGCACTGCGACCTGTCATCCTGCTGGTCGGGCTCGCGCTCGCCGCCTGCGCCAGCCACGAGACCGACCCCGGCTTCGCGCCGCCGCCGATCCCCGGCGGCCCGGCCCCCGACGACGCTGCCTCCTACACCGCCGGCATGGCCGCGCTGGACGACGATGGCCTCTGCACGCAGTACCTGGGCGAGACGGAGGACCCCTGGAAAAAGCAGGCGATGGAGCCGGAGCTGGCGCGGCGCGGCGTCTACCAGTGCGGTGGCCAGGCGGTGGGGGCGGGCTCTGCCGCGCTTGTCGGGCTCGCGCGCTACGACCGGCCCGAGGGCCGTGGCACCGGCTTCGGCCGCGACCGGGACTGCGAGGATTTCACCAGCGCCGCCGAGGCGCAGGCCTTCTTCCTTGCCTCCGGCGGCCCGGACGAGGACGACCACCGGCTCGACGATGACGGCGACGGCTACGCCTGCGCCTGGGGAGAAGACCTGCGCTCGATGGCCGCGGCCGCCTCGCTCTGAGGGCTCAGCCCGCCGGAACCGGCTCCCAGGCCACGAGGATGTTCGCGGATTTCCACAGCGGCCCGGGGTCGGTGAAGGCGCGCATCTCGCGCCCGCCGAGCGCGCGGTAAAAGGCGCGCGCGCCGGTGTTCCCGCCCACCACGGCGAGGCCCGCGCCCGGATAGCCCGCGGCGGCGAGGCCGCGGAAGGCCTCGCCGAGCAGGCGGCGGCCCAGGCCGCTGCCGCGGCAGGAGGGGCAGACATAGAGGTGCTTCACCTCGCCCAGCGCGCCGTAGACGGCGCTGCCGGGCGGGCCGTAACTCACCAGTCCGACGATCTCGCCCTCCCGTTCGGCCAGCAGCGTGCCGCGGCGCCCGTCGCCGCCCGCGAGCGCGGCCTGCCATTGCGGCAGGCGGCGGGCCTCGTCCAGCGCGGCCACCGCGCCGGCCGGGGCCAGCCCGGCGTAGGTCTCGCGCCAGATGCGCACGTGAAAGGCGGCGGCGGCCGCCGCATCGGCCGGGCCGGCCGCGCGCAGGGTGAGGGGGATGTCAGCCATGCCGGCTGCTCCGCGCGGCCGCCGGGCAGGCGGGTTCCTGCATCCCCGGGGGGTGCGCTGCGGCGAGCCCGCGCGGCGCGCGGCGGCGCGGGCCGGGGGCCGGGCGGGGCAGGGCGGGGTTGAACATCCGTGTCGGGCTCCGTTGCGTGGCGCGCGGAGCATGCCTCGCGGCGCGCCGGCGGTCAAACCCGGTGGCGGGCCGAGGGCCCGGCGGCAGCGGACTGCCGATCCGGCGGCCGGCGTGAGGGCACGGCCGCCGGCCCGCGCGTCTCCGCTCATGGCCACGGGCGGGGATCCGCCGCCCCCCGCGCGTGATCTGCCGGACGCGGGGATTGACGCGGCGCCCCCCGGCTTCCGATAGTCCGGGGCAGGCGCCGGCATGGGTCGGCGCCGCCCGAGGAGAGCCCGCATGCCCGCATCCGCCGCCGACCGCCTGCCGTTTTCCCGCGCCGAGTACGACCGCCGCCTGGGCCTGACCCTCACCGCCATGGCGGAGCGCGGCCTCGACGCGCTTTTCGTCGAGGACCCGTCCAACATGGCCTGGCTCACCGGCTACGACGGCTGGTCCTTCTACGTGCACCAGGGCGTGGTGGTGACCGCCGACGGCGCCGAGCCGCTGTGGTGGGGAAGGCGGATGGACGCGAACGGCGCCCGCCGCACCGTGTGGATGGCCGGGGAGAGCATCCGCTCCTACTCCGACGATTACGTGCAGTCGACCGAGCGCCACCCGATGCAGACCCTCGCCGCGCTGCTGCGCGAGAAGGGGCTGGCGCGCGGCCGCATCGGGGTGGAGATGGAGAACTACTACTTCTCCGCCAAGGCCTACACCACGCTGCTGGCCGAGCTGCCGGAGGCCACCCTGGAGGACGCCACGGCGCTGGTGAACTGGCAGCGGGCGGTGAAATCGGCCGAGGAGCTCACCTTCATGCGCCGGGCGGCGGCGATCTCGGAGCGGCTGGTCGACCTCGTGGCGGCGCGCACCGAGCCGGGGCTGCGCAAGTCCGACCTCGTGGCCGAGATCCAGGCCGAGGCGGTGCGCGGGGCGGATGGCCACTGGGGAGACTACCCGGCCATCGTGCCCATGCTGCCCTCGGGGGCCGACGCCGCCGCCCCGCATCTCACCTGGGACGACCGGGTGTTCCGCGCCGGCGAGGCGACCTTCTTCGAGCTCTCCGGCTGCTACCGCCGCTACCACGCGCCCTTCTGCCGCACGGTGTTCCTCGGCCGGCCGCCGCAGGCGCTGCGCGACGCGGCGGCGGCGGTGTCCGAGGGCATCGCGGCGGGGCTGGAGGTGGCGCGCCCCGGCGCCACGGCGGGCGACATCGCCCGCGCCCTGCACGGCGCGCTCGCCCGGGCCGGCATCGCGCGCAGCGGGCGCTGCGGCTACGCCATCGGCCTCTCCTATCCGCCGGACTGGGGCGAGCGCACCATCTCGCTGCGCGAGGAGGACACCACGGTGCTCGCCCCCGGCATGACCTTCCACTTCATGCCCGGCCTGTGGATGGACGACTGGGGCTACGAGACCACCGAGACCATCCTCATCCGCGAGTCCGGCCCGGCCGAGACCCTGTGCAATCGCCCGCGCGAGCTGATCGTGAAACCCTGATCGCGGAGCCCTCGGCGTCACCCCTTTCCTGCCGCCCCCCGGCGGCGCCTCCCTTCCGGACAGATACGCATGTCAGACCAGAGCCTTGCCCCCCGTCGCAGCCGCAGGCAGGGGGCGCGCGCATGAGCGGCGAGCCGTCCTCGCTGGCGGGCGCGAGCTACGTGTTCCGCCGCCGTCTCACCGTGGAATGGGGGCATTGCGACCCCGCCGGCATCGTCTTCCACCCGCGCTACTTCGAGTTCTTCGACTGGAACTGCGTGCTGCTGATCGAGGCGGCGCTGGGCCTGCGCGAGCGCGCCTGGCGGGCCGAGCTCGGGTATGGCGGCATCCCGGTGGTCGACCTCTCGGGCCGTTTCACCGCCCAGGTGCGCCATGGCGACGAGGTGGAGGTGGCGAGCGGGGTGACGCGGCTCGGCCGATCCAGCCTCGAGCTGCGCCATGAGCTGCGCGGCCCCTCGGGGCTGGCGGTGCAGGCGGCGCAGACCCGGGTGTGGTGCGCCACCGCGCCCGATGGCCGGCTGGTGTCCGCCCCCATGCCCGAGCGGCTGCGCCGCGCGCTCAGCCCCGGCTGAGCGGCGGGGCCTCGCACCCCGGCCGGGCCGCGGGAGTGTCCTGCCCCGGCTGGGCCGGGGCAGCCTCGGGCAGGGCCGCGGCGCAGGGGCCCGGGGCCAGGCGGTCGAGCAGGTCGCGCAGCGCCGGCCCGTCCACCATGCCGCCGCGGCGCAGGGTGTCCAGCAGCCCGGCATCCTCACACAATCCGCACATCGCCCGATCCTCCCGCCCGTCGTCTCGGCGGCATCATCTGCGCGGCGGGAGCCGGGCGCAAGGGGGAGGGCTGGCGGGCTGCAACGTCAAGTTGCACAACCAAAAAATTGACAACCCCAGGGCCAGGCGGCAGGCTGGACAGGGCTTCGACAACCGGAGGACCCCAGGGTGCCAGCATCCGACAGCCGGAAGGACGCCGTCTTCGTTGCGCTGCGCCGCGCGGTCATCGAGCAGATGGTGATGCCGGGTGCGCAGCTCGCTCCCGACGTCATCGGCGAGGAGTTCGGCGTGGGGGAGGAGCGCGTGCATGCCGCGCTGCTGGAGCTGGTCGACGAGGGGTTGGCCGAGGTGCGGCTCGCCGACCTGCGCATCCATGTCGCCAGCCCGGCGCTGGGCGATGCGCGGCAGCTCTTCGAGATGCGCCGCTGCCTGGAGGCGGACGTGGTACGCCGGCTGATCCGGCGCCTGTCGGCCGATCACCTCGACGCGATAGAGGCGCACCTGCGCCGGCAGGAGCGCGCGCGGCTGTTCGGCGACGGCCAGGCCATCCGGGTGTCGGGGGAGTTCCACATCCTGCTTGCGGAGCTGTGCAGCGCGCCGGTGATGGTGCGCTACATGCGCGAGACGGTATCGCGCTGCAGCTTCATCCTGTCGCTCTTCGCGCGGCCCTGGTCGGCCGAGCTGTCGCTGCGCGAGCATCGCGGCATCTACGACGCCCTGCGCGCCCAGGACGCCACGCTGTGCATGGCGCGCATGGAGCACCACATCGACCAGGTGGAGCAACGCGCCGCGCTGGATACCCAGCGCAGCTACCCCGATTTCGCCGCCATCCTGCGCCGCTACGTGGAGGATTTCACCCGCTGAGCCGGGCACGGGCCGGCGTGCGAAGCCGCTTGCGGGCCGGCCGACGGCCCCGCATGCTCGGGGCATGAAAACCCTCACCCTGCGCCAGATCGAGGCGATCCGCGCCGTGATGCTCACCGGCACCATCGCGGGGGCCGCGAAGCTGCTCAACGTCTCCGCTCCGGGCATCAGCCGGCTGGTCAAGCACATCGAGGCGGGGCTGGGCATCCGGCTGTTCGAGAAACAGGCCGGGCTCTTCGTGCCGGCGGCCGAGGCGAAGCTGGTGTTCGACCAGATCCACGAGGTCTACCTGAAGGTGGAGGGGCTCGACTTCGCGCTCGACAACCTGCGCAAGGGCCGGGGGGCGGAGCTGGCCTTCGGCTCGGTGCCCTCCATCGCGCAGTTCATGGTGTCGCGGGCGGTGGTGGGGCTCAGGCGCAGCTACCCGGAGCTGTTCATCGACCTCAACATCCTCAAGATCGAGGAGACGGTGGACTACCTGCTGCTGGAGCGGGGCGAGCTGGTGGCGATGTCCTATGCCTTCGATCACCCGCTGCTGGAGTTCATCCCCCTGGGCTCGGGCGGGCTGGTGGCGCTGCTGCCCCAGGGCCACCCTCTGGCCACGCGGCGCGAGATCTCGGTGCATGACCTGGTGCACGAGCCGATCATCGGGGTGGACCCGGTCGATCCCTACGGCGCCATCGTGGCCCGGCCCTTCCTCGAGGCGGGGCTGCAGCTCAACCAGGTGATCCGCGCCCGCTTCGCCCAGACCGTGGTGAGCCTGGTGCGCCACGGGCTGGGGGTGACGGTGATCGACGAGTTCTCCGTGGCCGGCCAGTACATGCCCGGCCTCACCCGCGTGGCGCTGCGCGAGAACACCGGCATCGAGACCTATGCCGCGGTGAAGAAGGGCCGGGCGCTCTCGAGCTACGCCGACGAGACCATCCAGCAGCTGCGCCAGGTGCTCGCCCATGCCACGCGAAACCGCCCGTGGGAGGCGCAGCGGGCGGGTGCGTCGGATTAACATCATGTTCCGATGACGAACACATAGATATTTGACGTTAATCCCCATCCCCCGCTATCCCTGAGCGCGCAAGACGCCCCGAGCGGGCGTGCGCAAGGGAGGATGATCCGTCATCCGCAAACAACAAGCTGCCGGGGCTGCCCCCGCACCGGTGCCGCGCGGCGCCGCGGCGCAAGGCATCCGGCGGCGCGACGGTGCCCGACAGCACCGGATGGGAGAGACTTCATGAAAACGCTGCTTCGTTCCGCGGTCTGCGTGCTGGCGCTCGGCGCCGGGCCTGCCATGGCCGATTTCCCCGAACGCGACCTGCAGGGCATCATCCAGTGGGGGGCCGGCGGCTCCACCGACACGGTGATGCGCTCGGTCACGCCCCATGCCGAGGAGGTGCTGGGCGCCGACGTGGTGATGACCAACCGCACCGGCGGCGTGGGCGCCATCGCCACCAAGTTCACCTATGCCCAGAAGGCCGATGGCTACACCCTGCTGATGGGCGCGGAAAACCCGCTGCTCTACAAGGTGATGGGGCTGTCGGACATCGACTATTCCGACTTCGTGCCGGTGAGCCTGCTGGCCCGCGGCGTGCCGCTGATCGTGGCCCGCCCCGACGCGCCGTTCGATACGTTCGACGAGTTCGTGGCCTATGCCCAGGAGCACCCGAACGAGGTGAAGGTGGGCTCCACCGGCCCCGGCGGCCTCGCCTCCACCATCACCGCGATGATCAAGGCCAAGACCGACCTGCCGGTGACCGAGGTGCCCTATGACGGCGACGGCCCGGCCCTCACCGCGCTGCAGGGCAGCGCCATCGACGTGATGCCGGCCGTGCTGGGCGCCGCGGTGGAGCAGGTGAAGGCCGGCCGCATGAAGGTGCTCGCCCTGATGGACGTGACGGCGAACGACGCGCTGCCCGACGTGGCGCCCATCACCGACACCCATCCCGAGTTCAACGACTACCTGCCCTGGGGCCCGTTCTTCGGGGTCTTCGTGAAGAAGGGCACCCCGGAGGAGGCGCTGGCCAAGCTCACCGAGGCCTATGCCGCCGGCGCGCAGAGCGAGGAGTTCCAGAAGCTGATGGAAGGCCGCGGCTATGCGGTGATGAACATCTCCGGCGAGGAGGCGCAGAGCTTCCTCACCCGCTGGCAGTCGGTCACCGCCTGGCTGCTGCAGGACGCGGGCGTGGCCAAGGTCTCGCCCGAGGAACTGGGCATCCCGCGGCCCTGAGGCCCGCGTGAACCCCGGCCGCCCGCCGCGCGCGGGCGGCCCGCCCCGGAGGCGTGCCTCCGCCCCCAGTCTGCCTGACGGGAGTTCCCCCATGCACACATCCCATGACAAGCGCGCCGGAGAGACGGTCTTCGCCGTGCTGATGCTGGCGCTGAGCCTGTTCCTGCTCTGGCAGGCCTACGAGATCTCCGGCTTCGCGGCGCTGAGCTCGCCCGGCGCCTTCCCGATGGCCGCGGCGCTGGTGATGAGCCTCGCCGCCGCGGTGAACCTCGCGCGCACCCTCGCCGCGGGGCGCGAGCAAGGCGGCTTCTTCGCCGGCATCCTCACCGCCCGGGTGGTGGTGTTCATCCTGCTCATCCTGGGCTTCGCGCTGTTGCTGGAGCGGGCGGGCTTCCTGATCACCGCCGCACTCTTCCTGCTCGCCGCCATGGGCTACCTGTGGAAGCGCGGGCCGGCGCGGGTGGCGGGCGTGGCGCTGCTGTCGCTCATCGTGGTCTACGTGGTGTTCCGGCTGGTGTTTCAGGTGGTGCTGCCCGAGGGCGTGGTGCCCGAGCAGCAGATCCTCTCCGACATCCGCGCGGCCTTCTCCGCGGAGGCGCCGGAATGACCGAGGCGCTCTCCTACCTGTTTTCCTCCTGGATCGACCCCGAGCTGCTGGCGCTCACCGCGCTGGGCACGCTGCTGGGGGTCTACATCGGCGCCATCCCGGGTCTCTCGGTCACCATGGCGGTGTCGATCCTGATCTCCTTCACCTTCTCATGGGACGTGAACCCGGCGCTCTCGCTGATGGTGGGCATCTTCATGGGCGGGGTCTACGGCGGCTCGCGCACCGCGATCCTGCTCAACATCCCCGGCGCGCCCTCGGCCATCGCCACGGCACTCGACGGCTACCCGCTGGCGAAGAAGGGCGAGGCGGGCGAGGCCATCGGCCTCTCCACCGTGATGTCGGTGGTGGGCGGCTTCGTGGGCATCCTCGTGCTCGCGGTCGCGGCCCCCACGGTGAGCGAGTTCGCCCTCACCTTCCAGCCGCGCGACTACATGCTGCTCGCGGTCATCGGCATCCTGCTCGTGGGTTCGCTCTCGGGCGAGAGCCTCGCCAAGGGGGTGATGGCGGGCGCCTTCGGCATGCTCATCGGCACCGTGGGGCTCGACCCGCTGACGGCGGAGGAGCGCTTCACCTTCGGCGTGGTGGAGCTGTGGAACGGCATTTCGCCCATCGCGGTGATGATCGGGCTCTTCGGCGTGTCCGAGGCGCTGCACCAGCTCCAGCACATCGACAAGGCGGCGGTGAAGCAGAAGATCGACCGCATCATCCCCTCGATGCGCGACCTGAAGAAATACCTGCCGCTGAGCCTGCAGACCTCCTTCATCGGCGTGATCATCGGCGCGCTGCCCGGCACCGGCGGCGACATCGCGGCCCTGATGGCCTACGACCACGCCAAGCGCGTGACGCGCAACCCCGAGGTGCCCTTCGGCGAGGGCGCGAAGGAAGGGCTCGTGGCCCCCGAGAGCGCCAACAACGCCGCAGTGGGCGGGGCCTACATCCCCATGCTCACGCTGGGCATTCCGGGCGACGCGGTGACCGCCGTGATCCTCGGCGCGCTCTACATCCACGGGCTCAACCCCGGGCCGATGCTGATTGTCGAGAAGCCCGACATGTTCTGGTTCACCGTGGGCAACCTGGTGCTGGCCAACATCTTCGTGCTGATCTTCGGCCTCACCGGCATCCGGGTGTTCACGAAGATCGTGGAATGCCCCAAGGGCGTGCTGATCCCGCTCATCCTGCTGCTCTCGGTGGTGGGCGCCTATGCCATCAACAACTCGGTGACCGACGTGTGGTGGATGCTGGGCTTCGGCGTGCTGGGCTATTTCATGAAATGCTACGGCTACCAGGTGGGGCCGGTCATCCTCGGCGTCATCCTCTCGCGGCTGATGGACGAGAACTGGCGCCGGGCGATCATCTCCGACCAGGAGAGCATCCCGCGCTTCCTGTCCGGCCTCGTCTCCTCACCGCTCTCGCTCCTCCTCACCCTCGCCGTGATCCTCATCCTGCTGGGGCAGACGCCGGCCTGGCGCATGCTCCGCCGCTCCCTCGGAAAGGCCTGATCCCATGTCCGACCTGCTGAAACTGGGCCTGATCGGCGACAATATCGCCGCCTCCTCCGCCCCGCGCCTGCACGAGCTGGCCGGGCGCATCATGGGCCGCGAGACCCGCTACCTGCGCCTCGTGCCCAAGGAGATGGAGCTCTCCATGCCCGGGATCTTCGAAAAGGTCCGTGCCGAGGGCTACGGCGGGCTCAACATCACCTATCCCTACAAGGAGAAGGTGACCGCGCTGCTCGAGGTGCCCGACCCCCGCGTGGCGCGCATCGGCGCGGTGAACACGGTGGCGTTCACGCCCGATGGCCCGAAGGGCTACAACACCGATTTCACCGGCTTCATCGCCGGCTTCCGCAACGCCTTCGGTGAGCGCGCGCCCGGCCCGGTGTGCATGATCGGCGCGGGCGGCGTGGGCAAGGCGGTGGCCTTCGGGCTGATCGACCTCGGCCTCACCCGGCTCACGCTGGTGGAGCGCGACCTGCCCAAGGCCGAGGCGCTGGCCACCGCCCTGCGCGCCGCAGCACCCGGGCTGGAGGTGCATGTCACCGGCAATGCCGCCGAGGGCTCGGCCGGGGCCTCGGGGCTGGTGAACTGCACGCCGGTGGGCATGGTGGGCTATGGCGGCACGCCGCTGGAGCGCCCGCTGATGAAGGGGGCGGACTGGGTGTTCGACGCGGTCTACACCCCGCTCGTCACGCCCTTCCTCGCCGATGCGGAGGCGGAGGGGCTTGCGATCCTGTCGGGTTACGAGCTCTTCTTCTACCAGGGCCTGCACGCGGTGGAGATCTTCCACGGCAGGCCGGTAGACGAAGCCGCGCTCCGCGCCGCGCTGAAGGAGGGTTGAGATGCGCACATCCATCGCCACCGTCTCGCTGGGCGGCACCCTGCGCGAAAAGCTCGCCGCCATCGCCGAGGCGGGCTTCGAGGGGGTCGAGATCTTCGAGGCCGACATCCTCGCCCATGACGGCCCGCCGGCCGAGGTGGGCGCGATGGTGCGCGACCTCGGGCTCGAGATCGTCGCCTTCCAGCCCTTCCGCGACTTCGAGGGCATGCCCGAGCCGCAGCGCGCCCGCAACATGGAGCGCGCGCGGCGCAAGTTCGCGCTGATGAACGAGCTCGGCACGGCAAACATCCTCGTGTGCTCCAACTGCTCGCCGCGCAGCCTCGGCGGCATCGACCGCGCGGCGGACGACCTGCGCGAGATGGCCCGTATCGCCGAAGGCTTCGACGTGAACATCGGCTTCGAGGCGCTGGCCTGGGGCCGGCATGTGTCGGACTACCGCGACGCCTGGGAGATCGTGCGCCGGGCCGACCACGCCCGCCTCGGCATCATCCTCGACAGCTGGCACATCCTCTCGCGCGGCCACCCGGTCGACGCGATCCGCGCCATCCCGGCCGACCGGATCACCTTCGTCCAGCTCGCCGACGCGCCGCGGCTCGACATGGACCTGCTGCAATGGTCGCGCCATTTCCGCAACTTCCCCGGCCAGGGCGACCTGCCGATCGCGAGCTTCATGGAGGCGCTCGACGCCACCGGCTACGACGGCTGGCTCTCGCACGAGATCTTCAACGACCGCTTCCGCATGGCCTCGCCCCGGCGCATCGCCGAGGATGGCGAGCGCTCGCTGATCTGGCTCACCGAAGCGCGGCGCAACATGCCGCCCCGGGTGAAGCCGGAGCGGGTGGAATGGGTGGAATTCGCCGTGGACGAGGAGGGGGCGCAGCGGCTCGGCGCCCTGTTCCGCACGCTCGGTTTCGCCCATGTCGGCCGGCACCGCTCCAAGCAGGTGCAGCGCTGGGCTCAGGGGGCGATCAACCTGGTGCTCAACACCGACGCCGAGGGGTTCGCCAACTCGCACCACGTGGTGCACGGGCCCTCGGTGGTGGCGCTGGGCCTGCGGGTAGACGATGCCGCCCGCGCGCTCGACCGGGCGGAGGCGCTGCGCATGCGCACCTTCCGCCAGCCGGTGGGGCCGGGGGAGCTGGAGATCCCCGCCATCCGGGGCCTCGGCGGCGCGCTCAACTATTTCGTGGACGGGCAGAGCGACCTCGCCCGGGTGTGGGAGATCGAGTTCGAGCCGCTGGCCGAGGTGCCGCCGGGCCCGCTCACCGGCATCGACCATGTCGCCCAGTCCATGCCGCCGGAGGAGATGCTGAGCTGGCGGCTCTACTACCTCTCGCTGTTCGACTTCGAGACCACCCCGCAGGTGGACGTGGTCGACCCCGCGGGGGTGGTGGAGAGCATGGCGGTGCAGGACGAGGCCCGCGCGGTGCGCATCTGCCTCAACTCCTCGCAATCGACCCGCACCATGGCGGCGCGCTTCATGTCGGAATACTTCGGCGCCGGGGTGCAGCATCTCGCCTTCGCGACCGACGACATCTTCGCCGCCGTCGCCGCCTTCGAGGCCGCGGGCGTGGCGCTGCTGCCGATCCCGGAGAACTACTACGACGATCTCGAGGCGCGCTTCGACCTCGACCCCGAGCTCGCCGACCGCCTGCGCCGCCACAACGTGCTCTACGACGAGGACGAGGGCGGCCGCTACTTCCAGGTCTACACCGGCGTCTTCGCCGACCGGTTCTTCTTCGAGGTGGTGGAGCGCGAGGGCTACACCGGCTTCGGCGCCCCGAATGCCCCCATCCGCCTCGCCGCCCAGACCCGCCTCGCGGCGCATTTCGCCATGCCGAAGAGCTGAGGGGGCCCCGTCGCCCGGGGTGAGGCCCCCGCGCCGGTGGGCCTGCCCGGCGGGCCTGCCGTGCCCTCGGGTCACCGTGGGGCGCGCGTGGCGCCCGGCGGCCTGCCGTGCGCCTTGGGCAATCGAGGGGGGGCGGGTGTCACCCAGACGGGTGCCGGCGCCCCCTGTCCGGCGGGCGAAGGGGCGGCGCGGGGGCTCTCGGCTCCGGCCGGCCCCCCCCCGTGTTCGGCGCCCGTGATCGGCGCCCGTGATCGGCACCCCTGACCGGCCCTCGTGAGCAGCTGTCGCGTGCGGCCCCCCGGCGCGCTGCGTGCGCGCCCGGCCCGGGGGGATCAGAAGATGAAATCGTCGCCGGTGAAGAGCATGCCCGCCCCGCCCTCGATGCGGATGGCGAAATCGGCGATGCCGTCGCCGTCGAGATCGGCCTCGATGCGCTTTTCGCTGCCATCGTTCACCGCGTGCAGCTCACCGGCGGTGCCGGAGAAGGCCGCGCCGCCGATCCAGGTGAAATCGTCCTGGCCGCCGCCTGCCACCGCGTCGAGGCGCTGGAAGTCGAAGACGTCCTCGCCCCGGCGGAAGTCGCGCACGAGGTCGGGGGCGTCGGCCGTGCTCTCGACGGTGTCGCGGTAGATGAAACGGTCGGCGCCCCCGCCGCCGCCCAGCACGTCGGCGCCCAGGCCGCCCACGAGGCGGTCGATGCCGTCGTTGCCGTAGATGCGGTCGTCCCCCGCGCCGCCGGAGAGCAGGTCGTCGCCGTCGCCGCCCAGGATGCGGTCCTGCCCGGCCTGGCCGCAGAGCATGTCGTTGCCCGCGCCGCCCAGCAGGAGGTCGTTGCCGGCGAGGCCGCTCATCTCGTCGGCGCCGTCGCTGCCCAGCAGGCGGTCGTTGCCGGCGGTGCCGTAGAGGGGGGCGTCGGGGTCGGCCAGCGGGTTGGCGGCGAGGAACACATCCTTGCGGCCGTTCGTGTCGTCGCCCGTGAGGTTGGTCGCCCAGGAATCGAAGGCGATCCAGCGCCCGTCGGCGGAGATGCGGGGCAGGGCGGCGGCCTCGTCGCCGCTCAGGCCGGCGGCCGAGAGGTCGACCATCGCGGTCTCGCCGCTCATCCGGTCATGCACGTAGATGTCGTAGGTCTCGTCGTCGTCGCCAGCCAGCGCGTTGCCGGAGAAGGCGATGTAGCGCCCGTCGGCCGAGACGGAGGGGTTTTCCGCCGGGCTCACCTCGTCGCCCAGCCCGAGGGCCACGGTGCGGCCGCTGTCCACGTCGTGGACGTAGAGATCGCCGGGCCCGCCGCTGCCCTGCGGCCCGCCGGCGGCGATGTCGGAGGCGGAGGAGAGGAACACCAGCGTCGAGCCGTCGGCCGAGAGCGCGGGCGAGGAGGAGGGGCCGTCCGCCGGCCCGCCCGCCTCCGTGGCGCTCACCAGCCGGTTGCGCCCGGTGGCGAGGTCGAGCACGCGGAGCTGCAGGATGGGCACGAAGACATCGTCGTCGCGCACGAAGGTCTCGTCGGTGTAGGCGAGGAAGCGGCCGTTGTGCGACAGCGCCTCGTAGGCGCGCGCGCTTTCATGGCCGGGGAGCGACTGCACGGTGTCGATGCGGCGCAGCGTGTCGGTGGTGGCATCCCAGGCCACGAGATCGGTGAGGCCGTTGCGGCCGGTGATGTCGGTGGCGGTGGTGCGGAACACCACGGTGTTGCCATTGCCCGAGATCACCGGCGCGAAGCTCGCGCCGTTCAGCGCCACGCCGGCCGCGGTCTCGGACAGGCGCACGAGGCTGCCGCGGGCGAGATCGGCGAGGAAGATGTCGGAGGCGCCGTTGCCGTCCCGCGCGGCGAGGTTGGTCGCCTCGGTCTGGAACACGGCGAAGCGGCCGTTGGCCGAGAGCTCCGCCGCGCCGGAGTCGCCGTTCGCGCCCGTGCCGGTGCGCAGCTCGGTGAGGCGCCGGGTCTCGCCGCGGGCCATGTCGCGCACGAAGATGTCGAGCTGGCCCTCGTCGTCGCCCGGCACCAGTGTGTCGGCGTAGGAAGTGAAGGCGATGAAGCGGCCGTCGCCCGAGATCGCGGCACGGGTGCTCGTGCCGTCGGCCTCTGCGCCGTGATTGTCCAGCGATGCGCGTCTGATTGCCATGAAACCTGCTCGTACCGGTCGGGGACACGGGGGGTGGTGAAGGCGGCGCAGGGCACCCTGTGGACACTTCTTCTGAAGCTCTTCACCTCGCCTGGCCCATTTTAGTCAACAAAGAGTTAATTGCACTTTAATTCCTGAGATTTGGTTAACCGGCGGGCAGCGCTGCCCGCACAAGCGGCAGCCAACGGGCTTGCGCAGGCTGCATGGCGCGGTGCACACTCGCCTTAACCACAAGGGAAAAAACAGGGTGGTCCGAGAGTGACATTCTACGAAATGGCTTCCGACACGGGCGCGACACGGCCGCCCTACGAGCAGATCGTCAGGTGGATCGAGGAAAGCGGTTTCGAGACCCTGCGCAAGCGCAGCGAGGAGGCGGAGGCGATCTTCCGCCGCATCGGCATCACCTTCGCGGTCTACGGCGAGGGCGGTGACCCGGAGCGTCTCATCCCCTTCGACCTCATCCCGCGGGTGTTCTCGGCGCTGGAATGGCGCCAGCTCGACCGGGGCATCCGCCAGCGCGCCCAGGCGCTCAATGCCTTCCTCTACGACGTCTACCACCGCGCCGAGATCATCCGCGCCGGCATCATCCCGGCCGATCTGGTCTACCGCAACGATGCCTTCCTGCCGCAGATGATCGGCTTCGATCCGCCGGGGAAGGTCTACAGCCACATCGTGGGCATCGACATCGTGCGCACCGCCGGCACCTCCTTCCAGGTGCTGGAGGACAATTGCCGCACCCCCTCGGGCGTGAGCTACATGCTCGAGAACCGCGAGATCCTGATGCGCATGTTCCCCGAGCTGTTCTCGGGCGGGGCGGTGGAGCCGGTGGACAGCTACCCCCAGCAGCTGCGCAAGACGCTGGAGGAGCTCGCCCCCGCCGCCTGCACCGGCGACCCCGTTGTGGTGGTGCTCACCCCCGGCTCGCTCAACTCGGCCTATTACGAGCATTCCTTCCTCGCCGACCTGATGGGCGTGGAGCTGGTGGAGCCGCAGGACCTCTTCGTCGACGAGGGGCGGGTGTGGATGCGCACCACCCTCGGGCCGCAGCGGGTGGACGTGATCTACCGGCGCATCGACGATGATTTCCTCGACCCGCTGAACTTCCGCCCCGACTCGATGCTGGGCATCGCCGGCATCTTCGACGTCTACCGCGCCGGCGGTGTCACCCTGTGCTCGGCCCCGGGCGCGGGCGTGGCGGATGACAAGGCGATCTACACCTACGTGCCGGAGATGATCCGCTTCTACCTCGGCGAGACGCCGATCCTGGAGAACATCCCCACCTACAAATGCGCCAACCGCGACGAGTGCGCCTATGTGCTGGAGCATCTCGACGAGCTGGTGGTCAAGGAGGTGCACGGCTCGGGCGGCTACGGCATGCTCATCGGGCCGAAATCGACGAAGGAGGAGCAGGAGGCCTACGCGAAGCGCATCATCGCCGACCCGGAGGATTTCATCGCCCAGCCGACGCTCGACCTCTCCACCGCCCCCACGCTGGGCGGGGCCGAGCTCGCCGGCCGGCATGTCGATTTCCGGCCCTTCTGCCTGGTGGGTCAGCAGATCCGCCTCGTGCCGGGCGGGCTCACCCGCGTGGCGCTGCGCGAGGGTTCGCTCGTGGTCAACTCCAGCCAGGGTGGCGGAGTGAAGGATACCTGGGTTCTGAGGGACTGACATGCTGAGCCGGACCGCAGAAAACCTCTACTGGATGTCGCGCTACCTCGAGCGCGCCGAAAGCACAGCGCGGCTCATCGAGATGGGCCAGCGCATGGCGCTGCTGCCCGGCTCGGCCGAGCGGCAGGAATGGCGCTCGGTCATCATGGCCACCGGGGCGGAGGAGTATTTCGACGAGGGCAAGACCCTGAACGAGGCCGCCATCGTGCGCGGCCTTGTGCTCGACCAGGACAATCCCTCCTCCATCCACGCCTGCCTCACCCGGGCGCGGGCCAATGCGAAGGCGATCCGCACCGCCCTCACCCAGGAGATGTGGGAGGCGCTGAACGACGGCTGGCGCCGGCTGGAGAACGTCGACGAGATCACCGCCCGGCGCGAGCTGCCCACCATCCTCGACTGGGTGAAGGCCCGTGCGGCGATGTTCCGCGGCGCCTCCGAGACCTCGATGCTGCGCAACGACGGCTACGCCTTCCTGCGCCTCGGCGGCCACATGGAGCGCGCCGACATGACCCTGCGGCTGCTCAACGTGAAGTACTTCGTGCTGCTGCCGGAGAGCGACATCGTGGGCGGCGGGCGCGACCATCACCAGTGGACCTCGGTGCTCTGGGCGCTCTCGGCCATGCGCTCGTTCCACCACATCTACAAGGGCGATTACGCGCCCTGGAAGATCGCCGATTTCGTGATCCTCAACGGCGCCTTCCCGCGCTCGGTCACCTTCTGCTACCGCCAGATCAGCCAGACGCTCGACCACCTGGAACTGGCCTACGGCCAGCGCCACCCCTGCCACGACCTCGCCTCCGCCGGGCTCGACCGGCTGAACGAGACCGGCATCGGCGAGGTGTTCCGCAACGGGCTGCACGAGTTCGTCGACGAGTTCATCGGCGTCACCGCGAAACTGTCGCGCGAGGTCTCCCTCGCCTATCATTTCTGAGGGTCCCATGCGCCTCTCCGTGAGACACCGCACCACCTACACCTACGCGCCCGAGGCCGACAGGGTGGCGCTGCGGCTGAAGCTCTTCCCCTCCACCCACGCCGGGCAGCGCGTGCTCGACTGGTCGGTGAGCGTGAACGGCGACACCGTGGCCCCCCTGGTGCGCGACGCCTACGGCGACCAGGTGGCGCTCTGGAGCCACATGGCCCCGCTCGACGCCGCCGAGATCATCGCCTCCGGCACCGTGGAGGTGACCGACACCACCGGCCTGGTGCGCGACCTGCCGGCCCATCCGCCCCCGGGCATCTTCCTGCGCGACACGCCCCTCACCGAGCCCGACGAGGCGCTCACCGAATTCGCCGCCGCCATTCCGCCGGGCACCGAGCTGGAGCGGGCGCACGCCCTCTCCGCGGCGGTGACAGAGGCGGTGGAGTATCGCCCCGGCCTCACCGATGCGAAGACCACCGCCGCCCAGGCCCTCGCGCTGGGCGCCGGTGTGTGCCAGGACCACGCGCATGTGTTCATCGCCGCGGCGCGTCTGATGGGCCTGCCGGCGCGCTACGTGGTGGGCTACCTGCTCACCGACGAGGAGGCGGAGGAGACCCTGCTCGAGACCCATGCCTGGGCCGAGGCCTTCATCGCCGGGCTGGGCTGGATCGGCTTCGATCCGTCCAACGCCGTCTGCCCCACGGAAGCCTACGTGCGCCTGTCCTGCGGGCTCGACGCGCCGGACGCCGCCCCGGTGAACGGCAATGTGCTCGGCCAACCGGAGATCGGCTTCGAGACCGATGTCACGGTGATGCAGGGCCAGCAGCAGCAGAGCCAGTCGCAGGGCTAGCGGCTTTCACGGCACGCGCGGCTGCCATGCGCAGATCGCGCTTGAAGCGAGCGGGGCGGCGCTGCTACAGCCGAAGGAGGAGCGGGCGCGCGGCGCCCGCCACCCCGGGGCCACCCCCGGGGGCAAGACCCGGGGACCCCGTCCGATGAATCCCATCCGCGGCATCATGCTCAAGGTGATGTCTGTCGTCGTGTTCATGGCCATGTCGGCCTTCATCAAGGCCACCGCGGAAGAGGTGCCGGCGGGCGAGCAGGTGTTCTTCCGCTCCTTCTTCGCCATTCCGCCGATCCTCCTGTGGCTGTGGTGGCGGCACGAGTTTCCCGCCGCCCTGCGCACGGACAACCTGATGGGGCATTTCTGGCGCTCGCTGGTGGGCGTGTCCTCGATGGGGTGCAGCTTTCTCGCGCTCGGCCTGCTGCCGCTGCCCGAGTCGGTGGCGATCGGCTATGCCTCGCCGCTGCTCGCCACCATCTTCGCGGCGATGTTCCTCGGGGAGAGCGTGCGCTTCTACCGCATCGGCGCGGTGGCGCTCGGCCTCGCCGGGGTGGTGATGGTGCTCTCGCCGCGCATGACCACGATCGACCCCGCGGCGGCCTCCAAGCTCGAGACCGTGGGCGCCTTCGCCGCCCTCACCGGCGCGGTGTTCGGGGCGCTCGCCACCATCTTCGTGCGCAAGCTGGTGCAGAAGGAGCCGGCGGCGGCCATCGTGTTCTACTTCAGCCTGATCGCGGCGCTGCTCTCGCTGGTCACGCTGCCCTGGGGCTGGGTGTGGCCGCGCTGGGAGGTGCTGGCGATGCTGGTGGCGGCGGGGCTCTTCGGCGGGGTGGGGCAGATCCTGATGACCTCCTCCTACCGCCACGCCGACACCTCGGTGATCGCGCCCTTCGAGTACACCTCGATGGTCTTCGCGCTGGGGCTGGGCTATTTCGTCTTCGCCGAGGTGCCGACCTGGACCATGGTCGGCGGGGCGGCGCTGGTGGTCACGGCGGGCCTGCTGATCATCTGGCGCGAGCGCGCCCTCGGCATCGAGCGCAAGCGCGCCCGCAAGGCGATGACCCCGCAGGCCTGAGCGCGGCTCAGCGCGGGTCCTGGTCGAGCCGGACGTTGGGCATCTTGTAGACCTCGGCCGAGGACCAGCCCATCGAGTTCAGCGCGTAGGGTGCCGCGACCCCGATGCCCACGATGGCGACGACGGCAAGGATGAAGGCTTTCATGTCGGCTCCTCGTTCAGCGGGTTGCGTCCCGCAGGTAGTCTATCAGGTCGGCGCGGTCCTGCGCACTGATGATGCGCTGCATCGGCATCTTCGAGCCCGGTGTATAATGCTCCGGCCCGAGGTCGAAAAGCCTGTCGAGCGTCTCCGGGCTCCAGGTGATGCCGGAGGCGGCGAGCGCCTCGGAATAGCTATAGCCCGGCAGCGCGCCCGCCTCGCGCCCGAAGATGTGGTGCAGTGTCGGCCCGGCGCGGCGGGCATCGCCGGGCGTGAGGCTGTGGCACACCGAGCACTTGCGGGCGAACTGCCGCTCGCCGTTGCCCACGCTCGCGGGATCGACCTTGAAGCGCTGCCCGGCGGCCATGGTGAACAGCGGCTCCGCGGGCCCGTCCACCGCCCAGACGGCGGCATGATCGGCGAGGCCCGCGGCCACCAGCCGGTGATCGTCGAGGAAGGCGAGCGCCCAGACCGGCCCGCGCTCGGCGGCATGCAGCGCCCGGCCGAGCGACCAGTCCGCCGTCTCGATCAGCGTGATGAAGCCCTGGCCGTCGCCGGCGGCGAGCAGGGTTGCGGCCGGGTTCGCCGCCAGTGCCAGCACCGGCGTGCGCTCGAGCGAGATCTCGGCCAGCGGCTCCTCCGAGGGCAGGGCGAGGGCGCCGATCCGCCCGTCGACCGTGCCATAGGCGAGCCAGCCCGGGCCCGGCACCAGCACGTTGATGCCGAAGCCGCCGGTGAGCACGTCGCGCCCCGGCTCGAGCCCGCTCTCGCCCAGCTCCCAGCGGCGCAGCGTGCCATCGGCGGAGGCGGAGTAGAGACGGTCCGGCCCGGCGAAGGCGACCGCGTTCACCGCCCCCGCGCCGGCCTGCACGAGGGCGAGGCGCGTGCCGGTGTCGAGGTCCCAGAGCCCCACCGCGCCGTCCCAGCTCGCGGAGGCGAAATGCCGCCCGTCAGGCGAGAGGGCGAGGCCCATCACCTTGCCGCGGTGGCCGGAGAAATGCTGCAGCGCGCTGCCGCTGTCCGCGTCCCATGCGATGATCTCGAAATCGTCGCCGCCCGAGAGCAGCCGGCCGCGCCCGGCGTCGATCACCACGTTCACTGCCGCGGCGTGGCCCTCGAGCCAGCGCATATGCGTGCCGCCCGGGCCCCAGAGCCCCACGGAATTGTCGAAGCTCGCGGTAAGGATCATCTCGCCCGCCCGGGCCAGCCCCTTCACCGGGCCGCCATGGCCGGTGAGCACCGGCTCCGCCGCCGCGGCCCCGCCCAGCAGCCCCGCGAGCAGCACGACGCACGGCGCCAGGCGGCGCCGCGCGACACTCCCCGCCCGGGCGCGGGGCCGGGGGCTCATTCGGCCGGGGTGCGCCGGCTGGTGCGGGCGCTCACCTCGTCGACCCAGAGATTGTGGTGCTCGCGCGCCCAGTTCAGGTCAACATCGCCGGAGCCCATGGCGTCGAAGGCGCCCTCCATGCCCAGCGTGCCGATGTAGATATGCGCGATGATGATCGCGATCATCACCAGCGCCACGGCGGCGTGCCAGATGGTCTGGTACTGCATTTCCTGCAGGGCGGTGACCGGCTGGCTCACGTCGATGCCGATGAAGCTGAGCGACAGGCCGATGTCGTTGAAGAAGGCGAAGGTCTTGCCCATCAGCCCGGTCTGGAACGGGAAGAGCAGGGCGATGCCCGAGAGGCTGAGCGAGGCGCCGAGCAGGATCACCGACCAGAAGATCAGCTTCTGCCCGGCGTTGAACTTGCCCGCGTCCGGGTGCGAGTGCTTCGAGAACAGCCCGCCGCCCTTCATCAGCCAGACGAGGTCGCGCCGGTGGGGGATGTTGCGGCCCACCCACATCACGAAGATCAGCACCAGGCCGAGCATGAAGGCCCAGGCGATGTTGTTGTGCACCCATTTGCCCCACCAGGCGGTGAGGGAATAGGCCTCGTGCCCGATCAGCGGCAGGATGTACTCGCGCCCGTAGAGCAGGTTCAGCCCGGTGAGGGCGAGGGCGACGAAGCTCACCGCCAGCAGCCAGTGGCCGAAGCGCTCGAACCCGCCGAAGCGCCGGATGCGGTTCCTCGACGGCCCGGCCTCGATGCGGATGCGCCCGCGGATGAGGTAGAAGGCGGCCAGCGCCAGGATCATCGCGGCGGGGATGATGAGCCCGTATTCCGGCAGCGGGCCACGGCGCAGCAGGCGCCATTCCTCGCCGAAAGGCTGCACAAGCGTGGCCGAGAGCTTGTTGGGGATGGAGACGGTGGTGGTGAAGCCCTCCTCGTCCGGCCCCCGGTCACCGCCCACGAAGCGCCAGAGGTCGGCGCGGGCGGGGGGCTGGGTGATCTTGCCGGGCACGCTCTCCATGCCGGTGGCATCGGGCGTGGAATTGGTGACGGCATTGGCCGGCGGGCGCACGGACTGCGCGTCGGCCATGGTCACGAAGCTCGCCAGCGTGACGGCCAGCAGCAGCACGGAGAGGCTCAGCGCGCCGATGGCCACCCGCAGGCGGCGCTTGCGGCGGCGCTCGAAGCGCGGGCTGGGCACCCGGGCCGCGGGACGGGGTTCGGCGGCGCGGGCGCGCTCGGAGGAACGGGGCATGCGGGACCTCACGCGTCTGGTCGTCAAAAAAGGCGCCGGGCCTGGGCGGGCCGGGCGCGCGGGGCAAGGGAAAGGCGTGCGGGCCCCGAGGGGCCCGCCGTCGCGGCGCGCGGGGCGCCGCTGGTGCCGGGATCAGCTGTCGTTCTGGTTTCCATAGGCGGTGCCCCAGCCCCAGCTGTCGCCGCCGAAACCGCGGGCCACCACGCGCTCGCGGAAGATGCTCGACACGTCGTCGGCATCGCCCGCGAGCAGGGCCTTGGTGGAGCACATCTCGGCGCAGATCGGCAGCTTGCCCTCGGCGATGCGGTTGCGGCCGTATTTCTGGAACTCGGCCGGGGAGTTGTTCTCCTCCGGGCCGCCGGCGCAGAAGGTGCACTTGTCCATCTTGCCGCGCGAGCCGAAGTTGCCGGCCTGCGGGTACTGCGGCGCGCCGAAGGGGCAGGCGTAGAAGCAGTAGCCGCAGCCGATGCACAGGTCCTTGGAGTGCAGCACGATGCCGTCCGCGGTCTTGTAGAAGCAATCCACCGGGCAGACGGCCATGCAGGGCGCGTCGGAGCAGTGCATGCAGGCGACGGAGATGGATTTCTCCCCCGGCCGGCCGTCGTTGATGGTCACCACGCGGCGGCGGTTGATGCCCCAGGGGATCTCGTGCTCGTTCTTGCAGGCGGTGACGCAGGCGTTGCACTCGATGCAGCGTTCGGCGTCGCAGAGAAAGGCTGCTTTACCCATGATGTCCTCCCTCAGGCTTTCATGATCTGGCAGAGGGTGGCTTTCGTCTCCTGCATCATCGTGACGGAGTCGTAGCCATAGGTCTGCGCGGTGTTGGTGGATTCGCCGAGCACGATCGGGTCGGCGCCCTCGGGGTACTTGTGGCGCCGGTCCTCGCCCTGCCAGATGCCGCCGAAGTGGAAGGGCATGAAGGCCACGCCCCGGCCCACGCGCTCGGTCACCATCGCGGCCACGCGGATGCGGCCCTCGTCCGGGCCCTCGACCCAGACGTACTCGCCGTCCTTGATGCCGCGATCATTCGCATCGCGCGGGTTGATCTCGATGAACATCTCCTGCTGCAGCTCGGCCAGCCAGGGGTTCGAGCGGGTCTCGTCGCCGCCGCCCTCGTATTCCACCAGGCGCCCGGAGGTGAGGATGATCGGGTAGTTCTCCGAGAAATCCTGCTTCTGGATCGAGGCGTAGAGCACGGGCACGCGCCAGTCCCGCCGGTCGTCGTAGGTGGGGTAGTCGGCCACCAGGTCGCGGCGGTTGGTGTAGAGCGGCTCGCGGTGCACCGGCACGGGGTCGGGAAAGTTCCACACCACGCAGCGGGCCTTGGCGTTGCCGTAGGGGGCGCAGCCGTGCTCGATGGCCACGCGCTGGATGCCGCCGGAAAGGTCGGTCTTCCAGTTCACCTTGCCCACCGCCTCGGCCTCCGAGGAGCCGGCGACGGCCTCGATGCTGGCGCGCTCCTCGGGGGTGAGGTCGCCGTCCCAGCCGAGCTGAACGAGCATGGCCATGGTGAACTCTGGGTAGCCGTCCTCGATCTCCGAGCCCTTCGACCAGGAGCCCTCGGCGAGCAGGTTCTCGCCGTCACGCTCGACGCCGAAGCGGGCGCGGAAGCCCATGCCGCCGTCCTTCACGTGCAGGTCGGTGTTGTAGAGCACCGGCGAGCCGGGGTGGTTCATCTCCGGCGTGCCCCAGGCGGGCCAGGGCAGGCCGTAGTAGTCGCCGTCGCAGGGGCCGCCGTCGGCGCGCAGGGTGGTGCGGTCGAAGGTGTGCTGGTTCTGCATGTGCAGGCGCATGCGCTCCGGGCTCTGGGCGGTGTAGCCCACCGTCCACATGCCGCGGTTGAACTCGCGCGTGAGGTCCTCGATCAGCGGCTCGTCGCCGTTGACCTCGATGTTGCGGAACAGCCGGTCGGAGAAGCCGAACTTGTCGGCGAAGAGCTTCATGATGACATGGTCGGCCTTGGACTCGAACAGCGGCTCCACCACCTTCTCGCGCCATTGCAGCGAGCGGTTGGAGGCGGTCACCGAGCCGTAGGTCTCGAACTGCGAGCAGGCCGGCAGCAGCCAGACATTGTCCGTGCGGTCATGCATGATGGCCGAGACGGTGGGGTAGGGGTCGACCACCACCAGCATGTCGAGCTTCTCCATCGCCTTCTTCATCTCGGGAAGGCGGGTCTGCGAGTTCGGCGCGTGGCCCCAGAACACCATGCAGCGCACGGGGTTGGGCTGGTCGAGGTTCTCCGCCGGCTCCAGCACGCCGTCGAACCAGCGCGACACGGTGATGCCCTTGGCCTCCATGATCTCCCTGGAGGTGAAGCGGGAGACGAAATACTCGTAATCCTCCTCCCACACGCGGCTCCAGTGCTTCCAGGCCCCGTCGGTGAGGCCGTAGTAGCCCGGCAGCGTGTCGGCGAGCACGCCGAGGTCGGTCGCCCCCTGCACGTTGTCATGGCCGCGGAAGATGTTGGTGCCGCCGCCCGGCTTGCCCATGTTGCCCAGCGCGAGCTGCAGGATGCAGTAGGCGCGGGTGTTGTTGTTGCCGGTGGTGTGCTGGGTGCCGCCCATGCACCAGATCAGCGTGCCGGGGCGGTTTTCGGCCAGGGTGCGGGCGACGCGGTGCATCTGCTCCTCGGGCACGCCGGTGACGCGCTCGACCTCGGCCGGGTTCCACTTCCTCACCTCCTCGCGGATCTGGTCGAGACCCCAGACGCGCTGGCGGATGAACTCCTTGTCTTCCCAGCCGTTCTCCAGCACGTGCCAGAGCAGGCCCCAGACCAGCGCCACGTCCGAGCCCGGGCGCATGCGCACGTATTCGGTGGCATGCGCGGCGGTGCGGGTGAAGCGCGGATCACACACGATCAGCGGCGCATTGTTCTGCTCCTTGCCCTTGAGCAGGTGCTGGAGCGAGACCGGGTGCGCCTCGGCGGGGTTGCCGCCGATGATGATGATCGCCTTGGAATTGTGGATGTCGTTGTAGGAGTTGGTCATGGCGCCGTAGCCCCATGTGTTCGCAACCCCGGCCACGGTGGTGGAGTGGCAGATGCGGGCCTGGTGGTCGACGTTGTTCGTGCCCCAGTAGGCGGCGAACTTGCGGAACAGGTAGGCCTGCTCGTTGGAATGCTTGGCCGAGCCGAGCCAGTAGACGCTGTCCGGCCCGCTCTCCTCGCGGATCTTGAGCATGCCGTCGCCGATCTCGTTGATCGCGTCGGTCCAGGACATGCGCTCCCATTTGCCGCCCACGAGCTTCATCGGGTATTTCAGCCGCCGCTCGCCATGGGCGTGCTCGCGCACCGAGGCGCCCTTGGCGCAATGGGCGCCGAGGTTGAACGGGCTGTCCCAGCCGGGCTCCTGCCCGATCCAGACGCCGCTCTGCACCTCGGCCATCACCGTGCAGCCCACCGAGCAGTGGGTGCAGACCGATTTCACCGTGGTGATGGCGCCGCTCGCCGCAGTTGCGGCATCCGCCTTGCGCACCGTCCCGGCCCCCATGCCGGCCACGGCCGCAAGCCCGCCCACCGCGAGGCCCGAGCGGCCGAGAAAGGTGCGGCGGTCCATTCCTTCACCGCCCTGGCGCGCGGGCCGCCCTGCGAGGATCGATGCGGCCCTGCCGTGCTGCGCTGTCCCGTCGGTACGCTTCCTGAGCATGGGAAACTCCAGTCTGTGTCGGGCTCGGGGGCCCTGATGGCTGTCAGGCGCGCGGGGCAAGCATCCCGGCGCCCGTGGCGTCAGGCCGCTGTCAGCGGCAGGTCTCGTAGTATTTCAGCACGTGCTCGGTCTTGCGCAGGCCGAGGCTGGTGGGGGCCACCTCCTCCGCCGCCTGTGCGGCGCCGGTGCCGGCGACGCTGCCCACGGCCACGGCCGGGATGCCGGCCAGGCCGAGGCGCAGCAGGTCGCGGCGCGAGGTGCCGGGGGAAATGCTGGTGTCGTCGGTCTTGCGCGTCATCTGCGTCATCCTCCTGCGTGCCACTGGGGCGGTTCGGTGCGCCCCTGCGGGCGGTCTGCGGTGCCCCTGCGGGCGGTCTGTCGCGCCCCTGCGGGCGGTTCGGTGCGGCCCCCGGGGGCCTGCGCATCTGCCGCTCCCGGGGGCGGTATCCTCGTGCCCTCCGGGGCGGGGCCTTCGTGCCGGGGGGCGGAAAGACGGTCCGCTGTCCGGCTTAACGAACCGTTTACGGCCCGCGCCGCTGTCCCGCGCTCAGCCGGTTTCGGCTCCGCCGAGGCGGAAGGCCTCGCGTTCGATCTCGATCATCAGGCGCCCCAGCGTGCCCACGGGGGCGTAGAACACCGATGCGCGGGCGCCCTCGAGGTCGGAGAAGAAATGCCCGGCCCAGGGGGCGACATGGGCGGCGAAGAATTCGCGCTGAGCGGCGAGCGGCAGCGGCGCGCCGAACGCGCCGCGGATCAGCCCGGCCATGATCTCGCAGAGCGAGGCGATGTTGTCCTCGGGCTCGAACACGTCCCTGGCCCGCGCCACGGCATGGCGCGCCATGTCCTGGCGCAGCCGGGCGAGGGGCTTCTCGTTGAGGAAGCCGGTCATGTAGAAGGAGGCGTAGGGCACGAGCTCGCCGCGCCCGAGCCCGATGAAGAGATCGTTGTATTCCCGCCGCACGGTGTTCACCGACATGCTGCGGGCCACGGCGGCAAGCGCGTCGATCGCGGCGCCGATGGCGGTCTGGTCGCCCTTCAGGGCAGCGAGGCGGCGGAGCGTCGCGACATCGGCCGGACGCACGAGAAGCCCGGCGAGAAACGCGTAGAAATCTGCCCGCACCCGATCCTCTTCCGGGATGCCGGCGGACGGTTCCTCCTGGGGCGATCTGTTGTTCCCGGACATGGCGCCGGCTGCTCCCGTTGCTGTTGCTGGCCGCCCCCGAGAGGGCGCTGGCGGACACCCATTCTGCACCATTGCGGGCGGGGAAGTCCAGCGGGGTTATTGAACGCGCTCAACGTGTTCACGCCGGATTTGAACCATCTTCCTCAAATCTGAAGCGCATTGCACTGCGGCGTGGGGAAAGCTGCGCTGCAGCATCGGCGGAGGGAGCGGGCCGCGCCGTCTCCGGGGCGGGCGCCGCGCCGGTGTCGCCGGGTGCGGATGCCTCCCCGGGGGCCTCCCCGGTGGCCTCCCCGGCCGCCTCCGGGGGAGCCTCCCCGCCGGGCTCGTCGCGAGGGGCGGGCGGCGGCGCGGCGGCCCGGGCGGCCTCTGCCTTCCGGTCGAACATGCCCTGTCCCACCTTGTAGGCGGTCCTGAGGTCCGGCACCACGGTGGCGGCGTCGGTGAAGTCTTCCTCGTAGTCGTTCAGCCCGTCGAGACAGGCGAGCACGGGGTCGGAGGCCCAGAGCCGGCGCAGGGCGCGGTTGCGCAGCCGGCGCGGCACGGCAGAGCGCATGAAGGCGGAGAAATCGTCGCCCGGGCGCAGGGTGTCGGGGTCGGGCAGGCCGAGGCTCTCGAGGATCTCGGCGTCCGTGGCCTCGGGGTCCGGCGCGGGCTGTGGAGCCGGCTCGGGGCTGGCCTCGGGCAGGGCTGCCGCGGGAGCGTCCGCCGTGGGGTCACCGGCTTCCGGCGCGAGGCCGCGCTTGCGGCGTGACCAGCGGTCGAGGAAGCCGTCGCCCCTGCTGCCGTCGCCCCTGCTCATGTCTGGTCCTTCCGGGCGCGCAGCGTGGCCGGGGCGCGGTAGACGTCGTTTTCCTGGGGGATGCGGCTGTCGCCGAGACCCTCCTCGGGCGAGGGGGCGTGGGGCGTGCGCCGGCGCTTCACGAACTCCGGGTCGTCGGGCTGGGCGTCGACGAAGGCGGCGATCCAGGCGTGCAGCGCGTCGGGCATCGGCACCGGCTCGACGATCTCGTCGCCGCTCTCCATGTAGTCCTGCGCCTCGAAGGGCGAGGCGGTGACGAGATGTACCGCAACGTCATGTGCAGCGCCCGCGGGCGCGGGGCGCAGCACCACCCAGACATTGCGCGGCCGGCTGGCGAGGCCCACGCGGTAGGCCTCGGTCTCGGCGCGGTGCAGCACGAGGGGCAGGGTGGCGGCGTGGTATTCCACCGCGCCGTCCTCCTCGCGCAGCTCCGCCCAGTCTGCCGGCGCGGCGCCGGGCAGCACCGCGACGGCGCGCCAGACATGGCTCACCCACCGGCTTCTTGCCGGTATGCGGCGCAGGACGATGCCCAGGGGCAGCTCGATCTCGCGCGGGCGGGCGCCACGCGGCGGCTCGGCCTCTCCCGAGGGCTCGGCGGCGGTGCGGGGTCCGTCTGGCGGTCTGGCTTCGGACGTCAAGCTTGCGTTCCCTCCGCGTCGGGCCTTGTGTCCCGGGCGCGGCCATGATTGATCTGGGGCCGAAAGGGTGGGGGCTCGGACGCGGATTGTCCAGCCCCCCGCCAAGGGTTCCGACGCAAGGCGGGGAGATCGTCCGATGACGCAGGAACGCAACGCCGAACTGCTGCTCTGCTCCTGCATGGGCAGCATGGAGATCGACGGTGAGGCCCTCGGGCAGGCCGTGGCCGGCCGCCCCTGCCGGGTGCACCGCCACCTGTGCCGCTCCGAGCAGCATGTCGTGGAGGCGGCGCTGGAGGCCGGACGCCCGGTGACCCTGGCCTGCGGCCAGGAGGCGCCGCTGTTCGAGGACATCGCCGCCGGCCGCCCCCTCGCCACCACCGACATCCGTGACCGCGCCGGCTGGTCCGACGAGGGCGCCGCCGCCGGCCCCAAGATGGCGGCCCTGCTGGCCGAGGGCGCGCTCAGCGCCGAGCCGGCGCCGCTGATGCCCATCAGCTCGGAGGGCGTGTGCCTGGTCTACGGGCCCGGCGCGGTGGCGATGGAGGCGGCGGCGCGGCTTGCCGGCCGGCTCTCCGTCACCGTGATGCTGAGCGACGGCGAGGAGGTGATCCCGCCGCGCGAGGACCGCTTCGAGATCCTGCGCGGGCGCATCGCCCGGGCCCGCGGCCGGCTGGGCGCCTTCTCGGTGGTGGCCGACGGGCTGGCGCTGGCCGAGCCCGCGGGCCGCGGCGCGCTGCGCTTCGGCCCGGCGCAGGACGGCGGCATCTCCGAATGCGACGTGATCCTCGACCTCTCCGGCGGCACGCCGATGTTCCCCGCCTGGGAGAAGCGCGACGGCTACCTGCGCGCCGACCCGCGCGACCCCGCCGCCGTGGCCCGCGCGCTGTTCGAGGCGAGCGACCTCTCCGGCACCTTCGACAAGCCGCTCTACGTGCGGGTGACCGAGAGCCTCTGCGCCCATTCGCGCGCCGGCAAGACCGGCTGCACCCGCTGCCTCGACGTCTGCCCCACCGGGGCGATCCTGCCCGCGGGCGACCACGTGAGCCTCGCCGCCGACATCTGCGCCGGCTGCGGTGCCTGCGCCGCGGTCTGCCCCACCGGCGCGATGCTCTACGACGACCCGCCGCTCGACCACCAGGTGCGCCGCGCCCGGGTGATGGCCGAGACCTACCGCGAGGCCGGCGGCGCGGCCCCGCGGCTGCTGCTGCATGACGCGGAGTTCGGCGCCGAGCTCATCGCGCTCTCCGCCCGTTTCGGCCGCGGCCTGCCGGCCGACGTGCTGCCGCTCGAGCTGCCGGAGGCGGGCGGGGCGGGGCACATGCTGATGCTCGCCGCCCTCTCGCAGGGCTACGCCGAGGTGGCGGTGCTCGCGGGCCCCCGCACCGAGCGCGAGGCGCTCGACCCCCAGCTCGCCCTTGCCCGCGCCATGGCGCCCGAGCCTGAGCGCCTGCGCCTGCTGGAACCGGCCGAGCCCGACGCGCTTGAAGCCGCCCTCTACGACACCCGCCCCCCCGCGCCGCGCGCCGAGCCCGCGCTGGCGCTGGGTGGCGGGCGCGAGCTGGTGCGCTCGGCCATGCGCGCGCTCGGCGCCGGGCTCGACGCGCCGGTGCCGCTGCCCGAGGGCGCGCCCTACGGCGCGGTGCTGGTCGACAGCGACGCCTGCACGCTCTGCCTCGCCTGCGTCTCGCTCTGCCCCACCGGCGCGCTGCTCGACAACCCCGACCGCCCGGAGCTGCGCTTCCAGGAGGATGCCTGCGTGCAATGCGGCATCTGCGCCTCCGCCTGCCCGGAGACCGCGATCACCCTCGAACCGCGCTACGACGCCTCCGCCGAGGCGCTGAAGCCGCGGGTGCTCAACTCCGAGGAGCCCTTCGCCTGCATCGAATGCGGCAAGGAATTCGGCGTGCGCTCCACCATCGAGCGCATCACCGAGAAGCTGCGCGATCGCAACTGGATGTACACCAATTCCGACAACCTGCGCCTGATCCAGATGTGCGACGACTGCCGGGTGGCGGCGCAGTTCTCCGGCGGCGGCGGGCCGCTGGGCCTCGCCCCCCGCCCGCCGGTGCGCACCACCGATGATTACCTCGACGGGCGCAAGGGGCCCGGCGGCCGCGGCCCGCGCCGTGGCGACGCCTGAGCCCCCGCGCCCTCCAGGCCCCCAAGGGAGAGAAACATGGACGACGAGACCTTCAACATGTCGCTGAGGAAATACCTCAAGCGCGTCGGCGTGACCTCGCAGCAGGAGATCGAGAAGGCGGTGCGCGCCGCCGAGGCCGCCGGTACCCTGCCGGCCGGCCCGCTGCAGGCCACCGTCACCCTCACCGTGGGCGGCATCGCGCTCTCCCACGTGGTGAAGGGCGAGATCGCGCTCGAGGGCGGCGCCGAATGAGCGTGACCGAAGCCGAAGTGCGTGCCGCCCTCGCCCGCGTGGTCGACCCCTCGCGGGGCACCGACATCGTCTCCGCCGGGATGCTGGGGGGCGTGAGCCTCACCGGCTCCGAGGTGCGGGTGATCCTGGAAGTGGACCCGGCCAAGGGCCGGGCGATGGAGCCGGTGGCAAAGGCCGCCGAGGCCGCCGTCGCCGCCCTGCCGGGGGTCACGAAGGCCTCGGTGATGCTCACCGCCCATTCCGACACCCCCACCGCCCCCGCCGCGCCGCCCAACCTGCGCGGCGCCGGCCACGGGCACTCCCATTCCCACGGGGGCGGCGCCCCCGGGGAGCCGCTGCGCCAGGCGGCAAAGCCGCAGTCCGGGCCCATCGAGGGAGTGGACCGCATCCTCGCCATCGGCTCGGGCAAGGGCGGGGTGGGCAAGTCCACCGTCTCGGCCAATCTCGCCGTGGCGCTCGCCGCCGAGGGCCGGCGCGTGGGCCTGCTCGATGCCGATGTCTACGGGCCGAGCCAGCCGCGCATGCTGGGCATCTCCGGCCGCCCCTCCTCGCCCGATGGCCAGACCATCCTGCCGCTGCGCAACCATGGCGTGACCCTGATGTCCATCGGCCTGCTCACGCCCGAGGACAAGGCCACCATCTGGCGCGGGCCGATGCTGATGGGCGCGCTGCAGCAGATGCTGCGCCAGGTGGCCTGGGGCCGGCTCGACGTGCTGGTGGTCGACCTGCCGCCCGGCACCGGCGACGTGCAGCTCACCCTGTCGCAGAAGGCCGAGGTGACCGGCGCCGTGGTGGTCTCCACCCCGCAGGACATCGCGCTGCTCGACGCGAAGAAGGCGCTCGACATGTTCGAGAAGACCAACACGCCGGTGGTGGGGATGATCGAGAACATGTCCACCTTCGTGTGCCCCTGCTGCGGGGAGGAGACACAGATCTTCGGCCATGGCGGCGCGCGGGCGGAGGCCGAGCGCATCGGCGCGCCCTTCCTCGGGGAGGTGCCGCTCGACATCGACGTGCGCCTCTCGGGCGATTCCGGCGTGCCGGTGGTGGCCGCGAAGCCGCAGAGCCCGCAGGCCCTGCGCTTCCGCGAGATCGCCCGCAAGCTCATCGGCACGGGCCACGCCTGATGGAGGCGCCGCTGGCCGACGATACCCCCCGCCTGCCGGAGGAGGAGCCGGTCTTCCCGCCGCTCCTGCGCGGCAGCGCGGTGCCGGCGGGGGGCGACCCGCTCGCCCGCGCCGTGGCCGCCGCCGTGGCCGGCGTGGAGGCGGGAACGATCTTCTGGTCGGGCGACGAGGCGGCGCTGGAGGCGGCGGTGGTCTTCGCCCCCGAATGCCCGCTCGCGCAGGCGCTCGCCATGGTGCCCGCCGCCGCCACCGGCCTCGCGGAGGCGCTCGGCTCCCTCGCGCCGCCCGAGGTGGGGATGACCTTCGCCTGGCCCGACGGCGTGCTGGTGAACGGCGCGCTCTGCGGCCGGCTGCGCGCCGAGGCTTCCGTGCGAGACCCGGCGGCAGTGCCGGACTGGCTCGTCGTGGCGGTCACCCTCCAGCTCGCCCCGCTCTCCGACGAGCCGGGCCGCACACCGGGCATCACCGCGCTCGCCGAGGAGGGCTGCGCCGACATCACCCGCCGCGCGCTGCTCGAGGCCTGGGCGCGGCACATGCTGGTCCGGGTGCATGACTGGCTGGAGGACGGCCCGCGCGGCCTCTCCGAGGCCTGGTGGGGCCGCATCGAGGGCCGCGGCGGCGAGACGCCCGCCCCCTGGGCCCGCCCGCGCCGGGACGGCGCCCCGGCCGCGGGCCGCCCGATGGGGCTCGACGAGAGCCTCGGTCTCGTGCTCTCCTCCGACGAGGGCGTGCAGGTTCTGCCGCTCGCCGGCATGCTCGACCATCCCCGCCCCTGGCCCGACCCGGAGGCCCTCGCATGAAGCTCGCCCGCACCCTGCGGCTGGATGAGTCCGACCTCAACGTCTTCCCCCGCGCGGCGGAGGGCGACGAATGGGCGATCCCCGGCAGTTTCGAATTCTCCGACTGGGACGAGAGCCGCCTCACCGGAAAGCACCGCCAGGCCTTCGCCAACGGCTGGCTGGGGCTGGAGAGCCTCGGCCGCTCCACCTTCGTCGCCGTGGCCCGCATCGAGCCCGCCGAGCGCGCCGCCTGCGTGGAGCGCCTCGCGCAGCATTTCATGGCCGACTGGGGCGCCCCCTCGGCCGAGGCCGCGCGCGGGGTCGCCGAGCAGGAGATCGCCTTCATGGAGGAACTCTGCGAGGGCCACGCAGCCAACACGCTCCTCGTGCTCCAGCGCGAGCTCTCGCCCGAGGGCGTGCGCGAATCCTACCGCGCCATCGCCCCGGTCGATGCCGAGCTCGAAGCCTTCGCCATCCACGGCAGCGCCGACCCCGAGGACTGACGCCGGGGCGTTCCCGCAGGCGGGTCCCGCCGCCGGGGTGGTGCGCCCCGGCCCGCGCCAGCGGGCTCGTTTGCCGAGCGGGGGCTCGATGCCCCCCGAGGCGAAGGCCCGGCCGGGGCTCCGCGGCCAGCCCTGGCTACTTCGCCCGGGCGGCGGCGAGGAGGGTGCGGGTGTATTCGTGCTGCGGCGCCTCGAACAGCGCCTCGGCCGGGCCGGCCTCCACCACCTCGCCCTGGCGCATCACCATCACCTTGTGGCTCAGCGCGCGCACCACGCGCAGATCGTGGCTGATGAACAGGTAGGCGAGGCCGTGGCGCGCCTGCAGCTCGCGCAACAGCTCAACGATCTGCACCTGCACCGTCATGTCGAGCGCCGAGGTGGGCTCGTCGAGCACCACCAGCTTCGGCCGCAGCACCATGGCGCGCGCCACCGCGATGCGCTGGCGCTGGCCGCCGGAGAACTCGTGCGGGTAGCGGTCCATCATCGCCGGGTCGAGCCCGACCTCGGCGAGGATGCGCGCCACCGTCTCGCGCTTGTCCGCCCCTGGCTCCAGCCCGTGCACCCCGAGCCCCTCGGCCACGATCTGCTCCACCGACATGCGCGGCGAGAGCGAGCCGTAGGGGTCCTGGAACACCACCTGCAGGTCGCGGCGGATCGGGCGCAGCGCCTTGTTGCGCAGCCCCTGGATGTCGCGGCCCATGAACACCACCGGCCCGTCGGAGGCGACCAGCCGCAGGATGCCCAGCGCCAGCGTGGTCTTGCCCGAGCCGCTCTCGCCCACCACGCCCAGCGTCTCGCCGGCGCGCACCGAGAGCGTGGCCTCGCGCACCGCCTTCACATGGCCCGTCACCCGGTTGAGCAGCCCGCGGCGGATGGGAAACCACACCTTCAGACCTTCGGTGCGCACCACCTCCGGCGCGCCCTCGGGCACCGGGGTGGGGCTGCCGGAGGGCTCGGCGGCCAGCAGCATCCGCGTGTAGGGGTGCTTCGGCGCGGCGAAGATCTCGGCCACCGGCCCGGTCTCGACGATCTCGCCGTCCTTCATCACGCAGACCCGGTCGGCAATGCGGCGCACGATGGCGAGGTCATGGGTGATGAACAGCATCGCCATGCCGCGCGCGGCCTGGATCTCGCGCAGGAGGTCGAGGATCTGCGCCTGGATGGTGACATCGAGCGCCGTGGTCGGCTCGTCGGCGATCAGCAGGTCGGGGTTGTTGGCCAGCGCCATCGCGATCATCACCCGCTGGCGCTGCCCGCCGGAGAGCGTGTGGGGATAGTCGTCGAGCCGGGTCTCGGGGTCGCGGATGCCGACTTGCGTGAGCAGCTCGACGATGCGCGCCTCGGCCTTCGCCCCGCGCAGGCCCTGGTGCAGGGCGAGGCTCTCGCCAAGCTGCTTGCGCAGCCGGTGCAGCGGGTTGAGCGAGGTCATCGGCTCCTGGAAGATGAAGCTGATGTCGTTGCCGCGCACCTTTCGCAGCTGGGCGCGCGAGGCCCCGAGCATCTCCTGGCCCTTGTAGGTGATCGAGCCGGAGAGTTCGGCACTGTCAGGCGTGAGGGCCACGGTGGAGAGGGCCGTGACCGACTTGCCGGAGCCGCTCTCGCCCACCAGGGCCACGGTCTCGCCCGGGGCGATGTCGAAGCTCACGCCCTTCACGGCAGCGGGCGCGGCGGCGCCGAAGCGCACCGTGAGGTCGCGGACGGAAAGCAGCGTCATTTCAGGGTCTTCCGCGGGTCGAACGCGTCACGCACGCCCTCGAAGACGAACACGAGCAGCGAGAGCATGATGGCGAAGGTGAAGAAGGCGGTGAAGCCCAGCCAGGGCGCCTGCAGGTTGTTCTTGCCCTGCAGGGTCAGCTCGCCCAGCGAGGGATAGGCCGCCGAGAGGCCGAGCCCGAGGTAATCGAGCGTGGCGAGGCCCGAGATCGCGCCGGTGATGATGAAGGGCAGCATGGTGAGCGTCGCCACCATGGCGTTGGGCAGCAGGTGGCGGAACATGATCGTCCAGTCCCGCACGCCGAGCGCGCGGGCGGCGCGCACGTATTCGAAGTTGCGCGCGCGCAGGAACTCGGCGCGCACCACGCCCACCAGCGCGGTCCAGCTGAACACGGCGATGAGGATGGTGAGCAGCCAGAATGTCATGGTGAACATCGCCGAGAGGATGATCAGGATGTAGAGGCTCGGCGTGTTGCCCCAGATCTCGACGATGCGCTGGAACACGAGGTCGACCCAGCCGCCGAAATAGCCCTGCGCCGCCCCGGCGATGATGCCGATCACCGAGGAGACGATGCCCACCACGAGGGCGAAGAGGATGGAGATGCGGAAGCCGTAGATCACCCGGGCCACCACGTCGCGCGCCTGGTCGTCGGTGCCGAGCCAGTGGTTCGCGTCGGGCGCCGAGGGCGCGCGGGCGACATCGTAGTTCACCGTGTCGAAACTGTAGGGGATGAGCGGCCAGAGGATCCAGCCGGCCTCCACCGCCTCGCCGTCGACACTGCCGGAGCGGGCCTGCTCACTGACCCCCTCGGGGTCGTCGAGGCAGGCGTCGAGCCCGCCGGAGACGATGAGGCATTGCACCACGGGGTCGGAATACTCCGCCTCGGTGGCGAAATCGCCGCCGAAATCGGTCTCCGGGTGGAAGGAGACCACGGGGGTCATCCACTCGCCGCGGTAGGAGACGAGCAGCGGCTTGTCGTTGGCGATGAACTCGGCGAAGAGCGAGACCACGAAGAGCAGCGAGAAGATGATCAGCGAGAAGAAGGCCCGGCGGTTGGAGCGGAAGGCCGCCAGCCGCCGGCGCTGCAGGGGGTTGAGGCGCGCCATCTCAGGTCTCCCGGCTCTCGAAGTCGATGCGCGGGTCGATCAGCACATAGGTGAGGTCGGTGAGCAGCTGCACGAAAAGCCCCATCAGGCCGAAGACATAGAGCGTGGCGAAGACCACCGGGTAGTCGCGGTCCATCGCCGCCTCGAAGCCCAGCCGCCCCAGCCCGTCGAGCGAGAAGATGTACTCGATGATCAGCGAGCCGCCGAAGAACACCGAGATGAACAGGCCGGGGAAGCCGGAGATCACGATCAGCATCGCGTTGCGGAACACGTGGCCGTAGAGCACCCGGCGCTCGGAGAGGCCCTTGGCGCGCGCGGTCATCACGTATTGCATGCGGATCTGGTCGAGGAAGGAGTTCTTGGTGAGCAGGGTAAGCTGGGCGAAGGCCGCGATGGTGAGCGCCGCCACCGGCAGGGTGATGTGCCAGAAATAGTCGACGATCCGGTCCCACCAGCCGAGCTGCTGCCAGTTGTCCGAGACGATGCCGCGCAGCGGGAACCACTGCCAGTAGGAGCCGCCCGCGAAGAGCACCATCAGCAGGATGGCGAAGAGGAAGGCCGGGATGGCATAGCCCACCACGATCACCGTGGAGGTCCAGGTGTCGAAGGCCGTGCCGTCGCGCACCGCCTTGGAGATGCCCAGCGGGATGGAGATCAGGTAGGCGATGAGCGTGGACCACAGCCCGAGCGTGATCGACACCGGCATCTTCTCCAGCACCAGGTCGACCACGGAGATGGAGCGGAAGTAGCTCTCGCCGAAATCGAAGGTGAGGTAGCTCTTCATCATGATGAGGAAGCGCTCGAGGGGCGGCTTGTCGAGGCCGAACTGCTTCTGCAGGTCCTCCACGAAGCCCGGCGGCAGGCCGCGCCCGGCCTGGTATTCGCCGCCCGCGCCACCGCCGCCACCGCCGGTCACCTCCTGGCCGCCGCCGGAGAGCCGCTCCATGCCGCCGCCCGGGCCCTCGTTGAGCTGGGCGAGCACGCGCTCCACCGGGCCGCCGGGCACGAACTGCACCAGCGCGAAGTTGATCACCATGATGCCCAGCAGCGTCGGGATCATCAGCAGCAGGCGCCGCAGGACGTAGGCTCCCATTCAGCGAACTCCCGGGCCGGTCAACGCAGCGCGCCGGCGGCGCGCAGCTGCTCGGCCTTCGCCTCGTCCCACCACCACAGGCTGATCTCGCC
Source organism: Oceanicella sp. SM1341 (assembly GCF_003448965.1). Lineage (GTDB taxonomy): Bacteria > Pseudomonadota > Alphaproteobacteria > Rhodobacterales > Rhodobacteraceae > Paroceanicella. The sequence continues at coordinate 58,213 of NZ_QRGC01000012.1, forward strand.
CATGGAGTAGGGGGGCAGGGGGTCGGGCCGGCCGAAGAGGTCGAGATAGGCGATGGTGTGGGAGCCCTTGTACCAGTTCGGCACCCAGATGTGCATGGCGCGCAGCACCCGGTCGAGCGCGTGGACGGCGGTGTTGAGCTCCTCGCGGCTCTGCGCCTTCACGATGTCGGTGATCAGCGTGTCGACGGCCGGGTTGGCGATGCCGGTGAGGTTGGCCGAGCCCTGGGTGTCGGCGCCCTGCGAGCCGAAGATCTGGCGCAGCTCGTCGCCCGGGGTCATCGACATCACGTAGCGCTGCGAGGTGATGTCATAGTCGAAGGCCTTGCGGCGCTCCTCCTCCTGCGTCGCGTCGATGGAGCGGATGCTGGCGTCCACGCCGAGGCGGCGCATGTTGTCGATCCAGGGCGTGATGATGCGCTCCATCGACGGGCTGTCGTTAAGGAAGACGAGGCTGAGCACCTGGCCGTCGGCATTGGTGCGCTTGCCGTTCTGCACCGTCCAGCCGGCCTCGTCGAGCAGGCGGCCGGCCTGGCGCAGCACGCGCCGGTCGAGCTGCTCGGTGGAGGAGACCGGGGGCACGTAGGCGGGCTCGGTGAACACCGTCTCGGGCAGGTTCTCGCGCAGGGGCTCGAGCAGGGCGAGCTCGGCCTCCGAGGGCATGCCCTCCGCCTTCAGCTCCGAATTCTCCCAGAAGGAGGTGGTGCGCTTGTACTGGTCGTAGAACAGCGCCTTGTTGGACCACTCGAAATTGAACACCAGCGCCAGCGCCTCGCGCACCCGGGGGTCCTTGAACTTGTCGCGGCGCATGTTGAACCAGAAGCCTTGCGTGCCCGAGGGGGTGGCGTCCTCGATCACCTCGGTCTTCACCCAGCCCTTGTCGAGGGCGGGGAAGTGGTAGGATTCGGCCCAGAGCTTGGAGAGATACTCCTCGCGGAAGTTGTAGCCGCCGCCCTTGAAGGCCTCGAAGGCGGCGGTGTAGTCGCCGTAATACTCGAAGCGGATTTCGTCGAAATTGTTCTGGCCGACGTTCACGGGCAGGTCCTTTGCCCAGTAATCGTCGCGGCGCTTGTAGGTGATCTGGCGGCCGGGGTCGGCGCGCTCGACCTCGTAGGGGCCGGAGCCGAGAGGGGCGGTGAGGCCGGAGGCGGCGAAATCGTGGCTGTCGAAGAAGGCCTTCGAGAGGATGGGCATCTGGCCGGCGGTGAGCGGCAGGTCGCGGGTGTTCGCGCCCTCGCGGAAGGTGAATTTCACCTTGTGCGGGCCCAGTGCCTCCACCCCCTCGAAATCGGCGAACTGGATGCCGTAGGAGGGCGTGCCCTTCTCGCGCAGGGTGGTGTAGGTGAAGACGACGTCCTCGGCGGTGATGGGCGAGCCGTCGGCGAAGGTCGCCTCGGGGCGCATGTCGAAGATCACCCAGGAGCGGTCGGCGGGGTATTCGACCCGGGAGGCGACGAGGCCGTACTGGCTGTCGGGCTCATCGGCCGAGCCGGTCATCAGGCTGTCGAAGAGCAGGCCGAGGCCCTGGGCCGAGTTGCCCTTCAGGATGAAGGGGTTGAGGCTGTCGAACGTGCCGAAGGCCCAGGTGGAATGGATGCCGCCCTTCGGCGCCTCGGGGTTCACGTAGTCGAAATGCGCGAAGCCCTCGGGGTATTTCAGGTCTCCGAAGACCGAGAGCCCGTGGGATATGGTGATGTCGTCTGAGGCATCTGCCCCGGTTTCGGCCCCGAGCGGCAGGGGATGGGCTGCGAGCAGCGCGAGCGCGGCGAACGCGGCGCGCCAGTGGGCGGAACGGGGCATGGACACCATCGGCAACTCCCTGTTGCGGAATTCCCGGCCAAGGGTATTTGCGCGCGCAGTGCGTTGCAAGCCGCTACCCTGCCTCGCGGTCCGCAACAGGGGCGATCACGCGAGATTGTGACCGGGCGTGCAGCCCCGGACGGCGCGCGCGGGCCGAACGGCGCGGGGCGGCGCGGGGAAACGCCCGCCTTGCCGAGGGGGCCTCGCGGCCCCCGCAGCGCGGCGGGCGTGGCGAAGGCCCGGGCCGGGCCTCCGCCCCCGGCAGCCCCGGGGCCAGGGCAGGGGGCCGGCTTTCCGGCCGCAGGCGGGAAGGACCGGCGCGGCGCCGGCAGGCCGGGCGGGACGCCGGAGGCCTCAAGCGGCGAGCGGACAAGAAAAAGCGCGCGCCGCGGGACGCGGCGCGCGCTCTGAGGCTGCGTCTGCCGGAGGCAGGGCCCGGTCCGGCCGGGGCAGGTGTCAGTTCTGGGCGGCGAGGTAGGCCGCGACGTCGGCCCCGTCCTGGTAGTCGCGGAAGCCGGCGAAGCTCATCTTGGTGCCGGGCACGAATTCCTTCGGCTTGTGCAGGAAGTGGGCGATCTTCTCGGCGGTCCACTCACCCTCGGCCTCGGCCATGGCGGAGGAGTAATTGTAGCCCTCGACACCGCCCATGTCGCGGCCGACCACGTGGAACAGGGTGGGGCCCACGCCGTTCGCGCCGTCCTCGAGCTTGTGGCAGGCCTTGCACTTGCCGAATTCCTTTTCGCCGTTGGCGACATCGGCCTGGGCGATGAGGGCGGCGTAGTCGACCTCCTCCTCCTCCTCGGCGGGGGCGTCGGAATCGGCCACCTCGAGAACATAGGCCGCCTCGCCCTCGCCATGGCCGCCGCCGAAATACAGCGGGTCGGCGACGAAGAAGCGCACGCCCAGAAAGACCAGCAGGCTGGCGCAGAGGCCGGCGACGATCTTGGTGATCTCCATCGTGTTCATCAGGTTTCTTACCTTTGCTCCCGCCCGGCTTTGCCCGGGCCAATTGCTGTTGCCCGCCGGCGCGGGCCGTTGCTGTTGCCCGCTCCGGGCGGGGCCGTCTCCGCGTGCGCCGGGGCGCCGCGCTTCTCCCTCTCCCCCTGCCGCCGGAGCTGGCCGAGGGGGCCGCGCCCCGCCGGAACGGGGCCGCAAACCCGCGCGCACGGCTCGCCCGAGGGCCTCCGCACACGCCTTGCCCGATTTTTAGCCGCTTCCCCACGTGCCCCGCAAGGTGTAGAAGGCGCGACCATTCGCCGTGCCGAGCATACGTCCGAGGAAATGAATCAATGAATACCACGCAGGGCCGCATCGCCTTCCAGGGCGAGCTGGGAGCATATTCGCATCAGGCCTGCGTGGAGGCGTTTCCCCAGATGGAACCCTTGCCGTGCAACACCTTCGAGGGCGCGATTGCCGCGGTGCGCGAAGGCCGGGCCGAGCTCGCGATGCTGCCGGTGGAGAACTCCACCTATGGCCGGGTGGCGGACATCCATTCGCTGCTGCCGGGCTCGGGCCTCTACATCGTGGGCGAGCATTTCGTGCGCGTGCACATCTGCCTGCTCGGGGTGCCGGGCGCCAAGCTCGCCGACGTGCGCGAGGCGGTGAGCCACACGGTGCTGCTCGGCCAGTGCCGCGGCTTCCTCGAGAGCCACGGCATCGCGCGCGTGACGGATTCCGACACGGCGGGCGCCGCGAAACACGTGGCGGCCGAGGGCAAGCCCGCGCGCGCCGCCCTCGCCTCCGAGCTCGCCGGCTCGATCTACGGCCTCGAGGTGCTGGCGAAGAACATCGAGGACAACAGCCACAACACCACCCGTTTCCTGGTGATGTCGCCGCGCAAGATCGAGGCCGCCCCGCAGGAGCCGGAGGTGATCACCACCTTCGTCTTCCAGGTGCGCAACATCCCCGCCGCGCTCTACAAGGCGATGGGCGGTTTCGCCACCAACGGCGTGAACATGACCAAGCTGGAGAGCTACATGGTGGGCGGCAACTTTACCGCCACCCAGTTCTACGCCGACATCACCGGCCACCCGGAAGACCCCGCCGTGCGCCGCGCGCTCGACGAGCTGCGCTACTTCACCACGAACGTGGCGATCCTCGGTGTCTACCCCGCGTCGGAACTCCGCCGGGAGCAGGCCGAGGCCTGACGCCGGGAGCAGGCCGAGGCCTGACGCCGGGCGCCGACCCCCGACTGCGCGTCAGGGGAGGAGCCGTCGGACGGAGACTCGTCGCAGCCTCAGCCAGCGGAGGCCTCACGGGCCCGGCCGGCCCCCGCGCGGGCGGCGCCCCCGGCCTCCGGCGCGCGGGATGTGCGGCGATGGTGCTGGCGGGCCAACCTTCCGGCCCCCTCCGCCAGACGTGCGACGCGGCTGCCCCGCCCGCCTGGTGCCGGTGGCTCGCGGCCCCCGCTCTCACACCTTTCCGGCGGCCCAGGCCTCGAGCAGGGTGCGGGCGATGGCGCCCTTGCGCGCGGCGCGCAGCCAGGGCGAGAGGCCGGCGAAGCTTTCCATCACCTCCTGGCGGGTCACCCAGCGGGCGTCCTCGATCTCGGCGGGGTCGATGGTGATGTCGGTGCCCAGCGCCTCCGCGCCGCAGCCCATCATCAGCGAGGCGGGGAAGGGCCAGGGCTGGCTGGCGAGGATGCGCACCGCGCCGAGGCGGATGCCCGATTCCTCGAACACCTCGCGCCGGCAGGCGGCCTCCACCGTCTCGCCCGGTTCCACGAAGCCCGCGAGCAGCGAGTACATGCCCTCCGGCCAGCCCGGCGAGCGGCCCAGCAGCACCTTGTCGCCGTAGGTGGCGAGCACGATCACCACCGGGTCGGTGCGCGGGAAGTGATGTGCGCCGCAGGAGGGGCAGTCGCGCTGCCAGCCGCCCTGGGCGGGCTCGCTGCGGGTGCCGCAGCGGGCGCAGAACGGGTGGATCTCGTGCCAGCCGAGCACGGCCTTGGCGGTGGCGGCGTCGCCCGCGTCGTCGGGGGTGAGCTCGGCCATCACGGCGCGCAGGTCGGTGAAGGCGTGGTTCTCGGGCAGGCCGGGCATCACGTTCGAGGTGCGGTCGATGAACTCGGCCATGCCGGCGGCGTCGGCCTCCGGATCCTCCCAGGCGGAGACGTCATGGGCGAAGCGCGGCGCGCCGTCCTCGAGGCCGAGGAACACCGGCGCGTCGCGCGCGGGCGCGAGCACCGCGGCATCGGTGGGCAGCCAGGCGAGCGCCGGCGCGGGGCTCAGGTGCATGAGCGGCTTGCCGCGCCAGATCGCCAGCGAGCGGGCGTCGGGATGGGTGAGCAGGCCGGAGGCACCGGCGCGCAGGTGGGCGGCGCGGTCGATGCGCTCGGCCCCGAAGGTGATGTCGGTCTCGAGTGTGGTCATGTCAGGGCTGCTGCCCGCCTCGTGCTTGATGGCCCGGCGCTGCGGGCTCTGGCTGGTGTGCGGCCGGGCGCGGGCCGCCTGGGTGTGTCCGGGAAAACCGCGCGCGGGCGGCGGCTCGTGGGTCGGCGCAGCTTGCATCATCCGCCGCGCCGCCGCAATGTCGCGACGAAATACCATCAAGCAGGAGTGATATATGGGTTCCGCGTCGCGTCGTGCACTTGTGGTCGGAGCGGGAGTGAACGGGCTGAGCACCGCGCGTGCGCTCCTGCACCGCGGCTGGGATGTGGAGGTGCTGGAAGCCGGCCCGCTGCCCAACCCGCATGCCGCCTCCTACGACTATCACCGCCTCATCCGCCCGCATTACGCCGACCACCCCGGCTATGCCCGCCGCTTCGGCGAGGCACTGGCCGCCTGGGAGGGGGTGTGGCGCGACCTCGGCGCCACCCATTACGTGCCGCGCGGCATGGTGGCGCTCAGCCGCAGCCCGGGAGACTGGTCGGAGCGCGCGGGCGAGAGCCTCGCCGCCCATGGCATCGCCCATGCGGTGCTGCCGGCGGAGGAGCTTGCCGCCCGGTTCCCGCATCTCGAGACCGGGGGCGTGCGCTCGGCGCTCTGGACCGAGCAGGGCGGGGCGCTGCTGGCAGACCGCATCCTGCACGGGCTGGCGGAGTGGCTCGCCGCCCGCGGCGTGCGGCTGCATGCGAACACGGCCGTCACCGGGGTGGATGCCGCCTCCGGCCGGGTGGAGACCGCGCGCGGCTCCTTCTCGGCCGACGTGGTGGTGCTGGCCGCCGGCATCGGCCTGCCGGGCCTCTCGCCCGTGCCGGTGCCGGGCGCCGAGCCGCGGCGCTGCACCGTGGTCTATGCCGACATCCCCGACGACCTCGCGCCGCTGTGGGAGAACGCGCCCTGCTGGATCGACCTCGGCGGCGGCGACGACCTCTGGGGCATGCCGCCGATGCTGGGCCTGCCGGCGAAATTCGGCTGCGGCCTCGACACCCGCGCCGGCGACCCCGCGCGCGAGCGCGAGACCTCCGACGCCGACACCGACCGCATCCTCGCCCATTACGTCGGCCGCATGAAGGGCGCCGAGCGCTTCATCCCGCGCTCCACGGTGGCGAATTTCTACCTGATGGCCGAGGAGGAGCGCTTCGTGCTGCGCCGCGAGGGCAGGGTGCTGAGCCTCACCGCCGATTCGGGCCACGGCTTCAAGTTCGGCGCCCTCACCGGCGAGGACGTGGCCCGCGCCATCGACGAGGACCGGCTGGAGGAGACCGCGACCCTGCTCGCCGCCCTCTGACCCGGGCCGGGCGGCCGACCCGCCGCTCCGGGCCGGCCCTGCGCGGATCCGGGACCTGGCCGGGAATTCCCGTTGTGCGGGAGGGTCCGCCCCGGCCCGGATCGGGGCGCTGAAACCGGCCACTCGCGCGGGGCGTCCGGCGGGGTTGATCCTCCCGGCGCTCTGGCCTATATCGTGCCTCGAGAGGTTGGCGCGGGCGGACGCCTCGCCAACCTGGTCAGGTCCGGAAGGAAGCAGCCACAACGAGCCCCGTTCGGGTCGTGTTCAGCCTCTCACCCAGAAACCCCGCCACCGGCGGGGTTTCGTGTTTCCGGGGGGCGGGCGCTTGCTAGAGGCAGGTGCGGCCGTAGCGGCCGCTGATCGCGCGCACCTCTCCCGCCTCGGCCTCCCAGCGGATGATCCACTCTCTCTGGCAGGGGAATTCCCCGCGGCCGAAGAACGCGTGGTTTCCGGCCACCGTGAACCCCTGTTCATCGAGGGACGCGGCCAGCGCATCGGCCCGGATCGGCAGGGGAAACGCCTCCGCCACGCGCCGGGCGAACTCGGCATCGGCCTCCGGGACGCTCTCCGGCAGGTTCTGCCCGATCACGGGTGGCGGCGCCTCGGGCCAGAGCAGCACGCCCGCCGCGACCGCTCCGAGCACCAGCAGGAGGCCCAGCAGTGCCAGGGCAAGGTTGCGCAGGTATCTCAGGCCGCGGTGCATCGCAGGGCTCCTTGTCGGGGGGAGGAACGAGGCGCGGACACTTGCCGATCCCGCCCGGGCATGCAAGTGCCCGAAACTCCGCCTCCCGGGCCGGGCGGTGCTTGTGACCCGGCCGCGCAGGGCTTAGGCTGCGCCCGATGCCGGCCCTCCCGCGGAGGGCGGCGCTGATGAACGTCCCGGAACAGAGTTCCCGAAGAAAGTCCCCGAACGCGCGATGAGCACCACCGAGCAAGCCGCCTATCACGTCCTCGCCCGGAAATACCGGCCCTCGACCTTCGCCGATCTCATCGGGCAGGAGGCGATGGTGCGCACCCTGCGCAACGCCTTCGAGAATGACCGCATCGCCCATGCCTTCGTGATGACCGGCGTGCGCGGTGTGGGCAAGACCACCACCGCCCGCATCATCGCTCGCGGGCTGAACTGCGTGGGCCCCGACGGCACCGGCGGGGTGACCATCGAGCCCTGCGGCGTCTGCGGCCCCTGCCGCGCCATCGCCGAGGGCCGGCATGTCGACGTGCTGGAGATGGACGCCGCCACCCACACCCAGGTGGAGCGCATGCGCGAGCTGCTCGCCTCCGTGCCCTACCGGCCCACCGAGACGCGCTACAAGGTCTACATCATCGACGAGGTGCACATGCTCAGCACCTCGGCCTTCAACGCCCTCCTCAAGACGCTCGAGGAGCCGCCCGAGCACGTGAAGTTCATCTTCGCCACCACCGAGATCCGCAAGGTGCCGGTGACCGTGCTGTCGCGCTGCCAGCGCTTCGACCTGCGCCGCATCGAGCCCGAGGAGATGGTGCGCTTCCTCGCCGGGATTTCGGCGAAGGAGGGCGCGGAGGTGGCGCATGACGCGCTGGCGCTGATCGCGCGCGCCGCCGAGGGCTCGGCCCGCGACGCGCTCTCGCTGCTCGACCAGGCCATCGCCCATGGCGCGGGAGAGACCACGATGGAGCAGGTGCGCGCCATGCTCGGCCTCGCCGACCGGGGCCGGGTGCTCGACCTCTTCGACCTGGTGATGGAGGGCGATGCCGCGGGCGCGCTGGCCGAGCTCGGCGAGCAGTATTCCGCCGGCGCCGACCCTGTCTCGGTGCTGCGCGACCTCGCCGAGATCACCCATTGGGTCTCGGTGGTGAAGATCTCGCCCGAGGCGGCGGACGACCCCACCATCGGCCCCGACGAGCGGGTGCGCGGCCGCGACATGGCGGCGCGGCTGCCGATGCGCGCCCTCACCCGCATGTGGCAGATGCTGCTCAAGGCGCTGGAGGAGGTCTCCACCGCGCCGAACGCGATGATGGCCGCCGAGATGGCGATCATCCGCCTCACCCACGTGGCCGAGCTGCCGAGCCCGGAGGAGCTGGTGCGCCGGCTCTCCTCCCAGCCCGTGCCGCCGCCCGCGCCCGGCGGAGGCGGGGCACCGGCCGGTGCGCCCTCGGGCGGCGTCACCGCCCGCGGCGGCCCCGGCGGCACCATGCACGCGCCGCTGCGCGGGCCCACGGCGGTGATCACCGGCGGCGCGGCGCTGGCGCGCGCCCCGCAGGCGGAGGACCCGCTCGCCCGCTACACCACCTTCGAGGAGGTGGTGGCACTGATCGCGGCGAAGCGCGACGTGAAGCTGCTGGTGGACGTGGAAAACCACCTGCGGCTGGTGAGCTACGCGCCCGGGCGCATCGAGTTCGAGCCCGCGGGCGACGCCCCGCCGCAGCTCGCCGCCGCCCTGTCGCAGAAGCTGCAGAACTGGACCGGGGCGCGCTGGGGCGTGTCGATCACCGGCAAGGGCGGCGGCGCCACCATCGCCGAGAAGAAGGCCGAGGCCCGGCAGGACCTGCAGGGCCGCGCCCTGCAGCACCCGCTGGTGCAGGCCGCACTCGCGGCCTTCCCCGGCGCCGAGATCCGCGAGGTGCGCGATGTCGCGGCACTGGCGGAACCGGACGTGGAGGCTTATGTCCCGATCGACCCGGATGACGTGCCGGATGACTGGGATCCGCTGGATCCGTTTGGCGAGGAGATGTGAGCGATGTTCAAGGGTCTCGGCGACATGTCGAAGCTGATGAAGCAGGCGCAGGAGATGCAGGAGAAGATGACCCAGGCGCAGGCCCGGCTCGACGAGATCGAGGCCGAGGGCAGCGCCGGGGCGGGCATGGTGAAGGCCGTGGTCAGCGCCAAGGGGCTGCTGAAGCGCGTCTCCATCGACCCCTCGATCTTCTCCGCCGAAGACCGCGAGGTGGTGGAGGACCTGATCGTCGCCGCCGTGCAGGACGCGCAGGAAAAGGGCCAGGAAGCCGCCCAGGCCGAGATGGCCCGGGTCACCGAAGGCATGCCGCTGCCCCCCGGCATGAAGCTGCCCTTCTGAGCCCCCGGGGCCGAGGGGCGGGAGCGCGCGCATGAGCGACGGGGCAGGCAAGGAGATCGAACGGCTGATCGAGCTGATGTCCCGGCTGCCGGGGCTGGGGCCGCGCTCGGCCCGCCGCGCCGTGCTGGCGATGATCCAGCGGCGCAGCATGATGCTCGAGCCGCTGGCCCAGGCGCTGGCCGATGTCTCGGCCACCGCGCGCGAATGCGTGGAATGCGGCAATATCGGCACCTCGGACGTCTGCGCCATCTGCGCCGACCCGCGGCGCGACGCGAGCCTGGTCTGCGTGGTGGAGGATGTCTCCGACCTCTGGGCGATGGAGCGCACCGCGCAGTTCCGCGGCCGCTACCACGTGCTCGGCGGGGTGCTCTCGGCGCTCGACGGCACCGGCCCGGAGGAGCTGCGCCTGCCGCGGCTGGTCGCGCTGGCAGGGGCGCCGGAGGTGCGCGAGGTCATCCTAGCGCTCGGCACCACGGTCGACGGCCAGACCACGGCGCATTACATCGCCGAGGCGCTGGCGGGATGCAGCGTGGAGGTGAGCTCCCTCGCCCAGGGCGTGCCGGTGGGCGGCGAGCTCGACTATCTCGACGACGGCACCATCTCCGCAGCCCTCCGCGCCCGGCGGGTGATGGGCTGAGGGCTCACCCCGCCGCGCGGCGCTGGCGGTGCAGCTGCGCCTCGCGCCGGGCGATGTAGAGCGTGGAGCCGATGATGATGACCGAGCCCGCCACGGTGGCGGCGTCGAGGGTCTCGGAGTAGATCAGGTAGCCCGCACCCCCCAGCAGCACCAGCCGCAGGTAGGTGAGCGGGGCGAGCAGCCCGGCCTCGCCGTAGCGGTAGGCCTGGATGTCGGAGAGGCCGCGCATCGCGCCCGCCGCGATCATCCCCAGCGCCACCAGCCACAGCCACAGCGAGTCGGGCAGCGCCAGCACCGACCAGGCCGCCGGCACCGAGAGCACCGTGGTCACCACCGCGGAGGAGAGCAGGGTGGCGAAGGAGCCGTCCGCCTCCGCCAGCTTGCGCGACATCGACAGCGCGAGGGCCAGCAGCAGCGAGGAGGCGAGTGCGGCCAGCATCGCGATGTCGAACCCCTCCGCCGTGGGGCGCAGGATCACCACCGCGCCGAGAAAGCCGAGGGCGGAGGCGGTCCAGCGCCGCGGGCCCACCCGCTCGCCGTGGAAGATGCCGGCCATCAGCGTGGCGAAGATCGGGGCGGTGAAGAACAGGATGGTGGCGGTGGCCAGCGGCAGGTGGGCGATGGTGTAGAAGCCCAGGTGCATCGACACGCCGGTGAGCACGCCGCGCAGCAGGTGCTGCCAGGGCAGCGAGAAGCGCATGCCGCGCCGCAGCCGCGCCGAGAAGCCCAGCATGGCGAGCAGTGCCACCACCGTGACCACCGAGCGCAGCAGCACCAGCATCCGCGGGTCGAGAGTGGCGGTGAGCTCGCGCACGCCCAGGGTCATCGCGCTCGCCACCACCACCGAGACCATCATCCAGGCGCTGCCGCGCAGGTTGTCCGGACCCGGGCGGGGAGCGGCCTCGGCCCCGGGCAGGGGGCTGGCGGTGTCTTGCGCGAGGGGCATCGGACCTCCGGGTGCGGGTGGCGCCGCGTCCGCGCCCCTGCCGGCAGGGGCAGGGCCGAATCGAAGCGGAGCCGGGTTTCGGGCGAAGGCCGCGGCATGCAGCGACACCCAGCCGAGGCATCCGCCGGCGCCCCGGTCCTCCCGTAGTCCCGTATACGCCCAAGGCGCCCTGATATGGAAGGCCCCCTGACATAGATGTGCCCGCCGGGCGTTGCAGGGTTCCATTCCGCGCCGCGCACCCTAGATTGGCGGTACACGCCCTCAGGTACAGGCCTTCAGGTACAGGACGGACACGCCGATGCGCCCTCTTTCGACAGGACTTCTCATCCTGGCCACGCTCGGCCTGCCGCTGACCGCCCGGGCCAGCGACATCGACATGTGCGCCGATGCCTCGCTGCGCCCGCAGACCTCGGCGCAGGCCTGTGCGCGGGCGCTGGAGAGCGGCAATCTCGACACCGCCGAGCAGGCGCGCGCCCTGGTGAACCAGGCCATGGCCTTTGCCGCCTACGACAATCTCGGCCGGGCGCTCCAGGCGCTCGACGAGGCGGCGCGCCGCGACCCGCGCCTCTTCGCCATCTACCCCAACCGGGCCTGGGTGCATCAGCGCATGGGCGATCACGACGCGGCGCTGGCCGACTATGACCGGGCGCTGGCGATGAAGCCGGCGGACCGCGACGCGCTCTTCGGCCGGGGCGGCCTCTACCTGCGCCGCGGCGAGGCGGAGAAGGCGGTCGCCGATTTCGACGCGGTGCTCCGCCATGACGGGCGCGACACCGACGCGCTCTACAATCGCGGTCTGGCGCTGGCGGCCGCGGGCCGCACGGCGGACGCGGTGCAGGATTTCACCGCCGTGTTGCGCGCCCACCCCGAGGATGCCCATGCCTGGCTCGAGCGTGGCCGGGCCCGGGCCCGCACCGAGCCGCAGCAGGCGCTCGACGATGTGGGCCAGGCGATCCGCCGCGCGCCGGAAAGCCCGGAGGGCTACGTGCTGCGCGGCCAGATCCTCGATGCGAACGGCCAGGCGGACGCGGCGAACCGCGACTTCCTTCGCGCGTTCGAACTGGGCTACCAGGCCGGCTGGCTCACCGAGCGCGTGACCCGTCTGCGCGGCGGCTGAGGCCTCCGCCCACCCGCTCCCTGCGCCGAAGCCCGGCCCGAGGGCGCCGTTCCTCCGCAACCCGTGGCATGAAAGACGGCCCGTGCGGGCGCGCGCAGCCGGACGGCATCGCGGCGCTCCGAAGGCGCCTTCCCCGCCGCGCGGTGCACCCCCCGGCTGCTCTGCCGGCATGCGCGGGGCGGGGCGGAAGGGCGGCGGCAGGCCGTCGCGTGCCGCTCCCGCGGCTCCCGGGCCCGGAAGGGGGGAGGCGCGACGACGTTTCGCCGCGCGCGGACGCGGGGCCGTCCCGGGGGGCTCGTGCGTGTGCGGGGGGCCTCAGCCGGCGAGGCGGGCGAGGAAGCGGCTGCGCAGCTGGTCCTCGTCGAAGATGTCCCGGCCGCAGCGCGGGGCGTAGAGCGGCAGCGGGCGGTCGTGGTCGGTGAGGTTCGCCGGGCCGATCGGCAGCCACAGATCCGGCTCGACGGAGGCGATGGCCTCGGTGGCGAGCACGGAGCGGCCCACCGTCTTGGACAAATCGTCGATGCGCGCCACGGTGTTCACCACCTCGCCGATGGCCGAGAAGGACAGCCGCGTGGGCACGCCGATATTGCCGAACATCACGTCGCCCAGCGCGAGGGAGATGGAGAACTGCATCTCCGGGTTCTCCGGGTTGCGCCGGTAGGTCTCCAGGCAATCCAGCGCGCCCTCCATCGCCCGCGTGGCGGCGCGCACCGCCTCCGGGCCGCCGAGGTCGCCCTTCACCGGGAAGATGGCCAGCACCCCGTCGCCGATGAAGTCGAGGATCTCGCCGCCCTGGGCCAGCACCGGCTCGGCGGTGCAGGCGTAGTAGTTGCGCAGGTAGTCGAGGTAGTCGGCCGGGCTCATGTGGCCGGAGAGCCAGGTGGAGCCGCGCAGGTCGGAGTACCAGACCACGGCGCGGATCTCCGCGCCGTCGCCCAGGCGGGCCTCGCCGGCGAAGATCCGGTCCGCGGCGATGCGGCCGAGATAGGCCTCGCCCAGCGCCTGCATCACCCGCATCTGGATGGCGGCGTGACAGGCCACGGCAAACACCTTCTGGATGCGCGAGAGCGCCACGATGTCATCGTCGGAGAAGCCGTCCTCGCGCCGGGTCGACCAGCTCGCGAGGATGCCGGTGGCGGTGTGGCGCGTGCGCTCCACCCGGGCGATGCGGAAGGTGGTGGAGGTGAGCAGGTAGTCCGTGTAGCCCTGCTCCTGCAACTCGTCGAGCACCGAGAAGTCGCGCAGCGCCTCCGGCCCGGAGAGCTTGCGCCGCAGCCGCGAGATCTGGTTCGAGATCACGTGGTAGAAGGGCGAGGCGAGGAAGGCCTCGGACATGCCCGCGTCGTGCCGGTACTGGTGGAACTGGGTGCCGCTGTCGCGCCGCCAGTAGATCTGCTCGGCCTGGAACAGCGGGTGCAGGGTGGGCCAGGTGAGGGCGGCGCGGTCGAGCGGGATGCCCGCGGCGCGCAGCCGGGCGCAGAGCGACGCGAACAGCGATACGATGTCCGGGTCGCGGAGGGTTTCGTCCAGGAGCCATCCCTGGATTTCCTGAATCAGAACATCGTGCTGCATGGGCTCACAGATAGGAAGTCGGGTGACCGAGGGGAAGGTCACCCGAATGTTAAACGCCGCGAGCCGCGTCAATGCAACCCGTGGTAGAGAGATTTCCCTGCGTCACATCCGGGGGTCGTTGCCCCCGGTTCCTGTCAGTCCCGCCCGCCGAAGCGCTCCTCGAGCTCGACGCGCCGGGCGTCGTCGATCTTGGCGAAGAGGTTGTCGGGGACGGTGAAGCCGTGCCCGGCGGGCAGGGCGGAGAGGGCTGCGCCGGTGTCTTCCGGCCAGCTGTCATCGGCCTTCATCGCGTCGAGCATGGCGGCCGCCGCGTCCGGGATGAACGGGCGGGAGAGCACGGCGTAGAGCCGGATGAGGTTGAGCGCGAAGCGCACGCAGGCGGCGGCCGCCTCCGGGTCGGTCTTGTAGAGCGCCCAGGGGGCGGCGGCCTGCAGGTACTCGTTGCCGATCACCCAGATGGCGCGCAGCTCGGCCGCGGCCTTGCGGATCTCGATCGCCTCCATGTGGCGCTCGTAGGCCGCGAGCCGCGGGGCGATGGCCTCGATCACCGCCTGCTCGGCCGGGCCGTAGGCGCCGCCTTCGGGCACCGTCTCGCCGAACTTGGAGCGGCAGAACTTGGTGACCCGCGAGACGAAATTGCCCAGCACGTCGGCGAGGTCCTTGTTCACGCCGGTCTGGAAGCTCTCCCAGGTGAAATCGCTGTCCGCGCTCTCGGGGGCGTTGGAGAGCAGCCACCAGCGCCAGTAGTCCGAGGGCAGGATCTCCAGCGCCTGGTCCATGAACACGCCGCGGCCCTGCGAGGTGGAGAACTTGCCGCCCTCGTAGAGCAGCCAGTTGAAGCCCTTGATGTAGTCGACGAGCTTCCACGGCTCGCCCGAGCCCATGATGGTGGAGGGGAAGGTGAGCGTGTGGAAGGGGATGTTGTCCTTGGCCATGAACTCGACGTAGCGCACGTCCTCCGCGCCCATGTCCTCGCGCCACCAGCGCTGCCAGGCGCTGTCGGGCAGGCCCTGCGCGTCGGCCCATTCGGCGGTGGCGGCGATGTACTCGATCGGCGCGTCGAACCAGACGTAGAAGACCTTGCCCTCCATGCCCGGCCAGTCCTGCGCGCCGCGCTTCACCGGCACGCCCCAGTCGAGGTCGCGGGTGATGCCGCGGTCCTGCAACCCGTCGCCGTCGTTGAGCCATTTCTTCGCGATGGAGGTGGTGAGCACCGGCCAGTCGGTCTTGCTCTCGATCCACGCGGTGAGCTTCGCGCGCATCTGCGACTGGCGAAGGTAGAGATGCTTGGTCTCGCGCACCTCGAGGTCGGTCGAGCCGGAGATGGCGGAATGCGGGTTGATGAGGTCCGTGGGGTCGAGCTGCTTGGTGCAGTTCTCGCACTGGTCGCCGCGGGCCTTGTCGTAGCCGCAGTTGGGGCAGGTGCCCTCGATGTAGCGGTCGGGCAGGAAGCGGCCGTCGGCCCGGGAATAGACCTGCTTCTCGGAGACCTCCTCGATCAGCCCCGCATCGGCCAGCCGGCCGGCGAAATGCTGGGTGAGCGCGTGGTTGCGCGCCGAGGAGGAGCGGCCGAAATGGTCGAAGCTCAGGCGGAAGCCGTCGGCGATGTCCTTCTGCACCTGCCACATCTCGCGGCAGAACTCCTCCACCGGCTTGCCGGCCTTGGCGGCGGCAAGCTCGGCCGGGGTGCCGTGCTCGTCGGTGGCGCAGATCAGCATCACCTCGTGGCCGCGCGCGCGCATGAAGCGGGCATAGGCATCCGAGGGCAGCTGCGAGCCCACGAGATTGCCCAGGTGCTTGATCCCGTTGATGTAGGGAAGCGCGGAGGTGATGAGGATGCGTGCCATGCGTTCCGTGTCCTGCGAGAGTCCTTTGCGGGGGAATAGCGCAGGATGCGGGCGAGGGCCAGACGAATGCGCATCGCGCCAGGCTTTGGCCCCCGCGCCGCCGTGCCCCGGGCCCGGCCCCGGGGCCTCCCGCCCTCCGCCCCCCGGGTCGCGCGGGGTGGGGCGAGGCCCCGGGTCGGGCCCGGGGCGCGGGACGCTCAGCCCCGGCGGCGGCGCAGCAGCCGGCTCAGCATGTAGCTGGTGCGGGGCGTGTAGCGGTAGGTGGTGCGCTCCTCCACCGTGGGGCGGCGGGTCATGCGGTAGAGGCCGAACAGGATCAGCCCCGCATGCGCGAGCGAGATATAGGCGAAGAGGGCAGGCGGGCCGAAGGCGCTCATCAGCGCCGAGGCCGCGAGGGGCGAGGCGATGGCCCCGAGCCCGTAGAGGAACATCAGCGAGGCATTGAGCTCGGTCATGAACTCGGGCTCGGCGAAGTCGTTCGCATGGGCGGCGGAGATCGAGTAGACGCAGAAGGCGGTGAAGCCGAAGGCGAAGGAGCCGGCGAGCACCGCCGCGGGCGAGCTGCCCGCCCCCGCCAGCCAGGCCGAAACCGCGACCGCGCCGGCCGAGAGCGCGATGAGCACGTAGCGCCGGTCGAACCTGTCGGCCAGCATCCCCACCGGCACCTGCGCCGCTGCCCCGCCCAGCACCGCGGCCCCGAGGAACCAGCCCACCGCGCCGGGGCCCAGCCCGATGCCGTTGCCGTAGATCGGGCCCACCATGCGGAAGGCCGGCGTGGTGATGCCGGCCACGATCACCCCCGCCGCCCCGAGCGGCGAGAGCGCGATGGTGCGCAGTGGGCGCAGGCGCGGGGCCTTGGGCGTGGCAGGCTGGGTGCTCGCGGTGAGGGTGAGCGGCACCAGGCACAGGCAGCACAGGATGGCGAGCAGGTTGTAGGAGATGTAGGAGGCGGGCTCGAGCACCGCGATCATCATCTGCGCCACCAGCGAGGCCCCGAGGTCGACCAGCCGGTAGACGCTCATCACCTTGCCGCGCATGTCGTTGGTGATCTTGGCCTGCAGCCAGGCCTCGGTGACCGTGTAGGCCCCGGCCACGGCAAAGCCGGTCATCACCCGCATCGCCGCCCAGGCCAGCGGCGAGATCAGCATCGGGTGGGCCAGCGCACCGATGGCGCCGGCCGCGGCGAAGGCGGCGAAGGCGCGGATGTGCCCCACCGAGCCCATCATCCGCGGCGCCAGCCAGCAGCCCACGAAGAAGCCGACGAAATGCGCCGTGCCCAGCAGGCCGATCTCGACATCGGAAAACCCCTGCTGGATGCCGCTCAGCACGTCGAGCGGCGCCAGCGCCCCCGAGCCCAGCTGTACCAGCGAAATGGACAGGAACAGGGCGGCGAAGGAAACCAGGAGGCGCATGGGCAGGGGTCCGGCAAGGGCAGCTTCCCCGAGAGGCGCGCATCACGCGCCCGGGCGCAAGGAAAATCGGCCCCGGAGCGCGCACAACTTGTGTCGGATTTGTACAGGTTGCTCCTGGTTTCGTGAACCGCGACCCCGCGTACCTTGTCCCGCCCGGCCTGCATTGCTATTGCGTGGCCCCGATATCCAGACAGTACCAGCGAACGGAGCGAGGCATGGCACGCGACAGCAAGGCGGACGACCGGGAGAAATCCCGCACCATCGGGCCGCTGCGCGGGCTGGCGCCCTTCATCCGGCCCTACCGCATGCAGGCGGTGGCAGCACTCGCGGCGCTCACCGTCACGGCCGGCCTGTCGCTCATGCTGCCCATCGCGGTGCGGCGGGTGATCGACGGGTTTTCCGAGGCGGACGTGACGCGGATGGACGCCTATTTCGGCGCGGCCATCGCCATCGCGGCGCTGCTGGCCATCGGCACCGCGCTGCGCTTCTGGCTGGTGACCCGGCTGGGGGAGCGCATCGTCGCCGACATCCGCCGCGCGGTCTACGACCGGATGATCGGCATGAGCCCGACCTTCTACGAGAAGCTGATGACCGGCGAGATCCTGTCGCGGCTCACCACCGACACCACGCTGATCCAGAGCGTGATCGGATCCTCCGTGTCAATTGCGCTGCGCAACATCCTGATTTTCCTCGGGGGCCTCGGCTTCATGCTGTTCACCAGCGCCAAGCTCACCGGGCTGGTGCTGCTGATCGTGCCGCTGGTGGTGGTGCCGATCCTGGTGATGGGGCGCAAGCTGCGCCGCCTCTCGCGCGAGAACCAGGACCGTATCGCCGAGAGCTCGGGCATGGCCTCCGAAACCCTGCAGGCCGCGCAGACCGTGCAGGCCAACACCCATGAGGGCGCGAGCCGTGCTGCCTTCGGGGCGCTCACCGAGAAGGCCTTCGACGCCGCGCGCCGGCGCATCGCCACCCGGGCGGCGATGACCGCGGTGGTGATCTTCCTGATCTTCACCGGCGTGGTGGGCGTGCTGTGGATCGGCGCGCGCGACGTGCGGGCCGGGGACATGAGCGCGGGCGAGCTGGTGCAGTTCCTCATCTACGCCATCATGATGGCGGGCGGCGTGGCGGCGCTCTCGGAGATCTGGGGCGAGCTGCAGCGCGCCGCCGGCGCCACCGAGCGGCTGGTCGAACTGCTCCACACCCCCGACGCGCTTTCCGACCCCGAGACCCCCGCGGCGCTGCCCGAGGGGCGCGGCGCGGTGTCCTTCGAGAACGTGACCTTCCATTACCCCGGCCGGCCCGGTGTCTCGGCGCTCGCGGGCTTCTCGCTCGACATCCGGCCGGGCGAGACGGTGGCGCTGGTCGGGCCCTCGGGCGCGGGCAAGACCACGGTCTTCCAGCTGCTGCAGCGCTTTTACAGCCCCGAGAGCGGGGCGGTGACCCTCGACGGTGCCGATCTCTCCACCCTCGCGGTGGAAGACCTGCGCCGGCGCTTTGCCCTCGTGCCGCAGGAGCCGGTGATCTTCGCCGCCTCGGCGCGCGAGAACATCCGCTTCGGCCGGCCCGATGCGAGTGACGCCGAGGTGGAGGCCGCCGCCCGCGCCGCCGCCGCGCATGATTTCCTGATGCGCCTGCCCGAGGGCTACGACACCTATGTGGGCGAGCGCGGGGTGATGCTCTCCGGCGGGCAGAAGCAGCGCATCGCCATCGCCCGCGCGGTGCTGCGCGACGCGCCGGTGCTGCTGCTCGACGAGGCGACCTCGGCGCTCGACGCCGAGAGCGAGCGGGCGGTGCAGCTGGCGGTGGAAGAGCTGTCGCAGGGGCGCACCACGCTGGTGATCGCCCACCGGCTCGCCACGGTGAAGAAGGCCGACCGGATCGTGGTGCTCGCCGAGGGCCGGATCGTGGCGCAGGGCACGCATGCCGAGCTGGTGGCGCAGGACGGGCTCTATGCCCGGCTCGCGCGGCTGCAGTTCACCGACGGGGCCGCTGCCTGAGGGCGGAACGCCCGCCTCGCCGAGGGGGCGTTGCCCCCGCAGCTCGGCGGGCGTGGCGAAGGCCCCGAGGGGCCTCCGCCGGCGCGGGGTGACGGGCGCGCGCGCATCCGGCCAGGCTCAACCCTTTCGCCCGGGCGACCAGCCCGGGCCGCGCCCGACCCTCCCCCCGGGAGGGCGCGATGGCGATGTCGGGTGCCGCACAATCCTCGCTCGGGGCTTTCGGGATAAAGCGCTGACCGCAAGCGGAGCCGCGCCCACCCAGGGTCGGGCGCGGCCCTTTGCGCGGGGCGACAGCCGGGCTTGCGTGGCGGGAAGGCTGCACGCGGATTGTCCGCCATGGCAATTGCTGTAGCGCGCCCTCAGCCCGCCGACGCGTTGCAGGCGTCCACCAGCCAGTCGCGGAAGATGCGGGCCGGGGCGTAGGTGCTGCGGGCGCGGGGGGTGACGTAGTAATACGCGTCGCGGTTGCGAAAGCCCTCGGGGGTCATGCGCTCCAGCGCGCCGGTGCGCAGCTCCTGGCCGATGAGGAACTCCGGCAGCAGCGCGATGCCGAGCCCGGCCATGCAGGCCTGGGTCACCATGGCGAACTGCTCGAACTGCATGCCGCCCTCGGCGGGGGGCTGCAGCCCGCGGTCGCGGAACCAGCGCTCCCAGGCGGTGGGGCGCGAGGCCATGTGCAGCAGGGTGGCGCGGGCGAAATCCTCCGGGCCGGAGAGGCCATGCGCCTCGCGGTGGCCGGGGGCGCAGACCGGCACCATGTCCTCGGTCATAAGAAAGGTGCTGTCGGCCCCCGGCCAGTCCGGCTGGCCGATCTGGATCGCGGCGTCGAGCCCGGTGCCGGCGAAGTCGAACCGCCCGATGCGGGTGGCGAAATTCACCGTGATGCCGGGGTTCGCCTCGAGGAATTCGGGCAGGCGGGGCATCAGCCAGCGGGTGCCGAAGGTGGGCAGGATGGCGAGGTTGAGGATGCCGCCGCGCACGTTCGCCACCAGCCCCAGCGAGGCGGAGCGGATCTGGCGCAGGGCGGCGCGGATCTCCTCGGCGTATTCGGCGCCCTCGGGGGTGAGGGCCACGCGCCTCCCGTCGCGCAGGAAGAGCGGCCGGCCGAGCTGGGCCTCGAGCGCCAGCACCTGCCGGCTGATGGCGCCCTGCGTGAGGTCGAGCTCGGCCGCCGCCCGGGTGAAGGAGCCGAGCCGGGCCACGGCCTCGAAGGCCGCGAGCGCGGAGGTGGAGGGGAGGAGTCGTCGCGAGCTGCTCATTCCATTACAATAGGTAATATGGCGATGAGAGAGAATAGCTTGTCTTGCCCGCCTCGCGGCGCGATGGTGCGCGCGAATTTGGCCGAGGAACAGGATCGATGACCAAAAAGAATGCCTTCGTCTGGGACGACCCGCTGCTGATCGAGGACCTGCTCACCGAAGACGAGCGCATGATCCGCGACACCGCCCGCGACTTCGCGCAGGAAGCGCTGCAGCCCCGCGTGATCGAGGCCTACCGCGATGAAGTGACCGACCCGGGCATCTTCCGCGAGATGGGCGCCCTCGGCCTGCTCGGCCCCACGGTGCCGGAACAGTACGGCGGCGCGGGCGTGAACTACGTCTCCTACGGGCTCATCGCCCGCGAGGTGGAGCGCGTCGATTCGGGCTATCGCTCGATGATGTCGGTGCAGTCCTCCCTCGTGATGCACCCGATCAACGCCTACGGCTCGGAAGAGCAGAAGCAGAAGTACCTGCCGAAACTGGCCTCGGGCGAGTGGATCGGCTGCTTCGGCCTCACCGAGCCCGATGCCGGCTCCGACCCCGCCGGGATGAAGACCGTCGCCACCCCCACCCAGGGCGGCTACATCCTCAAGGGCGCGAAGATGTGGATCTCCAACAGCCCGATCGCCGATGTCTTCGTGGTCTGGGCCAAGTCGAAGGCGCATGACAACAAGATCCGCGGCTTCGTGCTGGAGAAGGGCATGAAGGGCCTCTCCGCGCCGAAGATCGGCGGCAAGCTGTCGCTGCGCGCCTCGATCACCGGCGAGATCGTGATGGATGACGTGTTCGTGCCGGAAGAGAACATGTTCCCGGAGATCCAGGGCCTCGCCGGCCCCTTCGGCTGCCTCAACCGTGCGCGCTACGGCATCTCCTGGGGGGCGATCGGCGCCGCCGAGTTCTGCTGGCACGCCGCGCGCCAGTACGGGCTCGACCGCAAGCAGT
Organism: Oceanicella sp. SM1341; assembly: GCF_003448965.1. Classification (GTDB taxonomy): domain Bacteria; phylum Pseudomonadota; class Alphaproteobacteria; order Rhodobacterales; family Rhodobacteraceae; genus Paroceanicella. The sequence goes on from NZ_QRGC01000012.1 coordinate 79,463, forward strand.
TCGACAAGCCGCTGGCCCAGACCCAGCTCTTCCAGAAGAAGCTCGCCGACATGCTCACCGAGATCACGCTGGGCCTGCACGCCTCGCTGCGCGTCGGCCGGCTGTTCGACGAGGGCAAGATGGCGCCGGAGATGATCTCCATCGTGAAGCGCAACAACTGCGGCAAGGCGCTCGACATCGCCCGGCAAGCGCGCGACATGCACGGCGGCAACGGCATCTCGGAAGAGTTCCAGGTGATGCGCCACATGGTCAACCTCGAGACGGTGAATACCTACGAGGGCACCCATGACGTGCACGCGCTGATCCTCGGCCGCGCCCAGACCGGCCTGCAGGCGTTCTTCTGATGGCGACCCCGCTCGAAGGCCTGAAGGTCGTCGAGCTCGCCCGCATCCTGGCCGGTCCCTGGATCGGCCAGACGCTGGCGGACCTCGGCGCCGACGTCATCAAGGTGGAAAGCCCGGCGGGCGACGACACCCGCAAATGGGGCCCGCCCTTCGTCGGCGACAGCGCCGCCTATTTCCACGCCTGCAACCGCGGAAAGACCTCCGTCACCCTCGACTTCCGCACCCCCGAGGGCCAGGCGGAAGTGCGCCGGCTGGTGGCGGACGCCGACGTGGTGATCGAGAACTTCAAGGTGGGGGGCCTGAAGAAATACGGGCTCGACTACGAGAGCCTCGCGGCGGTGAACCCCCGCCTCGTCTACTGCTCGATCACCGGTTTCGGCCAGGACGGGCCCTATGCCCACCGCGCCGGCTACGATTTCATCATCCAGGGCATGTCGGGCATGATGTCGCTCACCGGCGAGCCGGGCGGCCAGCCGCAGAAGATCGGCGTGGCGATGGCCGACATCCTCACCGGCACCTACGGCGTGATCGGCATCCTCTCGGCGCTGCGCATGCGTGAGCGCACGGGGCGGGGCCAGCAGGTGGACATGGCGCTGTTCGACACCATGACCGGCGTGCTCGCCAACCAGGCGCTGAACTACCTCACCACCGGCATCGCCCCCACCCGCATGGGCAACGCCCACCCCAACATCTCGCCCTACGAGGTGATGGAGACCTCCGACGGCCACCTGATCGTGGCGGTGGGCAATGACGGCCAGTTCGCGCGCTTCGCTTCCATCCTCGGCCTGCCGGCGCTGGCGGGCGACGAGCGCTTCGCCACCAATGCCGCGCGCGTGGCGCACCGGGTGGAGCTGACGGCGCTGCTCGTGGCCCAGACGAAAACCTGGACCCGCGACGACCTCCTCGCCGCCATGGAGCGCGAGGGTGTGCCGGCCGGGCCGATCAACACGCTTCAGGACGTGTTCAACGACCCCCAGATCATCCACCGCGGCATGAAGATCGACACGCCGACAGGGCCGGGGGTGCGCACGCCCATCCGGTTTTCGGAGGCGGAGCTGGCGCTGGAGAAGGGGGTGCCGGGGCTCAACCCGGAGAAGGTATAACTGCTAACGGTTGGGAGAGCTTTCGGGAATGTCCGCTAGGCTCTTCCCAAGTTCCTCAAAGAAAATCTTCATGTATCTTTGTAAGTCGATCCAGAAAGGTTTTTGGATCGCAATGAAGGTAATATTAATAGATTTCCTGTTGCTTCTTCGAAATGCATCAAAATAGCCTTTGTGGAAATCATTGTCTATGCTGCGAGCGTTCTGAAACGTTTTCTCTATCTCGTCGGATGGGAGATTGAGGGAATTGTGCAGGATTGAATTCCGGTATTTTTTGAGGAAGGTGATATAAAGATTTACCGTCTCCCAATCTTGATTTTCAGAGAGTGCCAATGCACTGATATAATTATTGATCTTATCGCCTTTAATGCGGTCGACTTTTATGCCCTTTGCCGAGGCGAATTTCTTCAGGGTCCCCTCGATGGTTGAGATATGCAGCGCCGTCAGCATCAAGGATTGGGAAGCGCTGGAGGATATCAGCTCATGAAAAATGTCTTCGTATTCGTCGTTTGATTTGGATGTGCGATGTTTTTCCAGAAGCTTCTCGAGCTCGAGGCCGGCGATCTCTACTCTCTGACGTAAAAGCTTGAGAAGTTCGTGGGTGTCGAACAAGTTTAGATCGAACGGGGATGTCGCGTTCTCAGGGTATATGAATGCGTCAAGATCTGCCAGATAGTCTCGGAAGTCATCGCTAAATCCTGCGCCGGCAAACTCTTCAAACGGATCTCTATCGTCTTCCAAGTTTGCCTCCGCGAATAATTCACTACCCGTCCATCTTCAGCGCATTAATAAACGCTTCCTGCGGGATATCCACCTTGCCGAACTGGCGCATCTTCTTCTTGCCGGCCTTCTGCTTGTCGAGCAGCTTGCGCTTGCGGGTGGCGTCGCCGCCGTAGCACTTGGCGGTCACGTCCTTGCGCAGGGCGGAGATGGTCTCGCGGGCGATCACGCGGCCGCCGATGGCCGCCTGGATCGGCACCTTGAACATGTGCTGCGGGATCAGCTCTTTCAGCTTCTCGCACATGGAGCGGCCGCGCATCTCGGCCTTGGAGCGGTGCACGATGATCGAGAGCGCGTCGACCGGCTCGTCGTTCACAAGGATCGACATCTTGACCAGCTGCTCCTGCTTGTAGCCGGAGATGGCGTAGTCGAAGCTCGCGTAGCCCTTGGTGACCGATTTCAGCCGGTCGTAGAAGTCGAACACCACCTCGTTGAGCGGCAGCTCGTAGACCACCATGGCGCGGGAGCCGGCGTAGGTGAGGTCGAGCTGCACACCGCGGCGCTCCTGGCAGAGCTTCAGCACGTCGCCGAGGAACTCGTCGGGCACCATGATGGTCGCCTTGATCCAGGGCTCCTCGATGCGGTCGATCTGCATCACGTCGGGCATGTCGGCCGGGTTGTGCAGCTCGGAATGCGTGCCGTCGGTGAGGTGGAGGTGATAGACCACCGAGGGCGCGGTGGTGATCAGGTCGATGTCGTACTCGCGCTCCAGCCGGTCGCGGATCACCTCGAGGTGCAGCAGGCCGAGGAAGCCGCAGCGGAAGCCGAAGCCGAGGGCCGCCGAGGTTTCCATCTCGTAGGTGAAGGAGGCGTCGTTGAGCGCGAGCTTCTCGATCGCGTCGCGCATGTCGTCGAAATCGTTGGTGTCGACCGGGAACAGGCCGCAGAACACCACCGGCTGCGCGGGCTTGAAGCCGGGCAGGGCCTTGTCGGTCTGGCGGCGCTCGTGGGTGACCGTGTCGCCCACGCGGGTGTCGCGCACCTGCTTGATCGAGGCGGTGAGGAAGCCGAGCTCGCCGGGGCCGAGCTCCTCGACCGTGAGCATGGCCGGGCAGAAGACGCCGATCCGGTCGACCTGGTAGGTCGCCTTGGTCTGCATCATCCGCACCTTGTCGTTCTTCTTCAGCACGCCGTCGATGATGCGCACGAGCACGACGACGCCGAGATAGGCGTCGTACCAGCTGTCGACCAGCATGGCCTTGAGCGGCGCGTCACGGTCGCCCTTCGGCGCGGGCAGGCGGGTGACGATGGCCTCCAGAACGTCGGGGATGCCGAGGCCGGTCTTGGCCGAGATCAGCACCGCCTGGGAGGCGTCGATGCCGATCACGTCTTCGATCTGCTCGCGCACCCGGTCGGGCTCGGCGGCCGGCAGGTCGACCTTGTTGAGAACGGGGACGATCTCGTGGTCGGCGTCGATGGCCTGGTAGACGTTGGCGAGCGTCTGCGCCTCGACCCCCTGGGAAGCGTCGACCACGAGGAGCGAGCCCTCCACCGCCTGCATCGAGCGCGAGACCTCGTAGGCGAAGTCCACGTGGCCCGGCGTGTCGATGAGGTTGAGCACGTAGTGCTCGCCGTCCTTCGCCGTGTACTCGAGGCGCACGGTCTGCGCCTTGATGGTGATGCCACGCTCCCGCTCCAGGTCCATGGAGTCGAGCACCTGCGCCTTCATCTCACGGTCGGTGAGCGCGCCGGTGGACTGGATCAGACGGTCGGCGAGCGTCGATTTCCCATGGTCGATATGGGCGACGATCGAGAAGTTGCGGATTTTCGAGAGCTCGGTCATGGGATCGGCTTATGGGGCTGTTTCGGCAAGCCGTCAAGCGGGGTTCGCGGGCGCGGGGGCGGGCTTTCGGCGCGGCATCGCGGCGCGGCGGGCGAGGCGCCGGCGCAGGCTCTCGCGGGCCGCCGGCGGGCCGATGTCGATGGCGCAGACGCCGATGTCATGGTCGCGCCCGCGCACCGGCTGGGGGCCGAGCGCGCGCAGGGCGATGCCATGGGGCAGGGTGAGCCGGGCGGCGAGATCGGCCGAGATCAGCCGCGGCTCGTCCATCGCCCGGCACAGCTCCTCGATGCGGGCGGTGATGTTCACCGTGTCGCCGAAATAGGTGATCTTGTGGTGCTCCACCCCCACCTCGGCCACGATCACCGGCCCGCCGTGCAGGGCGGCGCGCAGGGCCGGCACCATGCCGAAGCGCGCCTGCCACCACTCGGCCCGGGCCTCCACCGCGGCGATGACATCGCGCAGGCAGGTGAGGCAGCGCGCGCCGTGCAGGCCCTCCTCCATCGGCCAGCTGATGATGACGGCATCGCCCACCAGGTCCTCCACCGAGCCGCGGTTGGCGCGCACCGGCTCCTCCATGGCCGAGAACAGCGCCGAGAGCAGCTCCATCACCTTCAGGTCGCCATGCGCCTCGGCATAGGCGGAGGAGCCGGCAAGGTCGATGAACAGGAAGATGCGCTCCTCGCGCACCGGGCGGCGGTAGCGGCCGATGAGCAGGCTCTTGAAGCGGTGGTGGCCGATCAGGTCGCGCACCCGCAGGATGGCGATGATCAGCGTGCAGGTGACGAGGCCGTAGGCCACGCCGGTGATGCCGGGCAGGGCGGCGCCGCGCCAGTCGCTCAGCGACCAGCCGGCCGCCCAGATCACCGTGCCCACCGCCATGAAGCCGAGCGCGAGCATCAGGCCGTAGACCAGCGTCTCGACCAGCAGGTAGGCGAGGGTAGGCAGCTCGAGGATGCGCCGGCGCAGGCGGCGCAGGAAGAGGCCGCGCTCGAAGGCGATGATCGGCAGGCAGATGGCGGTGGCATAGACCGCCCCGCGCAGGGCGGTGTCGTAGACGACCCAGGAATAGAGCAGCCCGCTGCAGGCCACCGCCAGGGTGATGCCGATCCAGGGGTTGAGGGGCGGGCGAATCTTCATTCAGGGGCCTGGGTCTGCGGCGGGGTCCGGAAATGGTGTAAACGCGGGCGCGGCCGCTTTCCAGCGCTCACCCCGCCGGCCGGGCGCGCCAGAGCTGCGGCGTAAGCGCCAGCGCGGGCTCCAGCGGCGGTGCGAGCTCCCAGGCGCCGGGGCGCCGCGCGGCGTCATGCAGGCGGAAGAGGCGCCAGTGCGCGGTGCGCTCGCGGGCCACCTCCAGCTCGTTGGCGGTGAGGAAGAACGGGCTCGCCGGGCCGCCTGCGGTGGTCTTGACCTCCAGCAGCCGCTCGGCGCCGGCGGGGGTGAAGGAGAGGATGTCATAGCCCGCGCCGTCGCCCAGCTCCTCGGACACCCAGAGCACCTTGCGCGCGAGGTCGGGCCGCCCGGCGCGGGTGAGGCCGTCGATCTCGTGGCGCAGCACCCGCTCCTCGCCCCAGCGGCCGAGGGCGCGGTTGCGGGCGTCCCGCGCGGCGGGGTCGACCTTGCGCACCAGCCGTTCCAGGTGCTCGGGGCGCGGCGCGGCAGGGCCCGGCGCGGGGGGCGGGCCGATCCACAGCCCGGGCGCCTCGGCGAGGCCGATGCCCGCCGTGGGTGCCGCCGGGGCCCAGGGCGCGAGCAGCCCGGGCCGGCTTGCCACTTCCGCCACAAGGGCGCGCTGGTAATTGGCTCGCGGCGCGTAGCCGCGCAGCCAGGGCAGGCTCAGCTCGGCCAGCACCGCGCTTACGTTGCACAGCTTGAACTCGATCGAGGTGCGCGTGCGCCCGGTGTGCGCCTGCAGTGCGCGGTTCCGCTCTGCCTTGTTGAAGCGGCGGCCGGCGAGATCATCGCTCAGCATCTGCTCGTAACTGTCGAGCAGCGCTGCGATTTGGTCTGCGCTCCATTCGTCTCTCGCCATCCCGGGATGCTGCCCTGCCGGGGGCGTTCCGTCCAGCCTCTTCGCAGCTGCGCGCGGCGTGCATAGCCGATATTGCAGCGCGGCAATTGACGGCGGCGCGGCGCGCGGGCATGCGGGAGGTTCGGGATCTTGCCAGGAGCGCGCCGATGACCATGACCATCCAGGACGGCGCGCCGGCGCCCGATCTCCGCCGCGGCCTCGCGCTGGCGGTGCTGGTGCTGGCGGCCTTCGCCATCGGCACGGCGGAATTCGTGGTGATGGGCCTTCTGCCGGAAGTGGCGGCGGATCTCTCGGTCTCCATCCCCGCGGCGGGCATGCTGGTGACGGGCTACGCCCTCGGCGTGGTGCTCGGCGGGCCGCCGCTCGCCATCCTCACCGGGCGCATGGCCGACAAGCGCACGCTCACCCTGCTGGTGGCGGTGTTCGTGGCCGGCAACATCGCCTGCGCGCTGGCGCCGGACTACTGGTCTCTGCTGGTGGCGCGCTGCGTCACCGCCACGGTGCACGGCGCCTTCTTCGGCGCGGCGCTCACCGTCGCGGGCGGCCTCGCCCGGCCGGGGCGCGAGGGGCGGGCCATCGCGCTGGTGTTCTCCGGCGTCACCCTCGCCAACGTGGCGGGCGTGCCGCTGGGCACCATGCTGGGCCAATGGGCAGACTGGCGGGCGGTCTTCGGCGTGGTGGCGCTGATCGGCACCGTGGCGCTGGTGGGCATCCGCCTCGCGGTGCCGCGGGGCGTGGCCCGGCCGGGGGTGCGCATGCTGGGCGAGCTCACCGTGCTGCGTGACCGCGAGGTGCTGCGGGCGCTGGCCATCACCGTGTTCGGCTTCGGCGGCGTGTTCACGCTGTTCACCTATATCGCGCCCATTCTCACCGAGCGCTCGGGCCTCGCGCCCGAATGGGTGGGGCCCGTGCTCACGCTCATGGGGGTGGGGGCGACCTGCGGCCTCGCCCTCGCCGGCTGGATGGCGGACCGCTCGGCGCGCGGGGCGCTGCTGCTGCTTCTGGGCGCGCTGGTGGTGGCCTTCCTCGGCTTCGCGCTGTTCATGGACAATGCCGTGGCCGCGGTGGCCGGCGTGTTCCTCATCGCGGTCTTCGGCTTCGGCGCCACGGCCCCTCTGCAGAGCTTTGCCATGCAGGCGGCGGCCGCGGCCCCGCGGCTGGGCGGCACCTTCAACCAGAGCGCCTTCAACCTCGGCAATGCCGGGGGGGCGGCGCTCGGCGGCGGGCTGATCGGGCTCGGCGCCGGCTACGGCATGGTGGCAGTGGCCGCCGCACTGGTGGCCGCGGTGGCGATCCTGCTGCTGCTGGGCGCCCCCCGCCGGCGCTGAGCCGGCACAATATCACGAGCGCCGGCGCTGAACCGGCTCGGCACCGGGCGCACCGGCGCTCAGCGCGCCACCAGTGCCGCCGCGGCGCCGGCCATCGCGAGGCTGCTGCCCCGGCTCACCGCCCGCGCCGCGCGCGGCGTGGTGAACAGCCGGCGCGCCCGGGCGGCGAGAATCGCGTAGCCCCCCATCACCGTGGTGAGCGTGACGATGACCGTGAGCGCGAGCTCGGCGTAGCCCGCCGGGGTGATCGCCTCCACGTCCACCACCGTGGGCAGCAGGGCGAGGAAGAACACCATCGCCTTGGGGTTGCCCAGGTTGATCGACAGGCCGGTGAGGTAGAGCCGCCAGCCGCGCTCGGCCGGGGCGGGGCCCCCGGCGCGCAGGCCGGGGGCGGCGCGCCACAGCTTCCAGGCCATCCGGAGCAGGTAGGCGGCACCGGCCCAGCGGATCACGGTGAAGACCGGCCCCAGCGTGGCCGCCAGCGCCGCGAGGCCGGTGACCGCGAGGGTGAGCCAGCACAGCGCGCCGGTGAGGAAACCGGCGATGAAGGCCGGCGTGCCGCGCGGGCCGCGCACCAGCACGCGCGAGATCACCGCCGTCACCCCCGGGCCGGGCACGATCAGCACTGCGAGATAGGCGAGCGCGAAGACGAGAAGCGAGGAGAGCGGCATGGCAGGGCACCTGTGCTGGGCGCGCGGGCTGCCGGCCATCGCGGGTGGCTGCGTGCGGGGAGGCGCGCGCAGGGAGTTGCGCGCCCGGTCACTGCAGCAGAAACGACAGCGCCGCGCAAGGCCATTGGCCCGCGCGGCGCCGGAGGCAGGCCTCGGCCCCCTCGTGTCAGATGCACATCACCTCGAGCGGGGGGAAGCCGTTGAACCCCACCGAGGAGTAGCTGGAAGTGTAGGCGCCGCAGTTGCGGATGATCACCTTGTCGCCGGCGCGCAGGTTCACCGGCAGCTGCACCGGGCGCTTCTCGTAGAGCACGTCGGCGCTGTCGCAGGACGGGCCGGCGAGAATGCAGGCCGAGGTCGCCTCGCCGTCATGGGGCGTGACGAACTGGTAGCGGATCGCCTCGTCCATGGTCTCGGCGAGACCGGAGAACTTGCCGATGTCGAGGTAGACCCAGCGCACCAGGTCGTCCTCGCGCTTCTTCGAGGTGAGCAGCACCTCGCAGGCGATGGCGCCGGCCTCGGCCACCAGGCCGCGGCCCGGCTCGGCCATCACCCGCTCCACGGCGCCGAAACGGGCGCGCACGTGGCGCATCACCTCGGCCGCGTAGCTGGCCGGGGCGGGGATGTCCTCGCCGTAGAAGGCGGGGAAGCCGCCGCCGATGTTGAGCAGGTTCAGCGCGAAGCCGGCCTCGCGCGCCGCGGTCCAGGTGCGGGCCACGGCGTCGAGCGGGGTGCACCACATCGCCGGGTCACGGGTCTGCGAGCCGACATGGAAGCTGATGCCCACCGGGGAGAGGCCGAGGTCGCGGGCGACGCCCATCAGGCGGATCGCCTCGTCGCCGCCGCAGCCGAACTTGCGCGACAGCGGCCAGTCGGCCTCGGATTCCTCGATCAGCAGGCGGATGTAGACCTCGGCGCCCGGCGCGTGCTCGGCGATCTTCTCCAGCTCTTCCTCGGCGTCGGCCGCGAAGAGGGTGATGCCGGCGGCATGGGCGAAGGTGATGTCGGAGACCTTCTTCACCGTGTTGCCGAAGGAGATGTGCTCGGGCCGGGCGCCGAGGCCCAGACAGAGCTCGATCTCGCCCCGGGAGGCGGCGTCGAAATGCGAGCCGGAGGCCACCAGGCGCTCGACGATCTCGCGGGTCGGGTTCGCCTTCACGGCGTAGTGGATCGCGGCCTCGCCGAGGCCGGCCTTCAGGGCGTGGTACTGGGTTTCGACGGCGTCGATGTCGAGCACCAGCGTCGGGCGGTCAAAGCTCGAAACGGCAATGAACTCTTCCACGCGTCGGGGTGCAGAAAGGCGCACGGGGGCCGAAGCCGCCCAGGCTACGTTCGCGTTCATGGTCATCTCCATCAGACCTGGCCCGATCACGGACCACACGTTCCAAAAGAGACGTTACCGTCGCTACGTAAACACTGGTGTTTGCCAGGCCAGAGGCGCGTGCGTTGGCGTCGTAGGCGGGGATATGGGGCAATTCGCCGACTCGCGCAAGAAGTTTTCGGGGCGGGTCCGAAAAAACTTGTGCGAGCTTGGTTAACCTTCTGGTGTCAAATGCCTTTTACCGGATTCCCGCCCCCGTCTGCCGCCCGTCCCGGCGCAGGGCGAGCCCGTGTTCCTCCGCCACGGCACGACAGCCGGCGGTCACCAGGTCGAGCACGGTCTCGAAGCCGGAGGGGCCGCCGTAATAGGGGTCGGGCACGTCGCGGCGCGGCTGGTCGGGCAGGTAGTCGAGCAGCCGGCAGACGCGGGCGCGGCTGTTTGCCGGGCGCTGCGCCTCGAGGTCGGAGAGATTGTCGGAATCCATGGCGAGGATCAGGTCGAAGCGCTCGAAATCGCCGGGTCGCAGCTTTCGGGCGCGCTGGGTGTCGAGGTCGATCCCGCGGGCCCGGGCGGCGGCGCGCATGCGCGGGTCCGGCAGGTCGCCCTGGTGCCAGCCGCCGATGCCCGCGCTGTCGATCTCGGCCGCACCCGGGGCGAGCAGGGCCTCCATCACCCCCTGTGCCGCGGGCGAGCGGCAGATGTTTCCCAGGCAGACGAAGAGGATGCGGGTGGTCATGCGGATCTCCGGCAGTTAGCGTCGGGCCCGAGGTTAGAGCGAAACCGGCCCGGACGGAAACAGCCCGATCGGTTCCGGTCTGACATGTTGCAACGGGGCAGGGCGCTCGCGGGCGGCCCCGCCCCGGCGGGAGGCTGCGGGATGGTCGGGAGCATCGTGATACTCACCGGGGCGGGCGTGTCGGCGGAATCGGGGCTCGGCACGTTCCGCGACGCGGGCGGGCTCTGGACCCGCTATCCGCTGGAGGACGTGGCGACCCCCGAGGGCTATGCGCGCGACCCCGGGCTGGTGCTGGAGTTCTACTCCGCCCGCCGCGAGAACTGCCGCACCGCCGCACCCAACGCCGCCCATCGCGCGCTGGCGGAGCTGGAGGCGGGCTGGGGCGGCGAGCTGCTGCTCGTCACCCAGAACATCGACGACCTGCACGAGCGCGCGGGCTCGCGCCGGCTGCTGCACATGCATGGCGAGCTGATGAGATGCCTCTGCGCCGCCTGCGGCCACCGCTGGCCCTCCGACGCGCCGATGCAGGAGCAGGACCGCTGCCCGGCCTGCGGCGCGGCCCGGGTGCGGCCGGACGTGGTGTGGTTCGGCGAGTACCCCTATCACATGGAGGAGATCTGGGCGTCGCTGGCGCGGGCCGATCTCTTCGTCTCCATCGGCACCTCGGGCAATGTCTACCCCGCCGCCGGCTTCGTGCAGGACGCGGCCCGGCGCGGGGCGCGCACGCTGGAGCTGAACCTCGAGCCCTCCGAGGGCGTGAGCGATTTCGACGAGGCCCGCGCCGGCCCGGCCAGCAGGCTCGTGCCGGAGTGGGTGGCGGAGATGCTGGGGCGCTGAGCGACGGGGTGTCGCCGCCTGGGCCCGCCCGGGGTCCCGAGGGCCGGACGCCGGCGCGCAGGGGCCCGGTGCCGGGCGGGATGTCGGCCCGCCGGGGCCGGAACGGATCGCCGGGACGGCCGGGTTCCGCTGGCTGCGTGCGGCCGGATCGGCCTACGGGTTCTGCGGAGCGGGCGGCGGGATCTCGCCCGCGTGCTGCGGGGTGACGCGCAGCTCCAGCGCGATCCGTGCGCCGCTCTCGAACTGCAGGGTGACGGGGATGGTCTCGCCGTCCTGCAGCGGGGCGGCGAGGCCCATGAACATCAGGTGCAGCCCGCCGCGCTCGAGCACCGCGCTGCCGCCGGGCGGCAGGGGCAGGCCCTCGTCGATGGCGCGCATGCGGGCGATGCCGTCGGACATCTCGTGGCCGTGCAGCTCGGTGCGCTTCGCCACCGGGCTCTCGGCGCCGGTGAGCCGGTCGGGCGTGCTGCCCTCGTTGCGGATCACCATGTAAGCCGCACCCGACATCGGGTTCGCCACCACCGCGTAGGCGCCCTCCACGCGGATGTCCTGCGCCGCGGCAGGCCCGGCGAGGGGCAGGGCGGCAAGCGCCGCGAGGGCGCCGGCCAGCAGGATGTTTTTCATCTTCGGTCTCCTCCCCCCGGGGCTCCGGCGCGATGCGCAGGCCCGGGCCCCGCACTATCGGGGAGGTGCGGGGATCTCGCAAGCCCGGGGTGCCTCGCCCCGAAGGAGAGGAAAGGACAGCCCCGGACCGGCGGATACAAGCGGCCCGGAGGGGCGGGTTGAAAGGCGCCGGGAGGCCGAGTGGACACCGGGACCGGCCGGAGATGTTCCGAAGGCCCCCGGCCAGACGCGAAAACGCCCCGGTCGTCTCCGACGGGGCGTTCAGCGGATCAGGCGCTCCCCCGCGGGGGAGGGAAGGGTCAGGCCGCGGCCTGGGCCTTCGCGATGTCCTTCTTGACCTTCAGCGCGCGCGGCGACAGGGCAGCGTCGTCGGCCTTGGCGAGGAAGGCGTCGAGCCCGCCGCGGTGGTCGACCGAACGCAGCGCGGAGGCGGCGATGCGGAAGCGGAAGGAACGGCCCAGCGCGTCGCTCTGCAGGGAAACCTCGTTGAGGTTCGGCAGGTAGCGGCGGCGGGTCTTGATGTTGGAGTGGCTGACGTTGTTGCCGGTCAGCACTGCCTTGCCGGTCAGTTCGCAGCGACGAGACATAGGTTTGTCCTCGGTTTCTGGTCCCGGCCGGGGCTGCCGGAATGTCCGGGCCAGGCGGGAAAGTGTAAAACGGTCCGGCCCCTCCCCGGCGGGGCGGCCTGAATTTCGAGCCGCTTCCATACTGGCCCGCTGCCGGAGCGTCAAGGCCGGGAGAGGGGTTTTTCCGCCGGCACGAACAGATCGAGCGCCTGTTCGGCGGCATCCTCGGGGGTAAGATGCCCGTTGCGCACGCCCTCGGCAAGGGCGGGCAGGCGCGCGGTGACCGCGGGCGCGGCGCGGAATCGGGTGAGCAGACCCTCGCGAATCTCCTGGTCGAGCGCCGCCATGGCCTGGGCGCGGCGCCGCGCGGTGAGGTGGCCGCCCTCGCGCCGCCAGGTGTCGAGCCGGCACATCGCCTCCCAGGCCTGCTCCAGCCCCGCGCCGGTGACCGCCGAGCAGGTCATCGCGGCGGGGAAGCCCTCGGGGTCCTGCGGGCGGCGGCGCAGCAGGCGCAGGGCGCCGGCGTAATCGGCGCAGGTGCGGGTGGCGGTGGCGGCGAGGTCGCCGTCGGCCTTGTTCACCAGGATGAGGTCGGCGATCTCCATGATGCCGCGCTTCACGCCCTGCAGCTCGTCGCCCCCCGCGGGCGCGAGCAGCAGCAGGAAGAGGTCGGTCATGTCCGCCACCATGGTCTCGGACTGGCCCACCCCCACGGTTTCCACCAGGATCACGTCGAAGCCCGCCGCCTCGCAGATCAGGATCGCGTCGCGCGTGCGCCGTGCCACGCCGCCGAGCGAGCTGCGCGCCGGCGAGGGGCGGATGAAGGCCTGTGGCGCCCGCGAGAGCCGCTCCATGCGGGTCTTGTCGCCCAGGATCGAGCCGCCGGAGCGCGCCGAGGAGGGGTCGACCGCCAGCACCGCCACGCGCTTGCCCGCCTCCACCAGCTGCATGCCGAAGGCCTCGGTGAAGGTGCTCTTGCCCACGCCCGGCGTGCCGGAGAGGCCGATGCGCATCGCGTCGCGGTCGGTCTCGGCCAGGCGGCGCAGCAGGGCGCGCGCGGCGGCGCGGTGATCGGGCCGGGTCGATTCGGCCAGGGTGATCGCGCGGGACAGCGCACGGCGGTCTCCGCCGGTCACGGCGCGGGCGAGGGTCTCGGTATCCTGTGGCGTGCTGAGGGTCATGCGGGGCCTTCGGGCGCTGGAAGAGGGGCGGCGAAGCCCCTGTTTCGCCTCGCGCGGGGGCGGCTGTCCAGCCCGGATGCGCGGGCGGGATGCCGCCCCCGCGCGGGAAAACTTCGCGAAAAAGCGACTCGCAGTCCGAACAAAAAGTGAACATAATGGGGAATGACAGCGGAACGACGATCAGGGAGCAGACCGGAGCCGGCAATGGATGTGGATGCGTTGAGACAGGTGATCGCCCGGATGGAGGGGCGCGGGGCGAAGCTGGAGCCGGGGGGCGAGCGCGGGCTGCCGCGCTGGAGCCTCGGGGTGGAGGGGCCGGATGCCGCCCTCGGGCCGGAGGGGCTGGCGGGGGGGGCGTTGCATGATTTCACCCCGCGGCAGGCCAGCCATGCGCCGGGGCTGGCGGCCTTCGTGCTGCGGCTGCTGGTGCGGCTGCCGCGGGCCGGGCCGGTGCTCTGGTGCCAGACCGATTTCGCCCTGCGCGAATACGGCGCCCCGGGGATCGCGGCCTTCCGCGGCGCCGGGCTCGCGCCCGAGCGGGTGGTGTTCGTGAGCCTGCGGCGCGCGGAGGAGATGTCCTTCGTGCTGGAGGAGGCGCTCGGCGTGCCGGCGCTGGCCGCGGTGCTGGGCGAGGGGCCGCCGCTGTCCTTCACCGCCACGCGGCGCCTGGCGCTGCGCGCGGGCGAGAGCGGTGTGCCCTGCCTGTTCCTCGGGCTGGGCGCGCAGGCCCAGCCCTCGGTGGCGGCCACGCGCTGGCGGGTGGGGCCGGCGCCCGGCCTGCCGCATCCCGATGACCCCGCCGCCCCGGGCCAGCCCGGCTGGGCGGTGGAACTTGAGCGCGCACGGGCCGGCCGGCCCGGCGCCTGGAAGGTGACCTGGAATGAAGAGACGCATTCTTTCGCTCCGCTTCCCGTTCCTGCCGGTGGAGCGGGTGCTGCGGGCCGAGGCGGCCCGGAGGCGGACCCGGCAGGACTGGCCGGAGCCACCGGAGGAGGCGGGGAGGGCTGAGCCCGCCGGCCCGCTGGTGCTGGTGGAGCGCGGCGCCGGCGGCACGCGCATCACCGCCGCCAGCCGCGAGGCGCTGCGTGCCGGTGCGCGGCCGGGCCAGGCCCTCACCGATGCGCGTGCCGCGTGCCCCGGCCTGCGCGTGCTGCAGGCCGAGCCGGAGGCGGATCGCGCCCTGCTCGAGCACCTGGCGCGCGCGGCGCAGCGCCATGCCCCCATCGTGGCGATGGACGGGCCGGACGGGCTGTTGCTCGACACCACGGGCTGCGCGCATCTCTTCGGCGGCGAGGCCGGGCTGATGGCCGATTGCACCGGCCGGCTGGAGCGGGCGGGCTTCACCCTGCGCGCGGGCCTCGCGCCCACGCCGGGCCTCGCCCGGGCGCTGGCGCTCTGCGGCACCGGCCGCGAGATCGTGACGGCGGAGCAGGCGGCGGCGCGGGCGGATGCCCTGCCGGTCGCAGCCCTGCGCCTTGCGCCCGAGCGGGTGGTGCTGCTGCGCCGGCTGGGCCTTGCCAGCGTCGGTGCGCTGCGCGCCCTGCCGCGCGCCACGCTGGAGCGGCGGTTCCGCAACCGCGACGCGGCGCTCTCGGTGCGGCTGCGCCTCGACCAGCTCACCGGCGCGGTGGACGAGCCGCTCGCCCCCCTGCAGCCGCCGCCGCTCTACCGGGTGCAGCAGGTGCTGCCCGAGCCGGTGATCGACGTCTCTGCCGCCGGCATGGTGCTCGGCGACCTGCTCCTGCGCCTCGTCGGGCTGCTGGAGCGCGACGGGCGCGGCGCCCGGGCCCTCACCCTCACCGCCTTTCGCGCCGATGGCGGCACGAGCGCGGTGCGCCTGCGCCTCGCCCGGCCCTCGCGCGATGCGGCGCGGATCGGGCGGCTCTTCGCCGACCGGCTGGAGGAGATCGACAGCGGCTTCGGCATCGACGCCTTCCTGCTCGAGGCGCCGGTGGCCGAGGCGCTCTCCGCCCGGCAGGACAGCCTGGTGGAGGACCTCGCCCCCGCTCCCGACGCCCGCCAGGCCCGGCGGAATGCCGGGGCGGGGCGCGCCCCGGAGCCCCCGGCCGACAGCCGGCCCCCCTCCCGCGCCGGTGCGGAGCGCCACCCCCCGGAGCAGGCAGGCGACCTGTTCGCCGCGCGCACGGGCGGGGTGGAGGAGGCCGACCCCCTCGCGCCGCGCGCAGCCGTGCGGGCAGGAGGCGGCATGCCCCGGGGCGCAGGACACCCCCGGCGCCTGTCACATGCCCTCGGTGCAGGGCGCGGCGCCCACCTGTCGACAGCAGAAGCCGGCCCCTGTCACATGCTGGCGGTCGACGGAGCAGAGGACATCGTGGGCTTTGCGCAGAGCGGCGGAGAGGCGGGCAGGCGCCCCGCGCAGGGGAGAGACACGGAGCCGGGCGCTGGCCTTGCCACGGCAGGGGGCGGAGAGCGCGGCTTTGGTTTCGGGCAGGCGGGCGGAGAAGTGCGGGGCGTGCACCTCGCGCGGAGCGGCGGCGTGGAGGGTCGGCGCCCCGCGCAGGGGAGAGACACGGAGCCGGGCGCTGGCCTTGCCGCGGCAGGGGGCGGAGAGCGCGGCTTTGGTTCCGGGCAGGCCGGGGGAACAGAGCGGGGCATGCCCCCCGTGCGGGGCGGTGGCGTGGAGGGTTGGCGCCCCGCGCAGGGGAGAGACACGGAGCCGGGCGCTGGCCTTGCCCCGGCAGGGGGCGGAGAGGGCGGCATACGCCCCGGGCAGGCGGGCGGAGCAGAGGAGGGCGGGCGCCTCGCACGGCGTGGCGGAGCGGATGGCCGGCGTCTCGCGCAGGTGAGGGGTGCCGGTCCGGACCCGGCAGGGAAAGCGGAGGGCGGCATCCGTTCCGGGCGCATGACCGGGGTGGAGGACAGCGGGCCCCTCGTTCGGACCGGCGGAGGCCCGGCCCCGGCAGAGGGCGCAGGGCATGACCTGCGGTCCGGGCAGGAGAGCGGAGCGGAGGAGGCTGCATGCCCTGCCGCGCGGAGCGGCGAAGAAGGCGGCCGGTCGCTGGTGTGGAGCGTCGGAGCCGGGCGAAGCTGCGCGCTGGTCGGCGAGGACGGTGATGCGCACCCCGGGCCGGCGGGAGCAAAGCCCGCGGCCGGTTCTGCCCGGCGCCCCGGGCGCGGGAGCGCGCCGGGGCAGGGCGGAGCCGCGCTGCCGGGGGCGATGTTTCCCCTGGTCGACACGCTGGCCAACCGGCTGGGGGGGCGGCGGGTCTACCAGCTCGCCCCGGTGGCGAGCCACCTGCCGGAGCGCGCGATGCGCCGGGTGGCGGTGGGCGGCGCGCAGCCCCGGCTCGCCACGGCTGCCCGGGCCACCCCCGATACCGCCCCCGATACCGCTGCCTGGCCCGAGGCGGCCCCGCCGCGCCCGCTGCGCCTGCTGCCGCGCCCCGAGCCGCTGGAGGTGACCGCGGCGCTGCCCGACGGCCCGCCGCTGCAATTCGTCTGGCGCCGGGTGCGCCGGGTGGTGGTCCGCGCCGCCGGCCCCGAGCGCATCGCCCCCGAATGGTGGCACCCCGACGCCCGTGGCACCGCCGTGCGCGACTATTACCATGTCGAGGACCGTGAGGGCTGCCAGTACTGGATCTGCCGCGCCCTCGCCCCCGGCGGCCCCGCCGCGGGCCGCGGCGCCTGGTACATGCACGGGCTTTTCGCATGAGCCGCCCGCCGGAGACCCCATCTGATACCTCGCCCCTTCGCCCCTGCGTGGCGAAGTCCGGGGATGCGCCCGGCGCGCCATCCCCGCCTGACGCTTCCCTCGGGCCCGGGGCACGGGATTTCCCGGCAGACCCGGCAGACCCGTTTGGCGGTGCCATTGAGGCTGAGGCTGAGGCTGAGGCTGAGGCTGAGGCTGAGGCTGAGGCTGAGGCTGAGGCTGAGGCTGAGGCTGAGGCTGCCCCCTTCGCGGCCTCCCGCCCGGCCCCGGGGGGGACGTCCGCCGCGCGGATCCTGCACCTGTCGCGCCATACGCCCGCAGACATGCCCCCGGAAACAGCCACTGCCCGGGCCCCGGAGGAGCGCGCCGCGGGATCGGGGGACAGAGCCCCCGGCAGCCCGCGCGAGAGCTCCCCGCAAACCGCCGCCCTGCTGCCCTTCGCGCCGCGCGGGCAGGCGCCCCGGGGCGCTGCCCCACCGCCTGCCTATGCCGAGCTCGCCTGCACCACGAATTTCTCCTTCCTGCGCGGCGCCTCGCACCCGGAGGAGCTGGTGGCCCGGGCGGTGGAGCTGGGCCATGCCGCGATCGGCGTGGCGGACAGGAACACCCTCGCCGGGGTGGTGCGCGCCCATGTGGCGGCGAAGAAGGCCGGGCTGCGGCTGCTGGTCGGCGCCCGGCTGGTGAGCCGCGAGGGGCTGGAGGCGCTGTGTTTCCCCACAGACCGCGCCGCCTACGGCCGGCTCAGCCGCCTGCTCACCGCCGGCAAGCGCGCCGCGCCCAAGGGGGAATGCGACTTCGGGCTGGAGGACATGCTCGCGCAGGCGGAAGGGCAGGTGCTCGTCGCCCTGCCGCCCGTGGCGCAGGTGGCGGAGGAGGGGTTTGCGGCCGCCCTCGCGCGGCTGGCGGCGGCGGCGCCGGGGCGGGTGTGGCTCGGCCTCGCCCACCGGCATGGCGGGGATGATCGCGCCCGGCTCGCCCGGCTGGCGCGGCTGGCGGGGCAGGCGGGCGTGCCGCTCCTCGCCCATAACGACGTGCATTACCACACCCCCGACCGCCGCCCGCTGCAGGACGTGCTCACCTGCATCCGCGAGGGGGTGACGGTGGCGCAGGCAGGCTTCCGCCTCGCGGCCAATGCCGAGCGCCACCTCAAGCCCGCCGCCGAGATGGCCCGGCTCTTCGCCGCCTGGCCCGGAGCGCTCGCGGCCATCGGCGAGGTGCTCTCCCTGTGCCGCTTCTCGCTCGACGAGCTGGCCTACAACTACCCTTCCGAGCCGGTGCCCAAGGGCAGCACCCCGCAGGCGCATCTCGAGGCGCTCACCCGCAAGGGCGCCGAAGCCCGCTACCCGAAGGGCGTGCCGGAGGAGGTGACACGGCTGCTGGAGAAGGAACTCGCCCTCATCGGCGAGCTCGGCTACGCGCCCTATTTCCTCACCGTGCACGACATGGTGGCCTTCGCGCGCAGCCGGGGCATCCTGTGTCAGGGGCGGGGCTCGGCGGCGAACTCGGCCGTGTGCTTCTGCCTCGGCATCACCGCGGTGGACCCGGCGAAGAGCCAGCTGCTGTTCGAGCGTTTCATCTCCCGCGCGCGAAAGGAGCCCCCCGACATCGACGTGGATTTCGAGCACGAGCGCCGCGAGGAGGTGATCCAGCACGTCTATGCCCGCTACGGCCGCCACCGCGCGGCACTGGCCGCCACGGTGATCTCCTACCGCCCGCGCAGTGCGGTGCGCGACGTGGGCCGGGCCATGGGGCTCACCGAGGACGTGACGGCGGCGCTGGCCTCCACGGTCTGGGGCTCCTGGGGGGAGGAACTGCCGGCCGAGGAGATCCGCGCCGCCGGGCTCGACCTCTCGGACCCGCTGCTGGCGCGCACCGTGGCGCTCACCACCGAGCTGCTGGGCTTCCCGCGCCACCTCTCCCAGCACGTGGGCGGCTTCGTGCTCACCGAGGACCCGCTGGAGGAGATCGTGCCCATCGGCAATGCCGCCATGCCCGACCGCACCTTCATCGAGTGGGACAAGGACGACATCGAGGCGCTGGGCATCCTGAAGGTCGACGTGCTGGCGCTGGGCATGCTGAGCTGCCTCGCCCGCGCCTTCGGCATGCTGCGCGCCTGGGAGGGGATCGACCACGACCTCGCCTCCATCCCCCAGGCGGATGACAGCGTCTACGCCATGCTCTCGGCGGCGGATGCGATCGGCGTGTTCCAGGTGGAGAGCCGGGCCCAGCTCAACATGCTGCCGCGCCTGCGCCCGAAGGTGTTCTACGACCTGGTCATCGAGGTGGCCATCGTGCGGCCCGGGCCGATCCAGGGCGACATGGTCCACCCCTACCTGCGCCGGCGCGACGGGCTGGAGCGGGTGGAATACCCCGCGCCCGACCCCCGGCACGGCGACCCCGACGAGCTGCGCCGCGTGCTCGACCGCACCATGGGCGTGCCGCTCTTCCAGGAACAGGCGATGCAGATCGCCATCGCCGCGGCCGAGTTCACCGGCGACGAGGCCAACGAGCTGCGCCGCGCCATGGCCACCTTCCGCAACCCCGGCACCATCCACGCGCTGGAGGAGCGCATGGTGGGGCGGATGATCGCCCGCGGCTACACGGCCGATTTCGCCTCCCGCTGCTTCGAGCAGATCAAGGGCTTCGGCCAGTACGGCTTCCCGGAGAGCCACGCGGCGAGCTTCGCCATCCTCGTCTACGCCTCGGCCTGGGTGAAGCGCCACCACCCGGCGATCTTCTGCGCGGCGCTGCTGAACTCCCAGCCCATGGGGTTCTACGCCCCCGCCCAGCTGGTGCGCGACGCGCGCGGCCACGGGGTGGAGGTGCGCCCGGTCGACGTCCTCGCCTCGGACTGGGACTGCACGCTGGAGCCGGGCGAGGCCGGCCCCGCCCTGCGCCTGGGCTTCCGCCAGGTCGACGGGCTGCCCGAGGCGGCAATGCGCGCCTTCGTGAGCCGCCGCGCGGCGCTGATGGCGGCAGGGCTTCCGGGGGCGGGCCCGTCTCCCGGACCTGTGACGGGTGCTCAATGGCCCCCGGCGGCAGAGGAGGAACGCAAGGTGCCCCGCGGCGGCCCGGCCTCAGGGCGCGCGCAGATGACGGCGCCGGAGGCGGAAGGGGCCGGCTTCGCGCGCCCGCCTGGCCCTGCCGGTGCCGCTGCGCCCGCTCCCGGCTGGCTCTCCGGGCTCGATGCCTTCCGGGCGGCGACCGGGCTGTCGCGCGCGCTGCTGGAGCGGCTGGCGGCGGCGGATGCGCTGGGCGGGCTGGGGCTCGACCGGCGCCAGGGGCTCTGGGCGGTGCGCGGGCTCGGGGCCGACGGCGGGTTGCCGCTGTTCGAGGCCGCGGGCGAGACCGGCAGCGCCGCCGAGCCGGAGGTGCGCCTGCCGGCCATGCGCCTCTCCGAGCAGGTGGTGGCGGATTACCAGACCCACCGGCTGTCGCTGAAGGCGCACCCGATGTCCTTCCTGCGCGCGCGCCACGCCGCGCGCGGCACCCGCAGCGCCACGGCGCTGGGCGGGACGGTGCAGAACCAGCGCGTGCGCGTCTCGGGCGTGGTGCTGGTGCGCCAGCGGCCGGGCACCGCGCAGGGCGTCGTGTTCATGACCATCGAGGACGAGACCGGCACGGTGAACATCGTGATCTGGCGCAAGGTGCTGGCCCGCTTCCGCCGCGCGGTGATGACGGCGCGGCTGGTGCAGGTCTCGGGCGTGGTGCAGCGCACGGGCGACATCATCCACGTGATCGCGGGGCGGATCGACGACCTGAGCGACGAGCTCTCGCTGCTCTCGGAGACCGACGACATGCCCGAGGCGCTCGCCCGCGCCGACGAGGTGAAACGCCCCGAGCCCGGCAGCCGCCGCCCCTCGCGCGCCCAGCATCCGCGCAACGTGCGCATCCTGCCGAAGAGCCGGGATTTTCACTGAGGCCGGGCGAGGGAGGGGCCCCCAGGCCTGCGCAGGGGCGGACGCCGGTGGATGCCGCGCCCGGGCGGCCCGGGACGCGATCCGATGCGCGGCCCCCCGGACCCTGTCACTCGTGGTGCGGCAGGGCTGGCCCGTGGCGGCACCCCGGCAGGAAAGCGCGACGGGGTGCAACGGAGCGGGCACGCCGGCCTTCGCCGGTGCCCGCGCGCGGGGCGGGAGAGGGCCGGTGTGCCCCGGCTCAGTCGATGGCGATCTCGCCCTTCACCGTGGTCACCGCCTGGCCGCCGACATAGACCTCGCCGCCGCTCACCTGCAGGCTGATGTGCCCCGCGCGGCCGAGGCAGCGGCCCTGGGTGGCGGCGTATTCCGCCTCCGCGGCGATGAGCCCGCGCGCGCGGCGGAAGATCGCGACCGAGCCGTTGCCGCTGCCGCAGACCGGGTCTTCCGCCATGCCCGAGGAAGGCGCGAAGGAGCGCACCTCGATGTCCTCGCCCGCGCCGTGGCGGCCGAAGAGGGTCACGCCGTCTGCCCCGAGATCGCGCTCGAAGGCGGCGCAGGCGGCCATGTCGGGGCGCAGGGCGATGAGCGCCTCGGCGGAGGCGAGCTCGGCCACCACCCAGCGCACCCCGACATCGACCAGCGCCGGCCGGCAGCCCCCGGCGAGCGGCGCGCCGAGGACGCCCGCCAGCCGTGCGGTCTCCGCTTCCGTGAGGTCGCGCAGCCGGGGCTGCGGCATGCGCAGGCACAGGGTGCCGGCGGCGCGGTCGATGCGCACCGGCACCAGGCCCGCGCCGCATTCCTGCACCGCGACACCCGGATCACGCGGGGCGAGGCCCGCCTCCAGCAGCGCGTGCAGGCTGCCCAGCGTGGGATGGCCGGCGAAGGGCAGCTCGCTCACCGGGGTGAAGATGCGCAACCGGTAGTCGGCCTCCGGCGTGGTGGGCGGCAGGCAGAAGGTGGTCTCGGAGAGATTGGTCCAGCCGGCGACGCGCTGCATCTCCTCGCCGCTCATGCCATCCGCATCGAGCACCACGGCCACCGGGTTTCCCCGGAACGGCGTGGCGGTGAACACGTCGACGACCCTGAATTCGCGCATGGCGCTGCCCTCCCGGTGACTGCTGCGCCCAAGCTATGGCAAGCGCGCCGGTGCCGGTCAATCGTGGCGGAGGGCGATGAAAAAGGGGCGCGGCCCGCGGCCACGCCCCCTGTCGTTCCGGCTGCGCCCGCTCAGCGGGCTTCGGTTCGCAGCCCCTTGTAGATGCACCAGCACATGGCCAGCAGCACGAAGGTGAAGGGGAAGCCGGTGGAGACGGCCATCGCCTGCAGCGCTCCCAGCCCGCCGCCCACGAGCAGTGCGATCGCCACCAGCCCCTCGAACACGCACCAGAACACGCGCTGCGGCACCGGGCCCTCGGTCTTGCCGCCGGCGGTGACCGTGTCGATCACCAGCGAGCCGCTGTCCGAGGAGGTGACGAAGAACACGATCACCAGCACGATGCCGATGAAGGAGGTGATGGAGGCGAGCGGCAGCAGCTCGAGCATGCGGAACAGCTTCAGCTCCAGCGCGGCATCGGCCACCGAGGTGACGCCGTCGTCGATCATCTGGTGGATGGCGGTGCCGCCGAAGACGGTCATCCACAGCACGCAGACGAGGCTGGGGATGAGCAGCACGCAGACGATGAACTCGCGCACCGTCCGCCCGCGCGAGACCCGGGCGATGAACATGCCCACGAAGGGCGACCAGGAGATCCACCAGGCCCAGTAGAAGGCGGTCCAGCCGTGGCGGAAGTTGTCGTCCTCGCGGCCGAAGGGGTTGGCGAGCTCGGGCAGGTAGCCCAGGTAGGCCATCAGGCTGGAGAAGAACCCGGAGATGATCTCGCCCGTCGGCCCCACGAAGAGCACGAAGAGCAGCAGCAGCGCGGCGAGCACCATGTTGATCTCCGAGATGCGCTTCACCCCGGAATCGAGCCCCGCCAGCACCGACATGGTGGCCACGCCGGTGATGCACAGGATGAGCACGATCTTCACCGTCTCCGAGGCCGGCAGGCCGAACACCGCCTCGAGCCCGGCCGTGGCCTGCTCGGCGCCGAAGCCCAGCGAGGTGGCGAGGCCGAAGAGCGTGGCGAAGACCGCGAGGATGTCGATCACGTGGCCCCACCAGCCCCACACCCGCTCGCCCAGCAGCGGGTAGAAGCAGGAGCGGATGGTCAGCGGCAGGCCCTTGTTGTAGCTGAAGAGCGCGAGTGCGAGCGCCACCACCGCGTACATCGCCCAGGGGTGCAGGCCCCAGTGGAAGATGGTGGAGGCCATGCCGAGGGCCGCGGCGGTGGCCTGGTCGCCCGGTGCGCCGCCCAGGGGCGCCCAGCTCTCCGGGCTGCCCGCTTCCGCGGCGACCGAGGCCGAGTAATGGCTGATCGGCTCGGACACGCCGTAGAACATCAGCCCGATGCCCATGCCCGCGGCAAAGAGCATCGCGAACCAGCCGGAATAGGAATAGTCGGGCTCCGCGTCCGGCCCGCCCAGGCGGATGGCTCCGAACGGGGTGAAGATCAGCACCACGCAGAAGATTACGAAAATGTTGCCAGCGGTCAGGAACACCCAGTCGAAGCGGGCCGTCAGCCAGTCGCGCATCGCGGGGAAGGTGTCCGCTGCAAGGTCCTTGAACAGCAACGTCCCAATAACGAAGGCAAAGATCGTGAGGCCGGAGATCAGGAAGACGGGATTGTGAATATCGAGCCCGAACGGCCCGATCTTGGTCACGATGTTGTCCTGGCCGATTTCATAGTCGGTCTGGATCAGGTTCGGATCCGTATCTGGGTCTGTCATATGGCCATCTGTCCCTTCGTTCATAACTGCGTGAAAACACTAGCACGGAAAGTCACAGTGTCACACCCGGGACACGGAATGCGGCCTGCGCTGCTCGCAGTTGCGGAATCTTCATGAAAAAGCTGTTGATATGAATCGCGCGGTTCCCTAGATAGCGGGCTCGTTCAGGGTCACCGATCCCAACCCCGTCCTCGGGGGGGCGCTAAGGGACCGCTGGGATTTCATCTGCTGGTAGGGGAGGCGCGTCATGGAGAACGCAAACCTCTTCCGACTGGGGATGGACCTGGAGACAGGCGCCACCCATGAGGAAGCGATTCATCGCGGCCATCTGGCCGTTGTCGGTGACACCGAGACCATCGAGGCACCCGCTGAACGGGACGTGATGGACGAATCTCGCGACGACCATTTCATCCGCCGTGACGGCAAGGTCTTTGCCGGTACCCACCTCATCATCGAGGTGATCGAGGGCACGGGGCTCGACGAGGAGGCCCGGATCCAGAAGGCGTTCCGCGACTGCGTGGAGGAATGCGGCGCCACGCTGCTGCACATCCACACCCACAAGTTCTCGCCGCAGGGCGTCTCGGGCGTGGCGGTGCTGGCGGAGAGCCACATCTCCGTGCACACCTGGCCGGAGATCGGCTACGGCGCCTTCGACGTGTTCATGTGCGGCGATGCCCGGCCGTGGAAGTCGGTCGAGGTGCTGCGCGCGGCCTTCGATGCCGGCGAGGTGCGGGTGCGCGAGCTGCTGCGCGGCGACGGTATCTGCACCGGCGCCTGAGCGGGCGCGATCTTCCGGCGGCGCGGGCCGGGCAGGGGAGCATCCCGGCCCGTAACCCGCGCCGCCTGCGTTTCAGGGGCCCGCTGCGGGCCGACCGAAGGCCCTGGCCCGCAACGGGCCCCACAATGACAAGGACATGGATCCATGACCGACATGCCGCCCTCCGCCTGGTCCGTCGAGGAACTGCACGCCGACCACCGCCAGGCGCTGCGCATCGGCACGCTGATCTATGACAGCGAGACCGCCCACCAGCGCATCAAGGTGTTCGAGAACCCGCGCTTCGGCCGCATCATGACGCTCGACGGCGTGGTTCAGGTGACCGAGGGCGACGAGTTCATCTACCACGAGATGATGGCCCATGTGCCGATCTTCGCCCATGGCGCGGCGCGCCGGGTGCTGATCATCGGCGGCGGCGACGGCGGCATGGCCCGCGAGGCGCTGCGCCACACCGAGGTTGAGAAGGTCACCATGGTCGAGATCGACGCCGGGGTGGTGGAGTTCTCGAAGAAATACCTGCCCGGCATCTCCGCCGGCGCCTTCGAGGACCCGCGCCTCGAGCTGGTGATCGCCGACGGTGCGGCCTTCGTGGCCGAGACCACCGAGGAATTCGACGTGATCATCGTCGACAGCACCGACCCGATCGGCCCCGGCGAAGTGCTCTTCACCGAGACGTTCTACGGCCGGGCGAAGCGCTGCCTCTCCCCCGGCGGCATCCTGGTGACGCAGAACGGCGTGCCCTTCATGCAGGGCGAGGAGCTCACCAACACCATGCGGGCCTTCCGCGCGCTGTTCCGCGACGCGACCTGCTACCTCGCCACCATCCCCACCTACGCGGGCGGGCCGATGGCGATGGGCTGGGGCTCGGACGGCACCTCCCGCGGCGCCTCCATCGAGGAGCTCGACGAGCGCTTCCGCGCCGCCGGCTTCGAGACGCGCTACTACTCCCCCGAAGTGCACCACGCCGCCTTCGCCCTGCCGGGCTACGTGCGCAAGCTCGTCCACTGAGCCGCTCCCGGCCCGCTCCGGCGGGCCGCTTCCGCCGGGTGGCGGACCGGGCGTCGTGCCGGCCTCGCCCGTACCGGGGCAGGGCCATCTCCTTGCGCAGCGCGCGGCAGGATCTGCGAGACGTTACCTCCGGGACTTTATCTCCGAGACCTTCAGTGCCGGCCGCCCGACTTCCCTCCGCCGCGAGAGGGGCGTGGCGCTGCCCGGGCCGCTGGTTTTCCGCCGTTGCGGGGCCGAAGCCCGGGGGTCAGCGCGCGTGGTCGGCGTAGAGGCTGAAATCGGCCGCGAGCGCCTGTTCCAGCCGGGCGCGCAGCTCCGGGGGCAGGTAGCGGTCCTCGACCTTGGGCGAGACGTTGCGCATCGGGAACTCGATCTGCGTTCCCAGCCGCTCCGACAGCCAGCGGCCGAAGCCGGGGAAATTGTCGTAGCGGAACATGTGGTCGATGCCTGGGCGGCCCTGCTCGTCGGTCACTATGGCGCTCTGCGGCGGCACGTCGGCATGCGGCGGCGGCACGGGCGCGATGTAATCCTCGACGAAGCGCGCGAAGCTCATGCCCGCGGTGGAGCGGTTGGTGTTGCGCAGCACGTCGCGGCTGCGGAAGGCAAACCAGCTCCCCAGCCAGTCGACCGGCTCGCGCACCAGGCAGACGGTTTCCATCTCCGGCTGGCCGCAGTCGCGCAGCAGGCTGGCCACGTGCCGGCGATACTGGATCACCGTCATGTGCTTGACCTGCGGCGGCGCGGAAAACTGGATCGGCGCATGCGGCTTCAGCGCCGCCAGCACCGAGGAACTGCCGGTCTTGGGAACCGAGAAGAAGGCGAAACGCGCCTGGGGGCAGATCATCATGCCGCTGGGGTCTCCTGTCGAGGGGGGCCGGCGGTCACCGGGCGATGTCGTGGTAGATCGCGAGATCCTCGCTCAGCGCGTCTTCCAGCCGGGCGCGCATCGGCGCCGAGAGCTCGGCCGGCGCGCGGGGCGAGGAGTTGAGCCGCGGGAATTCGAGTGCCTGGCCGAAGCGGCCGCGCAGGAACGACTCGAAGGCCGGGAAATTGTCGTAGCGGAAGATGTGGTTCACCCCCACCTTGCCGTTGGCACCGCGCACGAAGGCGGCCTGGCTGCCGACATTCGCCATCTTCACCACGCCGTCCACGATGATGCCGTCGATGAAATCCTCGAAGCTCATGCCCTTGGTGCCGCGGCCGGTGCCGGCCAGCGCATCGCGCGAGCGATAGCGGTACCAGCTCATCAGCCAGTCGATCGGCTCGCGGAAAAGGCAGACAGTCTCGACATCGGAAATCTGATAGCTCTCAAGCATCTGCGCGAAGAACTTCTCGTAGCGGGCGAAGTTCATGTGCTTGAATTTCGGCTGCCCGCCGATGCGGAACTCGCACTGGTTGCGCAGTGTCGCCTCCACGGAGGTCGAGCCCGTCTTGGGCATCGCGAGATAGGCGGTCCGGTGGCGGACGGAAATGAGCATGCGGGCAGGTCTCCGAGGTTCACCTTTCCTAAACCATTGCCGCTAAAATGAGTCAATAAACACCTAACATGGGGGGTTGTTCTCCATGTGTTCCCGCCTTATGGTATCGAACATCAGGCGAACAAACCGGATTTGCCGCGCTCGGCAAATCGTGAAATAAGGGGTACGCTCAAATGGCACAGACACTCCTGGACTTGAACGAGAGGCGGGGCATGGACAAGCAGAAAGCGCTGGAATCGGCCATGGCGCAGATCGAGCGCAGCTTCGGCAAGGGCTCGATCATGAAGCTCGGCCAGCGCAATGCGGTGATGGACGTGAAGGCCATCTCCACCGGGTCGATCGGCCTCGACATCGCGCTCGGCATCGGCGGCCTGCCCAAGGGCCGCATCATCGAGATCTACGGGCCCGAGAGCTCGGGCAAGACCACGCTCGCGCTGCACGTGATCGCGGAGGAGCAGAAGAACGGCGGCGTGTGCGCCTTCGTGGACGCGGAGCACGCGCTCGACCCCTCCTATGCGCGCAAGCTCGGCGTCGACCTCGACGAGCTCCTCATCTCCCAGCCCGACGCGGGCGAGCAGGCGCTCGAGATCACCGACACGCTGATCCGCTCCGGCGCGGTCTCGGTGGTGGTGGTCGACTCGGTCGCGGCCCTCACGCCGAAATCCGAGCTCGAGGGCGACATGGGCGACCACCAGGTCGGCGCCCAGGCCCGCCTGATGAGCCAGGCGATGCGCAAGCTCACCGGCTCGATCTCGCGCTCGAACTGCATGGTGATCTTCATCAACCAGATCCGCATGAAGATCGGCGTGATGTTCGGCAGCCCCGAGACCACCTCCGGCGGCAACGCGCTGAAGTTCTACGCCTCCGTGCGCCTCGACATCCGCCGCATCGGCTCGGTGAAGGACCGCGACGAGACGGTGGGCAACTCCACCCGCGTGAAGGTGGTGAAGAACAAGGTCGCGCCGCCGTTCAAGCAGGTCGAGTTCGACATCATGTACGGCGAGGGCATCTCCAAGCTCGGCGAGCTGATCGACCTCGGCGTGCGCGCCGGCGTGGTGGCCAAGTCCGGCTCCTGGTACTCCTACGGTGACCAGCGCATCGGGCAGGGCCGCGAGAACGCCAAGACCTTCCTGCGCGAGACGCCTGCGGTCGCGATGGAGATCGAGGACAAGATCCGCGCCGCCCACGGGCTCGATTTCGCCATGACCGGCGACGATGACGGCGACGGCGGCGACGTGCTCGAAGCCTGAGCGCCGGGCCCGGCCGCCGTGGCCGGGCCAGCCGCCTGCCGGGGGGCGAAATACCCGGCCCGGGCCGGCCCCGCTCCCGCGCGGGACTGTGGACAGCCGGGCGGGGCCAAGATAAGACCATGTGCCGATTTCCGGGCGCCGCCCGGAGAACAGACCCGAGGACACGCACATGGCCAGCCTGAACGACATTCGCAGCACCTTCCTTGAATACTTCGCCAAGGCCGGGCACGAGGTCGTGGCCAGCTCCCCCCTCGTGCCGCGCAACGACCCGACGCTGATGTTCACCAACGCGGGCATGGTGCAGTTCAAGAACGTCTTCACCGGGGTGGAGAAGCGCGACTATTCCCGCGCCGTCACCAGCCAGAAATGCGTGCGCGCCGGCGGCAAGCACAACGATCTCGACAATGTGGGCTACACCGCCCGCCACCACACCTTCTTCGAGATGCTGGGCAACTTCTCCTTCGGCGACTACTTCAAGGAACAGGCGATCCCGCTCGCCTGGGACCTGGTCACCAAGGAATTCGGCCTGCCGAAGGAAAAGCTCCTCGTCACCGTCTACCACGACGACGAGGAGGCGGTGTCGATCTGGAAGAAGTACGCCGGGCTGCCGGACGACCGGATCATCCGCATCGCCACCTCCGACAATTTCTGGACCATGGGCGCCACCGGCCCCTGCGGCCCGTGCTCGGAGATCTTCTACGACCACGGCGACCACATCCCCGGCGGCCCTCCGGGCAGCCCGGACGAGGACGGTGACCGGTTCATCGAGATCTGGAACCTCGTGTTCATGCAGTTCGAGCAGTACGAGGACGGCACGCGCTCGGCCCTGCCGCGCCCGTCGATCGACACCGGCATGGGGCTCGAGCGCATCGGCGCCATCCTGCAGGGCAAGCATGACAACTACGACACCGACCTGCTGCGCGCGCTGATCCTCGCCTCCGCCCAGCTCACCGGGGTCGACCCCGACGGGCCGCAGAAGGTGCATCACCGGGTGATCGCCGACCACCTGCGCTCCACCTCCTTCCTGATCGCCGACGGCGTGCTGCCTTCCAACGAGGGCCGCGGCTACGTGCTGCGCCGCATCATGCGCCGCGCCATGCGCCACGCCCACCTGCTGGGCGCGCAGGACCCGATCATGCACCGCCTCGTGCCCTCGCTGGTGCGCGAGATGGGCCAGGCCTTCCCCGAGCTCTCCCGCGGCCAGGCGATGATCGAGGAGACGCTGAAGCTCGAGGAAACCCGCTTCCGCAAGACCCTCGACCGCGGCCTGCGCATTCTCGACGAGGAGCTCGACGGCCTGCCCGAGGGCGCCGCCCTCGGCGGCGAGACCGCCTTCAAGCTCTACGACACCTACGGTTTCCCGCTCGACCTCACCCAGGACGCGCTGCGCGAGAAGGGCCGCAAGGTCGACACCGAGGGGTTCGAGGCCGCGATGAAGGCGCAGAAGGCCATGGCGCGCGCCGCCTGGTCGGGCTCGGGCGAGGCGGCCTCCGAGGAGATCTGGTTCGACCTCGCCGACCGGCTCGGCTCCACCGAGTTCCTCGGCTATGACGCCGAGCAGGCCGAGGGCCAGATCACCGCCATCCTGAAGGACGGCGCCGAGGTGCCCTCCACCGCCGCCGGCGACACGGTGATCCTGGTGCTGAACCAGACGCCCTTCTACGGCGAGAGCGGCGGCCAGGTGGGCGACCGCGGCACCGTGCGCACCGAGAGCGGGCTGGTGAAGATCACCGACGTGAAGCGCTTCCAGGGCGTGTTCGCGCATTTCGGCGAAGTGCTCGAGGGCAGCGTGGCCCGCGGCGAGGGCGCCGAGCTGAGCGTGGCGTCCGAGCGGCGCCGCGCGATCCGGGCCAACCACTCCGCCACCCACCTGCTCAACGAGGCGCTGCGCGGCGCGCTCGGCGCGCATGTGGCGCAGCGCGGCAGCCTCGTCTCCGACGAGCGGCTGCGCTTCGACTTCTCGCACAACCACGCCATGACCCCGGCCGAGATCGCCGCGGTGGAGGCGAAGGTGAACGCCTACGTGCGCCAGAACGGCGCCGTGGAGACCCGGCTGATGACCCCCGACGAGGCGCGCGAAATGGGCGCCCAGGCGCTCTTCGGCGAGAAATACGGCGACGAGGTGCGCGTGGTCTCGATGGGCGAGCGCGCCCCGGGCGAGACCGGGGCTGCCGGCAAGATCTACTCGCTCGAGCTCTGCGGCGGCACGCATGTGACCCGGCTGGGCGAGATCGGCCTGTTCAAGATCGTGGGCGAGAGCGCCTCGGCCCAGGGCGTGCGCCGGGTGGAAGCGCTCACCGGGGCGGCCGCGCTCGACTGGGTGGAGGCCCGCGAGCAGGCGCTGTCGCGCACGGCCGCCGTGCTGAAGGCCCCGGCCGAGGAGATCCCCGAGCGCGTGCGCGCGCTGATGGACGAGCGCCGCGCCCTGCAGGGCGAGGTGGCCGACCTGCGCAAGCAGCTCGCCCTCGCCGGCGGCCCGCGCGAGGAGGCGGCTGCCCGCGAGATCGGCGGGGTGAAGTTCATCGGCCGGGTGCTGCAGGGCGTCACCGGCAAGGACCTGCGCGGCCTGATCGACGAGCACAAGTCGCAGATCGGCTCCGGCGCCGTGCTGCTGATCGCGGATACCGGCGCGAAGCCCGCCGTGGCCGCGGGCGTGACCGCCGATCTCACCGACCGGGTCTCGGCAGTGGACCTGGTGCGCGCCGCGGCCACGGTGATGGGCGGCAAGGGCGGCGGCGGCCGGCCCGACATGGCACAGGCCGGCGGCGAGGATGTCTCGCGCGCCGAGGAGGCGATCGCCGCCGCGGAGGCGGTGCTCGCCGGCTGAGAAGAGCAAACGGGGGAGGAGAGGCGCATGCCCGCAGGATACTGGATCGCGCATGTCGCGGTGACCGACGAGGAGGCCTACGGCCGCTACGCAGCCCTCGCCGGCCCGGCCATCGCCAAGCACGGCGGCGAGTTCCTCGCCCGCGGTGGCCGCTATGTCTCGCTCGAGGGCCAGGCGCGGGCCCGCAACGTGCTGGCCCGCTTCCCCTCGGTGGAGGCGGCCGAGGCCTGCTACCGCTCGCCCGAATACCAGGAGGCGCTGTCGCACGCGCGCGGCGCCTCGGAGCGCGACCTCCTCATCATCGAAGGTGTCTGAGCGCCGCTCAGGCCACGCAGATGCCCGGCACCGCGAGCTTGCGGAACAGGTGCGGCGCGATCACCGTCTCCTGCGGGTAGGCGGCGAGCGAGCTGCGGAACTCCGGCTGCGCGAAGGCGGCACGGAACTGCGCCACGCTTTCCCATTGCGCGATGTTGAGGAACACGCCGCTGCCGGCGATGCCCCGGTGCAGCTGGGTGGAGATGAACCCCGGCTGGCGGCGGAAGAAGGCGGCATCCGCCTCCCATGCCGCCAGCATCTGCGCGACATCCCCGGGCGCGACATCGAACTTGTTGATCAGCAGCACCGGGCCGCCGTCCTGCTCGGCAAGCTGGTCGGCAAGGGTGACGTGGCGGTCCATTTCGGCGAAGACGGGCATGGCTGGCTCCTGGCGGATAAATTGACAATGCGCTGTCAAAACGACAACATGGTGTCATTATGAGCGATGCGCAAGAGGCGCTGACGGCGCTTGTCCTCGAAACCTTCCGACTGAACGGCAGGCTGCTGGCGGCGGGAGACGCCCTCGTGGCCGGCACCGGGCTCACCTCGGCACGCTGGCAGGTGCTGGGGGCGATCCTGTTTGCCGGCCGGCCGCTGCCGGTGCCGCGCATCGCCGAGGCGATGGGCCTCACCCGGCAGGCGGTGCAGCGGCAGGTGAACGAGATGGCGGCCGCGGGCCTGCTCGATT
Source organism: Oceanicella sp. SM1341 (assembly GCF_003448965.1). Classification (GTDB taxonomy): domain Bacteria; phylum Pseudomonadota; class Alphaproteobacteria; order Rhodobacterales; family Rhodobacteraceae; genus Paroceanicella. The sequence continues at coordinate 111,520 of NZ_QRGC01000012.1, forward strand.
TCGCGCCGAACCCGCATCACAAGCGCGCCCGGCTGGTGGTGGTCACCGACGCGGGCCGGGCCGCCTACGCCGCGGCCGATGCCCTGCAGCGCCCCTGGGCGGCGCGGCTGGCGGAGGCTCTCGGCCCCGGAGAGGCGGAGGCCGCCGCCGAGGTGCTGCGCCGCCTGCGCGCCGCGCTGGAGGCGCAGGAGTGAGCACGGGCCGTTGACGCCGGCGCCGGCGCCTGATTTCCCTTGGCTCTCAACACTCTGGAGCAGGGAGGCCCGACATGCACAGGCGTGCGCTCGGCAACACGGGGTTCGACATCGCACCGCTGGTCTTCGGCGGCAATGTCCTTGGGTGGACGGCGGACGAGGCGCGGAGCTTCGCCGTTCTGGACGCGTTCATCGACCACGGTTTCAATGCCATCGACACCGCGGATGTCTATTCCGCCTGGGTGCCGGGGAATGCGGGCGGCGAATCCGAGAGCATCATCGGCCGCTGGCTGAAGGCCCGACCGGGCATGCGCGAGCGTATCGTGCTCTTCACCAAGGTGGGCTCGCAGATGGGCGCGCCGGAGCGCAAGGGCCTGTCGCGGCGCTGGATCCTGCAGGCGGTGGAGGAATCTCTGGCGCGGCTCGGGGTGGAGGCGATCGACCTCTACTTCTCTCACTGGCCCGACGACACGCCCCCCGAGGAGACGCTGGGCGCCTATGACGCGCTGCTGAAGGCCGGCAAGATCCGCGCCATCGGCGCCTCGAACTTCTCGGCCGACCAGCTCGCCGCCTCGCTCGCCGCGGCGGAGAGCGGGCTGCCGGCCTACCAGGTCCTGCAACCGGAGCTGAACCTCTGCAAGCGCGACGGGTTCGACGGCCCGCTGCAGGAGCTGTGCCGCGCGCGCGGGCTGGGTGTGGTCACCTATTTCAGCCTCGCGTCCGGTTTCCTGACCGGCAAGTACCGCTCGAAGGCCGACCTGGCCGGCAGCGCCCGCGGCGCGGCGGTGGAGAAATACCTCGACGACAAGGGCATGAGGCTGCTCTCGGCGCTCGACACGGTCTCCGCGCGCCACGGCGCGACCCCGGCCGAGGTGTCTCTTGCCTGGCTGATGGCGCATCCGGGCGTGACGGCGCCGATCGCGAGCGCCACCAGCCCCGGGCAGGTGGGGCACTTCGCCCGGGCGGCAGAACTGGCGCTCACGCCCGGGGACATGGCCCTGCTCGACGGTGCGGGTGGCTGAACCCTCGGCGTCGCGACGCTCAGCCCAGAAGGGGGCCGAAGGCGCGGTGGTAGAGCCGGTCGCCGAAACGGCCGAGAACGAAGCTGCGCAGCCCGTCGGGAAGCCCGCGCAGGGCGTCCCGGGCCCAGGTCTGCTTCTGCACATGGCGCACCCGCGCGCCCTGCCGGGCGTGGAAGCGCGCGAGGGCGCGGGGCAGCCCGTCCTCTTCCTTCAGCGCGGCGGCGAGGGTGACCGCGTCCTCAAAGGACAGGGCGGCGCCCTGGGCCATGTTGGGCGAGCTCGCATGCGCGGCGTCGCCGATCAGCAGCGCGTCGTCGCGCGTGGAAGGCGCGAAGGGCACCATGGCGAGATCGGCGGCGTGGATCTGCTCCGGCGGGGGCAGGGTGTCGAGCAGGGGGGCGAGCGGGCCGGCGAAATCGGCGAACAGGGCGCGCAGCGCGGCGGGGGCCGCGGCAGGCAGGTCGCGTGCCTGCGGCGCCGACGCGTCGGCATAGACATAGAGCCGGCCGTCCTCGATCGGGATCGCGAGCAGGGCCTTGCCCTTGCCGAGCATCACGGTCCAGCCATCGAGCCCGAGGGTGTTCGCGGTGACGTAGCGCCAGCAGCGCTGGCCCAGCGGCTGCGGGCCCGGCGCGGCGGGAAACAGCATGCTGCGGACGGTGGAGTTCAGCCCGTCGGCGCCGACGACGAAGTCATACCGCCCGGTGCTGCCATCGGAGAAGCGCACCTCGTGCCCGGCCCCGGCGGGGGTGATGCCGGCCAGTTCCAGCCCGGTGCGGACCCGGCCTTCCGGCACTGCATCTGCGAGGGCCGCGTGCAGGACGGGCCGCGATACCGCGACGCAGGGCCCCGCCGCCCCCCAGAAGCGCGCCGTGTCCAGGCGGTGCAGCAGCCGTCCGGAGCGGTTGTGGATCGACTGGCTCGGGCAGGCCTGCGCCCGGGCGGCAAGCACATCCGAGAGGCCCAGCGCAGCGAGGGCACGGGTGGCATTGCCGAGCAGGAAGATGCCGGTGCCATCGGCGCGCAGCGTCTCCGCGCGCTCCACGAGGTCGAAGGGCAGCCCGGCGCGGCCGAGCGCCCGGGCGAGGGCAAGGCCGGCAAGGCCTCCGCCGACGATGAGTGTACGCACGTGTCCCGCCTTTCGCTTTTCCGCCTGGCCCGCGCCGGCATCCCGGGTGTGGTAGGCGCAGGGGCGGGGCGGGGCAACCTCTGCGTCGGTCCGGGCCGGGGCGCAGGCTGCGGGCTTCGGTCGCAGCGCGGCAGATCCGGGGGGGGAGCCGCACAGTCCGGGTGCCGTCTGATGAATCCAGCTCATCACCGGATGGAGCCGCCGGCCTATGGTCCGCCGCCGCCGTGGCGCCTAGGTAAGGGGCAGTCAGAAAGGCGCGGGCCGCCCGGCCCGGACCTCGGTTCGCCCGCCGGGCCCCGCGCGAATGCAGGAGAGTGAAGGCACCATGATCACCGACGAAACCTATATGCTGGCCAACGGCGTCCGCATCCCCAGGCTCGGCCTCGGCACCTGGATGATCGATGACGAGAAGGTGGCCGGCGTGGTGCGCGATGCCGTCGAGATCGGCTACCGGCACATCGACACCGCGCAGGCCTATGGCAACGAGGCGGGCGTGGGCGAGGGCGTGCGCAGCTGCGGCGTGGCGCGCGAAGAGCTGTTCGTGACCACCAAGCTCGACGCCGGCATCAAGAGCTACGAGGAGGCGAAACGCGCCATCGACGGCTCGCTGAGCACCCTCGGTCTCGAGTATGCCGACATGATGATCATCCACAGCCCGCAGCCCTGGGCCGAGTTCCGCAAGGGCGAGCACTTCTTCGAGGGCAACCTCGAGGCCTGGCGCGCGCTCGAGGAAGCCTGTGCCGCCGGCAAGCTGCGCGCCATCGGCGTGTCCAACTTCGAGAAGGCCGACCTCGACAACCTGCTGCAGAACGCTTCGGTGAAGCCGATGGTCAACCAGATCCTCGCGCATGTGAGCAACACGCCGTTCGAGCTCATCGACTACACGCGCTCGCAGGGCATCCTGGTGGAGGCCTATTCGCCGGTCGGGCACGGCAAGATCCTCGAGAACGAGGACATCCGGGCGATCGCGGCGAAATACGAGGTGTCGGTGCCGCAGCTGTGCATCCGCTACTGCCTGCAGCTCGACCTGCTGCCGCTGCCCAAATCCGGCACCCGGGCGCATATCGCCAGCAATGCCGCGGTCGATTTCGAGATCTCCGACGAGGACATGGCCACGCTCCGCAACGTCGAGCGCATCAGGGACTACGGCGACGCGAGCATGTTCCCGGTCTACGCCGGCTGAACCGCATCCCCCAAGGCTGACGGACCGCAGGAGGCGCGCGCCGGCAGGCGCGCGCCTTTTTCCCTGCATGCCGCGCGCCCGGCCGGCCCGCCGCCGGGATGCAAAAAAGCCCGCCGTGAAGCGGGCTCAGATGCGGTTCGCAGCGCGCGGTGCCGTCCCGGCGCCGGGCCGGGGATCACTCCCACTCGATGGTGCCGGGCGGTTTCGACGTGTAGTCGTAGACCACGCGGTTGATGCCGTTCACCTCGTTGATGATGCGGCCCGCGGTCTCGCCCAGGAACTCCGAGGTGAAGGGATAGAAATCCGCCGTCATGCCGTCGACCGAGGTGACCGCGCGCAGGGCGCAGACGTATTCGTAGGTCCGCCCGTCGCCCATCACGCCCACGGTGCGCACCGGCAGGAGCACCGCGAAGGCCTGCCAGATCTCGTCGTAGAGACCGTGCTTGCGGATCTGGTCGAGGTAGACCGCATCCGCCTTGCGCAGGATGTCGAGCTTCTCGCGGGTGATGCCGCCGGGGCAGCGGATCGCGAGGCCGGGGCCGGGGAAGGGGTGGCGCCCGACGAAGCTCTCCGGCAGGCCGAGCTCGCGGCCAAGCGCGCGGACCTCGTCCTTGAAGAGCTCGCGCAGCGGCTCGACCAGCTTCATGTCCATCCGCTCGGGCAGGCCGCCCACGTTGTGATGCGACTTGATGGTGACCGAGGGGCCGCCGGAGAAGCTCACGCTCTCGATCACGTCGGGGTAGAGCGTGCCCTGGGCGAGGAACTTCGCGCCGCCGACCGACTTCGCGTGCTTCTCGAACACGTCGATGAACAGCTTGCCGATGGTCTTGCGCTTGGTCTCGGGGTCGGCCTCGCCCTCCAGCGCGTCGACGAAGAGATCGGCCTCGTCGGCGTGGATGAGCGGGATGTTGTAATGGTCGCGGAAGAGGGTGACGACCTCCTCGGCCTCGCCCATGCGCATCATGCCGGTGTCGACGAAGACGCAGGTGAGCTGGTCGCCGATCGCCTCGTGGATCAGCACGGCGGCGACCGAGCTGTCGACCCCGCCGGAGAGCCCGCAGATCACTTTCTCCGAGCCGACCTGGGCGCGGATCGCCTCGATGGCCTGCTCCTTGTAGGCGGCCATGGTCCAGTCGCCGGTGAAGCCCGCGATGCGGCAGAAGTTGCGGTAGAGCTGGGCGCCGTTCGGGGTGTGGTGCACCTCGGGGTGGAACTGCACGGCGTAGAAATGCCGCGCGGGGTCGGCGGTGATGGCGAAGGGTGCGTTCGGCGAGGTGCCGTACACCTCGAAGCCGGGGGCGAGGGCGGTCACCCGGTCGCCGTGGCTCATCCACACCTGCTCGCGGCCGGTGGCGTACCAGCCTGTTGTGAGGTCGAGCGTGGCCTCGGTGGGGGTGACGAAGGCGCGGCCGAACTCGCGGTGATGGCCCGCTTCGACGCGGCCGCCGAGCTGCTCCATCATCACCTGCTGCCCGTAGCAGACGCCGAGGATGGGCAGGCCCATCTCGAACAGCGCCTGGGGCGCGCGGGGCGAGTTCTCGTCCAGCACGGAGGCGGGACCGCCGGACAGGATGACGGCCTTGGGGGCGAAGGCGCGGATGCTCGCCTCCGTCACGTTCTGATAGGGGTGGATCTCGCAGTAGATGTTCGCCTCGCGCAGGCGGCGGGCGATCAGCTGCGTGACCTGTGATCCGAAGTCGATGATCAGGAGATGTTGGTGCTCTGGCGTGCTCATGGCAAGCACATAAGCCAAGTCGCCAGCCCGCGCAACTGGATGCGGCGCGCATGCCGGGCATGTCGCTCACGGGGCCTGCAGGGGCGCATTCGGCCCGGCCGGAAGGCGCCCCGGCGCGCTATCCTCGGAGCGCCCGGGCGCCGGCCCGGGCCCGATACGAGGAGGATGCCATGGCGGAGACAGCGCGCACGAGGCGCAGCGGCGGCGGATCGGCCCGCCGGGCGGAGCGGACCGCGGTACGCTTCGAGACCGCCCGCTTCATCGAGCGGCGCATCGGCACGCTCGACATCCTCGACGAGGAGGGGCTCGCCATCATCGAGGCCAATGCCGAGACGGTGCTGGAGGAGATCGGCGTGCGCTTCGCCGACAACCCGCCGGCGCTGGCGCTGTGGCGCGAGGCCGGCGCCGACGTGCGCGGCGACATGGTGCACATCCCCCGGGGTCTCGCGCGAAAGCTCTGCGCCACGGCGCCGGCACGCTTCACCCAGCATGCGCGCAACCCGGAGCGCTCGGTGGAGATCGGCGGCAATTCGCTGGTCTTCGCCCCGGTCTACGGCCCCCCCTTCGTGCGCGACCTCGACGGCGGCCGCCGCTATGCCACGATGGAGGATTTCCGCAACTTCGTGCGGCTGGGCTACATGTCGAAATGGCTGCACCACTCCGGCGGCACGGTATGCGAGCCCACCGACATACCGGTGAACAAGCGCCACCTCGACATGCTCGAGGTGCACATGACCCTGTCGGACAAGCCGTTCATGGGCTCGGTGACGGACCCGGCGCGCGCCACCGATTCGGTGCGGATGTGCGAGATCCTGTTCGGAGAGCGGTTCGTCGCTGACAACACCGTGATGACATCGCTCGTCAACATCAACTCCCCGCTCACCTTCGACAGCGTGATGATGGGAGCGCTGGAAGTCTACGCGCGGGCGAATCAGGCCTGCATCGTCTCGCCCTTCATCGTGGGGGGCGCGATGGCGCCGGTCTCGGTGGCGGGCACGCTCACCCAGGTGCTGGCCGAGGTGCTGGCGGGGGTGGCCTATGCGCAGCTCGTGCGGGCAGGGGCGCCGGTGATCTTCGGCACCTTCGTGACCTCGATCGACATGAATTCGGGCGCCCCCACCTTCGGCACGCCGGAGGCCTCGAAGATCCTCTACGGGGCGGGGCAGCTCGCGCGGCGGCTGGGGCTGCCGTTCCGCTCCGGGGGCGCGCTCTGCGGCGCGAAGCTGCCGGACGCGCAGGCGGGCTACGAATCCGCCAACACGCTCAACGCGGCGCTGCTCGGCGGGGTGAACTTCATGCTGCATGCCTGCGGCTGGCTCGAGGGCGGGCTGGTGGCCTCCTTCGAGAAGTTCGTGCTCGACGCCGACCAGCTCGGCACGCTGCATTCGCTCGCCTCGGGCGTGGATCTCTCGGAGAACGGGCAGGGGATGGACGCGCTGCGCGAGGTGGGCCCGGGCGGGCACTTCCTGGGGTGTGCCCACACGCAGGCCAACTATCGCGAGGCGTTCTGGCGCAGCGAAGTGCTTGACTACAAACCCTTCGAGACCTGGGCGGAGGAGGGCGGGCGCGACAGTGCCGCGCTGGCCCGGGCCCGGGTGTCGCGGATGCTGGAGAGCTACCAGCGCCCGCCGATCGACCCGGCCACGGAAGAGGCGATCGCCGCTTTCGTCGCGGCGCGAAAGGCCGAGGAGCCCGACGCCTTCGCCTGAGGCGAACCCGGGGCCCTGGCCCGAGGCGCCGGTTGCGATGCTCCGGGCGGTTCAGGCCGCCCGGGCGTGCATGCGCGTCTCGGCCAGCAGGGCCACCAGCACCGACACATGCGAACTGGGTGAATAGCCCGTCTCCCGCGCGCGGCGGGCCGTCTCGCAGGCGGCCTCCATCTCGCGCAGGCGGCGCAGCGTGGCCTGCGGGTCGCGGCGCGGATCCGTGCCCGGCAGCAGCCGCGCGAGATGGGCGTCGCGGGCATAGGCGGCGAGCCCGGCACGGGCGGCGCGCAGCAGCAGGCCGGGGCGGCGCAGGGCGGTGGTCTTGGGCAGGCGTGCGGTCATCGGAACCTCCGTTTCAACAGTCGATCCCGATGCTTGCGCAGAATTGGTCCCCGTTGCGGAAGTGTTGAGCGCAGCGCGCGCTGGGTCGATTCCTTGCCGTTAGTTAAGGTTTATTTACAATTTTAGGTTAATTGATTTTTCACAATTCAATTATAGGTAGAATTTTAATCTAATTGGCACGGATTTCTCACGTGACACATCCCGCCACATCCTTTGCCCCGCCCGCCGGGTTTGCCAGGTCCGGCGACGGGACTTCCGGCCCCGGGGCAGGCGCCTGCGAAACGCCTCCCGCGGCTGTGCTGGTATATCTGGCGCATACCATCTCCGGCCTGTCCATGCGCGAGCTGTCGCGTCGCCTGGGCGTGCACCCCTCCACCGTTCACAGGCAGGTGCGCCGCGTCGAGGAAAAGCGGGACGACCCGCTCTTCGACGAGGCCCTCGCCTGCCTCGATCTGCGTTTCAAGGCCGGCGAAGTGCCTGGCACCATCCTGAAGGAGCACGAAGCTATGCTGCAGCGCAAACATGTCGACCTGCCGGATACCGATGCCGAGATCCAGCGCGAGGCCCGCAGGATCCTGCGCAGGCTCGGGGAATCCGGCGCCTTCCTCGCCGTCGCACCGGAGGCGGAGCTTGCCGTCGTGTTCCGCGAGACCGTGCCCGGCTGCCACCGGCAGACCGCCACGGTGAAGCGCGAGGTTGCCCGCCAGTTCGCCCTGCGCGACTGGGTGGCCTGCCGGCGCAGCGGCAAGCTCGCCTGCTACGAGATCACCGCCGCCGGGCGCGCAGCACTCGAGCGCATGCTGGCCCAGGACACCATCCGCAAGCGCGAGACTGCCGGTTTCGCCGAGGCGCGCACCCCCTTCGCCATGCAGCACCAGGAGGAGGCGCTGCGCCTCGTCCCCGGTGAGGGCAGGGAGGGCCCGCGCGAGGTGACGGTGAACGCCGCCGAGTCTCCGCTCGCCTGGCTCGCCCGGCGCTCCGGCCCGAAGGGCGAGGCCTTCCTCAAGCGCCGCGAGCTGGAGGCCGGCGAGCGCCTGCGCGAGGATTTCGAGCGCGCCAATCTCGGCCCCCGCGTGACCCAGGACTGGGAGCGCTTCCTCACCGCCGGCACCCAGGGCGGCGAGAGCGGCGGGCGCGGCCCGGCCGAGGGCCCGGCGGCGGCGCGCGAGCGGGTGGCGGAAGCGCTGAAGGCGCTCGGCCCCGGCCTGTCGGACATCGCCTTCCGCTGCTGCTGCTTCCTCGAGGGGCTGGAGACCGCGGAGAAGCGCCTCGGCTGGTCGAAACGCTCGGGCAAGGTGGTGCTACGCATCGCCCTCCAGCGCCTCGCCGATCACTATGGCTTGCGCGAGGGCGGTATTCTGTGACGCAGCGGGTAAAACTGTGGCAAAGTTGCAAAGAAGCGTTGGTGTGATAGTTTGTGCATTGCAGCATTTGCCTGGGAGGATGCCTGAATGACACTTCTGCCCATCTTCGAGCCCGGACGCTGGGCCCCCAAGACCAACGAGAGCCCGTTCGAATACTGGGCCAGCCTGTCGCCCGCGGCTCCGTTCTTCGGCGTGGCCTGGCGCTTTGCCGCCGACCCGAAGGAGGCCGAGAGCCTGAACGCCGGCATGGCCGAGATGTCGCGCGCCATCACGGAGCAGATGTCGAAGTCCGTGAAGGTGGCGGCGGAGATGACCGAGAGCCTCGCCACCGTGGCGCAGACCCGGATGAAGACCGCCGCCCAGGCCGCCGACGCCGCCGAGGTGGTGACCGCGAAATCCATGCAGAAGAGCGTGGAGGCGGCGGCCGATATCGGCGGCGCGGTGTCGGACATGACCTTCAAGTCGGTTCGCGCCGCGGCGGACGTGTCGGACACGGTGAACATCTCCACCCGCCGGCAGGTGAAGCAGGCGACGGAGGCCTCGGAGGCCATGGGCGAGCGGGCGCAGAAATCCGCCGAGGCGGCGGCCGACTATGCCGATGAGGTGGTGAAGATGGCCAAGCCGTCCAACCTCTTCGCCAAGGCGCCGGACATGTTCGACGACCTGAAGATGATCCGGGGCGTGGGGCCGAAGCTGGAGCGGGAGCTGAACCAGATGGGGATCTACTCCTTCGACCAGATCTCCAAGTTCACCGAGGCGAACCTCGCCTGGGTGGATGCCAATCTCACCGCCTTCAAGGGCCGCCCGTTCCGCGACAACTGGATCGAGCAGGCCATGAGCCTGATGAAGCACTGAAATGCGGGCGCGGGGCCCCTCGCGGGCCCCGCGCCGCGCGCTCAGCCTTCCGCGGCGCGGATGATTTCGGAGAAGTCCGAGGCCTTCAGCGAGGCGCCGCCGACCAGCCCCCCGTCCACGTCGCGCAGCGCGAAGATCTCCGCCGCGTTGCCCGGCTTCACCGAGCCGCCGTAGAGGATGCGGATGCCGTCGGCCACGTCGGCGCCGAAGCGCCGTGCGAGGGCGCCGCGGATGGCGGTGTGCACTTCCTCGATTTCCGGGTTGGTGGGGGTGCGGCCGGTGCCGATGGCCCAGACCGGCTCGTAGGCCACCACGGTGGTGAGGGCGATCGCGCCATCGGGGATCGATTCGGCCACCTGGGTGGTGACGATGTCGAGCGTGTGGCCGGCGTCGCGCTCGGCCTCGGTCTCGCCCACGCAGACCACGGCGGTGAGGCCGGCGTCCCAGGCGGCCTTCGTCTTCTGCGCCACGAGGGCGGAGCTTTCGCCATGGTCGGCCCGGCGCTCGGAATGGCCGAGGATGACATGGGTCGCGCCGCTGTCGGAGAGCATGGTGGCGGAGATGTCGCCGGTATGCGCGCCGGAGGCGGCCACGTGACAGTCCTGCCCGCCGAGGCGGATGGAGGAGCCCGCCGCGGCGAGGGCCGACTGGGCGAGCAGGGTGGCGGGGGGGCAGATCAGCACGTCGCAGGCCGGTTCGGGGAAGCTGTCACGCAGGGTCTCGATCTCGGCCAGCGCGGTCCTGAGCCCGTTCATCTTCCAGTTTCCGGCGGCGAGCTTGCGTCGGGTCATCCCTGTCCTCCTGATGTCGTTGACGCATCGACAGATAGCGCAGGAGGTGGGTGCCTTCCAGTCTCGCGACCGGCGGCCGGGATGCGGGGGATCGCCGCGCCGGGAGTCAGGCCCCGGCGGCGGTGTCGAACTTCACGGATTCGCCGCAGCCGCAGGCGTCCGTCACGTTGGGGTTGTTGAAGGCGAAGCCGCTCTCGAGCAGCGACACCTTGTAGTCGATCTCGGTGCCGAACAGGAACATCTGCGCCATCGGCGCGATAAGCACCCGCGCGCCGTCCTGCTCCACCACCACGTCCGCCGGGTCGGCGGCATCGACGTATTCCATGGTGTATTCCATGCCCGCGCAGCCGCCCTTCTTCAGGCCGATGCGCAGGCCGTACTTGCCGCCCTGCATCAGCTTGCCGATCTGTTTCGCGGCGGCGTCCGTGATGGTCACGGGCGATTTTCCGGGGATGCCGAACATTCTGGCGCTCCTTCATGGCATGGTCCCGCCGCCCGGAGGTCCGGGCAGGGGCATCACATTGAAAATAGGAGGAAGCCTGCCCGCGCGCAAGGGCGCGGGGTCACATGAAGCCCAGCTCGAGCCGTGCCTCGTCCGAGAGCATCTCCATGCCCCAGGGCGGGTCCCACACCAGCTCCACGTCGACGGATTTCACCCCGCCGATGGGCTCCACCGCATCCATCACCCAGCCGGGCATCTCGCCGGCCACCGGGCAGCCCGGGGCGGTGAGGGTCATGCGGATGGCGACGTTGTTCTCGGCGTCGATGGCGATCGTGTACACCAGCCCGAGGTCGTAGATGTTCACCGGGATCTCGGGGTCGTGCACGGTGCGGCACGCCTCCACGACCGCGTCGTAGAGCGGGTGGTCGGTGGTCGAGGGCTGAATGATCGGCGCCCCTTCCATCATCTCGTTTCCGTCCATGGCTCAGATCCTGCCTTTCATTTCCCGACCAATCATATAAGGAAACCGCGCCGCCGCGTCCAGAGAGGCCCCCGAGATGACCGCCACGTTCCGCTTCACGATTTCCGCCACCGACGGTGCGGCGCGCACCGGCACCGTCCACACCCCGCGCGGCGACATCCGCACCCCGGCCTTCATGCCGGTGGGCACCGCCGCCACGGTGAAGGCGATGCTGCCCGGGAGCGTGCGCGCGACAGGGGCCGACATCCTGCTGGGCAACACCTATCACCTGATGCTGCGCCCCGGGGCGGAGCGGGTGGCGCGGCTGGGCGGGCTGCACCGGTTCATGAACTGGGAGCGCCCGATCCTCACCGATTCCGGCGGCTTCCAGGTGATGAGCCTCGCCGGCCTGCGCAAGCTCACCGAGGAGGGCGTGCGCTTCAAGAGCCATGTCGACGGCTCGGTGCACCATCTCTCGCCGGAAAGCTCGATGGAGATCCAGCGCCTGCTCGGCTCCGACATCGTGATGTGCTTCGACGAATGCACGCCGCACCCCGCCACCGAGCCGGTGGCGGCGGAGAGCATGCGGCTGTCGATGCGGTGGGCGCAGCGCTCGCGCGATGCCTTCGGCGACCGGCCGGGCCACGCGCTCTTCGGCATCCAGCAGGGCTCCGTCTTTCGCGATCTGCGCGAGGAGAGTGCCGAGAAGCTGCGCGCCATCGGCTTCGAGGGCTATGCCATCGGCGGGCTCGCGGTGGGCGAGGGGCAGGAGGCGATGTTCGGCGTGCTCGACTACGCGCCGGGCATGCTGCCCGCCGACCGGCCGCGCTACCTGATGGGGGTCGGCAAGCCCGACGACATCGTGGGTGCGGTGCAGCGCGGGGTGGACATGTTCGACTGCGTTCTCCCCTCGCGCTCGGGGCGCACGGGCCAGGCGCTCACCCGGTTCGGCGCGGTGAACATCAAGAATGCGCGACATCTCGACGACCCGCGCCCGCTCGACCCCGAATGCTCCTGCCCGGCTTGCAGCCACTATTCCCGTGCCTATCTTCACCACGTGTTCAAGGCGGGGGAGATCATCTCCTCCATGCTGCTCACCTGGCATAACCTGCATTACTATCAGGAGCTTATGCAGGGGCTGCGCGATGCCGTGGCCGCCGGCACGCTGGAGGATTTCGCCCGCGCCTTCCATGCGCGGCGCGCGGAAGGCGACGTGGAGCCGCTCTGAGGGCGACTCCGGCAGATTGCCCGGCGCCTGTCTGTTCGCGCTTGCGGGCGCCGGCGCGGCAGCGCACACTTCGTTGAAGGATCAGTGACACACTGACTCGGGGCCGGCTTCACATCAGGCACCCGAAGGCCGGGGGCGCTTGAACCCGGCGGGGGGTCACCCCAAATGTGAAGCCCGAATTGGGGGTGTCATGCCGCTGGATGCGCCGGGGCAGGGCGCCTTGCAGAAAGGACAAGTACATGAGCAGTTCAGGAAGCGTTTCCTATCCCGTCCTTCCGCTGCGCGACATCGTCGTGTTCCCGCACATGGTCGTTCCGCTTTTCGTGGGGCGCGAAAAATCCGTGCGGGCGCTGGAAGACGTGATGAAGGAAGACAAGCAGATCCTCCTGTCCAGTCAGAAGGATCCGTCCATCGATGAGCCTGCCGCCTCCGACATCTACGAGGTCGGCGTCATCGCCAACGTTCTGCAGCTGCTGAAACTGCCCGACGGCACCGTGAAGGTGCTGGTCGAGGGCAAGTCGCGCGTGCACATCGACCGTTTCATCGAGAACGACTCCTATTTCGAGGCCGAGGCGACGCTGATCGAGGAGACCGCCAACGATCCGTCCACGATCGAGGCGCTCACCCGCACCATCGCCGCCGAGTTCGAGAAATACGCCAAGCTCAACAAGAACGTGCCGGACGAGACCGTGGCCTCCGTCGCCGATCTCACCGAGCCTGCCAAGCTGGCCGACACCATTGCCGGTCACCTGGGCGTGCGGCTCGACGAGAAGCAGGGGCTGCTGGAGGTCTTCGACGTCGGTGAGCGGCTGGAGCGCATCTACGGTCTGATGCAGGGCGAGATGTCGGTGCTGCAGGTCGAGAAGAAGATCAAGAGCCGCGTCAAGACGCAGATGGAGCGCACCCAGCGCGAGTACTATCTGAACGAGCAGATGAAGGCCATCCAGCGCGAGCTGGGCGATGGCGAGGACGGTCGTGACGATGCCTCCGAGTACGAGGAGAAGATCAACGCGACCAAGTTCACCAAGGAAGCCAAGGACAAGGCGCTGGCCGAGCTGAAGAAGCTGCGCCAGATGTCGCCGATGTCGGCCGAGGCGACCGTGGTGCGCAACTACCTCGACTGGATGCTGGCCATCCCCTGGGGCGTGAAGAGCCGGGTGAAGAAGGACCTCGGCCGGGCGGAGAAGATCCTCAACGATGACCACTACGGCCTCGAGAAGGTCAAGGAGCGGATCATCGAGTATCTCGCCGTGCAGTCGCGCTCCGACAAGCTGCGCGGGCCGATCCTGTGCCTCGTCGGCCCTCCGGGCGTCGGCAAGACCAGCCTGGGCAAGTCGGTGGCGAAGGCCACGGGGCGCGAGTTCATCCGCATCTCGCTCGGCGGTGTCCGGGACGAGGCGGAGATCCGCGGCCACCGGAGGACCTATATCGGCTCGATGCCCGGCAAGATCGTGCAGTCGATGAAGAAGGCCAAGACCACGAACCCGCTCATCCTGCTCGACGAGATCGACAAGATGGGCCAGGACTTCCGCGGCGACCCCGCGAGCGCGATGCTCGAGGTGCTCGATCCGGAGCAGAACTCGACCTTCATGGACCACTACCTGGAGGTGGAGTACGACCTGTCGAACGTGCTCTTCTTCACCACCGCGAACAGCTACAACCTGCCGCGGCCGCTGCTCGACCGGATGGAGATCATCCCGCTCGCCGGCTACACCGAGGTGGAGAAGGTCGAGATCGCCAAGCGTCACCTGCTCTCCAAGCAGGAGAAGGCGCACGGGCTGAAGAAGGGTGAGTTCACACTGCAGGACGACGCGCTGCTCGAGATCGTGCGCACCTACACCCGCGAGGCGGGCGTGCGTAACCTGGAGCGCGAGCTGGCCCGCCTGTGCCGCAAGGCCGTGACCGAGATCGTGAAGGGCACGACCAAGTCCGTCGTGGTGACGCCGGAGAAGCTCGAGGAGATGCTCGGGGTGAAGCGGTTCCGCTACGGCCTGGCCGAGGAAACCGACCAGGTGGGTGTGGTCACCGGCCTGGCCTGGACCGAGGTGGGCGGCGACCTGCTGCAGATCGAGGCGCTGAAACTGCCCGGCAAGGGACGGATGAAGACCACCGGCAAGCTCGGTGACGTGATGAAGGAGAGCATCGACGCGGCCTCGTCCTACGTGCGTTCCAAGTCGCTCAGCCTGGGCGTGAAGCCGACCGAGTTCGAGAAGATGGACATCCACGTCCACGTGCCCGAGGGGGCAACCCCGAAGGACGGCCCCTCCGCGGGTGTGGGCATGGTGACCTCGATCGTCTCGGTGCTCACCGACATCCCGGTCCGCAAGGACGTGGCGATGACCGGCGAGGTGACCCTGCGCGGCAACGTGCTGGCGATCGGCGGCCTGAAGGAGAAGCTCCTCGCTGCCCTGCGCGGCGGCATCAAGACGGTGCTGATCCCGAAGGAGAACGTGAAGGACCTGCGGGACATCCCGGACTCGGTGAAATCCGGCATGGAGATCATCCCGGTCGAGTCGGTCCGCGAGGTGCTGAAGGTGGCGCTCACCCGCCAGCCCGAGCCGATCGAATGGTCGCCCGAGGCCGACCTGCCGCCGCAGTCCAAGCCGGCGGAGACCGACCTCACCGCGCATTGATCGCCCGGTGACATGAGCCCTGAAACGGCGGCGGACAGGCACCTGTCCGCCGCTTTTTTCATGCGCTCCCGGCGGCTGTGTAACCTTTCCGAAACCAGTTGCAATGTGTCGGCCCTCAGGCACTGTGGTTGTGCCGCGGGCCGTTCCGGCCCGGGCCGCACAGGGAGAGAGACGATGAAGAAGATGGAACTGATCGACCACGTCGCGGAGACGACCGGGAAGCCCAAGCGCGTCGTCCGCGAAATCGCGGATGCGCTGTTCTCCTCCATCCACGAGCAGTTGCAAGCCGAGGAGGTTGTTGTTATTCCCCCTCTCGGCCGGATCGTTGTCCGCAAGTTCGGCGAGGGTGATGAGCAGAAGACCGCCTACAAGGTGATCCTCGCCACGCCCAAGTCCGAAGAGGAAGTCGCGGAGGCCTGATCCCCGGTCGGGGGCGGTTAGCTCAGTTGGTAGAGCGCCTCGTTTACACCGAGGATGTCGGGAGTTCGAGCCTCTCACCGCCCACCATGATTTCGGCAGTCCGGCGTGATGCTCCGAGGCGGCAGGCCCGCCGGCGGATTGCTCCTTCCCCGCGCGAGGGCGACCGGAAAGCCGATTTGCCAGGACATGACGGGCGCGCGCCCACGCCGGCGCGCAGGGCGCGGGTCATCCGGGCCTTGGAGGGCTCCGGCGCCGCAACGCTTCGGGCAGTGGATCCTGAAGGGCGGCGGGCCGGTCCGTCCGTGAGGGGCGGGGCCCCGTTGCGGTCAGAAGATGAAGTCGTCGGACCGCAAGGCGCTCGCGTCTACGCCGCGCAGCAGCAGCTGGTCGGTGCCCCCGCCGATGATGAGGGCGCCGTGCGGAGTCTGGTGGATCTCCTGGCGCAGCTCCGCGAAAGAGGCCGCGGGCGAGAAATCGCGCAGGTCGACGCGGTCCTCGTCGGGGTCGAAGTCGAGGATGCGGTCGAAGCCGTCGCCGTCGGAATAGAGAAACCGGTCGGCATCGGTGCCGCCGATCAGCGCGTCGTTGCCGCTTCGGCCCGCGAGGATG
The DNA here is from genome assembly GCF_003448965.1 of Oceanicella sp. SM1341. GTDB lineage: Bacteria > Pseudomonadota > Alphaproteobacteria > Rhodobacterales > Rhodobacteraceae > Paroceanicella. The sequence goes on from NZ_QRGC01000012.1 coordinate 127,633, forward strand.
TCGCGCCCGCCGCTGCCCACGACCCGGTCCGCGCCCGCGCCTCCGTCGAGCCGGTCGTGGCCGGGCCCGCCGAACAGCACGTCGTTGCCGGCGCCGCCGTAGAACTGGTCGTCGCCGACATGTCCGGCGATGCGGTCGTTTCCGGCCTCGCCGTAGAGGATGTCGTCGCCCGCGGCACCGTACATCCGGTCGTTGCCCGCGCCGCCGAGCAGCCGGTCGTTTCCGGCCTCGCCGATCATGTAGTCATGCCCGTCGCCCCCGAAGAGCGTATCGTTTCCCGGACCGCCGTAGAGCCTGTCATCCCCGATGCCGCCATGGGCCTGGTCTGCACCGTCTCCGCCGTAGACGACGTCGCGCCCACCGCCGCCGCGCAGCAGGTCGGCCCCGGCGTGGCCGTAAACCCGGTCGGCACCGTCGCCGGCGAAGACGGCGTCCTCGAACGCCCCGCCGTAGACGCGGTCGTTGCCCGGCCCGCCATGCACCTCGGAGCCTGCAGGGAGCGACAGGGTGAGCGTGTCCGCGCCCGCGGAGCCGGTGAAGGTGAAGGCGTAGGAACTGTCGCTGATGGAGATGTCGGAGCGCGTGGCATGATGCTCGAGGCCCGAGAGATCGAGCAGGGCGAGTGGCACGCCATCGCCGATGTATTCCTCGTCGCGGATGACCTGGTAGTCGGAGACCGGGGTCATGTAGACCTGCGCGAACAGGGCGGAGGTCGGGTCGCCCGCATCGATGTAGAATGAATGGCTGATGAGCAGGGGGCCCCAGGTGTCGGGCAGGGGCCCGGAAAGAACCCATTCCTCCGGGGGCAGTACGGTCAGACCATTACTTTGATTGGTTACGCTATTGTTTGGCACATCAAGCTCCATGAAATCGTAAAAATGGGTGACAGAAGTCATGAGTGTACTGCGCGATTGTGGAATTGTCCGGGCGAGAGCGGCAGGGGCCGTTCACGAATGAGGATCGGGGCCGTACTGCGCCAGCGGGCCGCCGGACCGGCGCCGCGGTTTCTTCGCCCCCGTCATCCGCGATTGATCGCACAATCAGCGCGGCATTCCGTGGCCGGCGGGCCGAATGGAACGTTTCAGTGGATTGGGCCGTTTTGCTGATGGGAAATCAGAGAGTTACAAATTAAGGAAAAAATTTGACTACGCCGATATGCGATGTAGCTTGAGCCGTACTCCAGATAGAGGGCGCTGTGAAACTTACCATCACTCCCGCAGAAGCAGCCGAGTTGGACAGGCTTGCGATCCGCGCCTTTCAGGGTGCCGGCGCGGCGCCGATCAGGCCGGGGGCGCAGCTGATTTCCGAGCGCGGCATCACGGTGGAAGCCTTCAGCCGGCACCCGCGTGGCATCCTGATGCAGATGGGATCCTTTTCCTATGCGTCCATGAATTCACCAAGTATCGCGCGCATGCAGCTTGGGAGATACTGCAGTGTCGCCGTTCAGGTGAACGTAATGGATGGTCATCACCCTTATGATCAGGTGACGACCAGTCCGTATCATTACGGAAAGTACTTCAAGTCTGATGATATCCCCGAGGAGTACCAGCATCGGGGCAAGACGGAGCCGTTCAACACCTCCTATGGGCCGGTCCGGGTGGGCAACGATGTCTGGATCGGCGCGCACAGCACCATCAAGGCGGGCGTGACGATAGGCGACGGGGCCGTGGTGGCCGGTGGCTCGAACGTGGTGAAGGACGTGCCGGCCTATGCCATCGTGGCCGGAAACCCGGCGCGGGTGCTGCGCCTGCGGTTCGCGGACGAGATCTGCGAGAGGCTCGTTGCCTCGCAGTGGTGGCGGATCTGCCCGACGCAGCTGCGTGATCTCGACATGTCTGATCCCGAGCGTTTCGTCGGCAGTGTCGAGGACCTTCGCGCGAGCGGGCAGGCGATCGAATTCTCGCCGCCGAAGGCGGAGCTCCGGGCCGGCCGCCTGGTGTGGCAGACGGCCGACGCGGCGGCGTGAGGAGAGACCGGCGCGCGGTCCCTCCTTGCCCGATCAGGCGGCCGTACTGGCGCGCGGACGGCGCTTGCGGCGCTGTTCTCCGGAGACCCCGGTGCCCTCGGTGACCACCTCGGTGATGATGTTCACGGCCTCGAGCGTGAGATAACTCATGATCCAGCTCCGCAGCGCCTGGCGCGTGGTCGCCTCATGCCGGGCCTCCGAGCCCAGCGGCAGCGGCACCTGGCCGGCGAGGAAGGTCTCGTTGATCCAGGCCGAGTCCGCCGCCGCCCGGTGACGGATCGCCTCTCCGATCGCGTCGGAGCCGAATTTCATCTTGGGAAACTTCGCCATCTCGGGCGAGGCATACAGCAGGTCGACCACGTGGCGATGATCGTCGGTGCGCGGCAGGAAGGGCGAGAGCTCGTTGGCGGCGAGAAACCAGGCCAGCGCCGCGCCGGGGATCGACTCGTTGGTGGATTTCGACGGGATGTCGATGTCGCAGCCCTCGTCGCTCACGACCTGGCAGAAGTCCTTTACCGCGTCGCCGTCCTTGAGGTTCTTGCGGTCGAAGCTCCTGACGATGACGTTTTCCAGGCCCACGTGCTCCACGTAGCGCTCGAGCTGCATGCGCAGCCGGTAGTGGTACTCGTCGGGCAGGGGCACGTCGCGCAGCCGCCGACCGGCCTTGATGCCCTCCTGAAGGCCGGAGAGATAGAGGCTCGCCGGGTCACGGGCATAGGCGACGACCTTGATCTCGTCGAACATCGCGCGCAGGCGCTCCATCATCCGCCCAATGCCCTCGGGAGGCAGGGTGCTGAACTGTTCGCTCGAGATGATGGTGATGCGCGCGTCGCTGTCGAGGACTGCGGCCTCGAATTCCCGCCAGTGCGCGGCGGACCACTCGTTGATGTCGACACCCTGGCCGAACTTCTGGGCGACAAAAGGCGTCCTCTGGTTCCATTTGCCGCTATAGAGGCCGGGCAGCGCCCATACCATGTCCTCCGGGGCGTGGAAGAACACGCCCTGTTCCTTCAGATACTCCTGAGAATGCCTCAGGGATACCTGGATAGAGGAGCTTCCGGTCTTGTGAGGACCGATGTGGAGGAGAAGTTTCATTGTTCCATCCTGGGGCGCGAGTAGCTTGCGACCACGCTACCCGAGGCTGTGCAGCGAGGCAACCGCACTGGCCCGGACACCCCTCGGGTGCAGTGCAACAAAGGGTGCGTCATTGCAATGGATCATGGGGCGCTCATCCATTAACACTTAACGAATGCTGAGCGATTCAACGCGGGTACGGGGGAGATGCCGTGTCGGGCGGCGAGCGCTCGGCGCCTGTGTGAAGTGACCTGCATCAGAGGTGGAGTCCAAGGAATGCTGACTGAGAAACCCCTAGGAGAAGACGAGCTCGCCTGCCTCGAGAATGCACTGATCTCCCCGGTCGACGTGCATCCGAACCAGAATATCGGCAAGGTGCGCTATTTCCCGGGCGCCACCCTCGAGCCGTTCACTCAGCACAATGCGGCGGGCAACACCCTGTTCATGTCGTCGCTCGGATACATGTCCTACACCTCCTCGCAGATGCTCGGCGCCGTTGTCGGCCGCTACTGCAGCCTCGCGGGCAACATCAGGCTGATGGGAAACAACCACCCCACCGACTGGGTGACCACGCATATCTTCGCCTACTCGCGCAAATACGGCGACATCATCCGCAGGAACGGCTTCCCCGACTGGGATGCCACCTCGCCGGTGAAGGTGGGCCAGCCGACGCTGAACATCGGCAACGATGTCTGGATCGGCCGCGACGCCGTCCTGGCCCGCGGGATCACCATCGGTGACGGAGCCATCGTCGCCGGCAGCGCGGTGGTGACCAAGGACGTGCCGCCCTACGCGGTCGTCGGCGGCGTGCCGGCGAAGATCATCCGCTTCCGCTTTCCCGACGAGGTGATCGAGCGGGTGCAGGAGACGCAGTGGTGGAACTACGCCGTGTCCTCGTTCGGTGACGTGAAGTTCAAGAAGGTCGATCAGTTCATCGAGGCCTTCCCCGACATGAAGCTGCGCAAGCTGCCAGAGATGCGGCTGAGCCTGGAGAAGGTTCTTTCGGGCGAGGAAGTGTTTCCCGCAAAGGAGGAGTGGCTCTGAGCGGCGCTCCTGCGGCCCGGCGCGCCCCCACCCCGCGCGGGGGGAGACGCGCCGGGCGGGACGCCCCGCGCGGCGGGGCGTCCTGTGGTCCGGCAGCCCTCAGGGCTGCTTGATCTCCTTGAGGAAACCTTCCATGAACGCGAGCAGGGCGTCCCGGACCTCGGTGAGGTTGACGCTCTCGGTGCGGGTCGAGGTTTCCGCCGGGCGCTCGAAGGGGTTGCCGTCGATGCCGAAGAACTTGCGCCCCACGGCGATGTTGCTCTCGTTGAACATCTCGTAGGTCTGCTGGGCGTACTCGTTCGAGATGCGCGACATGGTGCCGAGCTTGGACTCGGACAGCAGGCTGATGATGCGCACCCACTGCTTGTTGATCGAGCCGTCCTCGTTCCAGCGCGGGAAATACTCGTTCAGCAGGCGGCCGAGATCGAGCCCGACATAGCCCAGGGTCTCGTTCGCGTTGGGGATGTTGTACTGGAAGCCCTCCAGCTGGTCGCCGAGCCCGGCCTGCGTGAGCACGTCCTTCATGATGCTGCCCTGCACCAGGTGCTTCTTGTCGAAACGCCGGATGACGAGGTTTTCCGCCCCGAAGGCATCGGCCCAGGCCGACAGGAACAGATCGTAGTTGTAGTAGTTGTTGTCGACCCGGACCTGGCGATAGAACTCGTCCATCGGGTGCCGGTGGCCGGCCTTGATCGCGGTCGAGAACAGGCTCAGCGCCAGCGCCGACTGCTCGCGCAGGTAGCACACGATCTTGACGTTGTCGAAGATGCCCGAGACGAACTTGTGCAGGCTCTCGACATTCCCCGGCTCGGTGAGGCGCGAGTGGAAATGCTCCGACGTGATGAGCAGCGTCTTGCCGTCCGGAATGCGCTCGTTCACGTCCTTGCGGAAGCCTTCGAGGAAGCCCTCGTAATACTTCGCCTTCTCGGCCTCGTCCTTGATCTGGAGATCGCGCATGTAGTCGTCGAAGCGGGTCTGGAAATAGGCGACGAACTTGCGATTGTTCGGCCGGTCGAGGTTCTTGCCGAGAAACACGCCGCGTTTTCTTAGCTCAGGCTGGTTGGTGTAAAGAAATTTCTGAATGGTCGTCGTGGCCGTCTTTTCGGTCCCGATATGAAGAATGAGATTGCGTGCCATACGCGTTGGTTTCCCTGAGCTTACGTCTGTCGATATGGTCGGTTCCGCGAGGGCGCGACCCTGAAGATGGAGTGCGGTTCGCGGCGTGTGCAGGCGCGGAGGGGGCGGTGAGGATGTCGGCCCGCCGTCATTCGCGCGGGCGCGCGGGGCTCAGCGCCGGATCGCCTCCGGGTAGCGGGCCCCGCCGGAGCGTGCCGGGGGGCCGCGATGCCTATGGCGGACCTAGACCGCAGCCGCCTTTTCCCGAGCCTGGACCTTTTTCGTGCTGACGATTTCTTCCGCGATGGCGGCGGCGGCGTCCTGGGTCAGGTAGCTCATGATCCAGTTGCGCACCCGGTTCCGTATCTCCTCGGGGGGCACGGATTTCAGCATGCTCGTCTTCGGCCCCAGCTTGAGCTGCTGGTCAGCGGGCAGGAAGGTCTCGTTCACCCAGACCATGTCCTCGTAGGATTTCGCCGAGATGGCCGACTGCAGTTCCTTGTCGGTCAGCTTCAGCGAGGGGAATGCCTTCAGCCGCTCGGAGGCGAGGATCGACTGGATCACCTTGTGGCGCGACTCGGTGCTGGGGCCGGGGTCGGCCGTCTCGTTGGCCATCATCAGCCAGGCGACGGCAGCGCCGCAGATCGACTCGTTCTCGTTCACCGTCTTGATCGTGACGGGCTGGCCCTCCATGCCCAGCACATGGGCAAAGTCCTGCACCGCGTCGCCGTCGTGGAGCTTGTCGCGCGAGAAGTTGCGCACGATGACGTTCTCCTTGCCCACCAGCTCGGCGAAGGGCTCGATCTGCCGGCGCAGCAGCCAGCCGTAGCGGCCCGGCATCGGGAAGGTGGAGAGCCGCAGCCCCCCCTTCATCTGCTGCTGGATGCTCGAGGCGTACATCGACACCGGGTCGCGGGCATAGGCCACGACCTTGATCTCGTCGAAGATGGTCTGCAGGCGCCGCACGGCCTCTTCCGTGCCCTCGGCGGTGAGCGCGGCGAAATGTTCGCTCGAGATCACGTAGAGCCTTGCACCGCAGCCGGGCGCGTTCTGCTCCAGCGCCTGCCAGGCCTTCTCGCTCCGCTCGATGACGTCGTCGGCGTTGGGATACACGCGCAGCAGCGAGGGCAGCGCGAGCCCCGAGCGGGCGGAGTACCTGGCCGACAGCGACCGGACGCCGAGCTCGGTGTCGACGTGATAGACCACACCCTGTTCGGCAAGGCTCTCGCGCGCCTTGCTGAACGAGGCCTGAATCGACGAGCTGCCGGTTTTGTGGGGCCCGATATGCAGGATCAGTTTCATTGCGGTCGTTCCGTAATTCGATGCTTTCAAGGTAACACTATTTCAGGTTGATCAAGCCGCCAAGGGCCAAGGTCAGGTTGTGGCGCATCGAAGGCTGCGGATTTGGCCTTGCTGCAAGGCGATGCTCCTCTCCGGAGGGCCGGGCCGCCGCGGCGGGGCCGGCAGCTGCGCGCGTGGTGACGCCGGGCTGACGCACCTGCCATGAACCCGGATGGGGTGCAAGGTGCCCCCCCGGTTCGCGGCAGGATATCGTTCGTGGCAGGTCGGGGGGGTGAAAGGTCGCGCCGCGATCGGCCGGGCAGGCCGCGCCGGCACCGGCCGCCGTGCCGCGGGTCAGCCGAGCGCGGCGCTGGCCGGGGGAGTCGCGGCGGCGACGCCGGCGAGCTCGAGCCTGCGGGCGAGGCGCAGGGCGAGGGCCTCGCGCCAGGGCGGCACGATCACCTGCACGCCGAGGGGCAGTTCGCCGGGCCGGAAGACCGGCACGGTGACCACCGGCAGGCCGATGCAGGAGAAGGGCTGCGAGAGCAGGCCGAGATTGGGGCGCAGGGGGCGGGCCTCGCCGTTCAGGAGCAGGGTCGTCTCGCCCCGCAGCGGTGCGCAAACCGGGGTCGCGGGCACGATCAGCGCGTCTGTGCGCGCGAAGGCTTCCATCACCTGCGCCAGCCACCAGGCGCGCACCCGCTGGGCGCGGCTGACCCAGGCCGCGGGCAGCAGCGCGCCGGCGAGGAAACGGTCGCGCGTGTCGGGGTCGAACTCCGCCGCGCGCCGGCGCAGCCGGTCGAGGTGGAAGGCAGCGCTCTCGGAATTGGTTATGAGATAGGCCGCGGCGCGCCCGGCTTCGGCACCGGGCAGGTCGATGCCTGCGCGCCGCCGGGCTCCGGCCGCCTCGAGCGCGGCGGCCACGGCCTCGGCGGCGGCGGTGGCGCGGGGCCCGGCCTGGCCGGCGAGCCAGCCGCCGGGAAGGGCGAAACGCAGCCCCTCCGCTCCGCGGCCGAGCCCGGGCAGGGCGGGCTCGAGCGGCCGGCCGGCGCAGCCGTGGTCATCCGGGTCCGGGCCCTGCATCGCGTCGTAGGCGAGGGCGAGGTCGGTCACCGAGCGGGCGAAGGGGCCGAGATGGTCGAGACTGTCGACGAAGGAGAAGGTGCCGGCGCGGGTGAGCCGGCCGTAGCTGGGCTTGAGGCTGAACACCCCGCAGAGCGCGGCGGGCACGCGCAGCGAGCCGTTGGTGTCCGAACCGAGGGAGACGGGCGCGAGCCCGGCCGCCGTGGCGGCGCCGCAGCCGGAGGAGGAGCCCCCGGTCATCCGCGCGGGGTCATGCGGGTTGCGGCAGGCGCCCTCGTGGCTGTTCTCGCCGGTGAAGTCGTAGGCGTATTCGCCCATGCCGAGCGCGCCCACCAGCACCGCACCTGCGGCGCGCAGGCGGCGGATCAGGGCGGCATCGGCCCGGGCGGGGGCGCGGTCGCGGTTGATGGCCGAGCCCGCGAGGGTGGGCAGGCCCGCGACGTCGAAGAGGTTCTTCACCGCGAAGGGCACGCCGGCGAGCGGGCCCGGCGGCCGGCCCGCGGCGAGGGCGGTGTCCACCGCCTCCGCCTCTGCCAGCGCGCGCTCGGCGGTGACGGCGGTGAAGGCGTTCACCTCCGGGTTCACCAGCGCGATGCGGCGCAAAGCCGCCTCGGCCACCGCCCGGGCGCGCAGCTCGCCCCGGCCCACGGCGGCGGCGATCTCGTGGGCCATCGCCCAGGGCAGCTCAGCCATCGGCACTCTCCCCCGGCTCGGGCAGGCGGAAGACCGGGGCCAGCACGAGCTCCCCGTCGTCGAGCGGCACCGCCTCCAGCAGCGCCGCCATCTCCGCGGCAAGGCCGAGGAAACGGGCGGTGCCGGGGCGGTGCGCCGCCGCCACGGGGAGGTCGATCGCCTCCGACACCGCGTCGATATAGGCTTCGAAATCCATCCCGGTCATTCCGCGGGCTGCACGTCGGGGCCGGGCTCATGCACGGCGGGGCTGCTGTCGACCAGCGCGAGCTTCGGGCAGAACCACAGGAACACCGCCACCACCGCATAGGCCAGCGCCACGCCGGGGGTGACCCCGAAGCCCACCGCCGGCCCGTGCATGAAGCCGAAGAAGGTGAGCACCGCGCCCGCCCCGGCAAACCCCGCCGCCCAGGGGAAGTTGCGCTCGATCACGAACACCGCGATGGCGGCGAGCACGAGCCCGGTGAGGATGGCGCCGCTCCCGAGCACGCCAAGCCCCTGGTAGAGCACGCCGTTCTGCGCCATGCCGGCGAGGAGCTCCGGCGTCACCTGCGCGCCCGCCGCCCCCAGCGCACCGTCGATCAGCGTCTTCGCCCAGGCGGCGAGGTGGGGCACCATGCCCAGCACGATGGCGGGGGCGTGTTTCATCGGGCTGGTCTGGAAGGCCTGTGCCCCGATCAGCATGCCGATGTAGAGCAGGATCGGCGAGATGGCGACCACGGGCACCAGGTTGAGGAACACCGCGAGGATGCCGAACCAGGCGAGGGCGAGCACGAACACCCCGGTGGCCGCCGAGTAGCCGATGCGCCCGCCCATCGCCTTCCAGCCCGGGTGGCCGATGTAGACCGCGTTGGCGAAGGGCGAGCCGAGCAGCGTGCCGATGAGCGAGATGGCGCCCTCGGCCGAGATCGCCTCGGTGGTGGAGTACACGTCGCCCGCGGCCTCGGCGGACTCGACGTTGTCCATCGCCTCCACCAGGTCGTAGACGCCGAAGGGGATGGCGGTGACGAGGATGAAGCCGAGGAACTCGAAGCCGGAGAACACGTGGTCGACCGCCGGCAGCGGCACGGAGAAGCCGAACTGCGCGAAGCTCTCGGCCAGGCTGCCCGCGTTCATGCCGCCGATCTCGGGCATGCCCAGTGCGGCGGCGCCCCAGGCGATGACCATGCCGGCCACGATGGCCACGAGGCCCGCGGGGATGCCGCGCGGGTATCGCACCCCGCCGAACCAGCTCACCAGGATGATGGCGAGGCAGGTGAGCCCGATGATCGAGGTCATGAAGATCTCGGTGGCCGGGCGCATGGCGATGAAGGCGATGGAGACGCCCGCCAGCGTGCCCAGCAGGGCGGCCCTCGGGGTGATGCGCCGGATGACGGGTGCGAGGAACGAGCCGCCGATCAGGATGAAGCCCTGCAGGAACACCCAGGCGAGCCCGGCCTCCCAGGCCTTCACCGGGTCGCCGGTCTGGCCGAGGATGGGCAGCATGATCACGAAGACCACGATGAACATGTGCGGCACCGAGGGGCCGGAGGGCAGGGCGCAGACATCCGCGCGCCCCTCCCGCCGCGCCAGCCGCAGCCCCATCCAGGCGTAGTACATGTTGCCCAGGAACAGCATCAGCCCCACCGCGGGCAGGATGCGCCCGAAGGTGAGTTCGTCGGGCAGGCCGACGACGAATTTCAGCAGGCCGGTCATCACCAGAAGGTTCACCAGCACGTTGGTTCCCAGCCCGAACAGGGCGTTCCAGTCGCCCGGTGTCCAGAGCTTCACTGCGGTCTTGTCCATGGTCTCGCTCTCCTGTCGGTTGCTGTGCGGCGGGCCTTCGGGGCACCGCTCTCGTTCATTCGGCTCTCGCTCATGCGGCGGCCGCGGCGGCGGCGAGTGCGGTGGCGAAGCTCCGCGCGTCGCTCACCCAGCCGAAGATTCCGCCCTGCGCCTTGATCATCTCGAGGCCCACGCGGTGGAACTCGGGGAAGTAGGAGGCGCAGGCATCGCCGATCGCCACGCAGCGGTAGCCGCGGTCGTTGCCCTCGCGGATGGTGGTGTGCACGCAGACCTCGGTGGTCACCCCGCAGACGATCAGCGTGTCGATGCCGCCGTTGGCGAGGATCTGGGCGAGGTCGGTCTGGTGGAAGGCGCCCTTGCCGGGCTTGTCGAGCACCACTTCGCCGGGAGCGGGGGCAAGGGCGGCCACGATGTCGTGCCCCGGTTCGCCACGCACGAGGATGCGGCCCATCGGCCCGGGGTCACCGATGCGTTTGCTCGGCGCGCCACGCGCGAGCTTGGCGGGCGGCGCGTCGGAGAGGTCGGGGCGGTGGCCCTCGCGGGTGTGGATGATCAGCATCCCGGCCCGGCGCGCCGCTTCCAGCACCGCGCCGCAGGGGCCCACCGCGGCCTGCAGCAGCGACACGTCGTTGCCCAGCGTTTCGCCGAAGCCGCCGGGCTCGAGGAAGTCGCGCTGCATGTCGATCACGATGAGCGCGGTGCGGGCGGGGGAGAATTTCAGCGGCGCCGGCTCTGCGGCCAGTTGCACATCGGTCATTTCTGGCATTCCTTTCTGCCGGGGAGCCGGCCGGGGCTCCGGCACATGCGGAGGGTGCGGGGATGGATGCGTTCGATCAGGCGGCGGTGGAGGCGGAAATCCGCGCCGAGTTCGAGGCCTACGAGGCGGCTCTGGGCGCGAATGACGTGGAGCGGCTCACCGGCTTCTTCTGGGAGGATGCGCGCGCGGTGCGGCTCGCCCCGGGCGGCGGGCTCTACGGCCATGCCGAGATCGCCCGCTTCCGCCGGGCGCGCGACGTGTCGGACAGCGCGCGCGACCTGAGCGAAGTGCGCATAACCGCCTTCTCCCCCGATTTCGGCACCGCCACCTGCGAGTACCGCCGCCGCGGCTCCGGCCGGCGCGGCGCGCAGAGCCAGGTGTGGATGCGCCGCCCGGAGGGCTGGCGCATCGTCTCGGCGCATGTGAGCCTCGAGCCCTGAGGGGCGGCGCGCGTGAGACCCGACCCCCGAGGGGCGGGGCACGGCAGGCAGATCTCGCACGGCGTCGCGCATCGGCTCCGGGGCTCCGCATCGGGGGTGGGGTAACGGGGGCAGGCTTCGGGGCCCGGCCAGATTCGCCATGGACCCGGAACTCATCGTGCCGCTGTGCAGTGCTGCCTTCCACTGCTATGATTTCAGAATTCCGATGCAGAATTTGCAGCAGTGAGCCGCCATGCGCCACCTCACCACCCTGATGATGATCCGCGATGTCGCCCGCGCCGGCTCGATCCGCCGCGCGGCGGAGGACATGAACATCACCGGCTCGGCGCTCAACCGCCGCCTGCAGGCCTTCGAGGAGGAGCTGGGCACGCCGATCTTCGAGCGCCTGCCGCGCGGCGTGCGGCTCAACCCGGCGGGGGAGCTGCTGATGCAGCACATCCAGGCCCAGGCGGGAGACCTCGCCCGGGTGCGCAGCCTGATCGCCGATCTGGGCGGCGAACGGCGCGGCCATGTCTCCATCGCCTGCTCGCAGGCGCTCAACCCGGTGTTCCTGCCGCGCGAGGTGGCGCGCTACCGCCGGGAGCACCCCGGTGTCACCTTCTCGATCCGCATCCGAGACCGCGCCCAGGCCGAGCAGGAGCTGAGCAGCTTTGCCACCGACCTCGCGCTGGTGTTCGAGCCGATGCACCTGGTGGATTTCGAGGTGATCCAGGCCACCGAACAGCCGGTGCGCGCCGTGCTCTCGGCCGATCACCCCTTCGCGCGGCGCGAGGTGCTGCGGCTGCGCGACTGCCTGGCCGAGCCGCATGTGATCCCTTCGCCGGAATACGGCGTGCGCCACCTGCTGGAGCAGGCGACGCGCGGGCGCTCGATTGCGCTGCGCCCGGTGGTGGAGGCCGACAGCTTCGAGCTGATGCGCCGTTACGTGCTCTATGAGCAGGTGGTGGGCTTCCAGATCCCGATCGGCATCCCGGATGAGCCGGGCAACGGCCTCGTGCTGCGCCCGATCCACCGCGACGACCTCGCCCCCGGCCTGCTGCTGCTGGGCCAGATGCGCGGCCGCACGCTGCCTGTCGCCTCCGCCAAGTTTGCCCAGCAGATCGCCCGCGCGCTGCAGTGAGGCCCGGCGCCGGCGCGGCGGCGCATCGACTAGCCCGCCGCACGCCGGAGCGCTTCATCAGCGCGAGGCCCGGTTCCACGCCCTCGATGGCCGGGGTGCGCGGGACGGTCACCGCCCTCTCGCCGGGGCCATGGATCGGATCGGCGATGCGCCGGGTGAAGCAGGTCACGGGGGCCGTGGTCCTGCCGGAAGGCCTTGTCGAGGCCAACGTCCCGGCCGGGCGCGGTCTCCGGATCGGGATTGCGCCGGCGGGTGTCGGCGTCGCCATGCGGCCCGAAAGGCGTGGGCTACCCGATGAACGCGCCACAGCGATCAAGGGGAGCGTGGACGCGCCCGCGCTCCCTGAGGTTGCAGGTGCTCGCCCGGGCCACGCGAAGCGCCTACGCCGGGTGTGAATGAATACGTGCGGCAGGGGGCGGCGCAGCTTCCGGGAGAATCGCGCATGCCGGGCAGATCACCCCGGGCGGATCCCGGCTGGCTTCATGCAATCGGTTGCATCTGACGGCCTGTCCATTCCACACGCGCTCTGTCCGGCCGGAATGGCCGATTTGCAACGCCTTGACATGACTAGAAATCTGGAGCGGGCGACCGGGTTCGAACCGGCGACCCTCAGCTTGGGAAGCTTCGCGGCCTCATGTAAAGTGAAGCAATTTCAATGTCGTACAGATCACGCTTTCCGGGGTGTGGGTCTATTGTGGGTGGACTCGGCTATTTCCATCGCCTCCAGCAGGTCTGCCATCTGGACGTGGGCATAGCGCGAGGTGGTCGTGATGTCGGCGTGGCCTGCGAGCTTCTGCGCGGCGGCAATCCCCCGGGCCCTGGTCATCCGAGAGAGGGCGGTATGCCTCAGGTCGTGGAAGCGGAAGTCGGGGATGCGGGCGGCCTCGAGCGCATCCCACCATGGCTTTTTCCAGCCGGCGGCGGTGAAGGGGCGTAGCTGCTTGCCGCGAAACTTGTAGAGGAACACGCGGTCGCAGCCTTCGGCCTTAGGCAGGTTCGCGAGGAGCAGCACGAGGGTTGCGGACAGCGGGATGGCATGGTGTTCGCCGCCCTTCATCTCCCGGAACGTGAGCGCTCTCGCGCGCAGGTCCACGTCTCGCCATTCCAGCTTGATGGCGCTGCCGACGCGGCATCCGGTGATGAGGCAGAAGCGGACTAGCGGATGGAAGTCTTCACGCAGGTTCGCGAACAGACGCTGTTCTTCGTCGGCTGTGAGCTCGCGCACGCGCTCCCGAGGCTCCCTGAGCGTGAGGGCCTTCCAGTCGATATCGGGCACCGCGGCATTCAGGTTCTTCTGGGCGTAGGAGAGCACACGGCGGAGCAGCTGCAGCTCGCGGTTCACTGTGGCGTTGGCCGCGGCCGCCCTGCGGCGCGCTGTGTGCTCGGTGAGGGTGGCGGTTGTGATGGTGTCCAGCGGCGTTGTTCTCTGCAGGCTCGCCAGCAGCGCCCGAGACTGGCTCTGTGTCGTTCGCCATGAGGGCTGATACATCGCGACGTTGGCTGCGTAGGTGCCGAGCGCCTGGTCGAGTGTCAGGTGCTGCCGGTCGTCGCCATGCATGATGCGATCTCGCTCGGCGCGGACCGCATGCTCCTCTATCTCCTTCGCCCGGGTCTTGGACGTTTCGCCAGTGCTTCCTCGAACCCGATAACGCCGCCCTGCAACTGTGATCGTCCGGTCGTAGTGATAGTGGGGCGAGCCCTCGCGCTTGAACGGCATCGGTCCTCCGAGGTCTGGTCGGCGATAAATTCTTGCAAGTCGTCGAGGCGATATCGCACGCATCGACCGAGACGGATATACTTCAGCCCCCGCTGGCGGAGCTTGTCCAGCATTCGTGTTGACACGCGGAGGACCGCGGCGGCCTCGGTTTTAGTCAGGAGCGGTGCAGCCTCGGGCATCATTCGGCCTCCTTCTCCGGCCGGCACGTCCGGCAGGGCATGCAGCCGTTGTCCCAGCGCGGGTGCCACGAGACGACGCCCTGCCCGCGGCAGTTCACGCAGGATCTCCTCGCCCCCTCCACCAACCACATCACCTGGTCGGCCGCTGATTCCTGCGTCTCGTGCCGGCCGCGGTGGATCATCTCGTAGACGTGGTGTGCGCCGTCCTTGTCGCGGCGGATGGTGAAGCCGCTGCTCATGCTGCCGCCTCCTGCATTGCATGCTCGCCCCACTGGTCGGCCATCGCGGCGGCGATGCCGGGGAAGAAGCGCGAGCGCTCGCGCCAGCGGTCTGGCCCGGGCGGCATGCGGTGCACCCGCGCCTCGCGGCCGGCGACGATCTTGGTGGGCTGCAACGGCGGCAGGTTCTTCAGCCACAGGCAGGTGCGCTTGCTCTCGCCGTGCCCGTACTGCCAGGGCTGCACGCTCTGCGCCGGCGGGGCGTAGTTCGCGATGCACTCCTTCGCGTGCCGGTGCATCACCGGGTTCTCGACCGCGATGCGCTCGATGGGGGCATTCCAGAAGGCGGAGAACAGCGCAGCGCCCTCCTCGAGCTCTGCCCACATGTCGGCGCGCGTGCGGCCGGCGGGCGGCTTCGAGAGCCAGCGCACGCCGCTGTTGCACAGCCGGGTACAGGGCGGGTGCGCGACAATCAGCAGATCCCAGCCATCGCCCAGCAGGTCCCGGGCATCGCCCACGATGTGCTTGTTGGAGCGATCCTCGGCCGGCAGCAGGTCGCAGGACCATGCGTCATGCCCGCGGGCCGCGAAGGCGCGGCGCACGATGCCGGAGAACTCGCAGGCGACCAGCACGCGCATCTCGGTCATGACAGCCACCACAGCACCGCGAGAGCGATGAGCAACCACCCGAAGCCGCCCAGGGTGGCGGCGAGCAGGAACGGCCGGAGGCCGCGCAGGCAGATACCGTGCGCGTCGGCCAGGATGCTGGCGGCGAGCAGGCCCGCGCTCACGCCGCAGACCGCGACGAAAGACAGGGGCAATGCGAGGGTGAGGTCGATCATGCCGGCGCCCTCAGTTCGGCCCGACGCCCAGCGATCTCGGCGCGCATGCGGGTGAGCGTGTCGTGCTCGGTGGCGGCGGCGTGCTGGCCATTGATCGCCAGCCGTTCGGCCTCCTGCAGCACCCGGGCCGCGAGATCGCGGTGGCAGTTGTGATGGTGCGTCGCGGCCTCGTGGAGAAGCTGCGAGACCTGCGCGGAATACTCTCCGAGACGCATCGTGTGTGCTCCTGATCGGGGTTGATTGCGCCCGCCGGCATAAGGGGACTGATGCCGGCGGGCTGGCTGCTCGGCCTGGGGGATAGGGGCCGGGCAGATCTCACATGCCAAGGGCTTCGCGGTAGAGCTCGAGGACGGCCTCCTCCTCGGAGATCTCCTGCGGGTCCTTCTTGCGCAGCGAGATGATCTTGCGCAGCACCTTGGTGTCGTAGCCGCGCGCCTTGGCCTCGGTCATCACATCCTTCTGCTGGTCCGCGATGTCTCGCTTCCCGGCATCGAGCCGCTCGTAGCGCTCGATGAACTGGCGCAACTCGCCCGCGGTCACGCGGTACTGGGAGGGCGTGGTGTCATCCTGCTGCTCTGTGGCGATGTCGGTCATGCGCGGCCATTCCATGCTTCGATTGCAGCAGCCCGCGCCTGTTCGGTCGCCGAGCGCTTCGCGTCGGCGATGACGGCGGCGGACTTGCCGTCCGGGTCGATGTCGGGGGTGTAGTGGTGCAGGCGGATGCCGTAGTCGGGATGCCCCTTCCAGGCATGCTTGACCCAGACCCAATGCCCGGGCCTACCCGGCCGGAGCTCAGAGTGCGCGGTCTCCTGATCGTACTTGCGCCAATGCGCTCGGGCGAAGTGGAGTGGGAGGCGGTGCGATGCCAGCGCGTCGGCGGATTTGGGACAGACCTCGTCGCCCACCGTCCAGGAGACGCTGTGCCATGCGGCGGGAGCTACGCCCGAGGTGGCGCGTTCGGCGGCGCGGCGCATTTGACGGCCTAGATCTCTCCGGCGCACGAGGCGCGGCTCGGAAATCAGGTCAGCGAGGAGGTCCAGTCGCTGGGCGAGGGAGCACGCAAGCTGGATCTGTTCGCGAGAGCGGAGGGGTGCCCTAGGCTGGAAGCTCGTAGACCTGCTACGAAAGCAGCAAATTGGGGTGAAGCCTTCATCACGAGTGGCGAACCACATCTGCACACAGCCGTCACTCGCCGCATTCATCATGGCTGCCCAGTTGCTGGTTTCGAAGACTGTCGTTGGGGCAGGCATCATGAGCTGGAGCGCGCACGGCGCATTCGGATGCGCCGCGTTGATGTCGTTGATCACGCGATTGACGGTCTCGAACATGCGATCTTCGATGAGAAAGTGCTGTGCATCTGCGAGCGCATGGCGAAGGTCGGGGGTTCCGTTCGTGAACGCCTGAAGCGTGAGCGGGCCCATCAGGAGATCCCCACGATGGCCGCAGTGAGCGGGTGCGTGATGTCGGATCGTTTGGCGCCACCGCAGGCGGCGGCCGAAATGCCGTTGACCTGCCCGGCCGCTTTCGCTCCAGATAGCCGCAGGTATTCGTGGAGTCTTGTTATGTCAGTTGTAGCCTTTGCCTTTCGGCTCATTGTCGGGATCGTGTTCGGCATCCTGTCAGCAGTGATGCTGTCTCCAGCTGCGGCTGCTCTCGCCGGCAATGCTAGGCAGACAACCGCCATCGCCCTCGTCGCCTCGGTGTTTGCCTGTGGGCTGCTCTGCGTTGCCGCGCCGACAGCGCGGCGCGCGCTCGGCCGTGGGTTTCTTGTGTTGGGTGCCTGCACGTTCGCCCTCCCACTATCCGCGTTCCTCTTGTCCGGCCGCGCGGTGACGGAGATCGTCGCGAACTCCGAACCGGGCACGGAGATCTGGGCAGCGGTGGGCGCTGGCGCCGGCGGCGCGCTGGTGACCGGCATGGCCACCTTCATGGGATTCATCGTGGGGACGCTTCTGCTTCTGGTGGGGCTGGTGCTTGCCCTCGGCGGCCGGAGAGAGGTCATCATCATCGAGAGAGTTTCCTCAGACCGCGGCCAGATACGCTGAGACTCTGCAAGGCTGCTGCACGCCGCCATTAGTGTCGCTCCTGGGAGATCGGCGCGTTGCAGCCGATGTCGTTGGGACGGATGACGTCACCCCCGGCGATCGTCGCATTCTGCTGATCTCCGAGCGTTTCTGTGGTGGTGTCGATCTCTCGACCTCCTGGCTGGCTCGCCGTCTCCGCTGCCTCTCCGACGGTGGCGGCGCTTCTGGCGTCGAGAATGACGTCAAGCACAGCGGTCGCTTCGCTGGTGGTGTGCAGCGCGACCACTAAAGCCAGGCCCTCGTAGTTGTTCATGCCGAAATCCTCGATGACGTGGTGCCCGACCTCGAAGCGGCGCCCGGCCATATCGATGGGGAGGGTGGTGGCCATCACGCTGCCTCCCGGTCTGCCGCGATGCACCAGCGCCGGAGGGCGTCTTCCAGGCTGAGCGCGTGCACCTCCAGATCCAGAATGCGCAGCCGGCACAAGCCGGCCACCCAATCGGCGCTGGCCTCGCCGTCCATGCAGATGGCGTCAAGCAGGTCGCGACGATCGGAGCTGGTGCGCCGGCGGCGAAAGTCCTCGGCGATGACCCGCCGGCGATCTTCAGGACAAGTGAGGAAGTTGTGCGAAATGCCGATCACGCCCGGGCCTCCTCATAGCGGGCCGTGCCATCAGGCGCGGTGACCATGCGGAGGGCTGGCAGGGCGCCGCCGGCTTTCGCGGCGATGACCGCGAGGCTGATCAGGGAAGGGGGGTGTGCGATGCCGTCAGTGAGGATGGTGCGGGCCTCGCTGCGGATGCTGTCTGGGTGGGTCTGCATTGCCGTCTCCCGTGTGGTCGTTGGGGAGACTATAAACCTACGCTTTGTAAGATTTCAACATGGAAAAAATACGATATGTAAGTTTTTGATTGCACGCGGGTACGAGTGTAGACCTCCCTCGCCAGGCTGTGCATCTGCCGATTGTGCGAGCGGGGTGTGGTGGGGTTCGTGGAGTGAGGCGGGGGTGTTGAGGCTAACGGGGTGGAGAACTGCCTCCACGTTCTGGGCGGCCGTTCTGTACCTTCCTGCCATCATCAGGTTTCCTGACAAATGGCGCAAGAGATCAGACCAATTTGGCGCCGAATTTCAGGGAGACTTCCATGCGTAACATTTTAATCAGGATCACGCTCTGGACAGTTTTTTGGGTGGCCGGCCCCTCCGAGGGCGTGCTTCACTCTCTGGCGAGGGCAGAACTGAGAGTGCGGCGCGTATCCGGGGCCACATCATCCCCAGTGCAGTTGGGTCGCCGAAAAGCAGGAAAGTTGGGCTTACGCCGAGGCTCTCGAAGAGAGACCAAGCCTCGGCTGGGCTGAGCGAGGTGCGCCCTCGCTCGCGATGCCCATACACGCCGACATCTAGGCCGGCTGCCTCACTCATCTCTTCCTGCGTTTTTCCAAGAGCTATCCGCGCGGCTGCCAGGCGGCGGCCTATGTGCTCCTTGGTGATCCTGCCGTAGCCAGCGATCTTCATATCGGTGTCATCCATGCCCCTATTATACCTTACCGAGTGTAAGGCAAAAATTTACCATTCATGCCGCTTGATATCTTACATATGGTAAGTATTATAGCGGCATGAACCACCTCAAATCTTACCTCAAGCAGATCACCTCCGAGGAAACGCTGTCTGCGGCGATGGCGGCTCTGTCTGAGGACACCGGCCGCTCAACCGACGCAATTCAAGTTGCGGCCCATCGGGGGCGTTTGCCGGGTCACTGGTATCCCGACATCGTCAAGTTCGCGCTCGCGCGCGGCTTTCCCATGCCGCCGGAAGATCTGTTCAACTTGCGGCGTCAGCGCAGTTCGGAGACCGCGGAGTGACTGCCGCTGTGTCGAAAAGCGGCAATTGCGGGGGCGGAGTAATGTCCGCCCCCGCGCCCCTGCTGAAACCCTCTCCCTCGCACCGCACCTCCCTCTCGCACCTGCAACATGCCCAACGGGCATGGCAGGCGACAGGGAATAGCTTTCCGGAGGTTTTGACACATGCGCCCGCAGCGCCCGAACTCCTACACCGAGATGATCTCCGACGCGCTCGACCAGGCTGGCCGCAAGCTGGCCTGCGCCGAGCTGGGCAAGTCGGCCTCCACCCTGAGCCGCTGGACCGACCCGGACACCGAGACCGGCCGGCGCATGTCCGTGAAGGACCTCGATCACCTCGCCCGCACCTCGCCGGAAGCGGCGAGCGCCATGGCGCGCCATTTCGCGGCGCTGGCCGGCGGCTTCTTCATGCCCGGTGTGGCTGGCGAGGGGGACATCTCGCAGGCCGCGGGCGCGGTGATGATGCGCGTCGGCGAGACGCAGGTTGCGATGCTCGAAGCGCTCGGCCCGCGGTCCAGTCTGCAAGGGGACCTGACACGCGAGGAGGCGCAGCACATCCGGCCGCTGGTGGTCGAGGACATCGATGCCTGCGCCGCACTCCTGGCGCTGATCGACGAGCGCCTGCGGCCGCAGGTGATCCGGAGCGGTGCGGCATGAGCCCCGCCGTTCGCACACTGACCCCGGAGCTGCGCCGCGATCTGCGTGACCGGCTGCTCGCCGCGCCGGGCGAGTCCATCCCCGAGATATTCGCGCATGTCGCCGCCGAGACGGGGCTGGCCCGCGAGCTCATCTGGTGCGCCGTGAAGGATCTGGATGAGCGCGGCATGCCTCGGCGGGGCCGGCGCACAGGCTATTCCGAGGGCTCCATGGCCGCCCGCATCATCGCGGCCCGGCGCCGCGTGGCCGCGGGAGAGCCGATCTCGGCCGTGCGGCGCTCCATGGGGGGCAGCATGGCCGAGGTGACCGCCATGCTGCATGGCCACGGGCGTTTCGCCCAACTCCGGCCGACGCTCGCCGAGCTGGTCGCCGAGGGGCTCGCCAACGGCATCGCGAACAACCTCGAGCAGCGGAAGGAGGCGGCCAATGGGTAGGCAGACGCCCAACAGCTACACCGATCAGCAGATCCTGCGCATGCTGGACCTACAGGCGAAGGGGTGGACCGGAAAGGCCATCGCCGAAGAGATGACCCGGTGCGGCCTACCGATGTCGAGGGCGGGCGCGCTCGGGCTCTTGCAGAGGGTCAAGCGCGAGACCGATGCCAGTGAGGGGGGCCCGGTCCTGGCCTCGGTGGCGCCATGAGGTCCGCCGCCACATCCACTTTCGACGACTACGAGGAGCAGCTGATGCTGGTCACCGATGGCGCCAGCATCAAGCGGGCAGCATATCTGACCGGGAGCAACGGATACCTCGCCACCTGGCTGTCGAAGCGCCGCATCAGCCTCGCAGCGATCCGGGAGGTAGGGCCCGACGCCGCCGGCCTTCGTCGGCTGTGTGACGTCCCTGTTGCGGCCAAGCCGGCCAATATCCACACCCGCGACCTCTTCGCCGAAATGCCCGAGTTGATGTTGCGTCTCGCAGCCGGGGAAAGGGAGGTCGAGGTGATGCCTGACCGGTCGCTTCGCATCCGGCTGCGTTCCTGGCTCGATAGACGCGGGCTGCACGTGTCCGACCTTCGCGCTGTCGGGCCCGACCTCGACCGCCTTCGAGAGATCGCCAAGTGTGGCCCCACGCAGGCGCCCCCGGCCGATCCGCGCCTTGTGCGGGCCGCCGACCAGTTGCGCCGTGGCGGGCGCCCTCTGACCATTGCCAAGGCGATGGGCATCGATCCGAAAGCGGTCGAGGCCCTCGCCCGGGAGATCCACCATGCATGACCTGCCTGTCTATCCGATCGAGTGGGGCACGCCCCTGCGCGGCGACTGGGTGCCCTTCAAGTTTCGCAAGCTGCGCGATTCCCGCGCCGTGCCCCGAGTGGACCCCGCCGCCGGATTCTACGGCTTCTTGCTGTGGGGGGCCGCATGCGAGCAGGACCCGGTGGGCACGTTGCCCGATGATGACCTCGACCTGGCGAACCTGGCCGGCCTCGGGCGAGATGTCGACGGCTGGCGCCGGGTCCGCGAGGGCGCGCTCTTCGGCTGGTCGCACTGCCAGTGCGAGATCCGGGGAGAGATGGTCGTGCGCCTGCACAATCCGGAAGTCACCGACATGATCCTCGAACAGCTCGACTGGATGGACAAGTCGCGCAAGACCAGCGCGAAGGGCACCGAGCGCTCGAACCTGACGCGCCTGCGCAAGAAGATGCTGGAGGCCGGCGCCCACGCGGGGCTCACGCAGCGTGAGGACTTCGTGATCGCGGTCGAGGCCGAGCTCAAGACCTACTGCGACAGCCGGCGCACGGTGCCGAACGTCCGCCGGGCCATGGATGCGGTCTCCATGCGCGATGCTGCGGGCCAGCAGGTGGCGAACGTCGTGGGGGCGCGCCGCATCGGGGAGGCCGGGACGTGAAACTGCCTCGCGAGGCACTCCGCTGCAGCAGCGCTGCAGTTTGAGGCACTTCCGAGGCACTTCGCTGCAGTAGCGCTGCAGCACCGAGGCGCTTTCGTCTGCCTCAAAACTGCCTCGCAGCTAAAGGAAATGAAATGAATAACCCCCTTACCCCCTGAACAGTGAGCCTGTGGATAACTTCGGATCATGCAGAGAGAGGCTGAGCAGATGACCACCGAAAGCGAGACGACAGAACCGGTCACCGGCAAGGCTGCCGTGAGAGAGCTGGTGATCGACCGGCTGAACGGGGCAGGGTTCCAGCGCCCGACCGGCACCACGGTGGATGGGCATCGGGCAGAGCTCGAGCGCATCGCGGCGAAGCTCGCCTACCTCGACCGCGCCGATCTCGCCACGCTGGCCGAGGGGCTGATGACCATGGGCGAGGGCAAGGCCGGCGACCGCTGGCCGCGCGAGGTCCGGGTGGTGAAGTTCGCCCACACGATCAGCGCACCGCCGCCGGGCTTCGACCGCAAGGTGACCAGCTTCATGGCCTGCGCCGTCGGCCGGCGTGCCCAGGCGGAAGGCTGGGCGGGGCCGCTGCTCTCGGCACTGGTGAAGCCGGGCCCGCCGCCCACCTCGGATTACGCCCTGTCCCAGCTGCGCGAGCAGGCTGCCGAGGATCGGCGCCGGCTTCAGATCATCGAGGAACGGATCGCGGCGGGGCAGGTGCTCAGCGAGGACGATGCCCGGTTCCGGAGTTTCTGGGATCGGCGCGAGAAGACGGCCGCGCAGCTGGTGCGCGGCGTGATCATGGCAGGAGGTCAGTGATGGGTGTGGGCCGCAAGCGCAAGGTGGCGACGACGCTGCCGCAGGTGGAGCTCGGGGGCGCGGACTGGGATGCCGGAGCCAGCGTGACCCGCTCGGTCGCCGTGGCACGGGGCGAGGTCTGCCGGGTGAAGGTGGTGCGGGACGCACGCACGGGCGCGCATCGGATCGTCCCGCGGGACACCGAGCAGCGCGAAGTGGGCGCGCGGGCCCGGCTGCGGATGATCACTGAGCCGGTGCCGGAGGATGCGAACGGCCGGCGCCGGCGGCGGGTGCTGCACCCCGTCGAGGACATGTACGCGCGCGGCATCCTGGACAAACAGCAGCGCGCCGCCGGCCTCGCCCTGGCCGATGCGTGGGAAGCCTGCCAGCGCACGCCCGCGGCGGATCTTTCGCAGCCCCGCGTGGACAGCACGCCCAACCCCGAAGCTCGGACCGTGATCCTGCTCGACGCCCAGCACCGCTATGCGCGGCTCGCCCGGCAGATCCCGAAGGATGCCAGGAGCGTGGTGGAGCATGTGTGCTGCGATGGGAGATATCTGCGGGATGGGTGCGCGTCGGGTGGCAAAGGACTGATGGTCTCGACGGAACGCCTGCAAATGGCCCTGAGTGTCCTCTACGCGTCCGGTGTGGTAGCCGATGCCTGAGCGCCCGCGCAGTCAACTCTGATCAAGGTTGTTGACAGGGACCGCTTAACAGGGCACATAAATGCACAGTAGAGAAACCCCGCCCGGAGATCCCGGCGCGGGGTTTTCCATTTCCGACCTCAATCTTCCAGGCGGGTGTAGAGTGGCTCCATCTCCCAAGCACGTTGGGCCATCTCCCCGATCTCCTCGAGCTCTTCTATGGAGTGAGCATCGAGCAGGTGGAGCGTCTCTCGCAGCACTTGCTTCGCGATTTCCGCGAACTGCTGTTCATATGCTCCGATGGTGCAGGCGCGATCCTTCGCTAGGGGAATTGCAACGCCAACTTGAGGATGGCCTAGCTCGGGCCCGTGGCCGGAGTAGCTCATAGTCAGGGTCATCCAGACCACGTTGTGAAACCCTTGATGCCCTCCACCGGGCTCAAATTGCGCCGTGTGTAATTTCAATGGCATTGGAAATCCTCCGCTAAAATCGGCTTCAACGATGCCACGTCGGCCGGAGCGCCGACGACGATTCTTTTGGCT
>NZ_QRGC01000013.1 GCF_003448965.1 Oceanicella sp. SM1341
CTGCAGCTCGAGCCGCCGCTGCGCGCCGCGCTGGAGGCGCGTGCCGCCGCCGCGGGCCTGGGCCCGGAGGCGGCGGCGCTGGCGCTTGCGGCGCGCGGGCTGGAGCCGCGCGCCGGGGCCGGGGAGGCCGATCAGAACAGGAAGTGATCCTCGGTGAGCTCGAAGCCCGCCGCGTGGTTCACCACGATCCTGTCGCCCTCCTCGCCGTAGCGGACCACGGTGCGCTCCTCTGTGCGCTCGCGGATGGTGAGATCGTCGAAGGCAAGGCCGGTGGCCGAGAGGTCGAGCCTGTCCTCGCCCTCGAACTTCCAGATCTTGTCGAGCCCGTCGCCCTGCATGAAGGCGAAGGTGTCCGCGCCCTCGCCGCCGCGCATGCGGTCGTCGCCGGTGCCGCCGATCAGCAGGTCGTCGCCGCCGTTGCCGCGCAGGATGTCGTCGCCCGCGCCGCCGGTGAGGGTGTTGTCCTGCCAGTTGCCGCGCAGCACGTCGTCGACCAGCGAGCCGGTCATCGTGCCCGCGTCGCGCCCGATCCGCCCGTCGACGCCCGAGGCGAGGTCGATGAGCGTGGTGGTGCCCGACACTTCGTAGGCGATGGCGAGCTGCGCCGAGCCGCTCACGCTCTGCGCGGCCGGGATGAACTTTATCACCTCGGGCGAGATGTCGCCCGCCACCGCGCTCTCGATGTAGGCGGCGAAGGCGGGGGCGGCGGGGTCGTCGATGTTGACCACCATGATGCCGCTGTCGCGCTCCAGCCCGATGAAGGCGAAGCGGTGGCCGTCGACCTCGCCCACGGCGATGGCCTCGGGCTCCGGGCCCTTGGCGTCGGAGCGGTTGTCGTCGACGGTGCCGGGGTCGCCGTTGGGGAAGTCGTCGTTGTTGAAGGCGTTGGGCACGCGCAGGCGGGCGATCACGGTCTCGAACATGTCGCCGGAGTCGAACACCTCCGTGCCGTCGGCGGCGAAGATGCTGAAGGAGCGCGAGCCGTAGGAATAGAGCGCGTCGTAATCGCCGTCGCCATCCGTGTCGCCGTCGATGGTCGAGACGGAGAGCCGGCCGATGCCCTCGTCGGTCTGCAGGGCGTCGGCATCGGGGAAGGCGGTCTCGTCGAGGTCGAGGTCCTCGATGCGCGCGTTCTCGCCCCGGTCGTCGCCCTCGTTGGCGGTGATGTAGTAGGTCTGGCCGCCGTCCTCGAAGCTGGCGATGGCATCGGCCATGCGCAGGCCGTGGACCGGGTGGGGGGCGATGTCGATGGCGTCGTCCTTGTCGGATGCGTCGAAGCCGTTGCCCTCCAGAGAATGGTCCGTGGTGCCGAGGCTGCGGATGTCGGACCAGCTGCGGCTCTCCAGGTCGAACACCGCGACCGCGTTCGCCTCCTGCAGCGTCACGAAGAGCTGTGTGCCATCGGGCGAGACGGCGATGTATTCCGGTTCGAGGTCGCCGGAGGCCGAGGCGCCGGGGAAGATGCGGATGCCCGCCTCGCGCAGTGCGTCCTCCATGCCGTCGAAGCCCGAGAAGTCATAGGTTGCGGCGGTGGGGGTGGCGCCGAGGTCGACCACGGTGATCGAGCCCTTCGCGGGGGTGGCGTAATCCTCGGTGAAATCGCCGTCCTCGTCGGTGCGGGTCTCGGCCTCGTTGGCGACGTAGACCTGGGTGCCGTCGGCGGAGAAGGTCACCATGTCGGGGTGGTTGCCGGTCTCGACCAGCACCGGGGCGGCGGCGGGGTCTGCCGCGTCGAACAGGGCGAGCAGGCCGGCCCGCGCCTCGATGGTGCCGCCGGTCTCGATGTCGGTGGTGTCGATGGCCACGGCGATGGTGCCATGGCTCACGGCGACCGAGTTCACGCCCGTGTAGTTCGCGACGCCGGTGAGGTCGATGGAGCGCTCCAGCGTCATGGTGGCGGCGTCGATCACGTCGATGCGGCCGGCGGCACCGTTGTTCACGTAGAGCAGACCGTCCTCGTAGGCCACCACCTCGGAACCGGCTTCGCCGAAGCCGCTCGCATAGGTGCCGGCGCGGGTGATGCCGCTGGCGGCGGCG
This sequence comes from Oceanicella sp. SM1341, assembly GCF_003448965.1. Lineage (GTDB taxonomy): Bacteria > Pseudomonadota > Alphaproteobacteria > Rhodobacterales > Rhodobacteraceae > Paroceanicella. The sequence goes on from NZ_QRGC01000013.1 coordinate 2,038, forward strand.
CTGTCGTTGTAGGCCATGTGGTGTGTCTCCCCATTCTCGGTGCGCAAGCGCGGTCGGCCCCTGCCTTAGGCAAGGCGCCTGACGGCGCGGCGACAGTGGTGTGACGGAATGATGACGGGATGCCGCTGGAGCGCCCCCGTGCGCGCGTCGCCCGGGCGGCAGGGGAGGTGCCGGGACTGCTGCTCCGGCGGGCCGGCGCGCGGGGGCGCAAGGCGCTGCCGGCGGGGTGGCCTGCGGTGGCGAGGCCGGGGGAGCCGGAGGCGGAGCCCTCCCGCCCTGCGTCGACCCGCCCTGCGGGCGCGTCTCCTGCGGTTTGGGCCGGGCCGCGCTGTCGCGCGGCGGGCGGGCGGAGAAGGGCGCGGTGGGGCTTCGGTGTCGGCGGTGGCGGGCCCCGCGGGAGCGGTGAGCGCTCCGGGAGGGTTCCGGGGCCCGGGAGGCGGCCGCGAAAGGCGCGCCCGGTCCGGTCGCGTCCTCGCCGGGACGCGCGGCGGCCGGGGCCGGGACACCGGGTGCGCAGCACCCGGCCGGGCCCAAAGCGCAGGACACCGACAGGTGGCCGGAGCACGGGAGGGCTCCGTCGCTGTCGCCCGCGCCTCGGCCGGGGGCGAGTGCGGAGGCGGGGGCGGATGTCTGGTCCCGGAGGGGGCGCCGGTGGCCGGTGGCCCCCGGCCGGCCGGGAGCCGCGAGTCGCGGACCGCGGCAGGCGGAAGGCGATTTCGGGGTGCTCCACCTGCCGGAGGGGCGCCCCGCGGGGGTCAGCTCTTCGGGGAGATGCGGGTGAAATGGCCCATCTTGCGGCCCGCGCGGGCCTCGGCCTTGCCGTAGAGGTGCAGGCCGGTGCCGGGCTCGGCGGCGTAGCGGGCCCAGTCGCCGGCCTCGTCGCCGATCAGGTTGGTCATCACCGCGTCGGAGTGCCGCGCGCCGTCGCCCAGCGGCCAGCCGGCCACGGCGCGGATGTGCTGGGCGAACTGGTCGATCACGCAGGCCTCGATGGTCCAGTGGCCCGAATTGTGCACCCGCGGCGCGATCTCGTTCACGATCAGCCCGGAGGAGGGGGTGACGAACAGCTCCACCCCCATCACGCCCACGTAGTCGAGCGCGTTGAGGATGCGGCCGGCGAGCAGCACCGCGTCGGTGGTGCGGGCGTGGCCGAGGGTGGCGGGCAGGGTGGTGGTGTGCAGGATGCCGTCGCGGTGCACGTTCTCGCCGGGGTCGTAGCAGGTGACCGCGCCGTCGAGCGCGCGGGCGCCGATCACCGAGATCTCGCGCTCGAAGGCGACGAAGCCTTCGAGGATGCCCGGCTCGCCGGCCAGCGCCTCGAAGGCGGCCGGGGCCTCCTCGGGCGCCATGATGCGCACCTGGCCCTTGCCGTCATAGCCCATGCGGCGGGTCTTGAGGATGGCGGGGGTGCCGAGCTCGGCCAGTGCGGCCTCCAGGTCCTCCAGCGTGTCGACCGCGCGGTAGGGCGCGGTGGCGAGGCCGAGGCCGGAGAGGAAATCCTTCTCCGTCAGCCGGTCCTGCGACATCTCGAGCGCGCGGGCGCCGGGGCGCACCGGGCGCAGGGCCTCCAGCACGGCCACGGCCTCGAGCGGGATGTTCTCGAACTCGAAGGTCACCACGTCGACGCTCTCGGCGAAGAGGCGCAGGGCCTCCGCGTCGTCGTAGGAGGCGGTGGTGACGGCATGGGCCACGTCGCCGGCCGGCGGGTTGGCCAGGGGGTCGTAGATGTGGCAGCGCAGGCCCAGCCGGGCCGCGGCGATGGAGAGCATGCGGCCGAGCTGCCCGCCGCCGAGGATGCCGATGGTTGCGCCGGGGTGCAGGGCTTGGGTCACGTCAAGGGTCTCCGCTGGAAGGGGGATGCGCTCAGGCCTTGGGGGCCGGGGCCTCGTCGACCGGGGCCTCGGCCACGGCCTCGGACTGGGCGGCGCGCCAGGCGTCGAGCTTCCCGGCCAGGGCCGCGTCGGTGGTGGCGAGCTGGGCGAGGGCGAAGAGCGCGGCGTTCGCGGCCCCCGCAGCGCCGATGGCGAGGGTGCCCACCGGCACGCCCTTGGGCATCTGCACGATGGACAGCAGGCTGTCGAGCCCGGAGAGCGCGCGGGACTGCACGGGCACGCCGAGCACCGGAATGCGGGTCTTGGCGGCGAGCATGCCGGGCAGGTGGGCCGCCCCGCCGGCGCCGGCGATGATGGCGCGCAGGCCGCGCTCCGCCGCCGTCTCCGCATAGGCGAACAGCCGGTCGGGCGTGCGGTGGGCCGAGACGATGCGCACCTCGTGCGCCACGCCGAACTCCTCCAGCAGCACCGCCGCGTTGCGCATGGTTTCCCAGTCGGACTGGCTGCCCATCACGATACCGACGAGGGGAGAGGCCATGCGATGCTCCTTCGTGTGCCTGAGGTGGCGCACCATATGGCGGTGCCGCGGAGGGTTCAAGCACCCAGGGCCTACCGGCAGGGCAGAGCGGGGCAGGGCAGAGCGGGGCAGGGCGCACCGGCAGAGCGGGGCAGGGCAGGGCGCGAGCGGCGGCAGGGCCCCGGGGCCGGGCGGGCTCAGGCCTCGCGCTGCGCGCCGGCACCGGCCTCGGTGCCGGCGGCGGAGCCGAGATGCCCCGCAAGCGCGCCCAGCAGCCGCGCCCAGCCCTCCTGCAGGCGGGCCGCGCGCTCGGGCTGGCCCATCTCCAGCGCGTGGGTCACCACGATCACGCAGCCGCCCGCCTCGGGGTAGAGCTCGATCTGCACGCGCTCGGCCTCGTCGCCCTCCGGCCCGTCGGCATAGGTGAAATCGAGGAACTCGCCGCGCGAGAGCTCGAGGAACGTGCCGCGACGGTAATGGCTGCCGGACGGTCCGCCGCGCATGAGGCGGAAATGCCCGCCCGGGCGGGGGTCGATCTCCACGAACCGCTCCGTGTCCGCGCCGGGGGCGAGGTCGTAGGCATCGAACACCCAGGCGGGAGCGGTCTCCGCGTCGACCAGCGCGGCGAAGACGGCGCGCGGCGAATGCGGCAGCATGCGCGCCGCTGTGATGCGTTCCTGTGCGGCCACGGGGCTTCCTCTGTGACGTTCGGGCCGGCCCCGGGCGCTGCGGGGCGCGGCGGGGATGCGCGCTGCCTCGGCCGGCGGCCTGGCGATGTTGTCGGGTCCGGCGGGGGCGGCCGGTTCACCCTCGGCCGCGCTCGCGAGCCAGGCCAGGGCCGGCCCCGCGGCGCCCGGCACCGCGTGGCAGACATGGGTGCGCCCGCGCACCTCGCGCCGGATCAGCCCGGCGGTCTCGAGAACCTTGACATGCTTGGAGACCGCCGCGAGCGTCATCGAGAAGGGCTGGGCCAGGTCTCCGATCCGGGCCGGCTGGCGCGACACGCGCAGCAGGATCGCGCGTCGCGTGGGGTCCGCGAGCGCACCGAATATCGTGTCTAGGGTCCTGTCTCCGGGCATGAGGCGGATATGTCTCGCGGGCGCGGGAAGTCAACGGGACGCCGCTCCCGGCCCGCCGCCCGCCGATCACGCGCGCTCACTGCCACGTGTGCGCATTGCCGCGTGTGCGCATTGCCGCGCGTGGGGCGTGCCGCCGGCCGCGTTCGCGCGGGCCGCTGCTCCGGGGGAGCTGCCCGGGTCTGCCGGAGAGCGGGCGGGCGCGGCGCGGGCATGCGGGCGGATCAGGCGATGATGTCGGGCGTCAGCACGTCCTCGATGCGCGAGATCTCGTCCTTCAGGCTGAGCTTGCGCTTCTTGAGCCTGCGGATGGTGAGCATGTCGGCGCGGGCCTCCATGTCGAGCGCGGCGATCGCCTGGTCGAGGTCGCGGTGCTCGCGGCGAAGCATGTCGAGCCGGATGCGAAGGATGTCCTCGCGGCTCATCTGTGGAGGTGTGCTGTTCATCTCACCGTTCGGGAGGGTTGGGCCGACAGCGCCAACATATCGCACTCGGGCGCGCTCCGAAAGGGCCGGGCCTGCTTGAAGGCACGGATTCCACGGGCTAGATATCTGCGATGAAACTCGCTTCCCGACTTCGAGAGATGTTCCCCCGGCGCCCGACGGTGGCGGTGATCCGGCTCTACGGGGCGATCGGCGTGTCCGGCCGCTTCGGCGCCGCCCTCTCCGACCACGCGCTGGCCTCCACCATCGAGCGGGCGTTTCGCCGCGGCAAGCCGGTGGCGGTGGCGCTGGCGATCAACTCGCCCGGCGGTTCGCCCACGCAATCCGCCCTCATCGCGGCGCGCATCCGGCGGCTGGCGGCGGAGAAGAACCTGCCGGTCTTCGCCTTCTGCGAGGACGTGGCGGCCTCGGGCGGCTACTGGCTTGCCACCGCGGCGGACGAGATCTGGGCCGACGACAACTCGGTGATCGGCTCGATCGGGGTGATCTCGGCCGGCTTCGGCCTGCAGGATCTCATCGCCCGCCACGGGGTGGAACGCCGGGTGCACACCGCGGGGCAGAGCAAGTCGATGCTCGACCCGTTCCGCCCCGAGAAGCCCGAGGACGTGGCCCGGCTCACCCGGGTGCTGGAGCGCATCCACGCCAATTTCCGCGCGCAGGTCTCCTCGCGGCGCGGCGGCAGGCTGCCGGAGGGCGAGGACCTGTTCACCGGCGACATCTGGATCGGCGCCGAGGCGCAGGAGAAGGGGCTGATCGACGGTGTCGGCCATCTCGTGCCGGTGATGAAGGCGAAATACGGCCCGAAGACCCGCTTCCAGGTCTGCGTGCCGAAACGCTCGCTCTTCCAGCGCATCGGCGCGCCGGGCGCGGCCAGCGTGGTCGACGCCATCGAGGACCGCGGCCTCTGGGCCCGGTTCGGGCTCTGACATGCTGGCGAAGATCGCCCTCATCCTGCTCGTGGTGCTCGCGGTCATCGCCTTCGCCGGGAAATGGGCGGAGAAGCTGCTGCCGCGGCGCAAGGGGCCGGAGGTTCGCGCCGCGCACAAGTGCCCGCGCTGCGGTGCCTGGCAGGTGGAGGGACAGCCCTGCATCTGCGAAGAAAAATCCTGACGGCCCCTTTCACGGGCTGGGTGCCACGCATACATGGAGCAGCCGACTGCCCCTGTGCGGGGGCCTGAAATAAGCGGAGCTGCCGTACATATGGATATCGTCTGGGTCCTCGCCGGCCTCGTCCTTCTCGTGGTCGGGGGTGACGTTCTTGTCAAAGGTGCAGTCGGGCTCAGCCTGAAACTCGGTATCCCGGCGCTCATCGTCTCGCTCACGATCGTTGCCTTCGGCACCTCGGCCCCGGAGCTTCTCATCTCGGTGAAATCGGCGCTCGAGGGCCTGCCGGGCCTCGCGATCGGCAATGTCGTGGGCTCCAACATCGCCAACGTGCTGCTGGTGCTGGGCATCCCCGCGCTGATCGCCCCCATCGCCACGCGCGACTGCGAGAGCGGGCGCTCCTTCGTCATCATGATGGCGGTGATGGTGCTGTTCACCGTGCTGTGCTTCCTCGCGCCGCTGGTGTGGTGGCACGGGCTGGTGCTGCTGGGCGTGCTCGCGCTGGTGATCGGCGAGAACATGTGGTCGGCGAAGAAATCGCGCGACGCGGACATGGCGGAGGAACTCGACGAGGTCGACCCCCACCTGCCGGGCTGGAAGCTGGGGCTGCTGATCGTGGCGGGCATCGTGGCCCTGCCCATCGGGGCGAGCCTGCTCATCGAGGGCGCGAAGGGCATCGCCACCGCCGCCGGCATCTCGGACGCGGCCATCGGGCTCACCCTCGTCGCCGTGGGCACCTCGCTGCCCGAGCTCGCCACCTCGGTGATGGCCGCCATCCGCCGACAGGCGGACGTGGCGATGGGCAACGTGATCGGCTCCAACATCTTCAACATCGGCGCCATCATGGGGGTCACCAGCTTCTTCGGGCCGGTGGCGGTCGACCAGTCCTTCCTCGACTACGACCTCTGGGTGATGCTGGCCGTGGGCCTGCTGCTCGCGCCCTTCATCTGCAAGATCCCGGTGCTGGGGCGCGTCTCCGGCGCTCTCTTCGTGCTGCTCTATGCCGGATACACCTGGACGGTGCTCTGAGCCGCGCTCGCGCGGCGACCCGGGTTCTGCGGCCGCGCTCGCGCGGCGACACAAAACCCCCCGCCGCGCCCGGGCGGCGACCCGAATCCCCCCGCCGCGCTTGCGCGGTGTCTCGCCTCCGCCAGCCGCGAGTGCTCGGCCGCCTCTGGTCCCGCGGGGCCTGCCTGCGCGGTGCATCTCGCCTTCCCGGCCGGGTGTGCGGGCCGGCGCCCGGCCCCCCGACCGCGCTTGCCGGGGAGCCGATCCCGTCGCGGGCCGGTGGCGCCCTCCGCCCGGGGGTCAGACCGGCGCGGCGAAGGCGGCGCCGGCGGTGAGCAGCGCCTCGATCTCCTCGCCCGAGTAGCCGCTCTCGGCCAGCACCGCGCGGGTGTCCTGGCCGAAGACCGGCGGGCGGCGCGCGCCGGGCTCGGCCGGGGTGCGCGACATGCGGATCGGGTTGCCCAGGGTGCGGAACCCGTCGATCTCCACCACCATGTCGCGGTGCTTCGTGTGCGGGTGGTCGAGCACGCCGGGCACGTCCATCACCGGGCCGGCCGGCACGCCGGCGCCCATCAGCGCCTTCGCCAGCTCCTCGCCGTCCCATTCCGCCATGCGCGGGCGCAGCAGGGCGGCGAGCTCGGCCCGCAGCCCGTTGCGCTTCGGCCCGGTCTCGAAACGCGGGTCGGTGGCAAGCTCCGGGCAGCCCAGCACGTCGCACAGCCGGCGGTACTGGCCGTCGTTCGCCGCGGCCACGAAGATGTCCACCGTGCGGGTGGGGAAGGTCTCGTAGGGCGAGATGTTGGGATGCGCGTTGCCCACCGGGCGCGGCACGGCGCCGCCCATCATGTAGTTCGCGCCGTAGGGGAACAGGATGGAGACCGCCGCATCGTAGAGCGTCATGTCGAGGAACTGGCCGCGGCCGGAGACATCGCGCTCGCGCAGCGCCATCAGGATGCCGATGGCCGAGGACATGCCCACCGAGATGTCGACCAGCGGGATGCCGAGCCGCGTGGGCTCGCCGCTTTCCGGCCCGTTCACGCTCATCAGCCCGGCCTGCGCCTGCACCACCGCGTCGTAGCCCGGCAGGCCGCCCAGCGGGCCGTCGGCGCCGAAGCCGGTCACCCGGCATTGCACCAGGCGGGGGAATTCCTCCTGCAGCGCGTCGGGCCCGAGCCCCCAGGCCTCCATGCTGCCGGCCTTGAAATTGTCGATCACCACGTCGGCGCGGGCCAGCAGCCGGCGCAGCACGGCGCGGCCCTCCTCGCGGCGCAGGTCGAGGGCGATGCCGCGCTTGTTGCGGTTCACGCCCATGAAATAGGAGGCGGCGCCGGAGGCGGGGTCGAAGGGCGGACCCCAGTGCCGCGTGTCGTCGCCCTGCGGCGGCTCCACCTTGATCACCTCGGCGCCGTGGTCGGCCAGCCACTGGGTGCAGAACGGCCCGGCGAGAATCCGGGTGAGATCGATGACGCGAAGTCCGGTGAGCGCTGGCATGTCTGGTGGTCTCCTCCCATATTCCACCATGTCTAGAGGAGAGGCGGAATCCGGGCAACGGGCGCGGCGGCGCGCTCACGCAGGCGTGGGGCGCGCGTGCCGCCGGGGCAGGCTGGCCTGCCGCCGGAGCCGCCGCTAGTATCGCGCCGCGCCGCCGGGCCGCCCGCAAGGGGCGGGCAGCGGCAGGACGGGCAGGGGAAGGAATTGCACATGACACCAGGGATCGCCCTGATCACCGGCGCGGGAAAGCGGGTGGGCCGCGCGATGGCGCTGCATCTCGCCGGCCGCGGCTGGGACATCGCGGTACACTACATGAACTCGGCGGAGGAGGCGGAGGACGTGGCCGCGCAGGCGCGCGCCCTCGGCGTGCGCGCGGAGGTCTTCGGCGCCGACCTCACCGATGCCGCGCAGACCGACGCGCTGGTGCCGCGGGTGACAGCGAAGCTCGGCCAGGTGACCCTGCTGGTGAACAACGCCTCCATATTCGAATACGATACGGTCGCGAGCGCCACGCGCGAGGGCTGGCACCGCCACGCGAGCTCGAATCTCGAGGCGCCATTCTTCCTCACCCAGGCGGTCGCGGCGCAGGCGCCGGAGGCCGGGCGCGACGAAAACGGCGAGCCGGTGGCTCGCACGCTGGTTGTAAACCTGCTCGATCAGCGGATCCGCAAGCTCACCCCGGAATTCATGACCTATACCCTCGCGAAGATGGGGCTCTGGGCCTTCACCCGCACCGCGGCCCAGGGGCTCGCGCCGGGCATCCGGGTAATGGGCATCGGGCCGGGCCCCACCCTGCAGGGCGGCCGCCAGTCGGCGGAGCATTTTGCCGCACAGCGCGCCGCCACCCCCCTCGGTCGCGGCACCTCGCCGGCCGAGATCTGCGGCGCGCTGGACTTCATCATTGCCTCGCCGGGGCTCACGGGACAGGTGATCTGCCTCGATGGCGGGCAACATCTGGCCTGGGCGACACCGGATGTGCTCGGGGTGGAGTGAGCGGGTGAGGGAAGGGGCACGCACCGTTCCGGCCGGCCCGGAGCCGGCGAGTTTTCCACTTGACGGGGTAGCGTCACGAACCCGTTATGATTCTGTTAGGAAGGTCAGCATTTTACGGCGATGGAGAAAATTTGCGTTTTGCGTCAATGACTTGAAAAGTTGCCCAAATATTAATCAGGCCGGAGAAACAGGTGTGTTTTCAAAGGGATTGCAGAGTTCCGGCGAATTGCGCACAGACTTATCCACAGGAATCGTGGATTCTATTCCTGTTGCTTTCGGGGGGCGGACAAGGCAGGGCAGGGGCGGGAATCGCAATGACTGACCAGCACCGCGACGAGACGGCCCCGGGCTTCGAGGAAGCCGCCCCCCGGGAGGGGGCCACGGGGCACGACGTCATCCACGGATACCTCCGCACGCTGCCCGATAGGCCCGGCGTCTACCGCATGCTCGACGCGAAGGGCGAGGTGCTCTACGTGGGCAAGGCGCGCAGCCTGAAGAAGCGCGTGTCGTCCTACGCGCGGCCCACCGGGCATTCGGGGCGCATCATGCGGATGATCTCGGCCACCGCCTCGATGATGTTCCTGACCACGCAGACCGAGACCGAAGCGCTGCTGCTGGAGCAGAATCTCATCAAGCAGCTGAAGCCGCGGTACAACGTGCTGTTGCGGGACGACAAGAGCTTCCCGAACATCCTGGTGCGCACCGACCACGCCTTTCCGCAGATCTCCAAGCACCGGGGAATGCGCCGCGCGAAGGGGAACTATTACGGACCGTTCGCCTCCGCCGGCTCGGTGAACCGCACGCTGAACCAGCTGCAGAAGGCCTTCCTGCTGCGCACCTGCACCGATGCCAGCTTCGAGAGCCGCACCCGGCCCTGCCTGCTCTACCAGATCAAGCGCTGCTCCGGCCCCTGCGTGGGGCTGGTGGACGAGACGCAGTACGCGGCCCTGGTGCGCGACGCGGAGGATTTCCTCGCCGGGCGCTCGAGCAAGGTGCAGACCGAGCTCGCCGGCCAGATGCAGGCGGCGAGTGCGGCGATGGAATTCGAGCGCGCCGCCGCCCTGCGCGACCGGATCCGCGCCCTCACGCAGGTGCAGTCTGCCCAGGGCATCAACCCCCAGGGCGTGAGCGAGGCCGACGTGGTCGCCCTCCACCAGGAGGGGGGGCAGGCCTGCGTTCAGGTGTTCTTCATCCGCGCCAATCAGAACTGGGGCAACCGGGCCTATTTCCCGCGTGCCGGCGGCGGGGCGGAGGGGCCCGAGATCATGGAGGCCTTCCTTACGCAGTTCTATGCCAACAAGACCCCGGCGCGGATGATCCTGCTCTCCGAGCCGGTGGACAACCCCGACCTGGTGAGCGCGGCGCTGAGCGAGGCCCGGGGGCGCAAGGTGACCATCGGCGTGCCCGAGCGCGGCGAGAAGCGCCTGCTGGTGGAGAACGCCCTGCGCAACGCGCGCGAGGAGCTCGCCCGCCGCACGGCGGAAAGTGCGAGCCAGGCGCGGCTGCTCGAGGGGCTGGCCGAGGCCTTCGGGCTCGACAGCACGCCCGAGCGCGTCGAGGTCTACGACAACAGCCACATCATGGGCACCAACGCGGTGGGCGCGATGATCGTGGCCGGGCCCGAGGGCTTCGAGAAATCCCGCTACCGCAAGTTCAACATCCGCTCGAAGGAACTCACCCCGGGCGACGATTTCGGCATGATGAAGGAAGTGCTGGAGCGCCGCTTCGCCCGGCTGATGAAGGAGGACCCGGACCGCCAGAGCGGCATATGGCCCGACCTCGTCATCATCGACGGCGGCGCGGGGCAGGTGAAGGCCGCCCTCTCGGCGCTGGAGGAGATCGGGGTGGAGGACGTGGCGCTGGTGGGTGTCGCCAAGGGTGTCGACCGCGACGCGGGCAAGGAGGAATTCCACCTGCCGGGCAAGCCCGCCTTCGCGCTGCCCTTCCGCTCGCCGGTGCTCTACTTCCTGCAGCGGCTGCGCGACGAGGCGCACCGTTTCGCCATCGGCACCCACCGGGCGAAGCGCGCCAAGGCGGTGAGCGCCACGCCGCTCGACGAGATCGCGGGTGTGGGGGCGGCGCGCAAGCGGGCGCTGCTGGCGCATTTCGGCTCGGCCAAGGCGGTGTCGCGCGCGGGGCTGCAGGATCTCAAGGCGGTGGACGGCGTGTCCGACGCGCTGGCCGAGAGCATCTATGCGCACTTTCACGGCGACGGATGACGCGCTAGGTAGGGGCAACGGTCCGGGCTCGGACCCCCGGAGCCCCGGGGGCCGCTCGCCCGGCCCGGTCCGGCTGCGCCGGACGGAACGGATGGAGAAGGCAGTGCACTGGACGGTTCCGAACCTGCTCACCCTGGGGCGCGTGCTCGCCGCCCCGCTGGTGGCGATGTCCTTCGTGGTGTTCGACAGGCCCACGGCAGACCGGGTGGCGCTGGTGCTGTTCGTGCTCGCCTCGCTGACGGATTTCCTCGACGGCTGGCTGGCCCGGCGCTGGAACCAGGTGAGCGACCTCGGCCGCATGCTCGACCCCGTGGCCGACAAGGCGATGGTGGTGATTGCGCTCGCGACCCTCATCGGGCTCACCGGGCTCGACTGGCTGGTGCTGCTGCCTGCGGTGTTCATCCTGCTGCGGGAGGTGCTGGTCTCGGGCCTGAGGGAGTTCCTCGGCGCGGTGAAGCTGCACGTCACACCGCTCGCCAAGTGGAAGACGGCGGTGCAGATGTGCGCCATCGCGCTGCTGTTCCTGGCCGGGGGGCTCACCGGCGCCTTCGCCGACACGCTCTACGGCATCGGGATCGTCGGCCTCTGGCTGGCCTCGGTGCTGACCGTGGCGACGGGGATCGACTATTTCGCGAGGGCCATGGGCTACCTGGCCGGAAAGGGAGCGTGATGCGGGTTCTGTATTTCGCCTGGGTGCGCGAGCGCATCGGGCTGCCGCGCGAGGAGGTGGAGACCTCGGCGCAGACGGTGGCCGAGCTGGTGGCCGAGCTGCGCGGGCGCGAGGAGCGCTACGCCCTCGCCTTCTCCGACCTCTCGGCGCTGCGCGTGGCGGTGGACCAGGAGGTGGTCGGTTTCGACGCCTCCCTCACCGCCGCCCGCGAGGTGGCCTTCTTCCCGCCGATGACCGGGGGCTGAGCATGTCCGTGCGCGTGCAGGAAGACGATTTCGACATCGGCGCGGAGATCGACGCGCTCTGCGAAGGCCGCGTGGACATCGGCGCCGTGGTGAGCTTCACCGGGCTGGTGCGCGACATGGGCGGGGGGGCGCAGCTCTCCTCCATGGCGCTGGAGCATTACCCGGGCATGACCGAGCGGGCGCTGGAGACGATCGAGGCCGAGGCGCGGGCGCGCTGGCCGCTGCAGGGCGTCACCATCATCCACCGCTACGGCGAGCTGGCGCCGGGCGCACGCATCGTGCTGGTGCTCACCGCCTCGCCGCACCGCGCGGCGGCCTTCGAGGCGGCGGAATTCCTGATGGACTACCTCAAGACCCGCGCACCCTTCTGGAAGAAGGAAACCACCGAGCACGGCGGCCACTGGGTCGACGCGCGCGAGGCCGACGATCTCGCCGAGGAGCGCTGGCGCCAGTAGACCGGGCGGGGGGCGACGGCCGTCGGGCGCGCCGGGCGGTGGCGCGCGCCACGCCCCCGTGCTGCTTGCGGTCCGCAACTGCCCCGGCCCGGGGCCGGCCTCACTGCGGCGCGCCGGAAAGCGCCGCGGCGGTGTCGATCAGGGCGGCAAGGTCGGCGCGCCGGCCGCTGGGGTCGGGGCCGGCGGCGGCGCGGGCCAGGGCGGCTGCCTCGGCGAAGCCCCAGGCGCCGAGGTCGTGCCTGCCTTCCAGCAGCAGGCCGAAGCCCGCGACGGCGGCGGCGAAACGGGTCTCGCGCAGCGCGATCGCGTCGCCGCTCCCGGCCGCGGCCGGCACATCCAGGCTCATGAGCCGGCTCTCGCTCTCGCCGGCGGGGCTGTAGCGCAGGCGCACCATCGCGACATCGCCGGCACCCGCATCCGCCCCCGCGCCCCTGCCGGACCCCGCGGTGGCGGGGGTGATCTCGTAGAGCGCCGTCACCGTGTGCCCGGGGTCGACGGAGACGCCGCCGCCCGCCTGTTCCAGCAGGCCCGAGCCGCGGGAATCGCTGCCGCGCCCGTCGCCGCCGAGATAGCGGTAGCGCGCCACGGTGGCGGGGTTGAACTCGACCTGCACCCGGGCATCGCGCGCCGCCGTGACACCGTCGGCAAGCGAGCTCGCGAGGGCGCGGCGCGCCGCGGCGGGACTGTCGACCAGCGCCACCACGCCCTCGCCCGCCGCGGCGTCGGGCAGGGGCGTGTCGCCCAGCCCGAGCAGCGAGACCGGGATGCCGCGCGCGCTCTGCGGCAGGCGGGGCAGGGCCACGTCGCTGGCCAGGATCACCCGTGCCTCGGTGCCGGGGTGGTCGGCCCGCAGCCGGTCGGCAAGTGCGAGCCCGGCGGAGAGGCCTTCCTGGGCCGAGGGGCCGGGCCGCGGCTCGGCCAGGGTGGCGAGAACGCGGCCGCGCTCCGCCGCCGAGACCGCGGGCAGCAGGGTTTCGCCGGAAGGCCCGAGCACCGCCACACTGTCCTGTGCGCCCAGGCCGCGCATCGCCTCGTCGAGCCCGGCGCGCAGCAGGGCGAGATCCTCCTCCGAGCCGAGGTCGGCCACCAGCACCAGCACCAGCGGCGGGCGGCCGGGCAGGGGCACGGCGGTGCCGCGGATGCCGATGCGCAACAGGCGCGTCTCCGGGTTCCACGGGGTCGGGATCATGCTCGCCGACAGGCGCAGCGGCGCCTCCGCGTCGGGGCCCGGGGCGGGCCAGTCATAGGCGAAGGCGTTCACCAGCGCCTCGGCCGGCACGGCACCGGGGGCGGGGAAGACACCGCGCGCCAGCGTGTCGCGCAGCCGCGAGAGCGCGCCGTCCTGCGGGGCGAGGGTGAAGCCGGACACCCGGCGCTCGGCCGTCTGGCGCTGGCCCGAGCCCGGCGGCAGCGGGGCGAGCGGGGCCGGCGGCGCCGAGGGGGCGCCGGCCAGCGGCAGGGCGGATTTCTGCCGGGGCGTGAGGGTGCTGTCACCGCCGCTGAGCGCGAGGCGCATCTCCGCGGGCACCTCGGGCGGCGGCAGGATGGGCGCCACGCAGATCACCACCACCGCGGCGAGCGCCGCACCGATGAGGAAGGCGGGCGACCGCCGGCCACGCGGCCAGGACAGCCGCCGCCGGGCCGAGGCGAGCCGGCCATGGCGCACGGGCGGCGGCACCTCGCCCCCGCGCCCCGGAGCCACGGCCCGGGCACGCGCGCCGCGCCGCCGGCCGGCGGCGCCTTCCGCGGTGCCTGCCTGGTCGGCGGGGTCCGGAGCCGCCGCGCCGCCGGAGCCCGCCGCGCGCCGCGATGGCGACGGATCGGGCAGGGCGGCCTCGCCCCGCTGCGCGCCCGAGGCCTGCCGGTCGGACGCGGGGGCGCGGGCCGGGTCTCCGCCGCTCTGCGCCTCCGCCGCGGCGGCCGGGGGCCGGGCACCGCTGTCGGGCGCGATGCCGGAAAGGGCCTCGGCGATGGCGCGGGCCCGGCGTCCGGGCTCCGGAGCGGGCGGGGCCGCGGCGAGGGCGGCGCGCAGGCGGGCCAGCGGATCTGCCGGCGGGTCGGGACGGGTCACGCTGTCTCCTCCTCGCGGGCCAGGTCGCGCAGCAGCCGGCGGACCTCGGACAGGCGCCAGCTCACCGTGCCCTCGGACAGGCCGAGGGCGGCGGCGGCCTCGGCATGGGTCATGTCCTCGCCCAGCACCAGCGCCACGGTTTCGCGCAGGGCGGGGCTGAGCGCGGACATCGCGGCCTCCAGCCAGCGGGCTTCCTCGGCACGGCCTTCGGCCTCGGCGCGGGCGAGATGCTCGGCCTCTCCCCAGCCCGCCGAGGCCTTTGCCCGGGTGGCGGCGCGGCGCATGTGGTCGCGCGCCGCGTTGAGCACGACGCGGTGCAGCCAGGTGGTGAAACGCGCCTCGGCCCGGTAGCCGACCAGCCGCCGGGGCAGGGCGAGACAGATCTCCTGCACGAGGTCCTCCGCATCCGCGCGATTGCCGAGGATGCGGTAGCCCAGCCGGAACATGCGGTCGTAGTGCCGCTCCAGCAGCGCGCCGAGGGCGGCTGCATCCCCCTCTCGGGCGGCGGTGGCAAGCGTGTCGTCGTCCGGGTCCATACGCATCCTGACAGTTAGGACGCGGCCGGACGGCCCATCCTTGGCAAGCGCCCGGAAGAATCTGCCCCTCTGGCGCGGGCCGGGCACCCGCGGGGGCTGAGCACGCCCGGCGGGCGCGCCGCCAGGCTGTGCGCGCCGGATGCGCGCGAGGCCGAAGCCCGCGCCCGGGCGCCCGCGGACGAGCCGGCCAGACCGGAACCCGCTCGCGGCACGGGCCGGCGCCGGCCGCCCGGCGGGCCGCATTGCCGGGCGCCTGCCCGGCGGGCCGAAATGCCGGGCGCCTGCCCGGCGGGCCGCGTTGCCGGAGCCTTGCCCGGCGGCCCGCTATGCGTGGTGGCGGACAGGCCGTCCGCAATGCGGGGTGGCGGACAGATAGTCCGCCCGGCGCTCAACTCCAGTCGACGTCGCCGATGAAGATGTAGCCCGCGCCGTATATCGTCTTGATGAATGCGGGGTTGCGCGGGTCTTCGCGCAGCTTCACCCGCAGGCGGCTGATGCGCACGTCCATCGCCCGGTCGAAGCCGGAGCCCGCCCCGCCGCCGAGCCGGTCCTGCATCTGCTCGCGGCTCAGCAGCCGGTTGGGCTGCTCGAGGAACAGGCGCAGCAGGGCGCCCTCGGCGCGCGAGAGCGGGGCCTCCTCGCCGTCCGGGGCGGTGAGCACGTGGCGGTCGAAATCGGCCCGCCAGCCCGCGAAGCCGGCGCGCGCCTGCGGCGGGCCGGCCCGGGCGCGGCCGCGACGCAGCAACACCCGCACGCGGGTCACCACCTCCGCCGGGTCGAAGGGCTTGGTGATGTAGTCGTCCGCCCCGAGCTCGAGCCCGGTGATGCGGTCCTGCACCCGGGCGCGGCCGGAGACGATGATGATCGCCGCCCCGGTCTCGCGCGCGAGGCGCCAGACGAGCGCGAGCCCGTCCTGGTCGGGCAGGCCGAGGTCGACGAGGCAGACATCGGGGGTCATCCGCCGCAGGCCGGTCTCGAACTCCGCCACCCGGCCGAAGGCGGCGGTGCGGAAGCCCGCCTCCTCCAGCGCCGAGGCGAGCAGCACCCGGATCTCCGGCTCGTCGTCGAGCAGGGCGATCAGGGGGGCACAGGAGGCGGCCGGCGCGCTCATGGCAGGCTCGCGAGGCAGGCGGCGAGCTCGGCCCGCGCGAAGGGCTTGGGCAGCAGCGGTGCGCGGGCCGCGGCCTCCTGCCGGCGCGGGTCGTCCGGCGGCAGGCCGGTCATCAGCACGAGGCGCGGGCCGCCGGGGGGCAGGGTGCGGGCGAGGTCGAGCCCGGTGAGGCCGGGGCCCAGCACGAGGTCGGAGAGCACGAGGCCGATGCCCTCGACCGAGGCGAGCAGGCGGGCGGCCTCCTCGCCGGTGCCGGCCTCGATCACGCTGTGGCCGAGGGCGACGAGATCCTCGCGCAGCCCGTCGCGGATGTCGGGGTCGTCCTCGGCGAGCAGCACGAGACCGGGGGGCAGGGCGGCGGGCCGGCGGGCGGGCAGCGAGACCGACACCCGCGCCCCGCCGCCGGGCGCGTTGCCCAGCCGCAGCCGGCCGCCGGAGGCCCGGGCGAAGTCATACACCATCGCGAGGCCGAGGCCCGAGCCCGGCGCGCCGCGCTTGGTGGTGAAGAAGGGCTGGGTGGCGCGGGTGAGCGCCTCCTCGGAAAAGCCCGGCCCGCTGTCCTCCACCGTGATCTCCAGCCGCTCGGGGGTGAGGCGGGCGGCGAGGGTGATGCGCCCGGGGCGGCCGGCCAGCGCGTCGCGCGCGTTGAGGATGAGGTTGAGCACCGCGTCCTGCAGGAAGCCCGCGTCGACCAGCACCTGCTCGCCCGGTGTCGCGTCGAGCGTGAGGGTGACGTCATCGGGCAGCGAGGGGCGGGCGAGCGGCAGGAGGCCGGCGAGCAGCACCGCGGGGTCGGTCACCCTCGGGGCGAGGCTGCGCGCGCCGGAGATGCTGCCCAGCCGCTCGATCAGCGCGCCGCCGCGCTCGGCCGCGGCACGGGTCGCGGCCACCGCCTCGCGCGCCTTCGGCGGCAGCTCCATCCCCTCCAGCCGCGATTGCAGGCCGAGGATGACGGTGAGGATGTTGGAGAAATCATGCGCGAGGCCGGAGGTGAGCTGGGCGGCAAGCTCGCGCTTCGCGGCATGGGTGAGGGCCTGGCGGGCGCGGGCCTCCTCGGTCACGTCGACCGAGAGGATGTAGACGCCCTGCACCCGGCCCTCCTCATCGAGATCGGGGGTGAAGGCGGCGCGCAGCCAGCGCGGCCCGTCGGAGAGCGAGAACTGGAAGGCGCGGCTCTCACCCGCGAGGGCGCGGTGCAGCTCGGGGCGGATGATGTTGTAGGCCTCCGGCCCCAGCGCCTCCGAGATGCTGCGCCCCACCACCGGCCCCTTCGCGGAGGGGATCACCAGCGGCAGCTGGTCGTTCGACCAGGTGTAGGTCTCCGTGCGGTCGAGATGGGCGATATGCGCCGGGGTCATCCGGGTGATGAGGCGGATGCGCGCCTCGCTCTCGGCCAGGGCCGCCTTGGCCTCGCGCAGGTCGGCGATGGTGGTGGCAAGCTCGCGGTTGGCGCGGGCGAGGTCTTCCGAGTGGCTCAGCAGCTTCTCGGAGAGGGTCTCGGAGCGGGCGCGCAGCAGGCGCTCCTGGGCGCGGATGGCGGTGATGTCGGTGTAGACGGTCACCCAGCCGCCGGGCTCCAGCGGGTGGCCCTCGATGGAGATCACCTGGCCGTTGGGCCGGTCGCGCTCGAAGTAATGCGGCTCGAAGCGGCGGGCCTTCTCCACCCTGAGCGCCACCAGCGCCTCCACGTCGCCGGGCCCGTATTCGCCGCGCTCGGTCATGCAGCGGATGATCGCCTCGAAGGAGGCGCCGGGCCGGGTGAGCTCGGGCGGCAGGGCGAACATCTCGCGAAAGCGGCTGTTGGCCAGCCGCAGGTTCAGCTCCGCGTCGAACACGGATATCGCCTGCTGGATGAGGTTGAGCGCCCCGCGCAGCAGCCGGTCGTCGCCCCGGCCGGGCAGGGATGGCGGCGCTGGTCCGATGACATGTCCTCCCGTCGTTTTTCCGCCAGTCTGGCGGGGCCGCGGGCCGCGGGCAAGGGGGCGCCGTTACAATTGGTTACATTCGCGACATACTGCGGACGGATTCCGGGGCTTCACTCGGGATTGCCGGAGACAGGGGCCACCAGATGCCCCGCCCGGTACAGCGACGGCCGCAGCAAGACGGCCGCAAGGGAGGAGACGCCATTGACCACCGCCGCCCATGCCGGGGACGGCCCGGACACGCTCGCGAAGCTGCTGGCGCACAATGCCGCCGTGCACGGCGACCGCCCGGCCTACCGCGAGAAGGAATTCGGCATCTGGCAGACCGACACCTGGGCCGGGAGCGCGGAGAAGGTGCGCGCCCTCGGCCTGGGCCTGCTGGCGACGGGGCTGCGGCGCCACGCCC
Organism: Oceanicella sp. SM1341; assembly: GCF_003448965.1. GTDB lineage: Bacteria > Pseudomonadota > Alphaproteobacteria > Rhodobacterales > Rhodobacteraceae > Paroceanicella. Next base: position 20,137 of record NZ_QRGC01000013.1, read on the forward strand.
ATGTGGCGATCATCGGCTCGAACCGCCCCGACCTCTACCGCGCCATGGTGGCGGTGCAATGCGCCGGCGGCATCCCTGTGCCGCTCTACCAGGATGCGGTGGCCGAGGAGATGGCCTATGTGCTGGGCCATTGCGGCGCCGAGCTCGCCATCGTCGAGGACCAGGAGCAGGTCGACAAGCTGCTCTCGATCTCCGACCAGACCCCGGCGCTGCAGGGCATCCTCTACCTCGACCCCCGCGGCCTGCGCAAATACGACCATTCCCGCCTGCGCGCCTTCCACGAGGTGGAGGAGCTCGGCCGGCAGCATGCCGCCGAGCATGCCGCGGTGCTCGACGCGATCATCTCCGGCACCACCGGGCGCGACACCTGCGTGATGCTCTACACCTCCGGCACCACCGGCAAGCCCAAGGGCGTGGTGCTGAGCCATGACAACATCATCCGCACCGCCCGCGCCTCGGCCGAGTTCGACCATCTCGGCCCGCGGGACTCGGTGCTCGCCTACCTGCCGATGGCCTGGGTGGGGGATTTCATCTTCTCCATGGGCCAGGCCTATTGCACCGGTTTCTGCGTGTGCTGCCCGGAGAGTGCCGAGACCATGCAGGCCGACATGCGCGAGATCGGGCCGAGCTATTTCTTCGCCCCGCCGCGCTTCTTCGAGGGGCTGCTCACCTCGGTCACCATCCGCATGGAAGACGCGGGCGCGCTGAAGAAGCGGCTCTTCCGCCACTACATGGCGGTGGCGCGGCGCGTGGGCCCGGCGCTGCTCGACGGCAGGCCGGTGTCCCTCGCCGACAGGCTGCGCTACCGGCTGGGCGCGCTCCTCGTCTACGAGCCGCTGAAGAACGCGCTGGGCCTGAGCCGGGTGCGGGTGGGCTACACGGCGGGCGAGGCGATCGGGCCGGAGATCTTCGATTTCTACCGCGCGCTCGGGATCAATCTCAAGCAGCTCTACGGCCAGACCGAGGCGAGCGTGTTCATCACCCAGCAGCCCGACGGCGAGGTGCACGCCGACACGGTGGGCGTGCCCAGCCCCGGCGTGGAGCTGCGCATCGGCGAGAACGGCGAGGTGTATTACCGCTCGCCCGGCACCTTCGTGGAGTATTACCACAACCCGCAGAGCACCGCCGACACCAAGGACGCGCACGGCTGGGTGGCCACGGGCGACGCCGGCTTCATCGAGCCGGAGACCGGCCATCTGCGCATCATCGACCGGGCGAAGGACGTGGGCAAGATGGCCGAGGGCAGCCTCTTCGCGCCCAAGTACGTCGAGAACAAGCTCAAGTTCTTCCCCGACATCCTCGAGGCGGTGGTGTTCGGCAACGGCCGGGCGGAGTGCACCGCCTTCCTCAACATCGACCTCGGCGCGGTGGGCAACTGGGCGGAGCGCAACAACATCGCCTATGCCTCCTACCAGGAGCTCGCCGGCCACCCCCGCGTGCTCGAGACGCTGGCCGCCCACGTGGCCGAGGTGAACCGCTCGCTCGCCGCCGACCCGATGCTTTCCGCCTGCCAGGTGCACCGCTTCCTCGTGCTGCACAAGGAGCTCGACGCCGATGACGGTGAGCTCACCCGCACCCGCAAGGTGCGCCGCCGCATCATCGAGGAGCGCTATGCCGTGCTGATCGAGGGGCTCTATTCCGGCGCGCACCGGGTGTTCGTGGAGACCGCCGTCACCTACGAGGACGGCCGGCAGGGCACCATCTCCGCCACGCTGGAGATCCGCGAGGCGAAGACCTTTCCGGTTGCCTCTCCGGGGAGGGCGGCGGCATGAGGGACACGGCGACCGTGGAGCCGATGCTCGACATCCGCAACATCACCCTGCGCTTCGGCGGGGTGGTGGCGATCCGCGACATTTCCTTCGACATCCGCCAGGGCGAGATCCGCGCCATCATCGGGCCGAACGGGGCCGGCAAGTCCTCGATGCTCAACGTCATCAACGGCTTCTACCACCCGCAGGAGGGCGAAATCTGGTTTCGCGGCAAGCGCCGCGGCCCGATGCGCCCGCACGAGATCGCCCGCCAGGGCCTCGCGCGCACCTTCCAGAACATCGCGCTCTTCAAGGGCATGACCACGCTCGACAACATCATGACCGGGCGGATGACCCGCATGAGGAGCTCGATGCTCGAGCAGGCGCTGTGGTGGGGCCGGGCCGAGCGCGAGGAGAACGCCCACCGCGAGAAGGTGGAGCGCATCATCGACTTCCTCGAGATCCAGTCGATCCGCAAGACCCCGGTGGGCCGGCTGCCCTACGGGCTCCAGAAGCGGGTGGAGCTGGGCCGCGCGCTTGCCGCCGAGCCGGAGCTCTTGCTGCTCGACGAGCCGATGGCCGGCATGAACGTGGAGGAGAAGGAGGACATGTCGCGCTTCATCCTTGACGTGAACGACGAGTTCGGCACCACCATCGCGCTGATCGAGCACGACATGGGCGTGGTGATGGACATCTCCGACCGCGTGGTGGTGCTCGACTACGGCCGCAAGATCGGCGACGGCACCCCCGACGAGGTGCGCAACAACCCCGACGTGATCGACGCCTACCTGGGAGTGAGCCATGACTGAGCCCCTCCACGCAACCCGCCCCGCGCACCGGCGCCCCGGCCGGAGCGCAGCGCAGAGCCGGGGCCTCCCGGCCGCGACCGGGCGGCACGCCGGGCCCGCGAGGCCCCGGATTGCCGCTGCCGCGGCCTCCGGGGCAGGTCGGCGCGGGAGGGCGGGCGCATGAGCATCGAGGCGCTGAACCTCATCGAGGTGCTGATCAACGGGCTGATGGCCGGGGTGATGTATGCGCTCGTGGCGCTGGGCTTCGTGCTCATCTTCAAGTCCTCCGGCATCTTCAACTACGCGCAGGGCGTGATGGCGCTCTTCGCCGCGATGACGCTGGTGGGGCTGCAGACCGGGCAGGTGCCCTTCGCCCACCTGCTCAACGCGATCACCGGCATGCATGTCACCCATTTCGGCTGGAACATGCCCTCGGGCCTCGCCATCCTGCTCACGCTGGGGGTGATGGTGGGGCTCGCCTTCCTGGTGGAGCGGCTCGTGCTCAAGCACCTGGTGAACCAGGAGCCGATCATCCTGTTCATGGCCACCATCGGCCTTGCCTTCTTCCTCGAGGGTTTCGGCGACCTGATGTGGACCGCCGAGATCAAGCAGCTCGACGTGGGCCTGCCCGGCGGCCTCTCGGAGTGGTTCGAGGGCGCCTCCATGGCGCTGGCCGACCCCGAGGCGGGCTACTGGGGCATGTATGTCGACAAGCTCGACGTGACCGCGGCGGTGGTCGCCGCCCTGCTGGTGATCTCGCTCACGCTCTTCAGCCAGTACACCCGCGCCGGCCGCGCCCTGCGCGCGGTGGCGGACGACCACCAGGCCGCGCTCTCGGTGGGCATCTCGCTGCGCTTCATCTGGGTGATGGTCTGGTCGATCGCGGGGCTGGTGGCGCTGGTGGCCGGCATCATGTGGGGCTCCAAGACCGGGGTGCAGACCTCGCTCTCGCTCATCGCGCTCAAGGCGCTGCCGGTGCTGATGCTGGGCGGTTTCACCTCGATCCCCGGCGCCATCGTGGGCGGGCTGATCATCGGGGCGGGGGAGAAACTGTTCGAGTACTTCGTCACCTCCGACGCCTTCCACGGCCTCACCGGCTTCAACATCGACGCCACCGAGAACTGGTTCGCCTACGTGCTGGCGCTGCTCTTCCTCGTGTTCCGGCCGCAGGGCCTGTTCGGCGACCGCATCATCGAGAGGGTCTGAGAGATGTTCTACCGCGAGGCCGGCGACTTCAAGACGAGCTATTCCGACGACGGCCAGACCTTCCCCATCGCCTTCGACCGCTGGCGCTACTACGCGGTGATGGCGGTGGCCTTCCTGGTCATCCCGTTCCTCATCAACGACTACTGGGAAAAGTCGATCCTGATGCCCTTCCTCGTGTGGTCCACGGTGGCGATCGGGCTCAACATCCTCACCGGCTACTGCGGCCAGCTCAGCCTGGGCACCGGCGGCTTCATGGCGGTGGGGGCCTATGCCTCCTACAAGCTGATGACCGCCTTTCCCGAGCTCAACATCTTCTTCGTGGTGCTGCTCTCGGGGGGGATCACCGCGCTTGTCGGCGTGCTCTTCGGCCTGCCCTCGATGCGCATCAAGGGCTTCTACCTCGCGGTGGCGACGCTGGCGGCGCAGTTCTTCCTGGTCTGGCTCTTCAACAAGGTGCCGTGGTTCTACAACTACTCCGCCTCCGGCCAGATCACCGCGCCCGAGCGCTCGGTGTTCGGCATCCTGGTGACCGGGCCCAACGCGGCACCCTGGGCCACCTATCTCTTCGCCCTCGTCATCCTCACCGGCCTCGCCTGGGTGGCGCGAAACCTCACCCGCGGCCGGGTGGGTCGCTCGTGGATGGCGATCCGCGACATGGACATCGCCGCCGAGATCATCGGGGTGAACCCGCTCGCGACCAAGCTCTCGGCCTTCGCGGTCTCCTCCTTCTACATCGGGGTGGGGGGGGCGCTGTTCTTCTCCGTCTACCTCGGCGCGGCGGAAGTGGGCGAGGCCTTCGGCATCGACAAGTCCTTCCTCGTGCTCTTCATGATCATCATCGGCGGGCTGGGCTCGATCTTCGGCAGCTTCGCCGGGGCGGCCTTCATGGTGCTGTTGCCGGTGCTGCTGAAGAACGTGCTGGTGGGCGGCCTCGGCTGGCCCACCGATCTCGCCGCCCACCTGCAGATGCTCATCGTGGGCGGGCTCATCGTGCTCTTCCTCATCCTCGAGCCGCACGGGCTCGCCCAGCTCTGGCGCATCGCCAAGGAGAAGCTGCGCCTCTGGCCCTTCCCGCACTGACCGCATTCCAAGCCTGCGCACCCGGGGTCAACCCGGGGCGCGACACCAATTTTCCTGGGAGGAAACCCGTCATGAAACTGAAACTCGCGCTGCTTGCCGCCTCGATGCTCACCGCCGCCGGCCCGGCCGCGGCCGACCTCACCTTCCCGATGCTGAGCTACCGCACCGGGGCCTATGCCAACAACGGCATCCCCTTCGCCGACGGCTACCACGACTACCTCACCCTGGTGAACGAGCGTGACGGCGGCATCGGCGGCGAGAAGATCCGCATCACCGAATGCGAGACCGCCTACAACACCGAGAAGGGCGTGGAGTGCTACGAGAGCACCAAGGGCGAGGGCGCGCTGATCTACCAGCCGCTCTCCACCGGCATCACCTACCAGATCATCCCCAAGGCGACGGCCGACGGCATCGCCATCCATTCCATGGGCTACGGGCGCACCTCGGCGGCGGACGGCAAGGTGTTCAAGTGGGTGTTCAACTACCCCGGCACCTACTGGGACGCGGCCTCGGTGATGGTCAAGCACATCATCGACGTGGAGGGCGGCGATGTCTCGGGCAAGACCATCGCGCTGCTCTACCACAACTCCGCCTACGGCAAGGAGCCGATCCGCACGCTCGAGGAGCTCTCCAAGAAGCACGGGTTCAAGCTGCAGCTCCTCGCGGTCGACCACCCCGGGCTGGAGCAGAAGTCGCAATGGCTGGAAATCCGCCGCTCGCGCCCCGACTACGTGCTGATGTGGGGCTGGGGCGCGATGAACCCCACCGCCATCCAGGAGGCGGCCAACGTGCGCTACCCGATGGACCATTTCATCGGCGTCTGGTGGTCGGGCTCGGAGAATGACGTGAAACAGGCCGGAGACCGGGCCGACGGCTACAAGGCCGTCACCTTCCACGGCGTGGGCGACGATTACCCGATCTACGACGACCTCAAGACCCATGTCACCGACAAGGGCCTCGCGGCAGGGGCGGGCGACCAGCTCGGCACCGTGCTCTACAACCGCGGCATGTACGCGGCGATGCTGGCGGTGGAGGCGGCGAAGACCGCGCAGGAGATCCACGGCACCGCCGCCATCGACGCCGCGATGATGCGCGACGGCATGGAGGCGCTGGAGATCACCGAGGAGAAGATGGCCGCGCTGGGCCTGCCGGGCTTCGGCCCCGCGTTCTCGGTGAGCTGCGCCGACCACGGCGGCCCGGGCATCGGCATGATCCAGCAATGGGACGCGAAGGCCGGCGAATACACCATCATCACCGACCAGATCGAGCCCGACCGCGAGGTGATCGGCCCGTTGATCGAGGAGGATGCCTCCGCCTTCGCCGCCGAGGCCGGCATCGAGCCGCGCGCCTGCGAGTGAGCCTTCCGCGCCGCCCCCGCCCGGGGCGGCGCCCGTCCTGCCCCGGGGGGAGAGCCGATGCCAGATCCGATCACAGACACGCCACACGCGCCCGAGCCCGCCACGGCCGAGGCCCTGCTCGAGGTCAACAACATCGAGGTGATCTACAACCATGTCATCCTGGTGCTGAAGGGGGTGAGCCTGAAGGTGCCAAGGGGCGGCATCACCGCGCTGCTGGGCGGCAACGGCGCGGGCAAGACCACCACGCTCAAGGCGATCTCGAACCTGCTGCGCTCCGAGCGCGGCGAGGTGACCAAGGGCACCATCCGCCACCGCGGCGAGCGGGTGCAGGACCTCGGCCCGGCCGATCTCGTGCGCCGCGGCATCGTGCAGGTGATGGAGGGGCGGCACTGTTTCGAGCATCTCACGGTGGAGGAAAACCTGCTCACCGGCGCCTACACCCGCAAGGACAGGGAGATTTCCGCCGACCTGGAGAAGGTCTACGCCTATTTCCCCCGCCTGCGCGAGCGGCGGCGCTCGCAGGCCGGCTACACCTCGGGCGGCGAGCAGCAGATGTGCGCCATCGGCCGGGCGATGATGGCCCGGCCCGAGACCATCCTGCTCGACGAGCCCTCCATGGGCCTCGCGCCGCAGCTGGTGGAGGAGATCTTCGGCATCGTGAAATCGCTCAACGAGCAGGAGGGCGTGAGCTTCCTGCTGGCCGAGCAGAACACCAACGTGGCGCTGCGCTACGCCCATTACGGCTACATCCTCGAATCGGGCCGCGTGGTGATGGACGGGCCGGCCGCGCATCTGCGCGAGAACCCGGACGTGAAGGAATTCTACCTCGGCATGTCCGACAAGGGCCGCAAGAGCTTCCGCGACGTGCGCAGCTACCGCCGCCGCAAGCGCTGGCTGAGCTGACCCCCCGAAGGAGCCGCAGATGACCCATTTCGACAGTCTCGAAACCCGGCCGCGGGCGCAGCGCGAGGCCGAGCAGCTCGCCGCGCTGAACCGCATCCTCGCCGATCCGCCGGCGCCCGCACTTGCCGCGCGGCTGGAGGGGCAGGCGCCGCTCACGAGCCTCGCCGACCTCGCCCGCCTGCCGGTGCTGCGCAAGGCCGAGCTCGCCGGGCTGCAGGCCGGCCACCCGCCCTTCGGCGGCTTCACCGGCCCGGGGCCCGGCGGCTTCCGGCATGTCTTCCAGTCACCCGGCCCGATCTACGAGCCCGGCGGCGGCGCGGCGGACTGGTGGCGCATGGGCCGCTTCCTGCATGCCTGCGGCATCGGGCGGGGCGACGTGGTGCAGAACTGCTTCTCCTACCATCTCACCCCGGCGGGGATGATCTTCGAGAGCGGGGCCGCCGCGGTGGGGGCCGCGGTGCTGCCCGCCGGCACCGGCCAGACCGACCTGCAGGTGCGCGCCGCGCATGACATCGGGGTCACCGCCTGGGCCGGCACGCCCGATTACCTCAAGGTGCTGCTCGACCGGGCGGAGGAGCTGGGCCTGCGCCTCGCCATCACCCGCGCCGCGGTGGGGGGCGGGGCGCTCTTCCCCGCCCTGCGCGCCGAATACGCCGACCGGGGCATCACCTGCCGGCAGTGCTACGCCACCGCCGACCTCGGCAACATCGCCTACGAGAGCCCGGCCATGGAGGGGATGATCGTCGACGAGGGGGTGATCGTGGAGATCGTGCGCCCCGGCACCGGCACCCCGGTGACCGAGGGCGAGGTGGGCGAGGTGGTGGTGACCACGCTCAACGCCGACTACCCGCTCATCCGCTTCGCCACCGGCGACCTCTCCGCCGTGCTGCCGGGCGAGAGCCCCTGCGGGCGCACCAACACGCGCATCCGCGGCTGGATGGGCCGGGCCGACCAGACCACCAAGATCAAGGGCATGTTCGTGCGCCCCGAGCAGGTGGCCGAGCTGGTGGCCCGCCATGCCGAGATCCTCCGCGCCCGGGTGGTGGCGGGCCGCGAGGGCGCGCAGGACACGATGACCGTGCGCGTCGAGACCTCCGCCGGCGCCGGCTCTCCCGGGCTCGCAGACCGCATCGCCGAGAGCGTGCAGGCGGTGCTGAAACTGCGCGGCGCGGTGGAATTCATCGCCCCCGGCGGCCTGCCCAACGACGGCAAGGTGATCGAGGACACCCGCAGCTACGACTGACCGCGGACGCCGGGGCGGCGCACCCGTCCACCCCCGGCGCCTTCACGATTTTGTCAGCCGTCCGATTGACGGGTTCGCGGCCCCAATGCGTTGAACGCCCGTGTGCGCGGCACATCGGGGGTGCGATTGCCCCCGCTTCATCCCGCGGCGCGCACGGATGCGTAACGAAAAGAAAGGGGACAGACATGAAGAGCTTCCGTCTCGGCGTGGTGGCCTTCGCCACGACCCTGCTCGCCGGCAGCCCTATGCTGGCCGACGACCTCGCCCTGGTGATCGGCAATTCCGACTACGCGCATGGCAAGAAGCTGCCCGAGGCCGCCAACGAGGCGGCGAACCGGGTGGCGATGACCCTCGATGCCGCGGGCTACGAGGTGTTCACCGGCACCGACCTCACCTCGCAGGACATGTTCGACATCCTCAGCGAATTCAACGACCGGCTGCCCGAGGCAGACCGCATCGTGATCTACTATTCCGGCAACCCGGTCTCGGCGCTGCGCTCCACCTGGCTCACGCCGGTGGACATGCAGGCCGTCTCGCCGGTGCTGGCCGATTTCACCGGCCCCTCGCTCGACCTGCTGCTGGGCATGGCCGCCAACAGCCGCGGCAACTCGGTGGTGATGATCGCCGCCGGCGAGGACGGGTTCGAGGAGCCCGGCTTCGGCCTGAAGAACGGCATGGGTCCGCCGGCCGTGCCCAAGGGCGTGCTCTACCTGCAGGGCGACGCGGCGAATTTCGGCAAGGTGATGACCGATACCATCCTGCGCCCGGCGCTCTCCGCCACCGAGGCGGCGAAGCGGCTCGAGGGCCGCGTGGAAGTGGTGGGCGACGTGCCGGACGTGGTCTTCGGCCCGAAGAACCAGGCCCAGCTCGACGCCGCCATCGAGGCCGCCTCCGCCGCGGCGGCCCCCGCGTCGGACGACAGCGCCGCCACGGGGCGCGAGCAGCGCGATGCCGAGGCCGAGGAGGCGATGAACCTCAGCCGGGCCGAGCGCCTGCGCATCCAGGAGGCGCTCACGGTGCTCGACTTCGAGCCCAAGGGCATCGACGGCGCCTTCGGCCCCAACACCCGGGCGGCCATCTCGCGCTTCCAAGACGACCAGGAGCTGCCGGCCACCGGCTACCTGCGCGAGGGCCAGACCGAGCGGCTCTACAACCTCGCGGACAAGCGCGCGCGTGAGCTCGACGCGGCCGCGCGCAAGGCCGAGGCCGAGGCCCGCCGCGCCGACAACAGCTTCTGGCAGGAGCGTGCCGCGGGCGGCGACGAGCAGGGCCTGCGCGCCTACCTGCGCCGCTACCCCGACGGCGTGCATGCCGAGGACGCGATGCGCCGGCTCGACCAGATCGAGGAGAACCGCCTCGGCTCGGTATCCCAGCAGGAACGGCAGGCCTGGCAGGCCGCCCGGCGCACCGACACGCCGGCCGCCTACCGCGAGTACCTGCGCAGCTACCCCGACAGCCAGTTCGCCAATGCCGCGAACACGCGCATGGAGACGCTGCTCGGCGGCGCTGACGTGGCCAACCAGCGCGACCAGCTCGCCGCGCGCGAGGAGGCGCTGCGCCTGAGCCGCGACAGCCTGCAATCGGTCGAGCAGCGGCTCGACAACCTCGGCTTCCCGCCGGGCCGCATCGACGGCACGGTCGACGGCGAGACCCGCATCGCCCTGCGCCGCTTCCAGCGCTCGCGCGGGCTGGAGGTGACCGGCTTCCTCGACGACCCGACCCTGCGCCAGCTCGTGGCCGCCAGCGGCTGACCCTGCGACGGGCAGGGGGCTGCGCCGCTCCCTGCCTTTCCCTTGCGTTCGTGATCGAGCCCCCTCCCGGCCCCGGGAGGGGGCTCAGGCGTGCCGGCGGGTATCTTGCCTCAAAGAATCGTTTGTGTACGAATGATATTCGCGTAGCCTTGCAGCACCACATGCAGGGAGGTGCACATGCAGCGGGACAGAACGATGCCGAGGGTGATCGACACCTATGTCAACAAGACGAACCGGGTGATCGTGGTGTGGGTGGAATGCAACTGTGACCGCTATGTCCTGAACCCGGGGGACAAGATGCAGATCAGCCACATCCCCTGGGAAGGCGGCTGGGGGGGCGAGCTCGTCTTCCACGACGATGGCGATCTGCAACTCTTCATCGATGACTCGTGCGCCTCGGTCACCGTGAACGGCACGCACGTGGGCCCCTACGAGCAATGGGCCCCGGGAGACGAGGGCTACCCCGGCCTGCCGGAGTGAGCGGGCCGCAGCCGGGGCGCACATACGAAAAAGGCCGCATCCGGAGATGCGGCCTTTTTCCTCGAACCGTTCGCGGGGCTGGCCCGCGAGCCGTTTCAGCCCTGACGGGCCTTGAAACGACGCTGGGTCTTGTTGATCACATAGACCCGGCCCTTACGGCGCACGACGCGGCAATCGCGGTGGCGCGCTTTCAGGGAGCGAAGCGAGTTTTTGACCTTCATGGCCTCTCTCCTTTTCTCTCCTCGGCGACCAGGCTTGCCTGCGCCTTCGGTGAATTCCACACATCCCCTTGCGGGGCTCCCCCTCGGGTGGGGGAATGGTGGGCGTAGCTGGGATTGAACCAGCGACCCCTACGATGTCAACGTAGTGCTCTCCCGCTGAGCTATACGCCCGAAAGTTCGGGCGGCGTCCGGTTCTGAACCGCTCCGCCGCCCGGTGACGCGGTGTATAAAAGGAGTCGGCGGGGCGTTCAAGGGCTTTTGCAATAGTGTCGCAATATGGCATATTCGGCCCCCGACGCGCAGGAGGAGGGAAGTTCGGCTCATGCGTCAAGAGGCCTTCATTCTGCACGAGCCGGAACGGCTCACGTCCTGCGCCGTCTTCTCCTCGCCGCACAGCGGGCGGCACTATCCCGACAGTTTCACCCGGCGCGCCCGGCTCACGCCGCTGCAGCTGCGCCTGTCCGAGGATGCCTACGTGGACCGGCTCTATGCCGACGCGCCGGGGCAGGGGGCGCCGCTGCTCTGCGCGGTGATGCCGCGGGCCTGGCTCGACCTCAACCGCGGCCCGACCGAGATGGACCCCGCCCTGGTGCAGGGCGTGCGCAGCGCGGGGCTGAACCCGCGGGTGGCCGCCGGCCTCGGCGTGGTGCCGCGCGTGGTGGCCGAGGGCATGCCGATCTACACCGGCAAGATCACCGCCGCCGATGCCCAGGCAAGGGTGGCCGACTTTCACCTGCCCTACCACGACACGCTGGCGGGGCTGATCGAGACGGCGCGCCGGCGCTTCGGCATCGCGGTGCTGTTCGACTGCCATTCCATGCCCTCCGACGCGCTGCGCAGCTTTGCCGGCGTGCGCTCGCGCCGCCCCGAGATCGTGCTGGGCGACCGCTACGGCGCCTCCGCCGCCCCCTGGGTGACCGATGCCACCCAGGAGGCCTTCGAGGCCGCGGGCTTCCAGGTGGCGCGCAACACGCCCTTCGCGGGCGGCTACATCACCCAGCGCCACGGCCGGCCGCAGCGCGGCCTGCACGCGGTGCAGATCGAGATCGACCGCGGCCTCTACCTCGACGAGATCGCCATCGCCCCGGGCGAGGGCTACCCGGAGACCCTCACGCGCATGCAGGGCGTGGTGGCGGCGCTGGCCCGCATCGGGCTCGCGGAGGCCCGGGTGGCGGCGGAATAGGGCGCAAGCTTGAATTTCTCCGAAATCGGAGTATATATCCTCCAGAGATGGAGGACGCGATATGGCCTTTCCCCTTGTCCACCCGGCAACCAACCATGAGCCTGCGCCGCTCGTCGACCTCGGCGACGCGCAGGAGCGCGCCCGGCTGAGCGATGGCGCGGTGCGCGCCTTCCTCAACATCATGGAGCGCTGGGGCGTGCGCGACGAGGATGCCCGCCGCCTGCTGGGCGGACTGTCGAACGGCGCCTTCTACACGCTCAAGAAGGGCGGGGGCCGGGCGCTCGACGAGGACCGGCTGCGCCGCATCTCCTACCTCGTGGGCATCTTCAAGGCGCTCAACATCCTGCATGGCGAGGCGCTGGCCGACCGCTGGATGAGCCTGCCGAACCGCAACCGCATCTTCGCCGGGGCCACGCCGCTCGACTACCTGCTGCGCGGCGGACTGCCGGCCTTCGCCACCCTGCGCCGGCTGCTCGACGCGCGCCGGGGCGGCGCGTGAGCCTGCCGCCCGTCACCGCGCTGCGCCAGCTCGACACCACACGGCTGATCCCCTCGAAATACAGCGAGGGCGGCGACAGCGTGCTCACCCGCATCGCCGATGACGACACCCACCTGCAGGAGATCTTCGCCCTCGACGGCGCCACCAACGACCGGCTGGAGGCGGAGGCGAACCTCGCCCCGGGCATCGGCATCGGCGAGCTGGTGTTCGGCATCCCGCATTACCGCATCGTGAACGCCGCCTTCTGCCACCCCAGCCCGCTGGGCAGCCGCTTCAACGGGCCGGAGCGCGGCGCCTGGTATGCGGGCTTCGAGGCGGAAACCTCGCTCGCCGAGATCATCTGGCACCGCACCGTGGCGCTGGCCGAGATCGATGTCTTCGAGGACGAGGTGACCTACGACGCCTGGGCAGCCGATTTCGGCGCCACCTTCCACGACCTGCGCGGGGCGGGAGACTTTGCCGATTGCCTGGACCCGCAGAGCTACCGCGCCTCGCAGCGCCTCGCCGAGCGGCTGCTGGCCGAGGGTTCGGCCGGCATCGTCTATCCCAGCGTGCGCGCGCAGGGGGGCACCTGCCTCGCCTGCTTCCGCCCGGCGCTGGTGAGCAACCTGCGCAAGGGGCCGCGCTATCGCCTCACCTGGGCCGGCGCGCCGGAACCCCACGTCAGCACCGAAGAAACCAGTTGATCGCGCGGGGGCAACGCGCCACGCTCCCTCTCCCGGACGCAAAAAAAAGGCCGCGCAGAGCGCGGCCCAAGTCTAGGGAGGAAACGCCCACGAAGGGCGGCGGTGCGAACACCGCTGAGACCCACTGTATTTCGCGCCGCAGCATATGCAACAGGAATGTTGTCGTATCCGGCGGAGCCTTGCGCGGGCCCTGCGCAAAAATTTCCATAACTCACGGAAAAGGCACGGAAAAACTTTTCGTATATCTCGAATTGTTTTTTTAAGCCCCCGAATAAATGGCGCGTGATCCGTTTGTGAACTGCTGAAAATTCAGGCGAAATGAGTTAATGCGCGCGCATGAAATTGGCAGCGCTGTCAGCGCAGGGCGCGGCCCTTCAGAATCACGCCGTCGCCGAATCGCGCGCGGATGGCGTCGGCGGCGCGTTCGACCTTCGCGGCGCGGGCGCTGTCGGGGCGCAGCAGGTCGTCGGCGCGGTCGGCCTCCGCCCCGGGCACCAGGCCGGAGATGCCGACACCGATGAGCCGGAAGGGCGCATGCTCCATCTCGCGGGCCAGCAGCGGGGCGGCGGCGGCATAGATGCGGCCGGCGAGCTGGGTGGGGTCGTCGAGCGTGAGCCGCCGGGTGATGGTGCGGAAATCGGCGCGCTTGAGCTTCAGGGTCACCGTGCGGCCGCCGAGCTCCTTGGCCTTGGCGCGGTCCGAGGTCTTGCCGGCGAGGCGCCAGAGATGGCCGTCGAGGATCTCCGGGTCGCGCTCGTCGCGCTCGAAGGTGGTCTCGGAGGAGATGCTCTTCACCGCCTCGTGGGGAGTGACGCGCCGGCGGTCCTCGCCATGGGCGAGCTGCCACAGGCGCAGGCCGCCCTGGCCGTGGCGGCGCATCATGCTCTCCATGCCCTGGCGGCGGATGTCGGCCACGCTGCGGATGCCCTCGCGCTCCAGCGTGGCGGCGAAGGCGGGGCCCACGCCCCAGATGGCGCGCACCGGCAGGGGCGCGAGGCGGGCGAGCGTCTCGGCCCGGCCCACCACCGAGAAGCCGCGCGGCTTGTCGAAATCGGAGGCGAGCTTGGCGAGGAACTTGTTGTGCGACAGGCCCACCGAGGCCGAGAGGCCCAGCTCGCGCTCGATGCGGATGAGCAGCCGGGCCATCATCTCGGCCGGGCTCGCGCGGTGCAGCGCCTCGGTGCCCGAGAGGTCGAGGAAGGCCTCGTCGAGCGAGAGCGGCTGCACGAGGGGGGTGAGCTCGTCCATCATCGCGCGGATCTGCCGCGAGATCTCGGCGTAGTAGGAGATGCGGGGGCGGATCACCACCGCGTCGGGGCAGAGGTCGAGCGCCTTGAACATCGGCATGGCCGAGCGCACGCCGCGGATGCGCGCCACGTAGCAGGCGGTGGAGACCACGCCGCGCTTGCCGCCGCCGATGATCACCGGCTTGTCGGCAAGCTCCGGCGCGTCGCGCTTTTCCACCGAGGCGTAGAAGGCGTCGCAGTCGAGATGCGCGATGGAGAGGGTGAACAGCTCGTCATGCGCCGTGCGCCGCGGGCTGCCGCAGGCGGGGCAGCGCGGGCCGGTCGTGCGGGAGCCACAGTCGAGGCAGAGGGCGGGCATGGGTCCGGGTCACCTTGGGGGGCTGGGGGCCGATCATACCGCCGGCCCCGGGGCGCGGAAAGCCTATTCGGCGGCCGCGTCCGCCCCCTCCATGCCGATGAACCCGCCGGACTGCCGGGCCCAGAACCCGGCGTAGAGCCCGCCGCGCTCCAGCAGTTCCGCGTGGCTGCCCTGCTCGGCGATGCGCCCGTCATCGAGCACCACGATGCGGTCCATGTGCGCGATGGTCGAGAGCCGGTGCGCGATGGCGATCACGGTGCGGCCCTCCATCAGCCCCTCGAGGGCGGATTGCACCGAGGCCTCGGTCTCGGAATCGAGCGCCGAGGTGGCCTCGTCGAGCACCAGCACCGGGGCGTCCTTGAGGATGGCGCGGGCCAGCGCGATGCGCTGGCGTTGGCCGCCGGAGAGCTTGACCCCGCGCTCGCCGAGGAAGGCGTCGTAGCCGGCGCGGCCGGAGGGGTCGCGCAGGTCGTGGATGAAATCGTCGGCATCGGCTAGGCGGGCGGCCCGGCGCGCGGCCTCGGGGCCGGCTTCGGGGTCGCCGTAGAGGATGTTGTCGAGGGCGGAGCGGTTGAACATCGAGGTGTCCTGCCGGACCATGGCGATCTGCCGGCGCAGCCCGTCCTGGGTGAGGGTGGCGATGTCCTGCCCGTCGAGCGTGATGCGGCCCTCCTCGATCTCGTAGAGCCGCAGCATCAGGGCGAGGGCGGTGGACTTGCCGGCGCCGGAGCGGCCGACCAGCGCAACCTTCTCGCCCGGGGCGATGGCGAGGGAGAAATCCTCGAGGCCGCCGCCGCCCTCCGAAGTGTGGCGGCCGTAGCGGAAGGTGACGTGCTCGAAGGAAACCGCGCCGCGGGCGCGGCCGGGGTCGGTGGCGCCGGGGCGGTCGGTGATGGTGTGGGCGGGGGTGAGGGTGCGGATACCGTCCTCGATCTCGCCGATGTTGGAGAAGATCTCCATCGCGGTGAAGGAGATCCAGCCCGACATCTGCGCGAGCCGGGTGGAGATCATCCCGGCCACGGCGATATCGCCCGCGCTGGCGGCGCCCGCGCTCCACAGCCACAGCACCGTGCCCACCAGCATCACCGGCAGCAGGCCCGAGAGGAACATCAGAAACAGCCGGAAGGTGCCCGCCAGCCGCCCGAAGGCGAGCGCGGTGCGGCGGAACTCGGTGACGGCGCGGCTCGCCGCCTCCTCCTCGCGCGTGGAATGGGCGAAGAGCTTCACCGTGGCCATGTTGGAGAGCGTGTCGACCACCTGGCCGCTGAGGGCCGCCCGGGCCGCGGCCCGCGCCTTCGCGCGCACCCGGATGCGCGGCAGGAACCAGCGGATGAGCAGCGCATAGGCCGCCATCCACACCAGCAGCACCGCGGCGAGGCCCCAGCCGATGCCGCCCATCATCGCCACCGCCCCCACCACGCTGGCGAGGCCGAAGACGAGGGCGTTGCAGGTCTCGTTCACCACCGAGGTGGCGGCGTTCGCGGTCTGCATCTGCTTCTGGGCGAGGCGGCCGGCGAAGTCATTGTCGAAGAAGGTGAGGGACTGGCCCAGCGTGTGCCGGTGCAGGCGGATGAGCACCATCGGCAGCAGCCCCGGCCCGATGGCGAGCGAGGAGAACAGCGCCCCGAGCGACACCAGCGCCGGGCGCAGCAGCGCGAAGAACAGCGCCGCACCCACCACCAGCCAAAGGTGCTCGGTGAAGAAGGCCTGCGGCCCCGCGGCGGCCGCCCGGTCGATCACCGCGCCGATGACAAAGGCCGCCGCCACCTCGGCCACGCCGGTGAGCAGCGAGACGAAGGCGGCGACGCCGATCACCGGCAGCGCCCCTTTCAGGGCCCAGATCGCGAAGGCGCCGAAGCCGCGCGGCGGCGGGCCGTCGGCGGGGGCGAGCGGGTCGAACAGGGTTTCGAAGAAACGGAAGAACACGGTCGGCATACTCCGGGGCGGCCCCCGGGTGCATCCGGTCTGCCCGCCATTGGCCGACCACCCGGACAGGGCCGCGGGCCGGCGAAGGGAAGGAGGGCCGTCCGCGCCCCGGGGCGGGGGCGGGCGGCCCTTGGAGACAGATAGCGCCTCACTCGGCGGCGTCGACACCCGCCGCGGGTTCGAGCCCGATGAAGCCGCCGGACTGCCGGGCCCAGAAACCGGCGTAGAGCCCGCCCCGGGACAGCAGCTCGGCATGGCTGCCCTGTTCGGCGATGTGCCCGCCGTCCATCACCACGATCCGGTCCATCTGGGCGATGGTGGAGAGACGGTGGGCGATGGCGATCACCGTCTTGCCCTCCATCACGCGGTAGAGCGTGTCCTGGATCGCGGCCTCGACCTCGGAGTCGAGCGCGGAGGTGGCCTCGTCGAGCACCAGGACGGGAGCATCCTTCAGGATCACGCGCGCCAATGCAATTCTCTGGCGCTGGCCGCCGGAGAGCTTCACGCCGCGCTCGCCCACCTGCACGTCGTAGCCGGTGCGGCCGTGCGGGTCGCGCAGGGAGGTGATGAATTCATGCGCCTCCGCCCGTTGCGCCGCGGCGATCACCTCCTCCATGCGGGCCTCGGGCCGGCCGTAGAGGATGTTGTCGCGCACCGAGCGGTGCAGGAGCGAGCTGTCCTGGGTGACCATGCCGATCTGGCGGCGCAGGCTGTCCTGGGTCACCGCGTCGATCGGCTGGCCGTCGATGAGGATGCGCCCGCCCTCCACGTCATGGAAGCGCATGAGCAGGTTCACCAGCGTGGACTTGCCCGCCCCCGAGCGGCCGACGAGGCCGATCTTCTCGCCCGGTGCGATGGTGAGGGACACCCGGTCGAGCCCGCCGCGGCCCTTGCCGTAATGGTGGCTCACCGCGTCGAAGCGGATCTCGCCGCGGCTCACGGCGAGGGCCGGGGCGGCGGGCGCATCGGTCACGCCATGCGGCACCTTCAGGCTGTCGAGCGATTCGCGGATCACGCCGGCATGCTCGAACAGCCGGATGGTCACCCACATGATCCAGCCGGTCATGCCGTTGAGCCGCAGGGTGAGGGCGGAGGCCGCCGCCACCTCGCCCACGGTCACGGTGCCGAGCTGCCAGAGCCAGATGCCCGGCCCCACCACGCCCACGATGAGCAGGCCGTTGAGCAGCTGCAGCCCCAGCGACATCGTGGTCATCAGCCGCATGAAACGCAGGAAGCGCAGCCGCAGGCGCTTCATGGCGGAGAGGGCGTAGGCCTCCTCCCGCGCGCCATGGGCGAAGAGCTTCACCGTGTCCATGTTGGTGTAGGCGTCCACCACCCGGCCGGTGACCGCCGAGCGCCCGCGCGACAGCCGCTCCGAGGCCTCGCCCACCCGCGGCGCCACCCGGCGCACGAAGGCGATGTAGAGCACCACCCAGACCGCGAGCGGCAGGGCGAGGCGCCAGTCGATGCCGCTGAGGATCATCAGCGCGCCGAGCACATAGGCGGTGGCATACCAGATGCCCTCCATCGCCATGAAGGAGGCATCCTCCACCGCCGGGCCGATCTGCATCACCCGGTTGGCGAGCCGGCCGGCGAAATCGTTCTGGAAGAAGCTCACCGACTGGCCGAGCAGGTGCTTGTGCGCCCGCCAGCGCGCCTCGGCCTGCAGGTTTCCCGCCAGCGTCTGGTTCAGCAGCGCCATGTTGAGGGTGTGCATTATCGGGCGCAGGAACAGGATGAACAGCGCCGCCAGCAGCACCTCGAGCCCGTGCAGCGACCAGAAGGCATCGGGGCCCGCATCCGACATCAGGTCGAAGATGCGGCCGGAGTAGAAGATCAGCCCCGTCTCCATGAAGGCGACCACGAGCCCGGTGCAGGCCATCACCGCGAGCAGCTTGCGGTAGCCGCGCAGGTGGGTCCACAGGAACGGCCAGAGCCGCCCGGGGGGCGTGCGCTCGGGGTAGGGCGCGAAGGGATCGATCAGGTTTTCGAAGAACCGGAACATGGAAAGGCCTCGATGGAACTGCGTGCCCCGGAGGCGGACGGCAGGCGGATGACGGACGAGGCCTGCGGGCCGGATGCGGGACGGGACGTCGGAAATTGCCTGGAAGCAGGCCCGGCGCGCGGCCCGGTGCGGGCGGCGGGACGCCGGGGGCGACAGATGAAACGGGCCGGCGCGCGGGCGCTGGCCGGGCTCTCATCGATATGTCGGTGCGATCCGTGGCTGCATGAATGGCCTCCCTTGCAGGCGGTCAGGCCCGTTTCGATGCCCGATTCGGCCCCGCGTGTCCAGAGTTTTGTCGACAGTTCCGGCCGGGGGCCAAGTTCTGCTGGCGTCGGGCGGCGGATGCTGCATAACGGCGGCAAACGTGGAGGGCATGATGACCGACGAGTTCACCGACCGCAAAACCCGCGCCGCCGGCTGGTTCGAGAGCCTGCGCGACCGGATCACCGCCGCCTTCGAGGCGCTGGAGGACGCGCAGGACAGCGGGCCGCACGCCGGCCTCGCGCCCGGGCGCTTCACGCTGCGCGAGACGAAGCGCGACAGCGAGGACGGCTCGGACGCGGGCGGCGGCGTGATGGCGGTGATGCGCGAGGGCCGGCTGTTCGAGAAGGTGGGGGTGAACATCTCCACCGTGCACGGCAGCCTCGGCCAGGCGGCGCAGCGCAGCCTCTCGGCGCGCGGCGTGCCGGGGCTGGAGGAGGACCCGCGCTTCTGGGCCTCGGGCATCAGCCTGGTGGCGCACATGCGCTCGCCACGCTGCCCGGCGGTGCACATGAACACCCGGATGTTCTGGACGCCGGGCGCCTGGTGGTTTGGCGGCGGGGCCGACCTCAACCCGATGGTGGAAGTGCCCGAGGACACCGCCTTCTTCCACGACCGGCTGCGCGAGGCCTGCGAGGCGCATGACGCGGGCTATTACCCGCGGTTCAAGGCCTGGGCGGACGAGTATTTCATGATCCGGCACTGGAAGGAGGCCCGCGGCGTGGGCGGGATCTTCTACGACGATCTGTGCACGGGGGACTGGGAGGCGGATTTTGCCTTCACCCAGGACGTGGGCCGGGCCTTCCTCGCCGCCTTCCTGCCGCTCACCGAGAAGCACATGCACGAGAGCTGGACCGAGGCGGAACGGGAGTGGCAGCTGGTGCGCCGCGGGCGCTACGCCGAGTTCAACCTGGTCTATGACCGGGGCACGAAATTCGGGCTGGAGACCGGGCACAACCCCGAGGCGGTGCTGATGTCGCTGCCGCCGGTGGCGAAATGGCCCTGAGGCACCGGCCCGCTGCCATGCGGAGCGCTGGCGCGCATTCCTCCTGAGCTCCGGCTGGCGCCTGCGCATGTGCGGCGGCGGGCGCCGCCGCACGGGGGCGAAGGGGGCGCCGCCCGGGCTTGCAGGGGCGGTAGACCGCCGCGCTCCGGTGTGCGCAGGGCGACAGGGTACCGCCCGGGCCGCGCGGGGCGGCAGCTCGCCGCCTGAGCCGAGAAGGGCGGTGGAGGTCGCCCGCAGCGCGTCAGAGACTGTCCATCTTCTGGGCGAGGCGGATGTCGAGATCGGTCAGCCCGTCGGCGTCATGGGTGGAGAGGGTGACCTCCACGGTCTTGTAGACGTTGCTCCACTCCGGGTGGTGGTTGAGCTTTTCCGCCCAGAGCGCCACGCGGGTCATCCAGCCGAAGGCCTGGACGAAATTGTCGAACTCGAAGGTCTTCGTGATGGCGTCGCGGCCCTCGACCTCGTTCCAGCCCTTCTCCAGCAGCGGGGCGAGGGCGGTTTCGCGATTGGTGAGTTTCTCAGGCATCGCCCTGTTGTCCTTTCCGGAATGGTCCGTATTCGGTGAGCACCTCGATCTCGTGGTCGATCGCGTCGCGCTCCGCCTCGAGATATTGCTCGACGGCGTGGCGGAACGAGGGGTTGGAGATCCAGTGCATGGAATGGGTGGTGACCGGCATGTAGCCGCGCGCCAGCTTGTGGTCGCCCTGCGCGCCGGCCTCGACCCGGGCGAGGCCGTGCGCGATGGCGAAGTCGATGGCGCGGTAGTAGCACAGCTCGAAATGCAGGCAGGGGATTTCCTCGGTGCAGCCCCAGTAGCGGCCGTAGAGCGTGTTGCGGCCGAGGAAGTTGAGCGCGCCGGCCACCGGCTCGCCGTCGCGGCTGGCGAGGAAGAGCAGGGCATCGTCGCGCAGCCGCTCCTGCACCAGGTCGAAGAAGGCGCGGGTGAGGTAGGGGCGGCCCCATTTCCGGCTGCCGGTGTCCTGGTAGAAGGTCCAGAACGCGTCCCAGTGCTCGGGGCGCAGGGCGTCGCCGGTCAGGATCTCCACCTCGCCGCCGAAGGCATCGGCGGTGGTGCGCTCCTTGCGGATCTGCTTGCGCTTGCGCGAGGAGAGCTCGGCGAGGAAGGCGGTGAAGTCGGCGTAGCCGCGGTTTTCCCAGTGGAACTGCTGCGAGCTGCGCGCGAGCAGGCCCTGGGCGGCGCCGGCCTCGAGCTCGTCCTCGGTGCAGAAGGTGACATGCATCGAGGAGAGGCCGTTGGAATCGCACAGTTGCTTGGCGCCCTGCAGCAGGGCGGCGCGGGCGATCTCCTCCGTCGGCCCCGGCAGGGCGAGCAGGCGGCGGCCGGTGGCGGGGGTGAAGGGCACGGCGGATTGCAGCTTGGGGTAATACTCGCCCCCCGCCTGCTCGAAGGCATGCGCCCAGTTGTGGTCGAAGATGTACTCGCCCTGGCTGTGGCTCTTGGCATAGAGCGGCATCACCCCGATCACCCGGCCCGCGTGGCGGGCGACGAGATGGCGCGGCTGCCAGCCGGAGCGGCGGCCCACCGAGCCGCTGTCCTCGAGCGCCGCGAGGAAGCGGTGCGTGGTGAAGGGGTCGGCCGGGCGACCGCCGGCCAGGGCCTCGGGGCAGGCGCAGGCGTCCCACTCGGCTGCCGGGATCTCCGACAGGCCGGTGAGCACCGTGACCTCGATGTTCGTGGAGCCGTCCATTGCCTATGACTTGGGTGCCGGGGCGGCGAGGTCAATGGCCGCGGCGTAGGATTCGAAGGTGATGTTTGCTGCAATGCGGCGGGCGGCCTTTTCCTCGGCGCGCGAGCGGATGGTCCAGCACAGGATCGGCACGCCGCGGGACTGCAGCCGGGCCACCGGGGGCGTGTCGAGGGCGGCGTGGTGGTGCGAGATGAAGCACGCCCCGACCCGGTCGAAATCGGCGATCGCGGTGAGGTCGTCGCAGCGCGCCCGGTCGGTGCCCGGCCAGTCCTGCGGGGTGAAGCGGCAGGTGGTGAGGCCGCGGGGGCGCGACGGCGCTGCCTCGGCGAGGGCGGCGACGGCATGGGGATTGAAGGACATGAGCGCCACCGGGCCCTGGTAGGCGCCGAGCAGGGCGGCGGCCCGGGCCTCGAGCGCGCCGGTGTCGGGGCCGAGGCAGCCGGTCTGATCCTTGATCTCGACCAGCAGCGGCACCCGGCCGGCGACCAGCGAGAGGATCTCGGCGAAGCGCGGGATGGTCTCGCTGCTGTCGGTGAGCGGGATGCGGGTGAGCTCGGCGGTGCTGCGCTGCGTCACGGGCCCTGCCTCGGGGGTGAGGCGGTCGAGCGTGTCGTCGTGGAAGACCATCGCCTCGCCGTCGGCGGAGAGCTGCAGATCGATCTCGATGCCGTAGCCGGCGGCGATGGCGGCGGAGACGGCGGCGCGGGAATTCTCGATGCGGTGGCGGCTGCGGTCGTGCAGGGCGCGGTGGGCGATGGGACGGGTCAGGAAACTGTCCGGAAGATCGGCCATTCGGAGGCTCCGGGAGTGGGGGAGGGGCCGGGGAGCCGCCGCGGCGGGCGGTGGCTCCGCGTGCTGTTCTGCGTGGGACGGGCGCGGCCAGGGCGCCGGGGCGGCCCGGGAGCGGGGCTCCCGGGCGGGGGCAGGATGCCCCGGTCAGGCGATTCGGAACACCCCCTCCACCTCGACCGCGACGCCGAGGGGCAGCGAGGCGCAGCCCACCGCGGCGCGGGCATGGCGGCCACGGTCGCCGAAGACCTCGACCATCAGGTCGGAGGCGCCGTTGATCACCGCCGGATGGTCGGTGAAACCGGGGGTGGCGTTCACGAAGCCGGTGAGCTTGACCACCTGCACGAGGCGGGAGAGATCGCCGCCGCAGGCCGCGCGGAGCTGGGCGATGAGCGCCAGCGCGCAGGCCTTCGCCGCCTCCTGGCCCTCGGCCACGCTCACCGTGTCACCCAGAGTGCCGGTGATGAGCCCGTCGTCGTTGCGGGAGATCTGGCCGGAGATGTAGACCATGCCGCCGGCCACCACGTAGGGCACGTAGTTTGCCGCCGGGGCGGGGGCTTCGGGCAGGGTGATGCCGAGCTCGGCGAGCCGCGCTTCGAATGTGCTCATGGATTTGGGTCCTCGTCCGTATAGCGGTGCGCCGGCCCCGCTGCCGGGGCCGGGCCCGGAGGGGCGGCGCCCCCCCGTGCGGACGGGAGCTTACTCCTCCCGGAAGGCCTTGTTGAAGTAATCCATGATCGGCTTGGTGAAATAGCTCAGCGCGCTGCGCTCTCCGGTCTGGATATAGGCCTCCACCGGCATGCCGGGGATGAGCTCGCGCCCCGAGAGCTTCTCGATCTCGCCCTCGTCGGGGCGGATGCGGGCCTCGTAGTAGGAATAGCCGCGCTGCTCGTCGGTGAAGGAATCGGCCGAGACCTGCAGCACGGTGCCGGTGATCTCCGGCGTCTCGCGCATGTTGAAGGCGGAGAAGCGCAGGATGGCCTGCTGGCCGACATGCACCTCGTCGATGTGGATGGTCTCGATGCGCGAGGCGATCACCAGCCCGCCATCGGTGGGGATGATGTACATGATCGGGTCGGCGGCGCGGATCACCGAGTGCAGCGCGTGCACGGTGTTGCCGTAGACGATGCCGTCGAGCGGGGCGCGCACCTCGAGCCGGGAGAGCTTCTCGAGCGAGGAGAGCCGGCGCTCGCGCAGCTCCACCTCGCGGTACTCGAGGTCGCGCATCTGGGTGATCGCATCCTCGCGCGCGGCGTCCTCCACCCGCAGCACCTCGATCTCGATCTCGGCGATGCGGCCCTTGGCCTGGGCGATGGTGGTGATCAGCTCGCCCACCTCGCCCTTCAGCCGCGCCTCCTCGCGCTGCAGCGCGAGCACGCGGCTGGCCTGGGTGAGACCCTTCTGCTGCAGGGTGATCTGGTCCTGCAGCTCCTTCTGGATGAGGGAGAGCTGGATCTTCAGCGCCTCGAGCTGGGCCTCGCCCCCGGTCACCTGCTGGCCGGTCTGGGCCTTGCGCTCCTGCAGGGCGGAGATCTGCTTCTCACGCGTGTCGCGCCGGGCCTCGAACAGCGCCTGCTGGCCGTCCATCAGCTTCTGCACGTCGGGGCGGGCGGCGGCGAGCTCGATCAGCTCGTCCGACCAGGTGATGGTCTGCGCCTCGTCGCGCTCGGCGGCGAGCCGACCGGTGCGGGCCCAGATCTCGAAGAGCTGACCCTCGACGATGTTGAGCTCGGAGCGCAGCAGCGTGTCGTCGAGCCGCAGCAGCACCTGACCTGCCTCCACCCGGGCGCCGTCGCGCACCAGGATCTCGCCGACCACGCCGCCGTCCGGATGCTGGACGACCTGGCGCTCGGCCTCCACCTGCAGCGCGCCGGAGGCGATCACCGCGCCGGAGATCGAGGCCATCGCGCCCCAGACCCCGAAGCCGAACACCAGCACGAAGAGCGCGACGAGGCCGATGGCGAGCGGGCGCGCCGCACTCCAGCTCCGGGCGGGCGGGCGCGGGGCGGGGCGCTGCGGCGCGCGCGGCGGCATGCGCGTGCCGCCGCCACCGCCGCCACCGGGGGTGGGGGCGGTGCCGAGGGGCTGGGCCGGCGCCTGGCCGGGCTTGCGGGGGGCGGGGGGAATGGGCGTGGGCTCGCTCATGACGTCTGCTCCGCTCCGACGGGCTTGGGCCGCGAATCGGCGCCGATGGCGCCCGCGACCTGGTTGAAGTTGCGCAGGTGCTCGCGCAGCACCTCGTCGCGCGGGCCGAAGGCCTTGCGCATGCCGCCGTCGAGCAGCAGCAGCGTGTCGCACATGGCGATGGCGGCGGGCCGGTGGGCCATGATGATCACGGCGCGGCCCTCGTTCTTCATGGTCTGGATTGCGCGGTTCAGCGCGTCCGACCCCACCGAGTCGAGGTTGGAGTTCGGCTCGTCGAGGATGAGGATCACCGGGTCGCCGTAGAGCGCGCGGGCGAGGCCGAGGCGCTGGCGCTGGCCGCCCGAGAGCCGCGAGCCGCCCGAGGCGATGCGGGTGTCATAGCCTTCCGGCAGCTTGAGGATCATCTCGTGGGCGCCGGCCTTGCGCGCTGCCTCCACCACCTTCTGCGGATCGGGGGTGAGGGAGAGGCGGGCGATGTTTTCCGCCACCGTGGCGTCGAACAGCGCCACGTCCTGGGGCAGGTAGCCGATGTGCTGGCCGAGCGCCTCGTTCGAATAATGCTCCAGCGCGGCACCGTCGAGCCGCACGGTGCCAGAGGCAGGGCGCCAGATGCCGGTGATCACGCGCGCGAGGGTGGACTTGCCCGAGCCCGAGGGCCCGATCACGCCCATCGCCTGGCCGGGCTCGATGCGGAAGGAGACCATGCGCAGGGTCGCCACCTTCTCGCCGGGCGGCACCACGGTGATCTGCTCGCCGGACATCAGCGCGCGGGGGCGGGGCAACTCGGTGCGCTCCGGCTCCTCGGGGGTCTTTTCCAGCAGGTCGGCGAGCTGGCTCCAGCCCTGGCGGGCGCGCTGGATCACCGACCATTGCGCGATCGACTGCTCGATGGGCGCGAGCGCCCGGCCGAGCAGGATCGACCCCGCGATCATCATGCCGCCCGACATCTCGCCCTGCAGCACCAGGAAGGCGCCGAGCCCGAGCATGAGCGACTGCATGAAGTAGCGGAAGGCCTTGGAAATGTTGGAGATCGTGCCCGAGGTGTCGGAGGCGGCGATGGTGGCTTCCAGCGAGGCGTCGCGCCGGTCCTTCCAGCGCTGCAGCCCGGCCTCGCGCATGCCCATGCCGTGGACGAGCTCGCTCTCGCGGCGCAGGTTCTCGGCGAAGGCCTCGCTCTCGGCCGAGGCGGCGTTGGCGGCCATCAGCGGCTTGCGCGACAGGTACTGGTTGAGGAAGGTGAGCGAGACGATGATCACCCCGCCGAGCAGTGCCGCCACGCCCAGCACCCAGTGGAACAGGAACAGCATGGCGATGAACACCGGGGTCCAGGGAATGTCGAAGGCCGCGAAGGGCGCCGGCGAGGACATCAGCCGCTGCACCGCCTCGAGGTCGCGCAGCCCGCTCGCCGGCTTGGTGCGCTCGTTGGGCGAGATGGAGCGGCGCAACACCGCCTCGAACACCCGCCGGTCGAGCCGGGTCTGGAACTTCGCGCCGATGCGCGCCAGCACCCGGGCCCGCGCATAGTCGAGCGCGGCGGAGAGGGCGTAGAGCATCACGATGAGCACGGTGAGGGCCATCAGCGTGGCCTCGGAGCGGCTGGTGAGCACGCGGTCATAGACCTGGAGCATGTACAGCGGCCCGGTGAGCATCAGCAGGTTCACGAAGAAGCTGAACACGCCGATGGCGATGAAAAGCCGCTTGCTGCCGGACAGGGCGTCCCTCAGCTCGGCCCGCCCGTCCTTGAATTTCCTGACCGTCGCCACGCGTATGCCTCCCCTCGAAATACATCAACCAGTCTGCGGTGGCCGTGCGAGGTGCACGCTTGCGCTGCCTGGGTGGCGCTATATCACGCGCCCTCACTATCTCAAATCACCTGTCGGGCTCGTATGACGAATGTCACACTCCACCGGTTAACCGTCCGCCAATATGCCACTTCCATGCTCGGAATGCGGAGGAAAATCTTCCCGCCCCTGCCGTCCTCGTCCGCGGAGATAAAAAACACGTGCGACAGCGCAACTATTTTGACGCCACCGCCTGCTTGTCCTATGGTTCCCCACGATCGAGGCCGGAGCGGCCCTAACCGAGGCTCAAGATGAAGAATTTGTTTTGTTTTTTGCGGGCGCGAACGCCTTGTTTCGCGGCTGTTGCCACGATTGTTCTGGCTGGCTGCGCCGACACGGAGGCGACTCAGCAGGCGGGGCTGATCGCCGACCCCTACGAATCGACGAATCGCGACATCCACGAATTCAACAAGGGGATGGATCGCTACATCCTGCGCCCGGTTTCCCAGGCCTACGAGACGGTGACCCCCGACCTGGTGCGATTCCTGGTGGCGAACGAGGCCAACCACCTGCAGCTGCCGGTGGACGCGGCCAACCATCTCATGCAGGGCGACATCGAGGCGGCGGGCATCGCCGCCGGCCGTTTCGGCTTCAACACGGTCTTCGGCGCCGCCGGCTTCCTCGACCCCGCGACGGAGTTCGGCCTGCCGGCAGACCCGACCGATTTCGGCGAGACGCTCTACACCTGGGGCGTGGGCGAGGGCGTGTATCACGAGCTGCCCTTCATCGGCCCGCGCACCACGCGTGACGCGGTGGGCTGGGGCGTGGACTGGCTCATCGACCCGTCGATCCTGGTGGACAGCACGGCCTTCACCTACGCGGCCCTCGGCCTCTACGGCGCGCACACGCTCGACCGCCGGGTTCAGAACGCCGAGCTGCTCGATTCACTTCTATATGAAAGCGAGGACTCTTACCTCACGCTCAAAACGTCCTATGTCCAGCTCCGGCGCCGGCAGCTGGCGGGCGATTCGGGAACGGGTGACGATGCCCTCCCCGACATCTTCGCCGACGATTGAGCGCGGCGGGCGCCGTGACATCACAGCAATGGAAAGGGTTTCCATGACCGACCTCCCGCAGATCGCCCCGCTGTCCCGTCGCGGACTGCTCGGCGGCGCGCTCGCCCTCGGTCTCGTGACCGTGCTGGGCGCTGGCCGGCCGGCCCTGGCAAAGGTCACCGAGGACCAGGCGCGCGACCTGGTCGAGACGGTGGTGGGCAAGCTGCTCGACATCGCCAACTCCACCAACGACGTGGGCCGGCAGGCCTCCGAGTTCCGCGCCATGCTCGCGCAGTACATGGCGGTGGACGCGGTGGCCCGCTCCACCCTCGGCCCGCGCTGGCGCGAGCTGAACGCCGAGCAGCAGGCCGCCTACCAGGACGCGTTCCAGGACTATGTGGCGCGCAAGTATGCCCCGCGCTTCAACGAGTTCTCCCAGACGCGCATGGAGATCGTCCGCACCCAGGACTACGGCGACCGCGGCGTGATCGTCACCAGCCAGGCCACGCTCTCGAACGGCGAGAAGGCGATGGTCGACTGGGGCGTGACCGACCGGGGCGGCAGCCTGCAGCTCTCCAACATCGTGGTGGAGGGCATCTCCCTCGTCACCTCCGAGCGCGAGATGATCGGCAGCATGCTCGAGAAGCGCGGCAACGATGTCGACCGGCTGATCTCGGACATGAAGTCCGGCGCGTAAGCCACTGAAAACCCCCGGAGCGGCTTGCCGCTTCGGGGCTCTCCCGCTCAGGCCCGCCGCGCCGCTTCCTCGCCTGCGAGGCCGCCCGTGGCCAGGCAGGCGGTGAGCAGGTAGCCCCCGGTGGGCGCCTCCCAGTCCAGCATCTCCCCCGCACAGAACACGCCCGGATGCGCCCGCAGCATCAGGGTTTCGTCGAGCGCCTCCCAGCGCACACCCCCCGCCGAGGAGATCGCCTCGGCGATGGGCCGCGGCCGCTCGAGGCGCAGCGGCAGGGCGCGGATGCGCGCGGCGAGCGCGCGCGGCGCCTCCGGCAGCGGCCCCGCCTCGCGCAGCAGCGCGAGGGCGACGGGCGAGAGGCCGGTCGCCTTGCGCAGGTGGTTCGACAGGCTCGCCTTGCCGCGCGGCCGGGCGAGGGCGGCGGCCAGCGCCTCCGTCTCGCGGTCGGGGGCGAGGTCGAGGGTGAGGGTCACGCCGTCGGGCCCGCAGGCGTCGCGCAGGGCGGCGGAGAGGGCGTAGACCGCGCTGCCCTCGATGCCGGTGCGGCTCACCACGAACTCGCCGCGGATCCGCGTCTCGCCGAAGCTCAGCGCCACCGGCTTCACCGGCGCGCCGAAATGCCGCTCCATGTGGGGGCTCCAGGCCACGTCGAAGCCCATGTTGGCCGGGCGGAAGGCGCGCACGGGCACGCCCGCTTCCTGCAGCGCCGGCACCCAGCCGGCGTCCGAGCCCAGCCGCGGCCAGCTCGCGCCGCCGAAGGCCAGCACCGAGACGCGGGGGCGGATCCGCGTGCCGTCGGCGAACACATGCGCCCCGTCCTCGAGCCCGCACCAGCGCATCCGGCTGCGCAGCTCCACGCCGGAGGCGGCGAGCCGGGCGAGCCAGGCGCGCAGCAGCGGGCTCGCCTTCATCGCCACCGGGTAGACCCGGCGGCTGGAGCCGGTGAACATCTCCTGGCCCAGCCCCTCGGCCCAAGCACGCACCTCGGCGGGGCCGAAGGCGGCGAGGGCGCGCCCGAGCGCCTCCGCCCCGGGCGCGCCGGCGCCGCAGCGCGCGGCAAAGCTCCCCGCGTCCTCCTCGCGCGTGAGGTTGAGCCCGGATTTGCCGGCCATCAGCAGCTTGCGCGCGGGCGAGGGATTGGCCTCGGCCACCAGCACGCGCAGCCCCGCGGCGGCCAGCCGTTCGGCGGCCATCAGCCCGGCCGGGCCGGCGCCTGCCACGAGCGCGTCGGTCATCTGGTCCTCTCTCCCGATCACGGGCGTTCACGGATGCAGGGGGGCGGGGCGCCGGGGCCCGTCGCGGGCAAGGGCCGGATTGCCCCCGGCGCGGCACCTGTGTAACAAATTCCCCCGGCGTGACCAGAGGGCGCGCGCCGCGACGAAAGGCTGGAAAGGATCCCATATGAGCAGTGACAACGACCCCGCCGGCGGCCAGAGCGGCTCCTCCGAGGGCGGGATCGGCCTCAACAAGGTGATCATCGGCTTCCTCGTCGTGCTCGGGGTGGGCACCGCCGCCTGGGCGGGCGGCTGGTTCTACTTCCGCGGCAACGTGCGCGACATGCTCGACGCCGAGGAAGAGCGCATCGCCACCGCCGGCGGCACCGTGACCTACGAGAGCCGCATCATCGGCGGCTTCCCGCTGTCCTACGAGGTGGAATACGCCAAGCCGGTGATCTCGCTGCCCGGCGGCGAGGTGGAGATCACCGCGCCCTGGATGCGCGGCACCGCCACCGCCTTCGACACCGGCGCGGTCGAGCTCGCCTTCCCCGAGGAGATGACCATTTCCGTCACCCCCGCGGGCGCGAGCGACGCGATCGACTTCGCCGTCACCTCCACGGGGCTGACCTCCGTGGCGCGCCTCGCGACCGACGGCGGCACCGAGCACACCATCACAGCCTCCTCGCTGGAGATCGCCCAGCAGACCCCGGCGGAGATCCGCGACGGGCTGATGCAGGCCGAGGATTTCCAGCTCGACGCCTCCGTCTCCGCCGACCAGACCAACGTGAGTGGCAAGATCGCCGCGTCCACGATGAACATCGCCTACGCGGTCGAGCCGGGCCTGATGGCCGAGCTGGTGCCCGGGCAGAGCAGCGCCGGCGCCGGCAGCTCGCAGACCCGCTCCAGCACCGAGGCCTTCAAGGCCGATTTCGCCGTCGACATGCCTGAGGAGGAGACGCTGGCCAGCTTCATGCGCGGCTCCAGCAGCCTGTCGCTGAGCGTGTCGATGGACAGCTCCGTGAGCGAGGGCACCTCCGCCACGCTGCTCGGCCCGGTGGGCTTCAACGTCGAGGCCGGCCCCTCCGCCTCGCTCTACTCGGTCGAGGACGGGGTGGCCGAGGTCAACGGCCGCGTCTCCGACTTCACCTACGACCTCGACTTCAGCGAGACGAATTTCGGCACCGAGAGCGCCGGGTTCACCGGCAAGGGCATCGAGGCGCGCATCGCCGTGCCGCTGGCGATGCGGGAGGAGGCGCAGGAATTCTCCATCGGCCTGCAGTTCTCCGACCTCGAGCTCGACGACGCGCTGTGGCAGATGATCGACCCCGACGACGTGCTGCCGCGCGACCCCGCCGAGCTCGCCTTCGACCTCTCCGGCATGGGCCGCTGGACCCAGGAGCCCGCCACCTTCGCCGCCACCCCGCCGGAGCCGGGCAGCACGCCGCTGCAGCTCGAGACGCTGTCTCTCGGCATGTTCGACCTGAAGCTCGCGGGCGCTGCCCTCTCGGCCAAGGGTTCGGCCACCATGGATTATTCCCAGCC
Source organism: Oceanicella sp. SM1341 (assembly GCF_003448965.1). Taxonomy (GTDB): domain Bacteria; phylum Pseudomonadota; class Alphaproteobacteria; order Rhodobacterales; family Rhodobacteraceae; genus Paroceanicella. The sequence goes on from NZ_QRGC01000013.1 coordinate 51,018, forward strand.
CTCGCCCTTCCCGGAGGGTTCGGTCGCGGTCACCCTCACCGGGTTCGACGACCTCACCGGCCGGCTGGGCGAGATCGGGCTGCTCTCGCCGCAGGAGCTGGCGCTGGTGCGCGGCCTCGCCTCGGCCTACACCCAGCCGGGTACCGAGCCGGACACGCTGGAATCGAGCATCGAGATGCGCGGCGGGGCCGTGCTCATCAACGGGCTGCCGCTGCAATGAGCGCCGAGACCGATTTCCTGCGCCGCCTCTTCGATGCGGCGGTCGACGCCGCGCGCCCGGCGCGCATCGTGGCCGATCACCTGCCCGCAGCCCCCGCAGGCCGGGTGGTGGTGATCGGCGCCGGCAAGGCCTCCGCCGCGATGGCGGCCGAGCTGGAGCGCCGCTGGCCGGGCCCGCTGGAGGGGCTGGTCATCACCCGCTACGGCCACGAGGAGCCCTGCGCGCGCATCGAGATCGCCTCCGCCTCGCACCCGGTGCCGGACGAGGCCGGGGCGGCGGCGGCGGCGCGCACGCTGGAGCTGGTCTCCGGCCTCACCGAGGACGACCTGGTGATCGCGCTGATCTCCGGCGGCGGCTCGGCGCTGATGCCGCTGCCCGCCCCGGGCCTCACGCTCGCCGACAAGCAGGCGGTGAACCGCGCGCTGCTCGCCTCCGGCGCCTCGATCGACGAGATGAACTGCCTGCGCCGGCATCTCTCGGCCATCAAGGGCGGCCGGCTTGCCGCCGCCGCCTTCCCGGCCCGGATGGTGACGCTGATGATCTCCGACGTGCCGGGGGACGACCCGATCAACATCGCCTCCGGCCCCACGGTGGCCGACCCGACCACGCTCGCCGATGCCCGCGCCATCGTGGCGAAATACGGGCTGGAGCTGGCGCCGCAGGTGGCCGCGGCGCTGGAGGATCCCGCGAACGAGAGCGTGAAGCCCGGAGACCCGCGCCTCGCCCGGGCCGAGGCGCATGTGGTGGCCGCCCCCATGGCCTCGCTCGAGGCCGCGGCGGAGCTCGCCCGGGCGGAAGGCTACCTGCCCGAGATCCTCGGGGACGATCTCGAGGGCGAGGCCCGCGAGATGGGCCGCGCCATGGCCCGCCAGGCGCTGGCGCTGAAGGCCGCGGGCCGCGCGGGCCTGCTGATCTCCGGCGGCGAGACCACGGTGACCCTGCCCAAGGACGGCCGCGAGATCGGCGCCGGCGGGCGCAACGTCGACTTCCTGCTCGGCCTCGCCGAGGTGCTCGACGGCGCGCCGGGCATCCACGCGCTGGCGGCCGACACCGACGGTGTCGACGGCGCCACCGAAGTGGCCGGCGCGGTGATCGGGCCCGACACCGTGGCGCGCGCCGCCGCGGCGGGCTACCCGCTCGCCCGCGCGCTGGAGCGCTTCGACGGCCACGGCTATTTCGAGGCCGCCGGCGCCCAGGTGGTCACCGGCCCGACACGCACCAACGTGAACGATTTCCGCGCCATCCTGATCGCGCCCTGAGGGGCTCGCCACCCGCGTCGCGCCCTCCCCGGGGGTGCGGCGCATGCGCCGCAGCATGAGCGGCTGGACGCCGGGCCGCCGCCTGGACTAGGCTGGCCCCGCACCCCCCATCGAAAGGCGCGCGCGACAGTGCAACTGAGCGACGAATTCCTTGCGGCCATCGACGCCGAGGGCGGGCGGTTCACCCCCCCGCATCCGCCCCGGCGCACGGCGCCGATCCCGTTCTGGAAGATCATGAAGCTCTACCGCGAGAACATCATCGCGGTGTTCTCGGAAAACGACTTCCGCCGCCCGATCATCCATGACCGCTACCTCGCACTCGACGTGTTCACCGTGAACGACCCCGCGCTGGTGCAGGAGACCTTCCAGACCAAGCACGAGATCTTCCAGCGCAAGACCCCGCAGATGCGCCACGCGCTGGCGCCGCTGCTGGGCGACGGGCTGTTCGTGTCCGATTCCGAGACATGGAAGCGCCGCCGCGGCGCGGTGGGGCCGATCATCCACACCTCGAAGGTGCGCTCCTTCTCGCCGCTGATGTGCGAGACGGCGGTGGAATGGCGCGAGCACTGGCGGGAGATGGGCGACGGCGCGCAGGTGAACGTTCTGGCCGAGATGGCCGAGCTCACCGCCGAGATCATCTCGCGCACGGTCTTCGGCCGCCGGCTGGGGCGCGAGCATACCGGCGAGATCGTCGCCGGGTTCGCCGAGTACCAGAAGCACATCGACCAGATGGACCTGCCCTCCGTGCTCGGCCTGCCGGACTGGTTTCCCCGCCCGCGCGGCCTGAAGGTGGGCCGCGCCCTGCGCCGGGTGCACGGGGTGATCGACGACATCGTCACCCGCTTCGAGCAGGGCAGGGGCGACGCGGAGGCGGTGATCGGCCAACTCTTCGCCGCGCGCGAGGAGGGCGCCGACGGGCTCGACCGCGAGGCGATCCGCAACGAGGCGATCGTGATCTTCATGGCCGGGCACGAGACCACGGCCAACACCCTCGCCTGGGCCTGGTACCTGATCTCGCAGAGCGGCCGGGTGCGCGACAAGCTGCATGCCGAGCTCGCCGAGGTGCTGCAGGGCCGCGCGCCGGAGATCGACGACGTGCGCCGCCTCACCTACACCCGCGCGATCATCGAGGAGACCCTGCGCCTCTACCCGCCGGTGCCCATCCTCGGCCGCCAGGCGCTGGCCGACGGCGACATCAACGGCACGCAGGTCAAGCGCGGCGCGGTGGTGATGGTCTCGCCCTTCATGCTGCACCGCAAGCCCGACCTGTGGAGCCGCCCGGACGAGTTCATCCCCGAGCGTTTCGACGACAGGCTCACCCAGCGGCCGTCGAAGTATTCCTACATCCCCTTCGCCATCGGGCCGCGCATCTGCCCCGGGCTCACCTTCGGGCTCACCGAGGCGATCCTCTGCCTCGCCACGCTGGCGCAGGATTTCGAGCTGGAGCTGGAGCCGGGCCACGAGGTGCGCACCCAGTGCCGGCTCACCCTGCGCCCGGGCGACACGCTGCCCATGCGCCTGCACCGCCGGGCGGCCGCAGCGGAGGCCCCGGCATGAAGCTCGAGGATGTGCCCTTCGAGGAGACCGCGCCGCCCCCGGTGCCGGTGCCCGGCCTCGCCGCCTTCCGCGCCGGCGGGGCGGAGCGCAAGGCTTTCTTCCGCTACCACCTGAGTGATCGGTTCTTCGGCCTGCTGCAGTTCGCCGGCTTCCACGCGCTCTCCGTGCTGCCGCCCAAGGCCGCGGCGGCGATCGGCGCGCCGATGGGCCGGCTCGTCGCCCGGCTCGACTGGAACCGCCCCTACGTGGAGTTCATGCGCCGCGGCATCATCCGCATCCGCCCCGAGCTGAAGGGCGACCGCGAGGGGCAGGACAGGGTGCTGCGCGCCTGGTTCCGCAATGCCGGCATCGTGCACGCCCAGTTCGCCTGCACCCACAGCCTGGTGACGCCCGAGCGCCTCACCGTGCACAACCGCGAGATCGTGGAGGAGGCGAAGGCCACCGGCAAGCCGGTGTTCATCGTGCTCGTGCATCTGGGCAACTGGGAGGCGGTGGGCGTGGGCATGCGCGCGGTGAAGCTGGGCGAGGGCTTCGGCATCTACGAGCCCCAGCCCAACCGCTACCAGAACCGGCTGATCTACCGGCTGCGCAAGCGCCACAACCTCTATGCCTTCCCGCCCACGCGCAAGCTGCCGGTGCTGCTGGGCAAGCTCGCCTGCGAGGGCGGGGTGAACGCGGCGCTGTTCCTCGACGAGGTGCGCGACGGCCAGTCCACCTTCCCCTATTTCGGCCGGCCGGTGCAGGCCTCCTCGAACATGCGCTTCGTGCTCAAGCTCGCCGCCCGGGCCGAGGCGCGGCTGGTGCCCTGCCATTTCGTGCGCGAGGGGGTGGACCGCAACAGCATCCGCGCGCTCGCCCATCTGCCCCCGCCGCCGCCGCGCGCGACCACCGAAGAGATGGAGGAGACGGCCCGCGCCCTCTCAGCCATCTTCGAGCCCGCCGTGCGCGAGCATCTGGAACAGTGGTACATGCTCAAGGACATGCGCCTGCCGCCGCAGGACTGAGGGCCACAGGATCGGGCGCCGCAGGATTGGGCGCCGCAGGACTGAGGGCCACAGGACCGGGCACCGCAGGACTGAGCACCGCAGGACCGGGCCCGGGCGGCGGCCGATTGACAATCCGCCGCTTTGGCGGGAGCGTGCGGGCCTTGGCATCGGGGAACGGGGAGAGGCGCATGTGCGCGAAGGCGGTGGTGGTGGGCGCCGGGATCACCGGGGTCGCGGCGGCGCTGTGGCTCCGGCGCGAGGGCTGGGAGGTCACGCTGGTCGAGCGCGGGGGCCCGGGCGGGCGCGGGCAGGCCTCCTTCGGCAATGCCGGGCTGCTGGCCGCCGCCTCTGTCGTGCCGGTGTCGATGCCGGGGCTGATCTGGCGCGCGCCGAAGATGCTGCTCGACCCCGATGCACCGCTCTTCCTGCGCTGGCGCTACCTGCCGCGGCTCATGCCCTGGCTGGTGCCCTTCCTGCGCAACGGTTCGGCGGAGAAGGTGCAGCGCATCTCCGGCAGCATCGCCGCGCTCACCGGCGACACGGTGGAGCAGCACGAGGCACTCTCTGCCGGCACCGGGGCCGCGCGCTACATCCGGCGCGGCGACTACGGCTTCCTCTACCGTGACCGCGCCGCCTTCGAGGCCGATGGCGCCGGCTTCGCCCTCAAGCGCGCGCATGGTTTCCGCTGGGCCGAGCACGAGGCCGAGGCGCTGCGCGCCCGCGACCCGGAGCTGGCCGGGGCGGCGGCGGGTTTTCTCGCCGCCTTCCCCGACCATGGCTGGCTCACCGCGCCGGGGCCCTACGTGGCCGCGCTGGCCGAGGCGTTCACCGGCGCCGGCGGCGTGCTGCGCGAGGCCGAGGTGGTGGAGGTGCGCCCCGGGCTGGTGCGGCTCGCGGGCGGCGAGGAGATCGCGGCCGACAAGGTGGTGCTCACCGCCGGCATCTGGTCGCGCAGGCTCGCCGAGGGCCTGGGCCACCGCGTGCCGCTCGAGACCGAGCGCGGCTACCACCTGCTGCTGCGCAACCCCAGCCACATGCCGCCGCATCCCTGCATGGTGGCCGCCGGCTCCTTCGTGATGACGCCGATGGAGGCGGGGCTGCGGCTTGCCGGGGTGGTGGAGTTCGGCGGCACCGGGGCAGGGCCCTCGCAGGCGCCGGTCGAACTGCTGCGCCGCCAGGTGCGCAAGGTCTACCCGGGCCTGACATGGGAGGGGGAGGAGCCCTGGATGGGCTTCCGCCCCACCTTGCCCGACAGCCTGCCGATGCTGGGCGAGAGCCCGCGCGCCCCCGGCGTGATCTTCGCCTTCGGCGGCCAGCACCTCGGCCTCACCATGGGCCCGCGGCTGGGCCGCATGGTCGCCGACCTCGCCGCCGGGCGCCGCCCCAATCTCGACCTCACCCCCTATGCCGTGGACCGTTTCGATGCCTGATACCTCCCCCCCCACCCGCCGGATCGCCATGTGGTCGGGGCCGCGCAACCTCTCCTCGGCGCTGATGCGCAGCTTCTCCTCCCGCGCCGATTGCGCGGTGCGCGACGAGCCGTTCTACGCCGCATATCTCGCCGCCACCGGCCGGGCGCATCCGATGGCCGCCGAGACCATCGTCGCCGGTGAGACCGACCCCGCCCGCGTGGCCCATGCCTGCGCCACCGAGGAGCGCGGCGTGCCGGTGCTCTACCAGAAGCACATGACCCATCACATGCTGCCGGGCATGGACCTGGGCTGGACCGCGGCGCTCACCAACGCCTTCCTGATCCGCGCACCTGAGGCGGTGCTGGCAAGCTACTCGGTGAAGCACGAGGCGGCAGACCAGCAGGACATCGGCTTCGAGAAACAGGCCGAGCTCTTCGAGCGCGAGGCCGACCGGCTGGGCCGTGCGCCGGTGGTCGTCGAGGCCGAGGACATCCTGCGCGACCCGGCCGCGATGCTGCCCGCCCTCTGCGCCGCCCTCGACATTCCCTGGGACCCGGCGATGCTGAGCTGGGAGGTCGGCCCCCACCCCGACGACGGCGCCTGGGCACCGCACTGGTACGGCAGCCTCTGGGCCTCGACCGGCTTCGCGCCCTGGACGGAGCGCGCCCAACCTGCGCTCGGCGCCCCCGAGGCGCGTCTCGCCGAGGAGGCCCGGCCGTTCTACGAGCGCCTGCACGCGCATCGCATCCGGCCCTGAGGAAGAACGCCCGCCTCGCCGAGGGGGCATGCGCCCCCGCAGCTCGGCGGGCGTGGCGAAGGCCCGTCCGGGCCTCCGCCCCCGGCGGCACCCGGGTGGCGCACCGATAACCCTGGCCGGAGCCCTTCCGGCTTTTCCCTTCCGCCCGGGCGACCAGCCCGGGCCGCGCCCGACCCTCCCCCCGGGAGGGCGCGATGGCGATGTCGGTAAGTGTTCAGCCGTCGTCCGGGGCTTTTGAGATAAACTGCTGACCACAGGCGTGGCCCGCGCCCACCCAGGGTCGGGCGCAGCCCTTTGCGCGGGGCGTCAGCCGGGCTTGCGCGCCAAGGCGGGGTGCAGCAGGTGGGCTCCGGGCTGCGAAGTGCACGGGCCACAGTCCTGCCGCTCCGGCTCATGCCGCACCCGGCTGCCACCCGATCATGGACCGGGCGCGGCGGCTTCCCGCCCCGCAGCCCTCCACCGGAGGCGCCGGCCCGGACGTGCCCCGCGACGGACCGCAGGTCCGACGCGACGCCCGCCGAGCTGCGGGGGCGCAAGCCCCCTCGGCGAGGCGGGCGTTCCTTCCCGGCCGGATCGCCCCGGCGGCCCCGCGCAGGCTCACTCGGGCAGGTAGCCGCCGCCGCCCGGGGTTTCGAGCCAGTAGATGTCACCGGCGCCGAGCTCGCGCCTGTCGGCGGAGGCAAGCTCCTCGATGGTGCCGTCCGCCCGGACCACGCGGGTGCGGCCCAGGGCGCCGGGGCTTCCGCCCGCGAGCCCCGGGGGCGGGGTGACGCGGTGGCCCGAGAGCACCGCCACCGTCATCTCCTCGAGGAAGCGGATGCGCCGCGTGGTGCCGTCGCCGCCATGGAACCTGCCGCCGCCGCCGGAGCCGGGGCGCAGGGAGAATTCCTCCAGCAGCACAGGGAAGCGCCATTCCAGCACCTCGGGGTCGGTCAGCCGCGAGTTGGTCATGTGGGTGTGCACGCCGGAGGTTCCGGCATAGCCCGTTCCGTCATTCAGAACACCGGCGCCGGAGCCGCCGCAAACCGTCTCGTAATACTGGTAGGTGGCGTTGCCCCAGGTGGTGTTGTTCATGGTCGACTGCGCCGCCGCCTGTACGCCGAGGGCGAGGAAGAGTGCCGAGGTGACGGCCTGGCTGGTCTCGACATTGCCGGCGATCACCGCCGCGGGGTAGCGGGGCGAGAGCATGGTGCCCGGCGGCAGGATGACCTCGAGCGGCTTCATCACCCCCTCGTTCATCGGGATCGCGTCATCGACGAGGCAGCGGAAGACGTAGAGCACGGCGGCGCGGGTCACCGGCTCGGGGGCGTTGTAGTTGGTGGCGAGCTGGGCCGTGGTCCCGGTGAAATCGATGGTCGCGGTGCGGGCCTCGCGGTCCACCCGCACCTTCACGCGGATCTCGCGCGGGGTGCCGTCGAAGTCGGGGTCCATCGGGTAGACGTACTCGGCGTCCGACAGGGTGGTGATGGCGCGGCGCACGCATTCCTCGGCATTGTCCTGCACGTGACGCATGTAGGCGCGCACCACGTCGAGGCCGAACTGGGTGACCATCCGGCGCAGCTCCTGCGCGCCCTTCTCGCAGGAGGCGACCTGGGCGCGCAGGTCGGCGAGATTGGTCTCGACCGCGCGCACGGGGTAAGGCGCGGAGAGCAGCAGCGCCCGCGTCTCCTCCTCGCGGAAGCGGCCGGCGTCGACCAGCTTCCAGTTGTCGATCAACGCGCCCTCGTCATGGATCGAGCGGCTGTCGGGGGGCATGGAGCCGGGGGTGAGGCCGCCCACGTCGGTGTGGTGGCCGCGGGCGGAGGTGTAGAACAGCACCTCCGTGCCCGCGTCGTTCCAGACCGGGGTGACGACGGTGATGTCCGGCAGGTGGGTGCCGCCGTTGTAGGGGGCGTTGAGGACATAGACATCGCCCGGGCCCATGTCGGGGTTCTGGTCGATGATCGCCTTCACGCTGGCGCCCATGGAGCCGAGATGCACAGGCATGTGCGGGGCGTTGGCGATCAGGTCGCCGGCGGCGTCGAACACCGCGCAGGAGAAGTCGAGCCGCTCCTTGATGGTGACCGAGGCGGCGGTGTTTTCCAGCACCGCGCCCATCTGCTCGGCGATCGACATGTAGAGGTTGTTGAACACCTCGAGCATCACCGGGTCGGCCTTCGTGCCGATGGCGTCGGCGTCGTTTCGCGGGGTGATGCGGGTGAGCTCGACATGGTCATCGGCGGTGATGCGCGCCTGCCAGCCGGGCTCGATGGCGATGGCGGTGTGGGGCTCGACGAGCACGGCAGGGCCGGTCAGCCGGTCACCGGGGCGCATGGCCTCGCGGCGCACGAAGCGCGCCTCCTGCCACTGCCCGCCGGTGAATACCGGGGCTTCCAGCGCCACATCGAGATCGGCCTCGGGGCGGGTGGCTTCCTCGGTGGCGGTCTCGGTGAGGTCGGCCGCCTCGCCGATCGCCTCCACCGAGAGCGCCTCGATGACCAGCGGCTTGTCGCCGGGGTCGAAGCCGAAGCGCTGGCGATGGGCGGAGGCGAAGGCGGCGCGCATGTCACCCTCATCGCCGAAGGGGATCGGCAGGGCGGTGTCGGTGCCCTTCACCTTCAGGTGCAGCCGGGGGGCGAGGCGGATGCGGCCGGCGGCCACGCCCTGGCCCTCCACCTCCATCTGCGCGTCCGAGCCCATGCGGTCGAGATCGGCGGCGGCCTGCAGGCGGGTGTCGGGGGCAAGCTCGGCCTCCAGCGCCTGGGTGCGGCTGGCGCGGATATCCGCCAGCCCCATGCCATAGGCCGAAAGCAGCGAGGCCATGGGGTGGACGAGGCAGGTCTCCATGCCCAGCGTGTCGGCGATGGCGCAGGCATGCTGCGCGCCCGCCCCGCCGAACACGGTCAGGCAGTAGCCCGAGACGTCATAGCCGCGCTGCACCGAGATCTTCTTGATCGCGTTGGCCATGTTCTCGGTGGCGATGCGCAGGAAGCCCTCGGCGACCTCCTCCGGGCTGCGGCCGATCTCCTGCGCCAGCGTCTCGAAGCCGGCGCGCGTGGCGGCAAGGTCGAGGGGTCGGTCGGCCTCGGGGCCGAAGATCGCCGGGAAGAACTCGGGGCGCAGGCGGCCGGTGAGCAGGTTCGCGTCGGTCACCGCCAGCGGGCCGCCGCGGCCGTAGCAGGCGGGCCCGGGGTTGGCCCCGGCACTCTCGGGGCCGACACGCAGGCGCGTGCCGTCGAAGGTCAGGAGCGAGCCGCCGCCCGCCGCCACCGTGTGGATGTTCATCATCGGCGCGGTGATGCGCACGCCCGCCACCTCCGAGTGCAGCACGCGCTCGAACTCGCCGGCGTAGTGGCACACGTCGGTCGAGGTGCCGCCCATGTCGAAGCCGATGATCCGGCCGTGGCCGGCGATGGCGGAGGTGCGCACCGCGCCCACCACGCCGCCCGCGGGGCCGGAGAGGATGGCGTCCTTGCCCTGGAAGAGCCCGGCATCGGTGAGCCCGCCCGAGCTCTGCATGAACATCAGCTTGCCGGCCGTGTCGCCGTCGAAGGCGGCGGCCACGCGGTCGACGTAGCGGCGCAGGATGGGGGAGAGATAGGCGTCGACCACCGTGGTGTCGCCGCGGCTGACCATCTTCATCAGCGCCGAGACCTCGTGGCTCACCGAGACCTGGGTGAAGCCCTCCTCGCGCGCGATGGCGGCGGCGCGGGCCTCGTGAGCGTGGTGCCGGTAGCCGTGCACGAAGACCACGGCGCAGGCGGTGAGGCCGCGGGCGCGGGAGGCGCGCAGCTCGGCGCGCAGCATGTCCTCGTCGAGCGCCTGCTCCACCGTGCCGTCGGCGCGCAGGCGCTCGGAGGCCTCGATCACCTCCCGGTAGAGCATCTCCGGCAGCACGATCTGCCGGTCGAACAGGCGCGGGCGGTTCTGGTAGGCAAGGCGCAGCTGGTCGCGCAGACCCCGGGTGGTCACCAGCACCAGCGGCTCGCCCTTGCGCTCCAGCAGCGCGTTGGTGGCCACCGTGGTGCCCATCTTCACCGCGCCCACCGCGGCGGCGGGGATCGGTGCGTCGGCGCCGAGGCCGAGGAAGTCGCGGATGCCCTGCAGGGCGGCGTCGGCGTAGCGCTCGGGGTTTTCCGAGAGCAGCTTCGCGGTGGAGAGGCGGCCCTCCGGGTCACGCGCGACGATGTCGGTGAAGGTGCCGCCGCGATCGATCCAGAAGTCCCAGGCTGACATGAAGATGCTCCCCGTCTTGACGTTGCGCATCCGGTCTAGTCAGTCTCGCGGGGCTTGGCAATTCGGAGGCGGGGGCAGATGGAGATACGCGATGCTGCGGCGCGGGACGCGGAGGCGATGGCCGCGATCGTGAACCGCGAGATCCGCGAGAGCACCGCCACCTGGACGACCGAGGAGCGCAGCCCGGCCGACATGGAGGCCTGGATCGCGGAGCGCCGCGCGCAGGGCTATCCCGCGCTGGTGGCCGAGGCCGGGGGCAGGGTGGTCGGCTACGCCGGCTGCGGGCCGTTTCGCAGCTTTCCCGGCTACCGGCTCACGGCCGAGCACAGCGTCTACGTGAGCCCGGAGGCGCAGGGCCTCGGCGCCGGCCGCGCGCTGATGGCCGCGGTGGAGGCGGCGGCCCGGGCGCGCGGCCTGCATGCGCTGGTGGGCGGCGTGGGCTCGGAGAACACCGCCTCGCTCGCCTTCCACCGCGCGCTGGGCTTCACCGAGGCCGGGCGCCTGCCCGAAGTGGGCCGGAAGTTCGACCGCTGGCTCACCCTCATCCTGATGCACAAGCTGCTGGTCTGAAAGGGCGATCACGCCCGGCCCACGGCATCGTGTAACGGTCGGTTCACCGCGGCGTCGGTTCCGTGCTTTCGAAGCGCGGCCCGATCTGTCACTCTGGAGGCGAGAGAGGGCAGGTGCGGCGGAACCGTGCCGGGGCCCGCAAGCCGCCGTATCGTCGCGCCGCAGGGTGCGGCTCCCTGCTGGGTGAGGACCCCCCGGAATGTCGATCTGGACCCGCATTGCCGAAGCCCTGTCCGCGCTCGCGGGCGGCGGCTCGCTGGCGGACGTGCTGGCGAAGCTGCGCACGCCGCCGGAGCAGAGCGTGGCCTTCACCATCGCGGTGATCGCGCTGGGCGCCAAGATGGCCAAGGCCGACGGCCATGTGACCCGGCGCGAGGTCGAGGCCTTCCGCGAGGTGTTCCGCATCGCGCCGGAAGACGAGGCCCAGGCGGCCCGCGTCTACAACCTCGCCCGCCAGGACGTGGCCGGCTTCGAGCTCTACGCCGACCGCATCGCCCGGATGTTCCGCGGCCGCCCGCAGGTGCTCGAGGACCTGCTCGAGGGCCTGTTCCACATCGCGCTCGCCGACGGCGACTATCACCCGGCCGAGGACGCCTTCCTGCGCGAGGTCGCCCGCCGCTTCGCCCTCGACCCCCGGGTGTTCCGCTCGCTGCACGCGCGCTACCTGCCCGATGTCACCCCCGACCCCTACGACGTGCTCGGCGTCGAGCATTCCGACGACATGCGCACCATCCGCGCCCGCTGGCGCGCGCTGGTCCGCGACACTCACCCGGACCGCCTGGTGGCCCGCGGCGTGCCCGAGGAGGCGATCACCCTCGCCACCCGCCGCCTCGCCGCCATCAACGAGGCCTGGGAAGCCATCCAGCGCGAACACGCCCCGGCCTGAGCCGGGCTGCGACGCCGACGCAGCGCCTGACCCGGCGATCGTCGCCTCGGCCCGGCCGGGCCAGCGCGGCCCGCGTGTCGGGCGGGACACGGGCACCTGCCCTCGGGCCGGGAGGCATGGGCCCCGGTGCCCGATGACCCGCTGCCCGGCAATCCGTTCTGCCGCGCATGGTCGGCCCGCCTCGCGGATGGGCCTCCCGCTTCCCGGCCCGAAACGGCGAGGCCTCATGCGGAGCGGCACCCGGATCGCGGTCCCGGCCGGCTGCGCGGCAAAGCCGGTCGGCGGGCAGGTGCCTCTCCCCGAGCCGTCCCTTCGGGGACCCTGCGACGACCCTGCGACGGGCCTGCGACGGGCCGCCCGGATATTGCGCAGATGCGCCGGGCGTGCCCTCGCGGCATTCCCTGCGCCGTGCCCCGCAGGGGCGCGGCCCGGCCCAACGCGGAGCGGTCCTCCGCGCCAGCGGAGACCGGCGGAGAGGCGGGAGGCCCACGTCTGCGTCCCCACATCGGGGCAGGGCGCTCCCGCCCGCTCCGGTCGGGCGGGTCAGGGTCACGCGCGGTGTCACCGGCACTCCGGGGGGAATGGCATTCGGCAGCCTCGCCAGGTCACAGGCGTCGCGCCAGGGGGGCGGGGGGCTCCCGCCTGCTCTGGTCGGGCGCCTGCGGCGCCCTTCCGCGCAGTTGGGCCGGGCCGAGGGCCGTGCCCTCGGCGGCTCCGGCTCTGCGGCAAGGTGCGGGGAGGGATGGTTGCGTCGGGGCGGAGGCGGTGCAGCCCCCCGAGCCGCGGGGATGGCCCGGCCCGGGGTGCGGCGATGGTGGCCGTGGCGCCGAGGCCGGCCGGGGTGCCGCCTTCCGCCGGGCTGTTTCGGTGCCGGGATCGCAGGCGCCGGGCCGGGCCTGACGCCCCACCGCGCCGCGTACCGGGCGGGGCGATGCGGCCGCAGCCGGGCTCAGTGCTCCGGTGGGTTGGCGGCGAAACGAGCCTTCGCGTCCGGGCTCGCCTCGGTCTGGTGCCTGTCGCGCCACTCCTCGTAGGGCATGCCGTAGACGATCTCGCGGCCCTCGTCCTTGCTCATCTCGATGCCGCGCTCGTTGGCGGCTTCCTGGTACCAGCGGCTCAGGCAGTTGCGGCAGAAACCGGCGAGATTCATCATGTCGATGTTCTGCACGTCGCTGCGCGTGCGCAGGTGCTCGACCAGCCGGCGGAAGGCGGCGGCCTCGAGTTCGGTGCGGGTGGTCTCGTCCATCAGTCTTCTCCTGCTCGGTAGGCGGCGATCACGTCGCGCAGCGGGCCGGCGAGCTTGCCCGCCCAGAGCGCCTCGCCCTCGGGGGTGGAAATGAGGTCGTTGCGCAGCTCGATCAAGACATGCGGCAGCTCGCGCCCCAGCCCGTGCCGGCTCATCGTATCGCCCTCGAGCGCGCCGGAATAGGGCTCGTTGTCGCCGATCTCCAGGCCCGGCTCGGCGCGCAGCCGGGCGATCAGCCGCTGCGCGATGCGCCCGTCGCGGTTCCACAGCACCGAGAACTGCCAGGGCCGGAAGGGCTTGCCGCGCAGCTGCGCGGTCATCGAGTGGATCGAGACCAGCACCGGCTGGATGCCGCGCAGGGCCAGCGCGTCGAGCCGCCCGGTGATCGCGGTATGGTAGGGGTCGTAGTAGAGCGCGCGGCGCCGGGCCACCTCTGCCTCGGAAATGCCGCGGTTGCCGGGGATGATGGTGCCGTCATAGAGCTGCATCACCAGCGTGGGATCGTCGGGCCCGCGGTTGGGGTCGATCACCAGGCGCGACTGGCGGGTGAGAATCGCCGGCGCGTCGAAGGCGGCGGCCAGCGCCAGCGTCACGCCGCGTGCGCCGGGGTCCCAGGCGATGTGGCGGGCGATCTCCTCCGGCGGCAGGCCGAGGTCGCCCTCCGGCATGGCGTTGGAGGCGTGATCGCACAGGAAGAGCAGGCCGGGGGCCCCCTCCGCGTTCACGAATTCGACGGGTTCATGTGCTTTGTGGGATGCGCTCATCATGGCAGCGAGACATGCCGCGAAACCACGCAGCCGGCAAGGAACTGAGGAAGGAAATTGCAAAAAAGCAAGGATATGTCGCTCGGCTTTCCTTCACTCATTCAGCAAACCGTGTTTATAAACGCAGCGCCCGGCCTCCGCGCCCCTATCTGACAGGATTGCACGATGCGACGTAACCGTAATGTAAAGGTGGTGGCCACGCTCGGCCCGGCCTCCAGCACCCGAGAAGTCATCCGCGATCTGTTCGAGGCCGGCGCCGACGTGTTCCGCCTCAACATGTCGCATGGCACGCAGGACGATATCCGCGAACGGCACCGGCTGATCCGCGAGATCGAGCTCGAGCTCGAGCGCCCGATCGCCATCCTCGCCGACCTGCAGGGCCCCAAGCTGCGCTGCGGCACCTTCGCCAACGGCCGCGAGACGCTGGAGATCGGCGCGCGCTTCCGCTTCGACATGGACGAGGCCGAAGGCACCGCCGAGCGCGTGCGCCTGCCGCACCCGGAGATCTTCAAGGCCCTGCAGCCCGGTGCCACCCTGCTGGTGAACGACGGCAAGATGCGCTTCAAGGTGCTCGAGTGCGATGGCTCCTCGGCCGAGACCGAGGTGATGGTCGGCGGCGAGATCTCCGACCGCAAGGGCGTGAACGTGCCGGACGTGATCCTGCCGCTCGCCGCCCTCTCCAAGAAGGACCTCTCCGACCTCGAGTTCGCCTGCAAGCTGGGCGTGGACTGGCTGGCGCTGAGCTTCGTGCAGCGCGCCGAGGACGTGGAGGAGGCCCGGGCCCTGGTGGGTGACCGCGCGCTGATCATCTCCAAGATCGAGAAGCCCGCCGCGGTGCAGAACTTCGATTCGATCCTCGCGGCCTCCGACGGCATCATGGTGGCGCGCGGTGACCTGGGCGTGGAACTCCCCGTCCAGTCGCTGCCGCCGATCCAGAAGCGCCTGGTGCGCGGCTGCCGCGCGGTGGGCAAGCCGGTGATCGTGGCGACCCAGATGCTGGAGAGCATGATCACCTCGCCGGTGCCGACGCGCGCCGAGGTCTCGGACGTGGCGCAGGCCATCTACGAGGGTGCGGACGCGGTGATGCTCTCGGGCGAATCCGCCGCCGGGCAGTACCCGGTCGAGGCGGTGAAGACGATGAACAACGTGGCGGAATCGGTCGAGTCCGACTCGATCTACCGCAGCGTGATCGAGGCCTCGCGCTCCTCCAAGCACGGCAGCACCTCCGACGCCATCACCGCCGCCGCGCGCGAGGTGGCCGAGACCACCGACGTGCGCGCCATCGCCTGCTTCACCCACTCGGGCACCACCGCCCAGATGGTGAGCCGCGAGCGCCCGCGGGTGCCGATCCTGGCGCTCACGCCGATCGTGACCACGGCGCGCCGCCTGTGCCTCGTCTGGGGCCTGCACTGCGCCAAGACCGACGAGGTCGACCGCTTCAAGCATGCCGTCATCCTCGCCGCGCGCATCGCCCGCGGCCATGGCTTCGCCACCGAGGACGACCGCATCATCGTGACCGCCGGCGTGCCGTTCAACGTCTCCGGCTCCACGAACATCCTGCGCATCGCCCCGGTGCGCGAGAAGGCGATCTTCGAGGGCGAGCCGGAGTAAGCTGGCCCTTGCCAACGGCCGGGCTTGCGCTTATAAGCCCGGCTTCCGAACCGGGGCAACCGGCCGAAAGGGCTGCCGTGCTGCCTCAGAACATTCTCTGAATCGGAGACCGAAATGCCCAAGATGAAGACCAAGTCGAGCGCGAAGAAGCGCTTCAAGGTGACCGCGAACGGCCACGTGAAAGTGGCCCAGGCCGGCAAGCGCCATGGCATGATCAAGCGCACCGCGAAATTCATCCGCAACGCGCGCGGCACCACGGTGCTGAGCGACCAGGATGCAAAGATCGTCAAGGGCTTCCTGCCCTACGGCCGCTGAGGAGCTTGAGACATGGCACGAGTTAAACGCGGCGTTGTCACCCACGCCAACCACGCAAAGATCCGCAAGGCTGCCAAGGGCTACTACGGCCGCCGCAAGAACGTCATCCGCGTTGCCAAGCAGGCCGTGGACAAGGCGCTCCAGTACCAGACCCGCGACCGCAAGACCCGCAAGCGCAATTTCCGCGCCCTGTGGATCCAGCGCATCAACGCGGCGGTGCGGGCGCATGACGAGAGCCTGACCTATTCGCGCTTCATCAACGGGCTCGCGAAGTCCGGTGTGGAAGTCGACCGCAAGGTGCTGGCGGACCTCGCCGTGCACGAGCCGGCGGCGTTCAACGCGATCGTCGAGAAGGCCAAGGCCGCCCTGGCCTGATCGCCTCCGCGACCGACGAGATGAAAGACCCCGGCAGGCGCTCCTGCCGGGGTCTTTTCGTATCTCAAGGGAAGACCGGGGGAGGCGCGCCTCCCCCGGACCCCCTGCGCTCGGGCGCTGACCTCCGGGCGGGGCGCATGTGGCAGGCGCTAGTCGGCGCGGGGCATCACGGTGGGCAGGGGCTCGGCGCGGGCGCCGCGCTGGTTGCGCAGGCGGAAGCGGCTCTGGTATTCGCGGCGCTGCCGGGCGCTCTCGTAGAGCACGATGCCGGAGCAGGTGCCGAGGTTCAGGCTCTCGATCATGCCGAACATCGGGATGGCCACGCACATCGCGCTGCGCTCCACCGCGAGGGGGGAGATGCCGCGCTTCTCGTTCACGTTGCGGACCACCGTGCCGATGTTCTTCACGTCTCGCGTTCGATGACAACGATCAGGTTCTTGCAGCGGAAGGCCCGGATGGCGGTGGCGCGGGCGCGCACGCCTTCCCGCGCCTGCGCACCGGTGCCCGGCGACTGCGCTTCGTGCGACTGCGTTGTGTCCTGCGCATCCATGATCGGCCTCCGGCGATGGCATCCCTTCGCGGAAATACCATCACCGGATCGGTGCGCATACCCCTGGCGGACGCTCAGCGCCGGGCGATGATCCACACCGCGTGCACGATGCCGGGGATGTAGCCCAGCAGGGTCAGCAGGATGTTGATCCAGAAGGCACCGCCAAGGCCCACCTGCAGGAACACGCCCAGCGGGGGCAGGAGGATGGCGATCAGGATGCGGATGAGGTCCAAGGGTCTTGTCTCCGGTTGGTGATGTCGTCTGCTGTCGGGCAGGAAACGCCCCGGGGGCCGCCGAAGTTCCGGCGCGCGGCTTGTCATCGCCCCCCGCGGGGGCCTAGATAGCCGCGAGGATTTCCTGGAAGGAGGGCCCGCCATGCAGGGCACGAAGGCCGATCTGATGCGCGGGCTGTGGTATGTCGCGGCCCCCGGCCGGGCGGTGAAACCCGGCAAGATGCTGGCAAAGACGCTGCTGGGCGAGCCGGTGCTGATCTGCCGCAAGTCCGACGGCGGGGTCTTCGCGCTGCGCGACGCCTGCCCGCACCGCGGCATCCCGCTGCGCTACGGCTCCTTCGACGGCACCACCGTGCAGTGCTGCTACCACGGCTGGCGCTTCGGCGAGGGCGGCGTGTGCACCGAGATCCCCTCGCTCGCGCCGGGCCAGCGCATGGACATCGCCAAGATCAACACCGGCGACTATCCTTGCGTGGAGCAGCAGGGCGTCATCTGGATGTTCTTCGGCGAGAAGGGCGAGAAACCCTCCGCCCCGCCGCCGCGCTTTCCGCATTTCGACAAGGCTCCGGACGAATACGTCTCCATGCCCTTCGACTGCTCGGCCGACCACGCCGCCTTCGGGCTGATGGACCCCACCCATGCCGCCTTCGTGCACACCTCCTGGTGGTTCAAGAAGGATGCGACCACGCTGAAGGCGAAGGAGAAGCATTTCGCCCCCTCCGAGCTCGGCTGGTCGATGGTCCGCCACCAGGTGCCGGGGCGCAACGTGGCCTACCGCCCACTCGGCCGCGAGGTGGAGACGCAGATCTCCTACATGCTCCCCGGTCTGCGCATCGAGGAGATCGCCGGCGAAAAGCACCAGGTGGTCTCGGTCACCGCCATCACCCCGCTCACCGACAGCACCACCGAGGTGATCCAGCTGATCTGGTGGTCGATGCCCTGGATGACGCCCTTCAAGCCGCTGCTGCGCCACCTCGCGAGGGTGTTCATCGACCAGGACCGCGCCGTGGTGCAGAAGCAGAAGGAAGGGCTGGAGCACAATCCGCGCCTGATGCTGATCCCCGATGCCGACACCCAGGCGAAATGGTGGATGCGCATGAAGGACGAATGGGTGGCCCACCGCCGCGACGACCGCGAATTCCGCAATCCCATCCGCGAGACCGTGCTGCGCTGGCGCAGCTGAGGCGCATGGCGGCGGCTGCCGCAAGAGCTCCCCTCCCGGCCAGTGCTGCCACATGGAAAAGGCCACCGGGCGCGTGCACTGCCACTGAACGCCGGGCGGCGGGGCATCCGTGCCGCCGCTGCGGGCGGCACGGGGGTGCCGGGCTCAGTGTGCCAGCATCTCCTGCACGATCTCCCCGGGCGAGAGGGCGGCAGGGTAGTAGGTCGGCCAGTTGGTGACCTCTTCCAGCAGGGCGGCCCGGTCGTCGCCCATATAGATGTGGTAGTGGTCGGCCTTCGCGGGCGCGATGCGGTGGTCGCTGAACTGGATGAAGGCCGGGGCGGCGGCGTCGCCGGCGGTCCTGGCGAAGATGAAGCGCACGCCGCGGTTTCCGGCCTTGTAGGTGAGCACTTCCAGCCCGTCGGAGGCGTATTCGCCGCTGAGGGCCCCCTCGGGGCCGTGGAAGGTCACGGTGCTGCCGCGGATCTCGATCCGCGCGACATCGGTGGCATAGCCGGTGTCGTAATAGGCGCGGTATTCGGCGGCGGACTTGTCGCCATGCGCGGCCTTGTCGGCCATCACCGGGTCGAGCGTGCCGTCCTGCAGCAGCGGGTAGACCGACTGCCACGCCCCCTCCCAGTCGGAAAGCGGGCGGGGGGCGACCTGCGCATCGTCGAAATACCCTCGGTAGATCGCGTCGTCATGGGCGTGGGCATGCGCCTCGTCATGGGCGTGGGAATGGTCATGCGCGTGGTCGTGGCCGGCGGCGCTGTCCTGCGCGCGGGCCGGGGCGGTGACGAGCAGCATGGCGGCCGCCAGGGCTGCTGCGGGGGCGATCAGGACTTTCTGCATGGGGGTCGGGGCCTCCTCGGGTCGGGGATTCATGAATAGTAATGTTATAACATTACGTATACCGCGAATAGCCGGGGCGGGACGCGATGACAAGGCGGCGGTGCGGCGGAGTGCGTTTTCGTCGCGCCCCGGCGCCCCCGGCCTTGAATTCCGCCCCGCCTGTGGTAGGCGGATGCCGGATGGAATTCACTGAGGAGAGGCGGGCATGGACGGGCTCGACACCCTGCGCGGCCGGTATCTCGGCGCCATCGCCGATGCGGCGGACGAAGCGGCGCTGGAGGCGGTGCGCCTCGCAGCGCTTGGCAAGAAGGGCGAGGTGAGCCTGAAGATGCGCGAGCTCGGCCGCATGAGCCCCGAGGAGCGCCAGTCCGCGGGCCCGGCGCTCAACGCGCTGAAGGACGAGATCGCCTCCGCCATCTCCGCCGCCAAGGCCGGGCTGCAGGACGCGGCGCTGGCCGAGCGGCTGCGGGCGGAGTGGCTCGACGTCACCCTGCCGCCGCGCCCCGCGCAGACCGGCACCATCCATCCGATCTCGCAGGTGACCGAGGAAGTGGCCGCCATCTTCGGCGATCTCGGCTTCGGCGTGGCCGAGGGGCCGCAGATCGAGACCGACTGGTACAATTTCGACGCGCTGAACATCCGCCCCGAGCACCCGGCCCGCACCGAGATGGACACGTTCTACATGCACCGTGCCGAGGGCGACAACCGCCCGCCGCACGTGCTGCGCACCCATACCTCGCCGGTGCAGATCCGCGCCATGCAGGCCCAGGGCGCGCCGATCCGCGTGATCGCGCCCGGCCGGGTCTATCGCTCCGACTTCGACCAGACCCACACGCCGATGTTCAACCAGGTCGAGGGGCTCGCCATCGACCGCGACATCTCCATGGCGAACCTGAAGTGGGTTCTGGAGGAATTCTTCGCCGCCTTCTTCGAGGTCGACGGGGTGGAGACCCGCTTCCGCGCCTCGCATTTCCCCTTCACCGAGCCCTCGGCGGAAGTGGACATCCGCTGCTCCTGGGCCGGCGGGCAGCTGCGCGTGGGCGAGGGGGACGACTGGCTCGAGGTGCTGGGCTCGGGCATGGTGCACCCGCATGTGCTGCGCTCGGGCGGCATCGACCCCGAGCAGTGGCAGGGCTTTGCCTTCGGCATGGGGATCGACCGGATCGCGATGCTGAAATACGGCATCCCCGACCTGCGGGCCTTCTTCGACTCCGACCTGCGCTGGCTGCGCCACTACGGCTTCTCGGCGCTGCAGACCCCCACGCTCTACGCCGGCCTCGGCGCCTGAACCCGGCCGGGGGATGCCCGCGGCGCCGAGGGGGCCTCGCGGCCCCCGCAGCTTCGCGGGCATGGCGAAGGCCCCGAAGGGCCTCCGCCGCGCGGGGCCCGCGGGGTTGGGGCTTGCGTCCCGTCGCCGCACGGCTAGTCTCTCCCCGACGATACCGGCACCGCGCCGGAGCCGGAGGAGACGGACATGACGCGCTACACATCATCGCACTGGGGCCTCTACGAGGTGGAGGGCAGCGAGGACGCGCCGCGCATCGTGCCGTTTCGCGGTGACCCGGACCCCTCGGAAATCGGCCTGCACCAGCTCGCGCCCGAGCTGAAGGCCGCCCGCATCCGCCGCCCGGCCGTGCGCCGCAGCTGGCTGGAGGGCGGCCCGGGCCATGCGCCGGAGCTGCGCGGCCGCGAGCCCTTCGTGGAGGTGAGCTGGGAGGAGGCGAGCCGCCTCGCCGCCGCCGAGGTGGCGCGCATCCGCGAGACCCACGGCAACCGGGCGATCTTCGGCGGCTCCTACGGCTGGTCCTCGGCCGGGCGCTTCCACCATGCGCAGAGCCAGGTGCACCGCTTCCTCAACGTGGCCGGCGGCTACGTGCGCAGCCGCGACAGCTACTCGCTTGCCGCCGCACACGTGATCCTGCCGCATGTGGTCGACGACATGCACCGGCTGATGACCTACCACACCAGCTGGGACGTGCTGGCGGAGCATTGCGAGCTGTTCGTGGCCTTCGGCGGCGTGCCGGCGAAGAACGCGCAGATCTCCGCCGGCGGCGTGGCGCGGCACAAGGTGCGCGCCGGGCTGCGCGCGCTCGCCGAGGCGGGCGCCGAGGTGGTGAACATCTCGCCGGTATCCGACAACCTGATCACCGGCGGGCCGGTGCAGTGGCTGCAGGCGCGCCCGGGCTCGGACACCGCGATGATGCTGGGCCTCGCCCATGTTCTGCGCGCGGAGGGGCTGCATGACACCGGCTTCCTCGCCAGCCATTGCACCGGCTGGGAGAGGTTCGAGGCCTACCTCACGGGCGAGAGCGACGGCACGCCGAAGACGGCCGAGTGGGCGGCGGCCCTCTGCGGGGTTCCGGCCGGCGAGATCCGGGCGCTGGCGCGCAAGATGGGCTCGAAGCGCACGATGATCAACGTGGCCTGGGCGCTGCAGCGCTCGGACCGGGGCGAGCAGCCGTTCTGGATGACCATCACGCTGGCGGCGATGCTGGGGCAGATCGGCCTGCCGGGCGGCGGCTTCGCGGTGGGCTACGGCGCCGAGAACATGATGGGCAGCAACGAGCTCGACCTGCGCGGCCCCTCGCTGCCGCAGGGGCAGAACGCGGTGGCCGATTTCATCCCCGTGGCGCGGATCGCCGACATGCTGCTGAACCCCGGCGGCAGTTTCACCTACAACGGCGGCACCTACACCTACCCGGACATCCGGCTGGTGTGGTGGGCGGGCGGCAACCCCTTCCACCACCACCAGGACCTCGCCCGGTTGCAGCGCGCCTTCGAGAAGCCCGAGACGATCATCGTCAACGAGCAGTTCTGGACCGCGGCGGCCCGGCGTGCCGACATCGTGCTGCCCGCCACCACGGCGATGGAGCGCGACGACCTCGGCTTCGGCACGCTGGAGGGGCACTATGCTTACATGAAGGCGATCGTGCCCCCGGTGGGCGAGGCGCGCGACGACTACGAGATCTTCCGCGGCATCGCCCGGGAGCTCGGCCTCGAGGAGGCCTTCACCGAGGGCCGCGAGGCCGAGGACTGGCTGCGGCATTTCCATGACCGCACCCGGCAGTCCTGGGCCGAGCATGGCATCGAGGTGCCGGATTTCGAGACGTTCCGCGAGCAGGGGCTGGTGGATCTCGGGCCGCGCGCGCATGGCCGGGTTATGCTGGAGGCCTTCCGGGCCGACCCCGCGGCGCACCCGCTCACCACCCCCTCGGGGCGCATCGAGATCTACTCGGAGACGGTGGCCTCCTTCGGGCTGGCGGATTGCCGGGGGCATGCCTCGTGGTTTCCGCCCGAGGAATGGCTGGGGGCGGAGGCGGCGGCGCGGCTGCCGCTGCACCTCGTCTCCGACCAGCCGGAGCGGCGCCTGCACTCGCAGCTCGACCCCAGCCCCTGGAGCCGGGCCAACAAGGTGGGCGGCCG
This sequence comes from Oceanicella sp. SM1341, assembly GCF_003448965.1. GTDB lineage: Bacteria > Pseudomonadota > Alphaproteobacteria > Rhodobacterales > Rhodobacteraceae > Paroceanicella. The sequence goes on from NZ_QRGC01000013.1 coordinate 73,411, forward strand.
CGAGCCGGTGCTGATGCACCCCGAGGACGCCGCCGCCCGTGGCCTGAAGGACGGCGACACGGTGGAGCTGTTCAACGACCGCGGCCGCTGCCTCGCCGGCTTGCGCATCTCCGACACGGTGATGCGCGGCGTGGCCCGCCTCTCCACCGGCGGCTGGTATGACCCCGACCCCGACAGCGGCACCGAGCGCCACGGCAACCCCAATGCCCTCACCGCGGACCGCCCGGCCTCCGGCCTCAGCCAGGGCTGTGCGGCGCACAGCTGCCTCATCGACATCCGCGCCGCGGCCGAGGAGCTGCAGCCGCGCCCCTTCGAACTCCCCGAAGGCGCCACGGGCGGCTGACCTCCGGCGGGGGAACGTCCGGCTCACCGAGGGGGCTCGCGCCCCCTCACTTCGCCGGCCGTGGCGAAGGGCCTGCGGCCCCCCGCCCGGCGGGTGGAGAGGGCCTGGCCCATTACGGACGTTGCCGCTTGACCGGGGGCATGCGTGAGGCATGTTCTCTGGCCCTCTGGCCCTCTGGCCCTCTGGCCCTCTGGCCCTCTGGCCCTCTGGCCCTCTGGCCCTCTGGCCCTCTGGCCCTCTGGCCCTCTGGCCCTCTGGCCCTCTGGGGTGTCTCGATGAATCCCGTAACCGGGCACCACGGTGCCAGCGAGATCGCACAGGGCAGGGCACGCCGACGAAGGGTGTCGCAGCCGGGAAAGCCTGGCGCCGGCCGGCGCAGCCGGCGATTGCCCGAAGGGGGCTCGATGCCCCCGAGGGGAAGGGCCCCGCCACGGGCGCAACGGCGGGGAGCGGGCGCAGGCCTGGGAGACTTCAGGCGGGGTTGGTGCGGTAGGTGAGCTCGGCACCCTCTGCGGCGGCGTCTGCTTCGGCCTCGGCAGCGAGGCGGGCGTGGAGGGGGGACTTCACGCAGACCGGGTCGGTCGCGGCGGGGTCGCCGGCGATGGCCATCGCCTGGCAGCGGCAGCCGCCGAAGTCGATGCCCTTGCGATCGCAGCTCCGGCAGGGCTCCTGCATCCAGTCGAAGCCGCGGAAGGCGTTGAAGGCCGCCCCCTCGCGCCAGATCTCGCCGAGGTGCCGCCCCGGCGCGCGCTCGAAATCGAGCCCGGGGATGGTGTGCGCCGCGTGGCAGGGCATCACCCGGCCGTCGGGCAGCACGTTGAGGCCGGTGGAGCCCCAGCCGCCCATGCAGGGCTTGGGGTAGTCGGCGTGGTGGTCGGCTGTAACGTAGTCGATCACCAGCCGGCCGCGCAGCCGGGCGCGGGCCTCGCGCACGATGCGGCTCGCCTCGCGGGCCTGGGCGCGGGTGGGCATCAGCGCGGCACGGTTGCGCGCCGCCCAGCCGTGGAACTGCACCGTGGCCACCTCCAGCCGCCGCGCGCCCATGGCGAGGGCGAGCTCGATGGTCTCCGGCAGCCGGTCGAGGTTGAGCTTGTGCATCACCGCGTTGAGGGTGAGGGGGATGCCCCGCGCCCCGATCCAGCCCGCCACCGCCATCTTGCGCTCGAAGCCGCCGCGGTAGCCGCCGATCCGGTCCGCCATCTCGGCGTCCACGCCCTGCAGCGAGAGCTGCACGTGGTCGAGCCCGGCCGCCTCCAGCGCGTCGAGTCGCTTCTCGGTGAGGCCGATGCCCGAGGTGATGAGATTGGTGTAGAGATCGGCCGCATGGGCCGAGGCCACGATCTCCTCGAGGTCGCGGCGCGAGGCGGGCTCGCCGCCGGAAAGGTGGAGCTGCAACACGCCGATCTCCGCCGCCTGGGCAAAGATCTCGGCCCAGTCGGCGGCGGAAAGTTCGGTGTCGCGCCGGGTCATCTCGAGCGGGTTGGAGCAATAGGGGCAGGAGAGCGCGCAGCGGTGCGTGAGCTCGGCGAGCATCGCCATCGGCGGGTGCACGGCCACGGCGCGGGCGGTGTCGGGGCGGGATTGTTCGGTCATGCGGCCTCCGCCATGCGGCGCTCGATGAGCGAGACGAGGAAGGTGCGGGCATCGCCCGAAATCTGCTCCGCCGGCGCATTGTAGCGCGCGGCGAGGCGGGCGACGATCTCGGCGAAACTGCGGGTGCCGTCCACCTCGGCGAGGATGGCGGCGCCGATGGGGTCGAGCTTCAGCGCGCGCTCGGGCGCGAGCAGCACGTCCATGCCCCGCACGGCGTCATGCTTCACCCGCACGCCGCGCAAGAGCCGCGGGCGGGCCGCGTCGGGCAGGGTGGCCTCGGCTGCGGGGGCATCGCTCATGCCGCGGCCCGGGCCAGCAGGCCTTCGCCGGGCCGCCAGGCGCCGGGCGGGATGCGCCCCTCCACATAGGCGCCCCAGAGCGCGTCGAGCTGGCTCCACAGCACGTCGGTCTTGAAGGTGAGGGCGGCGGCGGCGGCGTCCTGCCGCTCGGCAGTGTCGGCATGGTCGAGCACCCAGGCGAGGCCGAAGGCCACGTCGTCCGGCGCCTCGGTCAGCCGCTTGCGGAAATAGGAGAGCGCCGCATCATCGGCGAAATCATAGTGCTTCAGCAGGCCCTCGATGCGGTCGGCGTGGATCTTGGGCGCGAAGAGCTCGGTGAGCGAGGAGGCCACGGCCTCGAGCAGGCTCATCTCGCGCACGAAGCGCACGTAGGCATCGACCGCGAAGCGGGTGCCGGCCAGCACGCCCTTCGTGCTGGCGACGTAATCGGGCTCCAGCCCCACGGCACGGGCGAGCTTCAGCCAGCGCGCGATGCCGCCCTCGCCGGCCTCCGAGCCGTCATGGTCCTCCATGCGCTTGCGCCAGGCGCGGCGCAGGGCCGGGTCGTCGACCCGGCTCATGAAGGCGGCGTCCTTCATCGGGATGCGCGACTGGTAATAGTAGCGGTTGATCACCCAGGCGCGCACCTCGTCGGGCGTGCAGTCGCCGCCATGCAGGCGGGCGTGAAACGGGTGCCTGTCGTGGTAGCGCTCCGCGCCGATGGCGCGCAGCCGGGCCTCGAAGGCCTCGCGGCTCTCCGCGGGGGTGGCAGGGCTCATAGCGTGATCTCCATTCCGTCCTGGCCGATGGTCCAGCCCGCCGCCTCGGCCGCGCGCCGCTGGGCGGAGCCGGGCACGAGCACCGGGTTGGAATTGTTCATGTGCACGAAGACGCGACGGCCGATGCCCAGCTCGGCGAGGGCGGCGATCGAGCCCGCCGGCCCGTTCATCGACATGTGCCCCATGCGCGCACCGGTCTTGGCGCCGAGCCCGAGGCGGATCATCTCGTCATCCTCCCAGAGCGTGCCGTCGAAGAACACCGCGTCCGCCCCGCTGAAACGGGCGGCGAGCGCCGGTGTCACCCGTGCGCAGCCGGGCACGTAGCAGGCCCGCGCGCCGCCGGCGGCAAGCTCCACGCCCACGGTCTGCTCGCCCTCCATGTCGGTGACGAGCGATGCCTCGTCCCCCTCCAGGTAGAGCGGCACCTTGCCGGGGGCGGCGAAGAGCGTGGCGGTGAGGCCGGGCACCGGCTCGAACGCCTCGCCCAGGCGGATCTCGCGGCGCGGCACGAGGGCAGGGTCGAGCGCGCCGAAGATCGGGTTCGCGGCCAGCACCCCGGCGATGCCGGGGGTCATGAAGAGGGAAAAGGGCTGTTTCTCGCGCAGGGTGAGCAGGCCGGCCACATGGTCGATGTCCCCGTTGGTCACCAGCACCGCCTTCAGCGGCATCTCGCGCGGGCCGGTGGGGTGCAGCGCCGGGGTGGCGGCGAGCTGCCGGCCGATATCGGGCGACGCGTTGAGCACCAGCCAGTCCTCCCCGTTCGCGGTCACCGCCAGTGAGGATTGCGTCTGCGGCGGGATATCGCCCCGCCGCGCCGCATTGCAGTTCGCGCAGCCGCAGTTCCACTGCGGCAGCCCGCCTCCGGCGGCGGCACCCAGAACGACAGCGCGAAGCCGGGTCATCTCAACTCCACGCTGTCCCGGTCACGCGATCAGAACAGGTCCCGATCGTCTTCCTCGGCGGGGAAATACATGTTGATTTCCATGCCGCAGGTCACTTCCTCAAGCTTAGGTGCAGTCCATGCCATGTCTGATCTCCCTTTGACTGGTTGGTACCCTTCACTGGGGTACTGCCGCCCGGGCCCGGATCGGCTCTGCGAGCCGCGAGGCGAAAGCAGCCTCTCCGGACCCGTTACGGCACCTATCAGAAGTAGGCACTGCGGGCCGGAAGTCAAAGAAGATTCCATAATAAAAACATAAGGAAAGGCGGGGGCAGAAAAAGGCCTCACGGTAAATTGTACCTTGGTCGCAGGCCCGTGAATACTTCGGGCCTGCGACCCACGGCTCAGCCGGCCGGCGGCGAGATCAGCTCCGCGACGGTTTCGGAAGGCCGGCAGAGCTTCGTTCCGTTGGGCCCCGTCACGAAGGGGCGGTTGATGAGGATCGGCTCGGCGAGCATCGCCTCGACGATCTGCTCGCCGGTGACGCCGGGCGCGCCGAGGCCGAGCTCCTGCCAGTCGGTGCCCTTCTCGCGCAGCGCCTCGCGCGGGGTGAGGCCGGCCTCGGAGATCAGGCGCTCCAGCGTCTCGCGGTCGGGCGGGGTCTTGAGATACTCGATCACCCGCGGCTCGATGCCGGCATCGCGCAGCTTGGCGAGCACGTTGCGCGAGGTGCCGCAGGCGGGATTGTGGTAGATGGTCCAGGACATCGGGCGCTCCGTTCAGGCGTCGAGGGCGGCCGGGCGCGGCTGCAGGGCAGGGCGCACGTCGGCCGGGATGGGACAGGCGTAGGGCTCGCGGGCGAGATGCTCGCGGTGCGCCTTCTTCGCGCGGGCCAGCAGGAGCGCGTCGGAGAAGAGCATGCGCGCCGTGTGGCCCATGATCTTCGCGACATGCACCATGCCCTTGTGGGCGGCGGGGGACTTGCCCTGCGCGGTGATCTGCCAGGAATGCCCCGGCGTGCCGATGGCATGGGTGGCCGCGTGGGCCTGCACCGTAGGCACGGCCCATGACACATCCGCGACATCGGTGGAGCCCACCATCTTCACGCCGCGGGTGTCGAGCGGCACCACCCAGTCGCACAGCGGGGCGTCGGTGGGGGCGACACCGTTCGCGGCATAGTCGTTGCGGATGTCCTCGGCCTCCAGCGTGGCCTGGATGCGGGCGGCATAGGCGCGGTCGTCCTCGTCGAAGGGCACGGGGCCGAGGGCCTCCATCGCCGCCTGCATCGCCTCCTCCAGCGGGCGGTTGCCCAGCATGTTGGAGACGGCGGAGATCACCTGCATCTGCAGGCTGGTGCCGGTCATGAGCGCCGCACCGCGGGCGATGTCGCGCACCCGGTCGTTGAGCGCCATCATGCCCTTGAGCGAGGTGGAGCGCACGGCGTAGCGCACCTTCGCGCGGGCCTGCACCACGTTGGGCGCGGTGCCGCCGGCGTCGAGATAGGCGTAGTGGATGCGGCTGTCCTGGGGCACGTGCTCGCGCAGGTAGTTCACCCCCACGGACATCAGCTCCACCGCGTCGAGCGCGCTGCGCCCGAGATGCGGGCTCGCGGCGGCATGGGCGGCGCGGCCGGTGAAGGTGAAGTCGATCCGGGTGTTGGCGAGGCTCTCGGCCTCGGCCACGCGGGTCATCGAGGCGGGGTGCCAGGTGATGGCGGCGTCGACATCGGCGAACACGCCGTCGCGCACCATGAAGGCCTTGGCCGCTCCGCCCTCCTCGGCCGGGCAGCCGATGTAGCGCACGCGGCCGGGGGTGCCGGTTTCCGCCAGCCAGTCCTTCAGCGCGGTGGCGGCGAGCAGGGCGGCGGAGCCGAGCAGGTTGTGCCCGCAGCCGTGGCCCGGGCCGTCCTCCACCAGCGGGCGGGGCTCGTCGATGCCGGCGACCTGCGAGAGGCCGGGCAGGGCGTCGTATTCGCCGAGAATGGCGATCACCGGGCCGCCCTCGCCGGCCTCGCCCATCACCGCGGTGGGCAGGCCGGCCACCTCCTCCGTCACGCGGAAACCCTTGGCGCGCAGCATCTCCGTGTGCTCGGCGCAGGAGCGGTACTCGGCGTAGAGCGTCTCCGGCATGCCCCAGACACGGTCCGCCAACGCGATGAAATCGGCGCGATGCGCCTCCACATGCTCCCAGACCGGTTCGGAATTCTGCATGGCGGCGCTCCTCTTCTGTGCCCGGCCCCGGAGGGGCCAACGGCGACAGACTGGCACCGGCGCCGGGCGGTTTCCAGCCCGTTCTGCGCTCCGTGGGCGGGCGGGGCGCGTGCCCCGCCGGCCGGCTCAGTAGGGGATGTAGACCGCGCCGGAGGCTTCCAGCCCGCTGCGGCTCTCCGGCGTGGAGAGCGTGGCGTCGAGCCGCTTGAAGATGTTCTGCGCCGGCACCCGGCGGCCCGAGTTCAGCAGGGCATAGGCCTTCAGGGTCTCGAGGTCGCGGCGGATGCCGCCCATCAGCCGCTCGTAGGCTTCGAGATAGCTCACCGCCACGGTGTATTCCTCGGCCTCGTAGGCGCGGAAGGCGCGCTGCTCGATGATGCTGGCCTCGATCTGGCGGCGCTGCTCGGTGGAGAAATCGGCGGTGCTCGCCACCTGCGAGGCCTGTTCGGCCATGTTCATCCGCAGGTAGGACAGGGCGATGCCGAAGCGCACGTCGCGGGCCTCGTCGGCCGGAACACCCTGGGAGAGGGCGTTCTCGAAACTCACCAGCGCCTCGGTCGGCCGTTCCATGTTGTAGAGGCACCAGCCCCGCTGGGCGCGGATCGCGGCGGTGGTGGGGCTGGCGCTCTCCTCCACGCAGGTCGCCCAGTCTCCCTTCTCGGCGGCGCCGGTGATCGCGGCCGCGGCGGCGGAGGAGGCGGCGGCCGCGCGGGAGGCGCGGGCCTGCGCCGCGGTCTGGCGGCGCGAGGCGGCGGGCGCGGAGGCGGCGGCGGCCGTCTCGGTGCCGCCGGGGCCGAAGCGGCGGCCGGCCAGCAGGCGCTCGAGCAGGGCGTCGAATTCCGCCTGCTGGTTGGGATACTTGCGCTGCGCATCGGCGAAGAGGCTGCGCAGCTGCGCCTCGCTCGCGTAGGCATTGGCCTTCTCGAGCGTGGCGATGGCGAGTTCGGGGTCGGTGCAGGTGTTGATGACGCCGCGCCAGACGGCGACGCCCTCGTCCGCCCGTTTCAGCTCGCCGTAGGAATCGCCGAGCAGCCAGGCGTTGTTCACCCGCTCGCAGCTCACGATGGCCGGGGTGTTGTTGGCGATGGTCACCACGCCGGAATAGTTCTGCGCCGTGAAGGCGCGGGTGATCTCCTGCTGGGCCTCGGCGACGTCGAGCGCCTGGACGAGGTCTTCCGGCGGGGTCCAGTCCGGGTAGTTCTCGCGCAGGCTGTCGAGCTGGGTGCGGGCGCGCTGCACCTGGCCGGAGCCCAGCAGGTCCCACACGGCGCCGGCGTTCGGCCCGCCGGTGAACAGCGTGTCGAGATCGGTGGGCGGGGCCCAGCCGGGGTATTTCTCCTGCAGGCGGCGGATCTCGGCCTGCACCGCGTCGCTGTCGGACTGGCGGTAGTAGTAGCGCAGGGCCTCCAGCTCGCGGTCGGGCACGCGGGCGGTGCCCTGGGCCAGCACGGCGCTGCCGGCGCTGGCGATCAGCGCCGCGGCGAGGAGGGCGGTCTTCAGACTGGGACGCATTGCGGTGAGATCTCCCACTGGGCGACGAGCGTGAGCAGGTGGAGCGTGGCCGGGTAGTAGGACTGCTCGGCGGTGAAGGCCGGAATGGCGGAGCCGGCCTGGTTTTCGTCCATGCAGGCGAGGAGGCCGTTGCAGGCGCGGTAGCCCGGCTCGGCGCTCCATTCCAGCGGGGCGGAGGTTTCGCGGTCGATCACCACCGGGGTCTGGTCGGAGCCGAAGGGCACCTGGTCCATCACCGTCCGGAAGCGGTTGATCGCGGGGTTCTGCACGTCGCCCGACCAGGCGAGGTAGAGCGGCACGCGCAGCGCCTCGTAGCCCGAGTTCCACGACATGCCGGGGGCGGGGCCGAACTCGGAGCCGTTCACCAGCACCCAGTCCGGCACCGGGCCGCCGGCGGCGAGCCGGGCGAGCAGGCGCTGGCCGTCGCGCGCGACGGTGGCGAGATCGCGCTCTCCCGTGGCCTCGGCTAGCTCGGTCATGGCGCGGATCATGTAGTAGGACGGGTTGAGGATATGGCCGTCCGGCGTGCTGAAGCCGGCCTGTGCCGGCAGCATCAGCATGCGGCCGTCATCCTCGGTGGTGATCACGCATTTCTCGATCAGCGCGCGGGCGATGATGCGCGCCCGGTCGAGATAGGTGGGGTTGTCGAAGCGCCGTGCGGCGCGGGCCAGCGCCCAGGCGATGAACAGGTCGCCGTCCGAGGCGTTGTTGAGGTCGGGCACCGAGCCGCCGTTGGCCTCGAGCCAGCGCCATGCGAACAGCCCGTCGCCGCGCACGCCCAGGTGCAGGTCCGCCCAGTCGAGCATCGAGGCGAAGGTGGACCGGTCGTCGAAGGCGACGGCGAGGATCATGCCGTAGCCCTGGCCCTCCGAGTGGCTGGCCTCCATCTGGACATTGTCGACCACGCGCCCCTCGCGCAGGAAGGTTCGCTTCCAGGCGTCCCAGTAGATCTGCGCCGGATGCACGGGCGTCTGGGCCCCGGCGCCGCTTGCGATCATGCAGGCCATGGCAGCGCCGCTCGCGAGGATGAATTGCCGTCGGTCCATAACACTACCTTTTCCGGCGGGTGGTGACAAAGCGATAGGCCACGAGAGCCGATACTGCTGCCAGTATGAGCGACAGAAGTATGAAATAACCCGGAAAGCGGGAGGCATAGTTCCCTGCCACAGCGAGCATTCCGCCGAAAGTGGGTTCGCCGGTGAAGTAGATGCGCGGCCCTTCGGACCAGGAATGCCAGCGCCCGTCCTGGGTGAGCACCGAGACACGGCCGGCGGGGCGGTTCTCCAGCCCGGTGGCGGAGAGGTAGCCGGCAAACTCCGCCGCCCGGTCATCCGCCTCGGCCACGGCGTAGATCTTCGGGGCGTCGGGCGAGCCCATCTCCACCAGCACGCCGAGCGGGCGGTAGGAGTGCAGCCATTCCTGCAGCGGCACCTCCGGCCGGCCGACGAGGGCGCCGAGCTTGAGCACGAAGAGTTCCCAGCGGGCGTCGAGCCCCTCCTCGCTCAGCAGGGGCGGCAGGGCGGAGGAGAAGTCGCGCTGCGCGGTGACCAGCCGGTCGCGCTGGAAGGCATGCGCGACCATCTCGCGCGGCACGATCCCATCGTCCCAGTCGAGCCCGCCGAGCGCGCCGGGGGTGACGATGGCGAGGGTGGCGGCCGGGGCGCCCTGGCCTGCGTCGGGCGCCTGTTCGGCCAGCATGTCACGGCCGAGCAGGTCCATGCCGCCGTGGGCGCTGGAGGCGACGAGGGCCATCATTCCGGCCAGGTCGTCGCTCGCACCGGGGTCGAGCCGCAGCCGCTCGTGGCCGGCGGCATTGGGGGTGAAGTAGCTCTCGAGCGCGGGGAACACCCGGAACTCGGGCGCTTCCGGCACCAGGATGGAGGAGGTGGCCGCGATGCGGGCCAGCGGTTCGGTGATGGGGGCGCAGGTGCGGTCCGCCGGCTCGCCCGGCACGAAGAAGTCGAAGGTGAGGGCGTTCGAGGCGCCGTGCAGGTAGCGCGCGGGAAAGCGGATGCTCACCGAATCGTCCAGCGCCTGGGGGTCGTCCAGCGGCAGGTAGCGCACCGGGTTGCCGTTCACCCGCACCAGGAGGCGCGACTCGGCGGGCAGGAACGGCGAGGCGTTGTAGTCGAGCTTGATGACCACCGGCTCGTCGGTCTCCAGCATCCAGCCGGAGGGCAGGCGCAGCGGCTTGGTGACCGAGTAGAAATGCTGGCGGTCCTGGATCTCGCCGTAGCCGAGCGCCTCGAAGCTGGTCTCGACCCCGGGTTCGATGATCACCGGCTCGGGCAGCGCGTCGCCGCCCGCGAGGCTGCGCGGCAGCAGGCCGGAGATGTCGGGTGCCGCGCCGTCGGGCCCGAGCACCAGCACCAGCACCGTGGCGCCGTCGCCGGCGAGGCGCAAATTATAGCCCGGCGCATCGCCCTGCAGGATGGTGATGCGCGCGCGGCTGCCGGTCGGCAGGTCCATCGGCCAGCCGGTGCGGAACTGGAAGCGCGGCACGCCGCCGGGGCTTCCGGAGCCGATGTAGTTCGCCAGTTGCAGCAGCATCGCGCTCTGGCGCTGCGGATCGGCGCCGTAGGACTGCACCACCAGCGGTCGCCCGGCGAGCGAATCGAGCGAGACATCGCTGAGGAACTCGGTGAAGGTCACCTCGCCGGGCGTGGGGCGGTAGGTGACGCCCGAGCTGGCGAGGTCGAAGCTGGTCCAGAGCGAGAAGCTCGCCTCCGGCCCGCAGTAGATGCGGTGGGTCTGGGTGAGATCGACGCTCACCGTGTTGCGCCCGGGCTTCAGCACGCCATCGGGCAGGGGCAGCTCGTCGCGCCCGGTGTTGGAGAAATTGTCGAGCACCACCTCGCCCACCGGCGTGCCGTTCACCGAGACGGCTGCGCCCGAGCGCTCGGGCAGCAGGTCGACCGTGCTGAGCGTGGCGAGGCGCAGGCGCGCGTCGGCCGGCACTTCGGGCAGCAGCATGGAGAACTCGGCCCGGCCGAGCTCGCCGTCCATGCGGTAGAGGCGCTGCAGGCCGGGGCCGGTGTCGCGCGCGCTGAGCGGGGCGAGCTTGCCGAGGGCGGCCGGCGCCGGGGCGCGGCCGCGGCGCTGGCTCATCTGCGCGGTGAGGCTGCGGTCGAGGATGTCGCCCGGCTCGATCTCGGGCAGGGGCTGCGCCGGCGCCGCGGGGGCGGCGGGTGCGCCCGGGCGCTGCGGCTGGGGCTGCTGCGGAGCGGGCAGGGGGATGAGGTCCTGCGCGCCCAGCGGCCCGGCGCCCGCGAGCGGGGACAGGCAGACCAGCGTCGCGGCAAGGCTGCGGAGAACGGGCGACTTCACTGCGTGGCTCCTGATTTGCGGGGGCCCGCGTCGGCGGGCAGCGCGGCGTCCTGGTGCAGGGTGATCGGGTCTGCGCCCACCGGTTGCGGGGCGGGGTCGGCGAAGCTGGGCTGCATCTCCACGCCGAAGCGGAACGGATGCGCCTGCTCGATGACCGCGCGGATCTCGCCGGTATTGTCCGGCTTCGGGCTCAGCGCATCGCGGATGATGGCCATCACGCTGGCGGGAATGGTGCGGATGGCGAGCCAGAGGTAGTAGAGCACGCCCATCACCAGCCCCGGGCCGTTGCGCCCCTGCAGGCGCTTGGCCTGCCACATCAGGCTGTCGCGGAACATGATGCTCGCAACCGAGAACCGCGCGCCGCGCGCCTGCTGGGCGGCATAGCTCAGCCCCACGATCAGCGCGTGCGGGCTGCGCTGCACCGAGGCGACATGGCACAGGATGGGGAAGTTCGGCGCGCCCTCGTCCTTCAGGAGCGGGCGCACGGTCACCTGCTGGCCGGGGCGCAGCGAGGCGAGCAGTGCACTGCCGGCCCCCTTGGTCGCACTGCCCAGCGGCACCTCGATGCGCGTGCCGCCCATCGAGACGTCGAGCAGGGTGGCGGCGTATTCCAGCCCGTCACCGGTGTGCAGCGTGGCCGCCTCGCGCACCGAGACGCGCGGCCGGGCCCGGCGCTGCGGCTTCTCGCAGACCGCGCCGAGCGCCGTGCCCACGACCACGAAGTTGAAGATCGCCCAGCCGGTCACGATGGTGACCGCGTCACGGTCGCCGGGGAAGAGCGCGTAGCGGGTGATGCCCGCGGCCACGCCCGCCACCATGAGCAGGAACAGGATGATCAGCGGCCGCGCGATGGGCGAGACCGATTCCTTGTCCAGCGTCTCGTCCTTCGATGTCACGTTGAAGGACGGCGAGCGCGGGCTCCAGAAGGTCGAGAGCACCGCCCGCGCCAGATAGGGGGTCTGGGCGGTCTCGTAGAGCTCGGAGATCAGCGGCCAGCGGTAGCGGCGGAACAGCGTGTTCTGCACCAGCAGGCTCACCACCAGGTAGGAGAGCACGTAGACCGAGAACTGCTCCACGTTGGCCGAGAAGATCTCGAGCCCGAAGAACAGGTAGGCCAGCGGCGCGCACAGGAACACCATGCGCACCAGCGGGAACAGCCAGAAGCCGATCATGTTGAGGTAGCACAGGCGCTGGTAGATGGTCAGGCCGCGCTTGAAGATCGGGTTCTTGAGCAGGAAGATCTGCATCATGCCCGAGGCCCAGCGCGAGCGCTGGCCGATGAAGCTGGAGAAGGTCTCCGGCTGCAGCCCGGCGATCACCGCGTGGTTCACGTACATCGAGTGCCAGCCGCGGGCGTGGATGTCGAGCGCGGTCTCGGCGTCCTCGGTGATGCTCTCGCCGGCGAAGCCGCCGGCCTCGTCGAGCGCCTGGCGGCGCAGGATGGCGGCCGAGCCGCAGAACAGCGTGGAGCCCCAGTTGTCGATGCCCGGCTGGATGATGCCGTAGAACATCTCGTTTTCCGGCGGGCATTTCTCGGCCAGCCCGAGGTTGCGCTCGATCGGGTCCTTGTTGATGAAGAAATGCGGGGTCTGGACCAGGAAGAGCTTCGGATCGGCGATGAAATGGCCCACCGTGCGCTCGAGGAAATCCTGGGTGGGCACGTGGTCGGCGTCGAGCACCACGACGAGCTCGCCGTCGAGGTTTTCCAGCGCGGAGGACATGTTGCCGGCCTTGGCGCCCACGTTGCGCTCACGCGTGGCGTAGATGACGCCCAGTTCCTTGCACATCTCCTGCAGCTCGGCGCGGCGGCGGCGCGAGGCGGCGGCGAGGTCGGGGTCGGAATGGTTGCAGCGCTGGTCGGTGCCGCCGTCGTCGCACAGGATCACCTTCAGCCGATCACGCGGGTAGCGCATCATCGAGGCGGCGGCGAGGGTGACGGAGAGCATGTCCGCCGGCTCGTTGTAGGAGGGCACCAGCACGTCGACCGTGGGCAGCTCCTCGGCGTAGTCGATGATCGGGGGCAGGGGGCGGTCCGCCGGCTGGGCGGTCACGAAGGCCGAGAGGAAGAACACGCAGACCGCCTGCAGCTCCGCCATCAGCAGCACGTAGGCGGCGATCTGCGAAGGGATGTCGGCATCGAAGGGCAGCGTGTAGGAAATGCGCCAGAACAGGTAGCGCAGCACGATGAAGCTGGCCGTGGCCAGCAGCACGTAGCGCACCATCGGCACATGCGCCGCCGGCTTGAGCAGCGCGACGACGATCACGGCACAGATGGCGACGACGGCCTGCGCCGGCGTGGACAGCGGCACGGAGGCAAGGAAGACAACCGCCGCCAGGAGGGTGATCCCGACGACGCCCCAGAGGGCGTGCTCGACGCCGCGTGTCGTGTCTTTAAGCATCCTTTTCGCCTTTCAGGCTCAGAATTCTCGGCAAAACAAGGTGTTCCGTGAGTGTGGCGGACCGGAGCGGAAATCTCCCGCGGCCCCGGCCGGGGGCAGTCTGGTGGTGCGGGGCGGGCCGCCGGCTCATTGGGTGGGCGCCGCGAAGGGCGACAGGTTGGGCAGCGCATCCGGCGCGGTGCCCTGCGGCCCGCGGGCCAGGGTTCCGGCGGTCATTGCCGTGGTGAAGGGGATCATCGCCTGCGCGACGGGGCCGGGCACGCAGTTGCGCATCTGGAAATCGACGTAGGTGTCGGTGGTCTGGATCCACACCCGGTTCGCCTCGAGCCTGCGCACCACGTAGACGCAGTTCACCCCCGGCCGCGGCGCCTCGGAGGCGAAGGTGTAGGCGCCCAGGGCGTCCCTGCCAGTGAACATCTGGCCGGGCTCGAGGTCCTCGAAGGGCGAGGGCGTGGAGCCGCCGATATCGGTGAGGATGATGTCGTATTGCGCCGGGCGGCCCCATGGCAGGGTGTTGCCGGTGCCGGCGCGCATCTGGATGAAGTTCTCCCCCTCCAGCGCGGTCTCGTTGGCCAGGGTGATGCGCTGGCTCGAATGCCCGTCCACCGACCGTTGCAGCACCATGAGCCCGTTGGGCGCCGGCACCCAGGCGGCGGTGAGCGGAACACGGTTCCACATGCCCTCGTTGACGATCTCCTCGAGCGAGCGGGGCTCCATCGTGCAGCCGGCGACGAGGGTGAGCAGGGCGAGGCCGGCCGCCAGCGCGCGCGGAAGCCGGAGGCCGGACGGGTGTGTGGAAGACTTCAAGGGACTGCTCTTTCCTCTGTTCCGTGGGGGAGGGGCCGCGCCCTCTTGTCGGTGCGATGATCCGCCGGCGGAGGCCGCGCGGGCGGGCGCGGGGCCGCCCCGGGGCGCAGCCTCCGAGAGAAGCGCGCCCGCGTTAAGAAACCGTGCCGTGGCAGGGGAGGGGGAAGCGGGGCAGGAGGGCGGCGGAGGGCCTGGCTTCCGCGCCGGCGTCCTCGGCTGAAGACGCAGCATGTGCCCCACACCGCACGTGATCGACAGTCTGTCGCCCGAACGCAACGAACTCTCTGTCATGCCTCCCCCAGGGCATTCCGGCCGGGGCGCACCGCCGGATGGTGCCGGCGCTGGCACCGGCCCTGCGGCAGATGCCCCGAGTTTACAGATAATCTCCGGAGTGGCGCGTACATGACTGAAATCATTACCCCGTCGGCCGCAACGAGACTGCTTGAACGCCGACCTTATAGAAAAAAACTCAACTGCTGCCCAGAAAATTCGCGGGCTTCCGACAATTCCTGCAATGCTGTGACAATCGGGCGGAACGCCCCTGAAGTGGTGATATGCGCGAAGATTATGACAGAAATCGGGCCGTTTCGACCATTTTTGCCTGTCGCAGGGCGATTTTGTGCGCTGCAGTGACTTCCGGGAGAACGGCCTGCGTCGGACACCACTTCAGGTTGCGCTGTGCACGCCCCGCGTGTTGCGGCGATGCATCATGCGGGCCCCCCGGGGCGGGCCAGCGCGAATCGAATCAGAACTCCACCCAGTTCGAGAGCTTCACGCCCACATCGGTGTCGCCGTGCAGGCCGATGTTCACGCCCAGCACGATGCGGCTGCTGTCGCTCACCCGATAGCCCACCGAGGGTTCGAGCTTCACGTAGGTTCCGCCGTCGGTGATACGGGTGTTCTGGAGCTGGGCCAGCACCATCCAGCGCTCGGTCGGGCGCAGGCCCAGGGTGGCGTCGAGCTTCAGGATGAGCCCGTCCTCCGGCGGGTTGAATTCCACCGAGCTCTCGATCCCCATCCAGCCGCCGCCCCAGGCGGTCTCGAAGCCGCGGCCCCAGGAGGCGCCGGGGCGCAGGCGGGCCGAGCTGCCCTCGTCCTCGTCGTGGCGCATGCCGGCGCCGAAGGACAGGGCGAAGACGTCGCGCTCGCCCTGCCAGAGGGTGCGGCGCAGGAAGACGATGCCGGTGGTCTCGCCGAAATCGCCCGGCGCATGCGCGAGATCGAGCCCCGCGGTCCAGTGCTCGGTGATGCCGTATTCGCCGTATAGCTCCACGCGCGAGCCGAACTCGGTGCGCGGCAGCGGAAACTCCTCGGCCGGCGAGCCGATGAGGGCGGAGAGCGAGAGGAATGCCTGTCCCTCTCCGCGCGGCCAGGCCCCGCCGAGAACCGGCCCCGCCAGCGGCAGGACGAGCAGCAGCCCGAGGCCGAGGCGCGCGAAGGTGATGCTGGACCGTGACATGGCAATCCTTCCCCTGTTCGGGAAAGATTTCAGTGCATCATGGTTAAGGAAGTGTTGCGCGCCCCCCCCGCGGGGAGGGGCGCGGCGCCGGTTGTCAGAAGCTCTTCTTCTTCGACTGCCCGCGATAGGCGCGGGTGCCGCCGCGCCCGGCGGTGGAGCGGCCCGTGGCCTTCGGCGCCGAGGCCGCCTCCACGGCGGACTGGCGGGCCAGCGGATCGTCCGCCACGGCAAGTTCGACGGCCTCGAGCCGCTGGATCTCGTCGCGCAGCCGGGCGGCTTCCTCGAACTCGAGGTTCTCGGCCGCCTTCATCATGTCCTTGCGCAGCCCGTCGAGATGGGCCTGCAGGTTCGCCCCCACCAGCGGCTTGCCGCCGGTCTTCGCGGTGATGCGCGACTGGTCGGTGTCGCCGGCCCAGACCCCCTCGAGGATGTCCTCGACATTCTTGCGCACCGTCTCGGGCGTGATGCCGTGCTCGAGGTTGTAGGCCTGCTGCTTCTCGCGGCGGCGGTTGGTCTCGCCGATGGCGCGTTCCATCGAGCCGGTGATGCTGTCGGCATACATGATCACCCGGCCGTCGGCGTTGCGCGCGGCGCGGCCGATGGTCTGGACCAGCGAGGTCTCCGAGCGCAGGAAGCCCTCCTTGTCGGCATCGAGGATCGCCACCAGCGCGCATTCGGGGATGTCGAGCCCCTCGCGCAGCAGGTTGATGCCGATGAGCACGTCGAAGGCGCCGAGGCGCAGGTCACGCAGGATCTCGATGCGCTCCAGCGTGTCGATGTCCGAATGCATGTAGCGCACCCGGATGCCCTGCTCGTGGAGGTATTCGGTGAGGTCCTCGGCCATGCGCTTGGTGAGCGTGGTCACCAGCGCGCGGTTGCCGGCGGCGGCCACCTTGCGCACCTCGTCGAGCAGGTCGTCGACCTGCATCGACACGGGCCGGATCTCGACCGGCGGGTCGATGAGCCCGGTGGGGCGGATCACCTGCTCGGCGAACACGCCGCCGGTCTGCTCCATCTCCCACTTGCCCGGCGTCGCCGATACGAAGACCGACTGCGGGCGCATCGCGTCCCATTCCTCGAACTTCAGGGGGCGGTTGTCCATGCACGACGGCAGGCGGAACCCGTGTTCGGCCAGCGTGAACTTGCGCCGGTAGTCGCCCTTGAACATGCCGCCGATCTGCGGGACCGAGACATGGCTCTCGTCGGCGAAGACGATCGCATTGTCGGGGATGTACTCGAACAGGGTGGGGGGCGGCTCGCCCGGCGCGCGGCCGGTGAGGTAGCGCGAGTAGTTCTCGATGCCGTTGCACACGCCGGTGGCCTCGAGCATCTCGATGTCGAAATTCGTGCGCTGCTCCAGCCGCTGGGCCTCCAGCAGCTTGCCCTCGGAGACGAACTGGTCGAGCCGGCGGCGCAGCTCCTCCTTGATGGATTTTATCGCCTGGTTGATCGTGGGGCGCGGGGTGACGTAGTGCGAGTTGGCGTAGATGCGGGTCTTGTCCAGCGTCGCGGTGCGCTCGCCGGTGAGGGGGTCGAACTCCTGGATCGCCTCCAGCTCCTCGCCGAAGAAGGAGAAGCGCCAGGCGCGGTCCTCGAGGTGGGCGGGCCAGAGCTCGACCGAATCGCCGCGCACCCGGAAGGAGCCGCGCTGGAAGGCCTGGTCGTTGCGCTTGTACTGCTGGGTGACGAGGTCGGCGAGGAACTCGCGCTGGTCGTAATTCTTGCCGGTCACCAGCTCCTGGGTCATCGCGCCGTAGGTCTCGGCCGAGCCGATGCCGTAGATGCACGAGACCGAGGCGACGATGATCACGTCGTCGCGCTCGAGCAGGGCCCGGGTGGCGGAGTGGCGCATCCGGTCGATCTGCTCGTTGATCTGGCTTTCCTTCTCGATGAACGTGTCGGTGCGCGGAACGTAGGCCTCCGGTTGGTAATAGTCGTAGTAGGACACGAAGTATTCCACGGCGTTGTAGGGGAAGAACCCCTTGAACTCGCCGTAGAGCTGGGCCGCGAGGGTCTTGTTGGGCGCGAGGATGATCGCCGGGCGCTGGGTGGCCTCGATGATCTTGGCCATGGTGAAGGTCTTGCCGGTGCCGGTGGCGCCGAGCAGCACCTGGTCGCGCTCGCCCGACTGCACGCCGGCCACGAGCTCGGCGATGGCGGTGGGCTGGTCGCCCGCCGGCTGGAAGGGTGATTCCATCACGATCCGCTTGCCGCCCTCGGTCTTGAGGCGGTTCGGGTCCTGCGGAACGGTGGTCAGCGCGTCGATGAGCATGGTTTGTTAACTCCTCCGGCCCATTCTGCCGCTGACCGGGCGAGTTTCAACTCGATTCACCGGCAATTCCCCATGAAACCACAGGTTGAGCACGCAGAAAGTTTTTCAATTTTTTGGGAAGTTTTCTCTTGCAAGGTGTGAAGATCGCGGTGTATCAAGATGGGGCAAGCAGCAAGAGAAGGTCACCGGTCGGTCGCAGCACCACCCACCCCACCCCTCGCTCCCTCGCGGTCGGCCGGTGATCCCTCGCTTCGCACTTCCCCCCCCTGACATCCCTTTCCCGCATGGCCCTTCCCGATTGGTCAGCCCTGCATATAGTGCCTCGCGCGCGAGGTTGCAGTGCTGCACGCCGGCCGCATGGGTGAGGGGGCTTCGCCGCCGCGGTATTGCTTCGGAAACGGCTTTGCGAGATAACCCGGATGACAAGGCCAAGGAGAGGTTGCCGCATGCTCGCCCGCATCTACAAGCCAGCCCGCAACGCCATGCAGTCCGGCATGGCCAAGACCCGTGACTGGGTTCTGGAATTCGCTCCGGAAGACCCGAAGCGGGTGGACCCGCTGATGGGCTGGCAGGGCTCGGGGGACATGCGCTCCCAGGTGCGCATGAGCTTCGAGAGCAAGGAAGCCGCGATCGACTATGCCGAGCGCAACGGCATCCCCTTCCAGGTGCAGGAGCCCAAGCCGCGCAAGGCCAACATCCGCCCCCGCGGCTACGGCGAGAACTTCGCCCACAACCGCCGCGGCGCCTGGACCCACTGATCCCCCCGTAAATCGCGATCACGTTGTGGCCGGACAGGCCACGAGATCCGGCCGGAGGCTGGTCCGAAGGGGCTGGCCGCTTCTTGTCGGCCCCTCGGCTGTGGTTCCTGAGAGCGGGCCGGTGAAGCGCTTCGGCCACGCGGTTTCGGATGGTCCCGGCCCGCGCCTCGTCAGGCGCCCGGGTCTGCGCCGATCCAGTCGAGGAAGACCGCAAGCCGCCGCAGCCCGGACACACGGGTCAGATACAGCGCCGTGATGTCCAGCGGGGCGGCAAGCAAGCGGTCGGTGAACAGCGGGACAAGGCGGCCGGCGGCGATGTCCTCGGCCACCATGAACTCCGACAACCGTGCGATGCCCATGCCGCCGAGGATGAGGCTGCGCACCGCCTCTCCGTTCTCGGCGTGAACCGAGGCAGGCACGATGACCGGCGCCCTGATCCCGTCGAAGCGCAACGTGTTGATGTGCTGTGGCGAGGTGAAGCGGACCTGGGTGAGCCGGGAGAGGTCCTCCGGCTGCTCGGGCCAGCCCTTCCTGTCAAGATAGTCGGGCGCGGCCACCAGCCGCCACGGCGCCTTGCCGAGGGGGCGCTGCAGCAGCTCGCTGTCGGACAGCGGGCCGAAGCGGATCGCGACATCGGCATGGCTGTCGATCAGGTCGACGGGCCGGTCCGTCATGTCGAGCGTGACCTCGACATCGGGATAGAGCGCATGGAATTCCGCCAGACGCGGGGCGATCACATGCAATGTGAACCCCACCGGCGCATTCACCCTCAGGGGCCCGCGCGGCGCACTGCCCCGGGCGGCCAGATCCGCCAGCGCCTCGGTCCGCGTGACGATGTCCTGGGCCGCGGCCAGCAGGTCCCGTCCCTCCGGCGTCAGTTCGATGGCCCTTGTGCTGCGCCGCAGGAGTGTGACGCCCAGCAGCCCCTCCAGCCGGCTGACCGTCCGGCTGAGCGTCGACGGGGCGACGCCGAGGTGGCGCCCGGCCTCGGCAAATCCGCCGGCCTCGATCACCGCGACGAAGGCGGCCAGTTCCCTGGTCTGGGGTAATTCGTGCATTTCGCGCAACGAGCCTTTGCCAAGCTGTCTGTTCACGCAAAAGCGTAGCGGAGCCATCTTGCCGACGAAAGTCGAAACAGGAGACCTCCCATGCCCCTTGCTCTCTGGGCGCTGACCATCAGCGCCTTCGCCGTCGGCACGACAGAATTCGTGATCGTCGGCCTCATCCCGACCATTGCCGCCGATCTTGGCGTGTCGCTGCCGTCGGCGGGCCTTCTGGTCAGCGTCTACGCGCTCGGCGTCACCATCGGGGCGCCGGTGCTGACGGCGCTCGCGGGGCGTGTCCCGCGCAAGACCCTGCTGCTGGCCCTGCTGGCGCTGTTCATCGCCGGAAATGCCTTCGCGGCCGTCGCTCCCGGCTACGACAGCCTGCTGGCCGCGCGGTTCATCACCGGGCTGGCGCATGGCGTCTTCTTCGCCATCGCCTCGACCATCGCCACCAGCCTCGTGGATCGATCCCGGGAAAGCTCGGCCATCGCGCTGGTCTTCCTGGGGCTGACCGTCGCGCTGGTGACCGGCGTGCCGCTTGGCACCTGGATCGGTCAGCTCTTCGGCTGGCAGTCGGCCTTCCTCGGCGTGGTGGTGCTGGGCATGATCGGGCTGGTGGCCTCGGTCCTGCTGGTGCCGTCCGACCTCCGGCAGGGTGCTGCGCCCGGCCTGCGGGCGCAGGCGCGGGTGCTGACCTCGCCGCGACTGCTGCTGATCTATCTGATCACCGCGGTCGGATATGGCGGCAACTTCATCGCCTTCACGTATCTCGCGCCGATGCTGACCGAGGTGACCGGCCTCGGCGCCGGGGCGGTCAGCCTGGTGATCCTGCTCTACGGCGCCTCCGTTGCGGTGGGCAACATCCTGGGCGGCAAGCTGGCCGACCGCCTGGGCGCGGTGCCCGCGCTGACGGTGATCTTCAGCGGGCTGACGGTGGTGCTGCTGGCCCTTGGCCTGGTGCTGACCTCGCCCGTGGCGACGATCGTCGTGATCGCGATCTGGGGCGGCTTCGCCTTCGCCAACGTCCCGCCGCTGCAGGTCTATACCGTGCAGATCGCTCGCGAAGTGGCGCCTGACGCCATCGACGTGGCCTCGGGCCTCAACATCGGCGCCTTCAACCTGGGCATCGCTCTCGGCGCCTGGGCCGGCGGCCTGATCGTCGCGGGCCTGGGCCTCGGGGCCGCCCCGTATCTCGGTGCCGTTGCCGTCGCCCTCGGCGTGCTGCTGACCCGGCTGTCCGGTCGTCTCGACCGGGCCGTATCCCCCGTCCCCGCGGAATGAAAGGACCAACCTCATGACCATTCGCAGGATCGGCCCCGCCGGCATCCCCTCGCTCGGCCTCGGCACCTTCCGCATGAAGCCCGGCGAGGCGCGTGAGATGACGCTGGCCGCCCTGGCCGAAGGCTATCGCCACATCGACACCGCCCAGGCCTATGAGAACGAGGCCGAGGTGGGGGAGGGACTGCGCGCCTCGCCAGTGCCGCGCAGCGAGGTCTTCGTCACGACGAAGATCCTGCCGAAGGACTTTGCCGCGGGCGACTTCCGCAAGGCGGCGGAGGCATCGCTGAAGGCGCTCGGCACCGACTACATCGACCTGCTGCTGCTGCACTGGCCGTCGAAGGAGGTGCCGCTGGCGGAAACGCTGCCCGTGCTGGATGCGTTGATCGCGGAGGGCAAGCTGCGCTTCGGGGGTGTCTCGAACTTCACCATCCCGATGCTGACGGAGGCCGCCGAAATCCTAAGCGCGCCGCTGGCTGCCAATCAGGTGGAGATGCATCCGTTCATCGACCAGACCAGGCTGCGGGCGTTCCAGTCGGCGAGGGGCATCCCCCTCGAGGCCTACGCGCCGCTGGCGCAGGGCAGGGTGACGGAGGCGCCCGAGCTGGCCGAAATCGCCGAGGTGCACGACACCAGCGCGGCCGCGATCGCCCTGGCCTGGCTGCTGCACAAGCCCGGGACGGTGGCCCTGCCGAAGACCGCGAAGACCGCGCGCCTGGCGGGCAACCTCGCCGCGTCCGGGATCACCCTGAGCGGGGAGGAGATCGCCCGGATCGACGCGCTGGCGCGCCCGGACGGACGTATCGTGTCGCCCCCGGGGCTGGCGCCCGACTGGGACTGACCGGCCCCGGACCCATGCGCCGTCTCATCCCGACGCCCGGCCCGGCATCTCCGGGTCGGGCGGCTCCGGCAGTGCCGGGCATCTCCCTCGTGTCGGCAAGGGAAGCCCCGCCTGGCCCTGCAGCCTGCGGATACGTGAGCCGAATCCGTTGCCCCCGGCCAAGGCCTGCAAACACTGCATCCGGTCGTTGCCACGCGTCGCGGAAACCGCGAGACGCCCTCGGGTAGGTGCATCCTCGGGATCGGCGACGCCCCGGCCGTATCGTCGAGGCGGCTGATCGCCCCGACCGGGGGGCTGGTGCCCGCGCTCGAGCGGACGGGCGGCCCTTTCAGATGGGCGTGCCCGCGGCGGACGTGTGTCCTGCCAAGCTCGGGGCGCGGGTGCTGGCCACGGCCGCGCGCGAGGTGGCTCGCGATGTCTCCGTTCATCCCCTCCGACCCCTCGGGATCACACGTTGATGCTGATCGACTTCCAGCCCCGGATGCTCTTCGCGACACGTTCGACCGGCGCGGCCCTGCTGCGCGCCAAGGTGGCCCTCATAGCGCGCGCCGGCGCCGGCTTCGGCGTGCCGACGATCCTGGCCATCCGTGGTCGGAGGGACCTTCTCCGGCCGGATGATCGACGAGGCGGCCGGACCGTTTCCCGGTCAGCCTGCTCCCGGGCCGCAACCGGCGGAGACAACCCGTCGGCAGCACGAAGTTTCCGGGCAGCATGGAAACACCTCTGCCCGGACCTACATCCCCCGGCACCGCGCCACGGCGCGGCGGAGCTTCGCAGGCGGTCGGGGCCCGGTCGGCACGGCCCGGGCTTCGCGTGCGAGAAATGGCGTTGATCGGCGGCCGCTGCCGGTTCAGGCTGCGCGTCAGTTCCGGGCAGGGGCCGGAGCCATCGGGAGGGGCGGATGATCGCCGGACATGTCTTCATCGCCACCAGCCTCGACGGGTTCATCGCCCGGACCGACGGCAGCATCGACTGGCTGGAGCCGGTCCAGAACCCGGAGGAGGACTACGGCTTCGCCGCCTTTGCCGCCGGGATGGACGGCGTGGTGATGGGCCGGGCCACCTTCGAGACCGTGCTGGGCTTCGGCGAATGGCCCTATGAGCAGCCGGTGATCGTGCTCTCGCGCAGCCTGCGCGACGTCGCGGTGCCCGAGGGGCTGGAGGGCCGGCTGAGCTTCAGGGCCGCCACGCCGGAAGCGGTGTTCGCCGGGCTGGCGCGCCGCGGCTGGAGCCGGGTCTGGGTGGATGGCGGCCAGGTGGTGCAGTCCTTCCTGCGCGAGGGGCTGATCGAGGAGATCACCGTCTCGCGCATCCCGGTGCTGCTGGGCGAGGGCATCCCGCTGTTCGGCAGCCTGCCGGCGGACATCCGGCTCGAGCATCTCGAGACGCGGGCCTTCCCCTCCGGCCTCGTGCAGTCGCGCTACCGCTGCGTGCGCTAGGGGCGCGGCCCCGGGGCAGGGGCCACGCCGCGAGCCCGCTCAGGCCAGCGTGCCGTCGGGCAGGATGCGGGTGCGCCCGCGCATGTAGGGCACCAGCACATCGGGGATCGTCACCGAGCCGTCCGCCTCCTGGTAGTTCTCCAGCACCGCGATCAGGCAGCGGCCCACGGCGAGGCCCGAGCCGTTGAGCGTGTGCACGAACTCCGGCTTCTCGCCCTCGGCGGGCCGGAAGCGCGCGTTCATCCGCCGGGCCTGGAAATCGCCGCAGACCGAGCAGGAGGAGATCTCGCGGTAGGTGTTCTGCCCCGGCAGCCAGGCCTCGATGTCATGGGTGCGGCGCGCGCCGAACCCCATGTCGCCGGTGCACAGCACCACGGTGCGGTAGGGGATGCCGAGCTTGACCAGGATGTCCTCGGCGCAGGCGGTCATGCGGTCGAGCTCGGCGCGGCTGTCCTCGGGCTTCGTGACCGAGACCATCTCCACCTTCTCGAACTGGTGCTGGCGCAGCATGCCGGCGGTGTCCTTGCCGGCCGAGCCCGCCTCGGAGCGGAAGCACTGGGTGTGCGCGGTCATCCGCCTGGGCAGCGCCTCGGCGGGCAGGATCTGCC
Organism: Oceanicella sp. SM1341; assembly: GCF_003448965.1. Lineage (GTDB taxonomy): Bacteria > Pseudomonadota > Alphaproteobacteria > Rhodobacterales > Rhodobacteraceae > Paroceanicella. The sequence continues at coordinate 97,239 of NZ_QRGC01000013.1, forward strand.
CGGCCACCGTGTTGGTGAGCGTCACCTCCGAGGTGGGGATCAGCCACCAGCCGTTGGTGGTCTCGTAGCTGTCCTCGGCGAATTTCGGCAGCTGGCCGGTGCCGTACATCGCCTCGGGTTTCACCAGCACCGGGGTCCAGGTCTCGGTGAGGCCGTTCTCCTCGACATGGGTGTCGAGCATGAACTGCGCCAGCGCCCGGTGCAGGCGGATCATCGCGCCGGTGAGCACCACGAAGCGGCTGCCGGAGAGGCGCGCGGCGGTCTCGAAATCGAGCCCGGGCAGGGCGGCGGCGATCTCGTAATGCTCCTTCGGGGTAAAGGTGAAGTCCCGCGGGGTGCCCCAGCGGCGCAGCTCCACGTTGTCGGCCTCGTCCTTGCCCTCGGGCACGTCGTCGAAGGGCAGGTTGGGGATGCCCATCAGCATCTCGTTCAGCGCCTCGTCGCAGGCGCGGGCCTCGGCCTCGAGCCGGGAGATCTCGTCCTTCTTGTCAGCCACGAGGGCGCGCAGGCGCTCGAACTCCGCGTCGTCGCCGCGGGCCTTCGCCGCACCCACCTGCTTCGAGGCGGCGTTGCGCTCGGCCAGGGCCGCGTCCTGGGCGGTCACCGTCTCGCGGCGCTTGGCATCGAGCGCGAGGATGTCGGAGGAGACCGGGGACAGTCCGCGACGGCTCAGGGCGGCGTCGAAGGCCGCGGGGTTCTCGCGGATCTGGCGGATGTCGTGCATGGCTCTTGCCTCGTCTGAAGTCTGTGACCGCGGGGTTATGCAATATTCCCGCGCGGGGGGAAACTGTCTCCTTGCCGGGCGCGTTGTCTCATTCGCACGCATGCGCCCTTCCGCAGCCGCGCGGCAGTGCCTATCTGCCGGAGCACCCCGCTTGCCAAGCAGGGTGTGCGGGGCTAGTGTCCGCGCGATTTTCCGGGCCTCAGGAGGGGCCCGGCACACGGGGGCCGGCAGGACCGGCGCAACAAGGGAAATGGTGGATGCAGGGCATCGAGGGTCTTATCCCGTTCGTACTGATTTTCGCGATCATGTATTTTCTGATGATCCGGCCGCAGCAGAAGAAGGCCAAGGAGCATCGGGCAATGCTCGAGGCCCTGCGCCGCGGCGACCAGGTGGTCACCCAGGGCGGCCTCGTCGGCAAGGTGGTCAAGGTCAAGGAGGACGGTGAGGTCGAGCTCGAGATCGCCGAGGGCGTGAAGGTGCGCGTCATCCGGGCCACCATCGCCCAGGTCATCTCGAAGACCGAGCCCGCCACCACCGAAAGCTGATCGGCCGGGGCAGCCCGCTCCGGCGGGCGGCCCCCGCCTCCGCGGAAAGAGTAACATGCTGCACTTTGGCCCCTTCAAATCGGCACTGATCTGGCTCGTCGTGCTGGTCGGTGTCGTTTTCGCCCTGCCGAACTTCTTCTATGACAGGGTGGAAAGGGCCAATGACGCCCGCACCGCGCTGGAGGGCGGCGCCACGCTCACCCCCGGGCAGCAGGCCGACCTGGAGGCCTGGCCCGACTGGGCGCCCTCCGGCCTGGTGAACCTCGGCCTCGACCTGCGCGGCGGCGTGCACCTGCTCGTCGAGGTGCGGGTGGCCGATGTCTACAACACCCTCATCGAGGGCTACTGGCCCGAGGTGCGCGACCAGCTGCGCGACCTCTCCGGCGTGAGCTCGGTGCGCCGGCAGGAGGCCGAACCCGGCGTGCTGCGCGTGCGCATCGACAACGCGGAGGCCACCGGCGCCGCCATCTCGGCCATCCGCGACATCTCCGGCGCGAGCGCCCTCTCGGTGGAGGACAGCGGCGAGGGTGTCATCACCATCCAGCTCACCGATGCCGAGAAGGCCGCGGCCAACGACCGCACCATGGCCCAGTCGCTCGAGATCATCCGCCGCCGTGTCGACGAATCCGGCACGCGCGAGCCCACGATCCAGCGCCAGGGCTCCGACCGCATCGTGATCGAGGTGCCGGGCATCGGCTCGGCGCAGGAACTGCTCGACATCATCGGCCAGACCGCGGCCCTCTCCTTCCACCCGGTGATCCGCACCGGCAGCCAGGGCGAGCAGGTGGGCTTCGACGAGCTGCTCCTCCCCGACCAGGAAAGCGGCCAGTACTACGTGGTCGAGCGCGCGGCGGTGGTGACGGGCGACAACCTCGTCGACAGCCAGCCCAGCTTCGACCAGAACGGCCTGCCGGACGTGAGCTTCCGCTTCGACGGCGTGGGGGCGCGCAAGTTCGGCGACTACACGCGCGACAACATCGGCCGGCTCTTCGCCATCGTGCTCGACGACGAGATCATCTCCGCCCCGCGCATCCAGAGCGCGATCACCGGCGGCTCGGGCGTCATCACCGGCTCCTTCACCGTGCAGGAGGCGACCAACCTCTCCATCCTGCTGCGCGCCGGCGCCCTGCCGGCGGGCATCAACGTGCTCGAGCAGCGCATCGTCGGGCCCGAGCTGGGCCAGGACAGCATCGACGCCGGCACCATCGCCTGCATCGTGGCCTTCGTGGCGGTGATGGGCTTCATGTGGCTCAGCTACGGGCTCTACGGGCTCTTCGCCAATGTCGCGCTGCTGGCCAACGTGGCGATCATGTTTGCCGTGCTCAGCACCATCGGCGCCACGCTCACGCTGCCCGGCATTGCCGGTATCGTGCTCACCATCGGCATGGCGGTGGACGCGAACGTGCTGATCTTCGAGCGCATCCGCGAGGAACTGGCCTCCGCCAAGGGCGTGGCCCGGGCGGTGGAGCAGGGCTTCTCCCGTGCCTTCTCGGCGATCCTGGACGCAAACGTCACCACGCTCATCGCCGTGATCATCCTGTTCTGGGTGGGCTCGGGGCCGGTGCGCGGCTTCGCGGTCACGCTGGGCATCGGCGTGGTGACCTCGGTCTTCACCGCCATCTTCGTCACCCGGCTGCTGATGGCGTTCTACATCCGCCGCGCCCGGCCGAAGACGATCAACATCTGAGGGACGACCATGGCACTCAAACTCATCCCGCAGGGCACGAAGTTCAACTTCCTCGGCCTGCGCAAGATCGCCATCGCCTTCACCGCGCTCAGCACGCTCGCCTCCATCGTGCTGCTGGTGGTCGTCGGCCTCAACTTCGGCATCGACTTCCGCGGCGGCACGATGATCCAGGCCGCCACCCCGCAGGAGGTCACGGTCTCCGAGTACCGCGACGCGCTGGCCGATGCCGGGGTGGGGGAGGTCACGATTTCCCGCATCACCGACACCGGTGCCTCCGACGGCCCGGCCCACCAGGTGATGCTGCGCATCGTCGAGCAGGGCGATGACGCGGACGTGCAGCAGGCCGCCATCTCCACCGTGCAGGACAGGCTGCGCGCCGCCTTCCCCGACGTGGAGTTCCTCTCCGTCGCCAGCGTGGGCGGCAAGGTCTCGGGCGAGCTGATCCAGGCCGGCGTGCTGGCGGTGGCGCTCTCGGTCGTGGGCGTGGTGGTCTACATCTGGCTGCGCTTCGAGTGGCAGTTCGCCATCGCGGCGGTGATCAGCCTCGTGCATGACGTGTTCCTCACGCTCGGGCTGTTCTCGCTGCTGCAGCTCGAATTCTCGCTCTCCATCATCGCGGCACTGCTCACCATCGTGGGCTACTCGCTCAACGACACGGTGATCGTCTTCGACCGCGTGCGCGAGAACCTGCGCAAGTACAAGAAGATGGACCTCGGCGAGATCATCAACCTCTCCACCAACGAGACCCTGTCGCGCACGCTGATGACCTCGGGCACCACGCTCATCGCGCTGCTGTCGCTCTACTTCCTCGGCGGGCCGGTGATCTCGGGCTTCACCTTCGCGATGATCTGGGGCGTGCTGATCGGCACCTACTCCTCCATCTACGTGGCGGGCGTGGTGGTGTTCTGGCTCGGGGTCGACCGGTCGGACAAGCCGAACTCCAAGGCCGGCACCCAGTTCGCCAACATCGACGCCTGAGGTGGGCGGGGGCTGGCCGGATCTCTGGGCAGACCTCGCGCGCCCCGACACGGCCTGGCTGGCGCTCTTCGCGGTGCTGGCCGGGCTGGTGCGCGGCTTCTCCGGCTTCGGGGCGGCACTGGTGTTCATGCCGCTCGGCGCGCTGGTGGCCGAGCCGCGCGACCTCCGGGTGGCCTTCCTCGTCATGAACGTCTTCGGCCCGCTGCCGCTGATGCCCGAGGCCCTGCGCCGGGCCGACGGGCGCGAGGTGATGCGCCTCTCGCTCGGCGCCGTGCTCGGCGTGCCGCTGGGCATCTGGCTGCTCACCAGTGTCGACCCCGCGGGCTTCCGCCTCCTCGTGGCACTGATCTGCCTCGCCGCCCTCGCGGCCTTCCTCTCCGGCTGGCGCTACCAGCGCAGGCCCGGGCCGGCGGTGAAGCTCGGCACCGGCTTTCTCGCCGGGGTGGGGGGCGGTTTCGCCGGCGTGGCCGGGCCGCCGGTGGTGCTGTTCTACCTCGGCGGGCAGCGCGGCGCGGTCGAGATCCGCTCGGCGCTCATCGTGTTCTTCTACGCCTCCACCTGGCTCAGCGTCGCGGTGATCGCGGTGAGCGGCCTGCTCACCTGGCACGCGGTGCTGCTGGGCGCGGCCCTCACCGTGCCGCACACGCTGGCCGGCATGGCCGGCGGCCGGCTCTTCGCCCTCGCCGGCGAGCGGGATTTCCGCTATGCCGCCTATGCGATCATGGGGGTTGCCGCGCTGCTGGCGCTTCCCATCTACTGACCAGAGCACCCCGAGACCCCCGAAAGGAGCTCCGCCATGCACCTCAACGAGATCCGCTTCGACGGCCAGCGGCCGGTGGACGGCTACGGCCCCGGCTTCTTCCGCGTCGGCGGCACGGTGATGAGCGGCGCCATCCTGCTCTTGCCCGAGGCGAGCCTCGCCTGGGGCGGCCCGGAGGACGTGGAGCCCATCGCCGCCGCATTGGAGGAGATCGACGTGGTGCTCTTCGGCATGGGCCCCGACATCGCCACCATTCCCGAGGCCACCCGCACCCGGCTCGACGAGGCCGGCATCGGCGTGGAGGTGATGTCCACCCCCTCCGCCTGCCGCACCTACAACGTGCTGCTCGCCGAGGGCCGGCGCGTGGGCCTCGCGCTGCTGCCTGTTTGACAACTGCGGCATTTGAAACAGCTTCGACGTTAACCTTATATACCCAGACGGTCGGGGGCATCCGCGCCTCCGCCGCATGACAGAGAGGACATGAAAGATGGCTTTCGAACTTCCCGATCTCCCCTATGCCCACGACGCCCTTGCCGCGCAGGGCATGTCGAAGGAGACGCTGGAGTATCACCACGACCTGCACCACAACGCCTATGTCACCACCGGCAACAAGCTGCTGGAGGGGTCGGGCCATGAGGGCAAGAGCCTCGAGGAGATCGTGAAAGCGACCTACCAGTCGGGCGCGCTGGTTCAGTCCGGTCTGTTCAACAACGCCTCCCAGCACTGGAACCACACCCAGTTCTGGACCATGATGAGCCCCGGCACCACCGCGATGCCCTCCGAGCTGGAGAAGGCGCTCACCGAGGCTTTCGGCTCGGTCGACAAGTTCAAGGAAGAGTTCTCCGCCGCCGGCGCCGGCCAGTTCGGCTCGGGCTGGGCCTGGCTGGTGAAGGAGGCTGACGGCACCCTCAAGGTCACCAAGACCGAGAACGGCGTGAACCCGCTCTGCTTCAACCAGACCGCGCTCTTGGGCTGCGACGTGTGGGAGCACTCCTACTACATCGACTTCCGCAACAAGCGCCCCGCCTACCTCACCAACTTCCTCGACAACCTGGTGAACTGGGAAAACGTGGCCGAGCGCCTCTCGGCCTGAGCGTTTCGCTTGCCCTGACGGCGGCGGCGCACCCCGTGCGCCCGCAGCCTGCCCGAGCGGCGCCCCTTCGCGGGCGCCGTTTCGCGTTTGCGGGGGGCCTGTCCGGCGGCGCTCCCGTCTGCCGCGCCGCAGGAAAGACCACGCCCGGCCCCGAGGGGGGCGGGCACCCGCCCCGGCACCTGCCACGCTCTCCGTGGCCCGGCAGATCCACCTCGCCCCTGCATCCGACTGCCGTTCACCCCGTCCCGTTCTGACCCCGACGGCTTTTGACCCCGACGGCATTTGACATTGTGCTCCGCCCTCCGGGCCTGCTAGGCGAATGGTCTCAACCTCGGGAGACCTCAGGACATGGAACGCTTCGCAGGGCTGGCGGCGGTGGTCACCGCCTGCACCATCTGGGGTCTGTCGCCGCTGTTCTACCGCGCGCTCGCCGGGGTGCCCGCGCTCGAGGTGCTGGCGCATCGCACCCTGTGGAGCTTCGTGTTCTTCGCCATCGTCATCCTGCTCACCGGGCGCGGGGCGCGGGTGCGGGCCGCACTCGGCTCAAGGCGCGAGATGGGGCTGCTGCTGGTCGCGGCGGCGATGGTCTCGACCAACTGGTTCCTGTTCATCTTCGCGGTGCAGAGCGGGCAGACCATCGAGTCGAGCCTCGGCTACTACATCTTCCCGCTGCTCGCCGGCGCCATCGGCTGGGCGGTGCTGCGCGAGGGCATGGGCCGGCTGCAGGGCCTGGGCTTCGCGCTCGCCGCCGCCGCGGTCACCTTCATCGCCGTCTGGCACGGGGTGCTGCCCTGGATGGCGCTGGCGCTTGCCGGCACCTTCGCGGCCTACGGGCTGGCGAAGCGCGGCGTGTCCTCGGGCCCGGTCACCTCGGTCTTCGCCGAGATGATCTGGATCCTGCCGCTGGCGCTGCTCTGGATCGCGGGGGCGCAGCTCGCGGGCTGGGGCGGGCCCGGGGCAGGGGCCTTCGGCGGGCCGGACACCTGGCTTCTGGTGCTCTCCGGCCCGCTCACCGGGGTGCCGTTCATGCTGTTCTCGCACGCGGCGAAATCGCTGCGCTATTCCACCGTGGGCGTGGCCTTCTACGTGAACCCGACGCTGCAGTTCCTCGTGGCGGTGCTGGCCTTCGGCGAGGCCTTCACCCCGGCCGAGGGCGTGGCCTTTCCGCTGATCTGGGCCGGCGTGGCGCTCTACAGCATCGGGCTCGTGCGTCAGGAGCGCAGGGCGGCCAGCACCTCCTCGGGGGAGGCGCAGACGGTAAGGTAATCGCGGAAGCTCGCGTCGGCGAAACCGCCGGCGATGCAGCCGTCGATCAGCTCGACCAGCGGGTCCCAGTAGCCGCCGAAATTGCCCAGCACCACAGGCTTCGCGTGCAGGCCCAGCTGGCGCCAGGTGAGCACCTCGAACAGCTCGTCGAGCGTGCCGGGCCCGCCGGGCAGCGCCACGATCGCATCGGCGTTCATGAACATCACCTTCTTGCGCTCGTGCATGGTCTGGGTGACCACCACATTGCCGCCGCGCGGGCGCTCGCCGGTCTCGTGGCCGATGAGATGCTCGGGGATCACGCCGAACACATCGCCCCCCGCGGCCCGCGCCGCCTGGGCCACCGCGCCCATCATCCCCACGTCGCCCGCGCCGTAGACCAGCCGCAGCCCGGCCTGAGCCAGCATCCGCCCGAAGCGCTCCGCCGCCACCACATGCCCGGGGTCCGCGCCATTGCGCGACCCGCAGAACACACAGACATCCCTGATCACCGGCTTTGACATCGAACTGGTACTCCCCTCTTTCCACGCGCTCTACAGGAGCAGTATAGGTTCTGGACCGCAGACGTAACCCGTGGTTTGATCAGTGTTTGTGAGGAAAAGGCAGGGCTTTGGGGAATGAAGTGAACAACGGGCCCGGCCCGGCGGCAAAAACGGCCGCCGTTCCGCGTGTCCTCATCGTTCTCGCCGCCCTCGCGGCGGCGGGCGGCGCTGCCTACTACGCCACGCGCCCGCCCGAGCCGTCCGCGCCTGCCGGGCAGGCCGCGCCCGCCGTCGAGGTCGCCGTGGCCGAAGCCCCGGAGGCGGAGCCCGCGGAGGCAGCACCTTCGGCAGCCCCGGGCGCGCCGGACCCCGCCGCCCCCGCGACCGCGGCCGACACGCCCCCCGCCACCGCCGGCTACGCCCCGGCCAGCGAGGCCCCGGCGCCTGCGGCGGAGGCGGTGGCAGCACCCCCGGATGCACCGGCGGAGCCCGGGGAGACCGCCGACCCCGCGCAGTCCACCAGCGCCTCGCCGGCCGAGGGCACGGCCCCGGCCACGGGCAGCGCTCCCTCCGAGCCCGCGGCAGCCGGCGACACCGCGACCGCCGGGCAGGCGGATGCGGCACCGGCCCCCGCCACCCCGGCTCTCGCCCTCGACACCACGGCCCCGCAATCCGCCCCCGGGGCGCAACCGACCCCGGCCGCACCGGGCGCGGCCGGCAGCACCGGCACGCCGGCGCCCGATCCGCAGGCGGGCGAAAGCGTCACCGCCTCCGCCGCGCCGCCCGAGGCCACCGCCCCGCAGGAGCCGCCCGCCGAGCCCGGGCACCAGCCCTCGGCCGCGGCCCTCGTGGTGCCCGAGTTCGACCTCGTGCGGGTGGAGGCGGACGGCAGCACGCTCATCGCCGGCCGCGCCGGGCCGGATGTCGAGATCGCCGTCACCTTCGACGGCGTGGTGAAGGCTGTCTCGCGCACCAATTCGCTGGGCGAGTTCGTGGCCATGGTGCAGGCCGAGCTGAAGCGCGAGGCGCAGGAGATCCGGCTGATCTCGCGCGAGGGCGGTGTCGATGTCGCCGTCTCGAGCAACGCTGTCCTCATCCTCGCCCTGCCGCCGGAGGAGGGCGCGCCCGAGGCCCGGCCCACGGTGGTGAAGGCCGGGCCCGAGCAGGTGGAGATCCTGCAGCCGCCGCACCCCGGGCGCACCGACCAGGTGGTGATCGACTCGATCAGCTACGACGCCGAGGGCGAGGTGCTGCTGCGCGGCCGCGGCCGGCCGGGCGACGCCCTGCGCATCTATGTCGACGGCGCCCCGCGCGAGACCGCCGCCGTGGCCGCCGACGGGCAGTGGAGCCGCGCGCTCCCCGGTCTCGCGCGCGGGCGCTACGTGCTGCGCGTGGATGCACTGCAGGCCAGCGGCCAGGTGGTGAGCCGCATGGAGATCCCCTTCCAGCGCGACTTCCCCTCCGCCGGGGCGCTGGAGCGCCAGGGCCCGACGCGGCCGAGCTCGGTCGTGGTGCAGCCGGGCAACAATCTCTGGACCATGGCGCGCGTGCATCTGGGCAGGGGAATACGCTATACCCAGATCTTCATCGCCAACCGGGACCGCATCCGCGACCCCGACCTGATCTATCCGGGTCAGATCTTCGACATACCGCAGCCGGAGCTGTCCGAGCCCTGAGGGGCTCCGCCCCCGGCCAGGCAGGGGGACGCATGCGCAGGAACCGTGGAGAGACCGCCGCCGACGGCAAGGCGGACATCGGCATCATCCGGCGGGTGCTGCCCTATCTCTGGCCGGCCGACGCGCCGGGCATCAGGCTGCGGGTGGTCGCGGCCCTCGCGGCGCTCGTGGTCGCCAAGCTCGCCACGGTGGCGACACCGGTGTTCTTCAAATACGCCGTCGACGGCATGTCCGGCGATGCCGCGGCCTCCGACGCGGCCCTCGCCCTCATCCTCGGCACCGTGGGCAGCGTGGTGGCCTATGGCGTGCTGCGGCTCTCGGGCGTGGGCTTCGCGCAGCTGCGCGACATCGTCTTCGCCCGGGTGGGACAGCGCGCCCTGCGCCGGCTGGCGCTGGAGAGCTTCCGCCACGTGCACGCGCTCTCGCTGCGCTACCACCTCAGCCGGCGCACCGGCGCGATGAACCGCATCCTCGACCGCGGGGTGAAGGGGGTGGAGTTCCTGCTGCGCTTCCTCTTGTTCTCCATCGGCCCGCTGGTGCTCGAGCTGGCCATGGTCTCGGTGGTGCTGTGGATCGCCTTCGACGTGACCTACCTGCTGGTCGTCGTGCTCACCATCGCGGTCTACGTGGTCTACACCTTCGCGATGACCGAGCACCGGGTGAAGATCCGCCAGCGGATGAACGACCGCGACCAGGAGGCGAACCAGAAGGCGGTCGACGCGCTGCTCAACTTCGAGACGGTGAAGTATTTCGGCGCCGAAACCCGCGAGGCCGAGCGCTACGACGTGGCGATGCGCGGCTACGAGCGCGCCGCGCTGGAGACGAACTGGACCCTCGCCTACCTCAACTTCGGCCAGAGCCTGATCCTCACCGCGGGCCTCGTGGCGGTGATGGTGATGGCCGCACTCGGGGTGCGGGCCGGCACGCTCACCGCCGGCGATTTCGTGATGGTGAACGCCTACATGATCCAGATCACCATGCCGCTGAACTTCCTCGGCACGGTCTACCGCGAGATCCGCCAGGCGCTGATCGACATGCGCGAGCTCTTCGGCCTGCTCGACCAGCCGCCCGAGGTGACCGACCGCCCCGGCGCGCCCGCCCTCCGCGCCTCCGGCGGCACGGTGCGCTTCGAGGACGTGCATTTCGGCTACGAGCCGGCGCGCGAGATCCTGCACGGGCTCACGCTCGAGGTGCCGGCGGGCGAGACGGTGGCCCTCGTCGGCCCCTCGGGGGGTGGCAAGTCCACCATCGGCCGGCTGCTGTTCCGCTTCTACGACACCTGGTCGGGCCGGGTGAGCATCGACGGCCAGGACCTGCGCGACGTCACCCAGGAGAGCATCCGCGCCGCCATCGGCGTGGTGCCGCAGGACACGGTGCTGTTCAACGACACGGTGGGCTACAACATCGCCTACGGCCGTCCCGGCGCCACCCGCGAGGAGGTGGAGGAGGCCGCCCGCGCCGCCCGCATCCACGCCTTCATCCAGAGCCTGCCGGAGGGCTACGACACCCTCGTGGGCGAGCGCGGCCTGAAGCTCTCCGGCGGCGAGAAGCAGCGCGTGGGCATCGCGCGGACCCTGCTGAAGAACCCGCGCATCCTGCTGCTCGACGAGGCGACCTCGGCGCTCGACACCGGCACCGAGCGCGGCATTCTCGAGAGCCTGCGCGAGGCGGGGCGCGGGCGCACGGTGATCACCATCGCCCACCGGCTCTCCACGGTGGTGCACGCCGACCGCATCGTGGTGATCGAGGCGGGGCAGGTGGTGGAACAGGGCACCCACGACGCGCTCCTCGCTCGCGGTGGCCGCTACGCCGGCATGTGGCAGGCCCAGAACCGGGTGGAAACCGCCGCCGCCTGACCCCCGGCCGGGCGTGCGCGCCCGTCGGGGAGGGGCCGGGCCCCTCCGCCTCCGGGCGCGCGTCGGGATCTCGCGATCCCTCCGGCCAGGCGTGACCGTGGCGGGAGGCGCGGGGCGGGGAGATGGCGTGCAGCGTGTCCCTGTGCCAGGTCGTCACCTCAGCGCGGGGCACCACGGAGACTGGTCCGTTGCTCCGACATATGCCCTTGGGCAATGCGTTCAGCGCTCGTGGTGGCGGGGCAGAATGTCCCGACGCGTGCCGCAAGTCCGGGGGGGCGCTCACAATCCCTGTTGCAAGAGGGCGCCTCCCGGAGATCCTCACCGGCGACCGGCGACCGGCGACCGGCGACCGGCGACCGGCGACCGGCGACCGGCGACCGGCGACCGGCGACCGGCGGGTGTCGCGGGTCCGTCCTCGGACGAGGGATTCACGATCGCTTCCCCCTCTCCGGCGCATCTGCATCCCCGGGGGCGGCTCGCCACGTCGCTCCCCTTGCTGACAGAGGCAGCAGTTCAGGTGTCCGACTTTCGGTGTGCGGAGGATCGCCGGGGCCGCGCCGAAGGCGTGGCGAGCGTCGCGGGGGGCTCGATGCCCCCTGCGACGCTGTCGCCCCGCGCTGTCGCCCGGACGGGGCCTGTGCGGCCCGGCTATTCCTCGTCGGGGTCGCCGCAGTCACCGGCTTCGCGGGAGCGGCTCCAGGCGGCGAGCAACTCGGTCACGTGCACGCCGTCGATCGTCATGCCGGTGAGGTCGCAGTCCCGGATCTCCACGTCGCGCAGGGTCGCGCCGGTGATGGTGAGGCCGGCGAGATTGGCGTGGCTCAGCGCGGCCTTCGACAGGTTCACGTCATGCAGCCGGGCGCTCGCGAGGCTGACGCTGGTGAACTCGGCCTGCGAGAGGTTCACGTCGTCGAACACCGCGGCGGAGAGGTTGGTGTCGGTGAACCGCGCCCCGGTGAGCACCGCGTGGAACTGGGCGCCGCTGAGGTTCACCGCGTCGAACCCGGCCCCGGTCATGTCGGAGCGGGCGAAGCGGGCGCCGCGCAGGGCCGGGCCGTCGAAGAGGGTGTCGTCATCCGTCGGCATCGCGGGGCTCCTCCGGGGGTCACTCGGCGGCGTCGAGCCGGCCGGGGGCCGGGCGCGGCGTGTCGGGCCAGATGATGTCGCCCGCCGGCGCGCCGGCCGCGCGGCGGCGCAGGGCGCGCTCCTCCGCCGGCATGCGGCCGAACAGCCGGCCCGCGCCGCGCCCCACCCAGTAGCGCGCCGCCAGCGCGGCGGGCGTGACGATGAGCGTGAGCACGGTGGCGGTGCCGAGGCCGAAGACCACGGCGGTGGCGAGCTGCTTCCACATCATCGAGGAGGGCGCGTCCACCGAGTAGCCGCCATGGGCGAAATCCACGCTCATGCCGAACATCATCGGCATCAGCCCGGCCATGGTGGTGATGGTGGTGAGCAGCACCGGGCGGATGCGCGCCTCCGCCGTGCGGGTGATCGCCTCCAGCACCGGCATCTGGCGCGAGAATTCCTGGAAGGTGTCGATGAGCACGATGTTGTTGTTCACCACGATGCCGGCCAGCGCCACGATGCCGGTGCCGGTCATGATGATGGAGAAGGCCTGGTCCATCACCAGCATGCCGATCAGCACCCCGGTCACCGACATCACCACCGCCGTGAGCACCAGCACCGAGTTGTAGAACGAGTTGAACTGCGCCAGCAGGATCACGAACATCAGCCCCAGCGCGCCGAGGAAGGCCCGGCCGAGGAAGGCCTGGCTCTCCTCCTGCTCCTCGCGGTCGCCGGTCCACTCCCAGGTGATGCCGTCGGGCAGGGGCCGGGCCTCGGTGAGCCAGTCGGTGAGCGCGTCGATCTCGGCGTTCGCGTTGGCTCCCTCGGCGATATCGGCCTTCACGTCGAAGTAGCGGCGGGTGTTGTAGCGGTCGATCTGGCCGAGCTTCTGCACCGGCTCGCGGCTGATGAAGTTCGACAGCGGCACCAGGCCTGCCTCGGTGCGCACGCGCAACCCGTCGAGGGTGGAGAGCAGGCGCTGGTCTTCCGGAAAGCGCACGCGGATCTCCACCTCCTCGTCGGAGGTCTCGGTGCGCATGGTGTCGAGCAGCAGCCCTTGGGTGACCAGCTGCACCATGATGCCCACGGTGGTGACATCGGCGCCGTAGCGGCCGGCCTGCTCCACGTCCACGTCGATCTGCCAGTCGATGCCGGGCAGGGGGCGGGTGTCGTCGATGCCCACCAGCCCCGGGCGCTCGCGCATCCGCGCCTCGATCACGCGCACCGCCTCGGCGATGTCCTCCAGCCGGTCGCCCATCAGGCGCAGGTGCACCGGCTTGCCGCTGGCCGGGCCCATCTCCTGCTCGGAGATCTCGCTCAGGATGCCGGGGATGGCGGCGAGCCGCGCGTTGATGTCGGCGAGGATCTCGCGGCCGGGGCGGCGGGTGTTCCAGGGCGCGAGCTCGATCTGCACCTGGCCCACGGCATCGGCCGGGCTCTCGCCGCCGCTGCGGTCCTGGTTGAGCCCGCCGTTGCCGGCGAAGGCGAAGACGGATTGCACCCCGTCCACCCCCTCGATGGCGCCCTCGGCGAGGCGCACCAGTCGGTCCTTTTCCTCGAGGCTGAGGTTGCCGCGGGCGCGCACATAGGCCACCGCGCGCTCGGGCTCCGTCTCAACGAAGAACTCCACCCCCTTGGAATGGGTGGAGAAATAGCTCACCGTGCCCGCCATCATCAGCACCGCCGCGCCGATGGCCACGAAGGGCATCACCGGGTTTGCGGTGAGGAAATGCACCGCGTGGCCGAAGGCGCTGCGCCGGTAGGCGGGGGCCGGTGGCGCGAGGCCGGCGCGCGCCCGCAGGCTGCCGCCCGAAACCGCGACGCCGAGGCAGCCCGCCACGAACAGCACCAGCCCCGGCCCTGCCGGCATCTCGCCGCGCGCGAGGCCCAGCAGGGCGAAGACCATCGCGGCCGCCGCCACCAGCAGCGCCGCGAGGCGCAGCACCAGCGGCGCCCGGGCGCGCAGGCCCTCCGACATCCCCTCCAGCGTGCGCGAGATGCGCCCCGCCACGCCGCCCATCACCGGCAGGTAGATCAGCGCCACCACCAGCGAGGCGGAGAGCACGAAGATCAGCGTGACCGGCAGGTTGCCCATGAACTCGCCGGGGATGCCGGGCCAGAACAGCATGGGCAGGAAGGCGCAGAGCGTGGTGGCGGTGGAGGAGATGATCGGCCAGAACATCCGCTTGGCCGCTTCCGTGAAGGCGCGCATCGGCCCCTGGCCCTCGGAGATGCGCGTGTCGGCGTATTCCACCACCACGATGGCGCCATCCACCAGCATGCCCACCGCGAGGATGAGCCCGAACATCACGATGTTGGAGATCGACATGCCGAACACCGCGAGCCCGGCGAAGGTGAGCAGGAACGACACCGGGATAGCCACCCCCACCAGCAGCGCCGAGCGCAGGCCGAGCGAGGCCAGCACCACGATCATCACCAGCGCGATGGCGGTGAGCACCGAGCTCTCGAGCTGGGTGACCATGTCGCCCACCCGCGTGCTGTCGTCCATCGACCAGGCCACGGTCACGGCCTGGCGCATCTCCGGCGGCCAGGCGGCCATCATCTCGGCGGTCTTCGCCTTCACCTCGGCCACGGTGTCGATCAGGTTCTCGCCCTTGCGCTTCACGATCTGCAGCGAGACCGTGGGCTTGCCGTTGAAGCGCGCCGTGCCCTCCGCGTCCTCGAAGGAAAGGCGGATGTCGGTGAGGTCGGCCAGCGTCACCACCCGGTCGCCGTTCACCTTCACCGGGATGGCGTAGATGTCGGCCGGGCTCTCGAAGGAGGAGGGGATCTTCACCGAGTAGGCGCCCGAGCCGGTCTCCACCTCGCCCGCCGCCACCAGCTGGTTGTTGCGGGTGACCGCCTCGATCAACTCGTCGGCGGTCACGTTGTAGCTCTCGAGCTTCAGCGGGTCGATCAGCACCTCGAGCATCTCGTCGCGGTAGCCGGCGAGCCCGGCCTCCAGCACCGGCGGCAGGCCCTCGATGCCGGTCTGCATGTCCTTGGCGAGGCGGAACAGCGTGCGCTCCGGCACGTCGCCCGAGAGCGAGATCACCAGGATGGGGAACTCGGAGAAGTTGATCTCGAGGATGTTGGTGGCGTCCGCCCCGTCGGGAAACTCGGTCTCGGCCTGGCTCACCCGGTCGCGCACCTCGGCGAGGGTGGCGGTCTTGTCCCAGCCGAACTCGAACTGGAGCATCACGTAGGCGTAGTTCTCCACCGCCGTGGCGGTCATCTTGTCGAGGCCCTCGACATCGCGCAGCTTGGTCTCGAGCGGGCGGATGATCAGCTTTTCCGCGTCCTCCGCCGAGATGCCGGGGAAGGGCACCGAGACGAAGAGCATCGGGATGTCGATGTCCGGCTCGCCCTCCTTCGGCAGGCCCACGTAGGCGAGCGACCCCGCCCCGATGGTGAGCAGGATGAAGGCGACGATCATCCGCGCCCGGGAGGCCGCCCAGTCGACCAGCCCGGTCATTGCGCGGGCGCCGCGGGGGGCGCGGCCTCCTCGTCGGCCGTCTCGCCGGCAGGGGTGTCGGCCTCGTAGGTGACCTCGAGCGCGCGGCCGTCGCTCACGTATTCCTGCCCGGTGATGATCACGTCGGCGCGTTCGGGCAGCCCGTCGAGCCACAGGCCCTCCGGCGCGTCGCGGATCACGGTGACCGGCACGAAGCGCGCCACGCCCTCGCGCGCCACGCGCACGCCCATGCGGCCGCGGTCGTCGAGGGTGAGCACGCGCTGCGGCAGCAGGTGGCCCTGCCGGGGGGGAAGCGGGATGCCGATCTGTGCCGTCAGCCCGTCGCGGATCTGCCAGTCCGGGTTGGGCACGGTGATCTCGACGCGGAAGGTGCGGGTGGTCTCGTCGGCCGAGCGCGAGAGGAAGGTGATGGTGCCGGTCACCTCGCGCCCGTCGATCAGCCGCGCCCCGGCGGGGGCGCCGTCGGTGAGCCGGCCCACCCGGCTCTCGGGCACGAAGCCCACGAGCTTGATCGGGTCGAGCGCGATCACCGTGGCGCAGAGCGCGCCCGGCTGCAGCAGGGCGCCGAGCTCGGCGGTGTCGGTCTCCAGCAACCCGTCGAAGGGCGCGCGGATGGTGAGCCGCTCCAGCTCCAGCTCCGCCGTGCGCACCGCGTAGAGCGCGGAGTTGAGCGAGGCGCGGGCGGCGAGCCGCGTGGTCTCGGCGGCGTAATCGCCCAGCTTGGTGGCGGCGTCGTTGCGGATGCGGGCGTCCTCGAGCCGGGCGCGGGCCTCCTCCAGCGCCGCCTCCCGCTCGCCGGGGTCGATGCGGCACAGGCTGTCGCCCTCGGCCACCCGCGCGCCGCTGCGCAGCGGCGTGGAGATCACCCGGCCGGAGGTCTCGGCCATCACCTCGACCTTGCGGAAGGCCTCGGTGCGGCCGCGCAGCACGATCACGTCTCGCACCGGCTCGGCTTGCGAGCGGCGCACCACGACGGAGACCGGGCGCTCCTGCGCGGCCTCGGGCGGGGGGGCACCCTCCTGCGCGGTCTCGGCCGGGCCGACGCCGAGGCCGAAGATCCACAGCCCGAAGGCCAGGGCCACCAGTAGGGCGGTCAGCAGCGGGATCGCGCGCATCGCCTGTCTCTCCGTTCCCGTCGTTCGCGCCCCGGCGGGCGGCCGCCTCCCGCCCCTGCGGGCCATGCCCGGCCGGGACCGTACCCGCAAAGGGCGGCGCCCGTTGAGCACGATGCCCACAGCGGCCAGGGCGGCAATTCCACGTGCTAGACATGGGGAAAGCTCACGCCTGCGTCAACGTTCGTGATCGCGCGGCCGGCCCCGTGCCCGGATTGCGTACTGTCTACGCGTCTCAACGCGCCGCGGATCGCTTTCCGGCGTGCAAATCGGCAGACAGGGCGAAAAGGCCGCAGGCCGGGCCGCGCGGCGTGGCGGGGGCCGGGGGGTACGCCGGGGGCGCCTCGCGGCCCGCGCACCGCTTTGGGATTGGCATTTTCCCGCCCGGCGCTGTAGGGTCCGCGCGGATTTTCGAGGAGCGAGGTGCGGCGTGAGCGACAGTGATTCCTTCATCGACGAAGTGTCGGATGAGCTCCGGCGCGAGCGGCTGTTCCGGCTGTTCCGCAAATGGGGGCCCTTCGTCATCGCGGCGCTGGTGCTGCTGGTGGCCGCTTCGGCGTGGAACGAGTGGCGCAAGTCGCAGGACCGGGCCGAGGCGGAGGCGCGCGGCGCGGCCATCGCCGCCGCGCTGGAGGCAAGCGACCCCGCTGCCCGGCTCGAGGCGATGCAGGGTGTCGAGGGCGGGGTGGCCGTGGCCTTCCTGAAGGCCGATGCCCATGCCCGTGCCGGCGAGACCGAGGCAGCCGTGGCAGCGCTCGACGCCATCATCGACGACGCCGCCGCCGGCCCGATCTACCACGATGCCGCGGTGCTCAAGAAGCTCTCGCTGCAGCGCGCCTCCCTCACGCCGGAAGAGCGCATCGCGACGCTCGAGCTGCTGGTGGGCCCCGACGCCCCCTTCCGCCTCGTGGCGCTGGAGATGCGGGCCGTGGCGCGCATCGAGGCCGGCGACCCGGAAGCCGCGCGCGACGATCTCACCGCGGCGATGGACGATCCGAAGGCGACCGACGGTCTGCGCGGCCGGGCTTCCGCCCTGCTGCAGGCCATCGGCGGAGAACTGGACCGCGCGGGCTGAGCGCTTTAAGTTGCGCGGCAAGATGAAGGACAGGAGTGTAGCAGCATGAGGTTTGCCAACCGGCTTCCGGGGGTTCCCCGCCGAGGCCACGCGATGCTTTCGGGTGTAGCCCTCTGTGTGGCGCTCTCCGGCTGCGGCTGGTTCGGGGACGACGAGGAGATCCTGCCGGGCGAGCGCATCCCCGTGCGCGCCGAGGTGGCCGAGACCCCGATGGCCTCGCCGCCGCCGCTCATGCTGCCGCCCGCCGTTCCGGTGAGCTCCTGGACCCAGCGCAACAGCACCGCCACCCATGTGCAGCCGCATGCCGCCCTGGGCAGCGCGCTGCGCCTCGCCTGGTCGGCCGACGCGGGCTCGGGCAACGGCTCGACCCTGCTCACCTCCGGCCCGGTGGCGGCGAACGGCCGGGTCTACACCCTCGACAGCTCTTCCGAGGTCACCGCCTTCACCTCCGGCGGTGAGCGCGTCTGGCGCGTCGACGTCTCGCCCGAGGGCGAGGACGGCGAAAACGGCTACGGCGGCGGGCTCGCGCTCGGCGAGGGCGGCCGGCTGTTCGTGACCACCGGCTTCGGCCAGGTGGTGGCGCTCGACGCCGCCTCCGGCGAGGAATACTGGCGCACCCCGGTGCGCGGCATCATCCGCTCCGCCCCCACGGTGGCAAACGGCCGGGTGTTCATCGTCACGCGTGACGACCAGGCCGTGGCGCTGAACGCGGAGAGCGGCCAGATCCTGTGGCGCCTGCAGGGCGCTGCCGGTGTCACCGGCATCATGGGCGGCGCCAGCCCGGCGGTGGACGACGTGCTGGCCGTGCTGCCCTTCTCCTCGGGCGAGGTGACCGGCGCGCTCGCCGCCTCCGGCCGCCGCATCTGGACCGCGGCCATCGCCGGCGGCCGCCGCGGCTACGCCCGCGCCGATATCGGCGACATCACCGGCGACCCGGTGATCCTCGGCGACACGATCTTCGTGGCCAACCAGTCCGGCCGCCTCGTGTCGATCGACCGGCGCACCGGCCAGCGCAACTGGACGGCGAATCACGGCTCGATCAACGCGGTGCAGCCGGCGGGCAACTCGCTCTTCGTGCTCTCGGACACCGCGAAGCTGCTCCGGCTCGACGCCCCCTCCGGCGCGCTGGTCTGGAGCACCGACCTGCCCGAGTACGACGACCCCGAGGACCGCGACATCGCCATCGGCTACGGCGGCCCGGTGCTGGCCGGCGGCCGGCTGGTGGTGGTGAGCGCCGACGGGCTGCTGCTGAGCTTCGATCCCGCCACCGGCGAGGAGCTCTCGCGGCTGGAGATGCCCGAGGGCGCCTACCTGCCGCCGGCCGTGGCCGACGGCAAGCTCTACGTGATGTCCGTGGACGGCGACTTGCTGGCATTCCAGTAATACAGATACCATCTAGTGGGGCGGCGGGCTGCGCAGGCGGCCCGCCGCTTGCCATTTGAGGGGCGGCACTATAGAGGTCCGCCCTTCTTCATCGGGAAAGACGAGACAGATGTCCTTTACCCTCGCCATCGTCGGCCGGCCCAACGTGGGCAAGTCGACGCTCTTCAACCGGCTCGTGGGCCGGCGTCTCGCGCTGGTCGACGACCAGCCGGGCGTCACGCGCGACCTGCGGGAGGGCGATGCGCGGCTGGGGCATCTGCGCTTCACCGTCATCGACACCGCCGGCCTCGAGGAGGCCACCGACGAGAGCCTGCAGGGCCGCATGCGCGCGCTCACCGAACGGGCGGTGGCCATGGCCGATGTCTGCCTGTTCCTCATCGACGCCCGCGCCGGCCTCACCCCTTCCGACAAGGTGTTCGCCGAGATCCTGCGCCGCTCCGGCAAGCAGGTGATCCTGGCCGCGAACAAGGCCGAGGGCCGCGCCGGCGAGGCGGGCTACCTCGACGCCTACTCGCTGGGCCTGGGCGACGTGATCCCGCTCTCGGCCGAGCATGGCGAGGGCATGGACGACCTGCGCATGGCGCTGTCGCCGGTGGCGGAGGAATTCGCCGTCACGGACGTGGAAGAGCACGAGGATGACAGCGACCGGCCGCTGCAGATCGCCATCCTCGGGCGGCCGAACGCCGGCAAGTCGACCCTGGTGAATGCCATCCTCGGCGAGGACCGGCTGCTGACCGGCCCCGAGGCCGGCATCACCCGCGATTCCATCGCCGTCACCACCGAGTGGGCCGGCACGAAGGTGCGCATCTTCGACACCGCCGGCATGCGCAAGAAGGCCCGCATCCAGGAGAAGCTGGAGAAGATGTCCGTCTCCGACGGGCTGCGCGCCGTGCGCTTCGCCGAGGTGGTGGTGCTGCTGCTCGACGTGAACTCCCCCTTCGACCAGCAGGACCTGCGCCTTGCCGACCTCGCCGAGCGCGAGGGCCGGGCGGTGGTCGTGGCGGTGAACAAGTGGGACACCGAGGACGACAAGAGCGAGAAGGTGAAGTTCCTGCGCGAGGAACTGGCCCGGCTGCTGCCGCAGCTGCGCGGCGTGCCGCTGGTGACCATCTCCGCCCTGCAGGGCCGCGGGCTCGACAAGCTGCGCGACGCCATCCTCAAGGTGCACGAGACCTGGAACACCCGCATCTCCACCGGGCGGCTGAACCGCTGGCTGCTCGGCCAGGTGGAGGCGCACCCGCCCCCCGCGCCCTCCGGCCGGCGCATCAAGCTGCGCTACATGACCCAGGTGAAGGCGCGCCCGCCCTCCTTCGTGGCCTTCTGCTCGCTGCCCGAGGAGCTGCCGGAGAGCTACACCCGCTTCCTGGTGAACGGGCTGCGCAAGACCTTCGGCCTCGAGGGCACGCCCATCCGCTTCACCCTGCGCAAGGGCGAGAACCCCTACGAGGGCAAGACCGAGAAGCGCATGAACGGCAGCCTGAAGCGCACCCGCCGCTGAGGCAGCCTCCCCCGGCCCCGCGCGGGCCGGGACACGGGCCACGCGCGGGGCGGCCCCTCTCCCACGCCGCCGCCTTTCCCTGATGGCCCGCGGCACGGCCGTGCCGGCGCATGGCGTGTTGTGCCGCGCGCCGGTCTCGGGTAGGGCCCTCGGGGGGCAGTTTCGCCCGGCAGGACGGGGGAGAGCGGAATGTCCGACCAGAATGACGACTATGTCTACGACGAGGCCAGCGGCGAGTGGCTGCCGGCCTCCGAGCTCGCGGCCCGGGCCGCGGCCGCGGCGCCGGTGGCGCGCGATGCCTCCGGCGCGGTGCTGGCGGACGGCGATTCCGTCACCCTCATCAAGGACCTGAAGGTGAAGGGCGCCGGCCAGACGCTGAAGCAGGGCACGGTGATCCGCTCCATCCGCCTCACGCCGAACATCGAGGAAATCGACTGCCGCTTCGACGGCATCAAGGGGCTGGTGCTGCGCACCGAGTTCGTGCGCAAGCGCTGAGGCGCGCCTCAGCCGCGCTCGCTGAACACGCGGTTGCGGCCCGCCACCTTGGCGGAATAGAGCGCCATGTCGGCCCGGTGGAACACGTCGTCCACCGTGTCGCCGGCGCAGTAGCCGGCGATGCCGGCGGAGAAGGTGTAGGCATAGCCGTTCTCGGCGCCGAAGGGCCGGGCGCGGCGGATGGCGAAGAGCATGCGCCCGAGGATCAGCTCCGCCTCCTCGGCGCTGGTGGCGGGCAGCACCAGCATGAACTCCTCGCCGCCGATGCGCCCGAACAGGTCGCTGCGCCGCACCAGCTCCATGATCTCGCGCGAGAAATGCCGCAGCACCGTGTCGCCCGCCGAATGGCCGAACGTGTCGTTGATGCGCTTGAAGTGATCGATGTCGAGCATGCAGACGCAGCCCAGCCGCAGGCCCGGCGGCGCAGGCCGCAGCAGCGCCTCGGCGAGGTGCCGGGTGATCGAGCGGCGGTTGGCGATGCCGGTGAGCTCGTCGGTCTGGGCGGCCTTGAGCGCGAAATCGCGGGCCTGGCGCACCTGCCGGCTGGTGGCGCGCAGGCCGGTGATGTCGCTGGCGACGCACAGCATCCAGCCGTTCTCCTGCACCGTTTCGGTCATCAGCAGCCAGCGGCCGTCATGCAGGTCGGTCTCGTAGGATTTCTTCGCGGTCTTGCCGCGGCGGGCCTGGGTTTCCAGCAGCCAGGCCTCGAAATCCGGCGCGCCGATCACCGTGCCGCGGCCGGCGCGGTGGTTCCGGCGCATGATCTCGGCCCAGGTGGGGGTTTCGCCCGGCTCGAGGGCAAAGGCGCCGCGGAAGGCGGCATTGGCGAGGCGCAGCCTGTCGAACCCGTCGAAGAGGGCCACCAGAACGTCCGCGCGCTCGAGCAGGCTCAGCAGTTCGGACGCAGCGTCGGTCATGGGCCCCCCGATGCCGGGATGAGCGCGCCGCGCCTGCGACACGGGCAGGGACCCGGCACCCGCCGCCTCGGGGTATTTGGCATTGCGCAAGCGCCCGCCGCAAGCATGCTTTCCGTGCCAGCGTGCCAGCGTGCCAGCGTGCCAGCGTGCCAGCGTGCCAGCGTGCCAGCGTGCCAGCGTGCCAGCGTGCCAGCGTGCCAGCGTGCCAGCGTGCCAGCGTGCCAGCGGAGGGCAGGGGGGTCAGTCGCCCAGGGCGGCGAGCAGCGCCTCGGCCTGGCCCGCCTCGGGGGCGAGGGCCTCGCGGTTTTCGCCGGGGCGGAAGCGGGCGCGCAGGGCGGTGGGCATCGGCCGGGGGGTGAAGAGCATCACCCGGGGACCGGTGGTCTCGCTCTCGGCGGCATAGGCCTCGACCACGGCGCGGGCGGCGGCCTTGGAGGCGGCGTAGGCGGCGTGGAACTTGCCGGCGGAGGCATCGTCGCAGAACACCGCGGTGGCGCGGGGCTCGGCGGCCTTCAGCAGCGGGTCGGCGATGGTGATGAGCTTCCAGGTGGCGCGGGCGTTGAGCGCCATCGCCCCGTCGAAATCCTTGTCGTCGACATGGCCGGCCGGGCTCAGCGGCGCGGCCTGCGCGGCGCAATGCACCAGCAGGTCGAGCCGGCCCCAGCGCTCGAACACCGAGAGGCCGAGGCGGGCCAGCGCCGGGTCATCGGTGAGCGACATCGGCACCAGCGTGGCGGTGCCGCCCTTCGCCTTGATCGCGTCGTCGAGCTCTTCCAGCCCGCCGGTGGTGCGGGCGAGGGCGATCACGTGGGTGCCCGGCCCGGCGAGGGCCAGGGCCGTGGCATAGCCGAGCCCGCGCGAGGCGCCGGTGACGAGGGCGATGCGCTCCGCCATCAGGCGCGCTTGAGCTGCAGCCGACCGCTGTCGACCACGTCGGAGGGGTGGATGGGGTATTCGCCGGAGAAGCAGGCGTCGCAGAAGCGCGGGCTCGCGGTGCGGCCCTCGGCCTGGCCGGTGGCGCGGTAGAGCCCCTCGAGCGAGACGAACTTCAGGCTGTCCACCCCGAGATGCACGCGCATCTGCTCCTCGGTCATGTGGGCGGCGAGCAGCTTCTCGCGGTCCGGCGTGTCGACGCCGTAGAAGCAGGGCCAGGACGTGGGGGGGGAGGCGATGCGGAAATGCACCTCCTTCGCGCCCGCGTCGAGGATCATCTCGCGGATCTTCTGGCTCGTGGTGCCGCGCACCACCGAATCATCGACCAGCACCACCCGCTTGCCCTCGATGATGGCGCGGTTGACGTTGAGCTTCAGCCGCACGCCCATGTTGCGGATCTCGGCCGTGGGCTCGATGAAGGTCCGGCCCATGTACTGGTTGCGGATGATGCCCATCGCATAGGGAATGCCGCTCTCCTGCGCGAAGCCGATGGCCGCCGGGGTGCCGCTGTCGGGCACCGGGCAGACGATATCGGCCTCCACCGGCGCCTCGCGCGCCAGCTCCACGCCGATCTGCCGGCGGGTCTCGTAGACCGAGCGGCCGCCGATCACGCTGTCGGGGCGGGAGAAGTAGACGTATTCGAAGATGCAGAAACGCGACTTCGCCGGGGTGAACGGGTGGAAGCTCTCGATGCCGTCCGGCGTGATGATGACCATCTCGCCCGGCTCGATCTCGCGCACGAACTCGGCGCCGATGATGTCGAGCGCGCAGGTCTCCGAGGAGAGGGCCCAGCCGGTGCCGACGCGGCCCAGCACCAGCGGGCGCACGCCCAGCGGGTCACGCACGCCGATGAGCTTGGAGCGGGTCATGGCGATGACCGAGAAGGCGCCTTCCACGCGGCGCAGCGCGTCCTTCATCCGCTCGGGGATGGTCTTCTGGATCGAGCGCGCCATCAGGTGGATGATGCACTCGGTGTCGGAGGAGGACTGGAAGATCGAGCCGGCCTGGATCAGCTCGCGCTTCAGCGCCTCGGCATTGGTGAGGTTGCCGTTGTGCGCGATGGCGCAGCCGCCCATGGCGAACTCGGCGAACAGGGGCTGCACGTCGCGGATCGCGGTCTGGCCCTTGTTGCCGGCGGTGGAGTAGCGCACGTGGCCCATGGCGAGCGAGCCGGGCAGCGTGTCCATCAGCGACTTCGAGGTGAAGTTGTCGCGCACGTAGCCGAAGCGCCGGGCCGAGGAGAATCCCATCTCCGGGGCCCAGGAGACGATACCGCCGGCCTCCTGGCCGCGATGCTGGAGCGCGTGGAGCCCGAGAGCGACGAAATTCGCCGCGTCGGGCACGCCGACGACGCCGAAAATGCCGCATTCCTCATGCAGCTTGTCGTCGTCGAACGGGTGACGGGGAAGCTCGGACATCCTGAACCCTCGGGAGCAGCCTTGGAACGAAGGCGCTTATATAGGCGGTGGGGGGGAGTGTCACGACCCCCCGCTCGCATTACTGTGAACAGGTGCCGAAGAGCTGCTCGTAGCGGGTGTCGAGCCAGCCCGGGGTCTCGGTGGGCACCTCGGCGCGCAGCTGGTCGCGGGCATCGGCGAGGAAGACCGCGGTGCGCGAATTGTCGATCTGCGGGAAGTCGAGGTTGAGGTACTGGTAGACCACCAGCGCCACCACCACCAGCAGCACGCCGCGCGCGAGGCCGAAGAGGAAGCCCGCGCCCTGGTCGACCGGCCCCAGCGCCGAGTTCTGCACCCAGGAGGCAAAGAGCGGCGTGAAGATCGACAGGATGATCAGCGCCACGGCAAACACCACAGCGAAGGCCGCGAGCACGGAGAACTGGCAGGAGGAGGACAGGAAATCGGTGATCACCGGGATCTCGCGCACCAGCGGCTCGACCGTGGGGGCGAGGTAGAAGGCCACGATGGCCGCGATCACCCAGCCGGCGATGGCCAGCACCTCGCGCACGAAGCCGCGCGAGTAGGCCAGCAGCGCCGATACGGCGATCACCAGCAACACCACGCCGTCCGCGATAGTGAATCCGTCCATGGGGTACTCCCGTCTCTGTCCTCTGGCGCGGGGGCCCCGCCCGCCGCGCCGCTACGCCTCTGATCCGTCCGGGCGCCCGCGGGCCCGGCGCCGGCGGCCGCCGGCTGTCCTTCTACTCGACCGCCCCGAAGGTGGTCTCGACAAATCCCGCAAGGTCGTCGATTCGTTGCACAGTGATGCCAGATTCCCCCTGCAGCTTCATCTGCGAAGGGGCGATGGCCGCGGCAAAGCCCAGCTTCGCCGCCTCCTTCAGCCGCTGGTCGGCCTGCGAGACCGGGCGCAGCGCGCCGGAGAGCGAGATCTCCCCGAAGACCACCGTGTCGGTGGGGATCGGCACGTCCTGGCGCGAGGACAGGATGGCCGCCGCCACCGCGAGGTCGGCCGCGGGCTCGGACACCCGCATGCCGCCCGCCACGTTGAGGTAGACGTCGAGCCCGCCGAAGGTGACGCCGCAGCGCGCCTCGAGCACCGCGAGGATCATCGACAGCCGCCCGCCGTCCCAGCCCACGGTCTGGCGCCGGGGCGTGGCGAGGGTGGAGGGGGCGACCAGCGCCTGGATCTCGACCAGCAGCGGCCGCGTGCCCTCGATGCCGGCAAACACCACCGAGCCGGAGGCCGGGCGGTCGCGCTCGGACAGGAACAGCTCGGATGGGTTGAGCACCTCCGCGAGGCCGGCGCCGGTCATCTCGAACACGCCGATCTCGTCGGCCGGGCCGAAGCGGTTCTTGACCGCGCGCAGGATGCGGTACTGGTGGCCGCGCTCGCCCTCGAAATAGAGCACGGTGTCGACCATGTGCTCGATCACCCGCGGCCCGGCGATCTGGCCGTCCTTGGTCACGTGGCCCACCAGCACCACCGAGATGCCGCGGCGCTTGGCGAAACTGGTGAGCTCGTGGGAGGCGGCGCGCACCTGGCTCACCGAGCCGGGCGCGCTCTCCACGTGGTCGGCCCACATGGTCTGGATCGAATCGATGATCACGAAGCCCGGGCGCTCGGCGTCGAGCGTGGTGAGGATGTCGCGCAGGTTGGTCTCGGCGGCGAGCGAGACCGGGGCGGCGCCGAGGCCGAGGCGCTGCGCGCGCATGCGCACCTGGCCCGCGGCCTCCTCGCCCGAGACATAGATGGTCTTCACGCCAGCACCGGCGAAGGCGGCGGCGGCCTGCAGCAGCAGGGTGGACTTGCCGATGCCCGGGTCGCCGCCCACCAGCACCACGGAGGCCGGCACGAGACCGCCGCCCAGCACCCGGTCAAGCTCGCCGATGCCGGAGACGGTGCGCGGCAGTGGCGCCTCGGTCTCGGCCAGCGAGGAGAGGGCCATGCCCTTGCCGCGGCTGGCACCCAGCGTCTTCTTCGCCGGGCCCGAGGCGGAGAGGGCGGCCTCCTCGTGGATCGTGTTCCAGCCGCCGCAGGCCTCGCAATGCCCGGCCCATTTCTTGTAGACCGCGCCGCAGGCCGAGCAGACGAATTGTGTGGTGGTTCGTGCCATGCCGCCCCGATTGCCCTATTGCGCCGCGAAGGGCAAGCCGGCGAGCAGCGCCGCCCCGAAGGCCGCCTGCATCAGCGGCAGCACCCGGGTGGCGCCGCGCTCGAACGCCGCCCCGGCGAGGCCGGCGAGCAGCAGCAGCACCCCCAGCACCGCCGCCGGCCCCGGCAGCACCAGCTGCAGCGTGCCCATGGCCGCGATGGTGAGCGCGAGCAGGGCGGCGTGCGTCCAGCGCAGCCGGCCGGCGCGCATGAAGACCTGGTAGGCCGACCAGAGCGTGGCGGAAAACACCCCCGCCGCCAGCACGATGCCCACCAGCAGGGTGAGGATGGTGTCGATCATCGGGCCTGCTCCCGTTCCGTGGCCCAGCCGAGGCCGAGCGAGCCCAGCACCAGGGCGGTGAAGAGGTAGAACCCCCAGGCGATGTCGACATGGCCGATGCCCACGCCCTTCACCATCACCACGTAGAGCGCGATGAGGAAGATGTCGGCCATCGACAGCCGGCCGAGCAGGGTGATGACCCGCAGCAGCCCGCGCCCGCCGAGCCCGCGATGGTGGAGCGCCAGCGCCACGGTCTTGCCATAGGGTGCCACGATGGCGAAGAGCGTGACCACCGCGCAGAGCACGAGGTCGGTGCCCGCGAGGGTGACGATGCCGGAGAGGATGGAGATCTCGTCGCCGCCGAAGAAGGGCAGGAAGCCCGCGCGCGCCAGCGGCGCCCACCAGGCGAGGGGGTAGAGCACCAGCAGCGCGAGGTTGCCCAGCCGCAGCGCCGTGTGCCACGGCGCCTGCGGCCCGGCCTCAGCGGAGTGCTGCGATGGGGCCATCGGGCAGGCCGTTGACGAACTGGTGGACGTAAGGGTTGCCGCTGTCGTCGATGCGCTCCACCGGCCCCTCCCATTGCACCACGCCCTCGTGCAGCATCGCCACCCGGTCGGCGATCTTGCGCACGCTGGTCATGTCATGGGTGATGGTCATCGCCGTCGCGCCCATCTCCACCACGATCTCGCGGATCAGGTCGTTGATCACGTCGGCCATGATCGGGTCGAGCCCGGTGGTGGGCTCGTCGAAGAAGATGATCTTCGGCTCGGCGGCGATGGCGCGGGCAAGGCCGACGCGCTTCTGCATGCCGCCCGAGAGCTCGGCGGGGAAGAGGTCGGCCGTGTCCGCCCCGAGACCGACCCGGCGCAGCTTCCCGATGGCGAGGTCGCGCGCATCCGCCCGCTTCAGCCGGCCCTTGCCGCGGAGGAAGCGGAAGGCGACGTTTTCCCACACGGTCATCGAGTCGAACAGCGCGCCGCCCTGGAACAGCATGCCGAACTGGTCGAGGAAGCCGCCCGCGTTGCGCGGGGTGAGGCGGGTGCCGTCGATGTCGATCTCGCCGGCATCGGGGCGGATGAGCCCGATGATGCACTTGAGCGTGACCGACTTGCCGGTGCCCGAGCCGCCGATGATCACCAGGCTCTGGCCGCGGGCCACCGTGAGGTCGACCCCGCGCAGCACGTGCTTGGAGCCGAAGGACTTCGCCACGCCCCGGAGCGCGATCTTTGGAGTATCGGTCATGTGGAGAAGAACACTTCCGTGAGCAGGTAGTTGGCGGCGAGGATCAGGATCGAGGAGGTGACCACCGCGGCCCGGGTGGCCTGGGCCACGCCCTGCGCGCCGCGGCCGGAGTTGTAGCCCTCGAAGCAGCCCACGACGGCGATGATGAAGCCGAAGACCGCGCCCTTCACCAGGCTCGAGACCACGTCGCCGGCGGTGAGATAGTCGAGCGTGTTCTGGATGTAGTTGCCCGAGGCGATGCCGAGCCGCGAGGTGCCCACGAAGAAGCCGCCCATCACGCCGATGATGTCCGACACGGCGGTGAGCAGCGGCATGGCGAGCGTGCCCGCGAGCACCCGGGGCGCCACGAGGAACTTGATCGGGTTGGTGGAGAGGGTGGTGAGCGCGTCGATCTGCTCGGTCACCCGCATGGAGCCGATCTCGGCGGCGATGGAGGCGCCGACGCGCCCGGCCACCATCAGCCCGCAGAGCACCGGCCCCAGCTCGCGCACCATGCCGATGGCGACGATGGAGGGCACGGCGGATTCGGCGTTGAAGCGCGAGCCGCCGGCATAGATCTGCAGCGCCAGCGCGCCGCCGGTGAACAGCGCCGTCAGCCCCACCACCGGCAGGCTGAAATAGCCGATGCGCATCATCTGGCGCAGGAACTCGATGCCGTAGAAGGGCGGCACCAGGATGCCCGCCACCGCCTGCAGCGCGAAGAGCACCAGCGCCCCGGTGGACCGGCACAGCCCCAGCACCGCCCGGCCGATGCCGGCCAGGAACATCTGTCCCGCTGTCAGAACTTGGCTCATCCGTGCAGTTTCCCCGTTTCGCTCAGGCGCCCTTGTAGACGCGGGCATAGCGGCTGCCAAGACCGGTGAGGATCTCGTAGCCGATGGTGCCGGCCGCCCCGGCCAGCGCATCCACCCCCTGGTGGGGCCCGAGGATCTCGAGCGTGGGCGGCACATGGTCGAGCCCGGTCACGTCGACGGTGATCAGGTCCATCGACACCCGGCCCACCAGCGGGCAGGGCCGGTCGCCGGCGTAGAGCGTGGCCTTGCCCGAGAGGCTGCGGAACAGCCCGTCGGCATAGCCCGAGGACAGCGTGGCGATGCGCCGCGGCCCCTCGGCCACGTAGGTCCCGCCATAGCCCACGATCTCGCCGGGCAGCACGTCGCGCACCTGGATCACCGGCAGGGACAGGCTCACCACCGGTGTCGCGTCGGCATAGGGCGCCGCGCCGTAGAGGCCCACGCCCGGCCGCACCATGTCGAAATGATAGAGCGGCCCGAGCAGCGTGCCACCCGTGGCCGAGAGGCTGCGGCGGATGCCGGGCAGCGCCATGGTCATGGTGTTGAAGGCGGCGAGCTGCAGCGCGTTCATCGGGTGGGCGGGCTCATCGGCGCAGGCGAGATGCGACATCACCAGAGAGGGGCGCAGCGCCATGATCTCCATCAGGTGCTGCGCGAGCTCCAGCCCCTCGAAGCCCAGCCGGTTCATGCCGGTGTCGAGCTGCACGCCGCAGGGCCGGCCGGCGAGATCGGCCGAGAAGCGCTTCAGCTGGTCGGGGCTGTTGAGCAGCGGGGTGAGGCCGTGGTCGCGGAACAGCGCCGTCTCGCCCTCGCCGTAGCCGCCGAACACGAAGATCTCCGGCCCCTCGCCGAGGGCGGCCCGCACCTCCGCACCTTCCTCCGCCTGCGCCACGCAGAAGATGCGCGCGCCCGCCGCCGCCAGCGCCGGGGCGATGCGCCCCGCCCCCAGCCCGTAGCAATCCGCCTTCACCACCGCGGCGGTGGCGACATGCGGGGCGGTGAGGGCGTCGAGGGCACGCCAGTTGGCGGTGATGGCGTCGATGTCGACGGTAAGCTGGGCCTGGGCCATTTTCGGATCGGTCTTTCGCGTATGCACTGGAAGGCAGGATCGGGCCACGGCAGCGGCCCGGGGTCAAGGGGCGCTCAGGCGCTCTCGCGCGCCAGCACGGCCTGCACGGCGGCGCGGGCCAGCATCGCCTCGCGGTGGGCGGCGGTGCGCGGGTAGTCGGCGATGTCGATGCCGTCGCTCTTCAGCCAGGCGGAGACGGTGAAGAGATAGGCATCGGCCACGGTGTACTGCGCGCCCATCACCCAAGGGTCGTCGCCCAGCAGCGTCTCGATGTACTCGAAGCTTGCCGCCATGTTGGCACCCACCTTGGCGCGCATGCTCTCCTGCGCCGCCGGGTCGTCCGACCAGCGCGCGGCGCGGCGGCCATGGGCATGGGCCACGTGCACGGTGGAGGAGAGATAGGCGTTGAAGCTCTGCATCTGCGCGAAGGCCCAGGGGTCGGTCGGCGCGAGGCCGGCCTCGGGAAACACCTGCGCGATCCAGGGCAGGATGGCGCAGGTCTCGGTGAGCGTGCCGAGGCCGGTGACCAGCGCCGGCACCCGGCCCTTGGGGTTGATCGCGAGATACTCGGGCGAGTGCTGGGTGTCGGAGGTGAAGTCGATGCGGATCGCCTCGAACTTGGCTCCGGTTTCCTCCAGCGCGATGTGGGAGGCGCGCGAGCAGGCGCCGGGCGAATAGTAGAGCTGCATGGGGAAGTCCTCGATGGTCATCCGGGGCAGGCGGCAGAGAGGCCCGCGCCCCCGCTCCGGGGAGGAGGCGGGGGCGCGGGGAAGGCTCGGGTCAGAGGGTGAAGGGATCGGCCTTGGCCAGCCGGTCGAACTGCATGAGCGAGGCCACCAGCGCGCCCATCCGGTCGAGCGGCACCATGTTGGGGCCGTCGGAGGGGGCGCGGTCGGGGTCTTCGTGGGTCTCGATGAAGATCGCCGCCACGCCGATGGCCGCGGCACAGCGCGCCATCAGCGGCGCGAACTCGCGCTGCCCGCCCGAGGCGCCGCCGAGCCCCCCGGGCTGCTGCACCGAATGCGTCGCGTCCATCACCACCGGGTAGCCGGTGGCGGCCATCTGCGGCAGGCCGCGCATGTCGGCCACCAGCGTGTTGTAGCCGAAGGAGGTGCCGCGCTCGCACAGCAGGATGTTCTCGTTGCCGGTGGAGGCGATCTTCGCCGCCACGTTGGGCATGTCCCAGGGCGCGAGGAACTGGCCCTTCTTCACGTTCACCGCGCGCCCCGTCTCGCCCGCGGCGAGGAGCAGGTCGGTCTGGCGGCTGAGGAAGGCGGGGATCTGCAGGATGTCGACCACCTCGGCCACCTTGGCGCACTGGTCCGGCGCGTGGACATCGGTCACCACCGGGCAGCCGATCTCGGCCTTCACCGCCGCCAGCACCTCGAGCCCTGCGTCGATGCCGAGGCCGCGCTTGCCGGAGACGGAGGTGCGGTTGGCCTTGTCGTAGCTCGCCTTGAACACGTAGCCCGCGCCGTTCTCGGCGCAGATCTTCGCCATCTTCTCGGCGATCATCAGCGCGTGGTCGCGGCTCTCGAGCTGGCAGGGGCCGGCGAGGAAGGTGAGGGGGGCGGTGTTCGAGAGGGCGATATCGCCGACCCGGACGGTTCTGGGAGCTGTCATGGTCTGGCCTTGCTGAAAAAGCGCGGGATCGGGGCGGGGGCGGCTGGCCGGGCGCCGGCGGAGGCCGGGGCGGCCCGGGGCGCAGAGCTGTGGTGCGCGGTCATCTGCGGCGTCCTCCGGCCGCGGCGCTGGCTGGCCGCGCACCCTGTCGGAAGGCGCCTCCCGCGCCCCCTTCGGGGGCCCGCGGGCTGCGCCGGGTTCGTGTCGGCGCGACTATGCGCCGGCCGTGCGGCAGGGGCAAGCCCCCGGGGCGGGCGGGCCGGGGAACGCAAACGGCCGCCGGGAAGCCCGGCGGCCGCAAGCCTCTGAGCGCGGGGGCGCGCCCGGGCGCGGGGCGGTCAGCCGTCCTGCTTCTGCACCCGGCAGAGCTTGCCCGCCACCAGCGCCACCACCGCGGCGGCGAAGCTGAACAGCGCGCCCATCTTGGCCGCGTCCTGCACCGCCTGCTCGGCCAGCATGTTCGGCGAGCCGGGGTCGACCCGGAAGGCGACCGTGGCGACGAAGAGCGACACGGTGAAGCCGATGGCCGCCACGCAGCCCACCACGAAGAGGTCGATCACCCGCATGCCCTCGGGCAGGCCGAGGCCGAGCGGGCGCGCCGCGATCCAGCCCATCAGCCAGATGCCGAAGGGCTTGCCGATCAGCAGCCCCGCCATCACCAGCCAGGTGGGCGTGCCGATGGAGTTGAACTCCACGCCCGCGTTCGCGAGGCCGAAGAGGAACAGGATGATCTCCACCGGGTATTTCAGCGCGTGCTCGATGTGGTTGAGCAGGTCGGACATGTGCTCTTCCGCCTCCGCGAAGAAGCCGAAGCCGCGGTCCGCGTGCGGGATGGTGGGCACGATGGGCAGCAGGCCGAGCGCCGGGTGGATGCCCGATTCCTGGAAGGCGTACCACGAGATGCAGGCCGCGATCAGGTAGGGCCAGAAGCTCAGCTTCGCGCGGAAGAAGCTGGACCAGGGCCGGTCCGGCTTGCCGGTGTCGAGCTTGCGCGGCAGCCAGTTGGCCAGCAGGAACACCGCCAGCGCCGCCCCGAAGGACACCAGCAGCCACTGCGGCGCGAGATCGCCCGAGGGGTAGAAGATCGCGAGGATGATCAGCCCCGCGGCGTCGTCGGCGATGGCGAGCAGCAGCAGGAAGCGCACTGCCGGGTGGCCCGCGCCGAACACCAGCCGCCCCACGAGGTAGGAGAAGGCGATGTCGGTGGCGGTGGGGATGGCCCAGCCGTTTGCGACCGCGTCATAGGTGGTCGAGCCCATGAGCGCGGCGAGCCCGAGATAGACCGCGATGGGCCCGAACATGCCGCCGGCGGTGGCCACCAGCGGGGTCATGGCCTTCTTGCCGCGCAGCGAGCCCTCCTCGAGGACGATCGCCTCCCAGACCTCCTTGCCGGCCATGGCGAAGAACAGCGCCATGAGCAGGTCGTTCACGAGAAAATGAACCGTGAGCGAGCGGTGCATGTGCCCTTCGGCATCGGCATGCATCGCGCCGATCCAGGAATTGTCGACCAGCACGTACTCGACGAGATGGTGGTAGCTCTCGGGCGACGTGTTCGCCCAGATCAGCGCCAGGATGGCGCCGATCACCAGCAACAAAGAATATTCTGTCAGAAATCCCCAGACCCTGTACATCCGGCACCCTCTCTCCTGTGACGTCTTAACATTTCCTTAGGCGATCGGTCCGGAGGGGGCAAGGAAGGCCGGGCCCGGGCGATGGCCCCAGGGCGCGCCAACCCGCTGCCCCGGGGCGCCGCGCGCGCCCCGGAGCCCGGGCCTCTCTCCGGGCCGCCTGCCTCAGCTGCGGGCGGGAATGTTCATGCCCCGGTGCACGGCCGGGCGGTCCATGCAGCGCTCGAACCAGTCCTGCACGGCGGGGCGGGTCTCGAACTCGACGAGATCGGCGGCCTCGTAGAAGCCGATGAGCGTGTTGATCCAGGGGAAGGTGGCGATGTCGGCCACCGAGTAGGTGTCACCGGCAAGGTAGGGGTGATGGGCGAGCTGGGCCTCGAGCACGCCGAGCAGGCGCTTCGTCTCGTCGAGGTAGCGCTGGCGGGGGTAGGGGTCGGTCACCTTCTCGGCGGCGAACTTGTGGAAATGGCCGAGCTGGCCGAACATCGGCCCCACGCCGCCCATCTGGAACATCAGCCACTGGATCGCCTTCCAGCGGCCCTCGGGGTCGGACGGCATGAGCTGGTCGGTCTTGCGGGCGATGTAGAGCAGGATGGCGCCGCTCTCGAACAGGGTGAAGGGCCGGCCGCCCGGCCCGTCGGGGTCGAGGATGGCGGGGATCTTGTTGTTGGGGTTCACCGAGAGGAACTCGGGCGTGAACTGGTCATCGGTGGAGAAGGAGACGAGATGCGCCTCGTAGGGCAGGCCGGTCTCCTCGAGCGCGACGCCGATCTTCTGGCCGTTGGGGGTCGGCAGCGAGTAGAGCTGCAGCCGGTCGGGGTGCTGGGCCGGCCAGCGGCGGGTGACGGGGAAACTGCTCAGATCGGCCATGCTTGGGGTCCTCCTCGGCTCGGTGTGGGCGAAGGTGAGCGCGAGCCGGGGCGGATGTCAACGCGCGAGCGCCGGCGGCCCCCGGGCGGGCGGCCCGCGCTGGACGCCCGGCACCATTCACGCTAGGCGGCGAACCCGGCTGTGGTCATACTCGGCCCGCCAACCATATTGAGCGCGGCGACAGGACAATCGGAGGCAGGGATGCTCAAGGAATTCAGGACTTTCATCGCACGCGGCAACGTGATCGACCTCGCGGTCGGCATCATCATCGGTGCCGCCTTCACTGCCATCGTGAACTCGCTGGTCAAGGACCTGATCAACCCGATCATCGGCGTGATCACCGGCGGGGTGGATTTCACGAACCTCTTCGTGGTGCTGGGCCCGGGCACGTTCGACAGCCTCGCCGCGGCGCGGGAGGCGGGCGCGGCGGTGTTTGCCTACGGCGCCTTCGTGACCGCGGTGATCAACTTCCTCATCATCGCCTTCGTGGTGTTCATGCTGGTGCGGGCGGTGAACTCGATGAA
This sequence comes from Oceanicella sp. SM1341, assembly GCF_003448965.1. Classification (GTDB taxonomy): domain Bacteria; phylum Pseudomonadota; class Alphaproteobacteria; order Rhodobacterales; family Rhodobacteraceae; genus Paroceanicella. The sequence continues at coordinate 131,856 of NZ_QRGC01000013.1, forward strand.
GCGCAAGGAGGCCGTGGTGCCGGCCGAGACGCCCACGGGCCCCACCCAGGTGCAGCTCCTCACCGAGATCCGCGACGCGCTGCGCGAGGGCCGGGGCTGAGCCCCGGGCCGCTGCGGGCGGGGACAGCCATGCGCGACACGGGACTCGATGCGACCGACCTGAAGATCCTCGACGTGCTGCAGCGCGAGGGGCGGATCTCGAACGCGGATCTCGCGGAGCGGGTGAACCTCTCGCCCTCGGCCTGCCACCGGCGCGTGGCGCGGCTGGAGGCGGAGGGGGTGATCCTCGACTACGCGGCGATGCTCGACCCCCGCTCGGTGGGCCGGCCGGCGACGGTGTTCGTGGAGATCACCCTGTCCGGGCAGTCCGACGAGGTGCTCGACGCCTTCGAGCGCGAGGTGGCGACCATCCCGGACGTGCTGGAGTGTCACCTGATGGCCGGCACGGCGGACTACCTGCTGAAGGTGGTGGCGCGGGACACGGAGGATTTCGCCCGCATCCACCGCCGCCACCTCTCGCGCCTGCCGGGGGTGGCGCAGATGCACTCGAGCTTCGCGCTGCGCACGGTGTTCAAGACCTCGGCCCTGCCGCTGGGCTGAGGCGGGGGTCCGCTGGCCGCGGACCCGGCGGACGGCCGCGTGCCGCGACCGGCGCCTTCGTGCTCCGGCTGGCGCCTGCGCAGGGCAAGGGCGCTGCGGCTGGCGCCTGCGCGGGGCTCGCCCGGTGCAGCCGTCCTCAGGCGGCGAGGAGGAAGGGCAGGCCGTAGAGCGCCGCCGCCCCGGCTGCCACCGCCCCGAAGAAATTGCGGCTGAGGGCACCCACCAGCACCGCGGCGGCGGCGGCGGTGAGGCGGGGGGCGTCGAGCGCGCCGCCCGTGGCCTGCGGCCAGACCACCAGCGGCGCCACCAGCCCGGGCAGCACCGCCACGGCGACATAGCGCAGGTGGCGCAGCAGCCAGTCGGGCAGCTCGCGCCGGCCGAGGATGCCGAGGAAGGACAGCCGCAGCAGGAAGGTGCCGATGCCCAGCGCGACCGTGACGGTCCAGACGATGACGGGCTCGATCATGCGCCGAGCCCTCCGGCGTCGGCCCGCGAGCGGTGCAGGGCGAGGCGGCGCTCGGTCTCGGCGCCCGCGGCCATGGCAGCGAGGGCGGCGACGAGCACCCCGGTGGACCAGGGCATCCAGGCGAGCAGCAGCGCGATCACCACGGAGGTGAAGGCAGCCACGATATGCGGCAGGCTGCGCAGCTGCGGCGCGATCATGGCGATGAAGGTGAGCGGCACCGCGAAGTCGAGCGCGTATTCCGGCGGGATAGACCTGCCCACCAGCATGCCCACGCCCGAGAGCACCACCCAGGGCACGCAGATGGCAAGCGCGGTGCCGAAGAAATAGCCCAGCTTCTCCTCCAGCGTCATCGTGGGCCGGCGCTCGAACTCCTGCACCGAGATGGCGAAGGTCTGGTCGACCAGCACGAAGGCGGCGAGCGCGCGCATGCGCAGCGGCGCCGCCCCGATATGCGGCGCGATGGAGGCGGAGTAGAGCGCCAGCCGCAGGTTCACCGCGAGCGCCGCCGCGATCACGATCAGCGTCGGCGCGTGGTCCTGCATCAGCGCGAGGGCGGTGAACTGCGAGGCGCCGGCGATCACCAGCGTGGTCATCGACAGGGTCTGCACGATGTCGAGCCCGGCCTGGTCGGCGAGCACACCGAACAGCAGGCCGAAGGGGCCGATCACGACAATGAAGGGCAGGCCCGCGAAAAACCCCCTGCGAAGGGCGCGGACGGAACTCCGTGTGGACATCGGGGAGCCTCTGGGTCAGGTATCGGTAAGCTGAATACCGCGCACCGCCACCACTCGCCAGTGACGATATGTGATGGCGGCCAGAAACATGTCTGATGAATGACGCTCCCCCGGCCCGCGCCGGGGCGGGCAGGGAGGCGAGAGCATGGCGCAGACCGGCGGGGCCGAGGCGCCCCTCATCATCGCACCGGACCCGGGCAACAGCCGGCTGACCCGGGCCGTCACCGGCACCGACCAGAGCGGCGCTGCCCGCGAGATCCGCGTGGTGGAGGAGCGCCCGCTCACCATCTACCTCAATTCCCAGGAGATCGTCACCGCGATGACCATCGGGGATTACCCGGGCTACCTCGCGGTGGGCTACCTCGCGAATCAGGGCATGCTGCTGGCCTCCGACACGCTCACCGGCGTCGATTACGACGAGGAGCTGGAAACGGTGGTGGTGCGCACCGCCCGCGCCACCGATTACGAGGACAAGCTCAAGCGCAAGACCCGCACCTCCGGCTGCGCGGTGGGCACGGTGTTCGGCGACATGATGGAGGGGCTCGAGGGCCTCACCCTGCCGCCGGCCGAGCTGCGCACCTCCGCGCTCTATGCCCTCGCGCACCGCATCAACACCATGCCGAGCCTCTATCTCGAGGCCGGCGCCATCCACGGCACGGTGCTCTGCGAGGGCGACCGGCCGCTCGTCTACATGGAGGATGTCGGGCGGCACAACGCGGTGGACAAGATCGCCGGCTGGATGCGGATGGAAGGCGTGCCCGCCGCCGACAAGCTGCTCTACACCACCGGCCGGCTCACCTCGGAGATGGTGATCAAGACCGCGCTGATGGGCATCCCGGTGCTCGCCTCGCGCTCGGGCTTCACCGCCTGGGGGGTGGAGATCGCCCGTCAGGTGGGGCTCACGCTCATCGGGCGCATGCGCGGCGAGCGCTTCATCTGCCTCTCGGGCGAGGAGCGCCTGCTGCGCGACGCCGACCCCGCCACCGCCCCGCGCGAGCCGCGCCGGGCCGGGCGCAAGGGGGCGGAGGAATGAGCCTGCCCCCGGCGGTGATCCTCGCGGGCGGGCTTTCCTCGCGCATGGGGGGCGGCGACAAGGGGCTGCTCGCCCCCGGCGGGCGCAGCCTGATCGACCGGGTGATCGGGCGCATCGCGCCGCAGGCCGGCGCCCTCGCGCTCAACGCCAACGGCGACGCGGCGCGCTTCGAGGCCTTCGGCCTGCCGGTGATCGCCGACAGCATGGCCGGCCACCCAGGGCCGCTCGCCGGCGTGCTCGCCGCGATGGACTGGGCGGCGCGCGCGGGCCAGGAGAGCGTGGTCACCGTGGCGGCGGACACGCCCTTCTTCCCGCCCGACCTCGTCGCCCGCCTGCAGCGCGCCGCGGCCGAGGCGGGCACGCCGCTCGCCCTCGCCGCCACGCCGCGGCCCGGGGGCGGGCTGTCACGCCACCCCACATTCGGCTTGTGGCACACGGGCTTGCGCGACGACCTGCGCGCCGCACTCGAAGACGGCCTGCGCAAGGTGGTGCTCTGGACCGATGCGCAGGGCTGTGCGACGGCCAGCTTCGACGTCACGTCCTTCGATCCGTTCTTCAATGTGAATACGCCCGATGATATGGCGGAAGCTGAACGGATGATCGCGGAGTTCGGCCTGTGAGAGTATTCGGCATCGTCGGGTGGAAGAATTCCGGCAAGACGACCCTGATGGAGCGGCTGGTGGCCGAGATCACCGCCCGGGGCTTCACGGTCTCCACCGTGAAGCACGCGCATCACGAGTTCGACGTGGACCGACCGGGCAAGGACAGCCACCGCCACCGGATGGCCGGCGCGCAGGAGGTGCTGCTCTCCTCCGCCAGGCGCTGGGCGCTGATGCACGAGATGCGCGGCGCGCCGGAAACCCCGCTGCCGGAACTGCTGAAGAAGCTCTCGCCCGTCGATCTCATCCTCGTCGAGGGCTACAAGCGCGACAGCCACCCCAAGGTGGAGGCCTGGCGCCGCGAGACCGGCAACGCCGCCCTCGTCTTCGACGACCCCACCGTGCGCGCCGTGGCCACCAACGACACGCTCGAGGGCGTCACCGTGCCGCTGCTGCCGCTCGACGATGCCGCGACGGTGGCCGATTTCATCCTGCGGGAGGTGGGGCTGGTCCCCGCCGCGGCGCAATGAGCGGGGCGGGGAGCGAGGACGCGCCGCCGCTGCGCGACGATTGCTTCGCCCTGCCGCCGGGCGTGGAATGGACCCCGGTCGACACGGCACTCGCCCACCTGCGCGCCTCCATGCACCCGGTGACCCACCCCGAGGACATCCCCCTGCGGGAGGCCGCGGGCCGCATCCTCGCCGTGCCCGCGACCGCCCGCATCGCAAACCCGCCGGCGGCGAATTCCGCGGTCGACGGCTATGGCTTCGCCCATGCCGCCCTGACCGGCGAGGGGCCCTACCGCCTGCCGCTCGCCCCCGGCCGGGCCGCCGCCGGCGTGCCCTTCGCCGAGGCGCTGCCCGAGGGCCAGGCGCTGCGCATCCTCACCGGCGCGCTGATCCCCGAGGGGGTCGACACCATCGTGCTGCAGGAAGACTGCCTCACCAGCGCCGAGGACATCCGCTTCGCCCGCGGCCTGAAGCCCGGTGCGAACATCCGCCGCGCGGGCGAGGATTTCGCCGCGGGCGACGTGCTGCTGCCCGCTGGTGCCCGGGTGGCGGCGCGCGACCTCGCGCTGCTCTCCGCCGGCGGGCTCGGCACCCTGCGGGTGCGCGCCGCCTTGCGCGTGGGCGTGCTCTCCACCGGCGACGAGCTGGTCGAGCCCGGTGCCGCCGCCGGCCCCGGCCAGGTGCCGGACGCGAACCGCCCCATGCTGCTCGCCATGCTGCGCGCCTGGGGGCTGGAGCCGGTCGACCTCGGCCGCGCGGGCGACAGTGCCGGCGCGGTGGAAGAGGCGCTCGGCCGCGGCGCCGCCCAGTGCTCGGCCATCCTCACCACCGGCGGCGCCTCGGCGGGCGACGAGGACCATGTCTCCGCCGCCCTGCGCCGGGCCGAGCGCCTGTCGCTGTGGCGCATCGCGGTGAAGCCGGGCCGGCCGCTGGCGCTGGGCCTCTGGGAGGGGGTGCCGGTGTTCGGCCTGCCGGGAAACCCGGTGGCCGCCCTGGTGACGGCGGCCATCTTCGCCCGGCCGGCCCTGCTCTCGATGGCCGGCGCGCCCTTCGCCGCGCCGCGCGGCCTCACCCTTCCCGCCGCCTTCTCCAAGCGCAAGAAGGCTGGCCGGCGCGAATACCTGCGCGCCCGGCTGCGCGACGGCGCGGTGGAGGTCTTCGCCTCAGAGGGCTCCGGGCGCATCTCGGGGCTGAGCTGGGCCGAGGGCCTGTGCGAGCTGCCCGACGCGGCGGCCGAGATCGTCCCCGGCAGCCCGGTCACCTTCATTCCCTGGGCGGAGTTCGGCCTGTGAACAACCCCGCCGCGCGGGGAGCCGGGCGCCCCGCGATCCTCTCGGCCGCCGGCCGGCTCACCTGCGGCTACTACGCGGTGATGTTCCTCAGCTACGGCACCTTCCTGCCGTTCTGGCCCGTCTGGCTGGAGGACTGGGGCCTGAGCCCGGAGGAGGTGGGCGGCTTCATGGCGGCCTCCGTCGCTGCGCGCGTGGTGGCGGGCGTGGTGATCCCGATTATCGCCGAGTGGCTCGACCAGCGCCGCCTCACGCTCGTGGCGCTCTACCTCGGCGGCGCGGCGCTCTTCTCCGCCTGCATGTTCGTCTCGAGCCCCGGCACCCTCTTCGTGGTCACCGTTCTGGCGGCGATCGTGTTTGCCGGCACCTCGCCGATCTCCGAGATCCTCGGCGTGGCGGCGGCGCGCGAGAACGGCTTTGCCTATGCGCATGCCCGCGCCATGGGCTCGATCGGCTTCCTGGGCAGCAACCTCGTGGTCGGCGGGCTGATGGCGAGCTTCGGCAGCGACGCGGCGCTGTGGTGGATCGTGGGCAGCCTGCTGCTGGCGGTGCCGCTTGCCATGCGCCACCCCGGCGGCGGCCGGGTGGGGCGGGCGAACCGCGCCGGCTTCGGCGAGGTGCGGGTGCTGATGCGCAGCCGGCCCTACTGGCTGCTGGCCTGCGCCGTGGCGCTGCTGCAGGGCAGCCACGGGGTGTTCTACGCGCTGGGCTCGGTGCACTGGCGCGACATCGGGCTGGGCGAGGTCACCATCGGCGCGCTCTGGGCCTGGGGCGTGGCGGCCGAGACGGCGCTGATGATCTTCGCCGGGCCCTGGCTGATCAACCGGCTTGGCCCGGTGGGAGCGATGATGCTCTCCGGTGCGGCCGGCGTGCTGCGCTGGGGCGTGATGATGGCCGACCCGGAGGGGGCGGCGCTCTGGGCCGCGCAGGGCCTGCACGCGCTCACCTTCGCGGCCAGCCACCTCGGGCTGATGGCCTTCTTCCAGCACGCCATCCCGCACCGGCTGGCGGCGAGCGCCCAGGGCTTTGCCGTGCAGTTCCTCGGCAACCTGGTGATGGCCGGCAGCATGGCGCTGGCGGGCTTCGCCTACCCGCTGATGGGCGGCGGCATCTACGGCATCGCGGCACTGCTCGCCGGGCTCGGCGGCCTCTGCGCCCTCGGCCTGTGGAAGAGCTGGGACAGGGGCCCGCTGCTGCCCGCCTGAGACCGTGCCGCTGCGCCGAGGGCGACGTCAGTCGGCTGGCTCCGGCCCGCGCCGGCGTCCCGATGCCGAGGGGCTGTGCCGGTCGGAGCCACCCTTGCGGGGCCGGACATGCCCCTGCAAGGACGAGTCCAGTCCAGTCCAGTCCAGTCCAGTCCAGTCCAGTCCAGTCCAGTCCAGTCCAGTCCAGTCCAGTCCAGTCCAGTCCAGTCCAGTCCAGTCCAGCCGCTTCTCGGTCCGGCCCGGCCCGCCTCATGACGGCCGGTGCGATGCCGCCGGGTGGTCGTCCCAGGGGGGCTTGCCGGATGGTCCCCTGCAAGGGGTCGTGGCATGCACGGCTCGGAGGTGTCGCGGTGGCCGGCTTCGGAGAGCCCCGTCAGCGCGTTCGCGGGGTCAGACCGGAAGGGACCCGGTTCGGGCCGCGATGTCACCCGGCGGGGCAGGCTGCGTGGCCGGTCACGTCGGCGCCGGGGGGGGGCGCCGGACGCGCGCGGCGCCTCCAGCCCGCCAGCGGCAGTGCGCCCGGACGGCGGGACCGGCCGGGGTTCTCCGCGCGTGGCGTCAGTACGGGGCGGGTGCGGACCCGGCGCGATGCGTGTCCGGGCGAAAGGCCCGTGCGGGCTGTCGTGAAGCGGGGGAGACGCCTGTTTCAGCCCATTCCCGGGGCCATGGCAGGAAGGTCAGCGGCCGGAGGGGGCCGTCCGGAGGTGCCGGGAGGGAGGGTGCGCGCCACGGGGGCGCGCACCGCTCGTGTCAGTCGAAGGCGCCGTGCACGCGGGCCAGCAGCATGAAGGCGCGGCCGGTGCGGGTGCTGGAGAGCGCGGAGATCTCGTCCTCGCGCGCCTCGGCGCACATGCGGCGCAGCACCACGTCGAAACGGCGCAGGAAGTGCAGCGTCGCGTCGCGGAAGATCGGGTCGCGGCGCGAGCGCTCGCGGCTCGAGGCCAGGGCCTCCTCGTCGCGGATCGCGCCGAGCCCGGCGATGGAGGGGCCGCGCGTGCCGCGCGCGAAGGCCTGCCAGAGGGCGGCGGGGGCGGGGTCCGGGATGAGGTCGTCCATGTAGATGCCGTCCTGCGAGAGCAGGGTCAGCACGTCCTCGGCCGCGCGCAGGCACTGGGACATCTGGTGGTCCCGCATCGCCTGCTTCATCGCGGTGAAGCCCTCGCTGTCGGCCTCGTCCATGGGGAAGTTGAGCGCGATGAGCATCTCGGTCCAGTCGACGCCGGCCTCCGCTTCCTCCTCGCCGCCGTCCGCGGTGAGCGGCAGGGTGGCCTGCTCCTCGTCCGGGTAGTCCTCCACCTTGTCCGCTTCGGACGTTGCCGCCTCGGCCATCACCGCCTCGGCCACCGGGTCGGGTTCGTCCTCCGGCCCGGGCGGGTTTCCGGCCGAGAGCACGGCAGCGGCGGCGGGCGAGGCTTCCTCGGCCGGGGCCTGTTCGGCCTCGAGCCGGGCCAGCGTGTCGGCGAGGCGCGCGCGCTCCTCGGCCACCGGGCCGAGCGGCGTGGAATCGAGCGCTTCCAGGGCCGCGGCGATGCGCGCCCCGTCCTGCGCCGCGGCGGCGCGGTTCTCGCCGGGGAGTGCTGCATCGGCGGCGGTGGCGCTGGCCACGTCCTGCATGCCGGCGAGGGTGCGGCGCATCTCGGCGCGGGCGCTGCGGGCCTCGGCGTCCTCGTCGGAGGCTGGGGGCTCGTCACGGCTGCGCTCCCGCGCGCCGCCCTCCATGCGCGACAGCGCGGCGCGGATGTCCTCGCGCACCCGGGCGGAGGAACTGCTCAGCGGCGCAGCCTGGCCGCCGGCGAAACGTGCCGCGCTGGCCTCCATGCGCGACAGGGCCGCCGCCGCGGCGGGATCGCGGTGCGGAGCCTCCGCGGCGGGCGTCTCGGGCGCGGAGGGGTCCTCCCCGTCCGCGGCGTCCTCCGCCGCGATGGCGTCGGGGGCTGCGGCCTCGGCCGGCGGCAGCGGCTCCGCGCGGGGCGGGGCGGGCGGCACCACCGCGCCGCCGCGGATGGTGGCGA
>NZ_QRGC01000014.1 GCF_003448965.1 Oceanicella sp. SM1341
CGCCACGGGCCGCGCCATCACCGTCACGGCGGCGCGGGATGCCCCGGGCCCGCCCGCGCCGGGCACGCTGCAGGTGCGCTTCGCCGACGCCCCCGCCCGCCGGGCGCTGGCCGACCGTCTCGCCCCCCGTCTCGGCGAGGGCGGCCGGCTGGTGCCGGCCCTGCGCGCCGACCCGCCGCCCTCGCCCTGCCTGTTCTGGCCGGTGCTCACCGGGGAGGGGCGGATCTCGGCCGCGCTGGTGGTGATCGCCGCCGAGACCGCCGGCCTCGTGCGCCTCGCCTGCATCCACGAGGAGGTCACCCAGGCGCTCGGCCTGTTCAACGACGGCCCCGGCGTGCGTCCCTCGCTCTTCAACGACGACCAGGAATTCGCCCTGCTCACGCGGCATGACGCGGCTCTGCTCGCCATGCTATACGATACGCATCTCCATCCGGGGCAGCCCGCATCCGCGGTGCGCCCGTTCCTGCCCGCTGCCGCCGACCGCGCCCTCGCTTCCGGGGCCGCGGCCATTCCCTCGGCCGACTGAGTGTCGGCCCACGCTCTTTCTGCCCGGGTTCATTGCCGTGAAATCTGTTGTTCTTGCCGCTGCCTGCCTGCTCGTCCTCTCCGGCTGCGAACGCCCGCTGGAGACGCAGTACCGCGAGCTGGGAAACCTGCTCTCCTCCACCAACCGCATGCGCACCGACTACGACCCCACCGATGCGCCGGTGACCCGCGACATGCTGGTGCGCGACTTCGAGACCATCGCCCTCTACTACGAGCACGGCACCGACGACGAGGGCAACGACATCGGCCCCGTGCCCACGCCGCTCGAGCGCTGGGAGCAGCCGGTACGGGTGCGGCTGATCTTCGACCACGATGCCGAGCGCCCCGAGATCGAGGAGACCATGCGCTGGACGCGCGACTTCACCGCCCGCCTCACCAGGCTCAGCGGCGTGCCGATCACCGTCACCGGCTCGGGCCCCGAGGGGCTGGAGCCGGGCGACATGATCGTGTTGTTCTACCATGACGAGAGCCGGGCCGCGTTGGCCGATGCGCTGCGCAGCTCGGAGGACGGCTCGGACAACCGCGTCTCCATCGGCATCCGCGACACGCCGGCCGAGGAGATCTGCTTCTTCTGGCCCGTCGCCGATGACGAGACGCACGAGCTGAAGAACGTGCTGATGATCATGAAGTCGGAGACGCGCGACCTGATGCGGCTCTCGTGCATCCACGAGGAGCTCACCCAGGCCATGGGCCTCTACAACGATGACGACGACGTGCGCCCCTCGCTGTTCAACGACGACGAGGAGTTCGCCCTGCTCACCCGGCATGACGCGCTGCTGCTGCGCATGCTCTACGACCCCGCGCTCACCCCCGGCATGAGTGCGGAGGAGGTGCGCCCGCTGCTGCCCGCCGTGGCCGACCGCGCCCTTGCCGCCGACGCGGCCGCCCCCTACCAGCCCTGAGGACCCCCGCCATGCGCCTGCGCCTCCTCGCCATCGTGCCGCTGCTCGCCGCCTGCGCCGGCGCCCCGCCCGCCACCGGGCCGAAGGTGGCCGTCTTCGACGGCGCCCGCATGCTGACCGCCACGCTGACGCACACCGCCGCAACCCCGCCAGCGATGGACTGGGCCGGGCCCACGGTCTCCGACACGCTTCCCGCAGGCCCGCCGCTCGCTGCCACACTCGCGGCGGCGGCGGCCGCCGGCCCGGCGGACATGTACTGGGCCGGGCGGCCGGTGCTGCAGGTGATCTCGCCCGCCGGCCCCCGCCCGCAGGACCTCGCCCGCCTCACCTGGCGCGCCGATGCCTTCCTCGACGCGGCCGGGCTCGACACCCCGGCCAGCCCGCCCGCAGCCCTGCGGGTGCTCATCCTGCCGCCCGGGGAACTGGCCCGCAGGCTCGCCGCCGTGCCCGCCCCGGACCCGGCAACCGAGCACCCGGGCGCCCGCGCCCTCTCGCTCGGCTGCTTCGCCGGGGCGCAGGCCGGGGCTCAGGGGGGGGCGGATCCCGCCGTGCTCACCGGCGCCGAGGTCTGGGTCTCCGACGCCCTGCGCCAGCCCCAGCGCGACAATTGCCTCGACCTCGCCCTGCTGAGCGCGCTCGACGGCCGGGCCGCACGGGCCGGCGGCATGATCGGCGTGAGCCCGAACCGGGACTTCGCGATACTGGACACCACGTCGCTCATCATGAACCATGACCCCGCGCTGCGCGCCGCGCGCACCCCCGAAGCCCGACGCGCCGCCTTGATCACGGCCGGGAAGCGGGCCCTCGACATCGCGGTCGCCGACCCCCGCCTGTACTGACCATCTGAAAGACTGCGCCTCATGCCCCTCTCGCTGCCCCACCTGCTCCCCGGCCTCGCCCTTGCCCTCGCGCTCGCCGCCTGCACCGACCCGAACGGGCCCGAACGCTCGGATGCGCTCATCGTGCGCAGCGCGCCGGGCACGGATGCGGCGGAGGCCGCGCAGTCCGCCCCGCCCGCCACGCCGGAGGAGGCCTTCGAGCGTGGGGTCTTCCTCACCGACCAGCCGGAGGCGGCGCGCAAGGCCCCGGTCGTCACCCGCTGGGAACGGCGCCCGGAGGCCTTCGTGCTCGACCTCACCGGCCCCGAGATGCCCCTGCCCGAAGACGTGGCCGCCCTCGCCGAGGCGGGCGCGCATTACCTGCCGATGACCGGGCTCGCGCCCGGCACCGCTGACGGCCCGCCCGCCGAGATCCGCATGATCATCACCCCGCCCGAGACCGTGGCCCGCATGGCCGAGCGGCTCTTCGGCCCCGGCATGGCGGCGCTGCGCCGCGAGGGCGAGGCGCCGGACGCGCTGAGCTGCTTTGCAAACCTCGTCTTCGACACCTCCCGGCCCGGGGTGATCGCGGGGGCGGCCGTGGTCGTCTCCGGCGCGCTCGGTGCCGAGCGGCGGGCGAACTGCTTCCGCCTCGGCATGCTCCTCGCGCTGCGCCCCAGCGCGAGCTTCGTGGACGGGGCGGAGGACTTCTCCCTCGACACGCCCCCCTCCCGCGCGCAGGAGGTGCAGCTGCGCATGCTCTACGACCCCGCGCTCGCCCCCGGCATGACGCTGGAGCAGGCAAGGCCGCTGCTGCCCGCCGTGGCCGCGCGCGCCCTGCTCGCCGACCGCGCGGCGCATGGCGGCACGCCGGCGCTGCCCTGAGCCGAAACTTTCGGAGATTCCGGCTTTCAATCGGCGGGAGAGGCGCTATACTTGCCGCCCATGAGACATGATCGGAACAGCATTCTGACGGCCTGCGGTGCATCCTGCGCCCTCCCGCTTGCTGCCCTTCTCCTCCTTAGCCGCCCCTGAGCGTGCCGGGACGTCGGCGCGCGCGCTCAGGGGTATCCGGATCGCGCCGCACCACCCGGACCTAAGGACCATCTCCAGATGACCAGCACCACCCCTTCCAAGCAGGACCGCGTCCTGATCTTCGACACCACCCTGCGTGACGGCGAACAGTCGCCCGGCGCGTCGATGACCCACGAGGAGAAGCTCGCCATCGCCGAGTTGCTCGACGAAATGGGCGTCGACATCATCGAGGCCGGCTTCCCCATCGCCTCCGAGGGCGATTTCGAGGCGGTCTCCGACATCGCGCGGCTGGCCAAGCGCTCGGTGATCTGCGGCCTCGCCCGCGCCTCCATCGGCGACATCGACCGCTGCTGGGAGGCCGTGCGCCACGCGAAGCGCCCGCGTATCCACACCTTCATCGGCACCTCGCCCCTGCACCGCGAGCACCAGCTCTCGATGAGCAAGGAACAGGTGCTGGAGAAGATCGCCGCCACCGTCTCCCACGCGCGCAACCTGTGCGAGGACATCCAGTGGTCGCCCATGGACGCGACCCGCACGGAAGAGGACTTCCTCTGCCAGTCGATCGAGACCGCGGTGAAGGCCGGTGCGACCACCATCAACATCCCCGACACCGTGGGCTACACCGCGCCGGGCGAGAGCGCGCAGATCATCCGCATGCTGCTCGAGCGGGTGCCCGGCCTCGACAAATGCGTGATCGCCACCCACTGCCACAACGACCTCGGCATGGCGACGGCCAACGCGCTGGCCGCGGTGGAGGCCGGTGCCCGGCAGATCGAGTGCACCATCAACGGCCTGGGCGAGCGCGCCGGCAACACGGCGCTGGAAGAGGTGGTGATGGCGCTGCGCGTGCGCAACGACATCATGCCCTACAACACCGGCGTCGACAGCACCCGGCTGATGCAGGCGAGCCGCATGGTCGCCTCCGCCGCCGGTTTCCCGGTGCAGTTCAACAAGGCGATCGTGGGCAAGAACGCCTTCGCCCACGAGAGCGGCATCCACCAGGACGGCATGCTGAAACACGCCGGCACCTTCGAGATCATGCGCCCGGCCGACGTGGGGCTGAACGCCACCGCGCTGGTGCTGGGCAAGCACTCGGGCCGGCACGCGCTGAAGAACAAGCTCAAGGAGCTGGGCTACGAGCTGGGTGACAACCAGCTCTCGGACGTGTTCGTGCGCTTCAAGGCGCTGGCCGACCGCAAGAAGGAGGTCTACGACGAGGACCTGGTGGCGCTGATGGAGGTGGAGGCCTCCTCGGCGGCCAACGAGCGCATCCGGGTGAAGTCCCTGCGCGTGGTCTGCGGCACCGAGGGGCCCCAGACCGCCGACCTCGTGCTGGAGATCGACGGCACCGACCACGAGACCCATGCCACCGGCGACGGCCCGGTCGACGCCGCGTTCAACGCGGTGAAGGCACTGGTGCCGCACACGGGCGCGACGCTGCAGCTCTACCAGGTGCATGCCGTCACCGAGGGCACCGACGCCCAGGCCACCGTGACCGTGCGGCTGGAGGAGGACGGCAAGATCGCCTCCGGCCAGTCCGCCGACACCGACACCGTGGTCGCCTCCACCAAGGCCTATGTGAACGCGCTCAACAAGCTCATCGTGCGGCGCAAGAAATCCGCGCCCCAGGCCATGAGCGCCTGAGCGGAGGCCGCGAGGCCCCGGGGCAGGCCCGGGGCGCGTTTTCGCGGGGTGGCCTCCGGGCCGCCCCGTTTTCGTGTCCGGGCGCGGCGCGCTGAGCGCACCCGGACCTGAACGGGCCGCGGCCCGGATATCGCGCGGGCCGGCGCGGGTCCGCCCCGCTTCCCGCGCCGCCTCGCCCCCGGGCGGGCCGGCTCCTGCCATGCCGGGGCCTGCCGGGGAGGGGCGCGGGCAAGCATCCGCCGGCCTTCGGCGGGGTTTCGCCGGTCCCGCCGCGGCCCTTGCGCCGCCCCGGGCGCACCGCCCGCCATTTTGTCGCAGGTGCGGCGCATCCGGTCCGGAATCGCCCTTTACGCCACTCCGTCACCCCTCCTATAAGGGTGCGCGCGAGAAGCCGCGGCACGCGGCCGCTTAGAGGCGTATCGGCAGAACTCAAGGAAACCGGGGAAGCGATGTTTGGACTATCGGGTGTATTCTCGTCTGATATGGCGATCGACCTCGGGACAGCGAACACACTGATCTACGTGAAGGGCAAGGGCATCGTGCTGAACGAGCCCTCCGTCGTGGCCTACCACGTGCGCGGCGGCCGCAAGGAAGTGCTCGCCGTGGGCGAGGACGCGAAGCTCATGCTCGGCCGCACCCCCGGCTCCATCGAGGCGATCCGGCCCATGCGCGACGGCGTGATCGCCGATTTCGACGTGGCCGAGGAAATGATCAAGCATTTCATCAGGAAGGTCCGCAAGGCGGGCACCTTCTCCAAGCCCAAGGTGATCGTCTGCGTGCCGCATGGCGCCACCCCGGTGGAGAAGCGGGCCATCCGCGAGAGCGTGCTCTCGGCCGGGGCGCGCAAGGCGGGGCTGATCGCCGAGCCCATCGCCGCGGCCATCGGTGCGGGCATGCCGATCACCGATCCCACCGGCTCGATGGTGGTCGACATCGGCGGCGGCACCACCGAGGTGGCGGTGCTCTCGCTGGGCGACATCGTCTATGCCCGCTCGGTGCGCGTGGGCGGTGACCGGATGGACGAGGCGATCATCAGCTACCTGCGCCGGCAGCACAACATCCTGGTGGGCGAGTCGACCGCGGAGCGAATCAAGACCTCCATCGGCACCGCCCGCATGCCGGAGGACGGCCGGGGCCTGACGATGGAGATCCGCGGCCGCGACCTGCTCAACGGCGTGCCGAAGGAAACCGAGATCACCCAGGTGCAGATCGCCGAGGCGCTGTCGGAGACCGTGCAGCAGATCTGCGAAGCGGTGATGACGGCGCTGGAGGCCACGCCCCCGGACCTCGCGGCCGACATCGTCGACCGCGGCGTGATGCTCACCGGCGGCGGCGCGCTGCTCGGCGACCTCGACATGGCGCTGCGCGAGCAGACCGGCCTCGCCATCACCGTGGCCGATGCGGCGCTCGACTGCGTGGCGCTCGGCACCGGCAAGGCGCTGGAATTCGAGAAACAACTGGTGCACGTTATCGATTACGGCGTGTAAGCCCGGCGGGCAGCCGCCCGGCGCACGCCTGACGGAACGGGCAAGGGGACCGGATTGGCCTCAAACCGCGAAACCGTACCCAGCTTCGGGCGCACCTTCCGCCAGATCCTGCTGGCGGTGCTGGCCGCCGTCTGCGTGGCGCTCTTCGCGCTCTGGCGCATCGACAGCCCGCGCGTGGAGCGGCTGCGCATGGCGCTGATCGACACCGTCGCCCCCTCCATCGAATGGTCCTCCACCCCCTTCGCGGGGCTGGTGCGCATGGCGGAGGACTTCCAGTCCTACTCCCGCGTCTACGAGCAGAACGAGGAGCTGCGCCGCGAGCTGCAGCGCCTGCGCGGCTGGCGCGAGGCCGCCGTGCAGCTCGAGCAGGAGAACGCCCGGCTGCGCGCGCTCAACAACGTCCACCTCTCGCCCCGGCTCGCCTTCGTCACCGGCGAGGTGGTGGCGGATTCGGGGGGGCCCTTCCTGCAGTCCGCCCTCCTGAACATCGGCGAGCGCGACGGCGTGGAGGACGGCTCCGCCGCGGTGGACGGGCTGGGCCTCGTCGGCCGGGTGTCGGGCGTGGGGCGCGACACGGCGCGGGTGATCTTCCTCACCGACGCGAACTCCCGCGTGCCGGTGATCGTGAAACCCTCCGGCCGGCGCGCCATCATCTCGGGCGACAACACCGACGCCCCGCGGCTCGACTTCCTCGAATCGGTTGACCAGATCAGCCCCGGTGACCGGGTGGTGACCTCGGGCGACGGCGGCATCTTCCCGCCCGACCTGCTGGTGGGCCAGGTGGTGACCCTGCAGAACGGCACCGTGCGCGTGCGCCTCGCGGCGGATTACCGGCGGCTCGAGTTCCTGCGCGTGCTGCGCTTCGCGCCGCCGCCGCGCATCGAGGGCCCGGGCGGGCTGATCCTGCCCGGCGGGCCCATCGCCCTGCCCGAGCTGCCCGACCTCTCGCAGGACGTGACGCAATGAGCAGCCGGGAGAGCACGCGCACCTGGGCAGGCATGGTGGCGCTGCCGCTGGTCTCGGCGCTGGGGCTCCTGATCTCGCTCGCGCCGGTGGGGCTCTCGGCCACCGACATGCCGATGCCCGACCTCGTCTACCTGCCGATCGCGGTCTGGCTCATCCGCCGGCCGGAGGCGGCGCCGCTGCTGCTGGTCTTCGCCATCGGCCTCGCGGCGGACCTGCTGCGCGGCGGGCCGCTGGGCATCGGCGTGCTGGGGCTGATCGGGGCGGGCGAGCTGCTGCGCCGCATGTCCGAGGGGCTGGTGCGCGGGCCCTTCATGATGGAATGGCTGGTGGCGGGCGGGCTGTTCATCGGGCTGCTCGCCTTCCAGTGCGTGGCGCTCTGGCTCACCTTCTCGCCGCGCCCGGCCTTCGGCCTGTTGTGGCAGCATGCCGCCGGCACCGTGCTGCTCTACCCGCTCGTCGCTTTCGCGCTGCGCCCGCTCACCGGCCCGCGCGGCCGGGCTTCGGCAGAGAGGAGCCTCGCATGAGCCGCCTGCAGTTCCAGAAGAAGGACGGCCCGCGCATCTCGCGCCGCGGGCTGCTGCTGCTGGGCGGCCAGCTCGGCGTGGTGGGCGTGCTGGGCTGGCGCATGCGCCAGCTCCAGGTGGAGAACTCCGAGCGCTACCGCCTGCTGGCCGAGGAAAACCGCATCAACATGCGGCTCATCCCCCCCGCCCGCGGCCTGATCTTCGACCGCGAGGGCCGCGCGCTGGCGGTCAACCGGCAGAACTACCGCATCGTGATGATCCGCGAGCAGGCCGGCGACCCCGAGGAGGCGCTCGACCGCCTCTCCCGGCTCATCGACATCCCCGAGGCCCAGCGCGCAAGGGTGCTCAAGGAGGCGCGCCAGAAGAGCGCCTTCGTGCCCGTGACCGTGGCCGAGCACCTCAACTACGCCGAGTTCGCCCGGGTCTCGGCCAACAGCCCCGCCCTGCCCGGCATCATCCCCGAGGTGGGCCTGTCGCGCTTCTACCCGGAGCGCGAGGCGACCTCGCACCTGGTGGGCTACGTGGGCCCGGTCTCCGAGCGCGACCTGCAGGAGCAGGAAGACCCCGACCCGCTGCTGCAGATCCCGCGGTTCCAGATCGGCAAGACCGGGGTGGAGAAGCTCGACGAGGGCCAGCTGCGCGGCCATGCCGGCCTGAGCCGCATCGAGGTGAACTCGGTGGGCCGGGTGATGCGCGAGCTCGACCGCACCGAGGGCACCGCCGGCGCCAACCTCCAGCTCACCATCGACCTCGGCCTGCAGAACTTCGCCCTGCAGCGCCTCGCCGGCCAGAGCGCCGCGGCCGTGGTGATCGACGTGCAGACGGGCGATCTGATGGCCATGGCCTCGGCGCCGGGCTTCGACCCCAACCTCTTCGTCTTCGGCATCTCCTCGGCCAACTGGAGCGGGCTGCTGAACGACCCCTACCGCCCGCTCTCCAACAAGTCGGTCTCCGGCGCCTATCCGCCGGGCTCGACCTTCAAGATGACCGTGGCGCTCGCCGCCCTCGCCGACGGCGTGACCAATCCGAACGAGACGGTCTACTGCCCGGGCTACATGGAGGTGGGCAACCGCCGCTTCCACTGCTGGCGCCGCGGCGGGCACGGCCATATGAACATGCATGACGGGCTGAAGCATTCCTGCGACGTCTATTTCTACGAGATGGCCCGGCGCGTGGGCATCGACAAGATCTCCCACATGGCCAACCGGCTGGGCATCGGCGTGCGCCACGAGCTGCCGCTGCCGGCGATCTCCGAGGGGCTCACCCCCACGCGGGAGTGGAAGCAGCGCACCCAGAACCAGGCCTGGCTGGTGGGCGATTCGATCAACGCCGGCATCGGCCAGGGCTACGTGCTCGCCACGCCCCTGCAGCTCGCGGTGATGAGCGCGCGCGTGGCCACCGGCCGCGCCGTGGTGCCCCGGCTGATCCGCGGCGTGGACAGCAAGCTCATCCCGCCCGAGGAGGCGCCCGATCTCGGCATCGACCCCCGCCACCTCGCCGCGGTGCGCGGCGGCATGAACGGCGTGGTGAACGAGCGCCACGGCACCGGCTGGGGCTCGCGCATCGTCGACGACGCGATGGCCATGGCCGGCAAGTCCGGCACCAGCCAGGTGCGCCAGATCACCGCCGAGGAGCGCCGCATGGGCGTGTTCCGCAACGAGGACCTGCCCTGGAACCGGCGCGACCACGCGCTCTTCGTGGCCTATGCCCCGGTGAAGGCGCCGCGCTACGCGGTGTCGGTGATCGTGGAGCACGGCGGCGGCGGCTCCTCCGTGGCCGCCCCGATCTGCCGCGACCTGCTGCTGCAGGCGCTCTACAAGGGCCCGCCGCCGCTCAGCGCCTACCCCGCCTCCGACCGCGAGGAGATCGAGCAGCGCCGCGCGCTGGAGCCGGAGGCGCCGCAGGCGCGCGCCCCCGCGCAGGACCGGGCCTGAGGAGGGCGACACGCGATGAGCTTCGTGCCACCACCGGGCAGCCGCATCCCCTCCGGGCCGGCCAAGATCCTCTACTTCCACTGGGGCATCGCGGTGTTGCTGGCCGCGGTGGCGGGCGTGGGCTTCCTGATGCTGTTCTCGGTGGCCGGCGGCTCGCTCGAGCCCTGGTCCCAGCGCCAGATGATGCGCTTCGGCGCCGGGTTCACGCTGATGCTGGTCATCGCGATGGTCCACATCCGCTTCTGGCGCAGCATGGCGATACCGGCCTATCTCGGCTCGCTCGCGCTGCTGGTGGCGGTGGAATTCATCGGCCATGTCGGCATGGGTGCCCAGCGCTGGATCAACCTCGGCTTCTTCCAGCTCCAGCCCTCGGAGGTGATGAAGATCGCCCTCGTGATGGTGCTGGCCCGCTACTACGACTGGCTCGACCCCGAGAAGGTATCCCGCCCGCTCTGGGTGATCCCGC
This sequence comes from Oceanicella sp. SM1341, assembly GCF_003448965.1. Taxonomy (GTDB): domain Bacteria; phylum Pseudomonadota; class Alphaproteobacteria; order Rhodobacterales; family Rhodobacteraceae; genus Paroceanicella. The sequence continues at coordinate 10,323 of NZ_QRGC01000014.1, forward strand.
CGATCATCCTCACGCTCCTGCCCATGGGGCTGGTGCTGATGCAGCCCGACCTCGGCACCGCTCTGCTGCTGGGCATCGGCGCGGCGGTGGTGATGTTCCTCGCGGGCGTCAGCCTGTGGTACTTCGGCACCGCCGCCCTCGGCGCCTGCGCCGTGGTCTTCACCGTGATGACCAGCCAGGGCACCGAGTGGCAGCTGCTGAAGGACTACCAGTTCCGCCGCATCTCCACCTTCCTCGACCCCTCGTCCGACCCGCTGGGTGCCGGCTACCACATCACCCAGTCCACCATCGCCATGGGCTCGGGCGGGCTCACCGGCCGGGGCTTCATGCAGGGCACCCAGAGCCGGCTGAACTTCCTGCCCGAGAAGCACACCGACTTCATCTTCACCACCCTGTCGGAGGAGTTCGGCTTCGTGGGCTCGGTCTCGCTGCTCGGGCTCTACACCCTGCTGATCGCGCTCGGCACCCTCTCCGCCCTCACCAACCGCGACCGGTTCGGCTCGCTGCTCACCGGCGGCATCACCGCCACCTTCTTCCTCTACTTCGCCATCAACATGGCGATGGTGATGGGGCTGGCGCCGGTGGTCGGCGTGCCGCTGCCCCTCGTCTCCTACGGCGGCTCGGCCATGCTGGTGCTGATGGGGGCCTTCGGGCTCCTGCAGTCGGCGCATGTCCACAAGCCGCGCTGACATCCCCTCCTCCCAAGCTTCAAGGACCTCCCGTGATCCGTGCACTTCTCGCCGCCCCGCAGCGCTACTGGCCCGAATGGTCGCCCCACCTCGCCTCCGCCTTCGAGGCGGCCGGGCTCGAGGTCGAGCTCGCCCCCGAGGCCGATGGCGGCGCCTATGACTACGTCATCTACGCCCCCGGCGGCGCGCTGTCGGATTTCTCCACCGTGCCGGGCGTGAAGGCGGTGTTCAGCCTCTGGGCGGGGGTCGAGAAGATCGTCGGCAACCCCACGCTCACCATGCCGCTCACCCGCATGGTCGACCCCGGCCTCGTCGAGGGCATGGTGGAGTTCGTCACCGGCCACGTGCTGCGCCACCACCTCGGGATGGACGCGCATATCCACGGCCAGGACGGCACGTGGCGCAACGCCGTGGTGCCGCCGCTGGCCCGCCACCGCAAGGTGTCGGTGCTCGGGCTCGGCCAGCTCGGCGGCGCCTGCGCCCGGGCGCTCGCGGCGCTCAACTTCGACGTGGTGGGCTGGAGCCGCCGCCCCAAGACGCTCGACGGTGTCACCTGCCTCTCCGGCGACGACGGGCTGGAGGAGGCGCTGGCCCGCGCCGAAATCCTCGTGCTGCTGCTGCCCCTCACCCCGTCGACCGAGAACCTGCTCGACGCGAAGCGCCTCGCCACCCTGCCGAAGGGCGCCTGCATCGTGAACCCCGGCCGCGGCCCGCTGATCGACGATGACGCCCTGCTCGCGGCGCTCGCCTCCGGCGCCCTCGGCCACGCCACGCTCGACGTGTTCCGCCAGGAGCCGCTGCCGCCCGAGCACCCGTTCTGGGCCGCGAAGGGCGTGACGGTGACCCCGCACATCGCCTCCGCCACCCGGCCCGAGACCGCGGCACACGTGGTGGCCGAGAACATGCGCCGCGCCGAGGCGGGCGAGCCGCTCCTGCATCTCGTCGACCGCTCGGCCGGCTACTGAGCCCATGCGCCCCGGCCCGCTGAACCTGATCACCGACGTGCCCGGCATCGCGCTCGGCAATGCCGAGGCGCCGGAGTACGGCACCGGCACCACGGTGATCCTGCCGGACAGGCGGGCCGTGGCGGCGGCGGACGTGCGCGGCGGCGGCCCCGGCACGCGCGAGATCTCCGCCATCGAGGCCGACGCGCTGAACGAGCTCGCCGACGCGGTGGTGCTCTCCGGCGGCTCCGCCTGGGGGCTGGAGGCGGCGTCGGGCACGATGGAATGGCTGCGCGACGCGGGCCGCGGCCTCGCGGTGGCGGGCTCCCTCGTGCCCATCGTGCCCTCGGCCATCCTCTTCGACCTGCCCCGCCGGCGCGACCCCTCGGGGGCGGGCGAGGCCCTGCCCTACCGCAGTCTCGGCCGGGCGGCGGCGGCGGCGGCGGGCCCCGGCGCCTTCGCCCTCGGCACCGTCGGCGCGGGCTTCGGCGCCGCCACGGCCGGGCTGAAGGGCGGTCTCGGCTCCGCCTCGCTGGTCTGGGAGCGCGAGGGCGCGGCCCCGCTCACCGTGGGCGCGGTCGTGGCGGTGAACGCCCTCGGCTCCGCCCTGATCCCCGGCACGAAGGCCTTCCTCGCCGCCCCCTGGGAGATCGGGGCCGAATTCGGCGGCATCCCCATGCCGCCCCGCGCGCCCCGGCCCACGGCCATCCCCTCCAAGCGCCCGGTGCCCGGCGCGAACACCACCATCGCCGCCGTGGCCACCGACGCCGCCCTCACCAAGCCGCAGGCCCGCCGCCTCGCGATCATGGCGCAGGACGGGCTCTCCCGCGCGCTGCACCCGGCGCACACGCCCTTCGACGGCGACACGGTCTTCGCCCTCTCCACCGGCCGCGAACCGGGCACCGACGCCGAGACGCTCTACATCCTCGGCACCATGGCCGCGACCTGCCTCTCCCGCGCCATCGCCCGAGGCGTCTATGAGGCCACCGCAATCGACACCCTCCCCGCCTGGCGCGATCTCTGAGCCGAACGAGGCTCCCCCCGAAGCGCCCCCCGCCGCGCGGCACGCGCGGCCCGGCCCAAACCGCAGGAGACGCGCCCGAAGGGCGGGTCGACGGAGGACGGGAGCGCCCCCGCCCGCCGAAGACCTGCGGCCGGGGCTCTCCCGCGATGCGCCCACCTGTCGGTGACCGCCCCTTTGGGCCGGGCCGGGTGCTGCGCACCCGGCGCCCGCGCTCGGGAGCCCACAGCACTGCGGAACGCACGCAGGATGCGTGCCCGTCGGTCGCGGAGAACATGCCCGGCATAAGGGGGGGCTCGCACCATGACCCTGCCCTCACCGCCTCGGCGAGGGCGATGCCGACCGCAGGGCGCGGGACGGAGCAGCACGACCGTCGGGCGGGCAGGATCCCGGGCGGAGCCCTCCTGCGACACGGCCACCTGTCGGTGTCCGTGTCCTTGGGCCGGGCCGGATGCTGCGCATCCGGCGCCCGCACCCATGCCTCATGTCACCGAAGATTGAACAGCGGTGACACGCCGCGACAGTCGGTCACCGCCCGGCACGCCTGCTGCCTGCTGCCTGCTGCCTGCTGAACATGCGTCCCGGCCCCTCCTTTCAGACAAAGCAACGACAGCCCCACCCCTTCCGCCCGGGCGACCAGCCCAGGCCGCGCCCGACCCTCCCCCCGGGAGGGCGCGATGGCGATGCTGCTTGCCGCACAACCCTCGTCCGGAGCTTTCGGGATAAACCGCCGACCAAAGGCGTGGTCCGCGCCCACCCAGGGTCGGACGCGGCCCTCAGCACTGTGCTCAGCTGCTGCGCGCCCGGTGTCCCGCTGCCGCTCGGCCACCCCCTCACCCCCGGTCGGGCGAGCCGGGGCCGCCGGCCCGCACCGCGGGCCGGCACGGCCCAACGCGGAGGCGACGGCCGCGCTCAGCGCGGGTGTCAACGGAGGGGCGGGAGGCCTCCCCAGCCCCCGCGCCGGGGGGGGCGTCCCTCAGCCGGCCGGCATCGCGGTTTCGGCCAGCTTCGCCCAGTAGGTGGCGCCGAGGGGGATGATGTCGTCGTTGAAATCATAGTCCGGGTGATGCACGCCCGCCGTGTCGCCCTGGCCGATGAACACGAAGTTGCCCGGCCGCGCCTCGAGCATGTAGGCGAAATCCTCGCCGCCCATCACCGGGGTCGCGTCGGTGCGCACCTTGTCCTCGCCCACCACCGTGCGCGCCACCGAGGCGGCGAACTCGGTCTCGGCCTCGTGGTTCACCACCACCGGGTAGCCGCGGCGGTAGTCGATCTCCACCTCGCAGTCATGCGCCGCGGCGATGCCCAGCGCCACGCCGCGCATGCGCTGCTCGGCCAGCTCGCGCACCTCGTCGGTGAGGGTGCGCACCGTGCCGGAGATGGTCACGTCGCCCGGGATCACGTTATGCGCCGTGCCGCCGATGAACTTGGTCACCGAGATCACCAGGCTCTCCAGCGGGTCGAGGTTGCGCGAGACGATGGTCTGGAAGGCCGAGACCATCTGCACCGCGCACTGGATCGGGTCGCGCCCCTCGTGCGGCTTTGCGGCATGCGCCCCCTTGCCGACGATCCTGAAATCGAACTGGTCGGCCGCCGCCATCACCGGGCCGGGCCGGGTCCAGAACGAGCCCTCCGGGAAGCCCGGCCAGTTGTGCATGCCGTAGACCTCGTTGATGCCGAAGCGCTCCATCATGCCGTCGTCGACCATCTCCTTGCCGCCGCCGCCGCCCTCCTCGGCCGGCTGGAAGATCACGGCAACCGCACCGTCGAAATTCCGCGTCTCGGCCATGTACTTGGCAGCGCCCAGCAGCATGGCGGTGTGGCCGTCGTGGCCGCAGGCATGCATCACCCCGGGGTTGGTCGACTTGTGCGGCACGTCCGTGCGCCGCTCGGTGATGGGCAGGGCGTCCATGTCGGCGCGCATGCCGATCACCTTGCCCGAGCCGCTCGCCTTGCCGCGGATCAGCCCCACCACGCCGGTGCGCCCGATGCCCTCCACCACCTCGTCGCAGCCGAACTCGCGCAGCTTCTGCGCCACGAAGGCCGAGGTCTTGTGGGTGTCGAACAGCAGTTCCGGGTTCGCGTGCAGGTGGCGTCGCCACTCGGTGATCTCGGGGTGGAACTCTGCGATGCGGTTGATGACGGGCATGGACCTCTCCTGAAGTTGGTGACACATCAAAGCCGCCCCGCCGCAGTGCGTCAATCGCCAAGCGCCCCCCTTGATCCCGGCCCGGATCCCGCCCATCAAGGGCGGGCCCGCAGCCCGGAGGAGAGCGCCCCATGACCGTCCGAAATTCCCAGCCCCGGCCCCCGCTTGCCCGCGCCGCCTCCGAGGCGCTGGTGCATGACACGGCCGCCGGCCTGCCGCGGCTGCTGGAGATCATGCGCCGCCTGCGCGACCCCGAGGACGGCTGCCCCTGGGACCTCGAGCAGGATTTCCGCTCCATCGCGCCCTACACGGTGGAGGAGGCCTACGAGGTGGCCGAGGCGATCGAGAGCGGTGACCGGGCGGAGCTGTGCTCCGAGCTCGGCGACCTGCTGCTGCAGACCGTCTACCACGCCCGCATGGCCGAGGAGGAGGGCAGCTTCACCTTCGAGGACGTGGTGCGCGCGGTCTCCGACAAGATGGTCCGCCGCCACCCGCATGTCTTCGGCGATGCCGCGGGCGCGCGCACGCCCGAGCAGCAGACCGCGGACTGGGAGCGCATCAAGGCCGCCGAGCGCGCGGGCAAGCCCGCCCGGGCGCCGAGCGCGCTCGACGGCGTGGCGGTCACCCTGCCCGGGCTCACCCGCGCGGTGAAACTGCAGAACCGCGCCGCCCGCGTGGGGTTCGACTGGCCCGACGCCTCGCATGTGCTCGACAAGATCGTCGAGGAAGCGCGCGAGCTCGCCGAGGCCGACAGTGCCGCCGACCGCGAGGAGGAATACGGCGACCTGCTCTTCGTGATGGCCAATCTCGGCCGCCACCTCGGGCTCGACCCCGAGGCCGCCATGCGCCGGGTGAACGCGAAGTTCGAGCGGCGCTTCCGCGGTGTGGAGCAGAGGCTCGCCGCCGAGGGCCGCACCCCGGCCGAGGCCGGGCTCGCCGCGATGGACGCGCACTGGGATGCGATCAAGGCCGAGGAGAAGGCCGCGAAGGCCGGCGCGCAGCCCGCGGCAGAAGACCGCGCCCGCAGCGACACCGGCCGCGCGTGAGGCGTGCTTCCCGCCGCGCAAGCACGCTAGGCGGTCGATACATGGCGCGATCGGCCCGTGGCCCCGGGCCCGCCCCTTCCCGCCATCCTCCCCGAGTGTTTTGATCAGGCATTGACCGGGCGCGCGGCGCTGGCCTAATGCGGGGTACGAAATAACGAGTCATCCGGGAGGACCCGCTCATGAAACGCCTCGCCCTTGCCGCCGGCCTCACGCTTGCGGCCTTTCCTGCCCTCGCGCAGGAGGTCAACGTCTACTCCACCCGCGAACCCAGCCTCATCGACCCGCTCTTCGAGCGCTTCACCGAGGAAACCGGCATCGCGGTGAATGTCGTCTTCATCGACAAGGGCCTGATCGAGCGCCTGCGCGCCGAGGGCGACCGCACCCCCGCCGACCTGGTGCTGACGGTGGACATCGCCAACCTCTCCGCCGTGGTCGAGGCCGGGGTCACCCAGCCCGTCGAGAGCGAGGTCATCGCCGCCAACATCCCCGCCGCGTTCCGCGACGAGGGCAACCAGTGGTTCGGCCTCACCGCCCGCTCGCGCGTGGTCTATGCCTCCAAGGAGCGCGTGGAAGAGGGCGCGGTCACCAGCTACGAGGACCTCGCCGACCCGAAATGGCAGGGCAGGCTCTGCACCCGCTCGGGCATGCACAACTACAACATCGCGCTGATCTCGGCCTATGTCGCCCATCACGGGGCGGAGGCGGCCGAGGAATGGGTGCAGGGGCTGAAGGCCAACCTCGCCCGCAAGCCGCAGGGCAACGACCGCGCCCAGGTGAAGGCGATCTGGGCCGGCGAATGCGACATCGCGCTCGGCAACACCTATTACATGGGCCTGATGCTCAACGACGAGGAGCAGAAGGAATGGGCCGCGTCGGTGAACGTGGTCTACCCGGTGTTCGAGGGCGGCGGCGCCCACATGAACGTCTCCGGCGTGGCGATGACCGCCGCGGCGCCCAACCGCGACAACGCGCTGAAGCTGATGGAATTCCTCACCACCGAGGAGGCCCAGCACCTCTACGCCGAGCTCAACTACGAGTTCCCGCTGAAAGAGGGCGTGGAGTTCTCCGAGACCGTGGCGGCCTGGGGCGAGTTCGAGCCCGACTCGATCCCCCTCACCGAGGTGGCCTCCCACCGCGCCGAGGCCCTGCGCATCGTCGAGCGCACCGGCTACGACGAGTGACACCCGCCGCCCCGGCCCCGGGGCGGCCCTCTCCCCGCCGCCTCCCCTCCCGAGGGGGGCGGCACCGCGCCAGAGCCGTTCCCGCACCGCGCGGAGCGCCCGTCAGGGCCGCGCTGCGCCGGCGCCCGGGCCACCCCCCCGCACGCAGGCGAGACGGTCACCGCGGGATCCCGGCCTTCGCCCTGCCCCCGGCGCCAGCCGCCTCCGGGCCCCGCCTGCGCCCATATCCCGGCCCGATACGCCGCCCGGCATGGCCCCCGCCGTACCCTGACCGCCCGGCAGGATGCCCCTCCCCCGCACCGGCGCCACCCGGGCCCGGCCCGCGGCACCGCCGGCATGATCCGCCGCCGAGCCTTCCGGCAGGACGCCCGTGCCACCTCCGCCCGGCCCGCGGCCCCTCCCCGGTCCGCGGGGGCTTTTCCACGCGCCGCCTTTGGGGTACCAGAGGTCCGGAACAGGCGGAGACGGGGATGGCCGGTCGCAACATCATCGAGCGGTGCGAGAGCATCGGCCTGCGCATGACAGGGCAGCGCCGGGTGATCGCGCAGGTGCTCGAGGCGGCACAGGACCATCCGGACGTCGAGGAACTCTACCGCCGGGCGTCGGACATCGACGCCAACATCTCCCTTGCCACCGTCTATCGCACGGTGAAGCTCTTCGAGGAGGCCAGCATTCTCGACAAGCTGGAGTTCGGCGACGGCCGGGCCCGCTACGAGGATGCCGAGCGCGACCACCACGACCACCTGATCGACATCTCCACCGGCGAGGTGATCGAATTCGTGGACGAGGAAATCGAGGCGCTTCAGAAACGCGTGGCGGAACGGCTCGGATACGATCTCCGCGGGCACCGGCTGGAACTGTTCGGCGTCCCGCTCAAAACGCCTGGGAAGGACACTACATGACGGCAATCATCGACATCACCGGCCGCGAGATCCTCGACAGCCGGGGCAACCCGACGGTCGAGGTCGACATCCTGCTCGAGGACGGCTCCCTCGGCCGCGCCGCGGTGCCCTCCGGCGCCTCCACCGGCGCGCATGAGGCGGTCGAGCTGCGCGACGGCGACAAGTCCCGCTTCCTCGGCAAGGGCGTGACCAGGGCGGTCGCGGCGGTGAACGGCGAGATCGCCGAGGCGCTGATCGGCATGGATGTCACCCTGCAGACCGAGCTCGACCAGGTGATGATCGACCTCGACGGCACCGAGAACAAGGGCCGGCTGGGCGCCAACGCCATCCTCGGCGTGTCGCTCGCTGCCGCCAAGGCCGCGGCCGAGACCGTGGGCCTGCCGCTCTACCGCTACGTGGGCGGCCCCTCGGCGCGCACCCTGCCGGTGCCGATGATGAACATCATCAACGGCGGCGAGCACGCGGACAACCCGATCGACATCCAGGAATTCATGATCATGCCCGTGGCGGCAGAGACCATGCGCGACGCGATCCGCATGGGCTCGGAGATCTTCCACACCCTCAAGAAGGAGCTCTCCGCCGCCGGCCACAACACCGGCATCGGCGACGAGGGCGGCTTCGCGCCGAACCTCTCCTCGGCCGCCGAGGCGCTCGACTTCATCATGAAGTCGGTGGAGAAGGCCGGCTACAAGCCCGGCGAGGAGGTCTACCTCGCCCTCGACTGCGCCGCGACCGAGTACTACCGGAGCGGCAAGTACGACATGAAGGGCGAGGGCAAGGTGATGTCGGCGGAGGAGAACGCCGCCTACCTCGCCAACCTGGTCGACACCTACCCGATCATCTCCATCGAGGACGGCATGTCCGAGGATGACTGGGCCGGCTGGAAGCTGCTCACCGACAAGATCGGCAACCGCTGCCAGCTCGTCGGCGACGACCTGTTCGTGACCAACTCGAAGCGCCTCGCGGACGGCATCAGGCAGGGCGTGGGCAACTCGATCCTGGTGAAGGTCAACCAGATCGGCTCGCTCACCGAGACGCTGGAAGCGGTCGAGATGGCGCACCGCGCGCGCTACACCTCGGTGATGTCGCACCGCTCGGGCGAGACCGAGGACGCGACCATCGCTGATCTCGCGGTGGCGACCAACTGCGGCCAGATCAAGACCGGCTCGCTGTCGCGCTCCGACCGGCTGGCGAAGTACAACCAGCTGATCCGCATCGAGGAAGAGCTGGGCACGGCGGCGATCTACGCCGGCCGCTCGATCCTGCGCGGCTGAAGCCGCGCCTGAGCGGGGCGGGCCCGCGCGGCCGCAAGACGCTGCGCGGCCCCGGCTGCGCACCGGAGGAAGGCGGGCCCCGCCCGCCTTCCGACACCAGGGGAACGGCCCGGAACGGGCCTCCGCATCCCTCCGGGCACGGCGCGGGGGAAAAACGTCCCTCGGGGGCATCGAGCCCCCTTCGGGCCGTCGCGGCCCGGCCGGAGCGCGGGGCCCCCGGCGCAGCTCGTGCCGCGAAGACAGGGAGCACCACCATGCAGGACGCAGGCGACATCATCCGCAGCCTCGGGCTCGAGCCGCACCCGGAAGGCGGCTGGTATCGGGAGACCTGGCGCGCCGTGGCCCCCGAGGGCGTGCGCCCCTCCGGCACCGCGATCCACTTCCTGCTCGAGGCCGACCAGCGCTCGCACTGGCACCGGGTGGACGCGACGGAGATCTGGCTCTGGCATGCCGGCCACCCGCTCACCCTCTCCATCGACGACACGGACCATGTCCTGGGCCCCGACCTCGCGGCCGGCGAGGCCCCGCAGCTCATCGTGCCCGCCGGCGCCTGGCAGGCGGCGGTGCCGCTGGGCGGCTGGGTGCTGGTGAGCTGCATCGTCTCGCCGGGCTTCGACTTCGCCGGCTTCGACCTCGCGCCGCCGGGCTGGGTGCCGCCGGGCCGCAGCCCGGAGTGAGCGGGCGACGCGCCCGGGCCGGGCCGCGCACTCCCGGAGGTGGCCCGGCGTGGGGCCGTCCGGCCAGCCTGCCCTGTCGCGCGCCGCGGCCATGAGCCCCCGGCCTGCCGCGGGGATTGAGCATTCCGCCCGGCCGCGCTATCACCCCGACCCGAAGCCCATCCCGGAGCCACGCCCCATGTCCGACGTCGAAGACCCGCCAGCACCGCCGCAGATCTACCTCGTCACCCCGCCGCGGATCGAGCTCGGCAGTTTCTCGCCGCGCCTCGCCGAGGTGCTGGACCGTGTCGAGATCGCCTGCCTGCGCATCTCCCTCGCCGAGACCGACGAGGACGAGATCCGCCGCGCCGCCGACACGCTGCGCGAGCTCGCCCATGCCCGTGACGTGGCGGTAACCATCGAGACGCATTTCCGGCTGGTGGAGCCGCTGGGCCTCGACGGCGTGCACCTGATGGACGCCTCGCGCTCGGTGCGCGACGTGCGCAAGGTGCTCGGCCCGGACCGGATCATCGGCGCCTGGTGCGGCAGCTCGCGCCATGCCGGCATGACCGCGGCGGAGATCGGCGCGGATTACGTCTCCTTCGGGCCCTTCGGCGACCAGGGCAGCCTCGGCGCCGGCAAGCTCGCCGACCCGGACCTGATCCGCTGGTGGTCGGAGATGATCGAGACCCCCTCGGTGGCCGAGGGCGGCATCACCCCCGAGCTGGTGGCCGAGCTGGGCTTCGCCGCCGATTTCTACGCCCTCGGGGCGGAGATCTGGGCCCATCCGGACGGGCCGGTCGCCGCCATCCGCGCGCTGAACCTGCCCGCGGCCTGAGCCCGGCAGCACACCGCCTGCCACGCGGGGGGAAACACGTCCCTCGGGGGCATCGAGCCCCCTTCGGGCCGTCGCGGCCCCGCCCGCGCGCGACGGCCACGCGGCGGGTCCCGCACGAACGCAGCACCGCCGATCCAGCGCCGGGAGACAGCCGCGGTGGCCAGGCGGGAACCGTGCCTCGCAGGGCCAGCCAGGCGGGCGCGCCCGGCACCCGCCGCCGGGGCGCCTCCCACGGCACCAGCAACCACCAGTCCCAGCACGGCTGCTGCAATCACGGAATCCGGCGCAGCGTCGGCAGCCGATGGGCCGCGCACGGCGCGGGCGGGCGAGGGGCCGGCGCCGCACTCGCAGGGACGGAGCGCCGTACGGCACCAGCCACCGCGAGGCCCGGCACGGCCCCCGCAGTCACGCGATCCGGCGCAGCGTCGGCAATCGAAGGATGGCACAGGGCGCGGGTGGTCGAGGGGCCGACGCCGCAGCCGGCAGTCACGGAACGCCGTACGGCACCCGCCATCGCCAGGCCCCGCACCGCTTGCCCGTCACCGTCACCGTCACCGGATCCGGCACCGCGTTGGCGCCCGAAGCATGGCGCGGCGCCGGGAGACAGCCGGGGCGCCTTGCATGACATCCGCTCCCCCGACGCCAACTGCCGCCCAGCGCCACCGATGCGGCGGCGTGGCGGGCGGCACGATGGGCGGAAGCGCGGCCGGCCGGGGGGCTCAGGCCTCGACGGCGGGGGGCAGGTCGGCGCGGGCGCGGGCCATGCCCTCGGAGACCTGCTCGCCGCAGATGCGGGCAAGGGCCTTGCGGTCGGTGAAATCGGCGGCGCGGTGCGGCGGGTGGAACACCACCTGCACCCGCCCGCCGTGCGAGAGGCACATGATGTCCCACATGTGGCGGCCGAAATCCATGTCGCCCCACCAGCCGTAGAGCATCGCCGGCGCGCCGGGCGCGGGCTGGTAGATCACCGAGACCGGCTGCACCCAGACCGCGTCCTGCAGCAGCGGGTCGAGGAAGACGGCGAAGAGCGAGCTCTTGAACGGCAGCACCCGCAACCCGTCGGTGCTGGTGCCCTCGGGGAAGAAGCACAGGAGCTGGCCGGAGGTGATGCGGGCGCGCATCTCCTCGGTCTGGCGCCGGGCGGCGGACTGGCGGCGCTCGATGAACAGCGTGCCGGTGGCGGCCGCGAGCCAGCCGATGCCGGGCCAGCTGCGCACCTCGGACTTGGAGACGAAGTTCACCGGCGCCGCCGCCATCAGGGTGAAGATGTCGATCCAGCTCGAATGGTTGGCCACCAGTGCCCCGCCATGCGGCATGCGCGCCCCGCTCACCACCAGCCGCAGCCCGCAGAGCCACAGCGCGGTGCGCGCCCAGAGCACCCGCACCGCGCGGTGGCCGGCGCCGCCGGCGATCCGGCTGAGCCCGCGCGCGGCGAGGTAGGCGAGGAACAGCACCAGCGTGACCAGCGCCAGGGCGACGAGGCGCAACGCCCCCGTGACCCGCCCCGGCACGCTCGCGGAGGGGTAGACCGGCGGCGCCTCGGCCTTCCATGTCATTCGAGGATTCCTTCGGTTCGGCCGTAGTAGTCGCGGTAGCGGGCCTGCATGCGCCCGGTGTCCATCACCAGGCAGACATCCACGGTGTTGAACGCGTGGTCGCAATAGGCGCCATCGCCCACGAAGCCGCCCAGCCGCAGGTAGGCCTTGATGAGCGAGGGCACGGCGAGCATGGCGCGCTTGTGGTCGATGCGCTCGCGCGGGATGCGGTTCATCTCCACGTAATGCTCCGGCAGGGTGCGCACGCGCAGGTCCGGCGGGGCGAGGTGGTTCTGCCAGAGCATGGACAGCGGCTCGGCGAGCGGCTCGGGGTCGGCGCCGTGGAAGCTCGCCACGCCGAACAGGATCTCGACATCGTTGCGGATCACGTATTCGCCCACCGCCGACCAGAGCAGGTGCATGGCAAGGCCGCCGCGGTAATCGGGGTGGACGCAGGAGCGGCCCAGCTCCACCGAGGCGCGCGGGCCGTCGAGAAGCAGGCTCAGGTCGTACTCGGACTGGCCGTAGAAGCCCGGGCCGCTGCGCGCCACGTCGGAGCGCATCAGCCGGTAGGCGCCCACCACGCGGTCGAGCGGGTCTTCCGGGCGGGCGGCCTCGTCGATCAGGATCAGGTGGTCGAAATAGGCGTCGAACGCATCACGCTCCAGGCGCAGCGCCGCGTCCTCGGGGCTGGCATGGGCCCCCATCTCCTCGACGAAGACACGGTAGCGCAGCCGCTGGGCGGCCGCCACGTCCTCGGGCGAGGACGCGATCCTGATCGTGAAGGTGTTCTGGTCCCGACGCATTCTACCCCGTTTCTGGCCTACCCCGTTTCCTGCCTGCCCCGTTTCCAGCGCCGGCCCTGCCCGACGGAAGCGAGCCGCAACCTAAGGAACCGTGCAGGCGGACGCAACCGCTTCCGGCAGCGCCGCGAGGCGGCACAGGGGGCGCTCCGGCGGGGCCGCGCGCCGGAGGATTGATCTGGGATTAACCCCGGCTTAACCTTGAGCGCGCACACAGGAAGCTGCGGCCGGGGTCAGTAGGGATCCGGGCTCTCCACCTCGAGGGCGATGCGGGTGCCATCGATGACCACCTTTCCGGCGTTTTCGAAGTTCACCGTGATGCGGTCATGGATGATGGACTGCACCTGTCCGCGGCCCCATTCCGGGGCCTCGGGGTTTCGGACGATCGCGCCCGGCTCGAGAAATTCGTTCATGGCGTCACTCCGGTTGGCGGGTCCGGCGGGAAGCGGGGCCAGCGGATGAGCGATACGCCCGCGAAGGATCCGATTGCCCTGGCGACCCTGGTCTCCTCCCGCGTCTGTCATGACCTGATAAGCCCGATCGGCGCCGTGGGCAACGGGCTGGAGCTGTTGCAGTCGCTCATTCCGCCTTCGCCCGAGCTCGCGCTGCTGGCCGAAAGCGCCGATACGGCGAGCGCGAAACTGCGCTTCTTCCGGGTGGCCTTCGGTGCGGCGGGCGAGGAGGTGCTCGACGCCCGCGGCCTCGCCCAGGGGCTGTCGGGCATGTATGCCGGCGGGCGCATCAACGTCGAATGGGAGGCCACCGCGCTGAGGCGACGCGAGGCACGGCTGATGTTCCTCATGGTGCTCTGCGCCGAATCCGCCCTGCCGCTCGGCGGCACCGTGCACGTGGAGGTGGACGAGGGCGCCATCCGTCTCTACGCGGAAGGCCGGCGCACGCGCTTCGAGCCGGGGCCATGGGCGCACCTGTGCCAGGGCGAACCCTTCGCGGAATGCAGCTCGGCCCAGGTGCATTTCCTGCTGCTGCGCGCCTTCGCGGCCGAGGAAACCCTCACCCCGACCCTCTCCGAGGGCGAAGGCGGCTTCGCCATCGTGCTCTCCGGCCTGATGTGACCCCCGGCGCGGGGAAGCCGGCGCGACACCGGATCGATCGGCACCCGGCGGCGGGACCATCCGCGCGCCTCGGGCAGCGGGCCGGCCCCGCGCCACCGGGCGCCCTGTCGATCCGCACGCTCCGGGGGAGCTGCCGGGCTGACCCGCGTCCCGGGACCATGCTGCGGTGGCGCGGGGCTGGCCCGCGTCCCGGGAGGCACGCGGCTGCGTTGCAGGAGCGCGGGGCCGGTCCGCGCCCCGGTTGCGTGAAGTGGATCAGCGCCGGGGAGGCCCGGCCGCGTACTGCGCCCTGCAGGCCCGGAGAGGGCACACGGAGGCCGCCGGGCTCGCCCCGCGCTTGCGGGCGAGGCTCGTGCCGGGGCGAGCGAGCGGGGCGGGTCAGACCTGCGGGGCGAGGCCGGCGCGGTAGCGGCGCATGTTGGCCTGGTAGCCGCGGGCGGAGGCGAGCAGCCCCTCGCGGGCGGCCTCGTCGAGGCTGCGCACCACCTTGCCCGGCGCGCCGAGCACGAGGGAGCCGTCGGGGATCTCCTTGCCCTCGGTCACCATGGCGCCGGCGCCGATCAGCACGCCGCGGCCGATGCGGGCGTTGTTCATCACCGTGGCGTTCATGCCGATCAGCGAGCCCTCGCCGATGGTGCAGCCGTGCAGCAGCGCCTTGTGCCCGATGGTGACATTGGCGCCGATGTCGAGCGGGCAGCCCATGTCGGTGTGCAGCACCGCGCCGTCCTGCACGTTGGAGCCCGGGCCCACGGTGATGCGCTCGTTGTCGCCGCGCAGCACGGCGTTGAACCACACGCTCGCGCCCGACATCAGCGTGACCTTGCCGATGAGATGCGCGCCGGGGGCGATCCAGTAATCGCCGTCCTCGGGCAGGTCGGGCGAGATGCCGTCGAGCCTGTGCAAGCCGTTCATGCGCGTGTCCTCCCTTCGAATTCGGCGTTGAGCCGCTGCACCCGCCCCATCAGCCCCGGCTGCCGGTCGCGGCGCAGGCGCTCGGCGGTGAGGATGGCGCGCAGCTCGGCCTCGCAGCGGTCGAGATCGTCGTTCACCAGCACGTAATCGTATTCCGCCCAGTGGCTTATCTCGTCGCGCGAGCGTGACATGCGCCCGGCGATCACCTCCTCGCTGTCCTGGCCGCGGCCGCGCAGGCGGCTTTCCAGGTCGGCGATGGAGGGCGGCAGGATGAAGATCGAGATCGCGGCATCCTTGAGCGGCGAGTTGCGGATCTGCTGGCCGCCCTGCCAGTCCACGTCGAAGAGCACGTCGCGGCCGGCGTCGATGGCGGCCTCCACCGGGGCGCGGGGGGTGCCGTAGTAATTGCCGAACACCTCGGCCCATTCCAGCAGCCCGCCCTCGTCGATCATGGTGCGGAAGGTCTCGACGCTGCGGAAATGGTACTCGCGCCCGTCCACCTCGCCCGCGCGCGGGCTGCGGGTGGTGGCGGAGACCGAGAAGCTCACCTGCGGGTCGTCGGCCAGCAGCCGGCGCGACAGGGTCGACTTGCCCGCCCCGGAGGGCGAGGAGAGGATCACCAGCAGGCCGCGGCGCGGCAGGGAGGCCGCGTCACTCGACATTCTGCACCTGCTCGCGCATCTGGTCGATCAGCACCTTCAGCTCCAGCCCCACGCGGGTGAGGTCCGGCGCGCCGGCCTTGGAGCACAGGGTGTTGGCCTCGCGGTTGAACTCCTGGGCGAGGAAATCGAACTTGCGGCCCACCGGCCCGTCGGCGGCGAGCAGCGCGCGGGCGGCGGCCACATGGGCGGTGAGCCGGTCGAGCTCCTCGGTCACGTCGGCCCGCACGGCGAGGAGGGCGAGCTCCTGCGCCAGCCGCGCCTCGTCGACCGGGGCGCCGGCCTCGAGCAGGGCGGCCACCTTCTCGCGCAGGGTGGCGCCGGAGCGGGCGGCGCGGGCCTCCGCGGTGTCGCGCGCCTCGGCGATGCGGGCCTCGATCTCGTCGACCTGGCCGGCGAGGATGGCGGCGAGGGCCTGGCCCTCCCCGGCGCGGGCAGCGGCGAAGGCGGTGGCAAGCTCCTCGATGCCGGCCGTGAGGGC
The DNA here is from genome assembly GCF_003448965.1 of Oceanicella sp. SM1341. Taxonomy (GTDB): domain Bacteria; phylum Pseudomonadota; class Alphaproteobacteria; order Rhodobacterales; family Rhodobacteraceae; genus Paroceanicella. Next base: position 26,486 of record NZ_QRGC01000014.1, read on the forward strand.
GGCGCGGCGCTCGGGCGTGAGCATCTCCTCGCCCTCGCCGCTCACCAGCACGCCCGGCAGGGCCAGCAGCCGGTCCGGCGTGGTGGGCTGCAGCGCGAGCCCGGCGGAGATGGCGGCCTGCTCGGCCTCCGCCAGCAGCGCGACCGCGGTCTCGAGCGCGGCGAAATCGATGCGGCTGTCGGCGGCGCCCTGGGCGCGGCCGATGCGCAGGCCCACGGTGATGTTGCCGCGCGAGAAGGCCTTGGAGAAGGTGGCGCGCAGCACCGGGTCGAGCGCCTCGCAGCCCTCGGGCAGGCGCAGGCGCACATCGAGCCCGCGGCCGTTCACGCCGCGCGCCTCCCAGCGCCAGGACAGGCGCTCGTCCGCCCCTGTCGCCTCGGCGAATCCGGTCATCGACTGCACCATTCTGCCCTCCTGCTGCGATTGGCGGCACAATACAGACGGGCCGCCCCGGCGCAAGACCGGCGGGCGCCCCGAAGCTGGCACGCGACTTGCGAGGTACCGGGCAGAGACGATCTTGTCAGCGACAAATTCGGAGAATTGTACTAAAATGGCACCGTATGATGGCTCGGAACAGGACAGGCAATCCGGTAAGCGTCCCGAAACGGGACAAGAGGGGGCGGCACCGATGGTGATTTCGGATCCGACACTGCGCGAACTGTCGGATTACTGGGAAGAATTGCGCAACGGGCGCGCCGCGCCCTATCGCTCTGAGATTGACCCGCGGCATTTCGAATCCGCGTTGGAAAACATGTTCATCCTCGAGCACCTGGGCGGCTCGAACGTGCGCATCCGCCTGGCGGGGATGACCCTGTGCGAGATGATGGGCATGGAGCTGCGCGGCATGAGCCTGCGCGCGCTCATGCGCATGAACGACCGCGTGGCGCTGGACACCGCGCTCGGCCAGGTGCTGGGCGGGCCCTGCATCGCGCACCTGGAACTCGACGCGCATGCGCCCTCGGGCGACCATCGCCCCGCCGAGATGATCCTGCTGCCGCTGCGCAGCGATTTCGGCGAGGTGTCGCGCATCCTGGGCTGCCTGCAGGTGAAGGGCCGGCTCGACACCGACGTGCCGCCGGTGCGCCTGTCGATCCGGGCGGCGAACATCCGCACCATCGAGGTGAAGGCGGGCAGCGAGCCGGGCAAGCCGCCGCGGGGCCCCGGCTTCGCCGAGCCGGCGCCGGGCTTTGCCCATGCCCCGGCGCCGTTCCGCGCCATCGAGGGCGGGGCGCGCAAGCCCGGCACCGAGCGCCGCCGCGGCCACCTGCGGCTGGTCGACCGGGACTGACGCGGCCTCAGCCGGCGTAGCTCTCCGCCCCGATCCCCTGGAGCGAGAGCAGCGCCGTGAGGTCGCCGTGCGCGATGCGGGCGTCGGCCCGCTCGGCCAGGGCGGGCTTGGCCTTGTAGGCCACGCCCAGCCCGGCAAGCTCGACCATCGCGAGATCATTGGCGCCGTCACCCACGGCGATGGCGTCGGCGGGGGTGATGCCGGCCTCGGCGCAGAGCTTGAGCAGCGCCTCGCGCTTGGCCTCGCGGCCGAGGATCGGGGTCTGCACCGCGCCGGTGAGCTTGCCGTCCTCGAAGATCAGCGTGTTGGCCTGGTTCACCGCGAAACCCGCCTCGGCGGCGACGCGGGCGGTGAAATAGGTGAACCCGCCGGAGACGAGCGCTGTGACGGCGCCGCGCCCCGCCATGGTGCGCACCAGGGTGCGGGCGCCGGGGTTGAGCGAGATGCGGCTGGTGTAGGTTTCCTCCAGCACGCTTTCCGGCAGGCCCTTCAGCAGGCCGACGCGGGCGCGCAGGGCGGCCTCGAAATCGAGCTCGCCGCGCATCGCCCGCTCGGTGATCTCGGAGACCTGCGGCTTCACCCCGGCGAAGTCGGCGATCTCGTCGATGCATTCCACCGGGATCATCGTGCTGTCCATGTCGGCGATGAGCAGGCGCTTTTCGCGGTTGGCCGCCGGCACCGTGTTGAGGTCGAGCGGCTCGCCGGCGAGCACGGCGCGCAGGGCCTCGATGTCGCCCGTGGCCTCCGCGGCGGTGGGGGCGAGGCGGCGCGGGCTGCCGCCGGCGGCGGCAAGGCGCGCGAGCACGGCGTCGGAAACCCCGGCGGCGGAGGTGATGACGAGGATCGGGTCGGTCATGGGGGGGTGCCTCGGTTCGGCCGGGCGCGCCGGCCGTCAGGGGTCGGGACAGCAGCGGGGCCCCGCGTGGGGGCCCCGGGGAAGCTTACTCGGCGGCGACGGTGCGCGCCGGCGCGGGTGCGGTGCGGTGCAGCTCGTCGGCCACGAGGAAGGCCAGTTCCAGCGCCTGGGCCGCGTTGAGGCGCGGGTCGCAGGCGGTGTGGTAGCGGCTGGAGAGATCGGCGTCCGACACGGCCGAGACACCGCCGGTGCACTCGGTCACGTCCTGCCCGGTCATCTCGAAATGCACGCCGCCGGCATGGGTGCCGAGGTCGCGGTGCACGGCGAAGAACTCGCGCACTTCCGAGAGCACCCGCTCGAAGGGCCGGGTCTTGTAGCCCGAGTCCGACTTGATGGTGTTGCCGTGCATCGGATCGCAGGACCAGACCACCTTGCGGCCCTCGCGCTCGATCGCCTCGACGAGCTTAGGCAGGTGCTCGCCCACGTTGCCCGCGCCGAAGCGGGCGATGAGGGTGAGGCGGCCGGGCTCGTTCTTCGGGTTGAGCAGGTCGGTGAGGCGCAGCAGGTCATCGGTCGAGAGCGAGGGGCCGCATTTCAGCCCGATCGGGTTCAGCACGCCGCGGGCGAAGGCGACATGGGCGCCGTCGGGCTGGCGGGTGCGGTCGCCGATCCAGATCATGTGGCCGGAGCCCGCGACCGTCTGGCCGGAGGTGGAGTCGACGCGGGTGAGCGCCTCCTCGTATTCCAGCAGCAGCGCCTCGTGCGAGGTGTAGAAGTCCACCCGGCTCATCGAGGCGGCGGTCTCGGAGGTGACACCGGCCGCCGACATGAAGTCGAGCGCATGCGAGATGCGGTCGGCCATGTCCTGGTACTTCTCGTAGCCCTCGCCGCCGGCGAAGCCGAGGTTCCAGCTCTGCACCCGGTGCATGTCGGCGAAACCGCCCTGGCTGAAGGCGCGCAGCAGGTTCAGCGTCGCCGCGGCCTGGGTGTAGGCCTGCAGCATCCGCGACGGGTCGGGGATGCGGGCCTCGGGCGTGAAGTCGAAGCCGTTGATGATGTCGCCGCGGTAGGAGGGCAGCTCGGTGCCGGCCACGGTTTCCATCGGCGCGGAGCGCGGCTTGGCGAACTGGCCGGCCATGCGGCCCACCTTCACCACCGGCAGGCGGGCGCCATAGGTGAGCACGACGGCCATCTGCAGCAGCACCTTGAAGGTGTCGCGGATGTTGTCGGCGCCGAATTCCTCGAAGCTCTCGGCGCAGTCGCCGCCCTGAAGCAGGAAAGCACGACCCTCGGCCACCTCGCCCAGGGCGGCCTTCAGGCGGCGCGCCTCGCCCGCAAACACCAGCGGAGGATACTTTGCCAGCTGTCTCTCGACAGTATTCAGCGCCTCCTGATCCGTGTATTCGGGCATCTGGATCCGAGGCCTGGACCGCCAGTCTGTCTTGGTCCATGTGCCGGACATGTCGGTTTCCCCTTTCATGGTTGTTTTGTGCGCCCCCATATAGGCGAGGCGCCCGGCTGAAACCAGCCTAAACTCCCCGCGGGTGCGCGCTCACACACCGTTGCGCAAATCGCGTATTGACCTCGGCCATGCGCTGATTTCAACGTGTTCCCATGATGCCAGCCTGAGACAGGGAGCGAGCGGAGCCGGATGAGCGATGCACTGAAACCGAAGCGCTTCGTGTTCCTGATCCTCGAAAACGCGACCCTGCTTTCGTTTTCCTGCGCCATCGAGCCGCTGCGCATCGCCAACCGGGTGGCGGGAAAGGTGCTCTACACCTGGGTGGTGGCGGCGGAAAACGGCGAGGCGGTGACCTTCTCCAACGGCTTGCGTGTGACCCCCGACATCGGGCTGGAGGAGCTGGAGCGCGACGATGTGCTGCTGGTGTGCGGCGGCACCGGTGTGCAGGCCGCCTCCACCCGCGCGGTGCTGAACTGGCTGCGGCGCGAGGCGCGGCGCGGCATCGCCCTGGGCGGCATCTGCACCGGGAGCCACGCGGTGGCCCGCGCCGGGCTGCTCGACGGCCGGCGCTGCACCATCCACTGGGAGAACCGCGACGCCTTCATGGAGGCCTTCCCGGAGGTGGAGCTGTCCGCCAACATCTACGTGATCGACGGCAACCGCTGCTCCTCGGCCGGGGGCTCGGCCTCGGCCGACATGCTGCTGAAGATGATCGCGGAGGCGCATGGCGCCGATCTCGCCGCACAGGTGGCCGACCAGATGATCTACACCACCATGCGCACCGACCGCGACGAGCAGCGCCTGTCGATCCCCACGCGCATCGGGGTGCGCCACCCCAAGCTCGCCTCGGTGATCAAGCTGATGGAGGAGCGCATCGAGGAGCCGGAGAGCCCGGCCGACCTCGCGATGGCGGTGGGCATGTCGACGCGCCAGCTCGAGCGGCTGTTCCGCCGCTACCTCGACCGCTCGCCGAAGCGCTATTACATGGAGTTGCGGCTGCAGAAGGCCCGGCACCTGCTGTTGCAGACCGACATGTCGGTGATCAACGTGGCGCTGGCCTGCGGCTTCACCTCGCCCTCGCATTTCTCGAAATGCTACCGGGCCTGTTTCAGCACCACCCCCTACCGTGAGCGCGGCACCGCGCAGACCGGCGGCAGGACGGAGACGGGGCCCCGAGCGGCGGAAAGCCCGGACGACGCGCGGCTCTCAGGGAAGATCTGACACCGGCCGGAGCCACTCACGCGGCCCGCGTCTGCGCGCCCCACGCCGGGGAGGCCGCCGGCGCCCTGCCCCGCTGCGCGCTGCCCGAGATCGCGCAGCTCATCGGCCCGAAGCCCGGCCGCGCGCTCGGCCTGCGGCGTGATCGGGCCGCCTGGCCGGCGCGCCGGGCGGCTGCATGCCCTGCCCGCCGTTTCGGCAAGGCCGGGAGACGGCGGCTGCGGCTGGGGCGACGTTGCCTGCCCGTGTGACCGGCGCTCCCCCGCCCGCGCGGGCCCCGGTGGTCTGCGCGCTTCGGGGCCGGGGGGCCCGGCGGTCAGATGCGGCGGTCGACGCCCACCGAGCGGCTCACGTGGTGGGCCTGGCCGTTGCCGAAGAGCAGCGCGAGGGAGGCGCCGCTCACGCCGCGCACCAGGATGCTGCCGCCGGCGGCGAAGGTGAGGCGCACGGTGTCGATGCCGGTCCAGCCGATGCCGACCTCGTTGAGCCCGGCGGCCAGCGCCCCGTCGATGCGGATCACCGCCTCGGCGCCGGGTGCCAGGTCGAGCGCGCCGCCCGCCTCGGTCTGGCGCAGGGAGATCACGGCGGGGCTGCGCTCCGGCGCGGTGCTGTCGGCGGCGCCGACGATCACGCCCGTGCCCGGCTGGGCGGCGCGCTCGGGCCCCGGCTCGGGCCGCGCGGCGGCCTGCTCGGGTGCCGCGCGTTCGGGTGGCGGCTCGCGGCGGAGCTGGGGTTCGTCCACCGTGGCCCGGCCCTCGGCCGTTTCGGACACGGCCAGCGCGACACCGTCAGTGTCGGTCAGTTTCGCGTCATCCGCCGACACCGCCTCTGCCCCCGCCTGACCCTGAACGATCTTCTGGCGCAGCTGGATCAGGCGGTCCTCGATAAGAACCTGGATCGGAGTAGACAGATAGGATGCAGACAGAACCATCATGGCACAGCCCCCTTTGTTGCCTTTATATTCTCGCGGAGAGCAGGGCCGCTCAATCGGTAAATCGAGTCAAGGTAAACGCAGCCACCCCGGCTCCCACGTCACTTCGAGACAGCCGGAAAACCGGGCGATCCGGGTGAGTTCTGCCTCCAGCCGGGCCTGTCTTCCCCCCGAAAACTTCAATCCGGGCTCGGGCCAGAGCGCGGTTACATGCAACCGGCCCTCGGCGCGGCGGGCCTTCATGTCGATGCGCCCGATCAGCCTGTCGCCCTCCAGAAGCGGGAAGACGTAGTAACCATACTTGCGCTTGTGAGCCGGCACGAAGATCTCGATGCGGTAGTCGAAGCCGAACAGGCGCAGGGCGCGGTTGCGGTCGCGCAGCAGCGGGTCGAACGGGCTGAGCACGCGGATGCGGCCCGGCGGCTCGGGCGCTTCCGCGGCGCGTTCGGCGAGGCCGGGGCGGGCGAAGACATGCCGGCCGGAGCCGTCGGCGGTGCCGAATTCCACCACCTCCAGCCGCTCGCGGTTGCGCGCCACCCAGTCCTTCGCCTCCTGGGGCGAGACGGCCTGCCAGAAGGCGGCGAGCTCACCCGGCGTGGCGAAGCCGAGACGGTCGAGCGCGCTTTCGCAGGCCCAGTCCACCCAGGCGTCGTGGTCGGGTTCGGGCAGGTGGTGATGGTCGGGCAGCACGCGCTCGGGCAGGTCGTAGATCTTGCGGAAGCTCTCGCGCCGGGCGATGGCGAGCGCGCCGGTGCGCCAGAGGTATTCGAGCGCGGTCTTCTCCGGGTTCCAGCCCCACCACTCGCGCGAGCTGCCCGGGCGCTCGGGCGCGAGGTCGGCGGCCGTGGTCTCGCCATGGGTGGCGACATGGGCGAGCACGCGGTCGAGCTCTGCCTCGTAGTCGCGCCCCTGCCAGCCGGCCCAGCGCTCGGCCAGACGGGCGCGCTCGCGGGCGAAGCGCGGCTTCCAGTGCGGGTAGAGGGCGGCGGGAATGATGCTGGCGTCATGCGTCCAGTTCTCGAACAGCAGCCGGTCGCGCTCCAGCAGCCGGTCGAGATCGGCCGGGCGATAGGCCCGGGAGCGCGCGTGCAGGATCATGTGATGCGCGCGCTCCACGGTGGCGATGCTGTCGACCTGCACGAAGCCCAGCCCCTCGATCACCTGCATGAGCCCGGCGGGGCTCAGCCTGCGGTTCGGGCTCTCCGACAGGCCGTGGAGGTGGAGGAACAGCCGGCGGGCATCGCGGTTCGGCAGGTGGAGCATCGCGCGCGCTCCCGGGCTCAGAGCGCGATGTGGCGCGGCTCGAAGAAGGTCTCCTCGAGGTTGCCGCCCGGGCCGGCCCGGTCGACCACGAGGAAGTCCTGCTCGGCGCCCAGCACCAGCAGCGGGTGGTGCCAGATGCCGGTGGCGTATTGCAGGCCCTGGTCGCCGCGGCAGTGGAACACGCGCAGGCCGGCGGGGTCGGGGCCGGGGGCCACCACGGCGAGCCAGTCGCGCCCGCCGAGCGGCACGAAGGCCTGGCTGCCCTTCGGGTGGCGCTCGAGCATCGCGGCCTCCAGCGGCCGGGGGCGGCCGCGGAAGATCGAGAGCACCGTCTCCGCGTCGGTCTCGGCGGTGGCGAGGGCGTGGTAGCGGGTGGTGAAGCCGGCGTTGATCTCCTTCGCGGTGGCCGGATCGTCCCAGATCACCCGGCCGAAGGGGGCGAAGGCCTCGGGCGTCAGCGGCTCGGGGGTGAGGTCGGGCAGGCTCATGCCCGCCGGCCCCAGATGCGCAGCCGGCCGATGCCGCCGTCGGGGAAGATGTTGAGCTTCAGGTGGGTCACCGTGCCGATGGCGTTGAGGCTGTCGGGGCCGAACTCGTGGATCTGCGCCGGGTGCATCTTCTGCGGCTCGAGCAGGGTGGGCCAGAACATCGACTGGGTGATGATGCTGTCATCGGTGCCGAAGCGCACCTCGGCGGCCTGCAGGCCGGCGCGGTCGGGGTAGTTGCCGCGGTAGTGGCCGGTGTCGAGTTCCACCCGCTCGATGATGCCCGGCGCGCCGAGGGCGAGGATGAGCCAGTCATGGCCCGGCTCGCGGCGGCGGCGGGTTTCCCAGCCGTCGCCCATGTTCACCGGCCGGCCCTCGGAGAGCAGCGCCCAGACATCGCCGTAATGCGCGTCGTTCCAGCCCAGCACCCGGCCGCCGTTGCGCAGGGCGGAGAGCTCGATCACCCCGGTGCCGGCGGCCTCCCAGTCCGGCAGGGGGTCGCCGTAGACGCGCAGGCGCGCCATGCCGCCGTCGGGGAAGATGTTGAGGCGCAGGAAGGTCCAGGCGCCGTCGACGGTGGCTTCGGCGAAGGTGTGGGCGTTGCCCGAGAGCTGCGTGGCGGGAACGATTTCGGTCCATCCCGCGTCCTCCTCCGGGGGCGTGGCGCCGGTGCAGGCCCAGAGCGAGGCGGCGCGCGGGTAGTTGCCGGTGAAATGCGAGGTGTCGAAATCGACCCCCGCGATGCGGCCCGGCCCGCCGAGGCGGACGATGCACCAGTCATGCCCGGCATTGCGGCGGCGGATGCTTTCCCAGCCGTCCATCCACTTGCCGTTGTCGTCGTAGACGTCCGGCTTGAACACCGCCGGCGCGTCCTGGAGCATCCGCGCCATGGGGGCGAAGAAATCGTCGGTGCAGCGGATGGCGGCGGCGCCGAGCCGGGGCGAGGCGAGGTTGATCTTTCCCAGCGCCCAGTCCGGCAGAACGGCGGGGGCGGCGACGATATCGGACATGGGGGATGCTCCTGGCAGGCGGTTTCGCCTTCCAGAGCTAGCCGCCGGAGCCCCTGCTTGGCAAGTCGGGTGAAAAGATACGCATGTTTCGCACAGCAATTCGCCGCAAGGGGTTTTCTGGGCGCGGAAACGATGTATGTGTGTATGCACGAGTTCTCAGTGAAGTCCGAGGAGCACCCCCCATGGCGCATGACGCCCTGTTCAAGCCGCTCGAGATCGGTGCGATCACCGTTCCCAACCGGGTCCTCATGGCCCCGCTCACCCGCAACCGCGCCCAGGCCGACGGCACGCCGAACGAGATCGCCGGGCTCTACTACGCCCAGCGCGCCTCTGCCGGGCTGATCATCTCGGAAGCCACGCAGATCTCGGCGCAGGGCAAGGGCTACAAGGACACGCCGGGCATCTACACGCCCGGGCATGTCGCCGCCTGGAGCCAGATCGTGAACCGGGTGCATGCCGCGGGCGGACGCATCGTGATGCAGCTCTGGCACGTGGGGCGCATCTCGCACACCTCGCTGCAGCCCGACGGCGGCAAGCCGGTGGCGCCCTCCGCGATCACCGCGAAGTCGAAGACCTACGTGGAAGAGGGGTTCGTGGAGACCTCCGAGCCCCGCGCGCTGGAGACCTCCGAGCTCGCCGGCATCGTGGAGGACTACCGCCACGCCGCGAAATGCGCCAAGGATGCCGGCTTCGACGGCGTGGAGATCCACGCGGCCAACGGCTACCTGCTGCACCAGTTCATCTCCGATTCCACCAACCAGCGCACCGACAGCTACGGCGGCTCGATCCACAACCGCATCCGCCTCACGCTCGAGGTGGTGCGCGCGGTGAACCAGGTCTGGCCGTCGGACCGTATCGGCATCCGCCTCACGCCCACGCAGCGCTCGAACGACTGCCTCGACAGCGACCCCGAGGCGACCTTCGGCGCGCTGCTCGACGAGCTGGGCATGCTCAACCTCGCCTACGTGCATTTCGTGGAGAAATTCCCCGGCGCCCAGCAGGACGACGCGGAGAAGGCGGTGCTCAAGCGCCTGCGTGACAAGGTGCGCAGCCGCTACATCGGCAACGGCGACTACTCGGTGGAAGAGGCGGAGGCGCGCGTGAGCTCGGGCGCGGTGGACGCGGTGGCCTTCGGCCGCGCCTTCATCGCCAACCCCGACCTGCCGGAGCGCTTCCGCACCGATGCGGGCCTGAACACGCCCGACACCGCCACCTTCTACGGCGGCGGCAACCAGGGCTACGTGGACTACCCGTTCCTCGAGCGCGAAACCGCCTGAGCCGACCCTTCGCGCTCCCGTCCGGCACACCGCCGGGCGGGAGCGCCCCGCCCAAGCGGCAAGCCCGCGATCTGCCGCCCGCGCGCCACGCCCGGGCCGCGCACGGCCCGACGGGGCTCGATGCCCCGGAGGGACGTTCCCCGCGAGACATGAATCATGCGGAGGCCCGTTCCGGGCCATTCCCCCGTCTCGCCCGGCCTTGCGGCCGGGCTCGGGCGGGCGCTCAGCCCTGCGGGAATTCCCGGCGCCAGTGCCGCGCGATATCGAGCCGCGTCGTGACCCAGGCATCGGCCCCGGCCGCCTGCACATGGTCGAGGAAGCGCGCCAGCGCCGCGGCCCGGCCCGGGCGCCCCACCAGCCGGCAGTGCAGCCCCACCGACATCATCCGTCCGCCCTCCTCGCGCAGCACCTCGAACGTGTCGCGCAGGTAGGCGAAGAACTGGTCGCCCGAGTTGAAGCCCTGCGGCGTGGCGAAGCGCATGTCGTTGGCATCGAGCGTGTAGGGCACCATCAGGAAGGGTCCGTCCGGCCCGTCGATGTAGTAGGGCAGCTCGTCAGCATAGACATCCGCCGAGTACTCGAAGCAGCCGGCCTCCATGGAGAGCGGGATGGTGTTCTCGCTGGTCCGGCCCTGGTAGATGCCTTCCGGCGGGCGGCCGACCACTTCGGTGTGCAGGCGCACCGCCTCGGCGATATGCGCCGCCTCCACCTCGCGGGGCACGTCGCGGTAGTCGATCCACTTCAGCCCGTGGGTGGCCATCTCCCAGCCGGCATCGTTCATCGCCCGCACCGCCTCGGGGTTGCGCGCCAGCGCCGTGGCCACGCCGAACACCGTCACCGGCAGGCGCCGCGACGTGAACATGCGGTAGAGCCGCCAGAAGCCTGCCCGCGCGCCGTATTCGTAGATCGATTCCATGTTCATGTGCCGCTGCCCCGGCCAGGGCGCGGCGCCGACGATCTCGCTCAGGAAGGCCTCGGAGGCGGCATCGCCGTGCAGGATGTTGTTCTCCCCGCCCTCCTCGTAGTTCACCACGAAGTTCACCGCCACGCGCGCGCCGCCCGGCCAGCGCGGTGAGGGGGGCGTGGCGCCGTAGCCGATCATGTCGCGGGGGTAGTCGGTCATCCTGGGTCTCCTCCGGGTCGGGTTCCGCCCGATCCTAGCGAGGCGCCCCGGCCTGTCCAGCCCGCGCCGGACGCGGGGCCGGGGCCGGCGGAGGCCCTTCGGGGCCTTCGCCACGCCCGCCGCGCTGCGGGGGCCGGCAGGCCCCCTCGGCAAGGCGGGCGTTCGCCCCTCAGCGGAGCGCGCGCAGGGCCTCGGGCAGCCGGGTTTCCAGCAGGTCGAGATCGGCGGAGGTGCCGGCGGAGACGCGGATGCAGCGGTCCTGCGGGGCCACGAAGGGCATGCGTACGAAGATGCCGCGCGCCGCCAGTTCGCGCACCAGGGCGCGGGCGAAATCGCCGTCGCGCCCGCAGTCGAGGGTGACGAAATTGGTCGCGGAGGGCAGTGCCTCCAGCCCGTTCGCCGCGCCGATCTGCGCGATGCGCTCCCGCGCCCGGGCCACCTCGCCGCGCACCAGCGTGAGCCAGGCGCCGTCGCCCAGCGCCGCGAGGGCGCCGGCCTGGCTCACCCGGCTCATGCCGAAATGGTTGCGCACCTTGTTGAAGGCCGAGGCGAGACCCGGCGCGCAGAGCGCGTAGCCCACCCGCGCGCCCGCCAGCCCATGCGCCTTGGAGAAGGTGCGGAAGCGGATCACGCGGGGGTCGTTCACGTCGATTGCAGGCGCGGCCGCCTCGGGGGCGAGGTCGATATAGGCCTCGTCGAGGCACAGGAGCGCGCCCTCGGGCAGGTTCGCGATCATGTCGGTGACCACGCCCGGCGCGTGCAGCCCGGCCATCGGGTTGTCGGGGTTGGCGAGGTAGACCAGCGGCGCGCCGGTCTCGCGGGTCTTGTCGAGCAGGGCCGCGGGGTCGGTCGCGTCGCCCTTGTAGGGCACGGTCTCGAGCCGGCCGCCATAGCCCGCCACGTGGAAGTTGAACGTGGGGTAGGTGCCCATCGAGGTCACCACCGGCGTGCCCTGCCCGGTCACCAGCCGCACGAGATAGCCCAGCAGCCCGTCGACGCCTTCGCCCACCACCACGTTTTCCGGGCCCACGCCGTGATGCGCGGCCAGTGCCTCGCGCAGGTCGTGGTTTTCCGGGTCGCCGTACATCCAGGCCTCGCGGGCCGCGGCCTCCATCGCCTCGATCGCCTTGGGCGAGGGGCCGAACACGCTCTCGTTGGCGCCGAGCCGGGCGTCGAACACCCGGCCGGTGGCCCGTTCCTGGGTTTCGGGACCGACGAAAGGCACCGACGCCGGCAGGCTGTCGATGAGAGGGGTATAGCGGGGCGTCATCTTCCCGACCTTTGCGAAGGCCCCCCAATCGCGCCCGGGGGGCCGGAGTTTAGCCGGTGCGCGTCAGGCCATTTCCGCCACGCGGGCAAGCGCGCCGCGCAGTTTCTCGATCTCGGTGGTCGCGGCGTCGAGCCGCTCGCGCTGCTCCTCCACCACCTCTTCCGGCGCCTTGGCGAGGAAGGCCTCGTTGCCGAGCTTGGAGGTGAGGCCCTTGACCTCCTTCTCCAGCTTGGCGAGGCCCTTCTCCAGCCGGGCCTTCTCGGCGGCGATGTCGATCACATCGGCGAGCGGCAGGCACAGCGTGGCGCCGGGCACGGCGAGGGTTACGGCCCCCTTGGGCGCCGCCCCGGCGCGCGGCATCTCCGGCACGCGGGCCATGCGGGCGATGAGCTCGGAGGCGCCGGCCAGCCGGGCCTCGGCCTGCGCATCCGCCTCGATCACCACCAGCGGCACCTTCGCCCCGGGCGAGACGTTCATCTCGGCGCGCAGGGAGCGGATGTCGGAGATGAGCCCGATCACCCAGCCCAGCTCGGCATCGGCCGCCGCATCGGCGATCTCGGCGCCATACTCCGGCCAGTCGGTGTGCACGAGCATCTTCGGGCGTGTCGCGATGGCGCCCCAGAGCTCCTCGGTGATGAAGGGCATGAACGGGTGCAGCAGCACCAGGCACTGGTCGAGCACCCATGCCATGACGGCTTGCGTCTCCTCCCGCGCCGGATGGCCCTCGGCGAGCAGCGGCTTGGCGAATTCCACGTACCAGTCACACACCACGCCCCAGACATGGGCATAGAGCCCGTTCGCGGCGTCGTTGAAGCGGTAGGCGGCCAGCGCCTCGTCGGTGGCGGCGCGGATGCGCCCGGTCTCGCCGATGATCCAGCGGTTCACGCTTTCCCGCGCCTGCGGGATGTCCTGCCCCACCGGCTTGCAGCCGTTCATCTCGGCGAAGCGCGCGGCGTTCCACAGCTTGGTGCCGAAGTTGCGGTAGCCGGCGATGCGGGCGGTGGAGAGCTTCAGGTCGCGCCCCATGGCGGCCATGGAGGCCAGCGTGAAGCGCACCGCGTCGGCGCCGTACTCGTCGATGAGCTCAAGCGGGTCGAGCACGTTGCCGAGCGACTTCGACATCTTCTTGCCCTTCTCGTCGCGGACGAGCGCGTGGACATAGACGGTGTGGAAGGGCACTTCGTTCATGAAATGCGTGCCGAGCATCATCATCCGGGCGACCCAGAAGAAGATGATGTCAAAGCCGGTGACGAGCACGTCGGTCTTGTAGTAGCGGGCGAGCTCGGGGGTCTGGTCCGGCCAGCCAAGGGTGCCGAAGGGCCAGAGGCCGGAGGAGAACCAGGTGTCGAGCACGTCCGGGTCGCGCCACAGCGCGATCTGCTGGCCCTCGGCATCGTCACGGGTATGGCCCTTGGAGGCGAGCATGCTCTCGACCGCCTCGGGGAGGACATGGCCGAAGGCGCCGGTACCGGCGTAATAGGCCTTCGCCTGCTCCAGCGCCTCCTCATAGGTGGGCGCGCAGAAGGGCACGGGCTCGGCCCAGTTCCAGACGTCGAACGTATCCTCGCCCTTCTCGCCATGGCTCACGGAGGGCCCGTACCAGACCGGGATCTGGTGGCCCCACCAGAGCTGGCGCGAGATGCACCAGGGCTCGATGTTCTCCATCCAGTGGAAGTACACCTTGGTGTCGCGCTCGGGCAGGATCTGCGTCGCGCCGGAGCGCACCGCCTCGATGGCGGGCTTCGCCAGCGTCTCGGTGTCGACGAACCACTGGTCGGTGAGCATCGGCTCGATGACCACCTTCGAGCGGTCGCCGAAGGGCTGCATGATCGGCTTCGCCTCGACGAAGGGCACCATCTCGGTGACCGTTTCTCCGGTCTCCTTGTCGGTGCGGCTCTCCTCGACCATGACGGCGAGGCCGGCGGCGTTGATGTCCGCGATCACCGCCTTGCGGGCGTCGAAGCGGTCCATGCCGCGGTATTTCTCCGGCACGAGGTTGAGCGCGTCGATCTCGGCCTCGGAGGCCTCGGCGCCGGCGGCGATGGCGCGGGCCTGGGCCACGGCGGCCTCGTAGGGGGCACCGTCGGCACGCATGGCGCCTTTCGTGTCCATCAGCCGGTACATCGGCAGCTTGTTGCGCTTCGCCACCTGGTAGTCGTTGAAGTCATGCGCGCCGGTGATCTTCACCGCGCCGGAGCCGAAGTCCGGGTCCGGGTACTCGTCGGTGATGATCGGGATCAGGCGGTCGCAGAGCGGCAGGTGCACCATCTTGCCGACGATGGGCGCGTAGCGCGCGTCATCGGGGGAGACGGCCACGGCGCCGTCGCCGAGCATGGTCTCGGGGCGGGTGGTGGCGATGGAGATGTAGTCGCGCGTCTCGCGGAAGGTGACGTTCCCGTCCTCGTCCTTCTCGACATACTCGTAGGTCTCGCCACCGGCGAGCGTGTACTTGAAGTGCCACATGTGGCCCGGGCGCTCGATGCTCTCCACCTCGAGGTCGGAGATGGCGGTCTCGAAATGCGGGTCCCAGTTCACGAGGCGCTTGCCGCGGTAGATCAGCCCCTGCTCGAAGAGGGTCACGAAGACCTTCAGCACGGCGCGCTGGAAGGTCTCGTCCATGGTGAAGGCGTTGCGGTCCCAGTCGCAGGAGGCGCCGAGGCGCTTGAGCTGGTTGATGATCGTCCCGCCGGACTGCTCCTTCCACTCCCAGACCTTGTCGATGAAGGCCTCGCGGCCCATCTCGCGGCGCGAGGGCTGGCCTTCGGCGGCGAGCTTGCGCTCCACGACCATCTGGGTGGCGATTCCGGCATGGTCCTGCCCGGGCTGCCAGAGCGTGTCGAAGCCGCGCATCCGGTGCCAGCGCACGAGGATGTCCTGCAGGGTGTTGTTGAAGGCATGGCCCATGTGCAGGCTGCCGGTTACGTTCGGCGGCGGGATCATGATGCAGAAGGTTTCCGGGCGCGAGGCGTTCGCGCCCGCGCGGAAGGCGCCGGCCTTTTCCCAGGCAGCGGAGATCTGAGCCTCTGCGGCGGCGGCTTCGAAGGTCTTTTCCATGGTCATCGCCTGCATTCCCGTAACGTCCGAGGAATGCTCTCTAGCGCGGGCGGCGGCGATATTGAAGTGCCAGCATGCGCGCGCGGGGCAGAATCGCGCCGCTCAGCCCTTGTCGCGGGCGTCGAGGGCGCGGGCCACCTCGCGGCGCACCATGCGGCGGATGTTGGCGGAGATGCGCTCGCCCAGCTCGCCGCGCAGCTCGGCGCGCACGATCTGGCGGATGTGGTCGGCGAGGTCCGCCGCCTCCGACAGGCTCTCGGGCTCGGGCCCGTCGATGCGCATCTCGCGGGTGAGCACGAGGCGCCCGGCGGGGGGCGGCGCCTCGCGCGGGCCGCGGCGGCTGTTCTCCTCCTCGGTCACGAGGCGGCGGATCGAGGACAGCACGTCCTCGACGCTGGGAGTGTCGTGATGGGTGTCGCCGGTGCCGGCCATGCCGCCTCGAAGCTCGCTGCGGGGCCACATCGCCCCGCCCCCCATGGATAGGCGTTTCACGCCCGACAGGCAATGCGCCGCCCCCCCTCGCCCGCACGAAAACGCCGCCCGGCGCGGGGCGCGGGCGGCGGTTCGTGCCGGATCGGGACAGGGCCCGGCGGTCAGTTCCAGCGGTCGACGATCTTCTCGAGCCGCAGGCCATCGTCGTTGGGCGGGTTGGTGCGCACGTACTCGTAGTTCGCCGTCGGGTCGTAGGGGGTGACGGTGAGGCCGAGATGCGCCACCGTGAGCAGGCCCATGGCCGAGAGCAGGTTGTAGGCGGCGACGAACTCGTCACGCTGGGCGGAGACGAGGTCGGAGCGGGCCTCCAGCAGGGTCTGCTCGGAGTCGAGCACGTCGAGCGTGGTGCGCTCACCGTATTTCGCCTCCTCCACCACGCCGTTGAAGGCGACCTCGGCGGCGGCGATCTGCTCGCGGTTGGCGCGGATCGAGGCGCGGGCCACGGCGAGGCCGGACCAGGCGAGCTGCACCGACTGGCGGATGGTGCGCGCGGTGTCCTGGGTCTCGGAGCGGCGCTGCGAGACGATCGCCTCGGCCTGGCGCACGATGCTGTCGAGCTCGCCGCCGCGGTAGAGCGGCACCTGGATCTGCAGCTGGATGAGGGCGCCGAGCGTGTCCTCGTTGGTGGAATTGTCGTGGAAGGCGGCCTGGTTGTGGTCGTAGTAGACCGAGCCGTTGAGGGTGAGCAGCGGGTTGAGCCCGGCGCGGGCGAGCTCGACGTCGTGCATCGCCGCTTCCTCGGTGTAGCGCGAGGCGATCAGCACCGGGTGCTCGCGCATCGCCACGGCCTCGGCCTGGGCCTCGGACTGCGGCAGGTCGGGGATCGGCGGCGGCGGCGAGAGGTCGCCCGCCTGCTCGCCCACGGCGGCGAGATAGGCGGCGCGGGACTGCGCGAGCGAGCCGGTGGAGGCGGCAAGGTTTGCCCGGGCGGCGGCGAGGGCGGCCTCCGCCTGGCTCACGTCGGTGCGGGTCACCTCGCCGACCTCGAACCGGTCCTGCGTGGCGCGCAGCTGCTCGTTGATGACGCGGACGTTGTTGCGGGCGATGTCGACGAAGCGGATGTCGCGGCGCACGTCCATGAAGGCGGTGGCGGCGTCGAGCAGCACGTCCTGCTCCACGCCCACGAGCGAGGCGCGGGCGGCGAGCACCGAGGCCACGGCGCTGTCGATCTGCGCCTGGGTGCGGCCGAAGCTGCCCAGGGTCAGCGAGCCGTCGATCGAGGCGCCGGCCTGCAGCTGGGTGGTGTCCTCCGGGCCCACGGTGCGGCCCTGGCGGGTGAACTCCGACACCGCGCCGAGCGAGCCGTTGCCGGTGATGTCCGGCAGCAGGTCGGAGCGGGCCTGTGCCACCTGCTCGTCGGCCTGCATCAGCTGCGCGCGGCTGATGCGCAGGGTCGGATTGCTCTCGTAGGCCTTCACGAGCGCGTCGGGCAGTGTCTGGGCCGTGGCCGCCACCGGCAGCCCCATCCCGAGCGCAACCGCGATCCCGGCGATTGCGCGCCGCGACATGTCCAGCTTCATCCGTTTCTCCCGTCCCGCCGTTCTCTCGAGCCACCCGGAGGGCCGGCCCATCCGAAATTCAGAATGCGAATTCCTGTTCTTTCTCAAACCCTAGAAGGACCGGGGCCGTTGCGTCAAATACATTCCGCCACGCAACCGATGCACCGGTGCAGGTTCCCACCCGGCACTGGCCGAAGGGCCCTTCCACGAAGATGGCGATGATGTGGCCGCCGGGTTTCACCTGCTCCACGATGGCCTGGGGCACCTGCTCCACGCCGCCGTTGATCAGCACGAGGTCGAAGGGCCCGTGCTCCGGCGCGCCGCCGGCGTTCGGGGCGTTCTCGACGATCACGGTATCGGCGCCGGTCTCGGCCAGGGCGGCGGTGGCGAAGCGGGCGAGGTCGGCGTCCTCCTCGACGGCCACGACAGCGGCGGCGAGCCGGGCGAGCACGGCGGAGGAATAGCCGCAGCCCGGCGCGATATCGAGCACCAGCGCGTCCGGTCCGGGGTTCACCGCGTCGAGCATCTTGGCGAAGACCCGCGGGTCGAGCAGCACGCGATTCTCGCCCACCGGCACATGCTCGCCGACATAGGCGACGTCGCGCATGTCCACCGGCACGAATTTCTCGCGCGGGACATCGAGCATCGCGGCAATGATCGGGTAAAGCGTCACGTCGGAGGGCCGGATCTGGCAATCCACCATGGCGGTGCGGGCGGCGGCGAAATCGGTCATGTTCGGGCCTCAGCTACACTCGGTTCGATCCGGTATTGCCACAAAAGGTCTGGGGGAGCAATCATCTGCCCCCGGGCCGGGCGCCCCTCCCCTCCCGCATGTGACCCGATTGCCATTGCGGGAAGGTAAACGCGCGCCGGGACCGGCGCGGATATCCGCTTGTCACCTCCGGCGCGGCTTGCTATAGCCCCGGCTGACTGCGGCGCGGGAGGATTTCCGGCGACGTGGCGGAGTGGTTACGCAGCGGATTGCAAATCCGTGTACACCGGTTCGATTCCGGTCGTCGCCTCCACACCGGGCCGCCTGCCCGCAGTCGCCGCGCCCTCGCCTCCGGGGGCTGAGCCCGGCCCGGCCCGGGGTATGCCAGCCCCGCCAGACCGGCCCGCCTGCTCGGGGGGGCGTCCTTGCCAGGGGAAGCCCGTCCGCGTGATGAACCCGTTTTCCAAGAGCCCCGAAGCCCGCGCCCGCCGCCGCCAGCGCGACCTGCAGCGCTGGTCGGAACCGCCGACGAGCTGGTGGGGCCGGTTTCGCGCCTGGTCGAACATGCTGCTGCAGGACCACGGGGTCTTCCGGCTCATCTACCCCAATTACCATCGGCTGGGCAAAACCGGCGCGCGCTCGGCTCAGCCCTCGCCCGGGCTGCTGGCGCGGTTCGCGCGCGAGGGCGGGCGCACGGTGATCTCGCTGCGCGGCGGCATGCTGTTCGGCTCGCTGCCGCTGGAGATCCTGGCCTGCGAGAAGCTCGGCCTCACCTTCACGCGGGTGCGCGTGCGTTCGCGCGAGCTGCCCAGCCGCGAGGAATTCCGCGAGCTGGTCCGCACGATGCGCGAGGCCGAGGCGCCGGTGCTCTACCACTGCAAGTCCGGGGCCGACCGGGCGGGCTTCGTCTCGGTGCTGCACATGCACCTGATCGAGGGCCAGCCGCTGGAGCAGGCGCTCGGCCAGCTCTCGGCGCGCTACGGGCATTTCAAGCATGCCAAGACCGGCATCCTGGACCGGTTCTACGAGACCTGTCTCGCGGAGACGGCGGAGAGCGGCATGGGGCTGGAGGAATGGGTCGAGACCCGCTACGACCCCGCCGCCATCAAGGCCGGGTTCCGCAGCACCGGGCCGATGTCCTGGGTGGTCGAGAAGATCCTGCGCCGCGAGTGACCCCGCCGGGGGGCCGGGCGCCGGCCGTCCCCGTGCGGGTCTGCCGACCCGCACCACCGGGGGCATGCCCCCGGTGCGGCCGTGCGGAGCACGGACGGGGGACGGGTTCCGCCCCGCTCCGCAACCGCGCCGCGCGCGGCAGGCCGGGTCAGGCGCCGGACACCCCCGCCTCGGCAAAGCTCGCCATGCCGCTGTGACAGGCGAGCGCCGCGCGCACGATCCCGATCGCGAGCGCCGCCCCCGACCCCTCCCCCAGCCGCAGCCCGAGCGCGAGCAGCGGCGGCTTCCCGAGCCGCTCGAGCAGCCGCGCGTGCCCGGCTTCGGCCGAGACATGTGCGGCGAGGCAATGATCGAGCCCCCCGGGCGCGAGCCTGGCCAGCACCGAGGCCGCCGCGCAGGAGATGAACCCGTCGAGCAGCACCGGGATGCGCTGCGCCCGCGCCCGGGCCATCGCGCCGGTCATCGCTGCCACCTCGCGCCCGCCGAGGCAGCGCAGGGCCTCGAGCGGATCGCCCGGCGCGCCGGGGTTTGCCGCGAGCCCGGCGCGCACCACCGCGGCCTTGCGGGTGAGGCCGGCATCGTCGACCCCCGTGCCGCGGCCTACCCATCCCTCGGCGTCTCCGCCCCAGAGGGCGGCGGCGAGCGCGGCGGCGGAGGTGGTGTTGCCGATGCCCATCTCGCCTGTCACCAGCAGGTCCGAGGCGGGGTCCACCGCCTCCCAGCCGGCGCGCAGGGCGGCGACCAGCTCGGGCTCGCTCATGGCCGGACCTTCGGTGAAATCCGCCACCGGGCGGTCGAGCTCCAGCGCCTCGACCGAGAGCACCGCGCCCGCCACCCGGGAGAGCTGGTTGATCGCGGCGCCGCCGTGGCGAAAATTCTCCACCATCTGCGCCGTCACCTCGGCCGGGAAGGCCGAGACACCCCGCGCGGTGATGCCATGGTTTCCGGCGAAGATCGCCACCTGCGGCCGCTCCAGCGCGCCGAGCGGCGCGCCGCGCCAGCCCGCGTACCAGATCGCCAGCTCCTCCAGCCGGCCGAGCGCGCCCGGCGGCTTGGTGAGGGTCACGTCGCGGGCCCGGGCAGCGGCGGCAGCCGCCTCGTCGAACGCGGGCGCCCCCCGCACGAGGGTGGCGAATTCGGCCGCGGAGGAGAAGGTCATGTCGGGCTCCCGTGATTGTCTTGTGCCGCGCCGCCTGTCTATATGGCCGCTCCCTGTCACCGCAAGATGCGCCCCGGCGCCGGAGTGCCCGTGCCCGATCCAGTGCCCGATCCAGTGCCCCACCCAGTGCCCGGCCAGGGCGGCCCGCCGCAGCCGCTGATCTCGCCACGCGACCCGGGCGCCGCGGCCGCCCTGCTCACCCGCCTGCCGCTGCCGGTCGACCACGCGGCCATCGCCGGCCGGCTGGCCGCCTCGGCCTGGGCCTGGCCGCTGGTGGGGGCGCTCCTGGGGGCGGCTGCCGGCGCCGCGCTGGTGCTGGCCCGCCTCGCCGGGCTGCCGGGCGGGATGGCGGCGGCGCTGGCGCTCGCACTTCTGGCCCTCGCCACCGGCGCGCTGCACGAGGACGGGCTGGCCGATTGCGCCGACGGGTTCTGGGGCGGGCGAGACCGGGCCAGGCGGCTCGAGATCATGAAGGACAGCCGCATCGGCAGCTACGGCGCCGTGGCGCTCGTGCTGGTGACGCTGGCGCGCTGGTCGGCCCTCGCGGCCCTGCCCGGCTGGAGCCCGGTCGCGGCCCTGGCGCTGGCCGCCGCAGCCTCGCGCGCCGCGATGGCCGTCGCGATGCGGCTGCCGAACGCGCGCGGCGAGGGGCTCTCGGCCGGGGTGGGCCGGCCGCCGCTGGCGGCACTGGCGCTCGGAACCGGGCTCTGCCTGCTCGGCGGCGGGCTGGCGCTGGGGCTGGCCGGGCTGCTGGCCTGCGCGCTCGCCGCGGCGGGCGGCGCCGCGGTCTGCCTGCTGGCCCGCGCCCGGCTGGGCGGGCAGACCGGAGACGTGCTGGGCGCCACGCAGCAGATCGCCGAGACCGCGGCGCTGGCCGGGCTGGTGGCCTGCCTCGGCTGAGGAGTGCGGCGCCGAACCGGGAGCCGGGAGCCGGGAGCCGGGAGCCGGGAGCCGGGAGCCGGGAGCCGGGAGCCGGGAGCCGGGAGCCGGGAGCGCGCATGCCCTGCCCCTGCCCGGCGCGCAACCTGCATCTTCCCTTTCACACCGCCTCTCCCAGGGATTCCCCCAGGCGCGAAGGGCCGCGCCCGACCCTGGGTGGGCGCAGGAACACCTGTGGTCAGCGGTTTATCCCCAAAGCTCCGGACGACGGCTGTGCGGCTCAGGGCATCGCCATCGCGCCCTCCCGGGGGGAGGGTCGGGCGCGGCCCGGGCTGGTCGCCCGGGCGGAAGGGGGAAGCCGGGCGCTCCCGGGACGCTGCCAGGTTATGGCAAGGAGCGCCCGGCAGACGCAGCGCCGCGGTGAAGCGCCTTGCCCCGGGGCACGCCGGGGGCGGAGGTCCGGAGAGGCCTTCGCCACGCCTGTCGAGCTGCGGGGGCCGCAGGCCCCCTCGGCGAGGCGGGCGTTCCCCCGCCCACGAAAAAACCCGCGTCCGGCGGGGACGCGGGCTTTCTCGGGAACCGGGCGAGGCGCCCGGTGCAGCTCGGTTCAGGCGGCGCGGCAGTCGAGCAGTT
The DNA here is from genome assembly GCF_003448965.1 of Oceanicella sp. SM1341. GTDB lineage: Bacteria > Pseudomonadota > Alphaproteobacteria > Rhodobacterales > Rhodobacteraceae > Paroceanicella. The sequence continues at coordinate 48,270 of NZ_QRGC01000014.1, forward strand.
CGTCGACCTTCTTCGCGGCGCGCTGCTCGTCGACACCGTCGACGGCGGCCACTTCGCGGGTCAGGCGCTCGAGCGCGGCCTCGTAGAGCTGGCGCTCGGAGTAGGACTGCTCGCGCTGGTCGTCGTTGCGGTGCAGGTCGCGCACCACCTCGGCGATCGAGACGAGATCGCCGGAATTGATCTTCTGTTCGTATTCCTGGGCGCGGCGCGACCACATGGCCCGCTTCACCCGGGCACGGCCCTTGAGGGTTTCGAGCGCCTTGCCGACGATGTCGGGCGTGGACAGCGACCGCATGCCGACCGAGTTGGCCTTCGCGGTGGGAACGCGCAGGGTCATCTTGTCCTTCTCGAACGAGATAACGAAGAGCTCCATCTTCAGACCGGCGATTTCCTGAACCTCGATCGTGAGAATGCGACCGACCCCATGGGCCGGGTATACGACGTAATCGTTCGGCCGGAACTCCGACCTCCCATCCGCCTTAAGTTTCGTCATTGCGTCTTCCTCTTACGGACCTGCGGCGCGCCTCTCGCAAAGAAACGAACACCCCAGAGCTGCCTGCATGACAGCCCCGCGGAGGCTTCGTCTGGCGAGAGAAACGGGCTCCCGGCAGGTCAGGGACCTGACATGTGAGCCGTGCATCCAACATTGTGACGCATATATAGCATCATATTGTCGATTCTGGAAGATGGGCGCACGAGAATCGTGCAGACGCGGTTAACCAACGTCCGGAATGGTTGCGTCAGCGGCGCGGATGCCCGCCCGGGCCGGGGCGGGCCGCTGGCGCGTCAGTTGCCCTCGCCGGGCTCCGCGGAGAACATGGAGGCCAGCTTGCCCTCCTTGCCGTCGTTCTCCTCGGCCTCGGGCAGCGGGTCGCGGCGCTGGACGATGTTCGGCCAGGCCTCGGAGTATTTGCGGTTGAACTCCACCCACTGCTCCATGTCCGGCTCCGTGTCCGGGCGGATGGCATCGGCGGGGCACTCGGGCTCGCACACGCCGCAGTCGATGCACTCGTCCGGATGGATCACGAGCATGTTCTCACCCTCGTAGAAACAATCCACCGGGCAGACCTCGACACAGTCCGTGTATTTGCAGGCGATGCAGTTGTCCGTGACGACATAGGTCATGTAGGCGGCCCCGTATTCCACAGAAAAAGGGTGTGAAGCGCTTACGCTTTCGCGTTCATCGGCGTTTTATGGCCGGCCCGTGACGGGTTCAAGGGGGGAATTCGCGCGGGCAGTCAATTCGCCCCGCTGGGTGCCGGGGCGTCAACCGGCTCGTAGAGGCTGCGGGCCTCGGGCGCCGGGCCCCGCCGCTCGCCCAGCGCGAGTATCCGGACCACCTGCACGGCGTTGCCCTGGGGGAAGGTGAGCACGTCGCCCGGCCGCACGGTGGCGGCCGGTTTCTCGGTGCGGGCGCCGTTGATGCGCACCTTCCCGGCGCCGGCGAGCTTCGCGGCCAGGCTGCGGGTCTTGAAGAACCGCGCGTGCCAGAGCCACTTGTCGAGCCGGATGCCGGGGTCGTGCTGCAATCCGCGCTCAGTCCTTCTTGAGCTTCAGTGCCGCGAGGGCGGCGAAGGGATTGTCGGGGTCGATGGCCTTCTCGGGCCGGCGGTTCTGCCCCGAGGAATACACGCGGGGCTTGTTGCCGCCCTGCGCCTCGTCGCGCGGCTTGCCCTTGCCCTTCTTGCCCTTGCCCCCGGAGGGCTTGCCGCCCTCGCGCCGGCCGGAGGGCTCGCCCTCGGGCTTGGCGTCGCGGCGCGGCGGGCCCTTGCGGCGGTTGCGATTCGCATCGCGGCGCGGCGGGGCCCAGGTGAAGGTGTAGAAGACTTCCATCTCCGCCGGCGCACCGTCCTCACCCTCGGCCGGAACCTCGGGAGCGGCTTCGGCCTCGGCCTCGGCGGGCACTTCGGCTTCCGCTTCGGCGGGGGCTTCAGCTTCCGCTTCAGCCTCGGGGGCGGCCTCTTCGGCAGGCGCCTCGGCAGCGGTTTCGACCGGGGTTTCGACCGGGGCTTCCTCCGCGGGGGTCTCGGCAGCGGTTTCAGCCGGAGCGTCCTCCGCCACCGGCGCGGCCTCCTCGGAAAGCGCCTCGGGCGCGGCTTCGGCGGGGGCGTCCCCGCTCACGGCCGGGGCCTCGGCGGTGTCAGCCTCGGCGGTGTCAGCATCGGCGGGGGCCGCTTCGGCTGCGGCCGGAGCCTCGCCCTCGGCCACGCCGGGGCGGTTCTTCGGCCGCTCGCCCTGCTCGGCGCGATAGCCGAGGCCGGAGAGCAGGGCCGCGAACTGTTCCAGCGTCAGGCCGGTGATTGACAGCATGTCGGGCGTGGCCTCGAAACCGCTACGGGTGTCGCGCGCGCGGATCTGGTCGGCGAGGCGCTCGAGCATGTCGATGCGGATCGCGCGCGGGCCTGCGGCGTGGTAACCGGCGCGGGCGTAGTAGCCCTCGGGCGCGCCCTGCACCTCGGGAATGGTCACCAGGCCCGGCGGCGGCGCGGAGGGGAACTCGTCGAGCCCCTGCTCGAGCGACCAGAGCACCAGGCGCAGCTGGGTGGGCGCGGGCTTGAGCAGCGCCTGCTGGAACAGCGTGTACTGGCCGAAGCGCACGCCATGCTTGCGCAGCATGCCGCGGGCGTCCTGGTCGAGCGACTTCACGTCCGCCGCCACCTCGGCGCGCGGCAGCACGCCCAGCGCTTCGACGAGCCGGAAGGCCACGCCGCGGGCGAGGCCGGTCACGCTCTCGTCGTTCTTCAGCGCCAGCAGCGGCTCGAACTGGGCGGCGATGCGCCGGTTGATCCAGTGGGTGAGCCGGCGGGTGACCTTCTCGGCCACCGAAGGGTCGGCGCTCTCGTCGACGAAGGCCTTCACCTCCGGCGACAGGGCGTCCGGCCCGGCCACGAGACGGCCGACGGCATGCTCGCCCCACATCAGCCCGCCCTGCTCGGTCATGCCGATCTCGGGGTCGGGCGCGTTGTAGAAACGGTCCGCCCGGCGGTTGAACTCCACCTGAAGCGCCTGGAGGGAGGCGGCTTTCAGGGTCTTGGCCTCATCGCCGGCCGCTTTCGGATCGGGGCTGAACTGGAACCCTTCCAGCCGGCCCACGAACTGACCTTCGACGGTCACATCACCGGTTTCGTTCACTTCGGCCACCAGGCTCTCCCTCTGTTTCAACCGCCGCATGAGCACGCTCGTGCGCCGGTCGACAAATCTCTGCGTCAGCCGCTCGTGCAGGGCATCGGACAGGCGATCTTCCACGGCCCGGGTCTCCCCGCGCCAATGCTCCTCGGACTCGACCCAGCCACTGCGCTGCGCGACATAGGTCCAGGTCCGGATATAGGCCAGCCGCTTGGAAATCGCATCGATGTCCCCTTCGGTCCGGTCGATGCGCTGTATCTGCCCTGCCAGCCAGTCGGAGGGTATACACGCCCGCCCGGAGGACAGGAACTGATAAATGCGCGCCAGCAACGTCGCATGTTCGGTCGGGCTCACCTTGCGGAAGTCCGGCACCTGGGCCACGTCCCAGAGCCGGCGCACCGCCTTCGGGCCGGAGATGCTGTCGCGCACCGCGTCATCGGCCCAGAGCGCCTTCAGCGCGGCGAGGTCGTCCGCCTCGCGCGCGCGGATGAGGTCGGGGTGCCCGGCCGGCGCCTCGAGCGAGGCGATCAGCCCCGGCACGGTGCCGAACTCCAGCTTCGCGTTACGATACTGCAATTTGCTCAGCGGCGCGAATCGATGCTGCTCGATCGCGTCGATCATTTCCTCGTCGAGGGGGCCGGCCTCGCCCGTTACCCCGAAGGTGCCGTCATTGGTGTGGCGGCCGGCGCGGCCGGCGATCTGGGCGAGCTCGTTGGCATGCAGCCGGCGGTGGCGGTGGCCGTCGAATTTCGACAGGCCGGCGAAGGCCACGTGGCGCACGTCGAGGTTCAGCCCCATGCCGATCGCGTCGGTGGCCACCATGTAGTCCACGTCGCCGTTCTGGTAGAGCGCCACCTGGGCGTTGCGGGTGCGCGGGCTGAGGGCGCCCATCACCACCGCCGCCCCGCCGCGCTGGCGGCGCAGCAGCTCCGCCACGGCATAGACGTTGTCGACCGAGAACCCCACGATGGCCGAGCGCTCCGGCAGGCGCGACAGCTTCTTGGAGCCGGCGTAGGTGAGGTTGGAGAACCGCTCCCGGCGCTGGAACTGCGCCTGGGGGATGAGCGAGGCGATGCGCGGGCGGATGGTGTCCGAGCCCAGGAACAGCGTCTCGTGCAGGCCGCGGGCGAAGAGCAGCCGGTTGGTGAACACGTGCCCGCGCTCGGGGTCGGCGCAGAGCTGGATCTCGTCCACCGCCACGAAATCGGCGCCGATCTCCAGCGGCATCGCCTCCACCGTGCACACCCAGTACTGGGCGCGCGGCGGCACGATGCGCTCCTCGCCGGTGACCAGCGCCACCACGGATGGGCCGCGCAGCCCCACGATGCGGTCATACACCTCGCGCGCCAGCAGCCGCAGCGGCAGGCCGATCACGCCGGTGCGGTGCCCGAGCATGCGTTCGATGGCGTAATGGGTCTTGCCCGTGTTCGTCGGCCCGAGGACGGCCGTCACGGTCCGGTCTCGCGGGTGCGCAGTATCCAGCATGTCCGCCCTTCGGGTGGGTATTCGGCCGCGGCACCGGTGCCGTCAGCCTCTCCCGCTCATATCCTCAGATATCGGGGCCGTCCACCTCGGTGGCAAGACGGTCGACCGCCTCGTTCACCTGGTCGCGGTGCGGGTTGAGCGCCTGTGCGGCGCGGAAGGCGGCCAGCGCGCCCTTTGCCTCGCCGGTCTGCTCGAGGATGATGCCCAGGCCCGCCAGCGCGCCGAAATGCTGCGGGTTGAGCGTGAGCGCCTGCTCGATGTCGGGCACGGAGAGGCCCGGCAGATCCATCATGAAGAAGGTGGTGGCGCGGGCGTTCCAGGCCTCGGCGAAGCCGGGCTCATGGTCGATCAGGGCGGAGAAATGCTCGATCGCGGCCTCGTAATCCTCGGCGTTGAGCGCGTCCTGGCCGCGGCGCAGCAGCAGGTTCGCCGTGTCGGAGCCGGAATCGGACCAGAGCTCGATCACCCGCTGCTCGATGCGCTCGGGCGCCGGCGCGTCGGGGTCGGACAGCCGGTCGAGCAGGATGGCCAGTTCCTCGTCATGGTTCGGGCGCGACTGCTCGACAGGCTCGGTCACCGGCCCCTCGGGCACGGCCTCGCCGCCGGGCACCATCGCCTGCGCCAGCAGTGGCGCGGGGGCGGCCAGCAGCGCGAGAACCATCAATGTCTTTTGCACTCCGGACATGTGCCCTAGATTACCAGCCGCTGTGAATAAATCGAGAGGCTGGCGCGCGCCGGCCCTCACAAAGCGGAGAGCAGGATGAGTGAAATGGTCAAGGCCGGCGTGAAAGCCCTGCGGCAGAAGGTCGGGGACCGCAAGTTCGACGGATCGGCGAAGTTCGTCATCCGCGACGAGGGCTCGATCCGGATCGACGAGAACGGCGTCACCATCGATGATTCGGAGGCGGACGTGACGCTCACCGCCAGCGTGGAGACCTTCCGCGGCATCATCGAGGGTAAGGTGAAACCGGCCACCGCCTTCATGACCGGCAAGCTGAAGGTGGACGGCTCGATGGGCACGGCGATGAAGCTCGCCGGGCTGCTTGGCTGAGCCTCTTGGCCGAGGACGCCCCCTTCAACGCCGCCCTCGCAGAGGCGCCGGAGGGCACCCGGGCGCTCTACGTGCGCGCGCCGGGCTTCGGCTGGCCGCGCCCGCCGGGCAGCACCGTGCGGCTGCGCTTCGCGCTCACCCCGCCGGGGGCGCGCGGCACGGCGCTGATCTTTCCCGGCCGCACCGAGTATGCGGAGAAATACGGGCGGGTGATGAGCGCGCTCGCCGGCCGCGGCTATGGCTCGGTGGTGATCGACTGGCGGGGCCAGGGCCTCTCCACCCGGCCGCGCGGGCGCACCGACCTTGGCCATGTGGCGAATTTCGCCGCCTACCAGGCCGATCTCGCCGCGGTGCTGGCCGCACCCGAGGTGGCCGCCCTGCCCGGGCCGCGGCTGCTCTTCGCCCATTCCATGGGCGGCTGCATCGCGCTGCGGGCGCTGCTCTCCGGGCTCGAGGTGCAGGCGGCGGTGATCTCGGCGCCGATGTGGGGGTTCGATCTTTCCGAGACGGCGGGCCGCAGCGCGCGGCTTGCGGCGCGGATCGTCACCCGCATCGGCCTCGGCCGCTGGCACCTGCGCGGCGGCGACCGCGGCTACTACGCCGCCACCGAGCCCTTCGAGGGCAACGTGCTCACCTCCGACGCCGCACATTACGAGTGGATGCGCGGCCATCTCGCGGCGCATCCGGAGCTGGGCCTCGGCGGCCCGAGCTGGCGCTGGCTGCACGAGGCCTTCCGCGAGATCGACGCGCTCGCCCCGAAGGACACACCCCCGGTGCCCCTGCTCACCCTGCTCGGGAGCGACGAGCAGGTGGTCTCGCCCGAAGCGATCCGCGAGCGCATGGCCCGCAGCCCCTCGGGCCGTCTGCTGGAGCTCGAGGGCGGGCGCCACGAGACCTGGATGGAACGCCCCGAGCTGCAGGAGATCGCCTGGGCCGAGACCGACCGGCTGCTGCGCGCACAGGGCCTGCTGCCGGGCTGAGGGAATCGCGTGCCCGCGCGGCAGGGGCCCGGCCGCTCACGGCAAGAGAGAACCGGCCGGCGCGGGCGGGGCCGTTCAGGCGCGGGAGAGCAATTCCAGCGCCGCGGCATGCACCCGCGCGTCGCCGGCGGCGAGGACGCGGCCGCCGCGGTGGGCCGGGCCGCCCTGCCAGTCGGTCACGATGCCGCCCGCGGCCTCGATCACGCCGATGGGGCCCTGCACGTCATAGGGCTGCAGCCCGGCCTCGATGACGAGATCCACCTGGCCGAGGGCGATGAGCGCGTAGGCGTAGCAGTCGAGCCCGTAGCGGGTGAGGCGCACGCGATCGCGCACCGCCTCGAAGCCGGCGCGCTCGGCCGGGGTGCCGACCTCGGGGAAGGTGGTGAACAGCGTGGCGGCGGCGAGCTCGGCGCAGGGCCGCACGCCGAGCGGGCGGGCAGCTCCGCCGCGCTCCATCCGCGCCGTGCCGAAACCGCCGATGAAGCGCTCGCCGGTCCAGGGCTGGTCGACGATGCCGAGCACCGGGCCCGCGCCCGCGTCGAGCCCGATCAGCACGCCCCAGCTCGGGCAGCCGGAGATGTAGGCGCGGGTGCCGTCGATCGGGTCGAGCACCCAGGTGAGGCCGCTGGTGCCGGGCCGCGTGCCGTGCTCCTCGCCCAGGATGCCGTCATCCGGGCGGCGGCGGGCGAGGATCTCGCGCATCGCGGCCTCGGCCTCGCGGTCGGCGGCGGTGACGGGGTCGAAGTGATCGTCGCGCTTGGTCTCGGCGGCGAGGCCGGCGGAGCGGAAATGGCGCAGCGTCGCCTCGCGGGCGGCATCGGCCAGGGCATGCGCGGTGTCGAGCAGCTCGGCCTGCAGGGCCGGGTCGGCGAGCGCCGCGGAAAGGTCGTCGGTCATGAAAAATCCCCGCAGCCGGTGAAGGCCCTCGGGGATTTCACATCGCAGACCGATGGTCAACGGGTTTGGCCGGGCGAAAGGGCCGCCCGGCCCGCGGTCAGCCGGCTCAGGCCGCGTCGCTGAGAACGCGGGCCAGCTCGAACAGGCGCTTCCGCTGCTCTTCCGGGATCGAGTAGTAGGAGCGCACCAGCTCGAGGGCTTCCTTGTCGGCCAGCAGGTCGCCACGGGCCACACCGGCCTCGGCCACCACCTCGGGCTGCTGCTCGACGATGTCCTCGCCGTTGGCACCTTCGAAGAAGAAGCTCACCGGCACATCGAGGGCGCTGGCGATGTCCCAGAGCCGGGACGCGCTGACGCGGTTCATGCCGGTCTCGTATTTCTGGATCTGCTGGAACTTGATGCCGATCAGGTCGCCGAGCTGCTGCTGGGTCATGCCCACCATCCAGCGACGGTGACGGATGCGCTTGCCAACGTGAACGTCCACACGATGTTTCATTCGGGTATCTCCAGGTTTCCGGTCAATGCCGCGCCAGGTGTCGGCTCTGATCATGACTATGCAGAAACCGTGCCAACTTCCGGAAACCCCCGTGCCAACTCGCCGTAAGCGTGAATCCGGGGTGTTTTTTTCGTCCGAAGGGCGTCAGACCGGGTTGCGGGCGCCGGGGCTTTGCAAAACGCCCAACTCACCCGGGAGATAATGTGCAGATTGGGAAATTCAATTCTAGGTAGTTTTGCAGAATGCAATGCATTCTGCAAAACTCTCGCATAAGGCGATCAGACGCTTTCCTTGCGCGCCTCCCGCTTGCGCTCGTGCGGGTCGAGGTAGCGCTTGCGGATGCGGATCGAGTTCGGCGTCACCTCGACGAGCTCGTCGTCGTTGATGTAGGCGATGGCCTGCTCGAGCGTGAGCCGGGTGGGGGTGGTGAGCGTCACCGCCTCGTCCTTGCCGGACGCGCGCATGTTGGTGAGCTTCTTGCCCTTCAGCGGGTTCACCTCGAGATCGTTGTCGCGGCTGTGCTCGCCGATCACCATGCCCTGGTAGACCTTCTCGCCGGAGGTGATGAAGAGCTTGCCGCGCTCCTCGAGGTTCCACAGCGCGTAGGCCACGCTGTCACCGTCCTCCATCGAGATCAGCACGCCGGCGCGGCGGCCGGGCAGCGCGCCCTTCCACTCGGTCCAGCCGTGGAACACGCGGTTGAGCACGCCGGTGCCGCGGGTGTCGGTGAGGAACTCGCCGTGGTAGCCGATGAGCCCGCGCGAGGGCACATGGGCCACGATGCGGGTCTTGCCGGCGCCGCCGGGGCCCATGGCCACCAGGTCGCCCTTGCGCAGGGCGAGCTTCTCGACGACCGTGCCGGAGTATTCCTCGTCGACGTCGATGGTCGCTTCCTCGACCGGCTCCATGCGGGTGCCGTTCTCCTCGCGGATGATCACGCGCGGGCGGGAGATGGAGAGCTCGAAGCCCTCGCGGCGCATGTTCTCGATCAGCACGCCCATCTGCAGCTCGCCGCGGCCGGACACCTCGAAGGCCTCGCCGCCCGGCGTGTCGGCCACGCGGATGGCGACGTTGGACTCCGCCTCGCGCAGCAGCCGGTCACGGATGACGCGGGACTGCACCTTGTCGCCGTCGCGGCCGGCGAGCGGGCTGTCGTTGATGCCGAAGGTCACGGTGATGGTGGGCGGGTCGATCGGCTGGGCCGGGATCGGGGTGTCCACCGAGGTGTCGCAGATCGTGTCGGCCACGGTGGGCTTCGTCATGCCGGCGAGGGCGACGATGTCACCCGCCTGCGCCTCGTCCACCGGCTGGCGGCCGAGGCCGCGGAAGGCGAGCACCTTGGAAATGCGGAAGCGCTCCACCTCCTCGCCCTTGCGGGAGAGGGCCTTCACGCTCATGCCCGGCTTCACGGTGCCGGTCTCGATGCGGCCGGTGAGGATGCGGCCCAGGAACGGGTCGGCCTCCAGCGTGGTGGCGAGCATGGAGAAGGGCTCGGAGGCATGCGCCTCCTGCTTCGGCGCGCCGACATGGGTCATCACCGTGTCGAACAGCGCGGAGAGGTCCTTGCGCGGGCCCTCGAGCTCGAGATCGGCCCAGCCGTTGCGGCCCGACGCGTAGAGGATCGGGAACTCGAGCTGCTCCTCGTTGGCGTCGAGCGCCACGAACAGGTCGAACACCTCGTCGAGCGCGCGGTCGGGCTCGGCATCGGGCTTGTCGACCTTGTTGAGCACCACGATCGGGCGCAGGCCGAGGGCGAGCGCCTTGGAGGTGACGAACTTGGTCTGCGGCATCGGGCCCTCGGCGGCATCGACGAGCAGGACGACCCCGTCGACCATCGACAGGATGCGCTCCACCTCGCCGCCGAAATCGGCGTGGCCGGGGGTGTCGACGATGTTGATGCGGTTGCCCTGCCACTCCACCGAGGTGCACTTGGCGAGAATGGTGATCCCGCGCTCGCGCTCGAGGTCGTTGCTGTCCATCGCGCGCTCGGTTACGGCGGCGTTGGCGCGATAGGTGCCGGACTGTTTCAGCAGTTCGTCGACGAGCGTGGTCTTGCCATGGTCAACGTGGGCGATGATCGCAATGTTGCGAAGCGTCATGACGGGCGTCCTGTAAGAGAGGGCCTGGGCGGCAGGCGTTGGCCCGGCCTTTAGGCGAATCGCGGCCCGAATGCCAGTGGGCAAATGCCGCATTGCCGCAAACTGTGCCCCGCGTGCAGCAGAAATCCACCCCGAATCCGCCGATCCGGGGCTTTCGAGACAGTTTCGTGGCGAAGAGGCACCGCCGGCGTGGCGGAGCGGACTCACTTGGCGGGCTCACTTGGCGGGCTCACCCCCGCGCCGGCCTCACCTGCAGCGCCCACTCCGCCCAGCGGCCGTGGAAATCGGCCCGGCCGAGCGCCCGCGTCTCGCCCCCGGGCCAGAGGGTGAGGCGGATGGCGGCGGAGCCGCGGTCCTCGTCGGCCTCCATCTCCAGCCAGGCGAGCGGCGCGGCCTCGGTGGCCGCGGCCCCGGCCTGCTCCATCGCGGCACGGATGCGCGCCTGCACGGGGGCGGGCATGTATTGCCACATGATGGAATGCATCAGCACCCGCACCGAGCCGGGCGGGCGCGGCGCGGCGAGCCGGCGCTCCACCCAGTCCGCGGCATCGGCCTCCTCCACCTGCCAGGGCGCCTCGGCGACAAGATCGAGCGCGCCCTCGGCCCGGGCCAGCCGGGCCGACTGGTCGGCCCAGACATAGGCGAGCAGCCGGGCGCGGGCGGCGGGGTCGCGCACCGGCACGGGCGCGCGGTCGCAGGCGGCGCGGGAGATCACCGCGAGCGGTGCCGCGGTGTCGGGCCATGTGCCGCGCCAGTCGCAGGCGATCTCCACCCGGGCACGGCCCCAGCGCCCGGCGGCGCCGAGATCGTAGGAATAGCGGTCGAGCGCGAGGTTCAGCCCGGCGCTGGCGCCGATCTCCAGCAGTTCCAGCGGCCGGCGGGTGCGGCGGGTGATCTCCATCAGCCCGCCCAGCAGCACGCCCGAGCGCGCCACCTCGTTGGTCTGCGGCGCGCTGTCGAGCCAGGGCAGCAGGAAGGCCTGGTGATCGGCGAAGGCCTCGGCCAGCCCGGCCTCCAGCGGGCCCTCCCCCGGCGGGTAGGCGGCGGTGAGGGCCGGCGCGCGCCCCTCGCGCGCCAGCGCATGCAGCCCGCCGCACAGGCGCAGGGCCAGCGCGTCGGCCACCGGCTCGCCCGGCCAGCCGGCCACGCGGGCACGCAGTTCGCCCTCCAGCGCCGCGGGCAGGGCCCGGCACAGGCGCGCGGTGAACGGGGAGCCGAGAGCGTCGCAGGCCTGGGCCTGCCTCTCGAACGCCTCCCCCACAGGTGTCGGCAATGTCACGTGATGCTCCCCATAAGTCCCCCGATCCAGTTAACTGTCAAAAACCGTTCAAGACCAGAGGAGGATTCCATGCAGAGCGCGAGACTGCACGCCCTGGGCGAGGCCCTGCGCCTCGACACCCTGCCCGCCCCGCGGCCCGGGCCCGGAGAGGCGCTGGTGCGGGTGCATGCCTGCGGGGTGAACTTCGCCGACACGCTGATGGTGAAGGGGCGCTACCAGGAGAAGCCGGCGCTGCCCTTCGCCCCTGGCATGGAGGTGGCGGGCGAGGTGCTGGCGCTCGGCGAGGGCGCCGCCGGCCCGGCGCCGGGCACACGGGTGGCGGGGATGACGGGCCATGGCGGCTTCGCCGAGGAGATCGTGCTGCCGGCCACCGGGCTCACCCCCCTTCCGGAGGCGATGCCGATGGTGGAGGCGGCGGGGTTCATCGTGGCTTATGGCACCTCGCATCTCGCCCTCGGGCACCGCGCCCGGCTGCAGCCCGGCGAGCGGCTGCTGGTGCTGGGGGCGGCGGGGGGCATCGGGCTCACGGCGGTGAAGATCGGCAAGCTGATGGGGGCCGAGGTGATCGCCTGCGCGCGCGGGGCCGACAGGCTGGCCGTGGCGAAGGCCCGCGGCGCCGACCACGTGATCGACAGCGAGAAGGGAGACCTGCGCGCGCGGGTGAAGGCGCTCGGCGGCGCCGACGTGGTGTATGACCCCGTGGGCGGCGCGCTGTTCTCCGAGGCGCTGAGGGCCTGCAACCCGGAGGCGCGGGTGCTGCCGCTGGGCTTTGCCTCCGGCGAGGTCCCGCAGATCCCGGCCAACATCCTGCTGGTGAAGAACATCGACGTGATCGGCTTCTACTGGGGCGGCTACACCCGCTTCCGCCCCGAGCTGCTGGCGCAGAGCACCGCCACGCTGTTCGGCTGGTGCGCGGAAGGCCGGCTCACGCCGCACATCTCGAACCGCGTGCCGCTGGCGCAGGCCGACGCCGCCCTCGCCCTGCTGGCGGAGCGCAAGGCGACCGGCAAGGTGGTGGTCACCATGCCCTGCTGCGCCTGAGCCCCTGCGGGGCGGCGCCTGTCGGGCACCGCTCACCCTCTGGCCGCCTGAAGTGGGCCGCCTGTGGGCCAGCCCCCTGAGGGTGCGACACCTGCCGGGCCGCCATTCATGAAAGTGCCGCCTGTCGGGCGGCTTCTTGACGGTGCGCCGCCTACTGGGCGGCTTCTTGAAGGTGCGCCGCCTACTGGGCGGCGACGGCGGAGGCGCCGCGGTAGGCGTCGCGGATCATGCCGGCGAGGGCCTGTGCCGCGCCCGAATCCGGACCCGAGGCGGCATACATGTTCACCCGCACGTCCGGCAGGTCGGGCAGCATGCCGTTGTGGCGGATGCGCTCGAAATAGGGCGGCAGGTTGGTGTCGATGCAGGTATGCACCGCGAGATCGGCCGAAACCGCCGCCTCCACCGAGCGAGTGTTGTCGGAGTTCACCGCCATCTCCCAGTCGATGCCGGCGGAATCGAGCGCGTTCTGCGTGGCGGCGCGGAAGATGCAGATGTTCTCGAAGGCGAGCCGCAGCGGCCGGGTGCGCCAGCTCGAGCCGCCCGGCGCCCCCACCCAGACGAGGCGCGGCGAATCCAGCGTCTCGCCGCCGGCGTCGAGCACATCCTCCGTGGTGAGGATCACGTCGATCTCCCCGGCCTGGAAGCGGCGCTTGAGCTTGCGGGTGTAGCTCGAATCAAGCGTCACCCGCACCCGGGGAAAGGCGTGGTGGAAACGGTGCAGCACCTCCGGAATATAGGGGTAGACGATGTCATGCGGCACGCCCAGGCGCACCTCGCCGGAATAGGCGGTGTCGGTCATCCGGGCCCAGACCTCGTCGTTGAGCTCGAGGATGCGCTTGCCGAAGGACAGGAGCTGTTCGCCCTGAAGGGTGAGCGTGACCCCCCTGCCCGAGCGGTCGAGCAGCGGCTGGCCGAGCATTTCCTCGAGACGTTTCAACTGCATGGACACCGCCGACTGGGTGAGGTGCAGCCGCGCCGCGGCGCGGGTGACACCACCCGTTTCCGCCACCATCACGAAGGAGCGCAGGGCCGTCATGTCGATGTTGCGTGCCATTGTCCGGAACCTCCCGCGAGTCATCATCGTCGATGATGTGTGATCAAACTAACATTCATTTCCGATTTCATGCGCCATAACCCATATACATCAATGTCAGTGATGGCATCAACATTTGAAATCAGAATACGGAATGAGTCATATCATGAACACGACATCTCTCTCCGCGCGCCGCCACGCCGGGCGCCAGAGCCGCCACGCAACGCGCTGGTCGTTCTTCGGCCTGCTGCGGGCCTGGATCGACACCGCGGCCCAGCGCCGGCACCTCGCCGAGCTGGACGACCGCATGCTGGAGGACATCGGGGTCACCCGCGACACCGCGAAGGCGGAGGCGGCGCGGCGCTTCTGGGACCTCCCGCGCAGCTACTGAGTGAATGGGTAACGCACCAGCTCCGTGTAGACGGAGCCAGACCGGCCGAGATCCGAGCGATAGAGACAGAAGCTCTCCGCGCTCCAGGGTCCGGCGGAAAAACCGGCCCGGGCCGCGATCCAGCGGACCAGATCGGCGCCTCCCCCCTCTCCCGGGCGGAACCGCGCCAGAGTGACATGCGGGATGAACCGCGCGTGACGCTTCGTGCGTCCTGCGGCCCGGGCCACCGACGCAACCTTGCCTTCCAGCCGGCTCAGCACCGGGTCGGCGCCCAGAGCCGCGTGCAGCAGGCGCGGCTTGTCGCCGCCGAAGATGCCGAGGCCGCCGAATTCCAGCGTCGCCGCCTCCGGCAGGCGGATCTCGTCGAGGCCGAGGTAGATCTCCTCCGCGACATGCCGGTCGCATTCGCCGAAAAACCCCAGCGTGACGTGATAGTTGTCCGAGGGCTCGGGCCGCCCGGCGGGCAGGCCGGCGGTGAGATGTTCGAGACGTTCGACCGCGGCCTCGGGCAGCGGTATGGCAGCGAAAAGTCGCATCCTGTCAGCCCGGCTCACGGGGCCGGGCGCCTGCCGGCGGGCGCCGGTGAGGGGGAGCGCGCGCCGTGGGGGGCCTCAGTGCGCCGCCGCCCGCACCAGCTCCAGAACGGCCGGGCCGATATCGGCGACGATACGGTTCACACCCTCGGCATTGGGGTGGATGTTGTCAACCTGCATGAGCCCGCGCGCGGCCGAGAGGTCGTCTCCCGCGCCCAGCCCCTGCAGGAAGAACGGGTAGAGGGCGGCGCCATGCGCCTCGGCCAGCTCGGGGTAGATGGCGTCGAAATCCGCCTGGTACTCGGGGCCGAAATTGCCCGGCGCGCGCATGCCCACCAGCAGGGCCGGCAGGCCGGCATCGTCGATCTTCGCGAGGATGCCGCCGAGGTTGGCCCGGCTCACCGCGGGGTCGATGCCGCGCAGCAGGTCGTTGCCGCCCAGCGCCACGATCACCGCGTCCACCTCCGGTGTCAGCGTCCAGTCGATGCGGGCGAGGCCGCCGGCCGTGGTGTCGCCCGAGACCCCGGCATTCACCAGCGTCACCGGCACGTCGGAGTGTTCGTCGAGCCAGGCCTGCAGCCGGGGCACGAAGCCCTGGGCCTCCGGCAGCCCGTAGCCCTGCGTGAGCGAATCGCCAAGCGCCGCCACGGTCACCGTGCCGTCATCCGCGCCGCCCTGCGCCGCCGCGAGGCCCGGCAGGCCCAGCCCGAGGGCGAGACAGAGCGTCGCTGCGCGCTTGCGCAGGCCCGCGCCGCCCCCATATCGCAGTGCAGCGCCGAGACGACGGAGACCAGTAACCGCCATGCCGACGACCGCAGACCCCGCCGCCCCGCTCCCCGGGAAACCTCTCATCGAGCTCGGTTCCGTCACCCTCAGCCTGTCCGGCAATGCCGGACGCGTCGACATCCTGAAGGGCATCGACCTGACGGTGAAACGCGGCGAGACGGTGGGGCTGATCGGGCCGTCCGGGTCGGGCAAGAGCTCTCTCCTCATGGTCATGGGCGGGCTGGAGCGGGCCAGCTCGGGCAGCGTGCGCGCCCTCGGCCAGGATCTCACCGCCCTGAACGAGGATGCGCTGGCGCGCTTCCGCCGCGATCATATGGGGGTGGTTTTCCAGTCTTTCCACCTGATCCCCACCATGACGGCGCTCGAGAATGTCGCAACCCCGCTGGAGCTCGCGGGCGACCGGAACGCCTTCGACAAGGCGGCGGAGGAGCTGCGCGCCGTGGGCCTGGGCGCCCGGCTCGACCATTACCCGGCGCAGATGTCGGGCGGCGAGCAGCAGCGCGTGGCGCTGGCCCGCGCCGCCGCCCCGCGCCCGGACATCCTGCTGGCCGACGAGCCCACCGGCAATCTCGACGGCAGCACCGGCGAGGCGATCATGGACATGCTCTTCGGCCTGCGCGACCGCGGCGCCACCCTCGTGCTCGTCACCCACGCGCCCGAGCTCGCGGCGCGCTGCGACCGGGTGGTGGGCCTGCGCGACGGCGAGATCGACCCCGAGACAGCCGCCAGCGCCGAGGCGGCCCAGTGAGCCCGGCACTGCGCATCGCCCGCCGCGAGCTGCGCGGCGGGCTCTCCGGGTTCCGCGTCTTCCTCGCCTGCCTCGCCCTCGGCGTGGCGGCCATTGCCGCCGTGGGCTCGGTGCGCAGCGCCATCGACGCAGGCCTGCGCTCCGAGGGCGCGGCCATCCTCGGCGGTGACGCCGAGCTGCGCCTCACCTACCGCGCCGCCAGCCCGGAAGAGCGCGCCTTCATGGTCACCCGGGCCGAGGCGGTGTCGGAAGTGTTCGACTTCCGCTCCATGCTCACCGCCGAGACCGCGCCCGGCGAGCGCGAGCGCGCCCTCACCCAGGTGAAGGCGGTGGACGGGGCCTACCCGCTCTACGGCTCGGTGGGGCTGGAGCCGGCGATCCCGCTCGCCGAGGCCCTCGCCCCCGGGCCGCAAGGCCGCCCCGGCGCCGTTCTCGACCGCGCGCTGCTCGACCGGCTGGGGCTGTCCGTGGGTGACACGGTGCGCCTCGGCGCCACCGATTTCCGCATCGCCGCGGTGCTGACGCGGGAGCCCGATGCCGGCACCTCGGGCTTCAGCCTCGGGCCGCGCAGCATCGTGAGCCGGGCTGCGCTGGAGGGCAGCGGCCTGCTCGGCCCCGGCACGCTCTACGAGACCAACTACCGCCTGCGCCTGCCCCCCGGCACCGATCTCGCCGCCATGGAGGACGCGGTGCAGGAGGCCTTCCCCGACGCCGGCATCCGCTGGCGCGACCGGCGCAACGGCGCGCCGGGCATCCAGCGCTTCGTCGACCGGCTGGGCGCCTTCCTGGTGCTGGTGGGGCTCGCCTCGCTGGCGGTGGGGGGCGTGGGCATCTCGGCCGCGGTGCGCTCCTTCCTCGAGCGCAAGACCGACACCATCGCCACGCTCAAGACGCTGGGCGCCTCGGGCAACACCATCTTCGCCATCTACTTCCTGCAGATCGGGCTGCTCACGCTGGTGGGCATCGCCATCGGCCTCGCGCTCGGCGCCGGCATCCCCGCCGCCCTCGGGCCGCTGCTGGCCGACGAGCTGCCGGTGCCCGCCCTCTTCGACGTCTATGCCGCCCCCCTCGCGGAGGCCGCGCTCTACGGCGCGCTCACCGCGCTGATCTTCACCATCTGGCCGCTGGCGCGGGCGCGGGACATCCGCGCCGCCGGGCTGTTCCGCGACATGGCCGCCCCCGAGCGCCACCTGCCGGGCTGGCGCTATGTCGCCCTCGTGGCGGTGCTCACCGTGGCGCTGGTGGCGCTGGCCTGCCTGTTCTCCGGGCTCTGGGCGCTCACGCTCTGGGCGGCCTTCGGGGTGCTGGCAACGCTGCTGGTGCTGCTGGGGGCGGCCGCGCTCACCCGCCGCCTCGCGCGCGCCGCGGCGCGCAGCCGGGCGGTGCACGGCTGGCCGGGCCTGCGCCTCGCGCTGGCCGCCGTGGGCGGGCCGGGGGGCGAGACCGCGGGCGTGGTGCTCTCGCTCGGGCTCGGGCTCACCGTGCTCGCCGCGGTGGGGCAGATCGATTCGAACCTGCGCCAGGTCATCACCCGCGAGCTGCCGGACCGCGCGCCGGCCTATTTCTTCGTCGACATCCAGAACGACCAGATCGACGGCTTCCGCACCCGCGCCGAGGCCGAGCCCGGCGTGGAGCGCATGGACAGCGCGCCGATGCTGCGCGGCATCGTCACCCGGCTCAACGACATCCCCGCCGCCGAGGCCGAGATCAACCCCGACGCCGCCTGGGTGCTGCGCGGCGACCGCGGCGTGACCTATGCCGACGCGCCGCCCGAGGGCAGCGTGATCACCGAGGGCAGCTGGTGGGCGGAGGACTATTCCGGCCCGCCGCTGGTGAGCTTCTCCGACGAGGAGGGCCGCGAACTGGGCCTGAGCATCGGCGACACGATCACCGTGAACGTGCTGGGCCGCGACATCACCGCCGAGGTGGCGAACTTCCGCACCGTGGACTTCCGCTCCATGGGCATCAACTTCCTGATGGTGTTCAACCCCGGCGCCCTCGCCGGCGCGCCGCACACCCATCTCGCCACCGTCTACGCGACGCCCGAGGCCGAGGCGCCGCTGCTGCGCGACCTGGCCGACGCCTATCCCAACATCACCGCCATCCGGGTGCGCGACGCCATCGCGCGGGTGACGGCGGCCCTGGGCGAGCTCTCCCGCGCCACGCGCTGGGGGGCGGCGGCGGTGCTGCTCACCGGCTTCACCGTGCTCATCGGTGCGGCGGCGGCGGGCGAGCGGCGGCGGGTGTTCGAATCCGCCGTGCTCAAGACGCTCGGCGCCTCGCGCGGGCGCATCCTCGGCAGCTTCGCGATGCGCGCCGGCCTGCTGGGGGCTGCGGCCGGCATCGTGGCCGTGGCGGCGGGCGGGCTCGCCGGCTGGGCGGTGATGGTGTTCGTGATGGATTCGGGCTATGTTTTCGAACCGGTCTCGGCGGTGGGCATCGTCGCGGGCGGGGCGCTCGCCAGCCTGCTCGCGGGCCTGGGCTTCGCGCTGCGGCCGCTGGCCGCCCGTCCCGCACGCGTGCTGCGCGCGCGGGACTGAGAGGGGTTGTTCCGGAACGGGACAGTTACCCGGGCCTGCCGCGCTGCAGCACGGCCCGGATCGCGCAAACCCACGAAATCGTGGCCACAAATCGGGCCGGAATGGCGCTTGTGTCACACCCGGGGTTCTTGATTTCGCCCCCCCGAAGCCCGACATTGGGAGGCGGCCCGCGCCTGCGGGTCAATTCGACACCAGACAGACACCAGTCAACCAAAAAGGGAGTGCCGAATGGCTCAGTTTGAAACGATCCGGCGGACAACTGCCGGGGTGCAGTCCGCGGAAATCGACGCGGGCCTGCGCGCACACATGAACAAGGTCTATGGCCTGATGGCCATCGCCATGGTGATCACCGGCGTCATCGCCTACATCGTCGGCACCGACGCCGCGGTGGTCATCAACGCGATGAAGCAGGGCATCGACCCCGCCTCGGTCCAGACCTCGGTCATCCCCTCCTCGGTGATCGCGGCGCTGTTCTTCTCGCCGCTGAAATGGGTGATCATGTTCGCCCCGCTCGCGGTGGTCTTCGCCTTCGGCGCCATGCTCAACCGCATGTCCACCTCCACCGCCACGATGGTGTTCTACGGCTTCGCGGCGCTGATGGGCCTGTCGATCTCGTGGATCTTCGCGGCCTTCACCGGCATCTCGATCGCGCAGACCTTCTTCGTGACCGCGATCGCCTTCGCCGGCCTGTCGCTCTACGGCTACACCACCAAGCGCGACCTGTCGGGCATGGGCGCCTTCCTGGTGATGGGCGTGATCGGCATCCTCGTGGCGTCGATCATCAACATCTGGCTGGCCTCGCCGGGCCTGCATTTCGCCATCTCGATCATCGGCGTGCTGCTCTTCGCGGGCCTCACCGCCTTCGACACGCAGAACATCAAGAACTCCTACCTGCAGGTGCGCACCCAGCCGGGTGGCGAGGCCGTGGCCGAGAAGATGGCCATCTCCGGCGCGCTGAACCTCTACCTGGACTTCCTGAACATGTTCATGTTCCTGCTGCAGTTCCTCGGCAACCGCGAGTGATCGCGCCGCACTGCTGAAGACACGCGAGGGCCGGGGGGCACTTCCCCGGCCCTTTTCCGTTTGCCTGCCCCGCCGGAGACTGCCGATGCCCTCAGCCCGGGCCCTTCTCACCCTGCTCCTGTTCATCGCCTCCCTCGCCGCGGGCCACGCCCGGGCCGGGGAGCCGGTGGGCATGCGGCCGCTCGAGGTGCCGTCACCGGCGCGGGGCGCGCGCCTCGACGGCAGCCTGTGGTACCCGGCCGGGCCCGGCGGCACCCCGGGCGAGGCGGGCGGCACGCCGGTGTTCCGCGCCACCCCGGCCCGGCTCGGCGCGCCGCTGGCCGAGGGGCGCTTTCCGCTGGTGCTGGTCTCGCATGGCGGGCTGCGCTCGGCCCCGCACATGGCGGACTGGCTGGCGCGCGGCCTCGCGGCGGAGGGGATGATCGTCGCGGTCATCCGCCCGCCGGCGCCCGCGAGCGCCGAGGCGGCGCTGGCCGAGATCTGGCTGCGCCCGGACGACCTGCGCACCGCGCTCGACAGCCTGCTGGCCGACCCCGCCCTCGCGCCCCATGTCGACGAGAGCCGCATCGGCGCGGTGGGCCTGTTCCTCGGCGGCACCTCGGTGCTGGCGCTGGCGGGCGCGCGCCTCGACCCGGAGGGCCTGCGCGGCGCCTGCGACACGCCCGGCCGCGCGATGGACTGCGGCTGGTTCGCGGCGCAGGGGCTCGACCTGCATGCCGCCGAGCTCGGCCCGCTGGCGAAGGTGACACCCGAGCCGCGCCTGCGCGCCGGCGTGCTGGTCGACCCCGAGTTCGCCGCGCTGATGACCCCGGAGAGCCTGCGCGGCATCTCCCTGCCGCTCACCGCCATCAGCCTCGGCACGGCGGAGAGCCGGCCCCCGGCGCTCGACGCCACGCCGCTGCTGGGCCGCCTGCCCGGGCTCGACACCGTCACCCTGCCCGAGGCCGGGCGCTTCGACGCCTTCGCCCTCTGCACCCCGCGCGGCGCCGCCATCCTGGCCGAGGAGGAGCCCGACGCCCCGCTCTGCGCCTCGCACGGCCGGGCGGCGCATCACCGCATGCTGCTGGCCGAGGTGCTGGCCGGCCTGCGCCGCGGCCTCGGCAGCTGAGAGCCCCGGGAATCAAAACGGCGGCACCCGGAGGTACCGCCCTTCAAGTTTGATGCCCGAAGGCATCAACGAGGCGAGATCATTTGATCTTGCCTTCTTTGTACTCGACGTGCTTGCGCGCGACCGGGTCGTACTTCCGCACCGACATCTTCTCGGTCATGGTGCGGGAGTTCTTCTTGGTCACGTAGAAATGCCCGGTCCCCGCGGTGGAGTTCAGGCGGATCTTAACAGTGGTCGGTTTCGCCATTGTTCCGTCTCCTCAGGCCCCTGCGGGCACATCCAACATAGCGCGCACACGCGCTGATGCGCGACGGCACGAAAATTCCTGCGCGCCTAATTGCATCCCCGCCGGCGAGAGTCAAGCGCCACACGTGTTTTCCGGCGCCGGAGTCATGCCCCGCGCGACCGGCCCCGCCAGGCGAGCAGCGCGAGGTATATGCCCGCCAGCAGCGCCAGCCCCCAGGGCAGGCCGTGCGGGCCGGCAAGGTCCATCGCCTGGCCGAGGAAGGTGGGGGCCAGCAACGCGCCCAGCCCGTAGCCCACGATCACCGCGCCATTGGCGCGTGACAGCGCGTCGCCGCTGTAGCGCGCGCCGAACTCGGCCAGCGGCAGCACGTAGAGCCCGACCACCACGCCCCCGGCGAGCAGCAGAAGGCCGGTGAGCCCGGCCTCCCACCCCGCCCACAGCGGCATCAGCAGGCCGGTGGCAAGCGCGCCGGCCGCGCAGATCATCATCAGCACGCGGCGGGGGTAACGGTCGCTCGCGATGCCCATGGGCAGTTCCAGCAGCATGTTGCCCAGCGGCACCAGGGCGACGAGCGCGATGGCCAGCCCCTCCTCCAGCCCGATGCGCAGGCCCCAGACCGGCAGCAGTCCCAGCACGCCGAACTCGAAGACGGAGTAGAGCACCACGCCCCAGATCAGCGAGGGGTCGGTGCGGAAGAAGCGCAGCGTCTCCAGCACCCCGGCGGGCGAGGCGCCGAAATGCCGCGGCGCGTGGCGCGCGCCCGCGATCACCGGCAGCGCCGCCATGGCCATGATCAGCGCCGCCCAGAGGAAGGGCGGCCAGCCCTCGGTGCCCACCGCGTTGAGCAGCAGCGGGCCGGAGAGGAACCCGCCCGAGAGCACGAAGCCGTAGATGCCCAGCCACAGCCCGCGCCGGGCCGGCGGCGCGGCCGAGACGATCCACAGCTCGGAGCCGTAGAACAGTGCCGTGGCGCCGAGGCTGAAGCAGAACCGGGTGACGATCCAGCCGAAGTAGCTCTCCATCGCCCCCGCCAGCAGCAGGGTGGTGCTGCAGCAGGCCGCCGCGGCGCCCATCACCGGGATGAGCCCGGTGCGCGCGACGACCCGCGGCATCAGCAGCCCGCCGGCCAGCATCGCGATGGCGAGCGAGGAGGAGGACAGCCCGATGGCCAGGCCCGAGTATCCCTGCCGCTCCAGCAGCACCGCGAAGAGCGGATGGGTGAGCGAGATGCCGAAGCCGGCGAGGGTGACCGCGAGGATGGCGCAGAGCAGGCCGGTCGCGTGCCCCCCCGCCTCAGAGGGCGCGGAACCAGGAACGTTCATTGTCGTGATGGAAGAAGGGCGCCGGCCGGTCGGCCCCGCCCTCGCGCAGGATGGCGGAGACCTCGGCGAGCACGATCTCGGTGATGAAGGGCATCTCGAGCCGCCGGGCCTCGGCGAAGTCGAGCCAGGTGAGGTCGGAGAGCTCGTCCTCCGCGCCGGAGAAATCGTCCGGGTCGCCGGCGATCTCGGACGCGTCGACGAGGAAGAAGCGCGCGTCGAAGCGCCGGGGCCGGCCCTCGGGCGTCACGGCGCGGAAGATGAAGCGCAGCGCGTCGGTGGCCGGGCGCAGGCCGCGGGCGAGGAAGGGCTGCCAGGGCGCGGGGGCGGCATCGGCCAGCCCGCGGGCGCGCGCGTCGGCCCGGCCGAGGGCGAGGCCGGTCTCCTCGAACATCTCGCGCACCGCGGTGCGGGCCAGGGTCGCGCCCACGCCCTCGGGGGCGGCCTCGGCGAGGCGCCGGGCGGTCAGCGGGGCAAGCGGGGTTTCCACCGGCAGGGCGGTGTCGGCGGGGTCGATCGCGCCGCCGGGAAAGACGAACTTGCTCGGCATGAAGGCGGCCTTCGCGCCGCGCTTGCCCATCAGCAGCCGGGCCCGCCCGCCGTCACGCCGCACGATCACCACGCTCGCGGCGTCGCGGATGGCCGTCTTGTCCGGCAGGGCCGGGGCGGGCGTGTCTTCGGGGCTGGTCATGGGGCCTCTTGGCTGGTTGCGGCGACTATGGCCGCGCGGGCGGCGCCTTGTCCAGTCGCCCGTCCGCCCGGGCGCCGGGCGCAGCCGTGTCCGGGCGAATCAGTCGCGGTCGAAGCCGTGCATGCGGCGCGACCACTGGAAGGCCACGAACATGCCCTTGATGCGCGGCAGCAGGTAGAGCGTGAGGCACAGGAAGCCCAGCGACAGGCCCACCGCCATCAGCCAGGGCGCGGGGCGGAAGGTGGAATAGACGAAGAGCATCACCGGGGCGACGAGGTGCCCCACGATCACGATGGTGGCCCAGGCCGGGCCGTCATCGGCGCGGTGATGGTGCAGTTCCTCGCCGCAGACAGGGCAACTGCGGCGCACGGTGAGGTATCCCTTGAACAGGGTGCCGCCGCCACAGGCCGGGCAACGCCGCCTCCAGCCCCGCGCCAGGGCGGGGCGAAGCGGACGCTCGTCCACCGGCAGGGCTGTTGCTGAACTCTCATCGCGCATGGGCGAGGTATAGTTGCCGCGCGCGGCACTGTGACCCTGACAGAGTGTCATTGCGTCGGGATGACGCGCATGCGGCCCTTGCCATTTTCCGCGATCCTTTCCGGTCTGCCGCGGCGCGGCGGAAGGCCCCGCCCGCCCGCGCTCTGCTGCCCTGCGGGGCCCGCCACCCGGGCGTGGCGCCGCTCCCCTGATGCCCTCCCCTGATACCCTCATGTCGCGCCCGCGCGGCCCGCGGACCCGGCCGATGGTTTCGTACCTCGCGGCCGCCGCCCCGGGGCGGCGAGATTTCTGCCCCCCGCCGCGACGGAGCCGCCGCCTGCCTGCGTATGAAGAGATACACAGGCCGGAACGACACGGGTTCCGCCAGGATACTGGAGAGAAACGATGAAAACTCCCTTGAGCGCCACGATTGCCCTGCTTGTCGCCCTCTCGCCGCTGGCCGCCACCGCGGTCTCCGCGAAGGGGCCGGGGCCGGAGGGACACGGGCCGCGCGACCATGGCACCGCGATGTTCGAGAAGATGGACGCCGACGGCGACGGCGCGGTGACCCGCGCCGAAATGGAGGCCTACCGGACGACCCGTTTCGAGGCCGCCGATGCGAATGGCGACGGCGAGATCTCGCGCGACGAGATGGTGGCCGCCATCACCGGGCGCATGGAGGAGGAGCGCCGCGAGCGCCTGCAGCGCCGGGCCGAGAAGATGGCCGATTTCATGATGGCCCGCGCCGATGGCAACGGCGACGGCGTGATCTCGGCCGGTGAGCCCCCCGCCACCCGGGAGGACATGATGTTCCGCATGCTCGACACCGATGGCGACGGCACCGTCACCGCCGAGGAGGCCGAGGCCGGCCGGGCGGCGATGATGCGCCACCACGGCGGCCGCTGGGGCCATGGCGGGCATGCCGGCCACGGCCCGATGGGCCGCGGGTTTGATGACGACCGCCCGTCCGAATAAGATCCCTCCCCGCGCGGTCCGGCCCCGGGCCGCGCGGGGAAACCGACCAGATGACCATGGCATTCGACTCCGCCCCGACAGAGACCAGCGACGAGACGCTGCTCGCCCGCTATGCAGGGGGCGACCAGTCCGCCGCGCGGGCGCTCACGGCGCGCCACGCCCCCCGGGCGCTGGCCATCGCCCGGCGCATGCTGCGCGACCAGGCCGAGGCAGAGGACGTGGCCCAGGAGGCCATGCTGCGGCTCTGGCGCATCGCCCCGGACTGGCGCCCGGGCGAGGCGAAGCTCTCGACATGGCTCTACCGGGTCACGTCGAACCTGTGCACCGACCGGTTGCGCCGCCGCCGGCCCGGTGTGACGCTCGACGACGCGCCGGAGGTTTCCGACGGCGCGCCCTCGGTGCAGCAGTCGCTGGAGGCGCGGGAGCGGGCCTCGGCGCTGCACGGCGCCATCGGCACGCTGCCCGAGCGGCAGCGCATCGCCCTGCAGCTCCGTCACTTCGACGAGCTGTCGAACATCGAGATTTCCGAGGTGCTGGACACTTCGGTGGAAGCCGTGGAGAGCCTTCTGGGCCGGGCGCGCCGCGCCCTCGCCGCAGCCCTCGCGGAGAGACAGGAGGAGCTTGGCTTCCGCTGAGCGTCGCACATGATGATGGATGACATGAAGAAGGATCGGGTAGCATGAGCCGCGCGGACACCGGACAGCCGGGCGCCCCGGACCGGGGCACGGACGAGATGCTCGAGGCGCTTTTCGCCGAGGCCAGGGCGGCCGAGCCCGGGCCCTCGGAGGCCTTTCTCGCCCGGGTGCTGGGCGATGCCGCCGACGTGGCGGCGGAGCGGGCCGCCCCTGCCCGGCCGCCGGCGCCGGCGCCGCGCGGCAGCCTCGTGACGCGGCTCGCCGGGGCCTTCGGCGGCTGGCGCGCGGTGGCCGGGCTCGCCGCCTGTGCGGCGGTGGGTTTCTGGGTGGGCTTCGCCGGCCCCGATGCGGTGACCGACCTGCCGGTGCTCGACACGCTCACCGGCGCCGACATGACCCTCGCCTACGAGCAGACCAGCAGCGAGTTCGCCCTGCTCGTCGACAGCTACCCGGAGATCTGACCATGTCCGACACGGTATCCCCGGCCCGCAGCCCGCGCTGGGTGAAGATCCTGCTCGCGGTCTCGCTGGGCGCGAACCTGGTGATCGGCGGCCTGGTGGTGGGGGCGCTGGTGCGGCCCCCGCACGAGCGGGGCGCGCCCTTCATGGCCTTCAACCTGCGCCACGCGCTGCGCAACCTGCCCGAGGACGACCGGGCGCATTTCGACGGCATGAACGACCGGATGCGCGCCGAGATGCAGCCGCTCATCGAGCGCTCGCGCGGCGACCGGGAGCGCCTGCAGGACATCCTCCGTGCCGACGCGTTCGACGCCGACGCGATGCGGGCGATCCTGCAGCGCCAGTCCGAGGCCTTCGGGCAGATGTTCAGCGACGGCAACGAGCAGGCGGTGGACGTGCTCGCCGACATGTCGCCCGACGCGCGCCGCCGCTTCGCCGAGGCCATGGCCGCCCCGCGCCGCGACCACCGCGAGAAGCGCGAGGACTGAAGCCGGCCGGGCCGACCCGCCGCGCCCATGCCCCCGCGCTGCCCCGTGCCGCGCGGGGGTTTCCATGTGCCCCCCGCGGTGATGAGCGGCGCGGGGGCCTGCAAACCGCCGCACGCGCCCTCGACCGGGCGGGACCGCATGCCCGCGCCCGCGCGGGCCGGGATTTCATGCCGGTGCTCCCGCGCTCCGGGCGGGGCGTGCGCCTGCAAGCCTCCTGATCGTCGCCCGGCCCCGGCGAGGGCAGGGCGCGAACGCTTCCCGAAGGGGGCAGGAGGCCGCCGGCGCGGCGCGCATCGCGGGCACCGGCCCTCTGGCCGGCCCCGCCCATGCGCTCGTGGCGGTGAGCCGCTCGTGCCGCCTCAGGCGCCGAGCGCGACTTCCATCGCGGCGGCGACGCGCAGGATCTCGCGGTCGCGGCCCGGCAGGCCGAAGGCGGTGATGCCGCAGGAGGGCACGCCGGTGGGCAGGGTCACCCCGCAGGCGTTCATCAGGTTGCCGATGCGGGTGTTGCGCAGGGCGAGCAGGTTCTCGCGCACGTAATAGGCCGCGTCCTCCATCATCCGCTCGGTGACCGGCGGCAGGATGGCGGAGCTGGGCACGAGGACGGCGTCGTAGCCGCCCACGGCGGCGGCCCATTCGCCGCGGATCGCCATCATGCGCTTGCGGTCGCGCAGCCATTGCGCGGCGCTCACCTCGCGCCCGGCGCGGAAACGCTCGCGCACCTGGTCGAACATCACGTCGGGGTTGCTCTCGATCAGCTCGCCCCATTCCGCCCAGGCCTCGCCGGTGAAGAGCGAGGCGGAGAGGCCCATGGCACCGGCGAGACAGGGCACCTCGCCGCGGGTGATCTTCGCCCCGGCCTCGGCGAGGCGGGCGACCGCGCGCTCGAAGCCTTCCAGCGGCTCGGGGCGGATCTCGTCGAGCGCCACGGTCTCGAGCACCAGCAGGTTCAGCCCGTCGAGCCGGGCGCCGGAGAGGTCGGGCGCGGGCTCGGCGGCCATGATGGCGGCGAGCAGGCCCGCGTCCTCCACCGAGCGGCAGAGCGGGCCGATGGTGTCGAACCCGGCGGCCAGCGGCACCACCCCGTCGAGCGGCAGCCAGCCATGGGTGGTCTTGAAGCCCACGAGGTCGTTCCAGGCCGAGGGCACGCGCACCGAGCCGCCGGTGTCCGAGCCGATGCCGGCCGGCGCGAGGCGGAAGGCCACCGAGGCCGCGGCGCCGGAGGAGGAGCCGCCGGGCACGCGGTCGGGGTAGTTCACGTTCGGCGAGGTGGCGGTGACCGGGTTGATGCCGATGCCGGAGAAGGCGAGCTCGGACATGTGGGTCTTGCCGAGGCAGACGAGCCCGGCCCGGGTGGCGCGCTCCAGAACCAGCGCGTCGCGCGCGGGCGTGCGGCCGGCGAGCAGGGCGGAGCCGGCCTCGGTGGCGATGCCGGCGGTGTCGAACAGGTCCTTCCAGGACACCGGGACACCGTCGAGCGGGCCGCGGCGCAGGCCGGCGCGGGCGCGCTTCGCCGCCGCGGCGGCTTCCTCGCGGGCGCGCTCGGGGGTGGTGCGGGCGTAGATGCGGGCTGCCTCCGGATGCTCGGCGATGGCGGAGAGGAAGAGCTCGGTGAGCGCCTCCGCGTCGATCTCGCCGGTGCCGATGCCGCGGCCAAGTTCACTCGCCGTCGCGCCGAGCAGCTCTCTGTCCATATCCCGTCTCCCCTGAGTTCGGCGCGACGGTAGCGAAGCGGCCGGCGGGCTGCAAGCGGCCGTGATCCGGCGGAGACCGGCCCGTGCCGGGCCGCTCGCACCCCCCGTGTCGCGGCGGGGCGCCGCTCCGGCGCGGCCCCTGCCGGGGCCGGGCCCGGGGGCCGAACCAGGGGGGGCGACGCAAATGCCGGGCCGCGGGTTTGCTGCAGCGGGGACGGGCGGTGTCCGCGCTCGCAGCGGCCGCAGGCCGGGGCGCGGCAAGTCCCCGGCGCCGCTCACGCCGGACGGGCTCTCCCCCGGCACCTGCCTCAAACCGGAGCAGCCAGCGGCGAGACCGGCGCTCTCTCCCCTTTTCCGCGGCGGCACAGGCCCCCCGCCGCAAATCTCGCTCTCGCGGAATCGCGCGATTGGAGCTAAAGATGGTGTCATGAACGCCGAAAGCCCCAAGATAAGCCGTGCCCTGCCGCAGATCCGCCAGCTCGACGAGGCGGCGGCAAACCGTATCGCCGCGGGCGAGGTGGTCGAGCGCCCGGCCTCCGCGGTGAAGGAACTGGTGGAAAACGCGCTCGACGCCGGCGCCCGGCGCATCGACATCGCGGTGGCCGACGGCGGCAAGACGCTGATCCGCGTCACCGACGACGGCCACGGCATCCCGGCCGGCGAGCTCGCGCTCGCGCTCTCGCGCCACGCCACCTCGAAGATCGACGGCACCAACCTGCTCGACATCCGCTCCTTCGGCTTCCGCGGCGAGGCGCTGCCCTCCATCGGCTCGGTGGCCCGGCTCACCCTCACCTCGCGGGCCGAGGGCGCTGCGGAGGCGGCGGAGCTGCGCGTGACCTCGGGCGAGATGGGCCCGGTCACCCCCGCCGCCCTCGCCCGCGGCACGGTGGTGGAGGTGCGCGACCTGTTCCACACCACGCCCGCGCGGCTGAAGTTCCTGCGCACCGACCGCTCGGAGATGCAGGCGGTGAGCGAGACCGTGCGCCGCCTGTCGCTCGCAGCCCCCTTCACCGCCTTCACCCTGCGCGACGTCTCGGGCGGCGGCGAGGGGCGGGTGACCTTCCAGGCCCGGCGCGAGAGCGGCGATTTGCCAGCCGCGCGCCTCGCCCGGCTGCGCAGCCTGCTCGGCGCCGGCTTCGCCGAGAACGCCCTGCCCATCGACGCCGAGCGCGACGGGCTGCGCCTCACCGGCTACGCCGCCCTGCCCACCTATTCGCGCGGCTCCTCCGTGCAGCAGTTCCTGTTCGTGAACGGCCGCCCGGTGCAGGACAAGGTGCTCACCGGCGCCCTGCGCGCCGCCTATTCCGACTTCCTCAGCCGCGACCGCTACCCCGCCGCCGCCCTGTTCCTCGACATCGAGCCCGAGCGGGTGGACGTGAACGTGCACCCGGCGAAATCCGAGGTGCGCTTCCGCGAGCCGGGCATCGCGCGCGGGCTGATCGTCTCCGCACTGCTGCACGCGCTCGCCGGCGCCGGGCACCGGGCGGCGACCACGGTCTCCTCCGCCGCCCTCGGCGCCTTCCGCCCCGAGGGCCGGCCCGCCGCCCCCTGGCCGTCGCGCGGCGGTTACACACCCCCGCCCCGCCCCTCGGCCGAAGCCCTGGCCACCGGCTGGCAGGCCCAGGCCCCGCAGCCCCCCGCCCAGCAGGGTTTCGCCGAGCTCGGAGGCTGGTCCGCGCGGGTCGAAGGCCCGCGCCCGGCCGGCGAGGCCGCCCCGCAAGGGGCGTCCGAGGCGGCCGGCCCCCGGCCGGAGGACGCGTCCGATCTGCCGCCCCTCGGTGTCGCCCGGGCGCAGCTGCACGAGAATTACATCGTCGCCCAGACCGCCACCGGCATGGTGGTGGTCGACCAGCACGCCGCGCACGAGCGCCTGGTCTACGAGCGCTTCAAGGCGCAATACGCCAGGGCCGGCATCGCCGCCCAGACCCTGCTCATGCCCGAGATCGTCGAGATGTCGGCCGAGGACGCCGAGCGCCTGCTCGGCCATGCCGAGGCGCTCGAAGCACTCGGCCTCACCATCGAGCCCTTCGGCGCCGGTGCGATCTGCGTGCGCGAAACCCCCGCCATGCTCGGCCGCTGCGACGCTGCCGCCCTGCTGCGCGACATCGGCGACGAGCTCGCCGACATGGGCACCTCCGCCCTGCTAGAGAGCCGGCTCGAGGCGATCATGTCGCGCATGGCCTGCCACGGCTCGGTGCGCTCCGGCCGCCGCCTCACGGTGGAGGAGATGAACGCCCTCCTGCGCGAGATGGAGGCCACGCCGCATTCCGGCCAGTGCAACCACGGCCGGCCCACCTGGGTGGAACTCTCGCTCGCCGAGATCGAGAAGCTCTTCGGCCGCCGATGACCGCCCTGCCCGAGACCCTGCCCCTCCCCCTGGTGCTCGCCGGCGCCGCGGTGCTGCTGCTGCTCGTCCTGCTGCTGCGCCCGCGCCGCGACGGCGGTGCCGAGGCCCGCGCGCTGGCCGAGGCGATGGCCGGGCTCGACATCGCCATCCGCCGGCTCGACGAGGGCCAGTCGCAGCTCGCGGGCGGGCTGCGCGCCGTCTCCGAGGCCCAGGCCGCCGCCCAGGCCCGCATGGCCGAGGGCATGGAGCGCCGCCTCGAGGAGGTGCAGAAGGGCATGTCGGTCACGCTGCACGGCACCGCCACGCGCACCGCGCGCTCGCTGGGCGAGCTGCAGCAGCGGCTGGAGGCGATCGACCGCGCCCAGGCCAAGATCGAGAAGCTCTCGGGCGACGTGCTGGGCCTGCAGGACATTCTCTCCAACAAGCAGGCCCGCGGCGCCTTCGGCGAGATCCAGCTCGCCGACATCGTCAGCAACGCCCTGCCGCCGGACGCCTTCTCCCTCCAGGCCACGCTCTCGAACGGCCGCCGCGCCGACTGCCTGCTGCACCTGCCCAACCCGCCCGGCACCATCGCCATCGACGCGAAATTCCCCCTCGAGGCCTGGGAGGGCCTGCGTGCCGCGCAGACCGAGCGCGAGCGCGAGCAGGCGGCGCGCGACTTCCGCCTCGCCGTGCGCCACCACCTGCGCGCCATCTCCGAGCGCTACATCATCGAGGGCGAGACCGCCGACAGCGCGCTGATGTTCCTGCCCTCCGAGGCGGTCTACGCCGAGCTGCACGCCACCTTCCCCGAGGTGGTGCGCGAGGGGTTCGAGCTGCGCGTCTGGATCGTCTCGCCCACCACCTGCATGGCCACGCTGAACACGCTGCGCGCCATCCTCAAGGACGCCCGAATGCGCGAGCAGGCCGGCGCCATCCGCCGCGAGCTCGGCCTGCTGCACAAGGACATGGAGCGGCTCGTCGACCGGGTGGGCAACCTCGACCGGCATTTCGACCAGGCGGCGCGCGACGTGGAGGAGATCAAGATCTCCGCCACCAAGGCCGGCAACCGGGCGCTGAAGCTCGAGGCCTTCGACTTCGACACCGCCGCGCCCGACCTCCCCCGGCCCGCCCCGCGCCCTGCCACCGCCATGCCCCAGCGCCGGTAACGCCGGAGCGGCGGCCCCCGGCACCGCCGATCGCCCTGCGCGCCCAGGCCGAGCGCGAACCTGCCGTGCCCCCGAACGACACAGGATCCGGTTTACGCCCGGTGACGAGGGCCGCGCCCGACCCTGGGTGGGCGCACCCCCGCCCGTGGTCAGCGGTTTATCGTGAAAGCCCCGGACGAGGACTGTGCGGCAACCGACATCGCCAACGCGCCCTTCCGGGGGGAGGGTCGGGCGCGGCCCGGGCTGCTCGCCCGGGCGGAAGGGCCGAGCCGGGCTGTCCGGACGGGATGCCGCCGCCCGCGTTCCTGCGGCAGGACGCCCGGCGGGTCTCGCTGCCGTCCCGCCTCAGACGAAACGCGCGGCGAGCTCCGCCTCGAAGCCGGCGGCATAGGCCTCGGCAAGCGGGCCGCCCTGCATGGCGCGCCAGAGGCAATAGGCGGCGAGGCGCCAGTGCAGCGCCGGGGCAAGGGCGGTGTAGCGGCGCGTGGCCGCCGGGTCGGCGTAGGCCTCGAGAAAACGCTGCACCCCGGCAGCGCTGACCGGCGGGCCGCCGTAGACCCTGCGCATGCCCGGCGAGAGCGCCACCGCGATGTCTTCCGCCGCCTCGCCCCGCGCGGGGCATTGCCAGTCGATCAGCAGCGGCTCGGGGGTGAGCACCACGTTGGCGGGAACCGGGTCGGCGTGGAGGAACACCGCCGGGCCCGCGGGACCGGGAGGGTGCTCGGGCCGGCGGGCCTCGAGCGCGGCGCGGCGCGAGTCGCTGCCCAGCCCGGCCAGCATCGCGGCACCGTGGGCCAGCGGGTCGGCCGGCATCGCGCGCAGGCCGCCGGGTGGCGGCAGGGCGTGGAGCCGGCGCAGCAGGCGGGCGAGTGGCTCCGGCGCGCCGTCCCAGGTCCGGCCCTCCACCCAGCGGTAGATGACCGCCCGGCCGGCACCGACCGGGCAGAGCGCCACGGGCCGCGGCGCGAGGCCGGTGCCCTCCAGCGCGCGCAGGGCGGCAAACTCGGCCGCCGGGTCGTTGGGAAAGAGCGGCGTGTCCGCCCCCGGCTGCACCAGTTTCACGCCCAGCGCGCCGCCGCGCGCCTGCCAGCGCCAGACGAGGTTGGTGTTGCCACCGGTGGTCGGCGCGAAGGCTCCGGCGCGCACCGGGCCGAGGCCGGCCCCTTCCAGCACGCGCAGCAGCGCCGCGGGCGGGGGCGCCTGCCGCGCCGCCTCCCGGCTTCTCGCGTTGACCGGATCGACCCGCATCTGTAAACCCTGTGTCCGTTGGCCCCGTAGCTCAGCTGGATAGAGCAATCGCCTCCTAAGCGGTAGGTCGCGCGTTCGAATCGCGCCGGGGTCACCAGTTTTCCGTCACGCTTGTCCGCTCTCCCCGCTCCATGGCCCGTGTCCGGGGCGAGCCTGCCGCCCGCGTTCCGCCCCGCCCGGGGAGGCGCGGCGGGCTGCCTGCGTGGGCCGGACCCGCAGAAGGCCGGCGCGCCCGCCGCCGTCCGCTCGCCCCCTGTCCGTTCGGCAGCGTGTCGGATGCGCCGGCCCCCCGGTCGCTCGGCAGGTCGGGCGTGCGGTCAGAGGGCCTCGGCGCGGGCACGGAACCCGTCGGCATTGCCGCCTTCGGGGGTGATGAAGTCGGGCGGAGCCGCGGCGGGGGCGGCGGCGCAGAAGGCGGCGACGGCACCCATCAGCCGCGCCTCATGCCCCCAGGGCGCCACCACCTGCATCCCGACCGGCAGGCCCGCTCCGGTGAGGCCGCAGGGCAGCGAGGCCGCCGGCAGGCCGGCGAGGTTGAAGGGGAAGGTGAAGGGCGTCCAGTCGGCGCGCCAGCCGCGGTCCTGCGGGCCGGGGTAGTCGTGGAACAGCGGGAAGGCGGGCGCCGGCATCGTGGGCAGCACCAGCAGATCGTAGCGGGTGAAGAGCGCGCGCAGGCTGGCGATGCAGCCGCCGCGCAGCCGGTGGTAGGCATGGGCGTACTCCGCCGCCGTCACCGCCATGCCCACGCGCACCAGCTCCATCAGCGCGGGCTCCATCAGCGCGCGCTGGCCCGGCGACATCTCGTTCACGAAGAGCGCGGTGCCGGCGGAGAGGATGGTGATGTAGGCCTCCTCGGCCCGCGGCAGGTCGAGCGCGGTCTCCTCCGCCTCCGCGCCGAGGGAGCAGAGCACTTCGAGACCGGCCCTGACGAGCGCAGCCGTCTCCGCCTCCACCGGCGCGCCGGAGAGGGTGGGCAGCCAGCCGATGCGCAGGCCCGAGGCGCCGAGGGCGAGGCCGTCGGAGAAGGCGCCCGGGGCGAGTCCGGGGCCGGAGAGCAGCGTACCGTCCGCCTCCACCGGGCCGCGGTGGGCGATGACGTCGAGCAGCAGCGCCGCGTCCCCGGCGTGGCGGGTGAGCGGGCCGGAGGCGACGAGCGGGCCGGTGATGCCGGCGCGGTCGGTCACCAGCGTGCCGGCGCCCGGCTTCACCCCGATCACCCCGCAGAAGGAGGCGGGGATGCGCACCGAGCCGCCGCCGTCATTGCCCAGGTGCAGCGGCCCGAGCCCGGCCGCCGCCGCCGCCCCGGCCCCGCAGCTCGAGCCGCCGGTGGTGAGCGCGAGGTTCCAGGGATTGCGCGTGGCCCCGGTGCGCGGGCTGTCGGAGACGCCCTTGTGGCCGAACTCGGTGGTGGTGGTCTTGCCGAGGATCACCGCCCCCGCCGCGCGCAGCCGGGCCACCTGGGCCGCGTCGCGTGCAGCAGTGTGGGTTTCCGGCGAAGTGGCGTTGCTGCCCGAGAGCGTGGGCCAGCCGGCAACGTCGATCAGGTCCTTGATCGAGACCGGCACGCCGTCGAGCGGCCCCTGCGGCGCGCCGGTGGCCCAGCGCGCGGCGGGGGCCCCGGCCTCGGCCAGGGTCCGGGGGCTGTCGATGAGGCAGAAGGCATTCAGCGCGCCCTGCGTGGCCTCGATGCGCGCGAGGCAGGCGCGGGCCACGTCGACGGGGGTGAATTCGGCCCGGGCATAGCCCTCCAGGAGCCGTCTGGCGCTGAGCAGGTTGAGGTCCATCGGCGGCAGGTCTTTCCATGCGGTGCGGCCCCCGGGGCGGGCGCGCGGGATGTCTCGGTCGGGTGAAGGCCGCCGGGCGCCGGGGGCCTTGCAGGACAGTCGGCGCGATCGGCCGGAGAGGCAACCCGGCGCGTGCGAGATTTCGTGTCTTTCGTATGCGAAAATTCGCCGAGGGTAGCGCCGCGGACGCCCGGGCCCGGGCAAGACGCGGCACCGGCCGTTGAAACGCGGCGCCGCCGGGCATTGGCCCTTCCCGCGCCGGTCGCGCGGCCCTGCGACCTCGGAGCGCGGCGGGAAGGCGCTGCAAGGCGTTCGGGCGGCCCCACCTGGAGCTGCACCCGGCAACACTCGGGCCGCCGCGACAGTCCGGGCGCGTGGCCGGGCCCCGCACGCCCGCCGCGCCACAGGCGCGGCCCGGCCCAAACCGCAGGAGACGTGCCCGCAGGGCGCGTCGACGGAGGGCGGGAGGGCTCCGCTTCCGCACGCGGGGGGCCTGTCGGCCGGGGCTCTCCCGTGATGCGCCCACCTGTCGGTGACCGCCTCTTTGGGCCGGGCCGGATGCTGCGCATCCGGCGGGCGGGCAAAGGCGTCGGGGAGCGGAACAGGCGCTTCGCCCGGTGCAGCCCGGCGGCGGGCCGGGTGGTCCGGCCCACTGCCCACTGCCCACTGCCCACTGCCCACTGCCCACTGCCCACTGCCCACTGCCCACTGCCCACTGCCCACTGCCCACTGCCCACTGCCCACTGCCCACTGCCCACTGCCCGGAGGGCCGTCGCGATCGGACAGCCCGCGCGCAAGCCGGGACGGGTAGCCGCACGGCGCCGGCCTGCCCGGGGGAGACGGGGAGACAGGGAGACAGGGAGACAGGGAGACAGGGAGACAGGGAGACAGGGAGACAGGGAGACAGGGAGACAGGGAGACAGGGAGACAGGGAGACAGGGAGACAGGGAGACAGGGAGACAGTCGGTGATTCTGGCGGCCGTGCAAGGGCAGACCGGCGCGGTGGCGGGCGGTGACGCGAGTGTCGCGGCGAGGGCACGCGGGGCGGGGCCGGCGCCTTGTCGGCTCTGCCAGCGCCCTCGAGGGGCCGATGTGTCGGGGGCGCCTCAGGCAGTATGGCCGGCAGGCGGCCGGAGCCGCGGTGCGTGCCGCAAGCGAGGCGGCGCGAGTGCGGCAGCGAGCGTGTCGGGTCCTGGTCCGACAGGGACCGCCCCGGGGGGAGCGGTCGTGCGGCGCCCCGGGGCGGCTCCGTGATCTGGCTCGGCGCGCGCAGGGTCCGGGGCGGCGTTTCGGGGGGGGGAACGGGGGCCGGGCCGCGCTCCGGAGGGGGAGCGCGGCCCGGTCTGTCAGGGGTGCGGGCCGGGGCCGGCCGTCACTCGGCGGCGAGGTGCTCGCGCAGGAAGCCGTTGGCCTGGGCGATCGCGGCGCGGGTGCCCGGGAGATCGGCGAGCGCGTTGAGCATCACGAAGTCGTGGATCGTGCCGGCGTAGCGGGTCTGCACGGTCGGCACGCCGGCCTCGATGAGCTTGGCCGCATAGGCCTCGCCCTCGTCGCGCAGCACGTCGTTGGCCGAGGTGATCACCAGCGCCGGCGGCAGGCCGGCGAGCTGCTCCGGCGTCGCGTTCAGCGGCGAGACGTGGATGTCCTCGCGCGCGTCGGCGTCGGGCAGGTACTGGTCCCAGAACCATTCCATCGCGGTGCGGGTGAGCCAGGGGCCCTCGGCGAACGCGTCGTAGGACGGCGTGTCGAGGCCCGCGTCGGTCACCGGGTAGAACAGCAGCTGGGCGGCGATCCGCGGCGTGCCGCGCTCCTTGGCGAGCAGGCTCACCACCGCGGTCATGTTGCCGCCCACGCTGTCGCC
Source organism: Oceanicella sp. SM1341 (assembly GCF_003448965.1). Lineage (GTDB taxonomy): Bacteria > Pseudomonadota > Alphaproteobacteria > Rhodobacterales > Rhodobacteraceae > Paroceanicella. The sequence goes on from NZ_QRGC01000014.1 coordinate 84,258, forward strand.
GGCGATGGCGATGCGCGCGGGGTCGATGCCGAACTCCGCGCCGTGCTCGGCCACGTAGCGGGTCACCGCGTAGTCCTGCTCGATGGCGACCGGGTAGCGGGCCTCGGGCGAGCGCTCGTAGTCGACGAAGATCACCACCGCACCGGCGCCGGCCGCGATCTCGCGCACCAGCCGGTCATGGGTGAGCGTGTCGCCCATCACCCAGCCCGCGCCGTGGAAATAGACCACCGCCGGGGCGTCCTCGCCCAGCCCCTCGGGGCGCAGCACGCGGATCTTCGTCTCGCCGGTGGGGCCGACGGGCAGCGTGCGGTCCTCCACCGCGACCTCCGGCGCATCGACCGGGCCGGACTGGGCGCCGCGCAGCACCTCGCGCGCCTCCTCCGGGGTGAGGGTGTAGATCGGCGCGCCCTGCGAGGTGGCGGCGACGAAGGCGGCGGCATCCGGGTAGAGCACCGGATCGGCCTTGGCAGCACCGGCGGTGAGGGCGAGAGCGGCAGCGCCGGCCTTGAGAATGGTACGGGTCATGGTCGTGGCTCCTGTTGAAAATCGTGTCCGATTGTATCGTGTGCGATTCAATTAGGACTTCGACCTCCGCACGTCAAGCCTGCGATTTAATCGTGTGCGATATTTTTCTCGACCCTCCCCGCCGCCGCGGCCGCTGCGGCGGGTGGCAGGCGGGCCTCAGTCGGGGCGCACGCCCTGGGCCAGCATGGTCATGCCGGGGATCATCGGCGCCACGCTCGCCTCGGCGAAACCGGCATTGCCCAGCGCCGCGTCGAGCCAGGCATCGTCGAGCGAGCGGGCCTCGGGGGTGAAGGCGGTGTGCTGGAGCTGCCAGAGGGCGGCGAGCTTCGGGCCGGTGCGGTCGGCGTTCACCACGAAATCGTGGATCATCACCCGGCCGCCGGGGGCGAGGTGGTCGTAGGCGCGGGAGAGCAGCGCGTCATGCGCCTCCCCCGGCACGCCGGAGAAGAGGTAGGACATCAGGATGGCGTCCTGTTCCTCCGGCCAGTCGGCCTGCAGCGCATCGCCCGGCGCGTAGTGGATGCGGTCACCGAGCCCGGCCTGCTTCACGTAGGCAGTGCCCAGCGCGGCCACGTTGGGGAAGTCGACGATGGTCACCTCCAGCTCCGGCCAGGCCTGGCACAGGGTGATGGCGAAGGCGCCGGTGCCGCCGCCCACGTCGAGCAGCCGCCGCGCCTCGGAGAGGTCGACGTTGCGCGCGAGGCTGCGCGCCGGCCCGAGCGAGCCGGAATGCTGGCTGGCCGAGTAGAGCCGGGCTTCCTCGGGGTCGGAGAACCAGTCCGCGTAGGAGGCGGTGGCCTCCTCGGGCAGGGAATTGTCGAGTGCCTGCTCGATCTGGTCGAGCAGCGGGTACATCTGCCGGTCCACCTGCAGGCGCAGGTAATCGCCGAAATCGTATTTCGCGCCCTTCACCAGGAAGGCCTCGGCGGCAGGGGAATTGGCGAAGCGCGCCCCTTCCACCGAGACGAGGCCCAGGGCGGCCAGAGCGGTGAGCAGGGTGCGCGCGCGCTCCGGGTGCAGGCCGGTCGCGGCGCCGGTCTCCTCGGCCGTGAGGCTGCCGCCGGAGAGCACGGTGAATACTCCGTGATGAAGTGCCGCGAAGAGGGCTTTCGAGCCCATGAACCCGAAGGCGACATCGGATATCTCTTCGGCCCTGGTCAGAAGTGTCATGCAAATGTCCTCGTGGGGTATGCTCGGGAATTTCGGTGGAATGACCGCGATGCTACGCGGTTTTTCGGCGCCGCACCACCCGGGAGCCTTTCGACCGGGCGTCACACCGCCCTGCCCTGAGGGGGAGCGCCCGACGCTCGCGCGGAGCGGCCTCGTTCGTCCCTCGTCCGAGGGGGGAACGCGCGCCAGGCCGAGGGGGCCTGCCGGCCCCCGCACCCCGGCGCGCGTGGCAGACGGCCCGGGCCGGGCCGCTGCCGGTCCCGGACCGGGAAGTGCGGGTGCCCCTTGGCAGGTCTTGTCTCCGCTCCAAGCCGGGAACGGAGGGCCGCGCCCGACCCCGGGTGGGCGCACCTCCGCTGGTGGTCAGCGGTTCATCCCGAAAGCCCCGGACGAGGGCTGTGCGGCGCGGGGCAACGCCAACGCGCCCTCCCGGGGGGAGGGTCGGGCGCGGCCCGGGCTGGTCGCCCGGGCAAGGGGGATGGGAAGCAGCGATCCGGGCAGCCGGCGCGCCGGGGGAGGAAGCAACTTGCGGTGGCGGAGGAATGCGCGCGGATGGCGGCTTCGGGCCGCGCGCGGCGGCATTGACATCGCGCCGCCCGGGCCATTATTCAAAGTGATATCTTTGTAATATAGAAGGCCTCCCCCCGTGGACCCCACCTCACCCGCGCCGCGGCCCGGCGGTACCGGCCGCTGGCGCGAGCTGCTCACCGCCCGCTACGCGCCGAGCCTGCTGCTGGTGTGCCTCGGGGTGTGGCTGCACGCGGCCGACAGCCTGCTGGTCTCCACGATGATGCCCTCGATCGTCGCCGATATCGGCGGCACGCGGCTGATCTCCTGGACATCGGCGCTCTACGAGGTGGGCTCGATCGTGGCGGGCGCGATGAGCGGACTGCTCTCGCTGCGCCACGGGGTGCGCCTGCCGATGGCCGCGCATGCGGCGCTCTACGCCCTGGGCTGCGCGCTCTCGGCGGCGGCGCCCGAGATGTGGGTGATGCTTGCCGGGCGGCTGCTGCAGGGGCTGGGCGGCGGCGGGCTGGTGGCGCTCTCCTTCGTGACCGCGACGCGGGTGTTCCCGACCCATCTCACCGCGCGGGCCATGGCGGCGATCTCCACGCTCTGGGGTGTCTCGGCCTTCCTCGGCCCGCTGATCGGCGGGGCTTTCGTGGAGCTCGGCAGCTGGCGCGGCGGCTTCGTGCTGTTCATGGTGAAGGCGGTGGCGCTCACCGCCTGGATCCTGCTGCGCTCCTCCGACATGTCGGGGCCCGACCGGCAGGCGGCGCGGGCCGCGGGCCGGGTCCCGGTGCGCAGGCTGGCCTGCCTCGCCGCCGGCGTGGTGTTCATCGCCTATGCCGGCATCGAGGTGACCGCGCTGCGCACGCCGCTCCTGGTGCTGGCCGGGCTCGGCTGCCTCGCGCTGTTCCTGGTGATCGACGGGCGCTCCGGGGCGGGGCGGCTGCTGCCGGCCGGCCCGGTGAACATCCGCCGGCCGGCGGGCGCGGCGCTGGTGATGATCTTCTGCTTCTCCGCCGCCACCATCACCATGAACATCTTCGGCCCGCTGCTGATGGCGCAGATCCACGGCACGCCGGCGCTGCTGGCGGGCTACGTGATCGCCGCCGGCTCCGTGTCCTGGACGGTGATGGCCGTGCTGGTCTCCGGCGCGGCCGAGCGGCATGACGCGAAGCTGATCCTCGCCGGCATGGCGCTGATCACGCTCAGCGTGGCCGGCTCGGCGGTGGTGATGCCCACCGGGCCGATCTGGCTGATCACCGCCTGCGCGGTGCTCAAGGGCGGCGGCTTCGGCATGGCCTGGACCTTCATCCTGCGCCGGGCGAAGGCGCTGGCGGCCCCGGGCGAGCTGGAGCGCATCGCCGCCGCCTTCCCCACCGTGCAGCGCATGGGCTACGCGGTGGGCGCCGCCTATGTCGGCATCGTGGCGAATGCCTTCGGCCTCGATACGGTGATGGAGCCGGAGACGGCGCGGCGGGTTTCCTCGGTGATCTTCATCGCCTGCCTGCCGGTGGCGGGGGTGGGGCTGCTGGCGGCGGCGCATTTCGTGCGCCCGCCACGAGAGGGCGCGCTCCCCCGCCCCGCCTGAGCCCGCCACACGGGGCCGGCCCCGGCGGGATCACGCGCCCCCGGCGGGGGGTCGGCCCCCGCGGGATCGGCGCGGGCCCCGGCCGGCCGGGCGCGGTCACCGGTCGCGACGGGGTCCCGGGGCATCCCGCGCCTGCCGCCCGCGCGTGGCAGGACGACCGCGCGAGGGCCCTCCCCCGGGCCGCGGGGCGGGGGGGAGGGCCGCCGGTCAGGCCCGGGTGATGCGCCCCGAGAAGCACCCCCGCCGGGCATAATGCGCATGGATCTCGGTGATCTGCGGGTCGGCGAAGAGCCGCTCGATGAGCCCTTCCACCTCCGCACCCTCCACCACGTCGGCGTCGCGCATCAGGCCCTCGGCGTCGAAGCCGCGCAGGGAGAGCAGGCGCGGGCGCATCACCTCGGGCACCTCGCCGCTGCGGTCGTAGCGCTCGGTCGCGCCCTCGATCACGAAGATCGCGTGGGTGGCGCGGTAGGGCGAGGCGGCAGGCTGCGAGACATGGTTGAGCAGCAGCACCGTCTCGCCTTCGCGGGCATGGCGCATCTCGATGCGGTCGGGAAACTCGGGCGCGGCACCGGCGGTCATCCGGCGGATGCCGCGGGCGGCGAGCGTCTCGGGGTCGAGCCCGTAGAGCGGCAGGAACGGGTCCGGCGCGAGACCGGTGATGCGGAAGGACATGGCACTCTCCTCTGTTTGCCTGTGCCCCGGGGCCTAGACCGGCGAGGGCCCGCCGGGCCACCCGGATCCTGCGATCGGGCGGCGGCAGGGCGCGATGCACCCGGCATCGGCCCGCACGCGGCCGGGGCCGGGCTGCCGGCAGCGAGCGGCAGGATCCCGTTCAGCCCCCACGTCCCGGCATCGGGCCCGGAAGGAGATGCACCGGCTCCGCTTGCCCCGGGTGGAAGCTGCTCGCTGCAGGGGCCCGCCGCGAGAGACCCGCCGTGGTCGTTGCATATCACCGGCCGCGCGGGCGCGACGCAGGGCAGGCGCACGGACCGGAGGCTCTCGCCGGCGCCCGCCAGCCGGCCGCGGTCCGGGGGGCTCCCGCCCTCCGTCGACCCGCCCTGCGGGCGCGTCTCCTGCGGTTTGGGCCGGGCCGCGCGTGCCGCGCGGCTGCAGCGCCCCCGGCGAAGGAGAGCGAACCGTCCCGGGCGGGTGACATCGGCTCCCGCGCAGCCGGAGGACGGATTCGAGCCCCGGCCGATGGCCACCGCCATCACCGGCCCCACCGACGCCGGCCTGATCCGCCGGAGGGCGACGGTCCCGCCGGCCCCCCGGGGGCCGGCCAGCGCCGAGGGGGGCTCGATGCCCCCCGAGGCGCTGCCTCGGCGCGCGGCGATCGGAGCGGAGGACCCGCCCGGGGGAGGCGGGGACGCCCGGCCGCCACCGCCTTGCGCGGCCACGGCAGGCGGAATGAACGGGGGCTCAGCCGAAGAGGTCGCCCTGACGCGGCGGGAGTTTCTCCTCGGGGTCCGGCGTTTGCTCTGCCGCCTCGTCGAGGGGCGCGATGGCGTCGGCACCCTCGTAGCGCGTGGCATTCACCCGGCGGCTCACCCGGTGGAAGGCGAGCTCGCCGTCGAGATGCCGGGCGAGCAGGGCCGAGGCCGCCTCGGCGCCGGTGTCGGAGGAGAGCCATTCCGTATAGGCATCAGGCGCGAGGATCACCGGCATGCGGTGGTGCAGCCGGTCGATCGGCGCCACCGAGGGCGCGGTGAGGATGGTGCAGCTCGTCAGCCCCAGCCGCTCGTTGCGCGCCCAGAGCCCGGCGAAGGAGAAGGGCCGCCCGCCGGGCAGGTGCAGGTACCAGGGGTCACGCCCGCCGTCCTCGCCCTTCGTCCACTCGAAATAGCCGTCGGCGGGGATCAGGCAGCGCCCGGTGCGGAACGCCTCGCGGAAGGCGGGCTTGGTGGCCGCCGTCTCGGCACGGGCGTTGAACATCGGGTATTTCGGCACCTCCTTCGCCCAGGGCGGGACGAGCCACCAGCGGCCCTCGTCGAGCACCTCGCCGTCCTCCTCCTCCCCCGCCCGCACGAAGAGCACGTCCTCGGTGGGGGAGATGTTGTAGCGCGGCGCGGTGTTGCGGGCCCGGTCGGCCTCGGCGGTGAGGTTGTAGAGCCGGTGGATCTCGGCCCAGGAGAGGTGATGGGTGAAGCGTCCGCACATCTCCCGGGCCCTCGCGCTCAGAGGCCCGCGGCGGAGAACAGCGCCTTCAGGTCGGCCTCGGGCCGCGCGCCGTAATGCGAGATGATCTCGCCGGCCGCGATGCAGCCCATGCGCCCGCAGGCCGCGAGGTCGCGCCCGCTCACCAGCCCGTGGAAGAAGCCGGCGGCGAAGAGGTCGCCCGCCCCGGTGGCGTCGAGCACCTTGGTGGCGGTGGCCGGCACCTCGATCGTGTCCTGCCCGTGCAGGATGATCGCACCGCGCTCGCCCACCGTGCAGGCCACCAGCGCGCAATCGGCCCGCGCCGCCTCCAGCGCCGCGGAGAGCGTGGGCGCCTTGTAGAGCGACATCAGCTCGTGCTCGTTGGCAAACAGCAGGTCGAGGTCCTCGCGGATCATCTTCAGGAAGGCGTCGCGGTGGCGGTCGACGCAGAACGGGTCCGACAGGGTGACCGAGGCGCGCCCGCCCGCGCTCTTGCAGGCCGAGATCGCCCTGGCGAAGGCCTGGTGGCTCTCCGGCCCGTCGAAACGGTAGCCCTCGAGGTAGAGCCACTCGGAGCCGGCCATCAGCGCCTCGTCGATGTCCGAGGGAGCGAGAAACTCGGACACGCCGAGATAGGTGTTCATCGAGCGCTCGCCGTCGGGCGAGACCATCACCATGCAGCGCCCGGTCTCGGCCTCGTGGTCGGCGGGGGCGAGCGGGGTGTCGTAGGTGGCGCCCTGGGCGCGCAGGTCATGGGCGAAGATGGCGCCGAGCTGGTCGTCCTTCACCTTGCCCACGTAGGCGGTGCGGTCGCCCAGCGCGGCGAGGCCGGCGATGGTGTTGGCGCCGGAGCCGCCGGAGATCTCGGTCGCCGGGCCCATGTGGCCATAGAGCTCGGCGGCGCGCGGGCGGTCGATCAGGGTCATGATGCCCTTCTCCACCCCGTGCTCGGCGAGGAACGCGTCCTGCACCGGGGCGATGACATCCACGAGCGCATTGCCGATTCCGGTGACCTGATGGGATTTCATGCGGTTTTTTCCTCGAATGTGCAGAGATCGTTGATGAGGCACAGGCTGCAGCGCGGGGCGCGGGCCGTGCAGGTGTAGCGCCCGTGCAGGATCAGCCAGTGATGGGCGTGGAGCTGGAACTCGGCCGGCACGTTGTCCTCGATGGCGCGCTCGACCACGTCGACGTTCTTTCCCGGCGCTATGCCGGTGCGGTTGCCCACCCGGAAGATATGCGTGTCCACCGCCTGGGCCGGCTGGCGGAACCACATGTTGAGCACCACGTTCGCGGTCTTGCGCCCCACGCCGGGCAGGGCCTGCAGCGCGGCGCGCGAGGAGGGCACCTCGCCGCCGTACTGCTCTTCCAGGATACGCGAGAGCTTGATGACGTTCTTGGCCTTGTTACGGTAGAGACCGATGGTCCTGATGTGCTCGGTGAGCCCCTCCTCGCCGAGGGCGAGCATCTTCGCCGGCGCATCGGCCACTTCGAACAGCGCCTTGGTGGCGCGGTTCACGCCCTTGTCCGTGGCCTGTGCCGAGAGGGCGACGGCCACGAGCAGCGTGTAGGCGTTCACATGGTCCAGCTCCCCGCGGGGTTCGGGCTCGCGGGCGTGGAAGCGGGCGAAAATCTCCCGCATGGTGTTGAAATCGAGCTGGGTCGTCATGAGCCGGGACATTGCACCGCCGCCGCGCCCGGAGCAAGGGCCCGCGCGGGCGGGCGGCCCCGCTCCCGCGCGAAAGGAGCCGAGGAATGAGCGACATCACCGAGGAACTGGCCCGCGCCCGCGAGGTGATCGCCGAGGCCGAGCGCCGGCTGCGCGCCGCGGTGCGCCAGATGCCCGACAGCCCGCAGCGCGGCCGGCTGGCGCAGGAACGCTGGGCGCTGTGGCAGATGCTGGGGCGCGACCGGCCCTATTTCAGCCAGGCCGGGCAGGACGAGTTCCTCGACCGCGCGGTGTTCCGGCGCAAGCGCGGCGGCGTCTTCGTCGAGGTGGGCGCCTATGACGGCATCACCGGCTCGAACACCGCCTTCTTCGAGGCCTTCCGCGGCTGGAGCGGCCTGCTGGTGGAGGCGGCCCCGCACCTGCATGCCGAGGTGCAGCGCAACCGCGCGAGCCCCTGCCTCAACCTCGCGGTGGCGGCGGCGGAGGGCGAGGCCGATTTCCTCGACATCCGCCGCGGCTACCTGCAGATGGGCGGGCTGGTCGAGACCATGGGCGCGCAGGCCCGCGCCGCCATCGAGGCCGACAGCCGCACCCGCGCGGAGGTGATCCGCGTGCCCACCCGCCCGCTCGCCGCCATCCTCGACGAGGCCGGGCTGCGCCGCATCGACTACCTCTCCATCGACATCGAAGGCGGCGAGGAGGCGGTGCTCGCGGCCTTTCCCTTCGAGCGCTTCGAGATCACCGCCTGGAGCATCGAGGTGAACGAGGCGAGCCCGGCCATCGACGCGCTGATGGAGCGCGCCGGCTACCGGCTCGCCACCCATATCGGCGTCGACCAGATCTGGCTGCGCCGGGGCTGAGGCGCGGGCCGAGCGGTCAGCTCCCAGACCACGTTCACGCTGGTGCGGCCGGCGGCGGTGAACACGTCGGAGATCGAGTTCATCCGCAGATAGGCCGGGCCCACCTCCTCGGCCGCGTAATGCTGCACCACGAGCCCGGTGCCGGTCATCTCGACATTGATCGTCATGCGCCTTCCGTCGTCGGTGCTGGTCACGCCGGCGGCGATATGGTCGGGCGGGCAGCAGCGCAGGTATTCGGCCTCGGGCAGGGAAAGCAGCCATTCCCCGATGTCCACCGCGCCGAGCGGCACATCGATCCCGGCGGAAAAGGCAGATTGCGACAGGATGCGATACAGGACCTTCACGATACTCTCCATCGGCTGGTGGCACGGCCCGCTGCGGGCCGGCTCGTGCCGGTGAGGCAGGCAGTCCTGCCCGATGCCTGTGGCACGGAGATCTCGCCCCCCTGGCGGGGAGTGCAAGGATGGCGGATCGCGCCTTGCCCGACATGCCGGCGGAGGCGTCGAGGCGGCGCGGGGCGGCCGTCGGGCCGGGGCTTTCGCTGATGCCCGCTGCGTCTGTCTCGTCGCCTCGGCAGGCCGCCCGCCGCCACGCCGGCGCTCGCCACGCCGATGGCCGGGCGGCGCAGGCGACGGGCGGTCGACGGGCGGGCCCGCACCCGAGCGCGCGCCGCCCCGGCCCCCGCGCAGGAGTGTGGCCGCCCCCGCCTGCAACCGGGGGATTTATCCGGAGCCCGGAAAGGTGTTTCATGGCCGAGGGACCGGAGCCACGCGGACACGCCATGAAACTGCACCACCTCAACTGCGGCACCCTGCGCCTCTACCGCACGCCGATGGTGTGCCGGGTGCTGCTGCTGGAGACGGACGCCGGGCTCGTGCTGGTGGACAGCGGCATCGGCCTGGCCGACATCGCCGATCCCGCCGGCCGGCTCGGCCCGCTGCGCCACGTGCTGCGCCCCGCCCTCGACCCCGAGGAGACCGCCCTGCGCCAGATCGAGCGGCTGGGCCTCGACCCCGCCGACGTGCGCCACATCCTGATCACCCACGGCGATCTCGACCATATCGGCGGGCTCGCCGACTTCCCGCAGGCCCGGGTGCACATGACCCTCGACGAGGCGACGGCCCTGCGCGAGCGCCCCGCCTTCTCCGAGCGCCGCCGCTACCGCCCGGCGCAGATCGCCCACGGCCCCGACATCCGCGCCCATCCGCCCGGCGAGTGCAGCTGGCAGGGTTTCGCCGGCGTCACCCCGCTCGACGAGGTGGCCGAGGGGCTGCTGATGGTGCCGATCCCGGGCCATTCGCGCGGCCACACCGGCTATGCGGTGCGCCAGGGCCAGCGCTGGCTGCTGCACGTGGGCGACATGTTCTACCACCGCGAGACGCTGGAGAGCGGCGGCTGCGTGCCCTGGACCCTGCGCGGCGTGGAAAACGTGACGGCCTTCGACCGCCACGCCATCGCCGGCAACCACCGCCATGCCGCCGACCTGCACGCCCGCGCGCGCGACGCGATCGACATCGTGTGCACCCACGACCCCGAGGGGTTCTGAGCGCGCCGGCAAGCGGCCTCCCCGCGGCTCGAAAAGCGCATCCGCCCCCCACGAGGCGCGCGCTCCGCCCGCGATGCCCGCGCGCACGCTCTCGCCGGAGCCCGCGGTGATCCCGGGGGCCACCGCCCCGCCGCCTGCTCGCCGCGCCGTCTTGCGCCGGCCCCGGAGCCTCCCCTGCCCGGTGCGTTGCGTGGCCCCCCCTCCGCCGGCTCGCCGCGCTGCATGCCGGCCGCGCCCCGTCCCGCCGCGCAGGTCCCGCCGCGCAAGTCCCGCCGCGCAAGTCCCGCCGTGCAGGTCCCGCCGCGCGAGTCCCGCCGTGCCGCACGCAGGCCGCGCGGCTCGCCTTCGCTGCCGCCTGACCGTGGACCCGCGCCTTCGGTGCGCCCTGTAGTCCCTGTCCACCTCTCGCCGGGTCGCGCCACCGCCCCGCCTCGGGCGAGGGCGTCAACCGTGCCCCGAGACCCCGGCCCGGACCAGGCACAGCCCCGGAGGCAGGCCGGCGAAGGCCGCGTGCCACGGCAAGGGGCAGCACGGGCCGCGTGCCACGCACAGGAGTCGGGCACACAGGAGCGGGGGCCCACAGGATTCGGGTCGCCCGCCGCCCGGCGCCGCGGTATCTTCACCCCGGAACCCGAGCCATGCCGCCACAGGAGAGACGAGATGACCGAGCACAGCCCGCGCGCCTACGACGTGATGGCCGAGGCGATCCGCCTGATCGGCGAGCGCCGGGAGGATCAGCCCTCGCTCGACGCGCTGGCCGCCGAGATGGGCATGAGCCCGGCGCATTTCCAGAAGCTGTTCAGCCAGTGGGTGGGGGTGAGCCCGAAGCGTTACCTGCAGTATCTCACGCTCGACCACGCCCGCTCGCTGCTGCGTGATCGGTTCACCGTGCTCGACACCAGTTTCGAGACCGGGCTCTCCGGGCCCTCGCGGCTGCATGACCTGTTCCTGCGCTGGGAGGCGATGAGCCCGGGTGCCTATGCCTCCGGCGGCGCCGGGCTCGACATCCGCTGGGGCTGGTTCGACACGCCCTTCGGCGAGGCGCTGGTGATGGGCACCGACCGCGGCATCTGCGGCATCGCCTTCGCCGCCGAGACCGGCCGCGACGCGGCGATGGCCGACATGACCGGGCGCTGGCCCGCCGCCCGCTTCTGCGAAGCCCCCGCCGCCCTCGCACCGCTGGTGGGCAGCGCCTTCGGCGGCACCGGGGGCGAGACGCGGCTGTGCCTGATCGGCGCGCCCTTCCAGCTTCAGGTCTGGGAGGCGCTGCTGCGCATCCCCAGCGGCCACGTCACCACCTATTCGGAGATCGCCCGGGTGATCGGGCGTCCGAAAGCATCGCGGGCCGTGGGCAGCGCGGTGGGGCGCAACCCGGTGAGCTGGCTCATCCCCTGCCACCGCGCGCTGCGCAAGTCGGGCGAGCTCGGCGGCTACCACTGGGGCCTGCCGGTGAAGCGCGCCATGCTCGCCTGGGAAGCCGCCCGTGCCGACGCCGCCACCGACACCGACCGGTCCGACACGGCCCCGCGCCCCGTCGCCCTGCCCTCCGGCACGGCAGCCTGATCGGCAGAAGGGGCCGGCGGCGGGGCCGGGCGCCGGAGCCGCCCTGCGGCGACACGCGCGGCAGGGGTTCGATGCCCCTGCCGCGCGTCCGCCCTCCACCGGCGCGCCGGCCGTGGCAGCGCGGGCCCCGGCGACAGGCAGACCGCCCGCCGGACCGCGGGGAAAGACGCCGGACGGGGGCATCGAGCCCCCGCCCGTCGTGTCGCCGCGTGCCGCGTCTCCGGCGCGGGATGGCGGGCGGGCGCGCCGTTCCAGCCGCGCGCGTTGCGGCGTGGCGCCTTGCATCCGCCGCGCCGGCCGCCTATTTTCCGGGATACAATGTAACCCGGAAGGATGCCGATGACCGAGTGCCTCGCCTGCAGCCGCAGCGCCGATGCTTCCGCTGCGCTGGCCCGGCGTGGCCTGCGCGTGACGCCGCTGCGCACCCGTGTCCTGGCGGCACTTCACCATGCCGGGCGGCCGCTCGGGGCCTACGAGCTCTTCGACCTGCTCAAGGCGGAGGGGGCGGCCTCGGCCCCGCCGGCGGTCTACCGCGTGCTCGACTTCCTCGCCGCCCAGGGGCTGGTGCACAAGCTGCAGAGCCTCTCCGCCTATACCGTCTGCGCCGCCTCCGACCACCCCCACCACGCGCAATTCCTCATCTGCCGGGGCTGCGGCGGCGTGGCGGAGCTGGAGACGCCCGCGCTCGACCGCCTGGCGCGCGAGGCGGCGGGAACCGGCTTTCGCGTCGAGCACATGTCGGTCGAGACCCACGGCCTGTGCACCGGCTGCGCCGCGACGGGAGCGGGCGCATGAGCGGGCTCCTGCGCGCCGAGGGCCTGAGCTTCCGCCAGGGCGGCCGCCGCATCCTCGACGATGTGAACATCGACATTGCCGAGGGCGAGATCGTCACCCTCGTGGGGCCCAACGGCGGCGGCAAGACCACGCTGCTGCGCCTGCTCATCGGCACCCTGCGCCCCGGCTCGGGCCGGGTGATCCGCCGCCCCGGCCTGCGGCTGGGCTACACCCCGCAGAAGATGCAGATCGAGCGCACCATGCCGATGCGCGTCGGCCGCTTCCTGTCGCTCTCCGGCGGGCTGAAGCACGGTGCCCGCGCCGCGGTGCTCGACCGGGTGGGGGCAACCGGGCTCGAGAGCGCACAGCTTTCCGACCTCTCGGGCGGCGAGATGCAGCGCGTGCTCCTCGCCCGCGCCCTGCTGCGCGAGCCGCACCTGCTCATCCTCGACGAACCCACCCAGGGGCTCGACCAGCCGGCCGAGGCCGCCTTCTACCGGCTCGTCTCCGAGATCCGGGCCGAGCGCGGCGTCGCCATCCTGCTGGTGAGCCACGACCTGCACGTGGTGATGGGCGCCTGCGACCGGGTGATCTGCCTCAACGGCCATGTCTGCTGCTCCGGCGCCCCCGACCACGTGACCGCCGACCCCGCCTACCAGCGCCTGTTCGGCAGCCGCGCCGATTTCGCCCTCTACCGCCACCGGCACGACCACAGCCATGATCACGGGCACGACCACGGGCATGAGCACGGGCATGAGCACGGAGATGCACAGGGCCACGGGCACGACCATGGCCACGGGCACACGCACGGCCCGGCGCAGCCTCCGCGCGCCTCCGCACCCGACCACGCCGCATCCTGACCCCGGGACCCCCAGACCGATGGACGATTTCCTGATCCGCGCCGGCCTCGCCGGCATCGTGGCCGCGCTGGTGGCCGCCCCGCTGGGCTGCCTCGTGGTGTGGCGGCGCATGGCCTATTTCGGCGATGCCACCTCGCATGCCGCCCTGCTGGGCGTGGCGCTGGGGCTGCTCGCCGGCCTGCCGATCATGTTCGCCGTCACGGCCCTCGCCGCGGCCATGGCGCTCACCGTCACCGCCGCCACCGCCGCCGGGCGCTACGCGATGGACACGGTGCTGGGTGTCTTCGCCCATGCGGCGCTGGCCACCGGGCTGGTGTCGCTCGCGCTGCTGCCGGGGGTGCGGGTCGACCTGATGGCCTATCTCTTCGGGGACATCCTGGCCGTGGGCTGGGACGACCTCACCCTCATCGCCGCCGGCGGGGCGGTGATCCTCGCGGTCACCGGCCTGTTCTGGCGCAGCCTGGTGAACGGCACGCTCAGCCCGGAGCTGATGGTGGCCGAGGGCGGCTCGCTGGTGCGCGACCGGCTGGTGCTCACCCTGCTGCTGGCGCTGTTCGTGGCGCTGGCGATGCGCATCGTGGGGGTGATGCTGATCACCTCGCTGCTGATCATCCCCGCCGCCGCCGCCCGGCCGCTGAGCCGCACGCCCGAGGCGATGGCCCTCGGCGCGGCGCTGGTGGGCACGGTGTCGGTGGTGGGCGGGCTCTGGCTGTCCTTCACCCTCGACAGCCCGACCGGGCCCTCGATCATCCTCGCCGCGGCGGCCTTCTTCTGCCTCGCCAACGCCATCGCCACCCTGCGGCGCTGAGGCCCGCTCAGCCCGGCAGGCCGAATTCCGGCGGATAGCCCACGCCCACCAGGCTCAGGCCATCGGGCGGCGCCACGGGGCCGCAGGCGGCGCGGTCGCGCGCCTCGAGCGCGTCGCGCACCCGCTCCGGCGGCCAGGCCCCGGCGCCCACCCGCTCCAGCGTGCCCACGAAGCTGCGCACCTGGTTGTGCAGGAAGGAGCGCGCCCGCAGCCGGAAGCGGATCTCGCGCCCGGCGAGGCCGCGGTCCTCCGCCTCGATCTCCAGCGCATCGAGGGTCTTCACCGGGCTGTCGGCCTGGCAGATGGAGGAGCGGAAGGTGGTGAAATCATGCCGGCCCAGCAGGTGGGCGGCCCCGGCCCGCATCGCCTCCACGTCGAGCCTGCGGCCCACCCGCCAGGCAAGCCCGTTCTCGTGCACCAGCGGCGCGCGGCGCTCCACCACCCGGTAGAGGTAGCGCCGCTCGAGCGCCGAGAAGCGCGCGTGGAAGTCATCGGGCACCCGGGCCGCATGCACCACGGCCACCGGCTCGGGCTTCAGGTGCCAGTTCAGCGCCTCGGAGAGGCGGAAGGGCTCCCACTCGCGCACCAGATCGGCATGGGCAACCTGGCCCGCGGCATGCACCCCGGCATCCGTGCGGCCCGCAGCCGCGATCGAGCCCACCGTGCCGTCGAGCCGGCGCAGCGCGCGCTCCAGGCTCTCCTGCACGGAGGGCTGGTCCTTCTGGCGCTGCCATCCGGCGAAGGGCGCGCCGTGATACTCTATGACAAGGGCGAAGCGAGGCATGGCCCTGCCCTATCCCGGCGCCGGGGATTTCTCAAGCGCGGGGGCAAGGCGACCGGCTGAGGGATGCGTGCACGAGCCGCCCGGCCCGGAAGCGGCCGGCACGGAGCACGGGACACGGGCCGCCATCGTTCAGGGAAGGTCACCTCTGCCGAGCCCCTCAACCAGCCCCTTCCCCGGACATTCCGGCGCGCCCGGGGCATCGGGGCTCAACATTCCGCGCCGGGCGCCCCATATTGTGCCCTGAAGATCAGGAGAACGCGGGCAGGCATGGGACTGAATGACATCGCGGACGGCGTGACGCGCCTCGTGGAGGACGCGAGCCAGGGGGTGGGATCGCTGTTCGAACCCGTGGTGCGGGTGGGGGTCACCGGCCTCTCGCGCGCCGGAAAGACCGTGTTCATCACCTCGCTGGTGGCGAACCTGCTCGACCGGGGGCGCATGCCGCAGCTCGCCGCGGGCGGGCGTATCGAGACCGCCTTCCTCCAACCCCAGCCCGACGATTCCGTGCCGCGCTTCGACCTCGAGGGCCATCTCGCCGCCCTCTCCGGCGCCACGCCGCACTGGCCCGCCTCCACCCGGGCGATCAGCCAGCTGCGCGTCTCGCTGCGCGTGCGGCCCGGCGGCTGGCTCTCCGGCCTTTCCGGCCCGCGCACCGTGCATCTCGACATCGTGGACTACCCCGGCGAATGGCTGCTCGACCTGCCGCTGATGACCCGCTCCTTCGCCGAATGGTCGGCCGAGGCGCTGGCGGCGGCCCGCGCCCCGGCGCGGGCATCGCTGGCGACAGGCTGGCTTGGCCAGCTCGAGGCCAGCGATCCCTCCGCCGCGCTCGACGAGCCCGCCGCGCAAACCCTCGCCCGGTCGTTCCGCGACTACCTGCAGGCCGGGCGCGATGCCGGGCTTTCCGACCTCGCACCGGGCCGCTTCCTGATGCCCGGCGATCTCGAGGGCTCGCCCGCGCTCACCTTCTGCCCGCTGCCGGAGGTGAAGGGCGCGCGCTCCGGCTCCCTCTGGCGGGCCTTCGAGCGGCGCTACGAATCCTACAAGCGCGTGGTGGTGAAACCCTTCTTCCGCGACCATTTCTCCCGCATCGACCGGCAGGTGGTGCTGGTCGACGTGCTGGAGGCGCTGCATGACGGCCCGCGCGCCATCGAGGACCTGCGCCTCGCGATGTCGGAGATCCTGCGCGGCTTCCGGCCGGGGGCGAACTCGTGGCTCTCCTCGCTCATCGGCCTGCGGCGGGTGGAGCGCATCCTGTTCTGCGCCACCAAGGCCGACCACCTGCACCATTCCCAGCATGACCGGCTGGTGGCCATCACCGAGGCCCTGCTGCGCGACGCGCGCGACCGGGCCGATTTCCGCGGCGCGCGCACCGCCGCCATGGCCATCGCCAGCCTGCGCGCCACGGTGGAGCAGACTGTCACCCACGAGGGCCAGCCGCTCGACTGCGTGCGCGGCACGCTGGAGGAGACCGGGCGCGAGGTTGTCCTCCACCCCGGCGACCTGCCGGAAGACCCCGCCGCCGTGCTCGCCCCCGCCCGCACCGGCGAGGCGCTCTGGCTCGACGGCGACTACCAGGTGATGCATTTCGCGCCGCCGCGCCTCACCCGCCGCCCGGGCGAGGGGCCGCCGCACATCCGCCTCGACCGCGCGCTCGATTTCCTCATCGGCGACAGGCTGGAGTAACGCCATGACATCCGAGCAGAATCCGCCCCGCCGCCGCGGCCCCGTGGTCTTCAGCCCCTCGGGCGAAACGCCGCGCGCCCCCGAGACACCCCCCGCCCGCGACGCCGCCGCCGAGGCCGAGCGCCGCGCGCCCCTGCGCCGTGGCGCGGTGCTGCTCGACGAGGGGGCAGCGCTTGCCGCCGAGGCTCCCTCCCCCGCCGAGGCGCCGCCCATCGCCGATGACGACCCCGCCACCGGGGCCGCCATGGCCCGCGCCACCCGGCTCGCGAGCCGGCGGATGAGCTGGTTCGGCAAGCTGGTCTGGGCGGCGGTCACCGGGCTGGTGGGCATGGCGGTGAGCTGGGCGGCCTGGTCCTTCGTGCTGGGCCTCGCGGAGCGCAACCCCTGGCTGGGCCTCGCCGCACTGGTGCTGGGCGGCATCGTGGCGCTGGGTGTGCTCGTCTTCGTGGTGCGCGAGCTGGCCGGCCTCGCCCGGCTCTCACGCGTCGACCGGCTGCGCGCCCGGGCCGATGCCGCCCGCCGCCTGCCCGAGCGCGAGGCGGCCCTTGCCGTCACCTCCGGCGTCGCGGCGCTCTACTCCGGGCGCTCCGACCTCTCCTGGGCGCGCTCGCGGGTGAAGGAGCGCGAGGCCGAGATCCTCGACCCCGACGCCCTGCTGGCCCTGACCGAGCGCGAATACCTCGGCCCCCTCGATGCCGCGGCGGCGCGGGAGGTCGAGCTCGCCGCCCGGCAGGTGGCGGTGGCGACGGCGCTGATCCCGCTTGCCTTCGCCGACGTGCTGACCGCGCTCTCCTCCAACGTGCGCATGGTGCGCCGCATCGCCGAGATCTACGGCGGGCGGGCCGGCACGCTGGGCTCCTGGCGGCTGGTGCGGGCGGTTGCGGCCCACCTGGTGGCCACCGGCGCGGTGGCGATGGGCGACGACATGATCGGCGCCATGCTGGGCGGCGGGGTGATGTCGAAGCTCTCGCGCCGCTTCGGCGAGGGGGTGGTGAACGGCGCGCTCACCGCGCGGGTGGGGGTGGCGGCGATGGATGTCTGTCGCCCGATGCCCTTCGCGGCACTGGAGAAACCCGCCGTCACCGGCCTCGTGCGCCGCGCCCTCACCGGCTTCGCCGCCAAGGGCTGAGCGCCCGGGGGGGCGCAAACCTCCCGCCGCCTCCGGGCGGCACCGGCTCCCGGGGATCGCTGCCGCGCAAACGAAAACGGACACGCCGATCACCGGCGTGTCCGCACTGCCCTGCCTCGTTCCGAAGGGCAGACCACCGGCGCCGCCACCCCTCTGCCGGGGGCGGTCGGGCCGGGGCGTATGGCTCAGTTGCGGCCGGTGGGGCGGCCGCCGCCCTGGAAGCGGGCGTCACGCATGTTGCCGCGGGCGGCGCGCTGGCGGGCCTCGCGCAGGTCGCGCCGGTCGGCACGCGGCACGGGCCGGGCCCGGTCCCGCTCCCTGCCGCGGTCACGCGCCTCGGGGCGCGGGCCGCGATTGTTGCCCGGCGCGAAGCCCGGGCGGCCGCGATCGGGGCGCTGCCATTCCGGGCGGCCGCGGTCCGCGCGATTCTGCCAGTCGGGACGGCCGCGGTCGGGGCGGTGCTGCCAGTCCGGGCGCCCCCGGTCCGGCCGATGCTGCCAGTCGGGCCGGCCCCGGTCCGGGCGGTGCTGCCACGCGGGGCGGCCGCGATCGGGGCGGTAATGCCAGTCCGGCCGGCCATGCGAGGGGGCGTAATGCGGCCGCGGGCGGTTCACGATGATCACCGGGCGCGGCCGGGGCTTCACGTAATAGACCGGGGCGCGCGGCACCACCACCACCGGGCGCGGCGCCACGTAGACCGGCGCCGGGCGGTAGTAATACGGCCGGTAGGCGGGTCGGTACGCTGGCCGATAGGCCCAGCGCGGCTCCACGTAGCGCGGCGGCGGGGCGTAGTGCCTGTCGTTGTCGCTTGCCGCGTCGGCAAGCAGGGCGAGCGCGGCCACCCCGGCGAGCACGCCGACCACGATCTGTCCTGTCTTGTCATCGGCCCGCGCGGGCTGCTGCGCCCCGAGCCCGAGCACGAGGCCCAGGCTGAGCACGGCCGCTGTCATGATCCTGATCATCGCGGGGGACCTCCTTCGCGTCTGCACGCCGTCACGTCGCGTTCCTGTCGTGTTACAATGCCACAAACGCGCCGCAATCCCCATTCCGTCGCGCGTCTCGTTCACGGCTGCGTGAGCGGCGCGCCGTGCTGGACCCCCTCCGGCACATGATGTATAGCGCTGGCCATGCGGACCGATTTCAGCATCGCTTTGCGAATTAGCGGCCCGGCGCTCCACGTCTGAAGCGCCGGGACAAAGGCGCATGGACTGCCGCGCCACCCTCTTCCCCAGACCGATGCAAGATGAACGGGACCACGATCATGTGTGCCGATACGCCTGACTACAAAGACACCCTCGCCCTGCCCGAGACCGAATTTCCCATGCGCGCCGGCCTGCCCAAGCGCGAGCCGGAATGGCTCGCCCGCTGGGAGCGCCTCGGCGTCTACGACCGGCTGCGCGAACAGCAGGGCCGCAAGCCCTTCGTGCTGCACGACGGCCCGCCCTATGCCAACGGCCACCTGCACATCGGCCACGCGCTGAACAAGATCCTGAAGGATTTCATCGTCCGCTCGCAGCAGATGCTGGGCCATGACAGCCGCTACATCCCCGGCTGGGACTGCCACGGCCTGCCCATCGAGTGGAAGATCGAGGAACAGTACCGCGCGAAGGGCAAGAACAAGGACGAGGTGCCGATCAACGAGCTGCGCGCCGAGTGCCGGCGCTTCGCGGCCGAGTGGATCGACATCCAGCGCGAGGAGTTCAAGCGCCTCGGCATCACCGGCAACTGGGCCGATCCCTACCGCACGATGGATTTCACCTCCGAGGCGGTGATCGCCGAGGAATTCATGAAGTTCGTGATGAACGGCTCGCTCTACCAGGGCTCGAAGCCGGTCATGTGGTCGGTGGTGGAGAAGACCGCCCTCGCCGAGGCCGAGGTGGAGTACCACGACCACAAGAGCCACACCATCTGGGTGGCCTTCCCGGTGGTGGGCGCGGTGAAGCCGCTGCCCGACACCGACGAGGTGACCGATTTCCCCGGTGCCGCCACCGACGTGAAGGAGGACGACCTCACCTCCGCCTCCGTGGTGATCTGGACCACCACGCCCTGGACCATCCCGTCCAACCGCGCGGTGTGCTTCTCGGATGACATCTCCTACGGGCTCTACCGCGTCACCGAGGCGGCGGAGGAGAACTGGGCGAAGCCCGGCGCCACCTACCTGCTGGCCGACAAGCTGGCCGAGGACACCTTCCGCGCCGCGCGCGTGCAGGGCTTCGAGAAGCTGCGCTCCGTGAGCGCGCTCGAGCTCGCCGGCCTCACCCTCGCCCACCCGTTCCGCGGCCTCGATGCGGCGAATGCCGAGTGGGACTACGACGTGCCCATGCTCGCCGGCGACCACGTGACCGATGACGCCGGCACCGGCTTCGTGCACACCGCCCCCAGCCACGGCGCGGACGACTACCTGGTGGGCCTCAAGCACGGCCTGCCGATGACGCATAACGTGCTGGAGGACGGCTCCTTCCGCCCCGACCTGCCGCTGTTCGGCGGCGCCGTCATCTTCGACGAGAAGGGCAAGGAGAAGGACGCCAACACCCGGGTGATCGACGCGCTGGCGGGCTGCGGCGCGCTGGTGGCGCGCGGGCGCATCACCCATTCCTACCCGCATTCCTGGCGCTCCAAGGCGCCGCTGATCTTCCGCAACACGCCGCAGTGGTTCGCCGCCATCGACAAGCCGCTCGACGACGGCATGGACACCTACGGCGACACGATCCGCGAGCGCGCCCTCACCTCCATCGACAAGCTGGTGAGCTGGACGCCGCAGACCGGCCGCAACCGGCTCTACTCGATGATCGAGGCCCGGCCGGACTGGGTGCTGAGCCGCCAGCGCGCCTGGGGCGTGCCGCTCACCTGCTTCGTGCGCAAGGGCACCAACGGCACCGAGATCCTGCGCGACGCGGCGGTGAACGCCCGCATCGCCGAGGCCTTCCGCGCCGAGGGTGCCGATGCCTGGTTCGAGGCGGGCGCGAAGGAGCGCTTCCTCGGCAATGAATACGACGCCGCCGAGTGGGAGAAGGTCGACGACATCCTCGACGTGTGGTTCGACAGCGGCTCCACCCATGCCTTCGTGCTGCGCGACCGGGCGGACGGCGCGGCCGACGGCATCGCCGATGTCTACCTCGAGGGCACCGACCAGCACCGCGGCTGGTTCCACTCCTCCATGCTGCAGGCCTGCGGCACCAAGGGCCGCGCGCCCTACCGCGGCGTGGTCACCCATGGCTTCACGCTCGACGAGAAGGGCATGAAGATGTCCAAGTCGCTCGGCAACACCATCGTGCCCGAGACGGTGGTGAAGCAGTACGGCGCCGACATCCTGCGCCTGTGGGTGGCACAGACCGATTTCACCGCCGACCAGCGCATCGGGCCCGAGATCCTCAAGGGCGTGGCCGACAGCTACCGCCGCCTGCGCAACACCATGCGCTTCATCCTCGGCAACCTCGCCGGCTTCGAGGAGAGCGAGCGTCTCTCCCCCGCCGAGATGCCCGAGCTGGAGCGCTGGGTGCTGCACCGGCTGGCAGAGCTCGACGTGACGGTGCGCGAGGGCTACGGCCGCTACGGCTTCCAGAAGCTGTTCCAGGAGCTGTTCCAGTTCTGCACGGTCGACCTCTCCTCGGTCTACTTCGACATCCGCAAGGACGCGCTCTACTGCGACGCGCCCTCCAGCCTCCGCCGCCGCGCCGCGCGCACGGTGCTCGACATGCTGTTCCAGCGCCTCACCACCTGGCTGGCGCCCATCCTGGCCTTCACCATGGAAGAGGTCTGGCTGGAGCGTTTCCCCGGCGAGGACAGCTCGGTGCACCTGCAGGACTTCCCCGCCACCGACCCCGCCTGGCGTGACGATGCGCTCGACGCGAAATGGGAGAAGATCCGCCGCGCCCGCCGGGTGGTGACCGGCGCGCTCGAGGTGGAGCGGCGCGAGAAGCGCATCGGCGCCAGCCTCGAGGCCGCCCCGGTGGTGCACGTGGCCGATGCGGAGGTGCGCGCAGCGCTCGAGAGCGTCGATTTCGCCGATCTGTGCATCACCTCGGGCCTCACCCTCACCGACGCTCCGGCGCCCGAGGGGGCCTTCACCCTCGAGGACGTGCCGGGCATCGCCGTGGTGCCGGCGCTGGCGGAGGGCGAGAAATGCGCCCGCTGCTGGCAGATCCTGCCCGATGTCGGCACCCATGCCCACGCGGGCGTCTGCGGCCGCTGCGACGAGGCGCTCTCGGCCCGCTGAACCTCCCCCCCCGACCCCGGCGCGCTTGACGCAGCCGGGGTCGGGCGCACATCGTTGCACATGTCGCTCATGCGCTTCACCGAGGCGCAGGAGGGGGTATACCCCGCTGCGCTCGCCGAACTCAGGTCCGGCCGCAAGACGAGCCACTGGATGTGGTTCGTGTTCCCCCAGCTTGTCGGCCTCGGCCGCTCGGAGATGTCGCGCCGCTTCGCCATCACCGGCCCGGGCGAGGCGAAGGCCTACCTCGCCGACCCTGTGCTCGGCCCCCGGCTGCGCGAGGTCACCGAGGCGATGCTGCTGCATGCCGGCAGCCCGGTGCGCGACATTCTCGGCCAGCCGGATGACGCCAAGTTCCGCTCCTGCATGACACTTTTCCGCCGCGTCTCGCCGCCCGGCAGCGCCGACGAGGCCCTGTTCGACCGCGCGCTGGAAGCCTTCTTCGACGGCGCGGAAGACCCCGCCACCCTTGCGCGATTGTGAAGCGGCGCCGGTGGCCGGGCCCCGATAGTCCTTGCGTTGAATCGGCTTTGCCCGCATAGGGGACTTGCTAAACGTTCTTCTATTGAGCCTGCTGTTCCGTCGACTACCGGCGCACAGTCCTTCGATACAGGACCGATACGCCGGCGCCGTTGCATCCTGCAGACGGCGGAAAAGACAGACGGAGATACCACGATGGCTACTGGCACCGTGAAATGGTTCAACGAAACCAAGGGTTTCGGCTTCATCCAGCCTGATGGCGCGGGCAAGGACGTGTTCCTGCACATCTCGGCGCTCAACCGTGCGGGCCTCGCCGCTCCGGCCGATGGCCAGAAGGTCGAGTTCGAGATGGAGAAGGGCCGCGACGGCCGCGAATCCGCAGGCGATGTGAAGTTCATCGACTGATTCAGGCCCCTCGGCGCCCGCGGCAGGGCCGCGCGCGCCAACGCCTGACGTAACGTAAGACGCCCCTGCCGGTGATGCCGGCAGGGGCGTTTCGCATTTTCGGGGGCCCTCGCCCGATGGCGGTCAGTAGGTGACCGACTCCCGGGCGGTGCCCTCGGCGTCCGGGCCGTGGCGCAGGGTGATGATCGCGCCCGACAGCAGGTGCGCCTTCTGCACCAGGTCCTGGACCTGCGCCCAGATCTCGTCGGCGCGCGGCCCGGTGATGGTGATCACGACGCGGCCGTCCGCCGGGTCGACATGGTATCCGTCGACGGAGGCATTGCTGTCCTCCCCGAGCGTCTCGCGCAGTGCATCCTCGAGCGCGAGCACCTCGGTCATGTCGTCATCCGCGTGTGAAAAGCGGATGATGACCGCCTGCTCGGAGAGAGACGGGTCGTTCTGGCCGTCGTAGACAGCACCGAAAACCGACATGGCAGTCTCCTTTCAAGGGCCGGAATGGCCTTCACCGGCATGAACGCGCGACGGCCCGGTTTGGTTCGTCGGCTTGCCGCAGTGCGGTAACCGCCCTACCCTCCTCATCCGGGGACGGGTGCGCCCCGGCGGGTGCGGGGGCGCCGGCCGGGCGGGAAGCGAGGAGATACGGGATGTTCGGCACCCTGCTGAGGAAACTGAAACCCGCGGGGAGCCGGCGCAGGGTGGTCCTGCACATCGGGGCGCCCAAGACCGGCACCACGACGCTGCAGACCGCGCTCGCGACCAACCGCCGCCTGCTGGCCCGCGAGGGGGTGATCTACCCGCGCGCCGGCTGCCTCTCGCATGGCGCGGGGGTGGCGCAGCACCTGCTCGCCCTGTCGCTGCGCCCGGAGTACCCGGCCTTCATCGGCCCGTCCGACCGCCTGCCGGCGGAGAAGGTGTGGCCCGCCCTGCTCGCCGAGATCGACCGCGCCGGGCCGGGCAGCATCCTGCTGTCCTCCGAGGCGTTCTTCCAGCTCGATACCGGCGCCGTGGCCCGGGTGGCGGAGTATCTCTCCGGCCATGACGTGCACGTGGTGGCGATGGAGCGCAACCCGCTGCAGCGCCTGCGCTCGCGCTACATCCAGTCGGTGAAGGCGCCGCCCTACGGCCGGCTCGACTTTCATTCCTATGCCCTGCGCGCCACCCGGCGCATGGCCGACGACGCCCGGCTGTGGGAAGCGGCCTTCGGCGCGGAGGCGGTCACCCGGCTGCGCTACGATGCGCCCACCGAGCCGGGCGGCGTGGTGCCCACGGTGCTGGTGGCCTGCGGCCTGTCGCCCGACCTCGCGGCGCGGATCGACCCCGGGCGGCAGTGGCTCAACCGCAGCCCGGACTGGGCGGTGGTCTCGCTGATGCGGCGGCTCAACGGGGTGCGCCACCTCGCGCCCGAAACCCGCGCGGAGATCTATGCCCGGCTGGCGGAAAGCGGCGTGCCTGCCGATGCCGCGGGCTTCGACGCCCTGCTCGACGGGCACGACGACATCCGCCCCCAGGTTCGCCAGCGCCTGCGCGAGGTCTTCGCCCGCCATGCCGGCCCCGATCCCGAGCCTAGCGACGGGCTGCTGAAATCCTTCGCCCACAGCCAGTCACGCGTGAAGGCCGGCACCTGAGCCGCCGGCGCGCCCGTCACTCGCCGGCGGGCAGCAGCACGCGGGAGGGGTGCAGTTCGCCCGCCTTGTAGACGCCGATCGCCACTGCGCGGCCCTCGTGGCTCGCCCAGGCTTCCTCGCCGTATTCGATGTCGGAGGCGAGCACCATGCCGGGGTTGCCGTTGCGCAGCCGCGCGGCGCCCTCGGGGGTGCAGCGCAGCTCGGGCAGCTCGGCGAGGCCGGTCTCGAGCGGCAGGAGGTGGCGGTCGAGCTCGGGCGATTTCGCCAGCTCGTCGAGCAGCTCGAAGCGGATGCCGTCGGAGGCCTCGAAGGGCCCGGACCAGATGCGCCGCAGCTCCTTCACATGGCCCAGGCAGCCCAGCGAGCGCCCGAGGTCACGCGCGATGGAGCGCACGTAGCCGCCCTTGCCGCAGACCATCTCCAGCACCGCCGCATCGGCCGTGGCCTCCACCAGCTCGAGGCTCTCCACGAAGAGCGGCCGGGCCGCGAGCTCCAGCGCGTCGCCGGCGCGGGCCAGCGCATAGGCGCGCTCGCCGTCCACCTTCACGGCGGAAAACTGCGGCGGCACCTGCTCGATGTCGCCGATGAAGGCGGGGAGCGCCGCGCGCACCTCCGCCTCGGAGGGGCGGGCATCGGTGGTCTCGATCACCTCGCCCTCGGCATCATCGGTGTTGGTGGCAGCGCCCCAGGTGACGGTGAAGCGATAGGCCTTCATCGCGTCGGTGATGTAGGGCACGGTCTTGGTGGCCTCGCCGAAGGCGATGGCGAGCACGCCGGTGGCGGCGGGGTCGAGCGTGCCGGCATGGCCGGCCTTGCGCGCGCCGAAGGCCCAGCGGGCCTTGTTCACCACGGCGGAGGAGGTGATGCCGGCAGGCTTGTCGACCACCAGCCAGCCATCGACCGGACGACCCTTCTTTCCGCGTGCCATCTGCGCCCTTCCTGCGTGCCGTTCCCGAGGCCAGAGCCTGTACCGCCGCCGCGCCCGGGTTTCAAGCGCGCCGGGGGCAGCGCGGGAGTGCGTGCGGGATCAGTCCCGCTCGTCGTCCTCGTCGTCGTCGCTCTCGATGTCGCGGCGCACGGTCTCGGTGGAGAGCAGACGGCGGGTCTGGTCCATGCGGTCGAAGCTCTCGTCGGGCTGGAAATGCAGCTCGGGGGAGAATTTCAGCTTCACCGCGCGGGTGACGACGCGGCGCAGCTCGCCGCGGTTGCGCTCCAGCGCCGCGATCACACCGGCGGTGTTCTCGCCCAGCAGCGGCAGCACGAAGACCGTGGCGTGCCGCAGGTCGGGCGAGCAGCGCACCTCGGAGACGGTGATGGGCGAGCGGCCGAGATCGGGGTCATGCAGGTCGCCGCGCGACAGCACGTCCGAGAGGGCGCGACGGATCAGCTCCCCCACGCGCAGCATGCGCTGGCTGGGTCCGGAGGTTTCAGTGAACTGTCGCTTGGCCATCGGGATATCCTTTCGCTGCCGCCCATGTAGAGCCGCGCGGGGGCGGACGCAACCGCCCCCGCGCGCCGGATGCCCGGCAGGCGTCAGTTCGAGGCGGTCACGCCCTCGGGCTTGCCCACCACCACGAAGCGCAGGCCGTCGGGGGTCATCAGCCGCTTCGCCACCCGGGCGATGTCCTCCTTCGTGACCGCGTTCACGTAGTCGTTGCGCTTCTCGGTGTAGTCGATGCCGAGGCCCTCCTCCTGCACGCCCACGAGGATGTCGGCGATCTTGGAGTTCGAGTCGAAGCGCAGCGGGTAGGCGCCGGTGAGATAGGTCTTGGCGTCCTCCAGCTCCTGGTCGGTCACGCCGCCCTCGGCCATGCGGGCCCACTCGGCCTTGATCACCTCGATGGCCTGGCCCACCCGGTCGTTCGCCGAGGCGACACCGCCCATCCACAGCTCGGTCCGGTCATAGCCGGCGAGGTAGGAATAGACGCCATAGGTGAGGCCGCGCTTCTCGCGCACCTCCTCGGTGAGGCGCGAGGAGAAGCCGCCGCCGCCCAGTATGTGGTTGAGAACATAGGCCGGGAAGAAATCCGGGTCATGCCGGTCGATGCCCTTCTGGGCGAAGACGACGACGGACTGGGGCGTGTCGAACTCCTGCACCGTGGTGCCGCCGGTGAGGCTGGGCTCCACATGGCCGGGCAGCGCCGGGCCGTCCTGCGGCAGGCCCTCGAAGAGCGTGTCGAGCATCTCGCCGAGCTGCTCGGGCGTGATGTCGCCCACCACGCCGATGCGGGCGCGCGAGCGCACCAGCATCGCCTGATGGGCGGCGCTGAGGTCGGCGGCGGTGAGGGCGGTGACGCTGTCGATCGTGCCGTCGGAGGAGCGGCCGTAGGGATCGTCCGGGAACACCAGCTCGCGGAAGGCCTTCGAGGCGATGGACTGCGGGTCGGTCTCGTCCGAGCGCAGGCCGGAGAGCACCTGGGCGCGCACCCGCTCCACCGCTTCCTCGTCGAAGCGCGGCGCGGTGAGCGCGTCATGCAGCAGGGCCACGGAGGCGTCGCGGTTCTCGCTGAGCATGCTGGCGGAGACGGTGGCCGAATCAGTCCCGGCGGAAAAGCCGAACTGCGCGCCGATGGCATCGGCCGCGCGGGAGAAGGCGACCGCGTCACGCTCGCCCGCGCCCTCCTCGAGCAGCGCCATGGCGAGGTTGCCGGCCCCGCTCTTGCCCTCGGGGTCGAGCGCGGTGCCGCCGGCGAAGCTGATGTCGAGCGAGATGATCGGGATGGAATGCTCCTGTACCAGCCAGGCCTTGATGCCGCCGGGGGAGGTGACCTCCTCGATGTCGGTGGCGGCCGAGAGCGGCAGGGCGGCGAGGGCGAGGAAGGCGGCGGCGGTCAGGCCGCGGCCGAGGGAACGTACGGCGATCACTGGGTCACCTCTCCGGTTTCGGCAGGCTGTGCGGGGGCGGCGGCGTCTTCCGGGGCGGCGGGGGCCGCATCGGGCGCCTTCAGCCAGCCGGTCACCGAGTTGAGCGGGTCGAACACCTCGCGGGCGGCGGCCATCACGTCATCGGCGGTCACCTCCTGCAGCAGGCCGGGCCAGGCGGCCACGTCGTCGACCGTGAGACCCACGGCGAGCGCCGCTCCATAGCGCCGGGCGAGGCCGGACTGGCTGTCGAGGGCATAGATCTCCGAGGCGCGCACCTGCTCGCGGATGCGGGCGAGGTCTTCCGGGTCGGGGCCGGTCTCGAGGAAATCGGCGATCACCTTGTCCATCGCCGCCTCCGCATCGGCGAGCGAGACCCCGGGCACCGGCACCACGTAGACGGTGAAGGTGTTGGGGTCGATCGACAGGCCCTGGTAGGAGGCGCCGGTGGCGAGCGCGATCTTCTGCTTCAGCTGCAGCTCCTGGCCCATCACCGAGGTGAGGCCCGAGCCGCCCAGCAGCTCCGCGAGCACGGTGAGGGCGGCGGCCTGCTTCTGGTCGCCGGGGTTGCGCTCGGGCGAGAGGTAGGAGCGCATGACGTAGGGCTGGCCCACCCGGGGGTCCTCGTAGGTGAGGTGGCGCGGGGCGCGCTGCGGCGGCTCCTGCGGCCGGGCGCGGGGCGCGAGATCGGGCGTGGGGGCGACGGGCCCGTAGATCTCCTTCGCCATCTCCTCGACCTTCGCGGGGTCCACGTCGCCCGCCACCACGAGGATGGCGTTGTTGGGCGCGTAGTAGCGGCGGTAGAAGGCCAGCGCGTCCTCACGGGTGAGGCCCTGCATCTCGTGGCGCCAGCCGATCACCGGGATGCCGTAATGGTGGTTCATGAACTGCGCGGCGTCCATCTGCTCGCCGAACAGGGCGGAGGGGTTGTTCTCCACCCTCGAGTTGCGCTCCTCGAGGATCACGTCACGCTCGGGCGTCACCACCGCGTCGGACAGCACGAGGTTGCGCATGCGGTCGGCTTCCATCTTCATCACCACGTCCAGCCGGTCGGCGGCGATGCGCTGGAAATAGCCGGTGTAATCGTAGGAGGTGAAGGCGTTGTCCTGGCCGCCGTTCGCGGCGACGATCTTGGAGAAGGCGCCCTCGGGGATGGTGTCGGTGCCCTTGAACATCAGGTGCTCGAGGAAATGCGCGATGCCCGACTTGCCGGGATGCTCATCGGCGGAGCCCACCCTGTACCAGACCATGTGGGTGACGACCGGGGCGCGGTGATCCTCGATCACCACGCCCTCCATGCCGTTGTCGAGGGTGAAATGGGTCACGGGGGCCTCGGCCGCCGCGGGAAGCCCGAGCATCAGCGCCGGCAGGACCGGCAGGACGATGCGCGAGACGAGCGAGCGCAGCAGTGTCACGTTGGCGCTTCCGGCGGGCGGGCCCGCCGCCTCCTTGGAGTAGGGTCAGACTGCGCGCAGTCTAGACGGCGCCGGGCGCGGGGCAATGGCCCGGCAATAAACCTGTCGTGACCCCTGCGGGAGCGCGGGGCCCGGAAAGGAAACGGCCCCGCCTTTCGGGGCGGGGCCGCGCGGGCTCACTGGTTCAGCAGGATCGTGCCTTGCGCGGGGTCGTCGCCGCGCCGGCCCGCCTCGGCTTCCTGCTCGCGGGGCGGGGCGGCGGGGGTGCGCACGCCCTCGGCGCGCAGGCGCTCGGCTTCCTCGCCGGGGTCGAGCACGTCTTCGCGGTAGGGGTCGTCGAAGCGGTAGCCCATGAAGGAGCTCAGGCCGTAATTGCCCGCACCGGCCTCGCGCTGGGCATCCTCGGCCGCCACGGTCTGGCGGATGCCCGGCTCGGCAGTGCCGGCGGAGGCCATGAGCGCGCTCTGCCCGGGGCTGAGCGGCACGGCGGACGCAGCGCTGCCGCTGGTGGCGCCCGCCTCGGAGAGCAGCGAGGCCACGTCGCGCTCGGGCTGGGGGTCGACCCGGTTGTGCCCGGCGGGGTTCGGCGCCGGCAGGGCGGAATAGGTGCCCGGCATCTCGAGCGGCCGGCGCTCGACCACGAGGAACTCGTCCGGCGGCGGCTGGCGCAGGCCGGCCATGCGCAGCAGGCTCTGCCGCTCGCCGGTGCCGCCGTCGCCGCAGGCCGCGACGCCCAGGGCCATGAGCAGAACCATGCCGGTCTTCGTTCCGATGCCACGGTAGGCCATTGCACCCAACTCCATCTCTGTTCGCGGCGCCCCGCAGGGCTGTGTTCGCGGCGCCCCGCGGGGCTGTGTTCGCGGCGCCCCGCGGGGGCCCTGTTCGCGGCTCTCGCCGCGAGGATCGTTCCGCGGTTCCGCCCGCGGGTGTGTTGCGCGGCTCCGCCCGCGCGCGTGCCCGGCGGTGCGTGCCGCGGGCACGGAGCGCGCGCACGGAGGGGCGCGCTCGGCGCTCGCGGCTGTCGCCGCGGGGGTAGTGCCGGGGCGCCGGGCGCCCCGGTGGTGCGGCTCCGCCGCCGGTTGTCCCGCGGCTCTGCCGCGCTGTTCCGTCCGGTCCGGCCGGAAGGGCCGCACCTGTCCGGGCCACCTTTAGCCCAGCGAAACGCCCGCGTCACGCCCCGAAACGCGATTCGCGGCCGCATGGCGCAGCCGCGCGGCGCCCGTGCGGCGGCTCAGCGCCCGCGCTTCGCCGGTTTGCCCTCGCGCCCGGAGAAGACGATCAGCACCCCCGCCCCGGCGAAGATGGCGATATCGGCAACGTTGAACGACCACGGGCTGGTGAAGCCGCAGCAGGAGGTGTTGATGAAATCGGCCACAGCGCCCCAGAGCACGCGGTCGATCGCGTTGCCCAGCGCGCCGCCGATCACCAGCCCCACCCCGGCCGGCAGCAGCCAGCCGCGCATGCGCCGCGACCAGACCGCCAGCGCCACCGACACCGCCACCGACAGCGCCACCAGCAGCCAGGGCCCCAGCGCGCTGTCGTTGCTCATGAGCCCGAAGTTCACGCCGCGGTTCCACGCCATCTGGAACACGAGATACGGCGGGGCCACCTCGATGCGGCCCACCGCGTCGAGGTTCATCCCCACCACCACCAGGTATTTCGACAGCTGGTCGACGAGGAACACCGGCAGGGCGACGATCAGCGCGCGGATGAGACCGGGGGCCATGGCCGCTCTCCTCAGTGGCGGAAGTGGCGCATGCCGGTGAGCACCATGGCGAGCCCGGCCTCGTCGGCTGCCGCGATCACCTCGGCGTCACGCATGGAGCCGCCGGGCTGGATCACCGCCGTTGCCCCCGCCTCGGCCGCGGCGAGCAGGCCGTCGGCGAAGGGGAAGAACGCGTCGGAGGCGACCGCCGAGCCGATGGTGGGCAGCTCGGAGAGGCCCAGGACCTCGGCCATGTCACCGGCCTTGCGCGCGGCGATGCGGGAGCTGTCGACGCGGCTCATCTGGCCCGCGCCCACGCCCACCGTGGCGCCGCCCTTCACGTAGACGATGGCGTTCGACTTTACGTGCTTGGCCACGCGCCAGGCGAAGAGCATGTCGGCCATCTCGGCCTCGGTGGGGGCGCGCTTGGTCACCACCTTGAGGTCGGGGATCGAGAGGCGGCCGTTGTCGCGGTCCTGCACGAGGTAGCCGCCGGAGACCTGGCGCCAGGTGCGCCCCGCGGCGGCGACATCGGGCAGGCCGCCGGTCACCAGCAGGCGGAGGTTCTTCTTGGCGGCGAAGATCTCGCGGGCCTCGTCGGTGACGGAGGGCGCGATGACCACTTCGGTGAAGATCTCGGTGATGCGCTTCGCCGTGGCGCCGTCGAGCGTGCCGTTGAGCGCCACGATGCCGCCGAAGGCCGAGGTGCGGTCGCAGTTCCAGGCCGCCTCGTAGGCCGCCTCGAAGGTCTCGCCGCGCGCCACGCCGCAGGGGTTGGCGTGCTTGATGATCGCGACGGCCGGGCCCTCGGCGGGGTCGAACTCGGCGACGAGCTCGAAGGCGGCGTCGGTGTCGTTGATGTTGTTGTAGCTCAGCTCCTTGCCCTGGAGCTGCTCGGCGGTGGCGACACCCGGGCGCGTCGAGCCGTCGCGGTAGAAGGCGGCGGACTGGTGCGGGTTCTCGCCGTAGCGCAGGGTCTGGGCCAGGGTGCCGGCGACGGCGCGGCGGCGCGGGGCTTCCTCGGCGATCGCGTCGGCCAGCCAGGCGGAGACGGCCGCGTCATAGGCCGCGGTGCGGGCATAGGCGGTGAGCGCCATCTTCTTGCGGAAGGCGAGCGAGGTGCCGCCCTGCCCCAGCTCGGCCACCAGCGCGTCATAGTCTTCCACGTCCACCACGGTGGTGACGAAACCGTGGTTCTTGGCCGCGGCGCGGATCATCGCCGGGCCGCCGATGTCGATGTTCTCGATGCAGGTGTCATAGTCGGCACCCTTGGCCACGGTGGCCTCGAACGGGTAGAGGTTCACCACCAGCAGGTCGATGGGCAGGATGCCATGCTCCTCCATCGCGCCCACGTGCCCCGCATCGTCGCGCAGCGCCAGCAGGCCGCCATGCACCATCGGGTGCAGGGTCTTCACCCGGCCGTCCATCATCTCGGGGAAGCCGGTCACCTCGGCCACGTCGCGCACCGGCAGGCCCGCCTCGCGCAGCGCCTTCGCCGAGCCGCCCGTGGACAGCAGTTCGACACCCTTGTCGTGCAGCGCACGGGCGAGGTCGATGAGACCGGTCTTGTCGGATACGGACAGCAGCGCGCGCCGGATCGGCACGATGTCGGTGGTCATGGCATGATCCCCTATTTCTGACGGCGGCTCTCAGCCCGGATCGGGGGGGCCGGCCGCCGGCGCGCTGTCGGTCACGACATCGCGGGTGCTGGGCGCCCCGTCCTCGGCCCGCCTGAAGGCCCAAGTGACCCGGCCCCCATACTCCACCGCGCGGGAAGTGACCACCACCTGTTTCGTCTCCCGCGCCTCCAGCCGCTCCTGATCGATGAAAACCGACTCGGCGAGCTCCAGCGCGCCGCCGGACTGGCGGAAGATCCAGGTCTCGCCGCTGGGCAGGCGCAGGGTGACGGCATTGGCCGCAGGGCCGGATTCGGCCTCCACGTCCGGGTGCAGGTGGAAGATGGCGGAGAAGGCGAGGCCCAGCCGCGGCGCCCCCTCCACCGCGGCGGCAAAGCGCGCGCGCTGCGCCTCGGTGGTGGCGGTGAGCGTGTCCTCGCCGCGCAGGTCGAGCCCGTCGGGCGCGAGGAACAGCCGGCGCTGGTGCACGAGGCCGAAGGGGGCCACGTAGCCGTCATGCGCGGTCTGCAGCCAGAGGCCGCTGGGGTCTTCCACCCGCTCGGCCTCGACATGGGCGGGCGGGTCGGTCAGCCGGTCGCCCAGCACCGGGTCCGCCCCGGTGAAGCGGGCGGAGGAGACATGCTCGACCACCAGCGCGGAATGCGAGCCGGTGGCCCGGCAGGCGCGGCGCCATTCCTCGCCGAACTGCGCGCCGGGACCGAGGCTGCCGACCAGCGGCCGCCGGCCCACCGAGATCTCCAGCCCCAGCGTGCTCGCATGCGCGCGCCCGGCATGGGCGCCGCCGGGGGGCGGGGCTGCGTCGAGCACCAGCGTGGTGCGGCCGGCCTGCAGGCGGGCAAAGCCCATCGCGAGCCCTGCCCCGCCGCGGCCGCGCGCCCCGGAATCGACCAGCGCGCGGTCGAGCTGGCCGGGGTTGTCGCGCCCGCCCCGGCCACCGCCGTGAAAGCGCGCCAGCGCCCCGTCGCCCATGCGCAGGGCGCGCAGGGTGGGGGCGGCGCGCACCACCGCCTCGCGGTGTCGGGGGTCGGGCAGGCGGCCGGCTTCCTCCAGCGCGCGCTCGGTGCGCACCATGAGCGTGAACACCTCCAGCAGCTCCTCCGGGCTGCGCGAGGCGATGCCGCCGTCCGGCCCCACCGCCCGGGCGCATTCGGCGCCGAACAGCCGGGCGCGCTCCTGCAGCCGGGCCAGCGGCCGGCCGAGCGCGAGGGTGACGAACACCAGCCCCGCCAGCGCCTCGAAGCGCTCTGCTCCCGGCGCCGCCGCGCCCCAGGCCCGGGCGAGGTAGCGCTCCTGCCGGGCGAGGCTGCGCAGCAGGCGGCGGATGGCGGCGGTGTCCTCGCCCGCCGTGGCGGTGAGCAGGCCGAGATGGCAGGAGAGGTGGATCATCCGCCGCCCGGCGAGGCCCGGGGCCCAGCCCGGGCCGGAGCCGGAGCCGTAGCGGCTGTCCCAGTCCGCCACCCAGGCGGCGAGGGTGCGGCGGGCGCGGGCGTCGCCGGCGGCGGCGAGGTCCTCCACCCAGTCGAACCCGTGCAGCGCGTCGCGAAAGGCGGTGTCGGGCGGGGTGAGGCTCCAGGGCGGGCCGTCATGGCGCAGGCTGTGCCCGGCGAGGGCGATCTCGCCGCCCGCCAGCGCCCGGCCGCGCTCGAAACTGCCGATGGCGCGGCTCTCCACCCCCGGGCCGGCCTGCGCCGGCACGCGGGCGAGCACCGAGGCGCGGGCGCGCCACGCGTTCACGGCCCGGGCCCGGCCGAGGGCCAGCCGCCGCACCTGCCTGCGAAGAAACGGCACCAGCCCCGCCATCACACCCCTCTGTCACGCAAATCGCTTGGTTTTCAAATGCGATAGGGGGCGATGATAGCGAGGCGTGCCGGGCCTGTCACCCGCCGCGGCGAATCACGCAGGCGAAGAACCCGTCCATGCCGCCGGCCTCTGCCCAATGGTCCGGGCGCAGGCGCAGGGCGGGGCCATCGGCCCAGCCGGGCTCGAGCCCGGGCAGTGCCGGCACCGGCAGCGCCTCGGCCTCCGGATGGCGCTCGAGGAAACGGGCGAGGCGGGCCTCCCCCTCCTCCGGGAACAGCGAGCAGGTGCAGAACACCAGCCGGCCGCCGGGCTTCACCCAGTCCCAGGAGCGGGCGAGCATGCGGTCCTGCAGCCGGGTGAGGCTGCGCAGGTCGGAATGCGCCTTGAGGAACGGCAGGTCCGGGTGACGGCGGATGGTGCCGGTGGCCGAACAGGGCGCGTCGACGAGCACGATGTCGAAGGGGGCAGCGGGCGCCCAGTCCATCGCGTCGGCGGCAACCACCTCGGAAGTGAGCCCGGTGCGCTCGAGGTTCTCGTGCAGGCGGCGCAGGCGGCCCTCGGAGATGTCGAGCGCGGTCACCTGCGCGCCGCCGGCGGCGAGCTGGAGGGTCTTGCCGCCCGGTGCGGCGCAAAGGTCGAGCGCGGTGAGGCCGGTGACATCGCCGAGCAGGCGCACGGGCACCGCCGCGGCGGCGTCCTGCACCCACCATTCGCCCTCCGCGAAGCCCGGCATGGCTGAAACCTGGCCCCCGCGCGGCAGGCGCAGCGAGCCGGTGGGCAGCAGCGTGGCGCCGAGGCGGGCGGCGAGCGCCTCCGCCTCCTCGGCCCGGCGCGGCGTCACGTCGACCGGTGCGCCGGCGGCATGGGCGCGGGCGATGGCGGCGGCCGCCTCCGGGCCCCAGGCCGTCTCGATGCGGGCGCGCAGCGGGCCGGAGAGGGTGAGCGCGCCGGGCTCCTGCGCCTGCCACAGCGCCTCGCCCTCGCGCGCCACCCGGCGGGCGACGGCATTGGTGAGGCCCTTGAGGTGGCGGGTGCGGGGGCTCGCCTCCACCAACCGCACGGCGGCATCCACCGCGGCATGGGCGGGGGTGTGCTCGGAGAGCAGCTCGGTGGCGGCGAGGCGCAGGGCGTTGCGCACCCGCAGGGGCGGCTCCTTCTCCAGCCAGGGGTCGAGGATGGCGTCCACCCGGCCGAGGTTGCGCAGCACGGCGGTGCCGAGTGCGAGGGCGCGGGCGCGCTCGGCCGGCTCGAGCCCGGAGTCGAAGCCGCTCTCGCCCAGCATCTCGCCATCGTGCAGCACGTCGTGCAGCAGGCGCAGGGCGGCGGCGCGGGGGGCGAGGCCCTGTGCGAGCTCGCTCACGCCCAGGGCCCGGAGGAGCGATCGCCCCGATGGCCGGTGCGCGGCAGGCGCGAGGGCCCGGCCGAGGCGCGGGGCGCGGAGGCCGCGGCTCGGGGCCGCGGCGCGAAGCCCTGCTGGCCCATCTCGGCCGCCATCTGCTCCAGCGCCGCGATGCGGTTTTCGGTGGCCGGGTGGGTGGAGAACAGGCTGTCCATCCGCTTGCCCGACAGCGGGTTCACGATGAACAGATGCGCCGAGGCGGGGTTGCGCTCGGCGCTCGCCATCTCGGTGTGCAGGGCGGGCGAGGCGATCTTGGCCAGTGCCGAGGACAGCCACAGCGGGTTGCCGCAGATCTCAGCCCCCTCGCGGTCGGCCGAATACTCGCGCGTGCGGCTGATCATCATCTGGATGAGCATCGCCGCGATGGGGGCGAGGAACACCGCGAGCAGCACGCCCACGATGCCGAGCGGGTTGCGGTCGCGCCCGCCGCCGAAGAACAGGCCGAACTGCGCGAGCATGGAGATGGCACCGGCCACGGTGGCGGCGATGGTCATGATCAGCGTGTCGCGGTGCTTCACATGCGCGAGCTCATGGGCAATGACGCCGGCCAGCTCCTCGCGGCTGAGGTTGCGCATCAGCCCCTCGGTCACCGCCACGGCGGCGTTGTCCGGGCTGCGGCCGGTGGCGAAGGCGTTGGGCTGGGGCGTGCGGATCAGGTAGACCTTCGGCATCGGCAGCCCGGCGTTCTGCGCCAGCTGTGCGACCATGTCGTGCAGCTCGGGCGCCGAGGCGCGGGTGACCGGCTCGGCATTGTGCATGCCCAGCGCCATCTTGTCGGAGTTCCACCAGGCGAAGAGATTGGTGCCGATGGCGACGACGAGCGCGATGAGCGCGCCGCCCGTACCACCGATCAGCCAGCCCACGCCCATGAAGAGCGCGGTCATGGCGGCCAGCAGCATGGCCGTCTTCATCATGTTCATCTTCGGTCTCTCCCACTTCACAACCCCGGCGAGCGGGTCTATATCCGCTGTGAGCCGGATCCGGGAGAGCATATATGTCTCAGACGCCATCCGATAAAGAGGCAGCCCGCGCGGCCCGCATCGCCGGAGCCGCCGAACGTGCCCTTGCCGAGGCCGAGGCGCGCCGCGCCGCCGGCCGCTCGGGCGAAGCCGTGGCAGGTGCCATGCCCACCGAGCTCGGCGGCCGCAACGGCCCTGAACCCACCCGCTTCGGCGACTGGGAGAAGAAGGGCATCGTCTCCGACTTCTGAGGGTCGAGGTCTGAGGGGCGCCTTCTGAGGCTCCGCGGTTCCCGGGGGCCCGGGCGTCGCGATCCCGCAAATCCCGCAACCTGCCCCCGCAGCCTGCCGCGCGAAGCGCCGGCTTGCGATGCGGCAGGCCGGCCGTGATGTACCCGCGCAGGTCCCCTCAGGGCAGATCGAACAGCAGCACCGGCGTGCCGGCGCAGTCCTCGTCGGGGAACCATTTCCGGCCCGGCTCCTCCGCCGCTTCCCCTGTCGCCACCCGGGCGAGAAAATCCTCGACCAGGCCGCGTGCGCAGGGGTCCTGGTCGAGCACCGAGTGGCCGGAACCCGGCGCGACATGGACTTCCGAGCGCGAAAGCCCCTCGGCGGCGCGCTGCGCGTAATCCGGCGGGGTGACGGGGTCGAGGTCGCCCGCCATCAGCAGCACCGGCACGTCCGAGACCACCGGTTCCGAGAAACCGTCGCTTCGCGGGCGCATCGGCCAGCCCTCGCAGAGGGGGAAGCCGCCGGCCTGCCCGATCCAGCTCGCCAGCCGGGGATGCGCTGCCTGCTGGGCCGCGATCTTCTCCGGCGCGAACCAGGCCCCGTCATCGTTGCACGACACCGCGATCTGCAGCCCGTAGGACCAGCCCTCCGCCGCCCCGGCTTCCACGTAGGGCGTGACGAGCAGCCGGCGGAACGTGTCGAGCTCTCCGCGGTCCAGCGCGTCGATGGCGCGCGGCAGCCGCTCCATCTCCCAGACCCAGTAGAGCTGCGTGAAGATCATGTCGAGCAGTGCTGCATCGTCGAGCCGGATCCACAGCTCCGGGATGTCCCCCGCCGGGTTTAGCCGCAGCGGCATCGGCGCGGCCGCGAGCCGGGCCAGCAGCCCGTCCAGCCGCGCACCCAGGTCCGGGTAGGCAGCGGCGCAGGGCGCATCGGCCCGGCAGGCCGCCAGCATGCGCTCCAGCGCGCGATCGAAGGGGGCGGCATCGGTCCAGTGGTCGGTCACCTGCGGGGGGAACACCGAGTCGAGCACCGCCGCCTCGACCCCCGCGCCGTCCTGCCGGATCAGCTCCAGCCCCAGCCGCGTGCCGTAGGACACGCCGAACACCACCCAGGCCCGGATGCCGAGCGCCGCGCGCAACTCCGCGAGGTCCGTCGCACTCTGCACGGTGTCGTAGGCGGCGAGGTCGAAACCGGTGGCGGTGAGCTCGCGGAGGCAGGCGGCGAGGCCGATGCGGCTGGTCTCCACCGCGTCGGCCGCCATGTCCGGCCGCTCCCGCGCGCCGAGCCATATGCGCGGGTCGGCGAGGCTGCGGCACTCCATGTCCGGCACCCGGGGCGGGTCGAACGGCGACAGGCCGCGGCTGAGGCCGCGCTGGCCCACCACGATCACGTCGCGCCCTTCCGCCCATGACAGGGTGCTGCGCAGGTAGGCCTGCCAGCGCGCGACGCCCGCGGGCGTGCCGAGGTCCACGTCCTGCCCCGGCCCGCCGGAGAGATAGACCACCGGCGCGAGGCGGGCGGCCGGGTAGGCCTGCGCGTGGAAGATGTTCACCAGCAGCCGCACCGGCACCTGCCCCGCCTGCGCCCGCGCCCCGCCGGGGGTGAAGATGCCGCAGCGCAACACGCGGTCGTCCGGGCCGTGCCCGGTGCCGGGGGGGCAGTCGGTCTCGTGCCACTCCCCCGCCGCTGCGGCGCCGCAGCCCAGCAGCAGGGCAAGGAGGGCGCCGAGGAGGCGGAATGGCGGCATGGGGGCTCCTGCTCGCAGGGTGGGGCGCGCGGCCTCACACTGCCCGCAGTGCTCCGCCCCGCGCAAGGTCCCTCACGCCGTCTGTCACGCCGCCTGTCACGTCCGGGCGCGCGAGACCTGCACCGCGAGGATGCCGGCGCCCACCACCGCCACGCCCAGCACGTCGCGCAGGCCGAGGCTCTCGCCCAGCACCAGCGCCGCCACGGCCACGCCGAAGAACGGGTTCATGAAATGCCAGGTGGCCGCGCGGGTGGCGCCGATGCGCCGCACCAGCCAGAACCACAGCACCGTGGCCGCGATGCCCGGCACAAGCGTGGTGTAGGCGAAGGCGAGCACCAGGCTGAGGCTCCAGCGCACGCCGCCGTCGTCGAAGAGCATCGCGGCGGGGAGGAGCGCGGTGGCCCCTGCCAGCATCTGCAGGCCCACCACCATCAGCAGGTTGCCGCGCGGCAGCGCGTCGCGCACCAGCAGCGTGGCGGCGGTGAGCGCCAGCGCGCCGAGCAGCAGCAGCGTGAGGCCCGTGAGGTCGACCCCCGCCGAAATGCGGCCGCTCATGATCAGCGCCACCCCGGCGAAGCCGGTCACCAGCCCCAGCATGCCCAGGAGCGGCAGGCGCTCGCCGAAGATCACCCGGCTGGCCAGCGCCACCAGCAGCGGCAGCAGGCTCGCGACGATCACCGCGACACTCGCCTCCACCCATTGCACGCCGACGAAGTTCAACCCCAGGTAGAGTGCGTTCTGGAACACGCCGAACAGAATCACCGCGCCCCATTGCTTGCGCGACATCTTCCAGCTCTGCCGCAGCGCGGCGGCGATGCCCACGGCGAGCAGGCCCGAAATGTAGAACCGCGCGCTGAGCGCGCCGAGCGGCGGCGCGTCCGCCACCACCAGCCGCGCGGAGGTGAAGGCCGAGCTCCACATGAACGAAAACGCCAGCCCGGCGACAATAGCCCGAAAATCCATCATATTTCCTCCCGCTTCCCCTGCAATTCCCCAGTTCGGGCCAAAGCGCAAGCCGGACGAGAGTTCCCTGCGAATTTCGTGGAACCGTTTGCCGGGGGTGCGCGTTGTCTCCCTGTCGCGTCGCGCGTGGGCAAGGGTGACGGCGAAGAGAAAGCCTTCGCTGGAGCGGAAAAATTGCTGCAACGCGGTGCGAATCATGCAAAGGTGAATCAAGTCATTCCACAACCCGGAGTTTAATGCGGTGAGCAAACGCATCTCGAAAGCGATCTTCCCCGTCGCCGGCATGGGCACCCGCTTCCTGCCTGCAACGAAGGCGATTCCGAAGGAGATCCTTCCGCTCGTCGACCGCCCGCTTATCCAGTATGCCATCGACGAGGCGCGTGAGGCGGGTATCGAGGAGTTCATCTTCGTCACGGCGCGCGGCAAGTCGGCGCTGGAGGATTACTTCGACGCCGCACCCGAGCTCGAGCGCTCGCTGACGGCGAAGAAGAAGACGGCGCTGCTCGACATCCTGAACTCCACCAACATGGACAGCGGCGCCATCGCCTACGTGCGCCAGAAGGAGGCCCTGGGCCTCGGCCACGCCGTGTGGTGCGCCCGCCGCCTGATCGCCGACGAGCCGGTGGCCGTGCTGCTGCCCGACGACGTGATGGTGGGCGGCAAGCGCCCCTGCCTCGCCCAGATGGTCGAGGCCTGGGAGAAGACCGACCGCACCGGCACCATGGTCGCGACCATGGAAGTCGATGACGCGATGATCTCCTCCTACGGCGTGATCGACCCCGACACCACCGCCACCGACATCTCCGGCCGCACCGTGCGGGCGAAGGGTCTGGTGGAGAAGCCGAAGGCCGAGGACGCGCCGTCGAACCTCGCGGTGATCGGCCGCTACATCCTGCCGCCGACGATCTTCGACTACCTCTCCGAGGGCAAGACCGGCGCCGGCGGCGAGATCCAGCTCACCGACGCCATCGCCGCCGAGGCGACCGCCGGCCGCGCCGTGCACGGGTTCCGCTTCGAGGGCCAGCGCTTCGACTGCGGCTCCAAGGCGGGCTACCTGCAGGCCACCGTCTCCATCGCCCTGCAGCGCGAGGACCTGGCCGGCGAACTGGCCGAGTTCCTCAACGAACTGCAGCCGCGCATCTCGATGGCGGCCGAGTAAGCTCTCGCCACGAGGTGAGACGACAGGAGGCGGCGGTTCCACCAGGGACCGCCGCTTTTCCTTTGCCCGGCCGGGGGGAACGCGCGCCGCGCCGAGGGGGCCTGCCGGCCCCCGCAGCTTGGCGCGCGTGGCAGACGGCCCGTCGGGCCGCTGCCGGTCCAGGCTGAGCCCGAGGCGCAAGGCGCAAGGCGCGAGGCGCAAGGCGCAAGGCGCAAGGCGCAAGGCGCAAGGCGCAAGGCGCAAGGCGCAAGGCGCAAGGCGCAAGGCGCAAGGCGCAAGGCGCAAGGCGCAAGGCGCAAGGATGCCTGCGACTTCCCCTTCCCGCACACAATCTCTCGTCGCTCTGAACCGGGCACGGAGGGCCGCGCCCGACCCTGGGTGGGCGCAGCCACGCCTGTGGTCAGCGGTTTATCGTGAAAGCCCCGGACGACGGCTGAACGGCAACCGACATCGCCATCGCGCCCTCCCGGGGGGAGGGTCGGGCGCGGCCCGGGCTGGCCGCCCGGGCGAACGGGCGCAAGGCCACCACGGACCTTCCGACGACACCTGCCTTCCGGGTGCCACGAGAGGCGGAGGCCCCCGGGGCCTTCGCCACGCGCGCCAAGCTGCGGGGGCCGGCAGGCCCCCTCGGCGCGGCGCGCGTTCCCCCGGCGGATTACTTCGGCGAGCGCTTCGCCAGGATGCGCTGCAGGGTGCGGCGGTGCATGTTCAGCCGCCGCGCGGTCTCCGAGACGTTGCGGTCGCAGAGCTCGAAGACGCGCTGGATGTGCTCCCAGCGCACCCTGTCGGCGGACATCGGGTTCTCCGGCGGCGGCGGCTTGTCGTTGGAGCGCGAGAGCAGCGCCGCCTCCACGTCATCGGCGTCGGCGGGCTTGGAGAGATAGTCGGTCGCGCCGATCTTCACCGCGGCCACCGCCGTGGCGATGGCGCCGTAGCCGGTGAGCACCACGATGCGCGCGTCGGGCCGGGCCTCGCGCAGCTGCTCCACCACGTCGAGCCCGTTGCCATCCTCCAGCCGCAGGTCGACCACGGCATAGGCGGGCGGGCGCGCCTTCACGATGTTGCGGCCCTCGGCCACGCTGAGGGCGATTTCGGGAGCAAAGCCACGGCGCTCCATGGCACGGGCGAGACGGCGGGCAAACGCCTCGTCGTCATCGCAGACCATGAGGGAGACATCCTCGCCGAGGTCGGCCAGCGGCGCGTCGTTCATCTTCGGTTTCCGTTCCTGTTCTCAGCCTGTACCGGCTCTTTGTGGGTCAGAAGGCGCCGGCTGTCAAACGACGCCCCGCCCGCCCGGGCCGCGCGCTCACCCCGCGGCATCGGCATAGCAGGCGACCTTGTCGGCCACCTCCTCCGGGCTCGCCTCGTGGCGCAGGATATCGAGCACCCCCTCGCCCGGCAGCTCCAGGTAGGTGAAGGTGGAATGATCCATCAGGTAGAATTCCGCGTCGTCGCCCGATTTCGCGGCATAGACGAGATAGTCCCTGCGCATCCGCTCCAGTTCCTCGGCCGAGCCGGTGAGCGCGGTCATCGGCACGCCGAAATACTCCGCGAAGGTCCCCAGCTGCTCCGGCGTGTCGCGCTCGGGGTCGATGGTCACGAAGACCGAGTGCACGTCGAGGCCCCGCTCGGCCAGCAGGCTCACGGCGGCGGCGTTCCGGGCGGCATCCGCGGGGCAGACATCGGGGCAGAAGGTGTAGCCGAAATAGACCAGCGACGGCCGGTCGATCACCTCCGCCCGGCTCAGGCGGCTGCCGTCCGGCGCGGTGAGGGTGAAATCGCCGCCCAGCGCCCTGCCCCCGGCCACGGAGGTGGTGCCGCAGGCCGCGAAGCGCCCCTCGCCCCCGCCCGGGCCGACCGCGAACCACACCCCCGTTCCCAGCGCGAGAACGGTGACGGTAGCCGCGAGGATGGCGCTGGCCTTCTGCATGGCGCTTCTCTGCCCCCGCCGGGGCGGTTTTGCAAGCATTCCCGCCCGCCGGCGCGCCTGCCAGAAGGACGCAGGCCCCCGCGGCACGGGCCGTGACGCCCCGCCGCGCGGCGGCGGCCGCCCCGGCGGCGCGGGGCCTTTCCCCGGCGGTGGGAAATCCTGTACTCCTGCCGGGGGCCGCCTTCCCGGGCCCGGCAGGAGTACAGGACGGATGCAGGAAGCAGGGCTCTCGCTCATGACCAACGCCGCGCGGTCGGACTGGGTCCGGC
Source organism: Oceanicella sp. SM1341 (assembly GCF_003448965.1). Lineage (GTDB taxonomy): Bacteria > Pseudomonadota > Alphaproteobacteria > Rhodobacterales > Rhodobacteraceae > Paroceanicella. The sequence continues at coordinate 126,670 of NZ_QRGC01000014.1, forward strand.
TGCGCACGCTCACCCTGCTGCGCTGGCTCGCCATCGGCGGGCAGACCATGGCCGTGGTGGTGGCGAGCCAGTGGTTCGACGTGGCCCTGCCGCTCGACCTCTGCGGCTTCGCCATCGCGGCCTCCGCCGCCTTCAACATCATCTCCACCGTGGTGCACCCGCAGAACAAGCGCCTGTCGGAGCGCGACACGGCGCTGATCCTGCTCTTCGACCTCACCCAGCTCGCGCTGCTGCTGTTCCTTTCCGGCGGGCTGACCAACCCGTTCTGCGTGCTGGTGCTGGCGCCGGTGACGATCTCGGCCACCGCGCTCACGCTCAGGGTCACGCTGCTGCTCGGGCTCGCGGCGCTGGCCGACATCTCGCTGCTCGCCCTCTTCCACCTGCCGCTCGCCTTCGACGACGGCACCGACATGATCCTGCCCTCGCTGCACATCGGCGGCACCTGGGCGGCGCTGCTGATCGGCATCATCTTCCTCGCGCTCTACGCCCGGCGGGTGACGATCGAGACCTTCACCATGTCCCAGGCCCTCATCGCGACCCAGATGGCCCTCGCGCGGGAGCAGCGGCTCACCGCGCTCGGCGGGCTGGTGGCGGCGGCGGCGCATGAGCTGGGCACGCCGCTCGCCACCATCAAGCTCGCCTCCTCCGAGCTCGCGCACGAGCTGAAGGACCGCCCCGAGCTGCTGGAGGACGTGAAGCTCATCCGCGCCCAGACCGACCGCTGCCGCGACATCCTGCGCGGCCTCGGCCGGGCCGGGAAGGACGACACCCACCTGCGCCACGCCCCCGTGGCCGCCGTGGTGGAGGAGGCCGCCGAGCCGCATCTCGACCGCGGGCGCGACGTGATCATCCGCCTCGACGGCGTGGTGGACGTGGACAGCCCCGCCGCCCCGGACCAGCCGGAGATCAACCGCCGCCCCGAGGTGGTGCACGGGCTGCGCAACCTCATCCAGAACGCGGTGGATTTCTCCCGCGGGCATGTCTGGGTCGACATCGACTGGGACGCCGAGAACATCCGCATCGCCGTGGGCGACGACGGGCCCGGCTACCCCGCCGACGTGATCGGCCGGCTGGGAGACCCCTTCGTGCGCCGCCGCTCCGGCCCGCAGCAGCCCGGCGCCGAGCGGCCGGATTACGAGGGCATGGGCCTCGGCCTGTTCATCGCCAAGACCCTGCTCGAGCGCTCGGGCGCGCGCATCGCCTTCGCCAACGGCTCGGAATACGGCTCCGCCACCGGCCTGCCGCCGGGCACGGACCCGGACGCGGCCCGCCCCCCCGGCGCCATCGTGGAGGTGATCTGGCCGCGCGCCGGCATCGAGGTGACCCGTGAGGAAAGTCGCGCCGCGCTCGGCGAAAACAGGCCGTTCGACTTAAACAATATTTAACCTTATACCTGATAGCTGGACACGCATTCCTGTAACTGGGAGGTGTCATGGGCATCCCGGCCGCGATCTTCCTGCCCGGAGCGGTTCTGACAGGATGGATCGAAGCTCTGCCGGCGGAGGTTACCGCCTTCCTCGCCGCCCTGCTGGGCGCGGCGCTGGGGGCCGCGCTGCTGCTGGGCCAGCAGCGGTACGGCGCCGGCCAGGTGCGCCGCGCCATCTCGGCGGCGGACGGCTGCATCTTCCTGTTCCGCGGCATGTCGCTGCACGCCACCACGGCCGCCGGGCGGCGGCTGATCGACAGCCTGCCCGAGAGCCGGGAGGGCCAGCGCATCCGCCTCGTCTCCTGGCTGTCGCGCCAGTCGGCCGAGCTGTCGGCCGATCTCGCAGCACTCTTCGCCCACCACCGCCCCTTCACCCGCGACATCACCACCCGCGACGGCCAGGACCTGGAAGTGACCGGCGAGACCCGCGGCGCCCTCGTCTCGCTCGTGCTGCGCGACATCTCGGACGCCCGCCGCGCCCAGCGCGCCGCGGAGGAGCGCGCCGCCCGGCTGGAGGAGGAATGCGCCTACCTGCGCGTGATGGTGAGCGAGGCACCGGCGCTGATCTGGCGCCGGCGCGGCGGGAAGGTCCTCTGGGCCAATGCCGCCTATTGCCAGGAAATGGTGAGCCGCCGCGGCGGCCAGCCCTCGGAAATCGCGTGGCTTTTCCCCGACCCGAACCAGCCGCCGGAGGGCGCCTCGGCCGATTTCGGCCCCCTGCAGCGCCGCATGCCGCTGCGCGACCCCGGCGGCGAGCCGAAATGGTATGACGTGACCGAGCTTGCCGGCCCCGCGGATGACGTGATCGGCTTCGCGCTCAGCGCCGACGGCATCATGCGCGCCGAGGCGGCGCTGAAGCGCTTCGTCGAGACGCTGACCGAGACCTTCGCGCACCTGCCCATCGGCCTCGCCATCTTCGACAAGAACCGCCGGCTGGGCCTGTTCAACCCCGCGATCTCCGAGATCCTGAAGCTCGACCCCACCTGGCTCGCCGCCCGCCCCGGGCTGCAGGACTTCCTCGAGCGCCTGCGCGAGAACCGCCAGATGCCCGACCAGCAGGATTTCCTCGCCTGGCGGCGCAAGCTCACCGTGCTCGAGCGCGACGCCGAGGCCGCGAGCTACGAGGAGGACTGGGTGCTGCCCTCCGGCCAGACCCTACGCGTGATCGGCCGGCCCCACCCGCAGGGCGCCATCGCCTTCCTCTTCGAGGACATCTCCTCCGCCGTGATCCTCGAGCGCCGCTACCGCTCCGAGATCGAGACCTTCCGCGCCGTGCTGCACAAGCTCCCGGAGGCCACGCTGCTCTTCGGCCCGGACGGCAATCTCGCCTTCGCCAACCACGCCTTCCGCAGCATCTGGCCCTCCCTGGGTCCGGCCGAGCCGGGCACGCATGTCTCGCGGCTGATCGGGCTCTGGTCGGCCCTGTGCCGCGGCGCGGACCCCGAGGCCCCCGCCACCGGCACCGCCGGCGAGAAGGTCTGGCGCGACCTGAAGGATTTCATCACCCGCCACGATTCGCGCTCGGCCTGGAGCGCGCGGCTGCGCCCGCTGGACGGCCGGGTGCTGGTGCTGCGCGTGGCCCCGATGCCCGACGGCTCCACCCTGGTCTCCTTCGGCGACGAGACCGACAGGGAGCGCCTGCAGGCCTCCCTGCGCGCACGCATGTCCTCGCTCGAGCAGGAGGCCGACCTCGCCCGCGCCGGCCAGGCAGAGAGCCGCAACCGCGCGGAGGAGCCGCTGCGCCAGCTCGAGGAAATGGTCGATCTCGCCAGCCGCCGCGGCGACAGCGCCCTGCGCGCCGGCATTGCCGACGCGGTGGCCACGCTGCGCATCTTCCTCGCCCCGCCCGAGACCGGCGAGACCGGGGAGGTCGACCTTCCCGGCCTGTTGCGCTCGCTTCAGCGCCCGGCGCGCGAGGCGGCCGCCGCCCGGCGCATCGAGATCTCCATCGTGATGCCGGAGGAGCCCACGGCGCCCCTGCCGCTGCCCCGGCGCGGCCTGCGGCGCCTGTGCTTCCACCTCGTGGCCGACGCCATAGCCGCGAGCGTGAGCCAGGGCGAGGTGACCATCGAGACCGGGCTCTCGGCGCGCTGGCTCACCCTCATCGTGGTCACCCGCCGCCCGGCCCGGGCCGCCCCCCTCGGCGAGGCCGGCCCCCTCGTGCGCCGGATCGCGGGCGAGCAGGGCGCGCGCATCGAGGCCGGGCCGGACGGCGCCGGCGGCCGTCGCCTCATCTGCCGCGTGCCCCTGCACAGCGGAGACGACGGCGAGGAGGGCGAGGCGCTGCCCGCGGCCGGCATGCCGCGCGCCCCGCGCCGCGGCAAGGCCGCTGCGGTGCACCGCGGCGAGAGCGCCGAAATCGCCGCCCTGCCCGTGCCCCTCCCCGACGACCCGCCCGGTTCCGGCACCGGCGAAGACCCCTCCC